>CAWHDL010000006.1:0-304196 GCA_963828065.1 uncultured Actinomycetota bacterium | reverse complement strand
CACGCTGGCCACGACGAACATGACCGCCAGGACGAGCATCGACGACCACAACCGGGTCAGTGCAGCGGCCAGCACACCGGCGACGGCGGCCAACTGCACCGCCGCGCGAATCCCTGCCCGCGGGACCGTCGCCGGTGAGCCGAGCGCGGTCAACCGATAGATCAAGGCAGCAGCGATCACCATGACCACGCATACGACGATCAACGCAGGACTGAGGACTGGTTGTGAGGAAAGCATCGGTCCTAATTCAGGTAGATGTCGACGAGCAGCGCCCCACGCCCGTCAAGACAGCCAATAATGCGCCGACGAGGACCGTGGCCGCCACCGCCGACAGGGCGGCACCGTAATCGATGACTCCCCACGACAACATCGAATGTCCTTGGGGTCAGCTAGGTTCGCGTACCAGCAGCGCGGGGCGCCCGTTGCTCCCGGCCGGGCTGGGGTAATAGCTGCGGTGGGTGCCCGCATCCACTGCCACCACGTGCGCACCGTCGGCCAGCTGACCAGACCCGGTGACCGCCAGGGTGTGATCGCGAAGATCGAGCGTGGTGAGCCTGCCGCTTTCGGCGGCCACATATAGCCGGTGCGCGGAGGGGTCGTACGCCAGCACGTCGGGGTCCTCACCGACCGGGTTGGTCGCGGTGACGGTCCAGTTGGTCTGGTCGATGGTGAGCAGGGTGGCGTTCTCGTCGCACGCCACGAACACCAACCTGTCGGGACTGTCGACGGTGAGGCCGTGGGGGTGTTGGCAGCCCGGCAGCGCGACCCGCTGAGCCACGGTGAGTGCAGCCGGGTCGATCACCGCGAGATCGTTGCGACCCCGCACAGCGACGAGCATCCGGTCACTGTCCTGGTCGTAGCCGACGTTGCCGACCTCCCCGCCGAGCGCCACGGTCCCCTTCGGCTGCAACGTGGCAGCGTCGACTACCGTCTCTGTTCCGCCGCTTTCATTGGTCGCCCAGATCGTGTTGCGGCGCGGGTCATAGGCCAACCCGTCCGGATATTGCCCGGTCGGTGCCCGGTCGATCTCGGCACCCGTCGTCTCGTCAATGGCGACCACCTGATTGGCACCAGTAGCGGTGGCATACACCCGATTCAGTGATTCGACAACGAGAACCCCGTGCACCTGCGAGATATTCGGGATGGTGCGAACCACCTTATCGGCGTGAATGTCGACCTCGACGACCTCGCTGGCACCCAAGTGGGCGATGAACAACAAGCCGCGTTGTTCATCAAGGCTGGCGTAGTCGAACCGTGAATCATCGCCGGGCAACGGAACATCGCCGACCGACCGCAGCGGTAACGGAGGGTCGGAGTTCCGTTGCTGCGCTGGCCGGCTCGTGCAAGCAGTGGCGATCAGCGCGCCCGCCAGCATCAGCCGCAGCATCCGGTATCGGGTCGAAGTCAAGACGCGCATAACTCGACAATCTGGATGTTGCCGGCGCGCAGCGCCAGAATGACCTTCTGTACCTCAGGGGCGGTCAGGATGAAGTCACCGTTGATCGCCGCACTACCGGCGCCGACCGCCTGAAAGTTGATCACCGTCGTGAGACTGAACGACGCCGCTCCTAACACGTGTCCATCCTCCACGATTGTGGGAGCAAGGGACTGCGACGCCGTTCGAAGATCGAGTGAAATACGTTGGAGCAGGCGACTGGCCAGGTCTTCTACCTCTGGCGGGCTGACGATGAGACCCGCGCTGACGATCGGATGTGTCAAGGGTCCACACCTGGGTCATGCGTTGATGAACTGCGCGCAACGGTTCCTGCGTACCGTCATGTGTTCACGAGGAGGGACGACGATGGCGGTCCAGGCGAACACCCCGAACGCTGGGACTGGGCTGCAACGATCGGTTGGCTTCTGGGGGCTGATGTTCGTGTCCCTGGGGTCGATCCTCGGTTCCGGCTGGCTACTGAGCGCGTTGAGCGCGACGGAGGCGGCGGGGCCGGCGGCGATTCTGTCCTGGGTCCTGGCGGCGGCGATGCTGATTGTGCTGTGCTGGCCCTGGTCTTCGCCGAGTTGGGGGGAACGTATCCGGTGGCCGGCGGTTCCGGGCGGTTCCCGTTCTATTCGCACGGCCCGTTCGCCGGGTTCGTCGCGGCGTGGTCGTCGTGGCTACCAGCGGTCGCGGTCGCTCCGATCGAGATTCTCGGGGCGATCACCTATGTGAACAGCGTGGCGTGGGTGAACCGCCATTTCGACATGCTTAACAGCGACACCGGGCTTCTGAACGCCAAGGGCCTCGTCGTCGCCACCATCTTGATGATCGCGTTTACCGCGATGAATCTGGCCGGTGCCAAGTTCATGTCCGAGAGCAACGGCCGGAACCCACCCCGAGTTCAACGGTTTGTTCTTCGGCGAGTGGTCAGATCTGATCATCGCCGCGGCATTCAGCCTGGCCATCTATTACTGGGCCCTCGCAGTGGCCATGCCCACCGAGAAGGTTCAAACCGCCGTTGCCAGAGACGCCAACCAAATCGAAACCGGAACCGTCCTGCCCGTACCGATCTCGTGAACACCTGAGCCGGTGTCACCAATCACCTCCACGCGACACCCCCAACCTTCTGATCCGTAGGAACAGATCGCCCCACCGGGGCTTCCCAGCGCGCAATTACCTGCTCAGCGTGCAAAACACTCGCGCATCGTGTAGCTATACGTATTGTCATCGGCTCAGACCTAGATATGACTCAGACCTAGATATGAGTTGTGCCGGAAGCGGTTACCTGGCGCGGCGGGGGAATCGTGAAAGGCGGACGTGATGGGGCAATTCGAGGCGGTCGCGGTGGGCACGCCCAGATCGACATCGGGCGCGGCGCGCAGGTTACTGCACGGTGTACTGGCCTGCGGCGCGATGGCCATGGCAGCGCTGAGTTCGGCCGGCGTTGCCGGCGCGACTTGCGCGTCCATCAACGGCGCCGGCGCGGACTGCACCAGCACGCCGACCAGCTTCGCGGTGGGGCTCGACGGCAACTCGTCGGCGTCGGGCCAGGGCTCCTTCGACGGTGCCATCGCGATCGGCAACACGAGTACTGCCAACCCGGGTGATGTGTCCGGCTTCGAACCCGGCAACTTCGACACCGCTAGCGCGGTCGGTAATCCCGTGACGATCGCCGAGAGCATGGTGGGCACCGACGCGTTCGGCCCCTATGACTGCGAAGACTTCGTTGACGCCGTTTATGGCCGCACCACCGCCACTGGGATAGGTCACGACGGAGCACTAACCTTTTACCGGTCGCTGGCCGACCGTGGGCTGGCGCATCACGAAATGCCCGTCCCCCGCGGCGCACTCGTGTTCTCCACAGGGCCCGATGGCGACCATGTCGACATCTCTCGCGGCGACGGCACGTATGTTTCCGGTGGCGTGCAAGGACTTTGGCCCGGTTACGGGAACGGCCACAACGTGCAGATTCTGCCCAGCCCGAACCTTGGCTCGTGGACGTTATACGGATGGGTCTACCCTCCCTGGTAGTGCGGGCCGCAGGACTCGAACCGGCAACGTGGACACGGCGATCCGTGGGAGGACGAAGAATAATGACAAACGACGACTCTCGACGCCAGGAGTCTGTGATGACGGCACGCGAGACGCTGCGCGCTGAACTGCTGACAAGTGGGCTCTCCGACGAGGTTCCACTGGCGGAGGTCGAAACGGTGATCAACCGTCTCGAACTAACCAAGACAACTGCCGAGCAGTTCTATGGGTGGGAGGACTTACCGCTCGACGAGGCGATGGCACGTGTAACTGAGCGGTACGTCGATCAATACGACGATCCCAGCGCGTGGGTGTTTTCAGTCTGGCTGAAACTCACCGATGCTGGTAAGGGTGTTGCAACTGCACTCAAAGATAAGGTCGATTGAGTCACGGGATGTCGATGTCATCGACAACGGCCGCGACTGAAGATGTGAGCCAGCCGCTGTTGAGCCTCCTGTCAGGATTGAACTGTTCTGACGGCCCAGTAAGAGACACCGAAAACCCGCTCTAGCTGGGAAAGTTCGTCACCGATGATCACCGCAGATGTCTGTAACCGTGGGCAATATGTGGGCACGCCTGGGGCACCCCGTGTACTCCACCGATTCGTCGACAACGCCGCGGACGCGATAGCGACGGGCACCTCGGCCGCCATATATCCCGCTCCCTCAGCGATGAGAGCCTGGACATTGATGCGGCCGATCCCGACAACGGCACCGTGCTTGCTTCTGCCCAGTACAACATTGCCTGCGATTCGCGGATACCGTGTGAGACTACGACCAGCTCTGAGCGCCTATTCGCCAACAAGAGGTGGGGGTAGGACGAAAGTTTGAATGACAACACGCTTAGTTCGTCACCGATGCGGACTTGGACTTGCAAACTCACATGGGGAAGCACGACGCGATGCATGAGGAGGTTGTAGTCGTCGGCAGCGGACCCATCGGCGCTGTCATTGCGCGCCGGTTCGCCCAAGCCGGCCGTGCCGTGAGGATGCTCGAGGCGGGGCCGGCGATCTCGGATCCACCGGGCTCCCATATCCGCAACCTGGAGCGCTTCCAGCATGACCCCGATTCCTTTTTCGCGGGAATCGCAGACAGATTTACGTATTTCGACGAGGAGGCACCCCCGGCGGGCCTGCCGGGAGCGTGCACCACGGCCGCTGTCGGCGGGCAAGGCGTCCTATGGACCAACAACTGCCCCAGACCGTCGGCGTTGGAGCAATGGACCGTGATGCCGACGTCCGAGTGGGACCACTACCTGGGCGAAGCCGAGCGCTATCTCGATGTACACGAAGACACGTTCGCCGCATCCGTGCGTCAGCAGCGGATCGTCGAGCGACTCCGCGCACCGCTTGCCGACGTCGGTCGTGGGATTCGGGCACAGCCGATGGCGGGCCGCCTGCTGGATCTTGCGACCACAACGATTCACTATGTCGCTACCTGCGATGTCCTCGTTGACAGCGGCGTGGCGGTTCAGGCCGGCGACGTGCGCCGCGTCGTCCTCGAAGGGCCACGCGTGTCGGCGGTCGAGCTGTCCGACGGCGAACGAATCGACGCGTCGGTCGTGGTCGTGGCCGCGGGCGCCCTCGGCACGCCGGTTCTCCTGCACCGCTCGCGACTCCGGGCGCCCGCGCTTGGCAGATACCTCACGTACCACCCTGTCCTGTTCTCGCAGCTCGTGCTGGACGCGCAGCTCTGCAGTAGCGACGGTTATGACCTGCCACCACGTCTGTGGATCCCCCCGAGTATCGGCGCACCCTGGAACACGATGGTGTTGCGGGACACGAGCCCCACGCCGGCGGCGCCGCCCGACATTGACGTGGCGCCGAACCGGCTCGTGGAGATCCAGTCCTTCTGCCCGGTGGACAACCATCCCGATAACACCATGACTATTGGAGATGACGGGACGGTGCGCTTCGACGTTCCGTTACGCGATGCCGACCGCAAGCGCATGGAAGCCGTCGTCGCAGACCAAGGCGCTCTCGCGGGTCACCTCGGTCGCTTCCGGGTGGGCGTGGAACCGCAGTGGATGACGCTCGGCTTCGCTCACGTCATGGGCACATGCCGCATGGGCGACAGCGATGACGGTGCGTGCGTCGCCGACGGATTCGGACACGTCTGGGGGACAGACAACCTGTACCTCGCCACGGTCGGACTCATCCCGACCTCTCTCGCTGTCAACCCCACATTGACAGGTGCCGCGCTTGCGATCCGAACCGCCGACCACGTGCTAGCCAATTGACCACCGGCCTCAAAATAGGGCGGTCGAACCGAGATTCGGCGCGGCTCAACGAATTTCCACGAGGCTAGATGAGACCACCACGACTGGAGCCTCCTGTCAGGATTGAACTGTTGAACCGATCCTGCTCGCGACGCCGAACCGACCACGACGTGCAGAATCAGATTCGCTGTAATTCGCTTGGATTGCCTCGGTTTGGGCTCAGTTGTGCCCAAAACGTGCCCAGTCAGGGCCCCGGATTCACAGCGTGGCGATCAACGTTCCGATCAACACCGCGCAACAAGCCTGGTCGGTGGCGGCGCCACCGAGCGATGGGTCGGACGTGCGGTACCGCTGGCAGCTGGCGCACGTTGCCCGCACCAGCACCGCCGCATTGGCGTTCGTGCTCCTGGCCGCGGTGACCACCAGCCGAAAAGCAGACAAGGCACCGCTGACCGCAGACCCTGGCCGGCAGATGGCTGAAATGGACTGCTCATAGCCCGTCCGTACTAAACGGTTACGAACCGAAAATGACCACCGCTTATGTCACCGTCACGCTCATCGCCATAGCCGCAAACGGCTTTTCCGGGGTGGCTGCGCTGCCGCACTTCAAGCCCATTCTGCCCGGCAAGGCCAAAGCCGGCGTGCCGACCACGTCAACCCTCGACCTCGAACAGCCCCCACTCGCCCGCGACACCCTTGAGGGCGTGCTCGCCGCGAGCGGCAAAGCTGAGGCCCGACCCAGCGGCCAGGTCGACGACGATGCGCGAGACCAGCACCTCGCCCGCCCCGGCCGCTGCTGCCACACGCGCGGCGATGTGGACGGCGATGCCGCTGATGTCGTCGTCGCGCAGCTCGACCTCGCCCGTGTGTACGCCCGCCCGCACCTCGAGGCCCAGGCTCCGCAGCACATCGCGGATCGCCATGGCACACCGAATCGCGCGGGCGGGTCCGTCGAATCGGGCGAGGAAGCCGTCGCCCGTCGTGTTGACCTCACGGCCGTGGAAGCGCTCGAGCTGGCGCCGGACTTGGGCGTCGTGCCTGCCGAGTAGCTCCTTCCATCGCTCGTCGCCGAGCTCGACCGCTCGCTTCGTGGAGTCGACGATGTCGGTAAATAGCACAGTGGTCAGGACGCGCTCGACCGCAGGCAGCGGCCGGACGCCGGTGAGGAACTCCTCGATCTCGTCGAGCAAGCTGTCGGCGTCGCCCGTGAAGAACAGGTGGTCGGCGCCGTCGAGCTCGACGAACTTGGCCCCGGGGATGCGGTCGGCGAGGTAGCGACCCATCTCGAGCCTCACCATGCGGTCGTCCCGCCGGTGGAGCACGAGCGTAGGCACCTGGATCGCAGGCAGCACGTCGCGGATGTCCAGCTGCGGATAGAGCGCGAAGATGTTGCGGACCATGCCAGGGCTGGCGGCCACGCGCTGCAGCCGCGCCCACCACCGCCGCAGGTCGGCGTCGCCCCGCCGGCTCGGAGCCCATCCACCCAGTCCGACGCCCTCACCCCAGCCCTTGGCGCTCATCTCGACCAACGCCGATAGCTGCTCCTCGGTGACGCCGAGCGGGTAGTCGGGCGCTCGGAGCAGGCGGGAGAACGTGCCGTATAGGACGAGCGCCTTCACGCGGTCGGGATGGCCGGCCGTCATCAGCATCGCCATCGTGCCACCCTCCGAAATGCCCACGAGGTCGGCGCGTTCACATCCGGCCGCGTCCATGACGGCGCGCAGGTCGTCGACGGACTCTTCCAACGTTGGCGCGTGCATCGTTGGATCCGAGAGGCCCGTGCCCCGCTTGTCGAACGTGACGACGCGCCGGAAGGACGCGAGCCGCGAGTAGAAGTGGACGACCGACGGCTCCTCCCACATGATGTCGAGGTGCGAGATGAAGCCGGGCGCGACGACGAGATCGGGCCCCCCTCCAGTCACCGAGAACGCGATGTTCAGGCCGCCGCTCTTGGCATAGTGGATATCCGGCGCCCCGCCCGCGACGTGCATGGTCGAACCTTACGCCGCGCGGGGCACGCGATGGCGCGCCGAACGGTCCGCCAACTGCATGAACGCGGCGCCGACCGCGGCAAGTCCGGGAGACGCCACACTGAGATCCCAACGCCGATGGCGGGCCGAACCAGGTTCGCCTTTGGGTGTGCGGATCACCACCTCAGGTGGTGGCGTTGTAGCCGACCGAGGCCGATGGCGACGACGAGAATCACTCGATGAGACAGCCTGGACGAGTTGCAGCAGTTGCATACGCGGCGTGTGGGCAAAATGTGGCCACGGCAGTCGCGAGCAAATAGCCGCTCTACGCGAAAACAGGCTTTACCAGCCAGTATGCGGGAGGCGGAGCCTGGAGCCTCCTGTCAGGATTGAACTGACGACCTTTCGCTTACAAGGCGAGTGCTCTACCACTGAGCTAAGGAGGCAGGAACCCCAGCGTATCGGTCAGCGGTTGTCGTCGTCCTCGGCGATGACCCGCTCCGACGGGATGACTCGCGGCGGCCCGTAGCGCGGCCGGCGTCGTCGCGGCACCAGCGGAATCCGGTCGGCGATACTGCTCAGTGGGTCGACCACCACGCTCAGCGTGTCGACCGCGTCTCGCAGCATCTCGATGGTCGGGGTCAGTGCCTCCAGCCCGGGTGCCAGCCGGTTCAGCGTGTCGGCGACGAGCTCCAGCTGATCGAGCGGGCCGTTCCGTGCGGTCAGCTTGTCGAGCAGTCCGTCTTCGGCGAGCAGCCGCTCGGCCAAGCCGTTCTCATCGAGCACCCGCTCGAGAATTCCGTCCTCCGCGAGCAGCTGGTCCACGAGGCCGCCCGGGGCCAGTGCCCGCTCCAATGGCCCGTCGTCGGCTGTCAACCGATCCAGCGCTCCGCCGGGCTCGGTCAACCTGTCGATCGCCCCGCCCTTGCGCAGCAGGCGTTCGATCGGGCCGTCCGGCGCCAATGCCCGTCCCAGCGGCGCGTCGCCGTCCATCAGGTGCGCGAGCCTATTTGCTCGCTCGATCGTCGAGTCGATCCCCAGCAGCTGCGCGACTGAGGCAGGCGGCGCGTGCGTCCCGGCGCCTTGCAGGGTCCGTCGGGCCACACCGAGCGCTCCGCTCGCCACGTCAAGGCCGGCATCGGCTACCGCCAAGCCGACCCGCGCCGGTGCAGTCGCCAGCGTAACCAGGGTTTTTCCGACGTTCATTCGCGTAATCTAAGCACCTCACCGCGACCTTCCTCGAAGGCGAGTCTGTGAAATTTACAGAAAGCTCCCAGCTGAACTCCAGCTTGACCCCAATTGGAGGGTGGACATTAACCGCATGAGTGCCGCCGCGTTACACGACTCGTTACCTGAAGCCAAGATCCTGGTGGTAGACGACGAGACGAACATCGTCGAGCTGCTGTCCGTGAGCCTGAAGTTTCAGGGTTTCGAGGTCCATACCGCCTCCAGTGGGCCCGCCGCCCTGGACCGCGCGCGCGAGGTTCGACCCGACGCGGTGATCCTGGATGTGATGATGCCCGGCATGGACGGCTTCGGTGTGCTGCGTCGGCTGCGCGCCGACGGCATCGATGCGCCGGCGTTGTTCCTGACTGCTCGGGATACGTTGCAGGACAAGATCACTGGCCTCACGCTTGGCGGCGACGACTACGTCACCAAACCGTTCAGCCTCGAAGAGGTGGTTGCGCGGCTACGCGTGATTCTTCGGCGCACCGGCCGGGGCATGGACCAGCCCCGCACCGCCAAGCTCACGTTCGCCGACATCGAACTCGACGAAGAGACCCACGAGGTGTGGAAGGCCGGCGAACCGGTATCGCTCTCGCCGACCGAGTTCACCCTGCTGCGGTACTTCATGATCAACGCGGGCACGGTGCTGAGTAAGCCGAAGATCCTCGACCACGTCTGGCGCTATGACTTCGGCGGCGATGTCAACGTCGTCGAGTCCTATGTCTCGTACCTGCGCCGGAAGGTCGACACCGGCGAGAAGCGGCTGCTCCACACATTGCGTGGTGTCGGGTACGTGCTTCGCGAACCGCGATGACCCTTTGGGGCGGACAATAAGGGGCATGCCCGTACAGCGTCCGAGAGGTGTCCCGCTCCGGGTCAGCCTCGTGGCCGCAATGCTGGTGCTTGTCGGCTTCGGTTTGCTGGCCTCCGGCATTGCCGTGACATCGATCCTCCGCCACAGCCTCATCAGCCGCGTGGACCAGACACTGACGGACGCGTCCCGCGGGTGGGCGCAGGCCCCGCGTCGATTACCCCAGCCGCACATCGAAGGACCGAACCCCGGCCGACCGCCCTCCAACTTCTATGTGCGCGGCATCGGCCCCGACGGCCGGGTCTGGATGGCGGTGAACGATCGCGACGCCGAGCCCGCCCTGCCGGCGGACAACGACGTCGGGCCAGACCCCGTGACCGTCGGTTCGCTCGACGGCTCGAACATCCAATGGCGTGCCGTCTCCGTCCACGGCAGTCGCGGGGAGTTGATCACTGTCGCCATCGACCTCTCCGAGGTGCAGTCGACGGTCCGCGCGCTGACCTGGTCGCAGGTTGGCATCGGCCTTGCCGTGCTGCTTGTTCTCGGTATCGCGGGCTACCTCGTCGTACACCGCAGCCTCCGGCCGCTGGCCGAGGTGGAGCAGACCGCCGCGGCGATCGCCTCCGGCGAGCTCGACCGAAGGGTGCCCCAGCGCGATCCGCGCACCGAGGTGGGCCGATTGTCGTTGGCGCTCAACGGCATGCTCGCGCAGATCCAGCGTGCGGTCGCGTCGTCGGATCAGTCGGCGGCACAGGCCCGCACCTCAGAGGAACGCATGAGGCGGTTCATCACCGACGCCAGCCACGAACTGCGCACTCCGCTCACGACGATCCGGGGTTTCGCCGAGCTCTACCGGCAAGGAGCCGCCCGCGACATGGAAATGCTGATGTCACGCATCGAAAGTGAGTCGCGCCGAATGGGATTGCTCGTCGAAGACCTCTTACTCCTTGCCCGCCTGGACGCGCAGCGACCGCTCGACCAGCACCGCGTCGACTTGTTGGCACTGGCCAGCGACGCTGTTCACGACGCGCAGTCGATCGCGCCGAACCGGCGCATCGCGATGGAGGTGTTCGACGGACCGGGCACTCCCGAGGTGATCGGCGACGACGCGCGATTGCGGCAGGTGTTGGGCAACCTGGTGTCCAACGCGCTTCAGCACACTCCCGAAAGCACCCGCATCACCGTGCGCGTCGGCACCGAGGGCGCCAACGCGGTGCTCGAGGTGATCGACCAGGGTCCCGGTATGAGCAAGGACGACGCCCACCGCATCTTCGAACGGTTTTACCGGGCCGACACGTCGCGGGCGCGGATCAGCGGTGGCACCGGGCTCGGCTTGTCGATCGTCGACTCGCTGGTGTATGCGCACGGCGGCACCGTCACCGTCGTGACCGCACCTGGGCAGGGCTGTCGTTTCCGGGTCAGCCTGCCGCGGATCGCCGACGTGCCCGCCGACGAGATCCCCGTTGACGAGGTGGAACTGGACGAAGTGCGCGTCGACGGCGTGCCCGTTCAGACCAGCTGAGCCAGCGCGTTCTTGATTTTCACCTGCGCTTCGTCCAGCGACTCCGGCGACGGGTTCGGGTCGGCACCGCCGATGTTGAAGTCGGCCAACGAATACGCGGGGAACACGTGGACGTGCAGGTGCGGTACCTCGAGCCCCGCGATCAGCAGACCGGCGCGCGGCGCATTGAACGCGAGCCGGACGGCCTTCCCGATCAGTTGTGACACCGCCATCAGGCGGTTGAAGACGGCGGCGTCGAGGTCTTGCCACTGATCGATCTCCGCGCGCGGCACCACCAGCGTGTGCCCCTGAGTGACCGGCGCGATCGTCAGAAAGGCGACGAACTCGTCATCCTGGTAGACGAAGCGCCCCGGCAACTCGCCGTTCATGACCTTGGTGAACAATGACGCCATGCGCACGAGCATGATGGGACCGTCGGGGGAGCGTCAAGCAATCAAGTCGTTATCCGCCTCCCAGCAAGCTCCCAGTCTGGGCGCAGTGCCGTGGCAGCTTGTGCCGAGACCGTAGTGAATCATGACTGAACTGGTGGCAGGGGTGGACCGCGGCGCGGTCTTCGATGTTGATGCGCAGTCCGACAAACCGCAACCGCAGGACTACGTCCTCGACATCGTGATCCCGGTCTACAACGAAGAGGTCGACTTGCCTTCCTGCGTGCACCGGCTGCACGCGTTTCTGGCCAGTGACGTGCCGTACCGGTCGCGTATCACCATCGCCGACAACGCCAGTACCGACGAAACCCTGACGGTTGCGCACGAACTCGCCGACGAGCTGCCCGACGTCGCGGTGATCCACCTCGACGCTAAGGGCCGGGGCGGCGCGCTGCATGCGGCATGGTCGACGTCCGACGCGACGGTCGTGGCCTACATGGACGTCGACCTGTCCACCCACCTGTCGGCGCTGATGCCGCTTGTCGCGCCGTTGATTTCCGGACACTCTGACGTTGCCATCGGTTCCCGTTTGGCCGCGTCCTCGCGCGTCGTGCGCGGGCCGAAGCGCGAGTTCGTCTCCCGTAGTTACAACCTGCTGCTGCGCGGTGTGCTCGGCGCACGATTCTCCGACGCGCAGTGCGGATTCAAGGCGGTACGCACGGACGTGGCGCGCCAACTGCTTCCTCTGGTGTCCGACACCGGATGGTTCTTCGACACCGAGTTGCTCGTGATCGCCGAGCGCGCCGGCCTGCGTATCCACGAGGTGCCGGTCGACTGGGTTGACGATCCCGATTCCCGCGTGGACATCGTCCGCACCGCGATCGACGACCTGAAGGGGTGCTGGCGTGTCGGCCGCGCATTGGCGACGGGCGCACTGCCGCTGCGGGAGCTACAGGCCAGCTTCGGTCGCGAACCGTTGGTCGCCGGCGTGCCGCCAGGGATGGTCGGGCAGCTGGTCCGGTTCGGAATCGTCGGCGTGGCAAGCACATTGGCATACGCGGCGCTGTATTGGATTCTGCACCCCATGCTGGGCGGACAAGCGGCGAACCTGATTGCGTTGCTGCTGACGGCGATTGGGAACACGACGGCCAACAGGGCATTCACTTTCCGGATTCATGGCAGGGCGAACGCCGCACGCCACCAGTTCCACGGGCTGCTGGTGTTCGCGTTCGGGCTGGCGGTGACGAGCGGTTCGCTGTTCCTGTTGCAGCACTTCGACCCAAACGCCGGCCGGGCTGTACAACTTTCGGTCCTGGTGGTAGCGAACCTCGTCGCGACCGTGATCCGGTTTGTGGCCCTGCGCCGGGTCTTCGGCGCGCATCGCCGACTGCGTTAGTGGATGGCGCTCAACGCGGCCTGAGCCGAAATAGCGGAATCTGACGACCAATCGCCGCCGCCTTGACGCGGTAGTCGCGGTACCCCGCGTAGACCTGCTCGGCGAGTCCATACAGTCGTGCGCACTCGTGGGGATCGATGACCTCGGTCGCTACAAATCTCTCGTCGCCGATTTGGCACTCAGGGTGCGCCTTGAGGTTGTAATACCAGTTGGGGTGTTTCGGTCCCCCGTAGTTTGATGCGACCAGGATCGGATCGGGTCCATCGTGGAAGTAAGCGAGTTGGACCTCGCGCGGTTGACCCGTCTTGGCGCCGGTTGTCGTCAGCGGTGCGCTGGCGACCGCGCCAAGGGCGGCGGGGTAGCGCCCGCCCGTTGCGCGGTACAGCCAGGGGTCGATGCGAGGGGTGACACGGCGGGCAAGAAACTGGCCTACGTGGGTGCGCCCGAAGCGCACGCTGGTCCGATACATTCGGCCCCGCTGCCGGTCGGGGTCGACGTAGCGCAGCGGCATACGGGCAACGTACTACCTGCTCAGCTTCTCCACAGGGCACATCCTGGTTTTGTCCAGGCGGGTGCCAACGTTAGCGGTTCCGGCTCCCGCATGGACACCACCTACCGACCGACGCGCCGGGGCGCTGGCGCACCACCGGCTCGAACACCGGCTGGGCATCGGCGACCTCAGACCAGCCCGGTGGCATCAAACACCCAGCTGGTATCCGCTTTTGAGAGGTCTTCAAGCCACGTCGACGGTGCCTGGCTCACCATCGAACCCATGTCCCAGTAGTCCTTCCACATGGTGACCTTGCCGGCACCGTTCTCTTCGCGGACCTTGTGCACGGTGACGAAGCGCAGCACCGCGACCTCGCCGCTGTCCCACGTCCACGTCTCGGAATGCTCGTACATCGCGTCGGCGCCGTTGGTGACGAGCAGACCGTCGTGGTTGACGTAGTCGGCCAGCGGCTCGAGTCCGATCTTGAGCCGTTTGACGATGTCTGCGGGACCGCGGGCGGCGGCCGTCGGGCCGACCGGCATGTCGAGGTAGATGCAATCGCCGGACAGGAAGTTCTGCACGGCCTCCCAGTCGCGCTGGGAAAGTGCCCGCCACAGACCGAGAACGGTGGCGGTGACGTCGGCCATGTGGTCATCAAACCTTCCCGGTCGACAAGTATCAACTACGGAACCACGTCTTACCGAGCAGACTGACGTAGTGGCCGATACCGTCCAGCAGCTGCTGCGAGATCGCTGCAACGACGACTCTGTTGCGGTGAAGTACGAGGGTCGCCGATGGACCTGGCGCGAGCATCTGCGCGATGCGAGCGCGGCGGCGGCGGCGCTGCTGGGGATCGCGGATCCCGCGCGCCCGATGCACATCGGCACGCTCCTTCCCAACACCCCCGACATGCTGACCCAGATGGCCGGCGCCGGCCTGGGCGGATACGTCTTGTGCGGCATCAACACCACCCGTCGTGGCGATGGCTTGCTGGCCGACGTGCGGCGCGCCGACTGCCAGGTTCTGGTTACCGACGCCGCGCACCGCCCGCTGCTCGACGGACTCGACCTCACCGGAATCCGGCTGATCGACGTGTCGAGCGACGAATGGCGCCGCCACCTCGACGCGGCGGGCGAGCTTCGGCCGTACTCCGAGGCCGGCCAGATGGACACCTACATGATGATTTTCACGTCCGGGACGAGCGGTAATCCCAAGGCAGTCAAGGTACCTCACTTCATGGTGCTGTTCGCGGGGCAGGCGTTGGCCGAGAAGTTCGAGCTGACTCCGGACGACACCTGTTACCTGTCGATGCCGCTGTTTCACTCCAACGCCCTCGCGGGTGGCTGGGCGCCCGCAGCGGTTTCCGGTGCCGCGATGGTGCCCGCCAAGTTCTCGGCATCGAGCTTCTTGTCAGACATCCGTCGCTACGGAGCGACGTACATGAATTACGTCGGCAAGCCCCTCGCCTACATCTTGGCCACGTTGGAGCGGCCCGACGATTCCGAGAACCCACTGCGTGTCGCATTCGGCAACGAGGCCAGCGAAAAAGACGTCGACGAGTTCAGCCGGCGGTTCGACGTCGTCGTCGAGGACGGGTTCGGCTCGACCGAGAACGGGGTGATCGTCACCCGCGAACCCGGAACGCCGAAAGGCTCGATCGGCAAGGGCTTTCCCGGCGTGGCGATCTACCACAGCGAGACCGCCACCGAATGCCCAGTGGCTCGGTTTGATGACAACGGCGCCCTGCTCAACGCCGAGGAGGCCATCGGGGAACTGGTGAACACCGAAGGCGCCGGGTTCTTCAGCGGTTACTACCACGACGATGCCGCCAACGCCGAACGCATGCGAGGAGGCATGTACTGGTCCGGCGACCTGGCCTACCGAGACGCGGACGGCTGGATTTACCTCGCCGGCCGCACGGCGGACTGGATGCGTGTCGACGGCGAGAACATGGCCGCGGCCCCAATTGAGCGAATCCTGTTGCGGTGCAACGGCTGCAGTCGCATCGCCGTCTACGCGGTGCCGGACGAGAACGTTGGCGATCAGGTGATGGCTGCCATCGTCCTCAAGGACGGTGCCGCGCTAACTCCCGAGGAACTCGAGTCATTTCTCAGCGACCAGCCGGATCTATCTCCGAAGGCGTGGCCTCGCTACGTGCGCATCGCAGCAGACCTGCCCAGCACGGCCACGCACAAGGTGCTCAAACGAGAACTCATCGTTCAGGGTGCTACCGCCGGTGGCGGCGAGTTGTGGGTCCGCGAGCCGCGCGGGACGGCCTACGCACGTTACTCGTCTGACTGACCGCGTGACGTGAACTCCGACAGCGCCGTGGCGTTCGCCGCAGCACCAATGAGCTCGGCGAAGCACGCGGTCTCCCGCTCGATGGCCGCATCGATCTGCGGCCGCAGCGGAGCCGTCATCGTGGTCTTGACCGCCATCAGGCTCGGAATCGGTTTCGACGCGAGCACATTCGCGTGCCGTTTGGTCTCGGCGAGCAGCTCGGTCGGCTCACAGACCTTCCACACCAGGCCCATCTCGAGCGCTTCCGCGGCCGTGATCCACTCGGACGACATCAATATCCACGCCGCGTTCTGCCGCCCGACCTGCCGCGGCAGCAGGAACGACGACGCCGCCTCCGGGGCGACCCCGAGGCTGGTGAACGGGCACTTCAACCGCGCGTCGGACGACATGAACGCCAGGTCGGCGTAGCCCAATATGGTGGCGCCGATGCCCACCCCGACACCGTTCACGGCGCAGATCAGCGGCTTGGGGAACGCGCTGAGTACGTCGAGCATCCTGAAAAAGCCGTGCTGTCCGGCGTTCTCACGCGGGTTGGTGATATTCGCTTGCATCTCGACGAGGTCGGCGCCGGCGCTGAAGGCACGGCCCGCGCCGGTGATCACGACGACGGCGACGTCCGGGTCGTCGGCAGCGGCCAAAAGGGCCTGCGCCGTGGAGTCGTAGAGCGCCTCGTTGAAAGCATTCAACGCCTCCGGCCGGTTCAGCGTCAGCGTTCGCACGCGGTTGTCGTCGGACACGTTCAGCATCAGTGCGACCTCATCATCTGGTGGATTTCCGTGATCGACCACGGTCCATAGTCGTTGTGGTCGCGGTAGCCCAGCAACGCCGGCGTCGGACGGTCGAAGCCGCCGACGAAACCGCCTGCGGCGACGAAGATTTGACCCGTGACGTCGGCGGCCAGGTCACTGGCGAGATAGGCGTAGATCGGTGCGGCGTAGTCGGGCGGCGGGGGGTTCAGCGACAGCTGCAGGTACGCGTCATCCAGCAAGCCCCGTCGATGGAAGTCGGTGATCTGAGCCTCGTAGTCCGGGCCGCTGGACAGCCGGGTCTTCGCGCCGGGACAGACGACGTTCGCCCGCACCCCGTGTTCCTTCAGCTCCGCCGCGATCGCCATCGTGAAACCGTTGACGGCGCCCTTGCCCGCCGGATACCCCGTGCCGCCGTAGTCACCGAGGAATGCCAACGAACTGGTGTTGATGATCGCGCCGCTGCCCTGCTCCGCCATCCTCGGGGCCGCGGCGCGACAGGTCTGGAAGACCGTCCACAGGTGGGCCTCGAGCAGCCCGGTGAAGTCGGAGGTCGTGACGTTCAGGATCGACGAGCCCGGCGGGTTTGGGGTGCCCGCGCAGTTCACCAGGACGTCGATGCGCCCGAACCCGCGCATGCAACTCTCGATCAGCGCGTCGGCCGTGGCCTCGTCCGCGGGCGAGCCGGCGTGGGCGAAGGCCCGACCGCCTCGGCTGGTGATCGCCGACGCGGCGTCACGAGCCGCGTCGGGTTCGCGGCCGTTGATCACCACACCGGCGCCGCAGGCGGCCAGAAGTTCGGACACCGCCTTGCCGATGCCGCGGCTACCGCCGACGACGACCGCGGCGCGGTCCGCCAGCAGGCGTTCTTCGCCTCCCCGCGGCTCCCGTCGCGCTTTTGCACCCATATCAGCGTCGAACTATAGTCCGGACACATGTCCAGCTCCGCCCTGACCCGCGACCGGATCGCCGCACCACATGTGGCAGATTCGTTTGAAGGTGCCATAGAGCTCGTTGGGCGTGCGAATTAGCGGTGGAGAAGAGTTGAGTATGCGGATTGCCCTGTTGTCCTATCGCAGTAAGACCCATTGCGGAGGGCAGGGAGTCTACGTCCGGCATCTCAGCCGGGGTTTGGTGGAACTGGGCCACGACGTCGAGATCTTCTCCGGTCAGCCGTACCCCGAGGTACTCGACCCGCGGGTGCGCTTCACCAAGGTGCCCAGCCTCGACCTGTACCGCGAGCCCGATCCGTTCCGGGTGCCGTGGCCCGGCGAGATTCGAGATCGGCTCGATCTGCTCGAATTGGCAACGATGTGGACGGCCGGTTTCCCCGAGCCGCGCACCTTCAGCCTGCGGGCGGCCAGGCTGCTGGCCGATCGAGCCGCGGATTTCGACGTCGTGCACGACAATCAGAGTCTCGGCACCGGCCTCCTTTCAATCGCGGCGACGGGTCTGCCGGTCGTGGCCACGGTTCATCATCCGATCACCCGTGACCGCACCTTGGACCTGGCGGCCGCGCGTTGGTGGCGAAAACCGTTGGTACACAGATGGTACGGTTTTCTACGGATGCAGAAGCAGGTGTCCCGACGCATTCCAGAACTACTGACGGTCTCCTCGTCCTCGGCAGCCGATATCGCGACCGACTTCGGGGTGTCCCCGGAGCAGCTGCATGTCGTGCCGCTGGGTGTGAACACGACGCTGTTCAGACCGTCGTCACGGCCGCGCCGCCCCGGCCGTGTCATCGCGATCGCCAGCGCGGACACCCCGCTCAAGGGCGTTGGCACGCTGCTGCACGCGGTGTCCAGGCTGCGCGTCGAACGTGATCTCGAGCTTCAGCTGGTCGCCCGGGTCGAACCGAACGGCGCCACCCATAAGCTCATTGCAGAGCTGGGTATCTCCGACATCGTCCACATCACCAGCGGGCTGGGAGACCAAGAACTCGCGACGCTGTTCGCATCCGCCGAAGTTGCGTGCATACCCTCACTCTACGAAGGGTTTTCGCTACCCGCCGTCGAAGCGATGGCCAGTGGTACGCCGGTGGTGGCCAGCCGGGTCGGCGCCCTGCCCGAGGTACTCGGCACCGATGGTGCGTGCGCCGAGTTGGTGAAGCCCGGCGACATCGGCGAGTTGACTTCTGCGCTCGGCGATCTGCTGGACAACCCGGATAAGCGGCGCAGGCTCGGTGATGCGGGTCGGCAGCGGGCCCTCGACGTGTTCAGCTGGGAATCGGTCGCGGCCCAGACGGTTCGGGTGTACGAGCGGGCGATCGCGCGGACGTTCGGCAGAGGGAATGACTAATGCTGACAGTGGATTTCGATCGGCTTGGCGTGGCACGGTCGACCAAGGTCATCGATGTGGGATGCGGCGCGGGTCGGCACGCGTTCGAGGCGTACCGGCGGGGGGCTGATGTCGTCGCCTTCGATCAGGATGCCGGTGAACTCTCTCGCGTGGAGGCGATCCTCACCGCGATGGCAGACAACGGTGAGGCGCCGGCCTCGGCGACCGCGGAGGCGGTGGTGGGTGACGCGTTGGCGTTGCCCTACGCCGACGAGACGTTCGACTGCGTGATCGCGTCGGAGATCCTCGAGCACATCCCGCAGGACGACGCCGCGATCGCGGAGCTGATCCGGGTGCTGAAAGTCGGTGGCACGTTGGCTGTCACCGTTCCGCGATGGTTACCCGAACGGGTGTGCTGGTGGCTGTCGGACGAGTACCACAGCAACGAGGGCGGCCATGTCCGGATCTATCGCGCCAGCCAGTTAGGCGCCAAATTCTCCCACCGCGGACTGGCGCTGACCCATACCCATCACGCGCATGGCCTGCACTCGCCGTTCTGGTGGCTGAAATGCGCTGTCGGAGTGTCGCATTCCGATCATCCCGCGGTGAGCGCATATCACAGGATGCTGGTGTGGGACCTGATGCACCGGCCCAGGATCACTCGCGCGGCTGAGGCGGTGCTGAACCCACTCGTGGGTAAGAGCGTGGCGATGTATTTCGTCAAGCCCGGAGGCGCCCGGGTCGGCGCCGATGTCTCCGAAGCGACCCGGGGTACTGCATGAGGAGGTCGCACGACCTGCCGTCTGTTCCGGGCGCCCTCACGCAAGAGCAGTGCAGGCAGACGGCGCTGTCGATCGCGGCTGCACAGGAGTCGTCGGGCGCGATCCCCTGGTTCACCGGCGGCCACGCCGACCCGTGGGATCACGTGGAATGCGCGATGGCGCTCACCGCTGCGGGACTGCTCGGACCGGCCCGGGCGGCGTTCGAGTGGTGTCGACAGATTCAGCGTCCCGACGGCTCGTGGCCGATCCAGCTGCGTGCCGGGGTGGTCGAGGATGCCAACAGCGACAGTAACTTCTGTGCCTATATCGCCGCCGGGGTGTGGCATCACGTGCTGGTCACCGGCGACCGCGCATTCGCGGCGACGATGTGGCCCGTGGTGAGTGCGGCGATCGACTTCGTGATGGACCTGCAGACCGGTTATGGCGAGATCAGCTGGGCCAGAAGCGGGTCAGGCCCAGCTCCCGACGCGCTACTGACCGGCTGCGCGAGCATCTACCACAGCATGAGGTGTGCGCTGGCACTCGCGGACTACATCGGCGAGCCTCAGCCGGAGTGGGAGGTCGCTGTCGGCCTGCTCGGTCACGCGATCGTCGCGCATCCGGAAGCCTTCGAATCCAAGGACCGTCATTCGATGGACTGGTACTACCCGGTCCTCGGGGGTGCGCTGCGCGGTCCCGCCGCGACCGCGCGGATCGGGCGGCGCTGGGACGATTTCGTCGTGACGGGCCTTGGCATACGTTGCGTTGACGACCGGCCATGGGTGACGGGCGCCGAGACGTGCGAGCTGGTGATGGCACTGGACGCGATCGGCTATCGCGCAGCCGCCTCCGAGCAGTTCACCGCGATGCAGCATCTGCGTGAGAAAGACGGGTCCTATTGGACCGGTTTGGTTTTCGCCGACGGGAAGCGCTGGCCCGAAGAGCGCACCACGTGGACGGGTGCGGCGATGATTCTGGCCGCAGATGCGTTGTCGGGCGCCACGCCTGCCGGCGGCCTCTTCCGCAGCGAGGACCTGCCGCTCGGCCTGCAGGCGGACTTCGACTGCGAATGCGTGACTACGGGGCGCTGACGTCGTGGCCCGGCTGGCCTTCCACCCGCTCGAGGACCCGCAACGAGCCTGTCGCCGACGCCTCGATGAACTGGCCGGAATCGACTGCACGGCGGTAGATGTGGTACGGCGCCTGGCCGCCGTCGCGCGGGTCGGCGAACACGTCGTGGATCACCAGCGCACCGCCGATGCTCACCCACTTCGCCCAACCCTCGAAATCGGCGACGGCCGCCGCCTCGCTGTGCCCGCCGTCGATGAACACCATCCGCAGCGGCGTCCGCCATCGCCGAGCCGCCGTTGTCGAGGAGCCCACGATGGCGACCACGCACTCGTCGAGACGCGCCGCGTCGAGGGTGCGGCGCAGCGTCGGCAGGGTGTCGAACCGCCCTGTCGCCTCGTCGACCATTGACGTGTCGTGGTACTCCCATCCCGGCTGGTGCTCCTCTGAACCGTGATGGTGATCGATGGTGTACAGCACGCTGTTGCGTTGTTGGGCCGCCGCGCCGAGCAGCAATGTCGACTTGCCGCAGTAGGTCCCGATCTCGACGCACGCGCCGTCGCGAAGGTAGCGAAGCGCGGCGTCGTACAGCGCGCGGCCCTCGTCGGCCGGCATGAATCCCGTGACCTCATCGGACAGCGCGAACAGCCGCTCGACTGAGTTCGTCATGCACCTCAACCTAATCTTCCCCGGTCGCGGGGCCGTCAGCAGGGCGATTGCCCCGGTTACCGGCATGCAGTAGTGTCCGGACACGTGTCCGACTCGGTGTCGATGGAGTCGACCCGGCGCCGGCTCACGGCCAAGCAGGCCGACACCATCCAGCGGCTGAGCGACGCCGCGCTGGCTGTGCTCGCCCGGGAAGGCTTCGGCGGCTTGACCATTCGGCTGGTGGCCGCCGAGGCGGGGATCGGGGCGGCCACTGCGTACACCTATTTCTCGTCCAAGGAGCATCTGGTCGCCGAGGTGTTCTGGCGTCGCCTCGCGTCCTCGACCCCGCCGCCGCAGACCGACAGGCAGCCGCCGGTGGAGCGGGTGACCGCGGTGCTGCGCCACATCGCCCTGCTTGTCGCCGATGAGCCCGAGTTCGCGGGCGCGGTCACGAATGCCCTGCTCGGCCGCGACCCCGATGTCGAGCTACTGCGGGACCGCATTGCGCGCGAGATCAGGCGGTGGCTGGCCGATGCCGTGGGAGCCGACGGGGACCCCGGGCGCCTCGAGGCTCTCGAGCTGCTCTACACAGGTGCGCTTGTCCACGCCGGCATGGGCTATGTGACGTACGCCGAGATCGCCGACAGACTCCAGATATCGGCCCGGTTGCTGTTCGCAACCCAGCGCTGACCTCCGCGCGAACCTAGCCCTGGGGGCCGAATTTCATCGCGTCCATGTTCCAGTAGCCCCTGAGATTCGTCAGCAGACCGGCGTCGTTGACCCGGTACGTGAAGACGCCGCGCACCGAGGCGGGGTGCTTGCCCGCAATGGTGAAGTGCAGTACCAGGATGTGGGCGATCTCATTGGGCGAGCTGGACGGGAAGGTTTCCTCGCAGGTGACCGTGGTCTGGTTCGCCTCGACGGTGTTGTCGTAGAACGCGCCGACCGCTTGCTTGCCGCGCACTCCGTTGCCGTCCGGGTTGGTGAACGATTCCCCGATCGGATCCTCGATGACGACGTCGTCGGCCATCAGGTCCAGCCAGCCCTCGCGGTCGCGGCTTTGCACGCACCGCCACGATGCCTGTGACGCCGTCAGTGCAGGCGATTGCTGAATAGTCTGCTCCGACATAGGGTTTCGCTCCTCCTACCGATCGGCGTCGGTGTAGCGAATCACGCCGCGAATGTTGCGGCCCTCCAGCATGTCCCGGTAGCCGTCGTTGACCTGCTCGAGCTTGTACTGCCTCGTCACCATGTCGTCGAGGTTGAGCTTGCCGGCCTTGTACATCGACAGCAGCTGCGGGATGTCGTGGTGCGGATTGCCGCCGCCGAAGATGGTGCCCTGCAGGTTCTTTTGCATCAGGGTCAGCATCGCAAGGTTCAGCGTGACGTTCGTGTCTAGCAGGCTGCCGATCGCCGTCAGCACACAGGTGCCGCCCTTTGAGGTGACGTTGATATAGCTGTCGATGTCCTCGCCCTTGAGCTCGCCGACGGTGACGATCACCTTCTTGGCCATCAGCCCGTAGGTGACCTCGGCGATGCCCATCAGGGCGGCATCGATGTCGGGGTAGACATGCGTGGCACCGAACTTCAGCGCCTGATCGCGCTTCCACTCCACCGGATCGATCGCGAAGACGTGCCGCGCACCCGCAATGACGGCTCCTTGCAGTGCTGCCATGCCGACGCCGCCGATCCCGACGATCGCGACGTCGTCACCCGGGCGGATGTCACCGGACCGCGTTGCGGAGCCGTAGCCCGTGGTGACACCGCAGCCGACGAGGCAGGCCACTTCGAACGGGACCGACGGGTCGATCTTCACCACCGAGCTCTTGTGCACGACCATGTACGGCGAGAACGTGCCCAACAGCGTCATCGGGAAGACGTTCTGGCCGCGGGCCTGGATCCGGAACGTCCCGTCCGAGACCGCCGCGCCGTTGAGCAGACCTGCGCCCAGGTCGCACAGATTGCGCATCCCGGCCTGACACGACGGACACGCCCCGCAGGACGGGATGAACGACAGCACGACGTGGTCGCCGGGCGCGATGTCCTCGACGCCGGGACCTACTTCGGTGACGATTCCGGCGCCCTCGTGACCGCCGAGCACCGGGAACCCGGCCATCGGGATCCCGCCGGTGACGAGGTGATGGTCGGAATGGCACATTCCCGACGCTTCCATCTGGATCTTGACTTCGTCCTTGACCGGATCGCCGATCTCGATCTCCTCGATCGACCACGGCTGGTTGAACTCCCAGATGAGAGCACCTTTGGTCTTCATCTCGCCTGCTTTCCGTTGAGAGCTTTCAGCGACAGCGTAAGTTACCCACGTCACACGCCTGTGGGCCGGGTACCGGGTCGCACCCGATCCGGGCGGCGCACTACCAAAGCGCTACCAGATCGGCACCGGGGACGTGCCAAGGGGGTAGTAGCCGGGCAGCTTCTCACCGGCCACCGACCGCTCGATCCGCCTCTGCATTCCTTCGCTGAGGTCACCGGACTCGATGAGATTCATGAACATCTTGGACACGTGACCGAAGTCGAAGAAGTCACGCTGCCACTCGATCTTCAAGTCGCTTCCGAGCCGGAACCAGCTGCCGCCGATGCCGTAGATCTCGTCCTGGCTGCCGTCGGTCTTGTTGACGATCTGCTTCCAGAAGCCGACGATCTCCCCGAGTTTCTCGTCGACCAGTACCTTCTGGTACTCGTACACCCAGTTCTCCAGGCCTTCCATTTCCAGACCCAGCGCGACGTCGCGGATCTCGTCGCGGCCCACGCACATCACGTCTTCCTTGGGGCCGATGTTCCAACCGTAGGTGGCGTCCTCGGTGTAGAAATCGGCCAACGGCTTCCAGTCACCCTTCTGCTCGCAGACGCGGTTCGCCTCCAGCCACCGCTCGACCCAGTCTTCGAGTTCCTGGCGTCCGAATGCCGGCATGTCAGTCTTCCTTCTCTTTGATGAACAGTGCTTGGGTAGGGCACATTTCTACGGCCCGCTCGACATCGGGCCTGGCGTCTTCGGGCGGGTCGGGGTCGAGTATGTCGACCTTGCCCCGCTTGGGTACCCGGAAGTAGTCCGGGGCCTCCAGCTCGCACATCGCGTGGCCCTGGCACAGGTCCAGATCGGCTTCGACGCGAAAACCCATCGGCGTTGTCTCCTTACGATGTGCGCCTGCGGTAGCGCACCTTGGCGGGCTGGGCCAGCTGCACCACCATCTTGGAATGATCGTTGCGGTAGCTGTCCGAGGGCTGCGCCATTTCGAACTCGTACTCGCGCAATAACACTGAGAAGATCGCCTTGATCTGCATGGTCGCGAACGCCGCGCCGACGCAGCGATGCCGGCCGGCCCCGAACGGTATCCACGTCCACCGGTTGATCAGGTCCTCCTGCCGCGGCTTCTCGTAGCGGTCCGGGTCGAACGCATCGGGATCAGGGAAGTCCTCGGGGATCCGGTTGGAGATCGCGGGAGAGGCGGCCACCAGGTCTCCGTCGTTGATCGGAAAACCCTCAACCTCGAACTGGCCCTTGGCCACCCGCATCAGGATGATCAGTGGCGGGTGCAGCCGCAGCGTCTCCTTGAGCACGTTCTCCAGCTTCGGGATTTGGCGCAGTGCGTGGAAGCTCACCTCCTGCCCGTCGGCGTAGAGCTCCTCGAGCTCGTTGATCACCTCGGCGTACACGCCGGGGTGGCGCAGCGACTCGATCAAGGTCCATGACGCGGTGCCGGAACTCGTGTGATGACCGGCGAACATCATGGAGATGAACATGCCGGTGACCTCGTCGGCGGAGAACCGCGGATTGCCGTCCTCGTCCTTGACCATGACCAGCACATCGAGCATGTCGCGGTCATTCTTGTCGGCCGGCGGGTTGGCGATCCTGCGGTCCATGATGTCTCCCACCAAGGCCACCAACCCTTTTCGGGCCGCGTCGCGCTTGCGGAAGCTCTCGATGGGCAGGTTCGGATCGACATAGCACAGCGGGTCGGTGCCGCGCTCGAGCTCGTGGTACAGCTGGGCGAATCGGCTGTCCAGTTGGTTGCGGAACTTCGTGCCGATGAGGCACGCCGTCGAGGTGTAGATGGTCAGCTCGGCGAAGAACTCCAGCAGGTCGATCTCGCCTTCGTCACCCCAGTCGGCGATCATCCGCCGGACTTCGTTCTCGATCGTCGTCGCGTGACCCTTCATCTGCTCGCCCCGCAGTGCGGCGTTGTGCAGCATCTCCTTGCGGCGCTCCGGGCTGGCGTCGAAAACCACGCCCTTCCCGAAGATCGGCGTCATGAACGGGTACGCCTCGGCCTGGTCGAGATCCTCGTCGGCAGAACGGAAGAAGAACTCGTTGGCCGTCGCGCCCGACAGGAAGATCACGTGCCTGTCCGCCAACTGGAACCAGCCGACATCGCCGCACTCGTCGCGGACCCGAGCCATGAGCCCGATCGGGTCGGTGCGGAACTCCTCGAGATGGCCGTGCTCTTCCTCGCCACCCGAAACGCGCGGAACGATCGCGGTCGTCATGACGGCATCCCCTCTTCTCCCAGTGTGAGTTGCTGGCGTTCTTTCGGCGCGCTCGCCAGCGGCGCCTCGGGTTGCAGCTCCATGTTCGCGACGAAGCCACCGCGCGGCGTCTCGGCGACGAATGCGATGGCCCGGGCGAGATCGGCGGCCCGCAGGAAGTAGTCGTGCCGGGCCTGCCCCCACTTGGCCCAATCCTCGAGCGCTGGTCCGATCAATTCCGCCGGCAGGGTCCAGCCCATGTTCGTCTTCGTCGGCCCGGGATGAACGATCGACGCCCGCACGCCGGTGCCTTCGAGCTCCATCTGCAGGTTGGTCACCATCGCGACCAGCGCTGCCTTCGCAGCGCCATAGGCACCCATGTGCGGGCGCTGGCGCAGCGCGACCTCGGAGCCGACGAAGATGAGGTCGCCCCGTTGCCGCTCCACCATGCCGCCCAGCACCGCCACCGCCAGCCGGTTGGCGCCGATCAGGTGGATCTGGACCTGCGATTCGAAACTGTCCGTGCTGATTTCGTGCAGCCGGCCGAAATACGTATCGCCCGCCCCGGCGACCAGCAGCTCGATGTCACCGAGTTCCTCGGTGGCACGGTGCACGAATCCCTTGACCGACTCCGCATCGGTGACATCCAACGGGAGCGCTACCGCCTCGCCGCCGTCGGCGCGGATCTGGTCGACGAACTCCTGGCACTTCTCGACGCGGCGGGCGCCCAGTGCAACGGGAAAGCCATGGGCGGCAAGCTCGATGGCCGTCGCGGCACCGATGCCCGACGACGCACCGGCCACGATCGCCGGCCTACGTTTCGGATGCGGCTCGAACCGGGGCATTCAGGCGACCTCCACGCAGACGGGCAGGTGCGCGAACCCGCGGACATTGCTGGAGTGCACGCGCACGGCGTTGTCCTCGTCGACCTCGTAGCGGCGAATTCGCTTGAACAGCTCCGAGAGCGCCACCCGCGCCTCCATGCGCGCCAGGTGGGCCCCGAGGCAGAAGTGCGCGCCGCTGCCGAAACTCATGAGCTTGGAACCGATGTCGCGTCCGATCAGATACGCGTCGGGGTCATCGAACACGCGCTCGTCGCGGTGGGCCGAGCCCGGCAGCAGCACCACCACGTCACCGACGGGAATCGTGGTGTCGTAGAGGGTGAGCTCCCCGGAGACGGTGCGGGCCAGGATCTGGCTCGAGGTGTCGTAGCGCAGCGTCTCCTCGACCCACAGCGGAACCCGGGACAGGTCGTCGTAGATCGGCGCCAGCTGATCAGGATTCTTGTGCCCCCAGAACGCGGCGTTGGCCAGCAGCTTGGTGGTGGTCTCGTTGCCGGCGATCACCATCAGGAACATGAAGCCGAGGATCTCGTCGTCGGTGAGCCGGTCGCCGTCGATCTCGGCTTCCAGCAGCGCCGAGGTCAGGTCGTCGGTGGGCTTCGTGCGGCGCTCGGCGACCATCTCCTGGTAGTAGACGATCAGGTTGATCGACGCCTCGATCGCCGATGCCGGCACGTCGGTGACGCCGTCCTCGCGGTGCATCACGCCATCGGCGAGGGCACGGATGCGGTCCCGGTCGGCCTGCGGGACGCCCATCAGCTCGGAGATCACGTCCATCGGCAGCTTGCCGGCGAAGTCGGCGACGTAGTCGACGGTTCCCGACTGCGCGGCCGCCAGCATCGCGTCGAGGTGCTGCACCGCCAATTCGGTTACCCGCGGCTCCAATTCGCGGATGCGACGGGGGGTGAAGCCCTTGGACACCAGGGTGCGCAACCGCAGATGCGCGGGGTCGTCCAACGCCAGGAACGACATCGTCTTCGCGGCGTGCGGCCCACGGGACACCGGGTCCAGCGACACGCCCTCGGAATTGGACAGTGTGGTGCTGTTGCGGAATCCCTGCAGCACATCGCGGTGCCGGGACAGCGCCCAGAAGCCGAGCTCTTCGTTGCGGTACAGCGGCGCCTCGTCACGCAGCCGCTTGTAGCACGGGTACGGGTCCTCGTGGAAGTCGTAGTCGTACGGGTTCAGTACCGGGCTTTGCACAGCCTCCGATGCCGTCTCGGTCACCACTCGGCTCCTCCCATGATCAGCGCGATGACGCTGTCCAGCCGGTCGGCCATCTGGTAGTACGTCGCCGATCTGGTGCCGGCATGCACCAGGGCGCCGTAGAAGATCAGCTCGAGGGTCGCCAGTACCTCCGGCCACGCCCCGGGTCCGAGCGCCGACGCTATCCGGCGGTGCACCTCCATCCCGATCTTGTCGCGTATTCCCCGCACTTCGGGCTCGTTTCCCATCAGCGCGGTCGTCGCGGCCGCCGCCAGCTCCGGTTCGTCGGCCACCAGCAGCGACAGCTCCCGCAACTGGGCGGTCACCCGCTGCTGCGTGGTCTGGTTGACGTCGGTGAACAGCGGTACTTCGCGGACCAGGCGCAGATACACCTCCGCGATCAACGCGTTCTTCGACCTGAAGTAGGTGTAGGCGGTGGCAGGTGACACGCCCGCCCGGGCCGCCACCATGCGCATCGTCAGATCCGAATATGACGTCTCACGCAGCAGTTCGACCGCGGCGTCGAGCACCTTGCGGATCGTTTCTTCCTGGCGACGATTGCGTCGACGCTCGCCCAGATCGGTGACGGCGCTGACCGCTTCACTGGACATGTGTCCAAGATATAGCACAGCGGTCCGGCTGCACAA
Organism: uncultured Actinomycetota bacterium; assembly: GCA_963828065.1. Classification (GTDB taxonomy): domain Bacteria; phylum Actinomycetota; class Actinomycetes; order Mycobacteriales; family Mycobacteriaceae; genus Mycobacterium. The sequence goes on along the minus strand of CAWHDL010000006.1, from coordinate 275,748 downwards.
CACTATTCCGAAATGTCGTGGTTAACCTAGGAATATGATGAACCTGGTTTCGCCGTGGATACCCGGCGCTTGCCAAGGCGCGTCACTGCAACTACTGTCCAAAGCGAATCAAACAGACACTTGTCCAGGAGATTGTTCATGACCGCATCGGCGTCAACGAAGGTGACCGAGCTGTTGATCGACGGCGAGCTGGTCGGGGCCGGCGGCGGCACGTTCACCACGATCAACCCGGCGACCGAGGAGCCGCTCGGCGAGGCCGCCGACGCCGATGCCACCGACATGGATCGCGCGATCGCCGCGGCGCGTGTTGCATTCGACTCCTCCGATTGGTCGCGTGATGTCGCGCTGCGCGTTCACTGTCTGCATCAGCTGCGCAACGCGTTGAATGAGGAGATCGAGACGCTGCGTGAGATCACCGTCGCAGAGGTCGGTGCCCCGGTCGTCTTGACGCAAAGTGCTCAGCTGCAGGGTCCGGTGGACGATCTCGCGTTTGCCGCCGGCGCCGCGCAAAGTTATGACTGGACAACCGATCTCGGCGTCGCTTCGCCGCTGGGTATCAAGACCAAGCGTACGATCGTGCGCGAGCCGTTCGGTGTCGTCGGCGCCATCACGCCGTGGAATTTTCCGCATCAGATCAACTTCGCCAAGCTTGGGCCCGCGCTGGCCGCCGGTAACACCATCGTGCTGAAGCCCGCGCCCGACACTCCGTGGTGTGCGGCCGAGGTCGGCCGCGTCATCGCCGAGAAGACGGATATTCCGCCCGGCGTGGTCAACATCGTGACGTCCAGCGAACATCGTCTGGGTGCGCAGCTTTCCGTGGACCCCCGCGTCGACCTGGTGTCTTTCACCGGCTCCACGGCGACAGGACGTGCGGTGATGGCCGCCGCGTCGCAGACCATCAAGAAGGTGTTCCTCGAACTCGGCGGGAAGTCGGCGTTCATCGTGCTCGACGACGCCGACCTTGCCAGTGCGTGCGCGGTGGCGGCATTCACGGTCGCTACGCACGCCGGGCAGGGCTGCGCGATCACCACGAGGCTGGTGGTTCCGCGCGAGCGCTACGACGAGGCGGTCTCCGCGGCGGCGGGCACGATGGCGCACATTCCCGTCGGCGACCCGACGAATCCGGCGACGATCTGCGGTCCGCTGATCTCGGCGAAACAACGCGACCGTGTCCAGGGCTACCTCGACCTGGCGGTGGCCGAGGGCGGGTCCTTCGCCTGCGGCGGCGGTCGGCCCGCAAACCTGCCGACCGGGTATTTCATCGAACCGACGGTGATCAGCGGCTTGACCAACGACGCGCGGGTCGCGCGCGAGGAGATTTTCGGGCCGGTGCTCGTGGTGCTCGCGCACGACGGCGACGCCGATGCCCTGCGCATTGCGAACGACTCACCATATGGCTTGTCCGGCACAGTGTTCGGCAACGATCCGGAGCGGGTCGACCGCGTCGTCTCGCGGTTGCGCACCGGGACGATCAACGTCAACGGCGGCGTCTGGTACTCCGGCGACGCCCCGTTCGGCGGCTACAAGCAGTCCGGGATCGGCCGTGAGATGGGCCTTGCGGGTTTCGAGGAGTACCTCGAAACCAAGCTCGTCGCCGAGGCTCTCACCTAGCAGGCGACGAAAGGACAAGCAGAATGGGGCAGTTCGACGACAAGGTCGCGATCGTCACCGGATCCGGCGGCGGCATCGGCCAGGCGTACGCGGAGGCGCTGGCCCGCGAGGGCGCCGCGGTCGTGGTGGCCGACATCAACGCCGAGGGCGCCGCGGCGGTGGCCAAGCAGATCGTTGCCGACGGCGGCACGGCGTCGGCCATTGCGGTCGACGTTTCGGATCCGGACTCGGCCAAGGCCATGGCCGACCGCACGCTGGCCGAGTACGGTGGTATCGACTATCTGGTCAACAACGCCGCGATCTACGGCGGCATGAAACTGGACTTTCTGCTCACCGTGGACGCCGAGTACTACCGGAAGTTCATGAGCGTCAACCTCGATGGCGCGCTGTGGTGCACACGCGCGGTGTACAAGAAGATGGCCAGGCGCGGCGGGGGCGCGATCGTCAACCAGTCCTCGACCGCGGCGTGGCTGTACTCCAATTTCTACGGTCTGGCGAAAGTCGGGGTGAACGGGTTGACTCAGCAGCTGTCCCGCGAACTGGGCGGGCAGAACATCCGGATCAACGCGATCGCACCCGGCCCGATCGATACCGAAGCCACCAGAACCACCACTCCCAAGGAGATGGTTGCCGACATCGTCAAGGGCATCCCGTTGAGCCGCATGGGCACACCCGACGATCTGGTCGGCATGTGCCTGTTCCTGCTGTCCGACCAGGCGAAGTGGATCACCGGGCAGATCTTCAATGTCGATGGCGGCCAGATCATCCGGTCGTAGAGGAGCTTGTGATGAATGACAGCGATGTGAAGCTGGGCTACATCGGCCTGGGCAATATGGGTGCTCCGATGGCCAAGCGCATGGTGGACTGGCCCGGCGGGCTGACAGTGTTCGACATCCGCACCGAGGCGATGACTCCGCTGGCCGAAGCGGGCGCGCGCCTGGCCGACCGCGTTTCGGACCTCGCCGCTGCCGACATCATCAGCGTCACCGTGCTCAACGATGAGCAGGTGCGGGAGGTGGTCGGCGAGTTGGCTGGTCTCGCCAAGCCGGACACGGTGATCGCGATCCATTCCACGATCAGCGACACCACCGCCGTCGAGTTGGCGAAAGAGCTCCAACGACAGGGCATCCATGTCGTCGACGCGCCGGTCAGCGGAGGTGGGGGAGCGGCCGAAAAGGGCGAGCTGGCGACCATGGTGGGCGCCGAGCGCGAGGTTTACGAGCGGATCAAGCCGGTGTTCAAACAGTGGGCGTCGATGGTGATCCATGCTGGTGAGCCGGGTGCGGGCACCCGGATGAAGCTGGCGCGCAACATGTTGACGTTCACCTCCTATGCTGCCGCCTGTGAGGCGATGAGACTGGCCGAGGCCGCCGGGCTGGACCTGCAGGCGCTCGGCCGGGTGGTTCGGCACACCGACGCGCTGACCGGTGGTCCCGGCGCGATCATGGTCCGCGAGGACATGAAGGAGCTCACTCCGGATCACTGGCTGTACGACGCTTTCACCCACACCCGCGGGCTCGGCGAGAAGGATCTGAGCCTGGCGCTGGCGCTTGGCGACGCGATTGACGTCGAGCTGCCGGTGGCCGAGGTCGCGCTGAAGAACCTGGCGGCAGGGCTGGGAGTGCCGCACACCGTGCCGACCACAAAGGAGTGACCATGGACGAGTTGCGACGCACGGGCCTCGACAAGATGAACGAGGTCTACGGGTGGGAGATGCCGGACATGCCCGGCGACTACTTCGCGCTGACAGCCGACCACCTGTTCGGCACCATATGGACGCGCCCGGGGCTGTCGATGCGGGACAAGCGATTGATGACGCTGACTGTGGTGACGGCACTCGGGATTCAGGACCTAGCTGAGGTACAGGTCAACGCCGCGCTTCACAACGGGGAGCTCACCGAGGACGAGCTCAAGGAGATGGCGATATTCCTCACGCACTACCTCGGCTTTCCGCTGGGCTCCAAGCTCGACGGGGTCGTCACGAAGGTCGCGGGCAAGCGCAAGAAGGCCGCAGAGAAAGGGCAGGACGAGGACAAGAAGGCCAACGTGAATGCCGCGCTGAAGATGCACTCGGGGAGCAGTCTCGATGACAAGTAGGTACGCCAGCCTCACGCGTGAGGAGCTGGCCAAGCTGGTGCCGGAGCTACTGCTGATCGGTCAGCTGATCGATCGGTCCGGAATGGCGTGGTGCATCCAGGAATTCGGTCGCGAAGAGATGCTGCAGATCGCGATCGAGGAGTGGGCCGGGTGCAGCCCGGTCTACACGAGACGCATGCAGAAGGCCCTCCGGTACGAGGGCGTCGACGTCATTACGATCTTCAAGGGGCTGCAGCTGGACATCGGCGCGCCCCCGCAGTTCATGGATTTCCGCTACACGGTGCACGACCGTTGGCACGGCGAATTTCATCTGGATTTCTGTGGCGCGCTGATGGACGTCGAGCCGATGGGCGAGGACTATGTCCGCGGGATGTGCCATGACATCGAGGATCCGACCTTCGACGCGACCGCGGTCGCCACCAACCCGAAGGCCCGGGTGCGACCGATCCACCGTCCGCCGCGGGTGCCCACCGACCAGCATCCGCACTGCCGGTGGACTGTCGTCATCGACGAGTCGTACCCCCCGGTGAGCGGCATCCCGGCGCTGGACATCATCCGCCAGACCCGGGCCGCCGCGACGGAACTCGACACAATCGACCCCGACGACGAGGGCGAGTCCGATTATTCGGGGCCGTTGCTGTCCGACTTCGACTTCGGCGCGTTCTCGCATTCGGCGCTGGCCCGCATCGCCGACGAGGTGTGCCTGCAAATGCACCTGCTGAACCTGTCGTTCGGTATCGCGGTTCGGGCGCGGGCGGAAAATGAGCAGCAGGCTCGCGATATCTGCACCAAGCAGCTGATCGGGATCGCCGGGGTCGGCGCCGAGCGCATCCATCGGGCGCTGCAGTTACCGGGGGGCATCGAGGGCGCGCTACGGGTACTTGAGCTGCATCCACTGATCAATCCCGCGGCGTATGTCGACGCCGAGGTCGGTTCCGATGCGGTGCAAGTGCATTCGTCGGCCGCCCACGCCGATGGAACCTGGATCTCCCTGTGCACACCCGAGGAGCTGCGCCCGGTGCAGGCGATCGTCGCGGCGGTCGACCCGCACCTGGACGTAACGATCACCGGGACCGACGACGACTGGACGGCCCGCCTCGTGCACCGGGGTGACCCCGCGTCCGAACAGCCGGAGGTGTCGGTGGCGAAGTTCAGCCGCGGCGCCACCTTCGAATTCGAGCCACGGCGTTCGTTGCCGCTAACCGTGGTCTAGTTCGTCTCGCCAATGTGAAACCTGCGCGGCGACACGCCGATGCGCGCCACCAAAACTTCACACTCGCGAACACCCGCGGCCGGCCGAACGCGTCAGCCGGTTGCCGTCGCCTGCGGCATCGCGTCAGCCACCACGGTCAGGTCACTGGAAAGCCCCGCCGCCCTGCGCAGTTCGCGGAAATCGTCGACCATCGCCTCGGTCACCTCGTGCGGGTCATCTACGGTGGCCCCGTCGGTGAGTACCGAGATGCTGAGCTGGTCCACATAACTCCACACGGTGATGTTCAAGCCGCTGCCGGTGATCAGCGGACCGACCGAGTAAATCTCCCGTACGACGGCACCCGCCACCTTGCCGCGCTCGCGCGGACCCGGAACGTTGGACACCGCGAAATTCAGTAACTTGGTCTGCTTTTCGCTCAGCGCCGACCGTCGCGACATCGCTTGCACGGGAGCGGGCGGGAAGTATGCCGCCCACCGCGCGAACAGTTCGGGACCGACCAGGTGATGGGTTTCCTTCGCCGACTCGGCGGCGGCATGCACCTCGTGGACACGCTCGACCGGGTCGGCGATCTGCGTGGGCACCGCCACCATGATGGTGGTGAACTTGTTGCCCCAGATGCGGCCCGGGTCTGCGTCGATGCTCACCGGAACCGACACCAGCAACGGTTCCTCGGCCTGACCGTCGTACTTCAACAGCAGTTTGCGCACCGCTCCGGCCGAAATCGCCAGCACCACATCGTTGATCGTGACCCCGAGGTGCTTCTTGACCTCCTTGATGTCGTCCAGCGCGAGTGTGGCGGTGGCGAACCGCCGCTGCGGGGTGAGGATGTGGTTCATGAACGTCGGCGGTGGCGTGAAGGGGCCTTTCAGCGACGACGAGACGGTGCGCGAGCTGCGACGGACCCGGCCTATTCCCTGGGCGGTGTATCGAACGGTGGCCGGAATTCGCCCGATCTGCCGGAAGTGATCCCGCATGGCGGCGGTCATCAGCTCGGATCGGGAAGGGGGCGGGTCGGTTTCGTAGGAGTCCCGATCGTCGTCCGCGTCCTGCAGGTCCATCGCGCGAGCGATCAGGTTGCCCGACGCGACACCGTCGGCCAGCGCATGGTGCACCTTGTTGATGACCGCGACGTTTCCGTCGGCCAGGCCTTCGACGAAGTACATCACCCACAGCGGCTTGCTGCGGTCCAGCGGTGTGCTCGCGATCTCGCCGACGGCCTCGTCGAACTCGCGCCGCCCGCCCGGGCTGGCCAGCCTCAACGGCCGGACGTGGTAGTCCAGATCGACGTCGACATGTTCCCGCCACATCGGGTGGTGGAACTTGAACGGGATGTCGACCAGCAGGAATCGCAGCGGGTCGAGTTTGTGCAGCCGGTGGCGCAGGATCTCGCGGAACGCGTCGATGGTGGGGGTGCCGTCGAAGCCGCTGACGTCGATGATGCCCGCCTTGATCGTGTGCATGTGCACGGTGGGGGTCTCGCCGTACAGCAGCATCGCGTCCCAACCGCTGAGTCGCTTCACACCAGCCCCTCCTACGTGGCCCCGACCCCTATATAACCGCCATTGGGCGGACGGTGCGGGCCACTTCGGCCAACGCGGGTGCTGTTAGCTGCCGACGGCGCCTTCTGCTCTTCGCGAAAGCGGCTCATCGCAGCCTTCTGCTCTTCGCGCAAGCGGCTCATCGCAGCCTTCTGCTCTTCGCGCAAGCGGCTCATCGCTGACGCGCTCAGCGCCGGGGCGACCCACCGTCGCAGATACCGCCGGAGCTTCGCCCCGGCCTTCGGCGGCCGTCCGGGGTCGATCACGAACGACTGGATGATCCTCAGCAGGTGTTCGGCGAGTTCGTCGAGGTCGTCGTCCGCGAAGCCGATGCCGGCCCAGTCCACGTCGAAGCGGCCGAGCATGGTCCGCGCGAATTTGACGGCGATGTCGGAGGTGACGTCCGCGCTGAACGCGCCCGCGCGGTCGGGACCCAGCAGCAGACCCATGTGTTTGTCCCTGGGCAGCCACTCCAACGTGGTCGCGATGCCCTCGACCGCGGCATCTGCCGGATCCGTGATGCCCGCGAGGTGATCGGCCAGCCGGTCGAGGTAGCCGGTGGCGGCGTTCAGCGCGGCGGCCGACAGCAGCGCGTCGGTGCTTCCGAAGTAGCGGTAGACCGTCTGCCGGGTCACGCCGAGCGTACGGGCGACGTCGGCGATGCTGATGTCCGCGCCGTGGGCGTCGATGGCCTTGCTCGCCGCGGCGAGGATCCGCGCGACGGCCTCCTCGTCGCTCGCCGGGGCCGACCCCGACCAGCCGTGGGTGCGCATCAGAGGGCACTCATCGCCGGCCGGACCATACGGCAATCATAGTGGCGTATGGTCGCAACCCTGAACCGTGGCGCTGCGCCAACAGCCGTCGGCTACATTGGTTGCGGGTGAAATGCGGGTGAAATACGTGAAGTAGTCGTCACTGTGGGCGACATCACTTCGGGACGGGAGAACCCATGAGCGTGGCCGAACGGTACATCGAGGCGGTCAATAACGCCGACACCCCGGCATTGCTGGCGCTTTTCGCGGAGGACGCCACGCTGACGCACCCGGTCGGCACCGATCAGGGGCACACCGAGATCGCGGACTTTCACACCGACGTCATCTTTGAGGGTCAGGTGCACATGACGCTCTCGCGCACCATCGAACAGGGCAACGTCGAAGTGGCGCAGTTGGAAGGCACCAGCCCGCTCAACGAGGACACCATCGTTAATACCTGCGATATCTTCACAATGAACGACGACGGCCTGGTGCAAACGCTCGACGTCTATTACCGCTGACGCTATTACCGCTGACGCTATTACCGCTTACCCGCAGATCTGCTATCCGCGGTAGGAGACCATCAGCTCCTTCACGCCGTTGATCCATCCGGACCTCAGCCGCCGGGGCTCCGCCAGCCGAGTGATGTCCGGCATGATGTCCGCAATCTCGTTGAAGATGAGCTTGATCTCCATCCGGGCCAGGTTCGCGCCGACGCAATAGTGTGCACCGTTGCCCCCGAATGCCAAGTGTGGGTTGGGGTCTCGACTGATGTTGAACTCGAACGGCCGGTCAAACACGCTCTCGTCATAGTTGGCCGAGCTGTAGAACAAGCCGGCGCGTTGGCCCTTGCGGATGCTGACGCCGCCGATCTCGGTGTCCGCCAGCGCGGTTCGCTGGAAACAGTGCACGGGCGTCGCCCACCGGATGATCTCGTCGACGGCGGTGTCGGGCCGTTCGCGCTTGAATAGCTCCCACTGGTCAGGGTTGTCGAAGTACGCATTCATCCCGTGCGTCATCGCATTTCGGGTCGTTTCATTCCCCGCGACGGCGAGCAGGATCACGAAGAACGCGAACTCGGTGTCGCCGAGCACATCGCCGTCGACGTCGGCCTCGATCAGCCGGGTGACGATGTCGTCGGCCGGGCAGCGCCTGCGCTCCTCGGCCATGGTGTAGGCGTAGGCCATCAGCTCGGCGTTGGCGGCCATCGGGTCGTCGTCGAAGTCCGGGTCGTCGGTGTTCATGATCGAGTTCGTCCAGTGGAACAGCCGCTCACGGTCGGCCTCCGGCACGCCGATGAGGTCGGCGATCGCCTGCAGCGGGAGGCTCATCGCGACGTCGTCGACGAAGTTCCCGGTCTGTTTGTCGGCGGCCGATCGCACGATCTCGTGCGCCGCGGCGGCGAGCTTCTCCTCGAGCGCGGCCACCGATCGCGGCGTGAAGAGCCTGGAGATCAGCTTGCGAAGGCGAGTGTGGGCGGGTGCGTCGTGATTGATCAGCAGCGCCTTGGTGAGCTCGAGCTGTTCACCGGTCGTCCCCACCGGAAGCCGCATCACGGCGCCCTTCGCGTTGGTGGACCACACGTCGTTGTTCTTCGAGATGGCCTTGATGTCCTCGTGGCGGCTGATCACCCAGTACCCGCCGTCATCGAACACGGTGGCGCCCGCGGGCTGCTCGTTCCACCAGACCGGGGCCGTCCTTCGCAGCTCGGCGAACTCGGCGACGGGCATGCCGTTGACGAGCACGTCCGGGTCGGTGAAGTCGAAATCCTGGCCGAAGGGACAGACCGTGCGGGCTGCCGTCATCGCGAACCTCCTCGTGTGCGGCCTTCCATAGACCATACACGAGCGAGTCAAGTGTATGCCCGAGAGCTTTCGCCGAATGTTCGCGTTCCGCGATTAGGGTTGGCAGCTGTGCGCGTCCTGGTGATCGGCTCCGGTGCCCGTGAACACGCTGTGCTGCTGGCGCTGCGGCGCGATCCTGACGTCGACGGTCTGATAACGGCGCCGGGCAATGCCGGCACCGCGGCGGTCGCCGAAGCCCATGCCGTCGATGTCACCTCCGGCGAGGCCGTCGCCAAGCTGGCCGCCGACACCGCCGCCGACCTTGTGGTCATCGGGCCCGAGGTGCCGCTGGTGCTCGGCGTCGCGGACACGGTGCGCGCCGCCGGGATCGCGTGCTTCGGCCCCTCGGCGGCCGCCGCGCGGATCGAGGGCAGCAAGGCGTTCGCCAAAGAGTGATGGCGGCCGCAGGCGTCCGGACGGCACGCAGCGAGATCGTCGACAATCCCGCGCGCCTGGATGCCGCGTTGGACCGCTTCGGTCCCGAACACACCGAGGACAAGGCGTGGGTGGTCAAGGACGACGGGCTGGCCGCAGGCAAGGGCGTGCTCGTGACCGCCGACCGTGACGCCGCGCGAGCCCACGCCGCGGCGTTGCTCGACGCCGGCCGCCCGGTGCTGCTGGAGTCGTTTCTCGACGGCCCCGAGGTGTCGATGTTGTGCATCGTCGACGGCGAGACAGTGGTGCCGCTGCTGCCGGCGCAGGACTTCAAACGGGTCGGCGATCACGATGCCGGGCCCAACACCGGCGGCATGGGTGCCTACGCGCCGCTGCCCTGGCTGCCCGAGGAGCTCACCGACCGGATCGTCGGCGAATTCATCAAGCCGGTGGCCGTGGAGCTGGTCCGGCGCGGATGCCCGTTCAGCGGCATCCTCTACGCAGGCCTGGCGATCACGTCGGCCGGGCCCGCGGTGGTCGAGTTCAACTGCCGCTTCGGGGATCCGGAGACGCAGGCCGTGCTCGCGTTGCTGGACAGCCCACTCGGGCAACTCCTGCACGCCGGGGCGACCGGCACCCTCGCCGCGCAGCCCGCACTGCGCTGGCGTCCCGGTGCCGCGGTGACGGTGGTGCTCGCGGCCGAGAACTATCCGGGCCGGCCGCGGGTGGGCGATGTCATCGTGGGCGCCGACGTGGCCGGCGTGCTGCACGCGGCGACCGCCCGCCGCGAGGACGGCGCACTGGTTTCGACCGGCGGCCGGGTGCTGTCCGTGGTGGGCACCGGACCGGATCTGGCTGCGGCCCGATCGGCCGCGTATCAGACGATCAAATCAATTCGATTGCCCGGCAGCCATTTTCGTAGCGACATCGGGCTCGCCGCCGCCGAGGGCCGCATCGAGGTCGGCGCCTAGGCGACCAGCAGCGGCGCCATCCAGATCAGCTCGGCCGGCAGTTGCGCACTCCAGAAGCCGGGGTCGTGACCGCCCGGTGAGAAGCCGCCAGACGGCGGCGTCGGCAACTGGGCGATGAACTGCTTGGTCGCCGAGAAGAACGGGTCGCTGTTGCCGCAGTCGACGCGGATCGGGATTGACGCGAGCGCCGGCAGGCCGAACACCGTGTTTGCTGACCAGTCGTCGGCACTGTCGAACGCTCCGGGCGCCGTCGCACCGTACGACATCCACAACGCGGGGCTGACCGCGGTGATCGCGGCGGTGCGGCCGGCTCCGAGTCGGCCGCCGAGCAGCAGCGCCCCATAGCCACCCATCGACCAGCCCAAGAACCCCACCCGCGACGTGTCCAGCGCCTGCGCGTCCAGCATCGGCAGCAGTTCGGTCAGCACCATGGCGCCGGAGTCTTCACCCGACGCCCGCTTGTGCCAGTAGCCGCCGCCGCCGTCGACACTGACCACCGCGAACGGCGGTAGGCCCGCCGAAACCGCTTGCGCCAGCCCCTGTTCCACGCCGCCGGCCATCACAGTGGCCGCGTCGCTGCCCTTCCCGTGCAGGGCGATCACCGGCCGGAGCGCCTTCGTCTGGCCGGGCGGGCGCGCGATCGCCCAGTTGGTGGCGACACCGCCACGGGCCGCCGACACGAACGACCCGGTGACCATCGTGGGCGCCACCGCTGCGGGCGGGGGCTCCAGGGGTGGCGGTGGCGCGAGCGGGGCGCCGACGCTCGTCATCGCAACGCTTGGCCGGGCGGTCGACGGCTGCGACTGAAGCATCGGGCCGAACGCATACGCGCCCGCCGCACCGACGGCTGCGCCACCACCGAGTCGCAGCAGCGCTCGGCGGCTCAGCTGTGGCATGCGCGCCATCATGCCATCGGCCCCGCCGGACGTTGGATTGTGGCCGCTCGTGTTTGTGCGAAAGCCCAGTTTAAGGGCCATATTGCTGGCACCATCATTAAACGTGACAGCAGCAGTCACCCCGAAGGGGGAACGCCGGCGGCACGCACTCATCGCGGCGGCCGCCGACTTGCTGTGCGAGGGCGGGTTCGAAGCGGTGCGCCACCGCGCGGTCGCCCGGCGAGCCGGTCTGCCGTTGGCATCGACGACGTACTACTTCTCGTCGCTTGAAGATCTGGTGGTCCAGGCGGTCGAGTACACGGGAGCGCAGGAGGCCGCGCAGCTGCATGCCCGGCTGGCGGGCGTGTCCCGGCGGCGCCGCGGGGTGGAGGCGACCGCCGACGTGCTTGTCGACCTGCTGCTGGGTGACTGCCCCCCCTCGGAGATCAGCGAGGAGCTGATCTCGCGATATGAGCGATACATCGCATGTGCCCGGCATCCGTGGCTGCGTGACGCCCAGCGCAGGATTGGTGAGGAGCGGACCGCTGCGGTGATCGAAGCCATCGAACGTTGCGGCCGGAGGGTGCGCCCCGACCGGATCAAGGCGTTGACGTGCGCGATCGACGGGGCGGTCGTCGCCGCGCTCGTCGAAGACGGTGGGAACCTCCGTGCGACCGCCACCGCCGCGCTGATCGACGTGATCGACGTCCTGGCCCCGTTGCGCTAACCGCCGAATCGCCGCATCGCGACCGTAAGCTGTGTGTTCGTGACGATCCGAAACGTGTTGGCCACGCGCTACGCCAGTGCCGCCATGGTGTCCATCTGGGCGCCCGAGGCCAAGGTCGTCGCCGAGCGCCGGCTCTGGCTCGCGGTGCTTCGCGCCCAGATCGAGCTGGGTGCCGAGATCGGGCCCGTGCCGTCGGTGGCGCTCGCCGACTACGAAAGGGTCTCCGACGATGTCGACCTGGCCTCGATCACCGGACGCGAACGGGTGTTGCGCCACGACGTGAAGGCCCGCATCGAGGAGTTCAACGCGCTGGCCGGCCATGAGCACGTGCACAAGGGGATGACGAGCCGAGATCTCACCGAGAACGTCGAGCAGTTGCAGATCCGCCGGTCGCTTGAACTGGTGCACGCGCACGGGGTCGCGGTGGTGGCCCGGCTCGCCGAGCGGGCCGTCCAGTACCGCGACCTGGCGATGGCCGGGCGCAGCCACAACGTCGCCGCGCAGGCGACCACGCTGGGTAAGCGCTTCGCGTCGGCCGCACAGGAGACGTTGATCGCGCTGACGCGACTGCGCGAGCTGATCGACCGCTACCCGCTGCGCGGCATCAAGGGGCCGATGGGCACCAGCCAGGACATGCTCGACCTGTTCGGCGGCGACGCGGATCGGCTCGCCGAGCTCGAGCGCCGCATCGCGGAATTTCTCGGCTTCGCCGACGTGCTGAGCAGCGTCGGACAGGTGTACCCGCGCTCCCTGGACCACGACGTCACTTCGGCACTCGTGCAGCTCGGTGCGGGGCCGTCGTCGATGGCCCACACCATCCGGCTGATGGCCGGCCACGAGCTGGTCACCGAAGGGTTCGCCCCCGGTCAGGTCGGCTCATCGGCGATGCCGCACAAGATGAACACCCGCAGTTGCGAACGAGTCAACGGACTGCAGGTCGTGCTCCGCGGATACGCTTCGATGGCCGCGGAACTGGCCGGCGCGCAATGGAACGAAGGTGACGTGTTCTGCTCGGTGGTGCGTCGAGTGGCGCTGCCCGACGCGTTCTTCGCGATCGACGGGCAGATCGAGACGTTCCTGACGGTGCTCGAGGAGTTCGGCGCGTATCCCGCCGTGATCGAGCGAGAGCTCAACCGCTATCTGCCTTTCCTTGCGACCACCCGCATCCTGATCGCCGCGGTGAGGGCGGGAATGGGCCGGGAAGCCGCACACCAGCTGATCTCCCAACACGCGGTTGCGGTCGCGCTGGCGATGCGCGAGCGCGGCGCCGAACCCGATCTGTTGGACCGCCTGGCCGCCGACCCGCGGCTGCCGCTGGATCGGGCCGCCCTCGACGAGGCGCTCGCCGACCGGCAGGCGTTCATCGGCGCCGCCGGCAGCCAGGTGGACGTCGTGGCGGCCGCGGTGGACGACCTCGTGAGCCGCTATCCCGAGGCCGCGAAGTACACGCCCGGGGCGATCCTTTAACCGCGATGCGGTCCAGGTTCGCCGGCCTCCCGCTCGCGCCTGACGCATGTGCGTCGGTGATGGCGACCGGCATCGTGTCGATCTCGGCGCAGGATCATCACTATCGGTTGATCAGCTTCCTGCTCGCGGCGATCGCGGTGGCGGCGATGGTCGTGCTGACAGCCCTGGCCGCAGTAAAAACTGCTGTGCGACAGCGCTTTCCATTCGACTTGACCGATCCGGACGTGGCCGTCCGGTTGTTCACTTTCGTCGCGGCCTGCACTGTGCTGGGTGCGCGATTCCAGGCTCATCCGGGGGTCCTCGGAATCCTTGCCACCATCGCGTGGCTCACCTGGTTTGTGCTCATCGCAGCCACCGCGCGCAGCATGTGGCCGCACCTGGGGACAAACCTGCGCGACCGCGCTCACGGGGCGTGGGAGCTCGTCAGCGTCGCGACGTCGGGCCTGGCCATCGTCACCGCACAACTGGCGCGGCTCGGTCACGACGCTGAGCTGCTGACCATCGGAATCGTGATGTGGCTGGCCGCACTCGGCTTTTACGGCGTGGCCACCTGGCTGATCTTGTGGCGGGGTGCCGAGGGGCCGGGCGACGACTTCTGGCATCCGGACATCTGGATCCTGATGGGCGGCTTGGCCATTGGGACGCTCGCCGGGGATCAGCTGCACCGCGCGGGACTGGCGATTGTCACGCATGACTGGCTGCTCGCGGCCATCCGCTCGTCCACCGTGGTGACCTGGGTGGCCGCCACGCTGTGGATAGCTCCGCTGGTGTATGCGACCGTGCGCCACCTGCATCTGCGCTTCACCGGGGCATGGTGGGCGATGGTGTTCCCGCTCGGGATGTATTCGGCCGCGACGTTCGCGATGAAGGTCGAGACCGGCTGGCGGCCATTCAAGATGGCGTCGGCAGTGTTCTTCTGGGTCGCGTTCGCGGCGTGGCTGGCCGTGGCCCTGGCCGCCGTCGTCGCGATCGTCGCAGCCTGGCGCGCCCGCCCGCGCTCAGCGCGCTAATAGCCCTTCAGGCCGCGAAACCCGATACCGGCGGCGCGCAGCTCCAGCGCCGCGAGGCCGGAAATGGCGGCCGGATCCTCTCGCCGCCAGGCACCCACCGGATCGGTGTGGACGCTCGCGAGCCGGCGCAGCGGCCGGTTCGCCAACGCTCTCAACGCCAGCAGCTGCACCCCGGCCGGCGTCGCGGCCAGCCCGACGAGCCTCTGTTTGCGCAGGAAGAAACGCAGCCGCAGGAAAAGCCACGGCATCGCGAGCGCGAGGATCGGCGGCGCCGCCACCGCCAGCGCCAGCAGCACGGCAAGCCAGCTGGCGGTCGTCTCGATGCTGTGTCCTGCGCCGGCGATGTCGCGCGCCGCGTCGGCGGCGGCGTTCAGCGGCTTACCCAGTGCGTCGCCGATCAACGGCACCCTGCTGGTGCTGTGGCCCGCGGATTGCAGGTTGCCGGCGATTCCGTTGGCGCCGTTCTCCACGTCGCGGCCGGCCGCACCGATCGTCGATATCGCATGGTGTACCGCCAGCCCGATCCACACCCAGAGCACCGCCCAGCCGATGACGACGATGTCGCTGATGAGCTGGAAGGCCAACCGATGCGGTCTGCTGGCGTAGGGCACGTAACGGGTCATCATCCGTCGATCCCAGCACAGCGAGCGCCCGCAGCGTTGCCGTTAGGCTGACGCGATGCGCCCCGCCCTGACCGACTACCGCCACCTGGCCAGCGGCAAGGTGCGCGAGCTCTACGAGGTGGACGACGCTCACCTGCTGTTCGTCGCCACCGACCGCATCTCAGCCTTCGACTACGTGCTGCAGACGCAGATCCCGGACAAGGGCCGCATCCTGACCGCGATGAGCGTGTTCTTCTTCGACCATCTCGACGCGCCCAACCACCTCGCAGGCCCTCCCGACGATCCACGGATTCCCGAAGAGGTGCTGGGCCGGGCGCTGCTGGTGCGCCGACTCGAGATGCTGCCGGTCGAATGCGTCGCGCGCGGGTACCTGACCGGATCCGGTCTGCTGGACTACGAGAAGACGGGCACGCTGTGCGGGATCGAGCTGCCGCCCGGATTGGTCGAGGCCAGCAAGTTCGACGAGCCGTTGTTCACCCCGGCCACCAAAGCCGAACTGGGAGAACACGACGAGAACATCTCGCTTGACGACGTTGCGCAGCTGGTCGGCCGCGGGCGGGCCGTGGCGCTGCGCGACCTGACGCTGCGGATCTACCTGCAGGCGGCCGATCACGCGTTGCGAAACGGGATCATCATCGCCGACACCAAGTTTGAATTCGGCGTCGACGAGCACGGCGAGCTTGTGCTGGCCGACGAGGTGTTCACGCCCGACTCGTCGCGGTACTGGCCCGCCGACGAGTACCGGGCCGGCGTCCGACAGCACAGCTTCGACAAGCAGTTCGTCCGCAATTGGCTCACCGACCCCGACTCCGGATGGGACCGCTACGGCGATGACCCGCCGCCACCGCTGCCGCCCGACATCGTGGCCGCCACCCGGGACCGTTATATAGAGTCCTACGAACGCATTTCAGGTCTGCGGTTCGCGGACTGGATTGGGCCGGCCGCGTGAACACCGGTCCACGGGCGCCCCAGCCCAAACGCGTCGACCACGTGCGCGAGTACCACGGCGACGTCTTCATCGACCCGTACGAATGGCTGCGCGACAAGTCCGACCCCGAGGTTCTCGACCACCTCAACGCCGAGAACGCATACACCGAGAAGCTGACCGACGACCTCGCCCCGTTGCGGCAGCAGATCTTCGACGAGATCAAAGCCCGCACGAAGGAGACGGATCTTTCGGTGCCGACGCGTCGCGGGACGTGGTGGTACTACGGGCGCAGCTTCGAGGGCAAGCAGTACTCGGTGCAATGCCGTTGCCCCGTCGCTGATCTCGACGACTGGTCGCCGCCTCAGTTCGACGAACACACGGAGATCCCCGGCGAACAGATACTCCTCGATGAGAACGCGGAAGCCGAGGGGCACACGTTCTTCGCATTGGGTGCCGCCAGTGTCAGCATCGACGCGAATATTCTCGCGTACTCCGTGGACGTCGTGGGTGACGAGCGATACACCCTGCGGTTCAAGGACTTACGCACCGACGAGCGCTATCCCGACGAGATCACCGACATCGGCGCGGGTGTGACATGGGCCGCCGACAGCCAGACCGTCTACTACGTGACGGTCGACGAGGCGTGGCGGCCGGATACGGTATGGCGCTACCGGCTGGGTTCGGGCATGCCGGCCGAGCAGGTCTACCACGAACCCGACGAACGCTTCTGGCTCGCCGTCGGTCGCACCCGCAGCGACGCGTACATCTTGATCGCCGCGGGCTCCGCGATCACATCGGAGATACGGTACGGCGACGCGGCCGACCACGAGGCGCAGTTCACCACGGTGCTGCCGCGCCGAGAAGGCGTCGAGTATTCGGTCGACCACGCGGTGATCGGCGGCGAGCAGAAATTCCTGATAGTCCATAACGACGGGGCAGTGAATTTCACGTTGGTCGAAGCGCCAGTGGACAATCCGTCGGCCCAGCGTACGCTGATCGAGCACCGTGACGATGTGCGCATTGACGGTGTGGATGCGTTCGCGAACCATGTCGTGGTGAGCTACCGGAGCGAGGCGCTGCCACGGATTCAGGTGTGGCCCATCGACTCCCACGGCGCCTATGGCGAGCCGGAGGAGATTTCGTTCGACTCTCCGTTGATGTCAGCGGGGCTCGGCGCCAACCCGAATTGGGATTCCCCGGTGATGCGGGTCGGGGCCACGTCGTTTCTGACGCCGGTGCGGGTGTATGACCTCGAGTTGGCCACCGGGTGCCGGACACTCCTGCGCGAACAGCCCGTGCTCGGCGGCTACCGTCGCGAGGATTACGTCGAGCGGCGGGATTGGGCGGTCACTGCGGACGGCGTCCGGGTTCCGCTGTCGATCATCCATCGCGCCGGCCTCGAGTTGCCGGCGCCTGCGGTGATCTATGGCTACGGTGCGTACGAAATGTGCGAGGACCCAAGGTTTTCCATCGCCCGGCTGTCGCTGCTCGACCGGGGCGTCGTGTTCGTGATCGCGCATGTGCGCGGCGGCGGCGAGCTGGGCAGGCTGTGGTACGAGAACGGCAAGTTACTGAAGAAGCAGAACACGTTCACCGACTTCATCAGCTCGGCGATGCACCTCGTCGACACTGGCGTGACGAGGCGGGAAAATCTGGTGGCGATGGGCGGCAGCGCCGGCGGCCTGCTGATGGGCGCGGTGGCGAACATGGCCCCCGATCTGTTCGCGGGTATCCTCGCCCAGGTTCCGTTCGTCGACCCGCTGACCACCATATTGGATCCGTCGCTGCCGTTGACGGTCACCGAGTGGGACGAGTGGGGAAACCCCCTGCGCGACAAGGACGTTTACTGCTACATGAAGTCCTACTCGCCTTATGAGAACGTCGAGGCGAAGGATTATCCAGCGATCCTGGCGATGACGTCGCTGCACGACACCCGGGTCTACTACGTGGAGCCGGCCAAATGGGTCGCGGCGCTGCGGCACACCAAGACCGACGCGCACTCGGTGCTGCTGAAGACCGAGATGAGCGCCGGTCATGGGGGTATCAGCGGCCGCTACGACCGGTGGAAGGAAGTCGCGTTCCAGTTCGCGTGGCTTCTGGCCACCGGAGCCGGACGGCCGGCGACATCTGGCACCGGCGGGCCGGTGACGTCAGCCGACCGCGACCAGCACCGCGCCGGCCACGAATAGCACCTGCATCAGCGTGCGTGGCACCAACGCCGTGTCGGGGGCGTGCTCGGAGCGCTTGGCGCCTGCCGCGTAGATGTTGGCCGGGAACATCGCGACCATGAGCAGAGCCAGGCAGGCGGCGGCCGCGACCCGCGTCTGCGGGATCAACAGGCCGACCGCGCCGAGCAACTCCAGCCCGCCGGTCATCGTCACGAGCAACCCGGGCGCGGGCAGCCAGGGGGGCACGATGGCGATCAGCCCGTCGCGCAGGGGCGCGGCGAAGTGTGCGACGCCGGTGACCACGAACATTGCTGCCAGCCCGACCGCGACCGCCGCAGGCCAGCCATTCGCGTAGTCCCATCCCAGCCAGCCTGCGAGGCGTGCGGAGAGGGTGACGACAACGAAACAAATCAGCGGCGCCATCTCGTGTTCTCCAATCTAGACAGTGACAAGATCGGAATCAATTTAACCCTAGATCTAGGCAGTGTCAAGTTTTCGGGTTACTATTCGCTGATGAGCGCGCCATCGCGCCCTCAGTACCACCATGGCGACCTCCGTACGGTGATCCTGGCCGAGACCGCCCGGCTGGTGGCTGACCATGGCGCTGACGGGGTCTCGCTACGGCAGCTGGCCCGCAAAGCGGGGGTGTCCCACGCGGCGCCGGCCCATCACTTCACCGATCGACGGGGCCTCTTCACCGCGCTTGCGGCGGAAGGTTTTTGGCTCCTCGCCGAGTCGCTGAAAGTCGCGCGGGGAGACTTCGCCGACGCGGCGCTGGCTTACGTGCGCTTCGCGATCGAGCATCCCGGCCACTACGCGGTGATGTTCGACCGCTCCCTGGTGGACGCCACCGACGGCGACCTCACCGCGGCGCAGGCCGCCGCCGGCTCTGAGCTGTCGCACGGCGTAGCGACCCTGGCCGACCCGCACGCCGGGTCGGACCCCGCGGGCGCCGAGCTTGCCGCGTGGTCGCTGGTGCACGGGTTCGCGATGCTCTGGCTGAACCACGCGGTTCCGGCCGACTTCGCGACGGCCGATCCGATGGCCACGGCCGAGCGGATAGCGCACATCCTCTTCGACGATTAGCGCGCCGGCCTGCGGTGATGTGCAGCTGGGCCGGATTTGGACACCTGCCGTCGGCGTGTACGCCACCGATCGGACACCTCAACTGGCCACACTTGAGGTGTGACTGGACAGCTCATCGTTTCGGTCTCGGGTATGCGAGACCGAACGGTCGCGGATGTCAGCGAATTCTGCGAAGCGCTGGACACTCGCGCGGTACCGGTGTCGTTCCTGGTTGCGCCACGGCTGGCGGGCGGCTACCGGGTGTCGGATGACGCCTCGACCGCGGAATGGCTGCGCTCTCGCCGCGAGCACGGCGACGCGATCGTGTTGCACGGCTACGACGCTGCCGCGACCAAGAAGCGCCTTCCCGAGTTCGCTTCGCTGCCCGCTCACGAGGCGAACCTGAGACTGATGGCGGCCGATCGCGTGTTGGAGCAGATTGGTTTGCGCACCAGGTTGTTCGCGCCGCCAGGGTGGCTGGCGTCAGCGGGCACCGTTGACGTTTTGCCGCGCAACGGTTTTCGACTGCTTGCCAACATGACCGGCATCACCGATCTGGTGCGCCAGACGACCGCGCGGGCGCGGGTGATCGGTATCGGTGCGGGATTCCTCACCGAACCCTGGTGGTGCCGCACGCTGGTGTTGTCAGCCGAACGTGTCGCCCGCCGCGGCGGCATTGTCCGCGTCGCCGTTTCGGCGAAGCAATTGAGCGGGTCCGGTCCGCGCCAGGCGATGATCGACGCGGTCGACCTGGCGCTGATGTACGGAGCGACACCGACGGTGTACCAGTGGCGCCCGGACCGCCCGTCGCTGGTCGACGCGGCCTGACCAGCTCCCGGGCAAACGGTCAGAACTCGGTTCCGTTTTCGGCTTCCAGCACCCGGAAGTCGGTGCCGCCCATCTCGATATAGCGTTGGTAGTAGAGGTTGTAGGCCACCGGGTTCACGATGCCCTGATGAATCGGTATGGCGCGGCTGGGGTTTACCGCCCGGAGATACTCGACTCCCTCGGAGATCTTCATCCACGGTGCGGCCGCCGGTAACGCCAGCACGTCGACGGGTTCGCGTGGGATGTAGAGCGCGTCGCCCGGATGCATGAGCCGGGCAGCATGCTTCCCATCGCCGACGAGATACGAAATGTTGTTGATCAGAGGGATTTCCGGGTGGATGACTGCATGTACGCCACCGCCGCCGCGCACCCGCAAACCGCCGATGGTGAGTTCGTCGCCGACACTGACCGGCTGCCACGGCGCACCGAGTTGCGCCGCTGTCTGCGGGTCGGCGTACAGCGCCGCGTCCGGGTTGCCGTCGAGCAGCGCTGAAAGCCGCGACGTGTCGACGTGATCGGGGTGTTGATGTGTGATCAGGATCGCCGACAGCCCGGTGATGCCTTCGAACCCGTGCGAGAACACGCCGGGGTCGAATAGCAGCGTCGTGTCGGTGCCGTCGCTGCGTCCAAACGTCGCGAGCAGACAGGAATGGCCGAAATGGGTCAACTGCATGCATCCGATTGTGCACCGGGAAGCCGGTTGCTCACCTATCCTGGCCGGCTAGGGGGTGGCCGGTGACCAGAGTCCTCGCGGCCGTCAGTGTGGCCGCGATGACGGCCGCCTTCAGCCTGCTTGGCCAACCGCTCGGATGGGCCGATCCTGACACGTGTCCACCCAACTGCGATCGCATCCCCGCCAGCGCCTGGATCGACTCGGCCGCGATCCCGCTCGATGCGAAGTACGCCTGGCCGAATCTGGCCGGGGTCGCCGTGTTTCTGCAACGACCTCGGTTCCGGTTCGAGGAGATGTGCGCGAGCCCGCCGACGGCGAACGACCCGCGGGACTTCGCGGTGGCGGCGAAGGCCAACCTCGCCAACCCGCCGGGTCAGTGGCAGCTGCAGGTTCAAGTGCTGCACTGGCGGGGCGAGTCCGTTTATGGCGGGCAGCTCGCCGACGCGGTGGTGCGTTCGGCCGCGACCGCGCTGCGCGCGTGCCAGGTCAGCGCGCCACAGACGTCGCCGTCGATAACCACCGACGAACCCGGCAGGCTGTCATCGGTTCTCAGCGTCTCCGGACCGGCGCCGACGGTTCTTCACCAGTACCTTGTCTCGCACCCGCAGAGCGGCACGGTCGCCGAGCTGGCCATGTGGGCGGCGTCACCGCCCGCGGAGAACTGGCCGGTGATCCCCGACGCGCAGGTGCTCGACGCGCTGGTGGCGCCGCTGTGTGCCGCCTACATCGCCTCGTGCCGGTGACCCGCTGCCCGCACACCCGCCGGTAGAGTTGTCCCTGCAATCCCCGACGATGCAATCCCCGACGATGCAATCCCCGACGATGCAATCCCCCGACGATCAGCAAGGAGCACCGCGTGGCGCGGGTGGTGGTCAACGTCATGCCGAAGGCCGAGATCCTCGACCCGCAGGGCCAGGCGATCGTCGGCGCATTGAGCCGGCTTGGGCACGCCGGGATCTCAGATGTGCGCCAGGGCAAGCGGTTTGAACTGGAAATCGACGACTCGGTCGATGACGCGACCCTCGCGGAGATCGCCGAGTCGCTGTTGGCCAACACCGTGATCGAGGATTTCACGGTGAGCAGGGAGCCGTCATGACCGCGCGGATCGGGGTCATCACCTTTCCCGGCACGCTCGACGACGTCGATGCCGCCCGTGCTGCCCGCGCGGTCGGCGCCCAGGCGGTCAGCCTGTGGCACGCCGACGCCGACCTGAAGGGTGTGGATGCGGTCGTGGTGCCGGGCGGCTTCTCGTACGGCGACTACCTGCGCGCCGGAGCCATCGCCAGGTTCGCACCCGTGATGGGTGAGGTGATCGCCGCGGCCACCCGCGGACTGCCGGTTCTGGGGATCTGCAATGGTTTTCAAGTGCTCTGCGAAGCCGGCCTGCTGCCGGGCGCGTTGACCCGCAACGCGGGACTGCACTTTGTCTGCCGCGACGTGTGGCTGCAGGTGGCGTCGACGGCGACCGCGTGGACATCCCGATACGAGCCCGGCGCAGATCTCTTGGTGCCGTTGAAGTCGGGTGAGGGCCGCTATGTGGCCGCCGGGGCCGTGCTCGACAAGCTCGACGGCGAGGACAGGGTGGTTTTCCGCTACCGGGACAACCCGAACGGATCGATGCGCGACATCGCGGGCATCTGCTCTGCCAACCGCCGCGTCGTCGGGCTCATGCCGCACCCCGAGCACGCCACCGAGCCGCTCACCGGCCCCTCGGACGATGGGCTGGGGTTGTTCTACTCAGCGCTGGATTCGGTTCTGGCCGCGTAGCGGTCAGCTTGGCGTCAGCGCGACCGACGCCTCGGCGGTGTAGGCGAGGAACGTCAACGTCTCTTGCATGTAGAGCTGCACGGTGTCGGCGTCGTGGGCGGTGTAGCCGATCGACACGTCCGTGCCGAGCTGCAGATCGAAGTCTCCGCCTCGGGTGCTCAGCACGAACGCGCCGTCGATCGCGGGTGCCCAGATGATGTCGCCGTCGACGAGCCTGCTGAGGTGTTCGCGGATCGGGTAGCCGTGCTCGGTTGTCTCGCTCACCGCGGTGTACACATCGGCGGACAACAGCACCGAGTACGGCCCGTCCACACCGGCGAGCCGCAACGCGGAGAGCGCCTGGCTGATCACGTCCGGAATCTGGCGGACATCGGCGGGCAGCGTCAGCACCGGATTCGACGTGGTTTGGCGGATGCCCTCGATCGACGCGGCGGAGTAGCCCTCGAAGATGGCCCGGTCCTCCACGAACGCCAGCCGTTTCGCGGCGTCCTTGACGGGGTCCCAGTCGGAGTCCTGTGAACCACGTTCGACGTCGTCGATGTCCGTCCGCTTCAGAGTGAACGGAACACGCAGTCGCACAAGCGGTTTACTCGCGCGGAGGTGTGCCTCCACACCCTTGGTCGGCGCCTTGACGTCGACCAGGTGGCCGGTGCTCACGGCTGCGGTCACCGGGCCACCGGGATCGCTGACGTCGACCACCCGGCGCCCGGCGATGTGCCGCTTGAACGTCCTGCTGGCCTCCAATTCGATTTCCGCCCAGGCAAGTTCGGTGATCGGGGCCAGATCCCGGTAGAGGTTGTTCATTGTATTCGCGGCGTGGAGACCCCCGGCTTTAGCCGTGGGGCGGAAACGCCGCTTCCTCCTTTCGCAGAAGTGTCGGTCTGATGGGTAAGAATGCGGGTGTGGCGAGTCGGGTAGTCAAGCGGGCGTTTAAGTTCCGGTGCTATCCCACGCCGGTGCAGGCTGCTGAGTTGTCGCGCACGTTTGGATGCGTGCGGCTGGTATATAACCGGGCGCTCGAGGCACGCACGAAAGTATGGTCCGATGAGCGGCGCCGGGTGTCCTATGGGGAGACCTCGGCGATGCTCACCGTCTGGAAACGCGACCCCGACCTTGCCTTCCTGGCCGAGGTGTCGTCGGTACCGCTGCAGCAGGGCCTGCGGCACCTGCAGTCGGCGTTTAGGGCGTTTTTTGACAAACGATGCGGTTATCCGCGGTTCAAGAGCAAGAAGCGCTCGCGACACTCCGCCGAATACACACGGTCGGGGTTCCGCTGGCACGGTGGCCAGTTGACCTTGGCGAAGATGGCTGAACCGCTGGAGATTCGGTGGTCGCGGCCCTTGCCTGCGGGGTCTGCGCCTTCCACGGTCACCGTCTCGCGCGACGCAGCGGGGCGATGGTTTGTTTCGATCCTGGTCGAAGACATCGTGCACGATGCATTGCCCAGCGCCACGACCGTTGGCCTCGACGCTGGCATCACCGCCCTGGTGACGTTGTCGACTGGCGAGAAGGTCACCAATCCCGGCCATGAACAGCGCAGCCGAGCCCGCCTTCGGATACTGCAGCGCCGACTGTCCCGCAAAGCAGCGGGTTCCAACAATCGGGCCAAAGCCCGACTGAAGGTGGCTCACGAGCACGCGCGGATCGGCGATCGGCGCCGCGATGCGCTGCACAAGCTCACGACTCGACTCGTTGCCGAGAACCAATGCATCGTGATCGAGGAGCTGAGGGTGAGCAATATGGTCCGCAACCACCACCTCGCCCGCGCCATCTCCGACGCGGCCTGGTCGGAGCTGCGGGCCATGCTCACCTACAAATGCGAGTGGTACGGGCGCGTTTTGATCGTCGTGGACCGCTGGTTTCCCAGTTCGAAATTGTGCTCTGAATGCGGCGCCGTACAGGACAGCCTGCCGTTGAACGTCCGGCGATGGGCTTGCCGGTGCGGTGCAGTCCACGACCGCGACGTCAACGCCGCGATGAATATCCGAGCCGCCGGGCTGGCGGTGCTCGCCTGTGGAGACGGTGTCAGACCCGCTTGCGCAACCGCGTAAGCGGGCAACTGTCGCTGAAGCAGGAAACCCAAACCCGCGAGGGTTGGAATCCCCCGCCTTCAGGCGTGGGGAGGAAGTCAACAGCTGGTTCCTTTCAGGCTGCCGATTGCCAGTGAGCCGTTTTGACTGGGAACCACGACGACCGTCGGCGGCGCGGCTTCTGCCGCGCGGGGCGGCGGCGGGTTGTCGAGGAAGTCGAGCACCGGGCTGAAGAAAAGCCCGCCCGTGAGCGCGGTGGAGAAGTCGAGTATCCGATCGGTGTTGCCGGGCGGATCACCGAGGAACATGTTGCGCACCATCTGCTCGGTGACGTCCGGGGTGGCCGAGTAGCCGATGAAATACGTTCCGAACTCACCGTCTCCGACAGTGCCGAACGGCATGTTGAATCGGACGATCTTGCGTTCGCGGCCGTCCTCATCGGTGATCACGTTGAGCGCGATGTGCGCGTTGGTGGGCTTTTCGGCGTCGTCGAATTCGATGTCTTCGAGCTTCGTGCGGCCGATCACCCGCTCCTGCTCGGTGACCGACAGCGAACTCCACGAGGCCATGTCATGAACGTACTTCTGCACGATCACATAGCTGCCGCCGGCGAAGTCGGCATCCTCGTCGGCCACGAACACCGACGCCTCGGCAAGCGGACCGTCAGGGTTTTCGGTGCCGTCCACGAAGCCGAGCAGGTCGCGGTTGTCGAAGTAGCGGAACCCGTGGACTTCGTCGACGACCGTCACAGCCCCGTCCATCGCGTCGACAATTCTGCCCGCCAACTCGAAGCAGACATCCATGCTCTCGGCCCGGATGTGGAACAGCAGATCGCCCGGCGTGGACGGGGCCGCATGCCGCGGCCCGCGCAGCTCGACGAACGGATGCAGGTCCGCGGGGCGCGGCCCGGAGAACAACCGGTCCCAGGCCGCCGAACCGAACGATGTCACCAGCGTCAGCTGCTTGGCAGCGTCGCGGAAACCGATCGCCCGAACCAATCCGGAGAGCTCGGGCAGCGCGTCGTGCACCGCGGCCTCGCCGCCTTCGTCGATCGTGGCGACCAGGAAGATGGCAGCGCGCGTCAACGCCCCCAGGACGGGTTGCGGCTGACGCCCTGATCCCGATCCAGACACGAGTCCGACCCTAGTCCGAACCCGGTTCGCGTCGGCAGCAAGGATGGGAACATGTCGCAGCCAAGCGGGCCGGCCGGCGCTGACGGCTTGTGTCGGTTCATCGACGGTTCGCCCTCGCCGTACCACGTCTGCGCCACCGTGGCCGCGGCGCTCACCGCCGCCGGCTACACCGAGCTCGCCGAACGGGACCGGTGGCAGGCAGGCGGACGGTATTTCACCGTGCGGGCCGCCTCGATCGTCGCGTGGAATTCCGGCGGCCGGCCCGACCGCCCGTTCCGGGTGGTCGGCGGTCACACCGACAGCCCGAACCTGCGGGTCAAGCAGCACCCCGATCGGTTCCTGGCCGGCTGGCAGGTGGTCGCGCTGCAGCCGTATGGCGGCGCGTGGTTGAACTCGTGGCTGGACCGGGATCTGGGTGTCAGCGGCAGGCTGTCGGTACGTGAGCGCGGCTCGGCGGCGCAGCGGCTGGTCTGCATCGACTCGCCCGTGCTGCGCGTGCCGCAGCTGGCCATCCACCTGGCCGAGGATCGCAAGTCGGTGACGCTGGATCCGCAGCGGCATGTGAACGCGGTCTGGGGCGTGGGCGGCGGTGCGCGGTCGTTTATGGCCTACGTGGCCGACCAAGCCGGGGTTGACGTCGACGACGTGCTGGGTGCCGATCTGATGACCCACGACGTGCAACGATCCCGGGTGATCGGCGCGGCCTCCGATCTGCTCAGCGCGCCGCGGCTCGACAACCAGGCCACCTGTTATGCGGGTCTGCAGGCGTTGCTGGCGGCCGAGCCGCGCGAATACCTGCCCGTGCTGGCGCTGTTCGACCACGAAGAAGTGGGATCGACCTCCGATCACGGCGCGCAGTCGAATCTGCTGACGACGGTGCTCGAGCGAATTGTGTTGGCGGAAGGCGGAAGCCGGGAAGACTATCTGCGTCGATTGCCGGCTTCGGTGGTGGCGTCGGGCGACATGGCGCATGCGACGCACCCGAACTATCCGGAGCGCCACGAGCCGGCACACCTGATCGAAGTGAACGCCGGCCCGGTGCTGAAGGTTCAGCCGAACCTGCGCTACGCGACCGACGGCCGATCGGCGGCGGTGTTCGCGCTGGCCTGCGAACAGGCCGGCGTGCCGCTGCAGCGCTACGAGCACCGGGCCGACCTGCCGTGCGGTTCGACGATCGGCCCGATGACGTCGGCACGCACCGGCATTCCGACGGTCGACGTCGGGGCCGCGCAGCTGGCCATGCACTCCGCGCGGGAACTCATGGGCGCCGACGACGTGGCAGCGTATTCGGCCGCGCTGCAAGCCTTTCTGTATCCGGCCTGAGCCGGATATCCTCGGCCCATGACCCTCAAAGTGGAGATGATCACGTTCGACTGCGCCGAGCCGGCGGTGCTCGCGCAGTGGTGGGCGGAGCAGTTCGACGGCCAGACGCGGGAGCTGATTCCTGGCGAATTCGTCGCCGTCGCCCGCGCCGACGGCCCCACCCTCGGATTCCAGAAGGTGCCCGATCCGACGCCGGGCAAGAACCGCGTCCACGTGGACTTCAGCGCCGCTGACGTCGACGCCGAGGTCGCGCGACTCGTGGCCGCCGGCGCGACCGAGACCGGCCGGCACGCGTTCGGGGACAACTTCCGCTGGGTGGTGCTTGCCGACCCGGCGGGCAACGCGTTCTGCGTCGCCGGCAGTAGCTGACGTACTCGCGTGGCGGCCGGGACCGAACCGCGCGCGGACTCTAAGCTGTTCCAGTGACGTCCCCGCTGGCCCAGGCGCCGCACAGCCCCGCACTCGACACGGTGGAACACGCGGCGGCGACGCCGGACCTACCCCAGCCGTACCGCGAACTGGGCCTCAAGGACGACGAATACGCACGGATCCGCGACATTCTCGGCCGCCGTCCGACCGACGCCGAGCTCGCGATGTATTCGGTGATGTGGAGCGAGCACTGCTCGTACAAGTCGTCGAAGGTGCATTTGCGCTACTTCGGCGAGACCACCACCGATGAGATGCGGTCGGGCATGTTGGCAGGCATCGGCGAGAACGCGGGCGTCGTCGACATCGGCGACGGCTGGGCGGTCACGTTCAAGGTCGAGTCGCATAATCACCCGTCGTACGTGGAGCCCTACCAGGGCGCCGCCACCGGTGTGGGCGGCATCGTGCGCGACATCATGGCAATGGGCGCGCGGCCCGTCGCGGTGATGGACCAGTTGCGTTTCGGCGCGGCCGATGCCCCCGACACCCGGCGGGTCGTCGACGGGGTCGTCCGCGGCATCGGGGGCTATGCGAACTCCCTGGGCTTGCCGAACATCGGCGGCGAGACGGTGTTCGACGCGTCCTACGCCGGAAACCCTCTGGTGAACGCGCTGTGTGTCGGGGCGCTGCGTAAGGAGGACCTGCACCTCGCGTTCGCGTCGGGCACCGGCAACAGGATCATCCTGTTCGGCGCCCGCACCGGGCTGGACGGGATCGGCGGGGTGTCGGTGCTCGCGTCCGAGACATTCGGCGGGGAGACGTCGCGGAAGAAGCTGCCGTCCGTGCAGGTCGGTGACCCATTCATGGAGAAGGTGCTGATCGAATGCTGCCTGGAGCTGTATGCCGCTGGTTTGGTCGTCGGCATCCAGGATCTGGGCGGGGCGGGATTATCTTGTGCCACATCGGAGTTGGCATCAGCCGGTGACGGCGGGATGGCGATCGAGCTGGACAAGGTGCCGCTGCGGACCGCCGGCATGACCGCCGCCGAGGTGCTCGCCAGCGAGTCGCAGGAGCGGATGTGCGCGGTGGTCACGCCCGGCAACGTCGATGCATTCCTTGCGGTGTGCCGTAAGTGGGAGGTGCTGGCCACCGTGATCGGGGAGGTCACCGACGGCGACCGGTTGCACATCACCTGGCACGGCGAGATGGTCGTCGACGTGCCACCGCGGACCGTCGCGCACGAGTGCCCGGTGTACGAGCGTCCCGTCGCGCGCCCCGACAGCCAGGATGCGCTGAACGCCGACACGTCGGACCGGCTGCGACGCCCGGCCACCGGTGCCGAGCTGCGCGCGACTTTGCTTGCGCTGCTTGGCAGTCCCCATTTGTGCAGCCGCGCGTTCATCACCGAGCAGTACGACCGCTACGTCCGCGGTAACACGGTGCTGGCCGAGCACGCCGACGGCGGCCTGCTGCGCATCGACGAAGAGACCGGCCGCGGTATCGCGGTGTCTACCGACGCATCGGGCCGCTACACCCAGCTCGACCCGTACGCCGGCGCGCAGCTGGCGCTGGCCGAGGCCTACCGCAACGTCGCGGTCACCGGCGCCACCCCGGTGGCGGTCACTAACTGCCTCAATTTCGGATCCCCGGAGGATCCCGGCGTGATGTGGCAGTTCTCCCAGGCGGTCCGCGGTCTGGCCGACGGCTGCGCCGAGCTTTCCATCCCGGTCACCGGCGGCAACGTCAGCTTCTACAACCAGACGGGCTCCACCGCGATCCTTCCCACGCCGGTCGTGGGCGTACTGGGTGTGATCAACGACGTTTCCCGCCGGATCCCCACCGGCTTCGGCGCCGAGCCCGGCGAGACGCTGATCCTGCTCGGCGACACCCGAGACGAGTTCGACGGATCGATCTGGGCTCAGGTGACCGCCGACCACCTGGGCGGGCGGCCCCCGACGGTGGACCTGCAGCGGGAGCGGTTGCTTGCCGACGTGCTGGCCGCCGCATCCCGCGACGGGTTGGTGTCCGCCGCCCACGACCTGTCCGAGGGCGGGCTGATCCAAGCGGTGGTCGAATCGGCGCTCGCTGGCGAAACCGGTTGCCGCATGGTCATTCCCGACGGCTTTCAATCGGGCACAGCCCCGTTCACGTTTCTCTTCTCCGAGTCCGCAGGCCGTATGCTGGTCGCTGTCCCGCGCACCGAGGAGAGTCGGTTCGTTGCGATGTGCGAAGCGAGGGGACTGCCGGCCACCCGGATCGGTGTGGTGGACCAGGGCAGTGATTCCGTCGAGGTGCAGGGACTGTTCACGGTGTCGCTCGATGAGCTGCGCGCCACCTACGAGCGGGTGCTGCCGGAGCTGTTCGGTTAAGCGACTCCCGTGATGGCCGCCGTCGACACCGCAGCCGGCACCGGCGCGCCGGCGGCCGACACTCACGAGCGGCACCCGCTGCTGGTGTGGGCGTGGGGCCTGGTCCGGTTGGACTTCGTGGGGGTCGGGTTCGGGGCGATGTTCTTCTGCTTGTCCCTGACACCGTCGCTGCTGCCGCGCAATTATCTGTTCCAGGGTCTGATCGGCGGGATCAACGCGGCGATCGGTTACGGCATCGGGGTGGTGATCGGCGCGCTGGTGTGGCGGACGCTGGTCCGGGGGCGCAGCTGGTGGCCGCCCGGCCCGCGGGTGGCCTACGGGCTCAAGGTCGCGATCGTGGCCGCGTCTGTGGCGGTCTGCGTGCTGATGGTGATCCCCGCCGCGGCGTGGCAGCGCCAGGTGTCGGCGGTGATGGGCATCGAGGGCCCGTCGACGCTGCGGTACCTGCGCACGTTGCTGATCGCCGTTCTGGTCGGCGGCGCGCTGGTCGGGGTGGCGCGCGTAGTGCTGGACGCGATCAGGGCGCTGGCCCGGTACTTGATCAGGCGGTGGCATGTCAACGACGAGATCGCGCTGTTCATCGGCACCGCGATCGTCGCCGCGCTGATCATCACGCTGGTCAACGGCGTGCTGATCCGCGGCTTCCTCGCCGGCGCCAGCTGGGTGTTCCAGCCGCAGAATGCCAGCACCCGGCCGGGTATCTCACAGCCGACGCAGCCCGAAAGATCAGGCAGCCCAGCCTCGTTGGCTAACTGGGACACTCTCGGTTACCAGGGCCGCATCTTCGTGTCAACCGGGCCTCACGCCGACGAGCTGGCGGAACTCAACGGCCGTCCGGCCAGGGAGCCGATCCGGATCTACGCCGGACTTGCGACCGCCGACACCGACGAGGCCCGGGTGAACGTGATCCTGTCCGAGCTGAGGCGCACCGGCGCGTTCGACCGCAAGCTCCTGGTGATCGTGCCGACGACCGGCACCGGCTGGGTCGACCCGATTGCCGCCCGGTCAATCGAATCGATGTACAACGGCGATACCGCGATGGTGGCCCTGCAGTACTCGTACCTGCCTAGCTGGATCTCCTTCCTGGCCGACGAGCAGCGGTCGATGGAATCCGGTAAACAGCTGATCGACGCTGTGCAGGGGCAGTGGGCCGCACAGCCGCCGCAGCACCGGCCGAAGTTGGCGCTGTACGGCGAAAGCCTCGGGTCGATGGCCGGTCAGGGCGCGTTCAACTTCCTGCCGGACGTCGAACGGATGGGCTTCTCGTCGGTGCTGTGGGCCGGCCCGCCGAACGCGAGCCCGCTGTGGCACGCGCTGACTGTGCGTCGCGACCCGGGAACCCCTGAGGTCGAGCCACGTTACGACGGTGGCCGCACCGTGCGGTTCTCTGAGGGGGCCGACGTCGCCGGTGTCGCGGCAGCGCCGTGGCCCCGCCCCCGCGTGCTGTTCCTGCAGCACGCATCCGACCCCATCGTGTGGTGGTCACCGGATCTGCTGTTCGACCGGCCGGGCTGGCTCATCGAGCCGCCGGGCTCCGATCGCACCCCGTTGATGCGGTGGTACCCGATCATCACGTTCTGGCAGGTCGGCTTCGACATGACCAACGCGGCCGGAGTGCCTGCCGGCCACGGCCACAATTACGGCAGCACCCAGCTGGACGGGTGGGTCGCGGTGGCGCCGCCTGACGGCTGGACACCCGAAGACACCGAGCGTGTCCGGCGGGCACTGGAAAAGGTGCAGGCCGCCGGCGGCCCCGAATTCTGATGGCGCCGACCACGATTCGAAAGCTTCAAGCATTGGGTCTGGCGGCTGCGCTGGTGCTCGACAGCGCACTGCCTTCTCGGCGTCATCCGCTGACGCAAGCGCTGCTGGCGGCGGCTTTGGTCGCGATCACGAAGGCGCCGTTAGGTTTTCGGCCGCCCGCGCTGTGGTCAGGCCTGCGCGTCGGCTCGGCCGCGGCATGCGTCGTGACTGTCGCGGTAGCGGCCGGCTCGGCGCTCCCCCGGGTGCGCGCCGCGATGGCCGATCGCACACCGCCCACCTCGCCCGCGATGTGGCTCGCACTGCAGATACCGGTGGGCACCGTCTGGCCGGAGGAAGCCGCCTACCGCGCCGCGCTGACGACCCTGGCCGCGGACGGCTTCGGCCGGCGGGCAGGCCGGCTGGTGCAGGCGATCGCGTTCGGGTTGTCGCACATTCCCGACGCCCGTGCGGCCGGCGAACCGGTCGCCGGCACCGTGGTCGTGACCGCCGCCGCGGGTTGGGTGTTCGGCGCGCTCGCCGAGCGGTCGGGGAGCCTGGCCGCCCCGCTGCTCACCCATCTGGCGATCAACGAGGCGGGCGCTCTGGCCGCACTGCGGGTTCAGAGCAGGAAAGGTGGCATCCATGATGAACGCTGACCGTGCGCGTTCGCGCACGTTCGTCGTCACCGGAGCAGCGTCGGGCATCGGCCTCGCCACCGCCCGGCGGCTGCTGGCCGAGGGTGGCACGGTCGTCGGTACCGACCTGGTTGCGCCGCCCGAAGCCCTCGGCGACGCGTTCACCTTCGTGGCCGCGGATGTCACCGACGAAGCCGCCGTCGTGTCCGTGCTCGCCGCGGTGCCCGGCCGCCTCGACGGCGTCGTTCACGCCGCGGGTGTCGCCGGGGGCGGGCCGGTGCACCTGCTCGATCGGTCCGAGTGGGAGCGCGTGATCGCCATCAACCTCACCGGAACGTTCCTTGTGGCCAAGGCGGCCGTGGCCCGGATGATCGAGCAGCCGCGCGTCGATGGCGAGCGCGGCTCGATCGTGACCCTCGCCAGCATCGAGGGCCTCGAAGGCACGGCCGGAGGCAGCGCCTACAACGCGTCCAAGGGCGGTGTCGTGCTGCTCACGAAGAACATCGCGCTCGACTACGGCCCGAGCGGCATCCGGGCGAACGCCATCTGCCCCGGCTTCATCGACACACCGATGCTCGACAGCATCATGGGCTTCGAAGGCATGGCGGCCCCGATGCGCTCCATCACCTCCGAACATGCCCTTCGTCGCCGCGGGCGGCCGGAGGAGATCGCGGCGATGGCGGCGTTCTTGGTGTCGCCCGATGCCTCGTTCGTCACCGGTCAGGCGATCGCGGTCGACGGTGGCTACACCGCGGGGCGCGATCACGGCGTCATCAAGCTCTTCGGCTTTCCCGACTGACGCAAGCGCCCGTCGCGGCGCTACGATCGCCCCGCCATGCCCGCACGCCGCCCCGTCGACCCGGCGCAGACCCGCGCCGCGGTGCTGGCGGTGGCGGACTGGCTGCATGACGGCTCCCGGCCCGTCCCGGCCCGAGACGCCCTGGCTGCGGCCGTCCGGATGACCGCACGCACCCTCGCCGCCGCGGCGCCAGGGGCCAGCGTGGAGGTCAGGATTCCACCTTTCGTCGCGGTGCAATGTATTTCGGGCCCGCAGCACCGGCGCGGCACCCCGCCGAACGTCGTCGAGACCGACCCGCGCACGTGGCTGCGGCTGGCCGGCGGACTGCTGTCGGTGACCGAAGCCGCCGCCACCGGTGCGCTGCATTTGTCCGGGTCACGGGCCGGCGAGATCGCGTCGTATCTGCCGTTGGTTTCGCTCAGGGCATGACGGTCGGCACCCACCGCGAAATGCCCGGACGGAAAATCTTGTTGAACGGAACGCGACACCGACGCGCCGTTTTCATTACCGGGGGGTAATGACCGTAAGCTCGGGTTGTCACCGACCCCGTCATTGGGAGCAGCCATATCGTGACCGGCCAGCAGACCGACCACACCCCAGCGCTCGACAATGCACCCCGCGAGGAATGCGGCGTCTTCGGTGTCTGGGCCCCCGGCGAGGAAGTCGCCAAACTCACCTACTACGGCCTGTACGCGTTGCAGCACCGTGGCCAGGAGGCCGCGGGGATCGCGGTCGCCGACGGCTCACAGGTTCTGGTGTTCAAGGATCTCGGTCTGGTCAGCCAGGTCTTCGAGGAACAGACGCTGGCCGCGATGGAGGGCCACGTCGCGATCGGTCACACTCGCTACTCCACCACCGGCTCCACGACCTGGGAAAACGCTCAGCCGGTGTTCCGCAACACCGCCGCGGGCACCGGTGTCGCGCTGGGCCACAACGGTAACCTCGTCAACACCACCGAGCTGGCGGAGAGGGCGCGGGAGCTGGGGCTGGTGAACACCCGCGGCGCGAGTGCCGCCACCACCGACTCCGACATCCTCGGTGCGCTGCTCGCCCACGCGGCCGCGGACTCGACGCTTGAGCAGGCCGCGTTGGAGCTGCTGCCCACCGTGCGGGGAGCGTTCTGCCTGACGTTCATGGACGAGAACACGCTGTACGCCGCGCGTGACCCGCACGGTGTGCGGCCGCTGTCGCTGGGCCGGCTGGACCGCGGGTGGGTGGTGGCATCGGAAACCGCCGCCCTCGACATCGTTGGCGCGTCGTTCGTCCGCGACATCGAGCCCGGCGAACTGCTGGCCATCGACGCCGACGGCGTGCGGTCGTCGCGGTTCGCCAACCCGACGCCGAAGGGCTGCGTGTTCGAGTACGTGTACCTGGCTCGGCCTGACAGCACGATTGCCGGCCGTTCGGTGCACAAGACCCGCGTCGACATCGGTCGTGCGCTGGCACGCGAACACCCCATCGACGCCGACCTCGTGATCGGTGTGCCCGAATCCGGTACGCCCGCAGCGGTGGGCTACGCACAGGAATCGGGCATTTCGTACGGACAGGGCCTGACGAAGAACGCCTACGTCGGCCGCACCTTCATCCAGCCGTCGCAGACCATCCGCCAGCTCGGCATCAGGCTCAAGCTCAATCCGCTGCGCGAAGTGATCCGCGGCAAGCGGCTGATCGTCGTCGACGACTCGATCGTGCGCGGCAACACCCAGCGGGCGCTGGTCCGGATGCTGCGCGAGGCCGGCGCGATCGAGGTGCACGTGCGGATCGCATCGCCGCCGGTGAAGTGGCCGTGCTTCTACGGCATCGACTTCGCCACCCCGGCCGAGCTGATCGCCAACGCACCAAGCAATCAGGCCAACGAGTCCGAAGTTCTCGAGGCGGTGCGCCACGCGATCGGCGCCGACACGCTCGGCTACATCTCGCTCGAGGGCATGATCGCCGCTACCGAACAGCCGGCGTCGCGGCTGTGCTGCGCGTGCTTCACCGGCAAGTACCCGATCGAGCTGCCCAGCGAAACGGCGTTGGGCAAGAACGTGATCGAGCACATGCTGGCCAACGCTGCGCGCAGCGGTGCGCCGATCCAGGCCGACAACGACAACGTCTCGGCGCTGCGCCGTCCCTAGCCGCGCGACGACTCGCGGCGGCAAGAGGCTCAGGCGAACCCGCATCCCGGATCGGGTGCGTCCTGCGCCAGCGCGCTGCCGGCCGGAAGGATGTAGAGGACCTGCATCACCAGCGGTGTGTCGCCCACATTGCGGCCGATGTGCACGTGGTCCGGCCCGCTGGGTTCGAAAATGCCCGAGCCGGCAGGATATACGCCGTCCACCGAGCAGTCGGCCGCATTGTGGGTGAGCATGCCCGCTTTGATCACGCCGTACAGACGCCCGGTGTGCCAATGCCATCCGGTGCTGCCGCCCGGCCCGATGGTGATCTCACGGAACACGTAGTCGGTGCCGTCGGCGGTCCGTTGCCACAGCACGGTGGCGCTGACGCCGTCGGCGGCCGTGGCCGCGGCCGTCGCGGGCACCGCGACCGAACCGGCCAGGATCGCAGCCGTCAACAAGACACCGCGACACCACATACCGGTACCCTTGCACGCGATGGGCGAGTTGACCGAGCGAATCAACGACCAGTGAGCGAACGGGCCGGCGACAGCGGCACCTCCGCGGGCCTCTCGTACGCCTCCTCCGGCGTCGACATCGAGGCGGGCGATCGAGCGGTCGAACTGCTCAAACCATTGGCGAAGAAAGCCACCAGACCTGAAGTGGTCGGCGGGCTCGGCGGGTTCGTGGGGCTGTTCGCGCTCAAGGGCGGTTATCGCGAGCCGGTGCTGGCCGCGTCCACCGACGGCGTCGGAACCAAAGTCGCGATCGCTCAGGCCATGGACAAGCACGACACCGTCGGGCTGGACCTGGTGGCGATGGTCGTCGACGACATCGTGGTGTGTGGTGCCGAGCCGCTGCTGCTGCAGGACTACATCGCCGTCGGCCGCATCGTGCCGGAGCGGATCGCAGCACTGGGCGCGGGCATTGCCGAGGGTTGCCTGCAGGCCGGATGCGCACTGCTGGGCGGGGAGACCGCCGAGCACCCGGGGCTGATGTCGCCCGACGCGTACGACATCTCGGCCACCGGCATCGGCGTCGTTGAGGCCGACAACGTTCTCGGCCCCGATCGGGTGCGACCCGGTGATGTCGTGATCGGGATGGCCTCGACCGGGCTGCACTCCAACGGCTACTCGCTGGCGCGCCAGGTGCTGCTGGAAATCGACCGGATGAACCTGGCGGGTCATGTCGAGGAGTTCGGCCGCACGCTTGGCGAGGAACTGCTGGAGCCGACGCGGATCTACGCGAAGGATTGCCTGGCGCTGGCCGCTGAGACCCAGGTCAAGACGTTCTGCCACGTCACGGGTGGGGGGCTGGCCGGCAACCTGGTGCGCGTCGTCCCGAACGGGCTGCGAGCCGAGCTCGACCGCGGCACGTGGACCCCGGCGCCGGTGTTCAAAATGATCGCGCAGCGCGGCCGGATCGACCGCGCCGAGATGGAGAAGACGTTCAACATGGGCGTCGGAATGGTTGCGGTGGTCAGCCCCGACGACACGGACCGGGCGCTAGCGATCCTGACCGCACGTCACCTGGACTGCTGGGTGCTGGGCACCGTTAAGAAGGCCGGAAAAAGTAGCACCCGGGTGGAACTCGTCGGACGGCACCCGAGGTTCTGACGGGCCGCCGCCACCTCTTAGCGGCGCCGGTTGTCCTCGTCTGCCCACGGATCGTCGCCATCGGCGTCTTCGCCGTCGTCGCCGGCCAGTTCGCGTTGGAGTCGCTCGAAATCAGTCTGCGGGGAGCTGTACTTCAACTCCCGGGCAACCTTGGTCTGTTTCGCCTTCGCCCGGCCACGGCCCATGGGGGAACCCCCTCGCGCAATAACGGAGCGGCCCGATGTGAAGGCGGCTCCGATCTGAGTTTGTGTTTGTTAGTCCTGACAACACTTTACCGTGCCTGCGCGCCGTGCGCTGGAAGGGCTTGGGTTGTCTCCTCTTCGCCCGAGAGGTCTTCGCCCGAGAGGCTCATCGGCCCGCGGGTACGGCGCTGGTCATCGTGTGACGCCGCGCAATCGGTCGACGGCGGCCCGGCCAGCGCCGACGCCGTCGGCCGCGGGCATGGTGTCCGGATCGATCCTCACCGCTACCTCGGCATCTTCGCTGCTTGCGGTCAGCTGGGTGTCAGCCGCCAGCCCGCGTTTGACCAGCGCGAGCGCCACGGGTCCGAGGTCGACGTGGTCCACGACCGTCCCGAGCCGGCCCACCGCGCGCCCACCCGCCAGCAGCGGCGAGCCGGTGGCCGGACGGGACACCGAGCCGTCGAGGTGCGTGAGCACCAGCATGCGGGGCGACTTGCCGAGGTTGTGCACCCGCGCGACCGTCTCCTGCCCGCGGTAGCAGCCCTTGTCCAGGTGCACCGCGGTGCCGATCCACCCGACCTCGTGCGGGATGGTCCGCTCATCGGTGTCGACGCCCAGGCGGGGCCGCAGTCCGGCGACCCGGTGGGCTTCGTATGTCCAGACGCCCGCCGGACGGATCTCCGCAGCCGCCAGCCGTTCGCGCAATGTTGGTAGCCCCTCGGCGGGCACCACGGCGTCGAGCGCGATCGCCGGCCCGTCCGGGTGGGTCGGCATGCGCCGGACGAATCCGCCGCCCGCGAGTGGCGCCGCGATGAGTTCGTCCGGCAGCGCGTCGAGTCCGAGCGCGTCGAGCACCTTCTTGTCGGCCAGCGCCGGACCGAGAAGCGACAGGATGCCGTGGTCGGCGGCGTCGGGCACCACGTCGGCCCAGAACACCATCCGCTTGAAGTAAGCCAGCAGCGGCTCCGCGCGCCACGGCTCGGTGTCGAGAAAGCTGACACCGCGCAGTTCGGTCTGGATCCAGTGGTCTTCGACGCGCCCCTGCCCGTCCAGGCTGAGATTCTCGGCTGTCGCACCGTCGGCGAGGTTCGCGACGTGTTGCGACGAAATGTTGTGCAGCCACGACAGCCGCTCCGGACCCGTCAGCGTGATCACACCGCGGTGTGACCGGTCGATGGCCACCGCGTCGGTCAGCGCGGCCCGCTGCTCGCCGAGCGGGTCGCCGTAGTGCCAGGTGGCCCCGGCATCGGGACTGGAGGCGGGCGCGGGTACGGCGGTCACCCTCTCAACTGTACGGTCGCTTACGGTGTTGCCCATGTCGGTTGTCGTCACCGTGGACGGTGAGCTCCATGACCCCGAGGCGCCGTTGCTGCATGCCGACGACCTGGCCGCCGTTCGGGGCGACGGCATCTTCGAGACGTTGCTCCTGCGCGACGGGGTGCCCTGCCTGCTGGATGCGCACCTCGCGCGGCTGACACAGTCGGCCGAGCTGATGGACCTGCCGGCGCCGGATCGCGATGCGTGGCGTCGTGCGTCTGTGGCCGCGGCGTCGCACTGGGTGGCGCAGAGCCCTGAAGAGGGCGTGATGCGCTGGGTGTACAGCCGCGGCCGGGAAAGCGGCGGCCCGCCCACCGCGTACATCACCGTCGGCCGATTGCCCGAGCGGGTGGCCGCGGTGCGGCGCGAGGGGCTGGCCGCGTTGACGCTCGCGCGCGAGATGCCGACCACGGCGTCGGGCGCTCCGTGGTTGTTGGCGGGCGCGAAGACACTGTCGTACGCCGTCAACATGGCGGCGCTGCGATACGCGGGCGAACGCGGCGCGGGCGACGTGATCTTCGTCAGCACGGACGGCTACGTCCTGGAGGGGCCGCGCTCGACGGTGGTGATCGCCACCGACGACGGTCTGCAGACGCCGCCGCCGTCGCTGCCGATTCTGCACGGCACCACCCAGCAGGCGCT
Organism: uncultured Actinomycetota bacterium; assembly: GCA_963828065.1. GTDB lineage: Bacteria > Actinomycetota > Actinomycetes > Mycobacteriales > Mycobacteriaceae > Mycobacterium. The sequence goes on along the minus strand of CAWHDL010000006.1, from coordinate 236,962 downwards.
GTTCGAGGTTGCCACCGAGAAGGGGCACCGCTGCGAGTACCGGCCGCTGCGGCCAGCTGATCTGCTTGCAGCGCACGGCATTTGGCTGGTATCGAGCATTACGCTGGCCGCCCGGGTGCACACGCTGGATGGGCGGCAGTTGCCGCGGGCGAAATTGGCCGCCGAGTTGGCCGAGCTCGTCGACCTCGCGATCGTTCGCGACCCTGTTCGTTAAGGCGAGGATGTGGTAACCCTCACAGGTCGCCCCGAAAATCCACGCCCCGCGAGGTAGTCGCCGTGTACAAACAGGTCCTTGATCCCGTCGCCCACTCTCTCGGCTGGAGTTCGCTGGTCGCGGCGGTTCCGCTGCTGGTGCTGTTCGTCATGCTCGGCGTGCTTCGGATCACCGCCTGGGTGGCATCGCTGGTCTCGTTGGCCGTCGCGATTGCCATCGCGATCGCGGTTTATGGCATGCCGGCCGGGCAGGCACTCCTGGCAGGCACCGAAGGGGCCGCGTTCGGGTTCTTCCCGATCCTGTGGATCGTCGTCAACGCGATCTGGGTCTATCAAATGACCGTGGAGACCGGGCACTTCGACGTGCTGCGGCGCTCGTTCGCCCGGGTGAGCGACGACCAGCGGATTCAGGCGATCATCATCGCGTTCTCTTTCGGAGCGTTGCTGGAGGCGCTGGCCGGCTTCGGCACCCCGGTGGCGGTGACCTCCGTCATGTTGATCGCCCTGGGCTTCAAGCCGTTGAAGGCCGCCGCGCTCGCGTTGACCGCCAACACGGCGCCTGTCGCGTTCGGGGCCATGGCGACGCCGATCATCACGCTCGCCAAGGTGTCCGGGCTGTCCGGCGACACGCTGGGCGCGATGGTCGGGCGGCAGACCCCGATCCTGGCGCTGTTCGTCCCGCTGGCGCTGCTGGCGATTGTCGACGGCTGGCGCGGGATCCGCGAGACCTGGCCGGTGGCCGTGGTGTGCGGGCTGGTGTTCGCACTGGCGCAGTACGCGACGTCCAATTTCATCTCCGTGCCCCTGGCTGACGTGGCGGCATCGTTGCTGTCCGCCGCGGCGGTGGTGGCCATGGTTCGGGTCTGGCGCCCTCGCGAGCCGTATACCGAGCGCGCGGCCGTTGCCGGCGGCGCGGCCGACGAGCCGACCCCGGAGTTCGCCGCGCGCGTCGAAGGCCGCGACACCCCCGCCGAAGTCACCCGCGCCTATGCGCCGTACCTGATCGTCATCGTCGTGTTCGTGGTATGCCAGATCACTCCCGTGAAGAACTTCTTGGACAAGGCGACGATCAAGTTCCACTGGCCGGGGCTGCATTTGGTGAGTCCGAAGGGCAAACCGGTGAGTCTCGTCGAGTTCACGTTGAACCTGCTCACCACGCCCGGCACGCAGATGCTGATCGCCGGCATCATCACCATGATCGCGCTGCGCCTTTCACTGCCGAGGGCGGTCAAGGCCTACGGGGCGGCTCTGCATCAGCTGCGCTGGGCAATCGTGACCGTAATGGGGGTTCTGGCCTTGGCTTTCGTGATGAATGCCTCCGGACAAACGATTACGCTCGGCACGTGGATGGCCGCCGCGGGAGGCGCGTTTGCGCTCATCTCGCCCATCCTCGGCTGGCTCGGTGTTGCGGTGACGGGCTCCGATACCTCGTCGAACTCGCTGTTCGGCGCCCTTCAGCTCACCGCCGCGAACCAGGCCGGGTTGTCTCCCGTCTTGATGGCGGCTTCAAACAGCTCGGGCGGCGTGTTGGGCAAGATGATCTCGCCGCAGAACCTCGCCATCGCAGCGGCGGCCGTCGGCCTGCACGGAAAGGAAGGCGACATCTTCCGCCGCGTCGTTATCTGGAGCGTGGTGTTCCTGGTCTTCATGTGCGTCCTGTCCGCGCTGCAAGCGTCGGATGTGCTGTCCTGGATGGTTCCCCATGCCTGACCGAAATAAGTCGCTAGCCGCTCCACCAGGTCGGTGGTAACTTCGCCCGTACACGGGAAAGGAGGTGGTCCGCGAATTGATTGACTTATGGACACGTGAGGTGACTGTCGGCTAGCCGCCGCGCGGCGAGGAACTCACCGCTGAGCGCTGGCGAATTCCCCGCAGTCACCCGGCCCCCGAGCCCCCGGCCTGTCCAGCCGGGAACATCGGCTCGGGGGCCGCTCCATGTTCGGGCGACCGACGTTTACGTCCGCTGTCGGCAGAAGGCGGTCAGCCCGCGTATCGGGGCAGTCGCGCCGACAAGTGCGGCACCAGCCCGCCGTCGGCGTCCACCCGTTCCTCGACATATGCGAGGTCGCCGCCTTCGACGATGCCGTACAACCGCTTAGCGCCGCCGACCAGCACTCCGGACTTGGTACGCGCCAACGCGTCCGTCACCAGCTCCCATGACGACTGGTTGAGCGGGCGGCCGTAGAAAAGCTCCACATAGCCTGCCGAATTGGCGAGCAGGAGCTCGATCGCCTGAGTCTCACTCGGGTCGGCCGGGTCGTCGACGAACCGCCAGAAGCCCGTCTCCCGCAGGCCGCCGCCGTCATATTCGCCCTGCTCGTTGAGCCGCCAGGACCGGGCGTCCCAGTTGAGGTAGTCCCGGCCGTCGTGGGACACGACGATCTGCTGGCCGAATCGGTAGTCGCCGTGCGGGCCGCGGCCCTCGCCTTCGCCCCGCCACACGCCGACGAGCGGCAGCAGCGCCAGCAACGCGTCGTGGAGATTGGCGCCCTCGCGAAGGTTCGCGGTGTCGGCGGGCAGCGGCAGGTCGTCGAAGACCGGGATGTTGCGGGCCGCCGTGATCTTGGCGCGCTCTACCGCCGCGGCCACCGCCCGGTCGCCGGATCCGGGTTTCGGGTTTGGCGAATTCACGACTCGTCGGAAATGAGCCGGTACACCGCGTACAGCGCGAACCAGGTGATCACCACAGTGCACGCGACCAGCAGTATCTCGTAGAACAGCACCACGGCATCGAGTTTAGTGGGCTACCCCTGCGAGAGCGCGCCTCAGGCGACCTTGACGTCGACCTCGTGGATGCCCGCGCCGTGCGGGGCGACGACGGCGTCGCCGCTGCCCACTGCCGACAGGGCACGCACGGTCCACGACCCCGGTGCCGCGAAGAACCGGAAGTCTCCGGTGGCCGACGCGACGACCTCGGCGGTGAACTCGTCGGAGGAGTCCAGCAGGCGCACGAACGCGCCGCCCACCGGCTGCCCCGAGCCGTCGACCACCCGGCCGGTGATCACCGTCTCCTTCTCGACGTCGACACTGGCAGGCAGCGTCTGGCCTTGCTTCGGTGCAGAGCACATATCAGCTTCCCAACTCGATCGGGGCCCCCACCAGAGAGCCGTATTCGGTCCAACTTCCGTCGTAGTTCTTGACGTTCCCGTGCCCGAGCAACTCGCGTAGCACGAACCACGTGTGCGATGACCGTTCTCCGATTCGGCAGTACGCAATCGTTTCCTTCGAATCGTCCAGGCCCGCCCCGGCGTACAGCTTCTTCAGGTCGTCGTCGGACTTGAAGGTGCCGTCTTCATTGGCGGCCTTGCTCCACGGCACGTTGATGGCGCTCGGGATGTGGCCGGCCCGCTGGCTCTGCTCCTGCGGCAAGTGTGCAGGCGCCAGGATCTTGCCGGAGAACTCGTCGGGGGACCGGACGTCGACGAGGTTCTTCTCGCCGATGGCCGCCAGCACCTCGTCGCGGAACGCTCGGATCTTGTTGTTCGGAGCCTTGGCGGTGTAGCTGGTCGAGTCGCGGTGCACCGCATCGCTGGACAACGCGCGCCCGTCGAGCTCCCACTTCTTGCGGCCGCCGTCGAGCAGCTTGACGTCGTCGTGCCCGTAGAGCTTGAAGTACCAATACGCGTACGCCGCGAACCAGTTGTTGTTGCCGCCGTACAAGACCACAGTGTCGTCGTTGGAGATGCCGCGATCGCTGAGCAGCTTCGAGAACTGTTGGGCGTCAACGAAGTCGCGGATGACCGGGTCCTGAAGGTCCTTGCGCCAGTCGAGTTTCACCGCACCCGCGATGTGGCCGGTGTCGTATGCGCTCGCGTCCTCGTCGACCTCGACGAAGACGGTGTGGGGCGCGTTGAGATTGCTCTCCGCCCAGTCGGCTGTGACCAGGACTTCAGAGCGAGCCATGAATTTCCTTTCGTTGCTTGACAATTAGCGGATCGTCATGCGGACGCCGCGACCGGGCGACCAGCGGATACAACTGACAGCCCAGGCAGATGCCGAACGCGGCGTTGAGGAACGCGGCCACGAGCGCGAACCCTGTCGCGATCTCGCCGAGCACCGTCGCGCCGCTGGCGAACCCGACGACGCCGATCGACGCGAAGGCGAAGCCGACGACCTGGGCGAACTTCAACGGCGGTACCGGTTCGCGCTCGGCGACCGGGCCGAGGCGGGGGGCGACGAGGTTCGCGAAGAGCAGCCCGTACGGGCTGTGCCGGGGACCGCGCAGCGCGCTGATCGCGAATACCGCCGCCTGCCCGCCCAGGATCGCCGCCGCGGCGGGCGCGCTGACGGCCGACACCAACAGCGTCAGCACCAGCACCGCGGTCGTGATCCAGGCGGCGAACCGGGGGCCGCGAACGTCTACTTCATCGGTGCTGGTTGACATGAAAATGCTCCTGTGCTGGACGAGCTGGCTGGGAAACGCACGGCTCATGGCCGCTACGAGCGCGACGCGCTCAGCGACAACAACAACAGAAACAACCCGCGGTGCGGCACAGATCCACTGCGCGGCGCTTGGTGAGCAACTGCTCGAGGCGGGCGAACACGACCGCAAGCCTACCTAATGCCGATGTGATCAAGCCAATCAAGCCAATAGTGGTGCCAGCGCCGATCGCAGGTCAGCGGCCCTGGGCACACCCGCGGCGCGGTACCGCTGCCGGCCGTCGCCGTCGAAGATGAACGTCGTCGGCAGCGACAGCACCGAAAGCTGGCGCGCCGCAGCGGGATTGGCGTCCATGTCGATCTCCACGTGGGCCACGGCAGGCAGGTCGGTGCACACTTCGCTGACCACCCGGCGCACCGCGGCGCACGGCCCGCACCACACCGCGCTGAAGTGCACGACGGTCGGGCCCGTGCTCGACAGGCCCAAATCAGCGGTGTCGCCCACCAACGGGTCGAAGCTCTCCCGCACGATGCCCGAGCGGCGATTGACTCCTACGCCGACCACCACGCCCACGCCGAGGGCCGCAGCGATCACGCACAGGACCGTGACCAGAGAAGCCGTCATGTTCCAGTGAACTGATCCAGCCGCAGGGTTAATCCCTCGGCGATCCCTTGGATGATCACGTCGGAGCCTCGTGCACCCTCGCGGCTCGGAGCGATGCCGAACGGCAGCTTCTGCCCGGGCAGGCGCTTGCTGAACGCCGCCAGCACCGCAGCCAGCTTGTCGTCGGGCACCGTGCGGTCGGCGGTGGCCGGGCCGGTGAGAATTCCCGTCGCCGTGAACACCAGCGTGGTGTTGTCCGGGCCGGTCATCGACAGGTCCACCGACACGCTGACCCGCTCCTTGAAGCCCGCGACCTTCGGAGTTCCTGTGAACACCAGCCCGGTGCTGCTGGAGATGCCGGACTCGGTGGTGCCACCGGTCGCATCGTTGGTCTCCTTCGGCGGGGCCTCGACCAGCAGGTCGTTGATGCCCATGAATCGGCCGAGATGAGTCGAGTCGATGATGACCCGGCTTTCGACCTTGCCCACGGGAAGCGGGGCGCCGGGCCGGACCAGCCAGGACGCTTGCGTCAGGTCGATCGAGTACATCGTCGCCTCCAAGGACGCCTCCCCGATGATCGGACGGTCGACGCCGTTGGCGCGGAACTCGACCTCGGCGTAGCGGTGACGCATCGCCTGCGGAATGAAGGGGAAGCCCAAGATGCTGACCCACGGGTCAAACCCCAGTCCGGCCTCGGCGCGCAGCGTGCGGGACAGCCGGTATTCGGCGTAGATCGCGGTGCCGAAGTCCACTCCGACCGCCCCGCCGGTAAGCGCGACGAGGATCACAATGATCCCGATCAGCAGCGCGCGCACCCGCACATTCTGGCCCACGAACACGCTTTCACCGCCCCGCGAAGGGCTAACTTGCAGGTCGCAGGTTATCGTTAGATGACCACAGTCCGACGTCCGGACTGCCATCGGTCGTACGTCGAACCGTCGTACACCCGCGTGCTGGAGGGCGTGTTGGACCTACTGCTACTGACCGGGGATCCGCATCCCGACTCGGTGCTGCCCTCGTTGGCGCTGCTGCCGCACAGCGTGCGGACGGCACCGAGCGAGGTGTCATCTCTTCTGGAGGCCGGCAGCGCCGACGTCGCCATCGTTGACGCGCGCACCGATCTGGCCTCCGCCCGCGGTCTTTGCCGACTGCTCGGCAGCACCGGAACCTCGGTGCCGGTGGTCGCCGTCGTCAACGAAGGCGGCCTGGTCGCGATCAACGTCGACTGGGGACTCGACGACATCCTGCTGCCCAGCACCGGGCCGGCCGAGATCGACGCACGGCTGCGATTGCTCGTCGGCCGCCGCGGCGGAGCGGCCAATCAGGAGAACATGGGCAAGATCACCCTCGGCGAGTTGGTCATCGACGAGGGCACCTACACCGCGCGGCTGCGCGGCCGCCCGCTCGACCTGACCTATAAGGAATTCGAGCTGCTCAAGTACCTGGCCCAGCACGCCGGCCGCGTGTTCACCCGCGCTCAGCTGTTGCAGGAGGTTTGGGGCTACGACTTCTTCGGTGGCACCCGCACCGTCGACGTTCACGTTCGGCGGCTGCGCGCCAAGCTGGGAACCGAGTACGAGTCGCTGATCGGCACTGTGCGCAACGTCGGCTATAAGGCCGTGCGGCCCGCCCGCGGCCGGCCCCCGGCCGGCACCGAGCTCGACGCCGACCTCGACGCCGGGGACGAAGCCGTGGACGAAGCCGAATTCGAGCCTGCGAGCGAATTGCCGCATACCGTCGAAGATGGTCTTCGCACAACCGGCTCATCGTCACCTGATCCTCTTCGCACTCCGTGACAGGCGTCGCCTGGCACCCGAGTTTGGCGCCAGACGTTCAAGACCAAATCCGTGAGGTGATCGCCGCGGCCGCGCGCGCCGACGGCATCGCGCCGGTTTCAGAGCAGGTGTTGCGCGAATTGCCGTTGCGGCGAACAGCGCACCTGCTGGCGGCGGACTCGGACAAAACGGACGTAGACAAAGTCGTCGGCTACCTGAACCTCACACCAGCTACCGCCACGGCACCTCCGATCGCAGAACTCGTGGTGGCACCCGACGCCCGCCGGCGCGGCGTCGGGACGGCGATGGTGAATGCGGCGCTGGAAAAATCCGGCGACACCACCCGCGCCTGGGCGCACGGCAATCTCGAGCCGGCGCGTGCGACCGCCGCGGCGTTGGGCGCCAGGCCGGTCCGGGAGCTGTGGCAGATGCGCCGCTCGCTGCATCCTCTGCCGCCGGCGGTGATCCCGGCGGGCATCGAACTGCGCACCTACCGCGGTCCGGCGGACGACGCCGAGCTGCTGCGGGTGAACAACGCCGCGTTCGCGTGGCACCCGGAGCAGGGTGGGCTCAGCCCGGACGATATCGCCGAGCGCCGGTCCGAGCCGTGGTTCGACGCCGCCGGGCTGTTCTTGGCGTTCGACGAACGCACCCACCGGCTCGCCGGCTTTCACTGGACCAAGGTGCATCTCGACCGCCCGGGTTTGGGCGAGGTGTATGTGCTGGGCGTCGATCCGGGCGAGCAGGGCCGTGGACTCGGGCGTGCGCTGACCCTGGTCGGTCTCCACTACCTTGCCGAGCGTCTGTCTCCTGACAGCGAGCCGGCCGTCATGCTTTACACCGAAGGGGACAACGCCGCGGCAATCCGGACCTACCAGAGCCTTGGTTTCGACGTGTCCGGAATTGATACGGCGTACGCCGCAAGGTGACGTCGACTACACACCGCCGCGGCGAGCCGGTTCATCTGTAGTTCATCTTTGTAAGGGTACGTATTCACAGTAGGCCCATAGGTTCTGGTGCCGAGCGGCGTTGAATTCTGCTCAAGCGGAACGGTGTTCCGTGGCTCGGCCCGACCCGGTGGCGGAGTGCCTGTCTCTCGCGTCACCCCTACTCTTCAAGGAGTTCCGTGAAGCTCAACCGACTAGGCGCTGCGGTGAGCCTGCTGGCCGCCGGTTCGCTGGTGTTGTCCGCGTGCGGCAGTGACAAGAACACATCCTCTGGTGGATCGTCGACTGCTGCCTCCGGTGCATCGACCTCGAAGGTCGACTGCGGCGGCAAGAAGACGTTGAAGTCCAGCGGCTCAACTGCGCAGGCCAACGCGATGACCCGGTTCGTGAATGCATTCGAACAAGCGTGCCAGGGTCAGACACTGAACTACACCGCGAACGGATCGGGCGCCGGGATCAGCGAATTCACGGGCAACCAAACCGATTTCGGTGGTTCTGACTCCCCTCTGAACCAGGCGAAGGGTGAGGTCGACGCCGCCCAGAAGCGGTGCGGCTCGCCGGCGTGGAACCTGCCCACGGTGTTCGGCCCGATTGCGATCACCTACAACGTCAATGGTGTGACCTCGCTGAATCTGGACGGTGCGACCGCGGCCAAGATCTTCAACGGCGCCATCACCACGTGGAACGATCCGGCGATCGCAGCGCTGAACTCGGGCGCGAACCTGCCTGCGACGCCCATCCACGTGGTGTTCCGCAGCGACCAGTCCGGGACTACGGACAACTTCCAGCAGTACCTCGACGTGGCCTCCGGCGGCGCATGGGGCAAGGGCGCCGGTAAGACGTTCAACGGCGGCGTCGGTGAGGGCGCGAAGGGCAACGACGGCACCTCGGCGGCGATCAAGGGCACCGACGGTTCGATCACCTACAACGAGTGGTCGTTCGCCAAGGCGCAGAACCTGAACATGGCGAAGATCATCACCTCCGCGGGCCCGGACCCAGTCGAGATCACCCCTGACACCGTCGGTAAGACGATCGCGAGTGCCACCGTCAAGGGACAGGGCAACGACTTGGTGCTTGACACCTCGTCGTTCTACAAGCCGACCCAGGCCGGTTCGTACCCGATCGTGCTGGCGACCTACGAGGTCGTGTGCTCGAAGTACCCGGACGCCGACACCGGCAAGGCGGTGAAGGCCTTCCTTCAGTCGGCGATCGGTGCGGGCCAGAACGGATTGGCCGACAACGGCTACATCCCGATCCCCGCGGAATTCATGCCGAAGCTGACGACGGCAGTGAACGCGATCGCGTGATTTGAGGTTCTCATGGCCCTACAACCGGAAATCCGTCCGTCAGGGGCGTCGCCAAGCGCGGCGCCCCCCGGCGGGGGGACAATTCCCGGCATGATCGAACCGGACGGGCCCACGCCCACGCACAAGGTGACGCGGGGCGGTACCGGGCGGTTGGGTGACCGACTGTTCAAGAGTGTCGCCATCGCGGCAGGCTCGACGATCGTGATCGCGATCGTGCTGATCGCGGTTTTCCTGCTGATCCGTGCCGTCCCGTCGTTGCGGGCCAACACCGTGAACTTCTTCACGAGCACCGAGTTCAATACCCACGACGCTAGCCACCTGGCATTCGGTATTCGCGACTTGTTCATGGTCACGGTGCTGAGCTCCGTGTTTGCGCTGGCGTTGGCCGTGCCGGTGTCGGTCGGGATTGCGGTGTTCCTCACCCAGTACGCGCCGAAACGCCTGGCGCGTCCGTTCAGCGCGATGGTTGATCTGCTGGCGGCGGTCCCGTCGATCATCTTCGGGCTGTGGGGCATCTTCGTGCTGGCGCCGAAACTGCAGCCGTTTGCCACGTTCCTCAACGATCACCTTGGGTGGTTGTTCCTGTTCAAGACTGGCAATGTCTCGCTGGCAGGCGGGGGCACCATCTTCACGGCCGGCATCGTGCTGGCGGTGATGATCCTGCCGATCATCACATCGGTATCGCGGGAGGTTTTCCGGCAGACCCCGCCCGCGCATATCGAGGCCGCCCAGGCCCTGGGTGCGACGAAGTGGGAAGTGGTGCGGATGACGGTCTTCCCCTTCGGGCGCAGCGGTGTCATCGCGGCGTCGATGCTTGGCCTGGGGCGTGCTCTTGGCGAAACCGTTGCGGTGCTGATCATTCTGCGAGCGGCCGCGAAGGCAGGGCATTGGTCGCTGTTCGACGGCGGCTACACGTTCGCCTCCAAAATCGCTTCTGCCGCAGCAGAATTCAGTGCACCGCTGCCCACCGGTGCGTATATCGCAGCCGGCTTCGTGTTGTTCGCGCTGACGTTCATCGTTAACGCGGCGGCCCGAGCTGTCGCCGGTGGGAAGGTCAACGGATGACCACTGCGACGCTGGACCCGCCGGTCAAGGGCCAGACCTTCCACCCGATCAGCTTCGTGCGGCGGACCAAGAACCGCGTCGCGACATCGCTGTTTCTGACGGCGTTCGCGATCGCGATGGTTCCGTTGGTCTGGGTCTTGTGGATCGTCATCCAAAGAGGCTGGTACGGGGTTACCCGGACGGGCTGGTGGACCAAATCGCTGCAGGGTGTGCTGCCCGAGCAATTCGCGGGTGGGATTTATCACGCGCTGTACGGGACATTGGTGCAGGCAGGGGTGGCCGCAATCCTGGCCGTTCCGCTGGGCCTGATGGCAGCCGTCTATCTGGTCGAGTACGGCACCGGCCCGCTGGCGCGGGCGACTACGTTCATGGTCGACGTTCTCGCCGGGGTGCCTTCGATCGTCGCCGCGTTGTTCATATTTAGCTTGTGGATCACGACACTGGGATTTGAGCAGAGCGCTTTCGCGGTCGCTCTCTCATTGGTCTTGCTGATGTTGCCTGTGGTGGTGCGCAATACCGAGGAAATGCTCAAGCTCGTTCCCGACGAGCTGAGGGAAGCCAGCTACGCGCTGGGCGTTCCGAAGTGGATAACGATCGTGCGGATCGTCGTGCCTACAGCGCTGCCCGGGATCATTTCCGGCATCCTGTTGTCGATCGCGCGCGTGATCGGGGAAACCGCACCGGTGCTGGTGCTGGTCGGCTACAGCCGGTCGATCAATTTCGACATCTTCCACGGCAATATGGCTTCGCTGCCACTGCTCATCTACACCGAACTCACCAACCCGCAACATGCGGGCTTCCTCCGAATCTGGGGCGCCGCCCTGACCCTGATCATCGTGGTGGGCGTCCTCAACCTGCTCGCCGCGGCGGCGACCCGGATTTTGACCGCCCGACGTTAAACCGACAGGAAGACCATGGCCAAACGCTTCGACCTCAAAGACGTCAACATCTACTACGGGAGCTTCCACGCCGTCTCCGACGTCACCCTTTCCGTGCCACCCCGCAGCGTGACCGCCTTCATTGGTCCATCCGGATGCGGGAAATCCACCGTTCTTCGCTCGCTCAACCGCATGCACGAGGTGATTCCCGGTGCCCGGGTCGAAGGTTCGGTGCTGCTCGACGGCGAAGACATCTACGGCCCGGGAATCGACCCTGTCAGTGTGCGCAAGACCATCGGCATGGTGTTCCAGCGGCCCAACCCTTTTCCGACCATGTCGATCAAGGACAACGTGACCGCGGGGCTTCGGCTGCAGGGCATGCGCGGCGGTAAGTCACTCGATGAGGTCGCGGAGCGATCCCTGCAGGGCGCCAATCTGTGGAACGAGGTCAAGGACCGCTTGGACAAGCCGGGCGGTGGGCTTTCCGGCGGCCAGCAGCAGCGCCTCTGCATCGCCCGCGCGATCGCCGTGCAACCCGACGTGCTGTTGATGGACGAGCCCTGCTCGGCCCTCGACCCCATCTCCACCTTGGCGATTGAGGACCTGATCGCCGAATTGAAGCTCGACTTCACCATCGTGATCGTGACTCATAACATGCAGCAGGCCGCCCGCGTCAGCGACCAGACCGCATTCTTCAATCTCGAGGCGACCGGCAAACCGGGGAAGCTGGTCGAGATCGACGACACGGAAAAGATGTTCTCCAACCCCTCGCAAAAGGCCACCGAGGACTACATTTCCGGGCGGTTTGGTTAGCCGTGCGGGCACAGACCCCGGACAGGGGAGCGCTTTAGGCGCTTCAGAATTGGCGGTGCGCGGGGATTTGGCCATCGAGGCGCGAGGGGCGGACATCGAGATGGGTGCTGGACAGCATCGTCCGGCAATTCCGCCATCGCGCGGGAGCGTGGTGCTCGCCGAGACCGACCCTACGATCGCAACGCAACTGATGGACGCCGGCGCCCGGATGGGTATCGAGACCACGTGGTGCCGCGATGGCGCCGAGGCGCTGCTGGCCGTCGGCGCAGAAGCGCCTGATGTCCTGGTGATCGCCGCACAAACCAACACTGTCGACGCCGCAAGCATCGTCGCGGCGGTGCGTCGCCGATCCGATGTGCCGATCCTCGTCGGCGCTGCAGCCGGCGAGGACGACCTCGCCCGTAAGGCATTGGCGGCCGGCGCCTCCGCAGTGGTCGCGCGGCCGTATGACATCACCGCAATCGCGCCGTTTGCCATCAAGACAGCGATCGACGTCGACGGGCCCGCGGTCTACATCGCCGGCCCGATCGAAGTGGACCCGCGCGGTTTTGAGACGCGCGTTCGCGGGCGAGATGTCCAGCTCACCCAACGTGAACTCGAGCTGCTGGTGTTTCTGATCAAACAACGCGGTCAGGTGGCCAGCAGCGAGGAGATCAGCCACGCGGTCTGGGGGCGCTCCTCGGACACGAATACCGTTGCCGTGCACGTGAAGAGGCTGCGCGAGAAGCTCGGCAGTGATCGTGAGCACGGTGAGTTCATTCGCACCATCCGCGGCGCCGGGTATCGGTTGGCGCCTTCGATCTGCGCTTGACGGCCACCCGACCCGCCGGGGAATGTGCGATTCGGTCAGTCGATCGATTCGAGGCCGTCGTCCTCTGGCAGCTTGCCGGTCGTCTGGAAGATCACGCGCCGTCCGATCTCGACCGCGTGGTCGGCGAACCGTTCGTAAAACCGGCCCAACAGGGTCACGTCGACCGCCGCGGCCACGCCGTGCTTCCAGTCGCGGTCCATCAGCACGGTGAACAGGTGACGGTGCAGGTCGTCCATCGCATCGTCTTCTTCGCGAAGCCGTGCTGCCTTGTCGGGATCACCCGAGACCACGACCTCCTGCGCAGCGTTGCCTAATTCGACTGCGACCCTGCCCATTTCGGCGAAGTAGCCGTTGACCTCCTCGGGCAGCGCATGCTGTGGATGTCTGCGGCGTGCGATTTTGGCGACGTGAAGCGCGAGCGCGCCCATCCGATCGACGTCGGCGACGATCTGTATCGAGCTGACGATCGCCCGCAGATCGCCTGCGACCGGCGCCTGCAACGCGAGCAGGACGAACGCGGCCTCCTCGGCCTTCACGCTCATCGCGCTGATCTCCTCGTGATCGGTGATCACCTGTTCGGAGAGCATCAAGTCGGCCTGCAGCAGCGCCTGGGTCGCCCGTTCCATCGCGACGCCGGCTTTGCCGCACATCTCGCCCAGCTGCGCGGTCAGGTCGTCGAGCTGGTCGTGGTAAGCGGTCCGCATGTTCCCACCCTACGTTCTGGCGTCAAGCACGGTCACGAGCCGCGAGTGAACTCACGGTGAACGCACCGATACCGAATTCCCCATACCACCTGTGGGTGTGCTTACTCGCAGCTAACGTCGGCGGCGTTGGTGACGCTGAGATCCTTCGGCAGGTCGGTCGGCGGGGTGCTGCCGTTGTGCGTGACGTGCACCTGTACCGGCGAGCCGGTGGGCGGCGGCGCGTTGACGGTGTTGAAATCCTGTCCGAGAACGACCTGCACCACGTTGCCCATCCCCGTCACCCGCTCTATCGCAGGATTGGGGAACGCCGATGCGACCGTGGCTGCAGCCTGCTCGTTGCCCGACGAGAAGAACACGGTGGTCGACGGCAGCGAGCTCGGATAGTCGTCTGGCGTAAGCACTTTGAAGCCGTGCCGCTGTAACCCGCCGGCCGCGCTCGCGCCGAGCCCGTCCTGGCCGGTGGAGTTGGAGACATGCACGGTGATCGTTTGCGGCTCGGCGGTGACCGCGTTCACCAGTTCGTCGGTGGCCGGCGCGCCGTTCGTCGGCGGCGTGCTGCTGGCCTGCGGTGTGCGGGTGGCGGTGGTGGGCGTGGTGGTTTCGTTCTGGTTGTTTTCGCCGGGCAGCGGATCGTCGTTGATGATCGCGTCGAACAACGCGCGGTTATCTTGGCTGCGGAGCGGCTCGTTGCCGTCGGAGTCGGTCTGACCCGTCGGCACGGTCATGAACGTCACTCGTCCGGCCGACATACCCTGGATCGATTGGCCGAGGTCGACCAGGTCTTTGGTCTTGACGTTGTCGACGGAGCTGTTGGTGATGAACGTGTTGACGACGTCGTTGAGCTTGCTGAGGCTGAAGAACACCTCGTTGGAGATCAGCGACCGCAGCAACGACGACAGGAACAGCTGCTGACGCTTGATCCGGCCGTAGTCGCCGTTGAACTCGGTGGTCACCTGGCGGGCGCGCACATAGTTGAGCGCGACCCGCCCGTCAATGGTCTGCCAGCCGGCCTGCGGCAATACGGTGCCGAGCTCGTAGTCCCGCAGTGGGGTGGTGCTGCAGACCTTCACGCCACCGATGGCGTCGACCATCTTCGCGAAGCCCACGAAGTCGATCGCGATGAACCGGTTGATCGAGAGGCCGGAAAGCTTCTGGATCACCTTCACCAGGCACTTGGGCCCGCCGAACGAATACGCCGAGTTGAGCTTGGTTTCGGTGTAGACCTGGGCCGGCCCGTAGCTGTGGGTGTCCTCGTCGTACAGCGGCCCGTACTTGCCGGTCTCCGGATCCCACGCGTCGCAGAGCATGGGCGTGATCGCGAGGTCGCGCGGAAACGACACGGCCACAACACGTTTGCGGCTGGCCGGAATGTTGACCAGCATCACCGAGTCCGAACGGACGCCGCCGGCGTCGGCCGTGTTGCCGGCACCCATGTCGGCATTGTCACCGAGCCGGCTGTCGACTCCTGCGATCAGGAAGTTCTCGTCACCGAACTGGCCGTTGGGGTCAACGATGTCGCGCGAGTCGGGATCAAGCGCCGAGACCACGTTGAGCCGGCTGTTCTTCGAGGCGCTCCACTGCCACGCCGCGCCGGTCAGCGCAAGCGCGATGACCGAGAGCAGCGCGGCCCCGAGGCGGCCGGCCACCAGCACAGCTCGCTGACGCCCCCGTCGGGGCGTTGTCCCCACCTCGCCGTCGGCGGCCGGCAACACGGTTGTCTGACCGTTGTTCTCGCCTCGCAGCAGCGCCTCCGCCTTGCGGCGGCGGGCCGCATCGAGGTCGGGTGTATCCGGTCCGGTGACGACCGGGATGAGGTCGGTGGCGGCGTCCTCGTAGGCCGACTCGTGGGCCGGCTCGTGGTCGTCGACCCCGTAATGCATCCCGCCCCGTCCGTTGCCCGCGTCGCCAGCCATCTTCGCGATGAGCTCGGCGACCGATATTCCGTCGGTGTGGTGACCGCCCTCGGAATCAGGGCGATGTGGTATCGCTTGCCGGACACCGGCACGTTCCCAGGGCGCGGCAGCTATCGGCGGCCGCGGTCGTCGGGTAAGCCGTTGATTGGTGTTGTCGCCGACGGAGCCGCCGCGGTGGCCAGGAGTGGCGTCGTCGCCGTCACTCATGTCCTACCGGCCTCCAAGTCGGAAGTGGGGTACTGGCAAAGCTCTGTCTTCTCACAGAGCAAAGCACGCATTCGCTACCTGCGCGAGATGCAGCCGGGCCTCATGGTACTGAGACATCCTGAGGAACGTGATGTCGGAACCGTCTCGGTTCAGCCCCCGGAGTGCATTGCGTCCGCACCCGCGGGCACTACACATTCATCGGGATCTGTCAGCCACCCGTCGGGCAGCGCCACCGGCGCAGCCGAGCCTTGGCGGCCGCGCGGGCCCGTCGCGGCCCGACCGAACGGAACATCGCCGTCCAACCGGTCCAATAGCACATCCAGTTGGCCCAGCGTCTTGACCAGCGCCAGTGCCCTGCGCACCTCGGCTCCGGCGGGAAACCCGTGCAGGTACCAGGCGATGTGTTTGCGGATGTCGCGCATGGCCTTGTCCTCGCCGAAGTGGGCGGTCAACAGCTCGCCGTGCCGTCGGATGATCTGCGCGACCTCGCCAAGGGTGGGCGGCACGGCTGCCGGGGCGCCGGTCAGCACGGCCGAAAGCTCGGCGAACAGCCAGGGTCGACCCAGACAGCCGCGGCCGATCACCACACCGTCGCAGCCGGTGGCGGCCATCATGGCGACCGCGTCATCGGCGTCGAAGATGTCGCCGTTGCCGAGCACCGGTATCGACCGAACATGGTTCGCCAGCGCCGCGATCTGGTCCCAGTGGGCAGTCCCGGAGTATCGCTGCGCCGCGGTCCGCGCGTGTAACGCCACCGCGGCGGCGCCCTCCTGCTCGGCGATCCGTCCGGCATCCAGGTGAGTGTGGTGCGCGTCGTCGATGCCGATCCGGAACTTGACGGTCACCGGAATTCCGGCGCCCGCGGTTGCCCGCACCGCCGCGCCGACGATCCGGCCGAACAGCGTGCGTTTGAACGGCAGTGCGGCCCCGCCGCCGCGGCGTGTGACTTTGGGCACAGGACAGCCGAAGTTCATGTCGATGTGGTCGGCGAGGCCTTCGTCGGCGATCATCCGCGCGGCCGCGTAGGTGGTGTCCGGGTCCACCGTGTACAACTGCAGCGAACGCGGCTCTTCGTCGGGGGCGAACGCCACCATGTGCATCGTCGCGGGGTGACGCTCCACCAGCGCGCGCGCCGTCACCATTTCGCAGACGTACAGGCCGCTGACGGTTCCGGCGCGTGCGACCTCGAGTTCGCGGCACAGCGTCCGGAACGCGACGTTGGTGACGCCGGCCATCGGGGCCAGCACCACCGGGCTGCGTAGCGCAATCGGCCCGATGCGCAGTCGCCCCTGTGCCGCGACTGCCGGGCGCATTACGTCCCGGCTGATGCCAGCGCGCGCTTGGCGGTCAGCCGCTCGACCTTGCGGGCTTCGCGTTCGAGTCGCCGACGCTTGGACTCCTCGAACTTGTCGCAGGCCTCCTTGAGTTCCTCGACGAGCAGCGCGAGGTCGTCACGCATGCTTGCGGCCTCGCCGGTGAAGTCCTCGCGTTCGAAGATCCGCCACTTCTTCAGCACCGGCATGACGACGTCATCGAGGTGAATACGCGGGTCATAGATGCCGCCGACCGCGATGATGACGGCCTTGCGCCGGAACTCGGGAACGGTGTAGCCGGGCATCGTGAAGTTGCGCAGCACCCGGTGCAGCGACTTCATCGCCTGGTTCGGCGCGATCTCCAGGCCCGCCTCGGACACGTCGCGGTAGAAGATCATGTGCAGGTTCTCGTCGGCCGACACCCGCGCCAGCAAGTGGTCGGCGACCGTCTCGTCGCAGGCCTTCCCGGTGTTGCGGTGTGAGACACGGGTCGCCAGTTCCTGGAACGTCACATAGATGACGGAGTCGAACAGGCTCTCCGCGAACAGGTCACCCTGGCCGTTCTGGCCCGGACTGAAGCCGCGCGTCACCTGCTCGAGACGAAGCTTCTCCAGCTCGACCGGGTCGATGGCACGCGTCACCAAGAGGTAATCCCGCAGCGCGATGCCGTGGCGGTTCTCCTCGGCGGTCCAGCGGTTCACCCAGTTGCCCCACGCGCCGTCCATGCCGAAGTTCATCGCGATCTCGCGGTGGTACGAGGGGAGATTGTCCTCGGTCAGCAGGTTCTGCACCATCGCCACCTGCGCCACCTCGGACAGCTTCGATTGGTCCGGATCCCAGTCCGCACCGCCGAGCGCGTAGTAGTTCTTGCCGTCCGACCACGGGATGTAGTCGTGCGGGTTCCAGTTCTTGGTCATGGACAGGTGGCGGTTGAGGTTTGTCTCAACCACGGGCTCAAGCTCGTGCAGAAGCTGCAAATCGGTCAGGTCGTCAGACATGGACCCCTCCCAGTTATCTGTACCTGATAGTTGCAGTCAATATATCTGTGTATCGCGGTGACATTCAAGTTCCCCCGCGGAACTTGGTGCATAAGTGACAGCTGGGCGATACTATCGCGGTGGGCTATCTGCCCTGCTGAACCTGCAAATCCGCTCGCTTGTGGTCAAATCGGAGGTCGTCAGACGTGAGGAAACTCATCGCTATCGGTGCCGGCGCGGTCGGTGCTGCCGGCGTTGCGATGGCGTTCGTCGGCCAGGGCGTGGCACGGGCTGATGCGATGAGCGACGTCACCGGCAAATACTACGGCCAGGCGAAGTCGGTGCTGTCGCAGGCCGGGCTCACGCCGATCGTGGCCACCCGTGTCGGGGACGTCGCCACCGACGACAGCTGCGTCATCGACAGGATCCAGCCCGCCAACTTCACCAACGGCACCGGCGGGGCCGCCTCCAAGACGGTCTACGTGTATCTGAACTGCTACGCGAACGTGGCCTCGGCGGCGCAGCCGGGCTATTCCCGGCAGTCCCAGTTGGGTGCGGCGGCCTTCAACGCGGAGCAACAGCAAGCGCAACAGCAACAGGCCGCCGCCGCGCAGCAGCAAGCCCCCGGATAATTCAGCGGAGCAACAGGCCGCCGCAGCGCAGCAGGCCCAGTCCGGGGCGGGCGTCACGGCTGCGAACCACCACTAAGTCGCCGACGAACTTTCGGGATAGCTCGCGCGGCTGAGCATCATCGCCACGCAGTAGTCGATGAACTCCTTGCGGGTGGCCGTCAGCCGCCGGTCCAGGTAGGCGGTGAACAGCGCGGTCAGTGCCCCGATCAGCCCGGTGGCCACCATGTTCTGCAGTGCCGGATCGCTGATCCTGGTGAGTTTGCGCTGCAGGAGGTCGATGAAGCTCGGCATCCAGTCGGCTCCCGAGCGGGTCAGCACGGGTTCCACCTCCGGCGCCAGCAGCAGCACGCGGCCGCGCACCGGATCGTCGACCATCAGTGCGACGAACCGCTCGACGGCCTCGCGCGGCGTGGTGGCCGACAGTAAGGCCGCCATCGCGCGGGTGCACACGTCGTCGTATACCGCGCGCACGAATTCGTCTCTGTCCGAGAAACTTTCGTAGAAGTAGCGCTCGGTCAACCCGGCCTCTCGGCAAACCGCGCGCACGGTCAGCCCGGGCCCGCCCTCGCCGCCCAGCAGAGTGACGCCGGCAGCCACCAGTTCGTCGCGCCGCAACGCCTGGCGGTCCTCGATGGGAACGCCCGACCACCGACGCGGCTGTCTGCTCTTCGCGCGGGCGCTCATCGCTGCTGTCGTTGACCTGTCGACACCGCTCTCCTAGACTCTGATATTGACAACGCGCGTAGTCAATCTTGACTGAGACTCTATAGAGTTTCTCGCTGATGGGAACCGTCTGATGACTCAACATACGTACGCCGCCGACGCGGTGTACGGCGATGTGGTCGTTGCGGCCGGTTGCCCGGTGGCACCGGGCGCATACCAGGCACCGCCCGTGCCGCTCGGTCCCGACTCGCTGACGTGGAAGTACTTCGGTGACTGGCGCGGGCTGCTGCAGGGTCCGTGGGCAGGCTCGATGCAGAACATGCATCCGCAACTCGGCGCGGCCGTCGAGGATCACTCGACGTTCTTCCGGGAGCGCTGGCCCCGGCTGCTGCGATCGTTGTATCCGATCGGCGGCGTCGTCTTCGACGGCGGTCGGGCACCCGTCACGGGGGCCGAGGTCCGCGACTACCACACCGACATCAAGGGAGTCGATGCGCAGGGTCGCCGCTATCACGCGCTGAACCCCGACGTCTTTTATTGGGCGCACGCGACGTTCTTCGTCGGCACCATCATCGTCGCCGAGCGGTTCTGCGGCGGCATCACCGAGGACGGGAAGCGTCAGCTGTTCGACGAGCACATCCAGTGGTACCGGATGTACGGGATGAGCATGCGGCCGGTGCCGAAGTCGTGGGAGGAGTTCCAGCAGTACTGGGATCACATGTGCAGCGACGTGCTGGAGAATAACTTCGCTGCCCGCGCCGTGCTCGATCTTACCGAGCTGCCGAAACCGCCTTTCGCTCAACGGATCCCGGATCGCCTGTGGGCGCTGCAGCGCAAACTGCTGGCTCCGTTGTTCGTGTGGTTGACCGTCGGGCTCTACGACCCCGCCGTGCGCCGGCTGATGGGCTACACCTGGTCGGCGCGCGACGAGTGGCTTCACCGGCGCTTCGGCGACACCGTGCGCCTGGTGTTCTCGTTGCTGCCGCGGCGGGCGCGGATGCACCCACGCGCGCGGGCCGGCTGGGACCGGGCCACGGGCCGCGTTGCGGGGGACAGCCCGCTGGTGCACACGCCGGCTCGCAATCTGCCTCCGGCCGACGAGCGGCACAAACCGACCCACTATTGCCCGGTCGCCGGGGTTTAATCGGCCCTGCCCGCGGCTATCTACGCAGGGTGAGGGCCCTCGAGTTGCTCGCCGGCCGCTATGAGCTCCGAAGCGTGTTGGGTCGTGGGGGTATGGCTGAAGTCCACGACGGCTGGGACACCCGGCTCGCGCGGCCGGTCGCGATCAAGATCCTGCACCCGGGGTTCGGCAGTGAACCGGACAACCGGAGGCGCTTCGAGGCTGAGGCGCGGGCGGCCGCGGCGCTGAACGACGCGCACATCGTCGCGGTTCATGACAGCGGCGAGCACAACGGGATGCCGTTCATCGTGATGGAGCGGCTCACCGGCGAGTCGCTGCACGACAAGATCGCGCAGGGCCCGCTGCCCCAGCCGCTGGTGCGGTCCGTCCTCGGCGACGTGCTCGCCGCGTTGGCCTCAGCACACCAGGCGGGGATCCTGCATCGCGACATCAAACCCGCGAACATCCTGTTCACGTCGTCCGGCGAGACCAAGGTCAGCGACTTCGGGATCGCCAAAACGGCGCATGGCAATCTCACCGCGGCCGGGCAGGTGTTCGGCACGACGGCGTACCTGAGTCCCGATCGCGTGCTGGGCAAGCCGGCGACGCCCGCCGACGACGTGTACGCCGTGGGCGTCGTCGGATACGAGGCGCTGACCGGGCGCCGGGCCTTCCCGCAGGACAACATTGTGGCGCTGGCTCAGGCGATTCTGCATGACCGCCTGCCCCCGGTCGGCGCGCTGCGTCCCGACGCCGATCCCGCGCTGGCTTCCGTCGTGGAACGCGCGATGGCCCGCGATCCCGGGATGCGGTTCCAAAGCGCCGGCGCGATGCGAGGGGCCCTTGTTGGCCATCCACCGGCCGCCTCGGCACCTGGAGGCACGCGCGTCCTCGATGCGCCGCTGCCGCCGGTCTCGCTTGCGCCGTTTCCTGTCCCGCGACGCCCGACCAGACGGAACAGGCTGCTGGCTCTCGGCGCGGTGGTCGCGGCGCTCCTGCTGGCCCTCATCCTGATCGTGTTCGACTCTTTGCAGACCACCGCGCCTGTGCCCGTCACTACCAGCACGCCGGTGGTTCCGACGACCACCGCGGTGACCACCCCCGCTGCCACCACGGCGTCGCCCGCGAAGCAGCCTCCCGGGCACAAGCCGGGCAAACCGGGCAAGCCCGGCAGGTCGGGCGACGGCGACGAAGGCGGCTGACTCGACGGCTCGAGGCGGTGGCTTGCGGGCCGAATCGGTGGCGATCTCATACGCTTATTGCCGAACACGGTTGTGTCTGGAGCATTGGACGAGGAACAACTCATGGCCGCGATCAGCAGGTACGTAGCGCTGGGCGACTCGTTTACCGAGGGGATTGGCGACCCGCATCCCCGTAGCGCCAACGGGCTCAGGGGATGGGCCGACCTGGTTGCCGCCCAGCTGGCAGGTGACAATCCCGATTTTCGCTACGCGAACCTCGCGGTGCGCGGTCGCACGATGGGCGATGTCCTCGACTGCCAGCTCGCCGCGGCGATCGACCTCGAGCCCGACCTGGTCACCATCTACGCGGGTTTGAACGATCTGTTGAAGATTCACACCGACATCGACGCGATGATGGCGCGCTACGGTGACGCGATGGCTCGCCTGCAACGTGCCGGCGCACGGGTGCTGACGTTCACCGCTGCCGACATCGGAACGGTGCCGGTGTTCCGACGACTACGCGGCCGGGCCGCGATTTACAACGAACTGTTGCGCGCGATCGTCGAAGACCTGGGTGTGGATCTGGTCGACTTCTGGCGCTTGAAGGAGTTTCGCGACCCGCGAATGTGGGACGGCGATCGAATTCATCTGTCGCCCGTGGGCCATCAGCAGATCGCCGTGCGGGTCCTCGAGCAGCTCTCAGTCCCGCACGCGTTGACGTGTCCCGTCGACGCACAAACCTTCGGCACCGGCGTCAGAAGCCTTCGCGCCGATTTGTACTGGGCCGCGACCTTCGCCGCGCCGTGGGCGTTTCGCAGGCTGCGACGCCTGACGCCGGGGGCCGGCGTCGAGCCGAAGCTGGCGAGGATGACCTCGGTCTTCTAGCGTGGCGGACCGATTGCTCACGCCGTTTAGTGGCTGACCCTGTCCTTGATCTTCTGTGCGACGATCGCCGCTTGGTCGGTCGCATCGTGGTTGCACGCCGCCACATCCACGATGATGTTGCTGACGACGGAAAGAACGCGCTGACAGGATCTTTCGTTCGAACCGCGAGTCACGGGCATGCTCAATTCGGTGTCTGTCTTCGTGAGGTTCCCGAAGAACAGTTTCGGCTGTGGTTGGTCGTTCACGGTCATGTTGACGTGGTGGTTGGTGCACTTCGACCACCGGTCCGCAGACTCGGAGAAGAACGCTTTCGCGGCGTCGGCGGCCGGGTAGGAGACCACCGCCTGCACGACCATGGCGTCCCAGGTGTCGGTGTCTGGCTGGCGCAGGTCCTGGCCGCGGAACCCGGTCAGGCCTTTCTCGTCGTAAATGGCGGCGTCACCGATCTGCCAGATGCCCAGGCAGTTCTTGTTGGGCAGCAGGTTGCTGTGTTGAGCCAGGATCGTGAACGGCTCGTGGGCGACCATGCCTTGAGTGCCCATCACGGCGTCGATGTCGTCCGCGCTGAGCAGCAAGCCCTCAAGCGCCGAGGCCGGCACCGAGGCCGGCACCGGTGACGTCGGGCTGGTGTGGTTCTGGGTCGAGTTACTGCACGCCGCGAGCACGGCGACCAGCGCAAGCACCGTCGCCGCGCGCACGTAACCGGCGTGTCTTTTCGTTGCGGTCCACATCACCGCTGCTGCCTAACGTCGCGAGGTTACGCGACGGTGTCCAACAGTCGACCTGTGGGTGACCTGGAGCAATCGCGTCGGCGGGGCCTGCGCCCGCGTGCGCGGCCGCGGCGTCGAGCTATCGCTGGTTTATCCGCCCAGCATTCCCAGGAGATCTTGCCACTGGCCACCTCCGAGGTTGCCCATGCTCCCGAGGTTGCCCAGGCTCCCGAGGTTGCCGAGGCTTCCGAGGTCGACGTTGTTTCCCGGCTTTCCGGTGCCCCCGGTGCCCCCGATCTTTGCGAAGTTCGCGACGTCGCCGAGTCTCTCGATCATCGGGAAGTACGACTGCAAGTCGCCCCCAGATGATCCACCGGGCATGAACGGAATATTGCCCCCGTCGTCGGCATTGGCTGCGCCCGCCCCGAGTCCGAGTGCAGCGAAGCTCAGCGCGCCTGAGATCGCGCCCGCGGCCGCGATCCTCTTCACATTGATGGTCGTCATGGTGTCGCCTCCTGTGCAGCTGGGTATCTTTTCGCACTCCCCCCTGAATACCCGACCTATCCGAAGCGAAGTAGCCACCAATGTAGTACGGCTGCGAGCCGACAGCCACATATTCACAGGTCGTTCATAGACTGCCCGGTGGTTCGTCGACGTCTGTGGATCACCTAAGTCAGGTGGACCCGCACCAACTCACGTCTACGGACAGAAAGTGGGCACCACTTGTTTGGCCGGATCGCGGTCGGCTTCGTGGTTGGTGCCGGCCGCGGCGAGGTCGATCACTATGCATTGTTGTTTGAGCATGGTGTCTCCCGCCAAGCCCGCAGCAGATTGCACTGCAGCGGCCGGTGAGGCCATCGCCACAGTCGCCGCAGCCAAACCGGCAGCCGCCGATAGGGCGATAGTCATCTTTTTCATTTCTGCTTGCCTCCATGGGCGAAAGAAGCAGCTTGTTGTTCTCGCTACACCGTGCACGCGACGGGCGCCGCCCCCACTGAACGGGGGCACCGATGTTGCGATGGCAGCGCCCGCGCAGCGGGCGCCGCAACATCAGGGGCGCCTACACGGGCGCCTCAGCCGATCTGTCGATCAGCACCACGAAACGTCGACGGGTGCCCCGTTATACCAAGTGTGCACACTGCAGTCGGCAGGGAACGGTCCCGCCGTCGCCGTCGCCGGTGCAGCCAGTCCGATGGTCGCGGCGGCCAAGGCAGTGGCTGCAGACAAACCGAACGTTAACTTCTTCATCTTCCTCATTTCCACTCCTCTCGTGGACTCTCGTGGACCTACAGGACCGCCCCACAGGCCCTTCAGGTTCTGTGCTCTTGGAGTGCCCTCGAACGCAGGATCCGAAACCGGATTACCTCTCCAAGACAGCAGATTTCGCCGGCCCTGTATTCCCGGGGATCACGTATTTGACCAGCGTGATTCCTGTGATTTCTGGGACGCCTGTGGCGTCGGGCGTCCGGTCACCGAAGTGCTCGCCGGGGCAGAGAGCCGAACGCCGCCTCACTCGTTGGCGAAGCAGTACATCCGGTACGACATCAGTCCCTTATTCAATCGGTAGCGGCAGGCCTTCGCCCATAACATATCGACGAAGAACCCCAGACTAGAGCTATTCAGCTCCTTTAACCGCGGCAAACTCTTCTCGAGTCCCCGCGCAACATGCTCACCGATGACGGTTTCCGACATGAGCCGCATGGGGGCGTCGCCCAGCTCCTCCTCCCACTTGGCGATACGGTCGCGTCGGCGGAGATCGGCGTAGAGGAAATGCCCTCCCGGGCGCAGCACGCGGGCCATTTCGGCGAGGAAACGGGGCAACGACGGGTAGCAAAACGAGGCTTCGACATTCAGCACCGCGTCGAAGGACTGATCGGGGAACGGTAGGTTCTCGGCGTCGCCCTGCACGAAATCCAGCTCGGGCAGGGTATGGCTTTTTCGGCAGAAGTCGACGCCGTCCGGGTTCAAGTCCAGCCCCGTGTAGGAGGCCGGGCTCAGCGTGCGCACGAGGTAGGAAGCCCCGCCGCCGTGCCCGCAACTGACTTCCAGCACCCGTTTGCCGGTGAGATCGACTTGGGTCGCCGTGCGGTGATAGAGCTGGATGAAGAACCGGTTGGGCTCGTCGGACGCCACCAGCGGCAGGGCCATCGGCGGATCTTCCTCGTAGCCCGAATTGATGAACACCAGATCTTCACCGCTGACGCGGGTAAGGCAGCGAAACCAGAGGTTCGCAAAGAATTTCCAGGATGGCGCGGATACCGGGCGGTTTTTGAGGAGCACGGGTGGAGTATGACAGGATGCGCGCGGGGCAACGCGGCGAATGGCCACGCAGCTCGCAAACCGCTGCAGCGACTCCTGGCAACCCCGAACTCGCGCTCGCGCACGGGTTTATGCGGCCAGACGGCGTTGCCTGGCAAGCCGAACCTGAAGGTTCTCTAGAGCATTGCCGACGATTCCCGCCGGGTGGTCTGGTAGGGCGGGTTGGTTGCGGTGCCCCTGTTGCGGTGGGCACGTGGCAGGGTCACCTTAGGCACGCAGGTGCGTTAGGCCCGCTGCGGTTATGCTTGGTGCCCCCACTAGGACTCGAACCTAGGACCTGCGGATTAAAAGTCCGTAGCTCTACCAACTGAGCTATAGGGGCGCGACGAATCAGGATACTGCCAGCCGCAGTCAGACTCGTTTGAGGATTGCGCTGCGCGTGCCCTAAGCTATCTGAGCTCCCAACACGAGCGTTGCGAGTCCCCCGGAGAGATTCGGCTGGCCCCCTTCGTCTAGCGGCCTAGGACGCCGCCCTTTCAAGGCGGTAGCGCGGGTTCGAATCCCGTAGGGGGTACGCGCGGCGACCGTACGATGGAGTCGCAAAGCAAGGCCCTGTGGCGCAGTTGGTTAGCGCGCCGCCCTGTCACGGCGGAGGTCGCGGGTTCAAGTCCCGTCAGGGTCGCCATCGCGGCTAGGCACGTCCGTGCCTTCCGGCCAGGTAGCTCAGTCGGTATGAGCGTCCGCCTGAAAAGCGGAAGGTCGCCGGTTCGATCCCGGCCCTGGCCACCAGGAGAATCACCAGTTCACAGGGCTATTTGCGTCTTTGCACGGGCGATCGATCCGCCACAACGCCCTAGGTTATCCGCTGT
The DNA here is from genome assembly GCA_963828065.1 of uncultured Actinomycetota bacterium. Taxonomy (GTDB): domain Bacteria; phylum Actinomycetota; class Actinomycetes; order Mycobacteriales; family Mycobacteriaceae; genus Mycobacterium. The sequence continues at coordinate 210,733 of CAWHDL010000006.1, read as the reverse complement.
TTATCCGCAGTCACGGTCAGCCGCCGAGCCCGTCAAGGTTGACGCGCTCAGCGACCGCCAGCTCGACGACATCACGGGCGATATGCTGCGCGGATGCCGAAAGACGATCCCGCCGGGTGGGGCGCTGAGATGGCGCAGGGTGAGACGTTCGTCGCGGACTCGGTGGCGTCTGCGCACGAGATCGAATTGATCAAACAATTGAAGGCGCGTTATTGCCGCTTCTTGGACACCAAGGACTGGGAGGCGTGGCGCAGGATTTTCGCTGACGACTTCGTCAGCGACACCGCCGAGGCAGGCGGGAAGGTCATCGTGGGTGCTGATGAGTTCGTCGCGTTCATCCGGAAGACCCTTGGGAAGCCCTCTCAGCCGACAGTGCACCAGGTCCATGCACCGGAGATTGCGTTGACATCCCCCACGACTGCGATGGGTGTGTGGGCGCTCAACGACGTGGTCCGGCTTGCCCCCGGACTGAATTTGAACGGCTACGGGCATTATCACGAGACATACGAGAAGACCGACGGGCAATGGCGCATCAAAACGTCCAAGCTGACCCGGCTTCGCGAGGACATCTTCAATCCGCTGTTTTCCCTGCGCATCTCGGATCGGCTGCGCAACGCGGGAACACGCTTGGCGCGTGGGAAGTTGCGATGAACCCACAACAAGACTCATGACCAACGCCAGCAACGTCTCTTCGCGCAAGAAGAAACTCGTGATCGGTGCCAGCGGCTTCCTCGGGTCCCACGTAACCCGAAAACTCGCAAACAACGGCGACGACGTCCGCGTTATGCTCCGTCGCACAAGTTCCACGAAGGGCATCGATGACCTCGATGTCGAACGCTGCTACGGCGATATTTTCGATGACGCGGCCCTGCGAGCAGCCATGGTGGGGTGCGATGTCGTTTACTACTGCGTTGTGGACGCGCGGATGTGGTTGCGCGACCCGTCCCCACTATTCCGCACCAACGTCGATGGGTTGCGGCATGTGCTTGATGCCGCTGCGGATGCTGGACTTGCCAGGTTCGTCTTCACCAGCACCACAGGCACGCTGGCCGTCAGCGATACCACGGTCGTGACCGAGGACGATCCACACAATTGGAACGAGGGCGGCGCGTACATCCAGTCGCGCGTGGCTGCCGAGAACCTGGTGATGGACTACGTCCACAAGAAGGGCTTACCTGCTGTCGCACTGTGCATTTCAACGACATATGGCCCCGGCGATTGGCAGCCCACACCGCACGGATCGGTCATCGCGCGGGTCGCCAAAGGAACCTTCCCCTTTTATTTCGACTTCGCCTCTGAGGTTGTGGGTATCGAAGACGCTGCACACGCAATGGTTCTTGCCGCCGAACGAGGCCGGGACGGGGAACGCTACATCATCTCCGACCACTACATGAGCACTCGCGAAGTTCATGAAATCGCAGCGCATGCGGCCGGAGTCAGCCCATCGCGCATCAAACTGCCCCTCAAATTGCTCTACGCTGCCGCGCATGTCAACGACCTAACAGCGCGCCTATTGCGACGCGATCTACCGTTTGCGGTCGTCGGCCTACGGATGGCTGAGTTGATGTCACCGCTGGACCACGGCAAGGCCGAACGCGAACTCGGCTGGAAACCGGAGCCTGTACAAAAGTCGATCTGCGCGGCGGCCAAATTCTTCACCAGTTCCAGGCACTAATCAGGCGTGTCGCCGCGCACGGCAACTACCAGGTAGATAGTCGCCCTGCTTACCAACTCCAACTCGGCAAGACTGGCGAGTACCCCGGCCACCATGCGCCCGGTCGCGTTCGATGTGTCGATGCCCTCGCGGAGTGAGGGCAGCACGATGCCGCGATTCACTGTCCCGCCCGCTCCTGGCAGTGTGAGGGTCACGGGTTCGAGTCCTCGTAGCGCCACCATAAAACGGCAGGTCTCGCGAGCGGCTGCGCAAAGGAACCTCCGACCCGCACACGATCGCCGATATCGCGAAGTATGAGCCGGTCGGTCGGCCCTACGCCGTGTCGCGGGATCGAAGCTCTCGCCTCAGCTCGATCACCTGTTTCTCAAGGTCGATCACAGCCTTGGAGCACATGGCTGTCAGTCCAACGAGTTTCACGACTACCGCCCATATCCGGTTATGGCCGGTAAAGGATTCGTCGAACTCGGCGAACCCGTCGACGAGTTCCCTTCCGATAACGGATTCGGGATCGAGCGGTATCCGCCGCATTTTGCTGAACGCCGAGAAGTCGGCTGTCTCTTCGGGATGGGGCTCCATCTTGCGAGCGTAGGCCGCCGGCCGCGGCGGGTGAACCGAAAGAACCGTTCTTGCCGGCACGGGGAACATGGCCATTGAGGCCACCTTTGGTATGACCAGGCAGCTGTGACAGGTGGGACACCCCGACCCCGGCGGCTATCGGTAGATGGCGAGGATGCCCGACTCCAGCGCCGGACCGGGCGCCTCTCTAGCCCGGTGCCGGGTGCTGCCTAATTCGCGCGTGCGTCGGTTGCGCTCAGTGCCGGTGCGGCTCGAGCAACGCCGCCTGCCCGGTGACGCGATGGCGCGCCCGCAGCCACTTCTGTGTCACGCGGTGTGAGCGCTCGATCAGCGATGCCGAGTGCGAGAAGTCCACCGGTGAGCTGCCGATCGGACACAGTGGTGGGATGACCCGCAGGTCGACCGCTTCCTCGAAGCGAGCGACGTCGACGGCCAGGCGTTGGTTGATGGTGAGCGTAACGCCGTGCAGCGCCATCGCCAGCGCCCCTTGTGGTGACTGCCGCAGGGCGCAGGCGTAGCCAGTCGGCAGCACCCAGATCCGGTCGGCGCCGAGCGCCACGGCATGCGACAGCGGCGTGTTGTTGACCACACCACCGTCGATCAGAACGCGCCCGTCGATGTTCACCGGGGGAAAGACGGCGGGAATGGCGGCGCTGGCCATGATCGCCTCGACCGCGTCTCCCGACGACAGCAGCACGTCCTGGCCGGAAAGCACGTCGGTGGCCACCACATGCAGCGGGATCGGGGCGTCCTCCAGCCGGGAAAACCGCAGGTGGTCGGCGACGAGGCGGCGGAGGCCCTTGTCGGATACCAGATGCGGGCGCTGACCGAGGAAGCCCAGCAGCCCGACAATCGGGCGGGTCGGGAACACATCGTTTCGCGATAGCGACCGCCACACGTCGGCCAGAGCGCCGATCCCATCAACATCGGCCCCCATCGCTACCCACCCGCCGTTTAGCGCGCCGACCGATGTGCCGACGATCAGGTCCGGAGTGATGCCGGCCTCGGCCAGACCAAGCAGCATCCCTACCTGGCTGGCACCAAGGCTCGCACCCCCGGAGAGCACGAAGGCTGTCGTCATATGTCATCCAACTTCCCGCCAACGCCAAAGTGTTCCGCGATTGTCGCCAGCGTGACACTCCGATGTGCAGACATCGGTGCCGAAACACCGTCGAATTGGACGGCGGGCCGCGACGATCGAAGTGGGTTTAACGCCCAGCAGACTCGGTGATCTCTTCCGCGACTTCGACGAGATTTTCTCCGATTACATCACGCTGATCGCTGATCGCAGATCGCTGATCGGGATGAGGGCCATTCCGGGCCGCCGCACGTGAGCTGCATGGCAGCCTGCTGCCAGCGCGCCGGCGATATCCCACCCATGAGCTGCGATCAGCTTTGCGTAGGCTTCGGCCGCTACGAGGTTGAGGTAGCGTTTCGAGAGGGGTCTCGATAGCCGACCGCGAGGGCTCTCGCGTTTCAGGTGTGATGTGACGTTCGACGGGGGAGCAGAGGAGCGGGAGGGTGAATCTCGGTCTATGGGGTTATCTCACGATACTTGCGGCTGTGCTGGAATTAGTGTTCGTCGCTTGTGTGTTCGTGTACATAGGTCGGTTAGAGAATCGAACACCCGCTCCATTAGGCGAAAAAGTCGGCGCCCACAAAGCGGTTCTGGCTAAGTCGCGCAAGCGCGAATCAATGTCGCAGGATGAGATAGATTATGCGACCGAACTGATTTCTGACGCTCGATCACCGCTCGCGTACGCGATACCCGCTGCCCTCTTCACATTGGGATTCTTTTACGTGGTTGGCTGTCTCTACCAGCTACATGTATATGGCGGCGCCCCCTCCTTTCGAACGTTTATCGGGGGGATCCCCATGTTGACCTCCATGAACATCGTCGCTCAGCTGCGCAGGGTCGCACGGTTAAAAGGGCGTCTGCAGGAAGTTTCTTTGACGGTGCCCGAGTCGTCTGATGTGCTCACCACAGCTGGTAGGACCTGACGCGAGGCGTCCGCGGTCGATCTCGGCCGGCTGGGTGTTGTGGTCAACGCGATTCGGAGGTGACCGGTGTGTCTCCGTCTTCCCGCCGGAGCAGTTGGCGGACCGCTTGGCGTGATCCCTCGGGTCGAAGCATCTGACTGGCGGGGCGGGGGCGGACCCTTTGCGGCCACCAGAACCAGCGCCCGAGTAGCGCTGCGATAGACGGCGTCATGAACGAACGCACGATCAACGTGTCGAACAGCAGACCGAGAGCGATCGTGGTCCCGATCTGACCGAGAATTCGCAAATCGGCGAACACGAAGGAGGCCATGGTGGCCGCGAACACCAGACCGGCGGCGGTCACCACCGCGCCGGAGCCGGCCATCGCGCGGATGATGCCCGTGTTCAAGCCTGCGCCGATCTCCTCTTTGAAACGCGAGATCAGCAACAAGTTGTAGTCCGACCCCACCGCCAACAGCAAGATGATCGCCAGCGCCAGGACGATCCAGAACAAGTGGATACCAAGAATATCCTGCCAAATCAGCACGGACAGCCCGAAAGAGGCGCCCAACGACAGCGCCACCGTGCCCACAATGACGAACGCGGCCACCAGACTTCGGGTGATGAACAACATGATCAGCAAAATCAGGCTCAGCGCGGCGATTCCGGCGATCATGAGGTCGTATTTGGCGCCGTCTTGGATGTCCTTGTAGGTCGCGGCGGTGCCCGCTAGGTAGATGTTGGCCCCGGCCAGGGGCGTGCCTTTGAGCGCTTCCTCGGCGGAGTTCTTGATCGCGTCGATATGTGAGATGCCTTGCGGGGTGGCGGGATCGCCGTCATGGGTGATGATCATGCGCGCGGCCTTGCCGTCCGGGGACAGGAACAGTTTCAGGCCCCGCTGGAATTCGGAGTTGGTAAAGACCTCTGGGGGCAGGTAGAAGGAGTCGTCGTTTTTGGCGGCGTCGAAGGCTTGCCCCATGGCAGTCGCGTTTTGCAGCGCAGCCGCGGTCTGATCGTTGATCCCCGACGTGGTGGCGTAATTCGTCAGAACCAGGTCCCGATTGGTTTGCTGGCTGGCGACCTGGGGTGGTAGGAGCGCCAGCAGTTTCGGCTGCAGCGCATTCAATTCGTCCAAACTTGCCGTGATGTTTCCAAACTGGTCGCTCAGCGCGTCGATACCGTCGAGCGCGTCGAAGACGGATCGCAGCGCCGCGCAGATCGGAATGTCGAAACAGTGCGGCTCCCAATAGAAGTAATTGCGCAGCGGCCTGAAGAAGTCGTCGAAATTGGCGATCTCATCGCGCAGGGTGGTGATCGTGGCGACGGTGGCGTGAAACGCCTCGGTCTGTTCGTTGGTCGCGGCGGCAGACTGCTGTTGCAGGGCATATTGCTGCTGCAAAATGGCGATCGTTTTACTGATCACATCGGCCTGCTTCAACAAGTCAGCGCCGCGGTCGTGCTGGTATTTCAGGTTCTCGATCTGGCCGGAGCTGCCCGCACTGATCTGAAACGGGATCGAGCTGTGGTCCAGCGGGGTTCCCAGGGGCCTGGTAATGGACTGCACCTCTGCGATACCGGGGGTGTGGAAGATCGCCTTGGCCACCCGCTCCAGGATGAGCATGTCGGCCGAATCACGCAGATCGTGATCGGCCTCGACCATCAGCAATTCGGGATTGAGTCGGGCCTGGGAGAAGTGGCGCTCGGCCGCCGCGTAGCCGAGATTGGCCGGGGCACCCGCAGGCATGTAGGGGCGGGCGTCGTAACTCGTCTGGTATCCCGGCAGGGCGAGCAGACCGATCAGCGCCACCGCGATCGTCACCACCAGGACGGGTCCGGGCCAGCGCACGATGGCCGTGCCGATGCGTCGCCAGCTCCGGGTGCGCATCGCGCGGCTGGCGTCGAACAGACCGAAATGGCGGCCGATGGTCAGCACCGCCGGCGCCAGGGTCAGCGCGGCCGCCAGCGCGACGAGGACACCAATTGCAGCGGGCACGCCCAGGCTCTGAAAATACGGGAGCCGGGTAAAGGTCAGACAGAACACCGCGCCGGCAATTGTCAGGCCCGAACCCAAGATAATAGGCGCGGTCCCCCGGTACATCGTATGGAACGCTGGTACGCGATCCTGCCCGGCGTGGCGCTCTTCGTGGTAACGGCCGAGAATAAAGATCGCGTAGTCTGTTCCGGCGGCGATGACCAGTAACGTCAGCAGATTAGTCGAGTAGGTCGACAGCTTGATGAGCCCGGAGTTCGCCAGAACGGCGACGACTCCGCGGGACGCGGTCAACTCAATCATCACCGTGAAAATCACCAGAATCACCGTGGTGACACGACGGTAGAGGGAAAACAGCATTATTGCGATCACCCCGAGGGTGATCAGGGTGACCTTCAGGGTGCCTTTGCGGCCCACCTCGAACTGATCGGTGACCAGCGGCGCGGCGCCGGTGACATAGGCCTTCACCCCCGGCGGTGGCGGCGTGTGCTCCACGATGTCGCGCACAGAATCGACGGACTGATTGGATAGCGTCTCGCCCTGGTTACCGGCGAGGTACACCTGCACCAGCGCCGCCTTGCCGTCGGCGCTCTGCGAGCCGGCCGCCGTCAGCGGATCCCCCCAGAAATCTTGAATGTGCTCGACATGCTTCGTGTCCTGGGAGAGCTTTCGAATCAAGTCGTCGTAGTAGTGGTGCGCGTCGGCACCGAGCGGCTGATTGCCCTCCAGGACGATCATCGCCGCACTGTCGGAATCGAACTCGTGAAACACCTTGCCGATGCGTTTACTGGCCTGCAGCGACGGCGCATCCTGGGGGCTCAGCGACACGTTATGCGCTTGGGCAACGGTCTCCAATTGCGGCACGAAAACATTCGTGACCACCGCCAGGGCCAGCCAGAACCACACGATCGGCGCCGAAAACCGCCGGATCATGTCCGGTAACGAAGGTCGCGGGATGTGACGGTTGCTCATCCGGACGTGTCCAAGCAGAAGGTGTAGGCGTTCAGCGTCTTCACCGATCTCTCGTCTTTGACCGCACCGTCGATGATGATGCGGCAGCCCGAAAGCCTCAAGACCACATGCTTAGCGCAACACCCCGCGACCGCGACCACCACGACAACTACCAGCAGCATCCACCCCCGCGTGAGCAGGCGGCCAATCGAAATACTGCTCACCCGCAAGCCTTTCGCAAACCGACAAATGGTCCGTCTAGAGAGGTCGTCTCTGCTGCGCTTCGAGCGGGAACCGAACCGCAACACCGGAACCGTACGGTACAGGACTGGACGGGACAAGAGGTATCGCATGGGAGTGCCACGAGCTGGAGCCCCGACCACCGGAAATGGCCGTGAGACCGCGAAGAGGCGACGGTCCGACTGCGTTACGCGCCCGTGGTGTGACAGACCTGGTGGCAGCCCTCGCGGCCGAATCGGGCGTGCTCGCATTCAAGGACGCGTACGCCGCATGGGTCGCGGCAGACAACCAACAAGGGCTGGCTGAATTGGCACGCACAGCCTTGGATCAGCTGCGCCATCGTCGGGTGCGACCCCGACAACTGAGGTTCGGGTCACTTAGCGCCGTTGCGCGCGGACGTACCAGAACGCCATTTCGACTTGCACACCGTCCGGTTCGCCGCGCACCGTGGCGGGCTCCAGCGACGTGATGTCCCAGCCGGCGCCGCCGAGGACGTCGCGCAGCGTCTCTTCGGACACCGCCGGTCGCGGCCACTCCTCGCCTACCGGGTTGGCGTCGGAGAAGCAGCTGAGCAATAGGGTGGCGCCCGGCCGGGTGGCCCGGTGCACCGCGGCCGCGTAGCTACGTCTGCCGTCGTCATCGAGGCAGTGGAACATGCCGCTGTCGATCACGGTGTCGAACGCGTCGGTGTAGCCGTCGAGCTTGGTGGAGTCGGCCACCGCGAACGTCACGTCGACTCCGGCGTCCTTGGCCCGCCGCTCGGCGGTGATCAGCGCGGTGGGTGAGATGTCCAACCCGGTCACCTTATGCCCGTTTTCGGCCAGGTAGACGGCGTTGTCGCCGAGCCCGCAGCCGATGTCGAGAACGTCGCCGTGGACCCAGCCGCCAGTCTGCCACCCTATGACATTCTCGTTGGGCGCCTTGTTATCCCATGGTGGTGTGGTCATCGGCGGCATGCCTTCGCCCGGGCTTTCGCCACGGTAGAGGGCGTCATAATCCATGTGCTGCAATTCGGAGGACTCTTGGAAGGAACTCGAGCCTGTCTGCGTCATGATCGCCACAGTAGTAGGGTTACGTGATATGTCAATCAGTTGACGTTCGAGGTGACTGCGAGATACGACGCATCGGAGGACCTTCAGTCGCGCGGCTTCGCCCCACCGGTAGGCGTGAGCGCGACAACGGGGATGGTCCGCGACGTCATGCGCTCGTATTCAGCGAATCCCGGATACCGCTCGGCCTGCAGCGCGTACTTGTCGTCCCGTTCGGCGCCCCGCAGCTCGGTGGCATGCACGTCGACGATGTCGTCGCCGACTTCGATGCGGGCGTCGGGGTTGGCCTTCAGGTTCCAGTACCAGGCGGGGTTGTCGCCGGCACCGGCGTTCGAGGCGAACACAAGATACCGTTCGCCGTCGGCGAGGTACATCATGATATTGGTCCGCGGCTTCCCGCTGCGTGCACCGACGGTGTGCAGCAGGACGATCGGCGCACCCTCGAACGGGCCACTGACGCGACCGTGGTTGGCGCGGAACTCGGCGATATTGCGCTCGTTGAAGTCGCTGCCATCGCTCATCGTGGTCTCCTCACATCGACTTACGTCTCGTACCGGTCCCAATAACCCGTTACCCGATCGCCAAACCCTTCTGATGTGCATTGGGCACGGGCGCCACAGTAGTAGATTTAGATGATGTGTCAATCAGTCGGTCACCACCGCTTCCGCGGTCTCGGTGCCGGTTCAGTTGCCCACCGGCGGGTCAAGCTCGGACGCAGGTGCCGAAGCCGGCTGGTCGGCGCGCTGGCCGGCGCCGACCTCAGCTGCCGTCTGCTGCACCGCCGCGGCTGGGGCAGGAGCGATCAACTGGCGGGCGGCGAAATCGGCCGCCTGGTCGGCCATTCCGTTGTCCTTGTACGAACTGTGCGCGGCCCGCTCAAGGCCACCAGGGAAGCAGACCGGGTCGCCCGTTGCACACAGCTGAAGGGTTTTCGCCGTGTAGAGCTGGCCGACGGTGATGGGTGGTGCGTTGCGGTCGGCCAAGTTGAGAAACCAGGTATCCGGCGTTCCGAACAGGACCACTGCCGCGACGTGCGCGGCGATCGCAGGCGGCATCGCGCCAGTGATACCGGCTGGCAGGGCGAATCCGGCGGGAACGGTATCGGTGGTGGTGTAGCCGGCTACTGCGGCGCCCTGCGAGTAACCGCCGAGCACGATCTTGGTGTTCGGGCAGCTCGCCGCGATCGTCTCAATCTTGTTGCTGGCGTCGACGATACCGTCGGCGGCTTGCCCGAAGTCCAACGATGCAGGGTAGTTCACCGCATACACGTCCACCGTTTTGCCTGGCAGGCGGGCGTTGAGCGCGTCGACGAACGCTTGCCCGGTCGCGCCGACACCGGGCGCCTCAAACGTGCCGCGGGCGAATACGACCTCGACGCTGGCGCACGAGTCGTCGGAGGCATTCGCCTGTGCGGACCACGGCGCCGCGGCGGCAAGCGAGCCGACGAGGATCGCGGCCACGGCCAGCGCGGCGAAAATCGTGGACACTACCGCGCGGACGGTCGAGGTGCCCATTCTGACTACCAGGGGTGTAACGGTGCTCATGGTCCGGTTCCTCTTCCTTGTTCCCACGTGTCGTTACTTCAATGTTTAAGTAACTTCCTGGCACCTATAAGTGGCATGCCGGATCTGTGATTCCGGGAAGTCAAGTGATCTACACCACTTGGTCACGGCGGGTCACCGAGGACGTACGGCCCAAACCTGGATGGATCGTCCATGTGGATGATGCCGTCGCCGAGACAACAGGTGTAGGTATTGCGCGTCAAGACGCCGTCAGCGGCGGGGGCTCAGGACTGTGCGGTGCTGGGCCAGCTGTCGTCCGGGGGTAGCCCGTCGAGAATGCGCTGGGAAATCGCGCCTAGCTGCCGAGCCTGGGCCCGCGTCAAGCGGTCGAAAACGAACTCGCGCACTGCGGCTACGTGCGAGGGGGCGGCCTCTTGGAGTTGGCGAAGTCCCGCGGGGGTCAGAACCGCAAATGTGTAACGACTGTCCTGCGCGTCAGCCTGCCGTGATATCCAGCCGCGTTTTTCGAGGCGGCCGACGGCCTGGGACAACCGCGGCAGCGAGCTGCCGGTGATCGTGGCCAGTACGCTCATCCGAAGCATCGATCCCGGCGCTTCCGACAGACGCGCCATCATCAGATACTCGAACTGGCTGATACCGAACTCGCGCTGCAGCTGTGCGCTCAATACTGGCTGCAACCTGAGGATCATCGTCGACAGCTGTGCCCAGACCTGCTGTTCCTGTGTGTCTAGCCACCGAGTCGTGTGCGCGGTACTCATGTCCTCATTCTAACTTAATCGTTGAACCGGGAATGCCGAGGGCACTTAATTGTTTAACCGGAAATGGGACCGAACGCACGCAGTGCGGAGAGGGATCAGCGATGAAGGCAGTTGGAGTGACCGGGCCGGACTTCGGCCGCATCGTCCTCGTACGCTGATCAGGCCCCTTGTCAATGTTGACCTGCGGATGCCTTGGGCGACCGGGTGGCCGGCGGCCACCAGATCGAGCACCTTGCGGCGAAACTCCTCGGGATATCGCTTGGACACGGACACGGCTCCTTCGACTGGTGTCGTGACCGGAAGTCAAACAAACCGACTCCGTCCAACCCGGGGCACATCAGAGTCTCCGGACATGCCCGGGCGGTTCAAACCAACTGGTTGAGGTAGCGTTTTGCGGAGTCTTCGATAGTTCGGCAGCGGAGCAAGGGACGGGAATAATGAGTTTGGTTTTATTTGGTTATCTGACCATAGTCACCCTTGCGCTTGCGTTGGTGTTCGCCGCCTTTGCTGCTGTACATGTGAAGCGGCTGGGAGACCGAACGCCGGCTCCGATAAGCGAAGAAATTGGGAGCGCCAAAGCGGTTCTAAATAAAGTACGCAAACGCGAACCCATGTCGAAGGATGAGCTGGATTATGCGAAGCAAATCGTTGCCGATCGTAGCTCCCTGATGGCATTTTGCATCCCCGGCACTTTGTTCATGCTGGGCTGCTTTTATGTATTTGGCAGTCTTTACTTCTTGCATGGAGCCACGCCCTCCGAGCGGACATTCCTCGGGGTGATCCCGATGTTGACCTCCACAAACCTCGCCATTCGGCTTCTCCGCAGCGCAAGGTTGAAAGGGCGACTACGGAAAATGTCTTGAGCAACACAAGGCATGTGGTGTGGTCACCGACCGTTGTCGCGGGTCATTCTCGAGCCGGCTGCATGGTTGGCAAACGAGGCACACGTTCAATTTCTATTCGTGGAACTGTCGGTTTCGTTGATTTCCGGTGAGTTGAAGACTCGCCGTCCTCCGACAGCACTCAGCAGGTGATAACGTCCGCACGCCTGGTGTTCGCGTTCCGACCCAGGGCTGGTAGTCTCTGCAGTCCATATGTCAACCTAGTTGATATATAGCTCCGGGTTATCTGCTCTTGCACGAAAGTCGGGGGGAGCGAGAGGAGTGATCGAGTGAGCCCTCGTTCAGTCGGCAGGACGGTCTTGGCGCGAGTCTGGATGCCATTGGTTGCCGTCGTTGCGCTCGCTTTGGGCGCGGTGTGCATGTGGAAGGTGCACGAGTTCTCCGCTCCCGGGCCTGTCATCACCGTCCTTGGCCCGCAAGCACCTCCGGAGTTCAGTCCCAAACGGGTCACGTATGAGTTGTCCGGCTCCATCGGGGAGGGGGGGATGCTCGTCTGGGCGGACGTCGACGGGCATCCGCATCGGGTTGATCTCACGACGTTGCCGTGGTCGCACACGGAGACGACCACGCTCACGGTGGTGTCCGCCAGCATCTCGGCGCAAGTTCGCGGCGGTGGTCAAGTCGGCTGCCGGATACTGGTGAACGGCGTTGTCGGCGATGAACAGTCCGACACCCATCAGGATGCGCACGTCTTCTGCATAGTGAAATCCGCATGAGCGAGCATCGCGCGAACGAGCATGGGGCGAAACGGCCTTTCGTCGCCAGGACGGTTCGTGTCCTGGCGATACCGATCATCGTCTTTTGGGGGCTTTTGGCGATCTCGACGAACACCTTCATGCCGCAGGTAGAGAGAGTCGCAGAAGAACTCGCGGGGCCGCAGGTCCCGCACTACGCGCCGTCGCAGCGGGCGCTGCTGCACATCGGCGAGAAGTTCCACGAGTCCAATTCCACCAGCTTGGCCATGGTCGTGCTGGAAGCCGACCGACCGTTGGACGACGGGGACCATCGGTATTACGACGATTTGATGCGCCGCCTCAAGCAAGACACCCAGCATGTGCAATACGTCATGGATCTGTGGGGGAAGCCGATCACCGCGGCCGGGGCGCAGAGCGTCGACGGCAAGGCCACGTACGTGCTGTTGCGTCTCGCGGGCGATATCGGCCAAATGCAGGCGAATCAGTCGGTGGGTGCCGTTCGGGATACCGTCGCCAAGGACACGCCGCCGCCCGGGCTCAAGGTCTATGTCAGCGGCGCGGCTCCGCTGGCCTCGGACACGCTGACTATTGCCAATTCGAGCTTGAACGACATCACGATCGTGACGATCTTCCTCATCGTCGGGATGTTGTTCTTGGTGTATCGCTCCGCTTCCACCCTGGCGGTGCCCCTGTACGGCGTTCTGTTCGAACTGCTGGTCGCGAAGGGAGTCATTTCAACCCTCGGGCATCTCGGGTACCTCGAGCTCTCGTCATTCGCGGTGAACATCGTCGTCGCGCTGACCCTGGGAGCGGGGACCGATTACGGCATCTTCTTAATGGGCCGCTATCACGAGGCGCGACAAGCCGGCGAAAGCAAGGAGGAGGCGTATTACACCGCGTATCGGGGGGTCGCACCGATCATCATTGGCTCGGGGCTGACGATCGCGGGGGCGTGTTACTGCTTGACTTTCGCGCGACTCAACTACTTCCACACCATGGGGCCCGCCGTTGCCGTCAGCATGCTGTTTACCATCGCCGCCGCGCTGACGCTGGGCCCGGCCCTGTTGACGTTGGGCAGCCTTTTCGGGCTCATGGACCCGAGAGGGAAGGCTAAGGGGCAGCTTTATCGGCGGATCGGGACGAGCGTGGTGCGCTGGCCGAAGCCGATCCTCGCGGCCAGTGCCGCCGCCGTCATGCTGGGGGCGATCTTCGTGCCGACGTATCGGGTGAACTATGACGACCGTCAATACCAGCCGCCCAATTCCCCTTCCAATCTGGGTTTCGCGGCCGCGGATCGGCACTTCACGAAGAGCAAACTGTTCTCCGAGATGCTGATGGTCGAGACGGATCATGACATGCGAAACTCGGCCGATTTCATCTCGTTGGACCGAGTGGCCAGAGTCTCATTCGCCTTCCCGGCATCGCGGAGGTGCAAAGCATCACCAGGCCGATGGGCCGGGCATTGGAACATGCCACCCTTCCCTACTTGTTCACCACGCAAGGCAGCGGAAACGGTCAACAGCTCCCGTTCAACCAGCAGCAGAACGCCGATACCGACAAGCAGGCGCAGATCCAGGCGGACACCGTAGCGGTGCTGGGGAAAACGATCGACATCACGCAACAGCTGTCAGACGACCTGCACGCAACGGTGCTCACCACGGAGAATCTGCAGCACGTCACCGACGAGATAAACGATGACATCTCAAATCTCGACGACTTCATCCGACCCCTCAAGAACTATTTCTATTGGGAGCCACACTGTTTCGACATTCCCATATGCTGGGCATTCCGATCGCTGTTCGACGGACTCGACGGCATCGACAGCCTCGACGTCGAGATCGCGAACACCGTCACCGATCTCCAGGCCGTCGACCGGCTCCTCCCCCAGCTGGTCACCCAGTTGAAGATCCTGAGGGACGATACGCAGGCACTCCAGGCTGTCATCGTTAACTCCTACGGCCCCTCGCATCTGCAGGCCACCCAGACCGACCAGACCTTCGCCGACCAGATCAATGTGGGGCTCGACTTTGACCAGTCCAAGAGCGATGACTTCTTCTACATTCCCCATGAAGGTTTTGACAACGAAGACGTCAAGACTGGTATGCAGCTCCTGATGTCGCCGGACGGCAAGGCTGCTCGGTTCATCGTCACCCACGAGGGGGACGCCATGGGCCCCGAAGGCGTCGACCATGTCAACGCGTTCCCCGAGGCGATAACCACGATCTTGAAAGAGACGTCGTTGGCCGGCGCGAGAGTTTATATCGGCGGATCGGGATCGACCGATAAGGACATCAAGGAATACAGCGCATCCGATTTGGCTATCGTGGCGGTCGCCGCCTTCGTGCTGATCTTCTTGATCATGTTGTTCATCACGCGAAGTCTGATGGCCGCCTTGGTCATCCCCGGCACGGTGGCCTTCTCGTTCGCCGGGGCGTTCGGGCTTTCCGTGCTCGTCTGGCAGCACCTCATCGGCCTGCACCTGCACTGGTTGATATTGCCGCTGACGTTCATCATCCTGGTGGCGGTGGGTTCGGACTACAACCTACTGTTGATCGCCCGAGTCAAAGAGGAGCTTCACGCCGGGTTGAACACCGGTCTCATCCGCGCGCTCGGAAGCACGGGTGGTGTGGTGACGTCCGCGGGTTTGGTGTTCGCGTTCACCATGCTGGCGATGCTCACCAGCGATCTCAGAACTATCGGTCAGATAGGTTCCACCGTATGCATCGGCCTGCTGCTCGACACGCTGATCGTGCGTTCGTTCGTCGTGCCGTCCATCCTCAGCATCCTCGGGAAGTGGTTCTGGTGGCCGACGCTGGTGCGTTCCCGTCCGCTGCCGCAGCGGTAGAGGGCTATCAGATTCAGCGAATGCGGCGATGGGCTCGCCAGTTCTGTTCCGAAGATGGTGAAGCTAAGGGGACTCTAACCCCTGCCTTCACCGGGCAAAATACCGATTTACCTGCATGTTCGCTCCGCCTCGTTCCGATTCAGTCCCACTAAATTACCTCTCCATCAGGAGCGACCGCAGTAACTGTCCCCGAGCCCGCCGGCGCCCGTTGACGTCGCGCCATGGGAGCTGGGCGCCGCAAAAACTGGGGCTTTCTGCCCCACCAACCCGGACGGCTCCGCCAACCCGGTTCCGCTTCTTCGACGGGGTCCGTGACCTAGATATGACCTGAGTAGTGGGTTGTTTACCCAGCCGGTAGTTTGAGCACCCGGTTGTTGCCGGTGTCGGTGACGTAGACGGTGCCGCTGCCGTCCACCGCCACCCCGGTTGGAGTATTTTTGGCTGATGGGTCGCTAGCATGTCCGACCAGGTGAGGGCGTGGGAAAGGCCAGAGGGCGAGATGGCGTTCGAGTGTTACCGGCTGCCGGCGCTGATCGGCCAGGGCGGAATGGGCAAGGTTATCGCGGCGGCGGAGGAGCCCACCCGACCCTGGTGGAGCTTGGCGCTGCACTACGGGGTGTTGGTGATAGCAGTCTGCTTTGTCGCCTGGATGATCCACCGTTTCGCCAAAACGTGGAGGGCGGATCTGACGGCTAGCGCACCGTGGCCGCGTCGGCGAGGTTTCGGCCGGGGTGGGTTCGGAGGTGTGCCAATGGCCCGAAAAAGAATGGTGCTGGTCGAGGCGGGCCATAGATGCGCCATCCCCACCTGTCGGCACCGAACCACCGAGATAGCTCACATCGTGCCCGAGTCACAGAGCCATGACGACACGTTCCAGAACCTCATCGCGTTATGCCCGGACTGCCAAAAGAAAGAAATCGATCAGCAGTCGATCGGCATGTATAAGCGCAATCTCGGGATTTTGAACAGCCGCTACTCTGATTTCGAGCGCCGGGTGTTCGACCAGATTGCCGAGACCGACCGGAGATCCTTCGTTGTCGAGGCGGGTTTGGAGATCCCTCTCCTCCACGCAGTCAATGACGGGCTTTTGAAACGAGTTGAACTAGCGCCCGTAGCGATACAACGGGGTGAACCAACCGATTACAAGTACGAGGTCACGGATGAAGGCCTGGCCTTCATTAACCGATACATCTGTGGTCAAGACATATCGTGAGGTCCCGGCGTTGAAAACAACGCATTTCGCGAATTCGCGCGTTTCCACCCCTCGCTCCGATTTTTCGGGAGGGGTGGGTTGCGTTGCTCCCCAACGATTTTCGGCGCGTTCTCGCTCCTTGTCCGACCCTCGTACCAGCGGCTCTTCAGTCATCGCAGTTGTCTCACATCGGGGCTCAGCAGAGCCGGATTCGCCGTACCCGCCATCCGCGTCACCGGCACCGCGCCGGATGGCAACGTCGTCGCTGGGCTGGGCGGTGAGAATTTTCTCTACCTGAGGTCGTGCACTCCGGGCAAGTGTGTTCGCCTGTGCGTTGGGTTGGCGCCACCGCCGTGCAGATGCCGGCGGACCTGGTGCAGGACGGGCTATGAAGCTGATTGACTGACAGGGGGATTGCGGCAAGCTCGACCGACTCGTCGAAGCTGTTCGCGCCGGTGAGAGCCGGGCGATCGTGGTGTCCGGCGATCCTGGCGTGGGCAAGACCGCGTTGCTCGAGCACCTTTCCCGGCAGGCTTCGGGATGTCGTCTGGCCCGTATCGCGGGTGTGCAGTCGGAGATGGAGCTGCCGTTTGCCGCGTTGCACCAGCTGTGCGCGCCGATGCTCGATAAGCTCCCGGGTTTACCGAACCCGCAGCGTGATGCGCTAGAAATCGCGTTCGGCATGAGTTCTGGATCGGCGCCGGACCGGTTTCTGGTCGGGCTGGCGGTGCTGGGCCTGCTGTCCGAGGTGGCCGAGGACCAGCCGCTTGTGTGTGTGGTCGATGACGAGCAGTGGCTAGACGGCGCCTCCGCGCAAGTCCTGGGTTTTGTGGCTCGCCGTTTGGGCGCGGAGTCGGTCGGGCTGGTTTTCGCGGCCCGTGTGCCGGGCAGCGACCTGGCGGGGTTGCGGCCGCGGCGATATGGCCGCCGATGTCCTCCGCCGGCTGGCAGAAATCACCACTACCAGCGGCACGGACTGGGCGCTCGGCATCGAAGCTCGTTCGCGTGCGCTGCTGAATGCTGGCGATGCCGCTGAACGTCTCTACCGCGAGTCGATCGAGCGTCTTGGCCGCACCCGTATCAGAGCAGACCTCGCCCGCGCGCACCTGCTGTACGGCGAATGGCTGCGCCGCGAGCGCCGCCGCGTCGACGCGCGGGCTCAGCTTCGCATTGCCCACGAAATGCTGGACGCGATGGGCATGGACGCTTTCGCGGAGCGGGCCAGGCGTGAACTTAGCGCCACGGGTGAAACTGCCCGCAAGCGCACGGTGACCAGTACCGATGAGGAGCTCACGGCGCAGGAGGCTCAGGTTGCGCGCATGGCGCGCGACGGCCTGTCCAATCCGGAGATCGGTGCCCGCTTGTTCATCAGCGCACGTACAGTCCAGTACCACCTGAGCAAAGTGTTCACCAAGCTCGGCATCGCGTCGCGCACGCAGCTCGACGGTGTCCTACCCGATTGACCTGGCCGCCTTGCCATCCCAAGAGACACACCGGCCGATCCCTCTAGCGTCCAGGGGATGTAGCCATGATGTCCGACGCGACAACGTCGCGGCACCAACGTTGTAACCGACGCTACCCGTACAGACGCCGGTACCTGACACACTGGATCTGACCAACTGAAGTGGTCGCACCCGCACCATGCGCGAGGTACCAATTCATATCAGGGTCAATCGGATTCACTATGAGGAGTAATGAGGTCGTTTGTTTGGGTCGGGAAGGCAGTGCACGGGGTAGGTGCAAACGCGCTTTCGAACTTGTTGTTGTTCGAACTCAGTGAAAAGGGGTGCAGTTGGATGCTGGCATTAGGTCTGTTCTCGCTTGCTGCGGTGGCGAATCAAGTTGTCATCGAGCTGTTTCGCCGGGGACAGGCCGGCAAGGCAGATGCCTCCAGCTCGTCGCACACCGAGAACTCTCTTCCGCCACGCCGTTCGGATTGGGTGCTCTGAACCCCTAAGATCAGCGTCGTGCCTCCGGCGAACCGACCACTGACGCGGCGCAATCTCGACTTCGGTTGCGCCGTCATCATCGTCGGACTTCTGGCCGGCATCGCCGGACTGGCGACCACGCTGCTGCTCCGATCCGCCGAGCACCTGACGTACCACTACGCATTCGGCACGCTCCTGGCCGGCGTCACCGAGAGCAGTCCGGTACGTCGCGCGGTGGGCCCGATGATCGGTGGCGCGCTGGCCGGGCTCTGCTGGTGGGTCTTGCGCCGCAGGACCACCGTTCCGCCGCTCGCCGACGCCATCGCGAGCTCCGAACCGATCCCGCGGAGGTCCTTGAGCATCGACGCCGCGGTGCAGGTGATGCTGGTCGGGTCCGGTGCCTCCCTCGGCAGGGAAGGGGCTCCCCGCCAATTCGCCGCTGCGCTGGGCGATTTGGGCACCAGATGGATGAAACGGCTGTCGCCTGACGATCGCCGGATCCTGCTCGCCTGCGCCGCCGGGGCCGGTCTGGGCGCGGTTTACGCCGTGCCGCTTGGCGGCGCGCTGTTCTCGGCCCGCATCATGTTGCGGACGTGGCACCCGCGGGCACTCGGCGCGGCGCTGATCACCTCGAGTCTCGCAGTGTCGGTGGGCTCGCTTGTGACCCACGATCACCCGATCCTGGACTGGCCCGGTCCCCAGCTGTCCTACCTGCTCGCCATCGGCGCAGTGCTGTTCGCGCCGCTGACCCTTGCGGTGGGGCTGGCGTTCGACTCGATCATGGCGCTGGCGCGCCGCCGCGCCCCGACGCGGTCCTGGGTGCTGATCCCTGCGATCGCCGCAGCAGGCCTCGTGACCGGTATCTGTTCGCACTGGTGGCCCGAGTTACCCGGTAACGGCAGAAGCATCCTGACCGTCACGCTCAACAGTTCGATGACCCTCGGCGCGGCGGCGGTGATTCTTGTGCTGAAGCCGGTGCTGACCGCTCTGTTCCTGCGCGCCGGGGCGGTGGGTGGCATGCTCACGCCCTCATTGGCCACCGGCGCAGCCGCCGGGTCGGCGGTCGTGCTGGCGATCAATGCGTCATGCCGGCACCCACATCAACGTCGCGGCGGTGTCGCTGGCCGGCGCCGCCGGGGTGCTCGCGATCACTCAGCGCGCGCCGATCTGGGCTGCGATCTTCGTCTGGGAACTGGCGCGGCCGCCGGTGTGGCTGATCGTGGTCTTCCTGGCCGCCGCGGCGGGTTCATACGGCCTGAAGTTGCTCCTCGACCTCGCGCTCGAGACTCGCCGTCACCCCTGATTCACGCCGATTGCAGCGTGGCCCTGATCGGATCCCAGAAGCCGTCCGGCACCGGGTAAGGCGCGTAGAAACCCGTGCGGGTGAACACGTCGCCGTACGTCGCGAGCAACCGCTCGGCCACCTGATCGGGCGGGGCGACGATCGCGATCTCGTTCACCATCTCGTCGGTGATGAGGTGGCCCATCTCGTCCCACTCACC
The DNA here is from genome assembly GCA_963828065.1 of uncultured Actinomycetota bacterium. GTDB lineage: Bacteria > Actinomycetota > Actinomycetes > Mycobacteriales > Mycobacteriaceae > Mycobacterium. Next base: position 190,927 of record CAWHDL010000006.1, on the reverse strand, counting down.
AAGCTTGGACAGCCGGTTGAGCTCCTCGCTGAGGTGCCCCCAACCGTGCAGGTCCAGCACGGGCCGATACGCCGGCGTCGAGCCGTAGAACGCAATCTGCTTGCGTGTCGCGGCGTCGGCGGCCCGGATCCCCTCGTCGTCGACACCGGTGACGATGAACGGCATGCCGCACATTCCGAACCCGTCGAGATCGGTCTTGCCGGCTGCGGCGCGCCCCGCGCGTAACGCAGGCAGCGTCACCTCCCGCAGATAGCGCGGGGTGGTGAACCCGTGCAGGAAGAACCCGTCGGCCACCTCACCGGCCACCTTTGTCATCTGGGGACCGACGCCGGCCAAGATCACCGGCGGAGCGCCGAACGGGTTCGGGCCCGGGTTGAAGAACGGGGTCATCAACGTGTGCTGGTAGTACTCACCGACAAAGTGCAGCTTTTCGCCGGTGGCCCAGCAGTGCCAGATCGCCCGCATTGCAAGGATGAATTCGCGCATCCGCGCCGCCGGCGCTGACCAGGGCATCGAAAACCGTTTGGTGATATGGGCCTTCACCTGCGAGCCCAGGCCGAGCAGGAACCGGCCGCGCGAGTACAACTGTAAGTCGTTGGCCGCCAGGGCCATCGACATCGGGTTGCGGGCGAATGCCACCGCGATCGCGGTGCCCAGCTCGATTTTCTCGGTTTGGCTCGCGGCTATGGCAAGCACCGGGAACGGATCGTGACTGACCTCGGGGATCCAGGCGCAATCGTAACCGCGTTGCTCCGCTGATACGGCTGTGTCCCAGTCACCGGGCTGGCCGATGAGCGTGTAGTCGACTTTCATGAGGCTTCAACCATAGCGTTGAGCGGTCCGGCGAATATCCTGATGCGATGCCCGCAGGCGCGCAGGACCCGTCGTTCGACCCGGATGCGTTGCGCGAACGCTACGCCCGCGAACGGAACCGGCGGCTGCGTCCGGACGGGATCGACCAGTACGTCGAGATCGCGGGCCAGTTCGCCTCGTTCGCCGACGACCCATGGGCCGATGCGGATTTTACGCGCGAGCCGATCGCCGACAACGTAGACGTGGCGATCGTGGGCGCCGGGTTCGGGGGGCTGCTCACGGGGGCTCGGCTTCGTGAACTCGGCGTCGAGAATGTGCGGCTGATCGACAAGGCGGCCGACGTGGGCGGCACCTGGTATTTCAACCGGTACCCCGGCCTCGCGTGCGACGTCGAGTCATACGTCTACATGCCGCTCCTCGAGGAGACCGCTTACATCCCGACCGAGAAGTACGCCAAGGGCCCTGAGATTTTCGCCCACTGCCGTCGCATCGCCGAACACTATGATCTGTACCGCGACGCGTGCCTGCAGACTGAGGTTCGCGAAATCCGTTGGGACTCTTCTGACTCCCGCTGGGTTATCACCACCAACCGCGGCGACGCGATCAGGGCCCGGTTCGTGTCGATGGCCAACGGCTATCTGAACAAGCCCAAGCTGCCCGGCATCCCCGGGATCACCGCGTTCCGAGGTCACACCTTCCACACCAGCCGATGGGACTACGGTTACACCGGCGCTGAACTGAACAAGCTCGCCGACCAACGCATCGGGATCATCGGAACCGGGGCCACGGCGATCCAGTGCGTCCCGCACTTGGCGAGATCGGCGCAGCAGCTGTTCGTCTTTCAGCGCACGCCGTCCTCGGTGGATGTACGCGCCAATCGGCCGACCGACCCGCTGTGGGCAGCCGGCCTTACCGCCGGCTGGCAGCGTGACCGCATCGAGAACTTCCAGTTACTCACCAACGGCGGCGAAGCCAACGAGGATCTCGTCAACGACGCGTGGACCAGCATCACCAAGAAGCTCCCCGTGATGCGGCGGGACGCCCAGGCGACCGAACTCGCGGATTTCGCCAAAATGGAGGAGATCAGGGCGCGGGTCGATGCGGTTGTCACCGACCGGGCCGCCGCCGAAGCCCTGAAGCCCTGGTACGGCTATTACTGCAAGCGGCCATGTTTCCACGACGAATATCTGCTTGCGTTCAATCGCGACAACGTGACGCTGGTCGACACGCGGGGCCTCGGGGTCGAGCGCATCACCGAGAACGGGGTCGTCGTCGGCGAGGTGACCTACGAGCTCGACTGTTTGATCTTCGCGACGGGGTTCGAGGTCGGTACCGACTATGCGCAACGGACGGGCTTTGAGGTCCTCGGTCGTGACGGACTGACGCTCACCGAGAAATGGGCCGACGGTGTTCGGACCTTTCATGGCCTGCATGTGCGCGGTTTCCCGAACTGCTTCGTGGAAAGCATTGCACAGTCGGGGTTTACGGTGAACTTCCCGTATCTCCTCGACGTCCAGGCGCGCCATGTGGCGTGGGTGATCGCATCCGCACTCTCGCGGGGAATCACCGAGGTAGAGGCTTCAGCCTCCGCCGAAGCCGCTTGGGTGGACACCGTGATACAGCGGTCCGCATTGGTCGCGGAGCGCAGAAAAGCGTGCACACCTGGCTACTACAACCGGGAGGGCCGGGTCGATCACCGAACTCAGCAGGGAAGCTTCTTCATTGGCGGACCCACTGAGTACGCCGACATCTTGAATGCGTGGCGCGTCGAGGGCACGCTCGATGGCCTCGACCTTCGCAGCACCGAGAATGCGCGGTGACGGGGCTCGCGCGCCTAGGCCTCGGACTTTTCGCTGTGCACGGCGGGACGATCCGTGGTGGCAATGAAGTCCTCGATCAGGTCCACGACCTCCATCGGCGCTTCCACTTGCGGGAAATGGCCGATGCCCTGCCAGCACCTCGAGCCGGCTGCCCTGACGCGCGTCTTGCGCGGCGTAGCCGTGATCGACCGGGATGATGCTGTCGTTGTCACCCCAGATCGCCATCACAGGTAGATCCGCGGCCACCTGAAGCCGGCTGATCGCGCTGACCGCTTGCCCGCGGTAATCCACCACCGAGCGCAAGGTCCGCAGGAACGAATGCCGGGTCTGCCGATCTGACAGCGACGAGTACGAGTTCCAGATCTCCGTTCCCCGCGGCGACCGGATTCCGGCCGAGCTCAACCAGGACCGCACCTTGTTGCCGGCGTCCAGGACCGGCCGTGGCGCGATGATCGGAAGCACGAGCTCCGCTCCGGGCGCCGACAGCACGCGCAGGATCAGTCCAACGTCCGTGCCGAGTCCGCCGCTGGCGATGAGCACGAGCCGTCGGCAGTAGTCGGGATGCTGGTAGAAGAATTGCATGGCCACGCCGCCCCCGAGCGAGTGGCCGACGACCGTGGCTTGCGCGACGCCCAGTTCATCGAGGAGATCGCGCAGCGAGACCGCGAACGCGCCGAGCGAGTAGTCGCCGCGCGGTTTGGCCGACTGGCCGTGGCCGAGCAGGTCAGGAGCGATCACTCGATACTTCTTCGCCAGTTGGGGCAGCACCGCCCGCCAGGTCTCGGAACTGCCGGCCATGCCGTGGATCAACAGCAGCGCTTCGCCGCTGCCCTCGTCGCGGTACGCGACGCGGTCACCGTGCAACTCGAGAAATCTCAGCTCGCCCATCCCGATATGTTCCCCCTTGTCAGCCCCATCCGCGCCCAATGGTGGCGGAGGTAACCCGGGGTGGCGACGTGTGACGGGCGCACCTAACAAATTACACACACTTTACATACAATGTGGTATGTATTTACGCGAGACCCGGAAGTGAGACGGGAAATGAGGACTCCTGCAGTGTCGATTCCGGCAAGGGCTGCCCGCCGCACGCAGGAGCAGCGCAGCGCCGAGACCCGCGCGCGGTTGCTGGACGCGACGATCGACTGCCTGGTGACCTACGGCTACAACGGGACGACAACGCCACGGGTCGCCGAAATGGCCGGGGTCACGCGCGGCGCCCAAGTGCACCATTTCGGATCGAAGAACGATCTGGTGATCGCCGCGTTGCAGCATCTCGCCGCGAGACGCGCCGCGGCAGTGGTGGCCAATGTCGGCGAGCTGACGGCCACTGAGGATCCCATCGGCAAGGTGCTTGACCTGCTGTGGGATGTGCATCAAGGCCCGTTGTTCATTGCGGCGGTCGAGCTGTGGGTCGCTGGCCGCACCGATCCCGCATTGGGACGCGAGGTGGCCAAGTTCGAGTCGATCGTCGCGAGCAACCTGATGGCGGCCGTGAGTGAGAACGTTCCGGAGGGAATTCAGAAGCCCATGTTGGACTTCCTCTACATCGCGATGGACGCGTTGCGCGGAATTCTGATCGCCAGCTTCGTGGACGCCGATCCGTCTCGCGCCCGGCGACGTTGGGATCGGGCCGCCGCGAACCTGCGCAGGCTGTCCGAACCCCTGGTCGAAGCGTGGGGGGCGCTGCCTGCCTGATCGCGAGTTTTGTCATTTACGTACCACTGTGTATGTTTGTTCTCATCCAACGAAGTAGCCCCAGGAGGTAGAGGTGGCCAATAAGACCGGCAAGAAGGTCGGCGAAAAGGTCTATGTCGTCGGCGTCGGCATGACGAAGTTCGAGAAACCCGGACGCCGGGAGAACTGGGACTACCCCGACATGGCCCGGGAGTCGGGCACCAATGCGCTCGCCGACGCGGGTATCGACTTCAGCGAGGTCGAGCAGGGCTTCGTCGGCTACGTGTACGGCGAGTCCACATCGGGCCAGCGCGCGCTGTACGAACTCGGATTGTCCGGAATCCCGATCGTCAACGTGAACAACAACTGCTCGACGGGGTCGACCGCGCTTTACCTGGCCGCGCAGGCCATCCGAGGGGGTCTGGCCGACTGCACGATCGCGCTGGGCTTCGAGAAAATGAAACCCGGCTCGCTGGAAGCGACGTGGGGCGATCGCACCAACCCGATGGACAAGCAGATCGTGGCCCTTGCCGAGATTGCCGAGTTCGCGTTCCCGCCGGCACCGTGGATGTTCGGTGCCGCCGGGCGCGAGCACATGAAGCAATACGGCAGCACCGCAGAGCATTTCGCGAAGATCGGGTACAAGAACCACAAGCACTCGGTGAACAATCCGTTTGCGCAGTTCCAGGACGAATACACCCTCGAGGACATCCTGGCGGCGCGGATGATCTATGACCCGCTGACCAAACTGCAGTGCTCGCCGACGTCGGACGGCTCAGCCGCGGCGATCCTCGCCTCGGAGGCGTTCGTCGACAAGCACGGGCTGGCCGGCCAGGCCACCGAGATCGTCGGGCAGGCCATGACCACCGACTTCCAGGACACCTTCGACGGCACCGCCAAGGGCATCATCGGCCACCACATGAATGAGGCTGCGGCACGCGAGGTTTACCAGCAGTCCGGGCTCGGGCCGGAGGACTTCCAGGTCATCGAGCTACACGACTGCTTCTCGGCCAACGAACTGCTGCTCTATGAGGCCCTCGGTCTCTGCGGGGCCGGTGAGGCGCCGAAGCTCATCGACGACGGCGACACCACGTACGGCGGCCGCTGGGTGGTCAACCCGTCCGGCGGGCTGATCTCGAAGGGCCACCCGCTGGGAGCCACTGGGCTGGCGCAGTGCGCAGAGCTGAACTGGCAGCTTCGCGGCGCCGCCGACAAGCGGCAGGTCTCCGACGTCACCGCCGCACTGCAACACAACATCGGGCTGGGTGGCGCCGCAGTCGTCACGGCGTATCAGCGCGCCGATCGGAGCAACTGACGTTGGGACACATCGAAGCCGAACGCGAACTGCCCGCACCCGTAGCCGCGGTCTGGGCGATGATCGCCGACCCCTCGACGTGGGCGGACTGGTTCACCATCCATGAGAAGTGGCTTTCTGAGGTGCCGCCCACGCTCACTGAAGGGACACGGCTTGCCGCCAAGATCGTGATGCTGGGCATGGCCAACAAGATCGATTGGACGGTGGACGGCATCGAGGCGCCACGCCGGCTTTCGATGAGCGGCATCGGCATGGCGGGGGTGAAATGCGCGTTCACCTTCGGCCTTGAGCCGGCCGGCGACAGCGCGTCGCGATTCACCCTCTCCGGCGACTTCGAGGGTGCCCTGATTAAGGGTGCGATGGGCAAGGCCGTCGAGAAGGACGGCGCCAAGCAACTCGACAAGACGCTTGCCCGACTCACCGAGCTGGCGGCCGCGGATGCCTGACGACGAATTGAGTTTCGACGACAGCCATCTCGACACCTTCAGTGACGAGGATCGCTTCGAGGTCACCGCGGAGCGGATCGCCGAATACGCGGCGGCCACCAATGATCCGATTGCCGCCCACCGCAACGGGGACATCGCGCCGCCGGTGTTCGCGATCGTGCCCGTGTTCCAGGCCCTGTTGGTCCCCGCGGTCGACGTGATGCCGGTCGAGCTGATTCCGCGAATCGTCCACGGCGAACAGGATTTCCATTTTCACCGGCCGATTTACCCCGGCGACAAGCTGGTGTCGCGGGCGAAGATGATCGGCTACCAGGGGTTGGAGAAGGGCACTCGGTCCGTAATCCTGCTCGAATGTCGCACCGAAGAAGGCGAACTGGTCAACGAGCAGTATGTGACGACGTTCGTGCGGGGCTTCGATGCCGGCAAGGCGGTGGGGGAGCTCAGCCCCAGCCACAAGTTCGACGACGTGCTGCACGAGCAGGCGCCGTTCGCGAAGGCTCACGCGCACGTCGACCTCGACCAGACGTTCCGGTACTCGCCGGCCTCCGGGGACCCGATGCCGATTCACCTCGACGCGGAGATCGCACGTAGCGCGGGTCTGCCCGGGATCATCGCGCACGGCCTGTGCACGATGGCGATGACGTCGTGGGGCGTGCTGAGCGAGGTGGGCGGCTCAGATACCAAACGCCTCAAGAGGTTTGCGGTGCGATTCGCGAAGATGGTCCTCCCCGGCGACGATCTGGAGACCAGGATCTGGAAGGCGGGTACGACTACCGGGATCACCAGCTATGCATTCGAGACCGCGCGCGGCGAGGACTTCGTGATCACCGACGGTCTCGCCGAGATCACCGACTAGGGGAACGCGAAACCATGGGCGCTCTACAGGGACGGGTCGCCGTCATCACCGGCGCGGGTCGCGGCATCGGCCGCGAGCATGCGCTGTTGTTCGCGACAGAGGGCGCGTCCGTCGTCGTGAATGACTTCGGCGGCGATAACACCGGCGAGGGCGCGGACGCCGGGCCCGCCCACGAGGTGGTCGACGAGATCGTGGCGGCGGGCGGTAGGGCGGTGGCCAACACCGACAACGTCGCAGATTTCAACGGCGCGGAAAGGATTGTGCAGCAGGCGATCGACGAGTTCGGTCGGCTCGACGTATTGGTGAACAATGCCGGGATCCTGCGCGACTCCTTCATCGCCGGCATGGATGAATCACAATGGGACGCGGTGATCGCGGTGCACCTCAAGGGGCACTTCGCGATGCTGCGCCACGCGGCCGCGTATTGGAAAGCGCAGGCGAAGGCCGGCGATCAGCCCAACGCCGCGGTGATCAACACCGCCTCCGGGTCGGGAACGACGATTCCCAATCCCGGTCAGGCCAACTACGGCTCGGCCAAGGCGGCGATCGCGGCGTTGACGCTGATCGCGGCCGAAGAACTCGAACGCTACGGCGTGCGGGTCAACGCGATCACTCCGATCGCGCGAACCCGTCTGACCGCGGCCACGCCGGGGATGGGTTCGTTGATGAGCGAGCCTGACGAGGGCGAGCTGGACCTGTTCAGCCCGGCGAACATCTCGCCGTTGGTGGCCTACCTGGCGACCGAGAAATGCCCGATCACGGGCAGCGTGTATGCCGTTCAGGGTGGGGCGATTTCGCAGCTGGCGGGCTGGCACGACGTCGAGACCATCGAGACCGACGGGCCGTGGCTGATCGACGACATCGCCGCGCGGCTGCCCGGCTGACCGATCCGAGGAGAAGCACCGATGATCGAGTGGTCCGAGAGTGATCTGCTGATCCGTGATGCGGTACGGGGGTTCATCGACAAAGAGCTCCGGCCCAACGTCGACGCGCTGGAGAGCGGCGAGATGACGCCGTACCCGATCATCCGAAAGCTATTCAGCGAGTTCGGACTTGATGTGCTGGCCTCCGAGGCGCTCAAGAACATGCTGGACCGGCAACGGGCCCGCGAGCGCGACGGCGAGTCGTCGTCGGAAAGCAGCGGCGCGGGCCTCGGCAGCATGGGTGAGCAGGTGTCGATGGCGGCGGTCATGATCAGCGAGCTCGCGGGTGTCAGCCTCGGCACCGTGGGCGCGTTGGGCGTCAGCATCGGGCTGGGCGCAGCGACGATCATGGCACGCGGCACCCTGGCCCAGAAGGAGCGCTGGCTGCCGCCGCTGGTGACGATGGAAAAGGTTGCGGCATGGGCGATCACGGAGCCGGACTCCGGCTCGGATGCGTTCGGCGGGATGAAGACGTACGTCCGGCGCGACGGTGACGACTACATCCTCAACGGGCAGAAGACGTTCATCACGAACGGTCCCTACGCCGACACCGTCATCGTCTACGCGAAGCTCGACGACGGTTCGGTCACCGACAAACGCGACCGCCCGGTGCTGACGTTCGTGCTCGACTCGGGCATGTCGGGATTCACGCAGGGCAAGCCGTTCAAGAAGATGGGCATGCACGCCTCGCCCACCGGAGAGCTGTTCTTCGACAATGTCCGGCTGGGCTCCGACCGGCTGCTGGGCTCCACGGAGAGCCACACCGGTGGCGACGGGCGCGAAAGCGCTCGGGCCAGCTTCGCCGGCGAGCGCATGGGGGTAGCGCTCTTGTCCCTGGGCATCATCAACGAATGCCACCGGCTGTGCATCGAGTACGCGAAGACCCGCATGCTGTGGGGGCAGAAGATCGGCGACTTCCAGCTGATCCAGCTCAAGCTGGCGAAGATGGAGATCGCGCGGATCAACGTGCAGAACATGGTGTTCTCGACGCTCGAGGGCATCCGGGTCGGCAAGCTGCCGACGCTGGCGGAGGCGTCGGCGATGAAGCTGTACAGCTCGGAGACGGCCACCGACGTCGCGATGGACGCCGTGCAGTTGTTCGGCGGCAACGGGTACATGACCTCCTACCGGGTGGAACAGCTTGCCCGAGATGCGAAATCGCTGATGATCTATGCGGGCAGTAACGAGATTCAGGTGACGCACGTCGCCAAGGATCTGCTGCGGCGTTAACCCCGGTTCTGCAGTAACTCGATCCAGTTGCCCGGCACCCGATCGCGCGGCCCGGGCACCGTCTGATCGGCCGGGTGACTCGTCGGTGGGGCCAGATCAGGACCGTCGATGTAGTCATTGGTTTCGTAGTTCCAGAACCAGCTCTCGCCCGGCTCGAACGATTGGATGACCGGATGGCCCGCCGACCGCCAGTGCGCGCTCGCGTGGCGGGCCAGCGAGTCGTCACAGCAGCCGATGTGCCCGCAGGCCGCGCAGCGCCGGAGATGGAACCACCAGCCGCCTGCTCGGTCGCACTCGGCACAGCCGGCGCCGCTGGGCGGTACGGACGGATCGATGGTCTTGGCCACGTTGCTCATCTTGGCACGGTGGCGCGCGGCCGTGGATAGGGTCGCTCGCATGGCAGTCAGCGATTCCAGGGAAGTGGTCATCGAGGCGAGCTCCGACGAGGTTCTCGACGTGATCGCCGACGTCGAGTCGAGTCCGCAGTGGTCACCCGCGCAGCAGAACGTCCAAATCGTCGACACCGATGACCAGGGTCGCCCGCATCGGGTGAAGATGAAGGTGAAGTCGGCGGGGATCACCGACGAATGCGTCGTCGAATACACGTGGGCAGATCACGTCGTTTCTTGGTCGCTCGTCAGCTCAACAGCGCAGAAGCGACAGGACGCGAGCTACACGCTCACCCCGGAGGGGGACAAGACAAGAGTGAAGTTCGATCTCACTGTCGATCCGAAGATCCCGGTGCCGGGCTTCGTGATGCGGAGGGCAATCAAGGGCGCGATGAACGACGCCACCGACGGACTGCGCAAGCGAGTTCTGTCACTCAAGAAGGGCCGCTAGTCTCGCCCTGTGACCAACACCGGACCCCTCGCCGGGGTGAGAGTAATCGAATTGGGCGGTATCGGACCCGGGCCGCACGCGGCGATGGTGCTCGCGGATCTGGGCGCCGACGTGGTGCGGGTGCGGCGACCTGGTGGCTTTGCGATGCCTCGCGAGGACCGTGACCTGATGCACCGAGGCAAGCGGGTCGTCGACCTCGACGTGAAGAACAACCCGCAGGCGCTGCTCGATCTGGCGGCCAAGGCCGATGTGCTGCTGGATCCGTTCCGGCCGGGCACCTGCGAGCGCCTCGGCATCGGACCTGACGAGTGCGCGGCGGTGAACCCGCGGCTGATCTACGCCCGCATGACCGGCTGGGGGCAGGACGGGCCGATGGCGATGACGGCCGGCCACGACATCAACTACCTGTCGCAGACCGGTGCGTTGGCATCGATGGGCTACCGGGACCGGCCACCGCTGCCGCCGATGAACCTGGTCGCCGACTTCGGTGGCGGGTCGATGTTCCTGCTGCTGGGCATCGTCGCCGCGCTGTACGAGCGAGAGAAATCCGGTAAGGGGCAGGTGATCGACGCCGCGATGGTCGACGGTGTCAGCATCCTGGCGCAGATGCAGTGGACGATGAAGGCCGTCGGCTCGCTTTCCGACGAACGTGAGTCCGGCCTGCTGGACGGCGGCGCGCCCTTCTACCGGACCTACGAGACATCCGACGGCAAATACATGGCGGTTGGCGCGATCGAGCCGCAGTTCTTCGCCGAACTCCTCAAGGGACTGGGCCTGAACGCCGACGACGTGCCCAACCAGCTGGACCGCGATTCCTTCCCGCAAATGCACAAGATCTTCACTGAGAAGTTCGCCGGTAAGACTCGCGACGAGTGGACGGAGATCTTTGCCGGCACTGACGCGTGCACAACCCCGGTGTTGACGTGGACCGAGGCCGCGCAAGGCGAACACCTGCGGGCGCGTTCCACGATTGCGCACCGGAACGGGTTCGACCAGGCTTCTCCCGCGCCGCGGTTCTCGCGCACGTCGGTCGCCGAGTTCGGCCCGCCGCCGGCGAGACACCACGCCGCTAGCAGAGATCGGCTGGTAACCAGTTAGCTGGACACGCGGGAAGAAATCTTTCGCAAACGCGCAGCGGTTACTACCCTCGGTTGTGTGGCCGTTCGCGCGTCCCGTGAAGTGGTGATCGATGCTGCCCCGGAGGCGATCCTGGACGCGCTCGCCGACCTCGAGTCGGTGCCCTCCTGGTCCCCGTTGCACAAGCGCATCGAGGTGCTGGACAAGTACGACGACGGCCGGCCGCACCACGTAAAGGTCCAATACAGGATTATGGGCATCACCGACAAGGAGTTGCTCGAATACCACTGGGGCCGTGACTGGATGGTCTGGGACGCCGATGAGACGTTTCAGCAGCACGCTCAGCATGTCGAGTACACCCTGCGACCGGAAGCCGGCAAGACCCGCGTGCGTTTCGACATCACCATGGAGCTGCGGGCGCCGATTCCCGAGTTCTTGATCAAGCGCGCGAAGAAGTACGTCCTCGATGTGGCGACCGAGGGCCTGCGCAGGCGCGTCTGCGGCGCGATGCACCCGGTCCGCATGAATCCTGAAGCGACGTAACGCGCGACGGCGCTCCCTGCCTGGTAAGTGTTGGGCTTGTGCCCTGGATTGTCCCCGCGATCGTCACGGCGTTTGCGATGTTCGCGGCCACGAACATCGACGATGCCGTCGTCCTCGTCGTGCTCAACGTGGCGTCACAGGCCGGCGGCGTTCCGAAACGGTGGGAGATCTGGGCCGGTCAATACCTCGGATTCTCGGTGATTCTGCTGGTCTCGTTCACCGCAGCGCTCGGTTTGAAGGTCGTGCCGGTCGAATGGGTGGGGCTGTTGGGTCTCATCCCCTTGCTGCTTGGGATTCGGGGCCTGCTCAAACTCATCCGCACCCGGCGTGACCGCGATCCAGATCCGCCGGTGATGGCGACCGGGCTGTTATCGGTGGTTGCGGTCACCGTCGCCAACGGCGGCGACAACATCGCGCTCTACACGCCGGTGTTTCGCATCATCGGCGTCGCCGATGCGGCCCTGACTCTCGCGGTGTTCGCGGTGTGTACCGCGCTGTGGTGCCTAGCAGGCCAGCTGGCCGTGTCTCATCAGCGGGTCGTGGAGATGCTGCAGCGGTCCAGCCGGTGGCTGGTGCCGGTCGTATTCGTCGTTCTCGGTTTCTACATCGTCGGCCGTTCGGGGCTGATGGGCGGCGTGTTCCGCTGAGGCCGACACCAGACGGTGCGCGCCGACTGCGATCACCGCGCCGGCGAGCCCAACCACCGGTGCGATCGGTACCGATGCGCCATCGATGACCAGGTAGCCGAACCAGGCACCGGCCGCCAGCAATCCCAATCGGGTTGGCGTCCAGCCTGCGGGTGATCCGAAGCGCCACGACAGCACCACGCCCAGCATGAGCGCCAGCGTGTGCCCAACCGACGTGAAGTCCTTGTTCACGATCGCAACGAGCACCGCGATCGCGATCCACCAGCCCGTCCATGCGGCGCGCCAGCGATTCGGTATGGCCGCTGTCAGGGCGCCCAACACGGCAGCGACGCCGTAGCTGATCCCGACGTCGGTGGCCCGCGCGGTTTCGGTTGGGAGCCAACCCATGTGAATTGCGACGGCCAGTCCGACGGCGACGATCAGGGTGGCCCCGACGTGGCCGAGCAAGAACGCGAGTACCACCCGCCGGCCGCGCAAGAGCAGCTCCGCGACCGCGAGCAGACACACCAGGCCGGGCAGCGAAGCGAAGATCAGGCCGCCATCGGTCACGAACGCACTGCCGAACAACGTGTCAAGACGGCCGTGTTTCAGGTTGTGCAGGTTGGTGCTCATCCGGGCGACGACGCTGTTCTGCGCGTCGGGCCCCAGCACCAGAAGCGCCACGGCGACAACAGCCAGCGCTGCGCAGTACGCGAGCGTGACCCGCAGCGCGAACAGGCTGACCAGTATTCGCGACGCCACCACCTTGAATATGGGGCCGGCGTGTTACCGGCTTGTATCGCCTGTGACAACTCCGTGTTCGGCTGCCTCGCTGGCCGTCACTCGGCGTTGCCGCTCGATGGTCGCCAGGTAGAACGTCCACGCGAAGGTCGAACTCGCGGTCAGCACGAACATGACGTACAACCACGGGTGGCGCACACCGCGGCGGCGGCCGTCGACGATCACGAACAGCGGCAGTACGACCAAGCTCATGATGTAGTAATCCGAGCTCGCCGAACTGACGGCGGGGTTGGCCCAGCCAAGCTGGATGAATTCCTTCCAGCTGCCGTGGTCTCCCCAGATCGCGTTGTGGGAGCCCTGCGAGTAGTCATTGACGTATTTGAGGTTGAAGTAATAGCCGATCACGGTCGCCGCGATGCCGGCGACGTAGTAGACCGCCTCGAGAACAGAGACCTTGGGGTCGCCGGTTGCCTGAAGATCTGCGGATTCGACGCCACGATGACCACGATGACCCCGATGGCGATGACGAGATGAATGATGAGCGCGACCATGGTGCCGCAGTCTGGTCTCCCGCCGAAGTTATGTCAATATTGACATAACTTTCTGCGGTACCGTACCGGCATGGTCCGGCCCGCGCAGACAGTGCGCAGCGAGCGCACCCGCGAGGCGTTGCGCCGTGCGGCGCTGCTGCGCTTCCTCGATCAGGGCGTGGAACACACGTCGGCCGAGCAGATCGCCGCGGACGCCGGAGTCTCGCAGCGCACGTTCTACCGGCACTTCGCGTCCAAACACGATCTGCTCTTCGCGGACTACGACGCCGGCCTGCACTGGTTTCGGACCGCACTGGCCTCCCGCCCGTCCGGCGAACCGCTCATCGAGTCGGTACAGGCCGCAATCTTCGCGTTCCCGTACGACGTTGAGGTCGTGACCCAGATCGCCGCGCTGCGCTCTGCCGACCTGGATCCCGATCGGATCGTCCGGCACATCCGCCAGGTTGAGGCCGACTTTGCGGAGGCTATCGCCGAACACCTGCGGCGCCGGACGCCGGCTGATGATCTCGACGCCTCGCTTCGAGATAACGGTCACCGCCCGCTGCATCGCGGCAGCCACCTTCGGGGCGATGGAGCTGTGGATGGCGGCCGACGCAAGGTCACTCGCGGATCTGGCGAGGATGTGCCAGATGGCGCTCGGCTGGCTCGACACCGATGATTCGCTGTTTCGTCAATATTGACAAAACTATTGCCGCCGTGGGAACGTCCGACCATGGCGACCTACGACGCGATCGTGGTTGGAGCGGGGCACAACGGGCTGACGGCGGCCGCGCTACTGCAACGGGCCGGACTGCGGACGCTGTGCCTGGAGTCGAAGCTCTACGCGGGTGGGATGGCGTCCACCGTGGAGCTTTTCGAGGGCTACAAGTTCGAGATCGCAGGCTCGCTGCAACTCACGACGTCAGCGACCGTGAGCGCCGAGCTGGGCCTGGACGCGCTGCCCACGGTCGATCTGGATGTGATGTCGGTGTCGCTGCGCGGCATAGGAGACGAACCGCTCGTCTACTACACCGACCCGATGAAGCTGCTGACCCACCTCAACGAGGTACACGGTGCCGAGGCGGTGAACGGCATGGCCGGATTGATGGCGTGGAGCCAGGCCCCGGCGCGGGCCCTGGGGCGGTTCGACGCCGGCCGGCCGCCGAAGACACTGGACGAGATGTACGCGTGCGCGACCAGCGAGTTCGAGCGATCGACCATCACCGACATGCTGTTCGGCTCGGTCAGCGATGTGCTCGACAGGTACCTGCCCGACAAGGAGAAGCACGGGGCTCTGCGCGGCATGCTCGCCTTTCTTGCGGTCAACACCACCTACCGCGGGCCCGAAACCCCGGGCACTGCCGCAGCGTTCGCGTTCGGGCTGGCTGTCCCCAACGAGGACGCGGTGCTGACCAAGAAGTTGCGTGGCGGTATCGGCGCGCTGACGCAGCACCTGATCGGGCTCTTCACCGCCGAGGGCGGCGAGCTGCGGCTGCGGACCCCGGTGACCGAGATCCTTGTCCACGATGGACGGGCCGCAGGTGTGCGCACCGAGGACGGCTCGACCATCAGCGCGCCGATCGTGATCTCGGCCGTCGCACCGGATTTCACGCTGACCCGGCTCATCGACCCGAACGCGGTGCCCGCCGGGGTTCGCGAGCGGTTCTCGCGCACCGACCACCGCGGCAGTTACTTGCAGATGCACTTCGCGCTCGACGGCATACCCGAGTTCGCCGCACCGTATGAACTACTCAACGACCCCGCGATGCAGGCCAACATCGGGCTGTTCTCCACACCCGAAGAGCTCCAACAACAGTGGGAGGACTGCCGCCGGGGCATCGTGCCGGCCGATCCCGCCGTCGCGCTGCAGATTCCATCCGTGCATGACCCTGAGCTCGCGCCCGAAGGTAAGCACGCGGCGTCGGCGTTCTCGCTGTGGTTCCCCATCGAAGGGGACGGTGTGAAAAAGAACGGGGCCTACGGCCACCTGAAAGCCGAAATGGGACAACGGGTGATCGATAAGCTGACTCGCATCGCCCCGAATTTCGAGCGGCTCATCACGCTGCACACCACGTTCACGCCCCGGCACATGGGCACCATGTTCGGCGCCCCGGGCGGCGACTATTGCTACGGCCTGCTGCACCCCGACCAGATCGGCATCAACCGCCCCGGGCCGACGGGCTTCGTCGACCAGCCGATCGGAGTCGACGGGCTCTATCTGGCCAGCGCCGGATGCTATGGCGGGCCCGGCATCACGTTCATCCCGGGCTACAACGCCGCGAAGCAGGCGCTCGCCTAATCTGTGATCACAGATTAAGGAGTGATCATGGGATTCACCACGCCGAATTTGCCCGCGGTTGACTTCGAAACCTTCCTCGAGCAGCCGCTGATGGAGCGCATCAAGACACTCGCCTTGAAATGGGTGGACCACGGTTACGGCGTTCCGCGGCTGGTCCACCTCATTTACATCGCCAAGCTCGTGCTGTTCTACGCGGTGGGCGGCATCGTCATCGCCACCGCCACATCCCACCTGCCGGCGTTCTGGCACGTATCCGGTTGGTGGAACCAGCCGATCGTGTACGAGAAGGCGATCCTGTGGACGGTGCTGCTGGAACTCCTCGGCCTGGCCGGCTCGTGGGGACCGCTGGCCGGAAAGACGAAGCCGATGACGGGGGGCTATCGATTCTGGGCGAGGCCGAACACCATCCGGTTGAGGCCGTGGCGGTGGGTTCCGTTCACCGCGGGCAACCGGCGCACGTGGTTCGACGTCGCGCTGTACGTGGCACTGATCATCAGCGTCGTGGTCGCCCTCGTGTTGCCCGGGGTGGCGAGTGCCTCGCTGTCCGCGGCTGTGCCGTCCAATACGTCGGGTCTGGTGAACCCGGCATTGCTGGTGGCGCCGATGGTGCTGTTGGTGCTCATCGGCCTGCGCGATAAGACCATCTTCCTGGCCGCACGCGGGGAGCAGTACCTGCCGGCGCTGTTCTTCTTCACCGCGTTGCCGTTCGTCGACATGATCATCGCGCTGAAAATCCTGATCTTCACCGTGTGGTTCTGGGCAGGCGTCTCCAAGTTCGGGTTGCACTTCACCCACGTCATCCCGCCGATGGTCAGCAACAGCCCCGCGATGCCGTTCAAGTGGGTGAAGCGGATGCACTACCGCAAGTTCCCCGACGACCTATTGCCTTCTCACGTCGCCAGTTTCATGGCGCATGGCCCGGGCACCGTCGTCGAGATCATCGCTCCGCTGACCCTGCTGCTGTCGCCGTGGCCCTGGCTGACCTTCATCGCCGTGGCGATCATGGTGTCCTTCCACCTGTTCATCATCTCGACGTTCCCGTTGGCGGTCCCGGTGGAATGGAACGCCCTGTTCGCCTACGCGGTGATCTTCTTGTTTGTGGGCTTCCCGAACTGGCACGGTTACGCGATCGCGGACATGTCCTCGCCCTGGTTGACCGTCGCCATCCTTGGCTGCCTGTGCTTCTTCCCGGTGCTTGGCAACATCCGCCCGGACCTGGTGTCGTTCCTGCCCGCGATGCGGCAGTACGCGGGTAACTGGGCGTCGGCGACGTGGGCGTTCGCGCCGGGCGCAGAGGAGAAACTGAACAAGGTGACCAGGTCGGCCGGTAACCAGGTCGCGCAGTTGATCGACTACGGCTACGAACCGATGGAAGCCGAGATCTTCGCGCAGCAGACCATCGCGTGGCGGGCCATGCACAGCCAGGGCCGCGGTCTGTTCTCCGTCTTGCTGAAGAATCTTCCCGACATCGACCGCAGAACGGTTCGCGAGGCGGAGGTGGTGTGTAACACGTTGATCGGGTTCAACTTCGGTGACGGGCATCTACACAACGAGGATCTGATCGAGGCCGTTCAGGACGAGGCCCAGTTTGAGCCCGGCGAGCTGATGGTGGTGTGGGTCGAGTCGCAGCCCATCGGAAGCAAGGTGCAGCACTACAAGGTGGTCGATCCGGCGTTGGGCGTGATAGAGCGCGGCACCTGGAATGTGGCCGATACGGTGGCCGAACAGCCGTGGCTGCCCAACGGCCCGATCCCGCTGAACGTGACCTGGACACGTGCGAGTGGCGCCGAACAGGCTGTCAAGTAGCTGGCGCGCTTCAGCGCAGCGTCGACAATCGGCGCAGGGCCTCGTCGAGCGTGTCGTCCTTCTTGCAGAACGTGAACCGCACCAAGTGATTCCACGCCGCGGCGTGGCAACCGTCGGGATCACAGAACGCCGACAGCGGGATCGCGGCCACGCCGGCGCGGTGCGGCAGCTCGGCGCAGAACGTGGTGCTGTCGGTATAGCCCAGCGGGCGTGGGTCTGCGCACAGGAAATATGTGCCGCCGCTGTGATGGACGTCGAACCCGATTTCCGCGAGGCCCGCCGCGAGCCGATTCCGTCTGGCCTGCAACGTCTTTCGTAACCTGACCACCCAGTCCTGCTGGGTGGCCAGGGCCAGTGCCACGGCAGGCTGAAACGGTGCGCCGCCGACGTAGCTGAGGAACTGCTTGGCCGCACGGACGCCGGCGATGAGATCGGCAGAGCCGCATGCCCAGCCGATCTTCCAGCCGGTGCAGTTGAACATTTTCGCGGCACTGGAGATCGTCACGGTGCGGTCGGCCATTCCGGGAAAGCCGGCCAGTGGCATGTGGCGTGCGTCGTCGAAGACCAGATGCTCGTACACCTCGTCGGTGATCACCAGCAGATCCGCCTCAACAGCGACCTCTGCGATGGCGGCGAGTTCGATCCCGCGACAGCACCGTGCCTGTCGGGTTGTGTGGGGAGTTGACGATAATCGCCTTCGTTCGCGGTGTAACGGCCCCGCGCAGCGCATCGACGTCGAGCGCGAACCCGCGACCGTCGGGAACCAGCGGCACGGTGGCGCGTTGGGCTTGCGCCATCGCGAGCACCGGCGCGTACGAGTCGTAGTACGGCTCGATGAGCAACACCTCGGAGCCGGGCTCGACGAGGCCGATGACCGCAGCGGCGATCGCCTCGGTGGCGCCGACGGTGACCAGCACCTCGCGGTCCGGATCATGGGTGATGCCGTACTTGCGGTGCCGGTCCGCCGCGATCGCCTCACGCAGCGGAGCAATGCCGAGCCCTGGTGGGTACTGGTTGACCCCGTCGGCGATGGCCTGCCGCGCGGCCTCCAGCATCGCCGGTGGCCCGTCCTCGTCGGGAAAGCCCTGCCCGAGATTCACCGCCCCGATCCGCGCGGCCAGCGCCGACATCTCGGCGAACACCGTGGTGGCGTAGGGCATCAGCCGCGAAACCGTCATAGCCGCGAATGTAATCGCCCGCCTGCCACACCGGCCCAACCAACAGGTTGGTTTAGCGCATTGCTAGGCTGCTTTGTCAGAGGTCTACGCTCTGCACAGACGGGCTGCTCAAGGCACCGCCTTCCCGCCATACGAACTTCGAACTGAAGAGGAATATCGCCATGTCCGAAGAAGCCTTCATCTATGAGGCCATCCGCACCCCTCGCGGCAAGCAGAAGCACGGTTCGCTCACTGAGGTCAAGCCGCTGAACCTGGTCACCGGCCTGGTCGACGAGCTGCGTCGCCGGTTCCCCGACCTGGACGAGAACCTGATCAGCGACCTGATTCTCGGCGTGGTCTCGCCGGTGGGGGACCAGGGCGGTGACATCGCCCGCACCGCGGTGCTTGCCGCGGGACTTCCCGAGACGACCGGCGGCGTGCAGCTCAACCGGTTCTGCGCGTCGGGTCTGGAAGCCGTTAACACGGCCGCGCAGAAGGTGCGCTCCGGCTGGGATGACTTGGTGCTCGCCGGTGGCGTCGAGTCGATGTCACGGGTTCCGATGGGTTCCGATGGCGGCGCGTGGGCGACCGACCCGGAGACCAACTACCAGATCGGCTTCGTCCCGCAGGGGATCGGCGCCGACCTGATCGCCACAATCGAGGGCTTCTCCCGCGAGGACGTCGACGCCTATGCGCTGCGGTCGCAGGAGAAAGCGGCAGAGGCCTGGTCGGGTGGTTATTTCGCGAAGTCCGTCGTGCCGGTGCGTGACCAGAACGGCCTCCTGATCCTCGACCACGACGAGCACATGCGTCCCGACACCACGATGGAGGGTCTGGCAAAGCTGAAGACCGCGTTCGACGGGATCGGCTCGATGGGCGGCTTCGACGACGTGGCGCTGCAGAAGTATCACTGGGTCGAGAAGATCGACCACGTTCACACCGGCGGCAATAGCTCCGGGATCGTGGACGGCGCCGCGTTGGTGCTCGTCGGCAGTGAAAGTGCCGGCCAGTCACAGGGGTTGACGCCGCGGGCCCGCATTGTGGCCACCGCCACCAGCGGTTCCGATCCGGTCATCATGCTCACCGGCCCCACCCCGGCCACCCGCAAGGTGCTCGACCGGGCCGGCCTGACGGTCGACGACATCGACCTGTTCGAACTCAACGAGGCCTTCGCGTCGGTGGTGCTGAAGTTCCAGAAGGACTTGGACATCCCCGACGAGAAGCTGAACGTTAACGGTGGCGCCATCGCGATGGGCCACCCGCTGGGGGCCACCGGCGCGATGATCGCCGGCACCATGGTCGACGAGCTGGAGCGCCGCAACGCGCGCCGCGCGCTGATCACGCTGTGCATCGGCGGCGGCATGGGTGTGGCGACCATCATCGAACGGGTATAGCGCGAGTCTTCGATAGGAAATAAAGACATGGCAGAGAACACCATCCAGTGGGATAAGGATGCCGACGGCATCGTCACGCTGACACTGGACGATCCGTCGGGATCGGCCAACGTGATGAACGAGGCGTACATCGAGTCGATGGGCAAGGCCGTCGATCGCCTTGTCGCAGAGAAGGATTCGATCACCGGTGTAGTGATCACCAGCGCGAAGAAGACCTTCTTCGCGGGCGGTGACCTCAAGGGCATGGTGCAGGCCACCCCCGAGGATGCCGGTGAGTTCTTCAGCAGGGTCGAGACCGTCAAGGCCGATCTGCGCAGGCTCGAGACGCTGGGCAAGCCCGTGGTGGCCGCCATCAACGGCGCCGCGCTCGGGGGCGGCCTCGAGATCGCGTTGGCGTGTCACCACCGCGTCGCCGCCGACGTGAAGGGACTTGTCGTCGGCTTCCCCGAGGTGACCCTGGGTCTGCTGCCCGGCGGTGGTGGTATCACCCGCACGGTGCGCATGTTCGGCATCCAGAACGCGTTCATGAACGTGCTGTCGCAGGGCACCCGGTTCAAGCCGGCGCAGGCCAAGGAGAACGGCCTGATCGATGAAATCGTGCCTACGGTAGAGGAGCTGGTGCCCGCCGCCAAGGCGTGGATCAAGGCCAATCCCGACGCGCACACCCAGCCGTGGGATGCCAAGGGCTACAAGATGCCCGGCGGCACGCCGAGCAGCCCCGCGCTGGCGGCGATCCTGCCGTCGTTCCCCGCGCTGCTGCGCAAGCAGCTCAAGGGCGCGCCGATGCCGGCGCCGCGGGCGATCCTGGACACCGCGGTCGAGGGTGCGCAGGTGGACTTCGACACCGCCAGCCGCATCGAGAGCCGCTACTTCACGCAGCTGGTCACCGGCCAGGTCGCGAAGAACATGATCCAGGCGTTCTTCTTCGACCTGCAGCACATCACCTCCGGCGGTTCGCGGCCCGAGGGCATCGGCAAGACCCCGATCAAGAAGATCGGCGTGCTGGGCGCCGGAATGATGGGCGCCGGGATCGCGTATGTCTCGGCCAAGGCCGGTTTCGATGTGGTGCTCAAGGACGTCAGCATCGAGGCCGCGCAGAAGGGCAAGGGTTACTCCGAGGGCCTGGAAGCCAGAGCGCTGTCGAAGGGCCGCACCACAGAACAGAAGTCCAAGGCGCTGCTCGACCGGATCACGCCGACGGCCGACGCCGCGGACCTGGCCGGTGTCGACTTCGTGATCGAGGCGGTGTTCGAGAGCCAGGACCTCAAGCACAAGGTGTTCCAGGAGATCGAAGACATCGTCGAGCCCAACGCGCTGCTCGGGTCGAACACCTCGACGCTGCCGATCACCGGTCTGGCGACCGGTGTCAAGCGGCAGGAGGACTTCGTCGGGATCCACTTCTTCTCGCCCGTCGATAAGATGCCACTGGTGGAGATCATCAAGGGCGAGAAGACTTCTGACGAGGCGCTGGCCCGCGTGTTCGACTACGTGCTGGCGATCGGAAAGACCCCGATCGTCGTCAACGACAGTCGCGGCTTCTACACCTCGCGCGTCATCGGCACGTTCATCAACGAGGCCATCGCGATGCTCGGCGAGGGCGTGGAGCCGGCCAGCATCGAGCACGCCGGCAACCAGGCCGGCTATCCGGCGCCGCCGCTGCAGCTGTCCGACGAGCTCAACATGGAGCTGATGGCCAAGATCGCCGCCGCGACCCGCAAGGGTGTCGAGGACGCCGGCGGCAAATACGAGCCGCATCCCGCCGAGGGGGTGGTCAATAAGATGATCGAGCTCGGCAGGCCAAGCAAGTTGAGCGGCAAGGGTTTCTACGAATATGCCGACGGTAAGCGGGTCCGACTGTGGCCGGGTCTGCGGGAGACGTTCCACTCCGGCACGTCGCAGCCGCCGCTGCAGGACATGATCGACCGGATGCTGTTCGCTGAGGCGCTGGAAACCCAGAAATGCCTCGACGAAGGTGTGCTGACGTCGACCGCCGACGCGAACATCGGCTCGATCATGGGCATCGGGTTCCCGCCGTGGACCGGCGGCACGGCCCAGTACATCGTCGGCTATCCGGGCGGCAAGGAGGGCTTCGCCGCGCGGGCCCGGGAGCTGGCCGCGAAGTACGGCGACCGGTTCAACCCGCCGGACTCGCTGACCTAACGGCGCTGCAGCACGTAGTACCTCAGCGCGTCGCGGCCCCGGTCGGCTGGGTTCGGCTGGTCTCCCGTCGCGAGCAGCGTCCAGTCGGGAGTGAAACGCCGCTCGATCTCGGCCTGGTCGACGCCGGGCACCCCGATCGATCCGCCCGGCGTGAACTCGATGAGCAGCAGCCGCGCGTCGGGCGCCGCCACCGCGGTGACCTCGCGGACGTAGCGGTCGCGATCGTCCCCGCTCATCCCGTGCAGGCATCCTTGGTCGACGATCAAGCCGAATCCGGTGCCCAGCCCTTCGCTGGAGAGCCGCGTCGCGTCGCCGTGCCTGAAGTCGACAGAGACTCCCGCGGCGGCGGCCTTGGCGCGCGCCTTCTTGACGGCCTTCGGCACGAAATCGACTCCGGTCACCTGCCATCCGTGCTGTGCGAGATAGATGGATGTGTCGCCGGTGCCGCATCCGACGTCGAGGGCCGATGCCGCCGCCAGTGCGGGCGAATCGCCGGTGCCCTCGATGAGAGTGCGCAGGCTCGCCGCAATCGGATGACCGTCCCACGGGGTGAACCCGATCCGGTAGAAAACGCGAAACATCCTCTGCCGTGACGTCATGAGTTCCACAGTAGACAGGCGCCGACGCGGATAGGCTGCCGCCTATGGGCCTCTATCATCGTGCAGCCGACCGGTTCTTGAAGACGCGGGCCGGCGGCTGGACCGCGCTGCACGTGATGAATCCGCTCGACAAGCGTTTGATGAAGTGGTCGAACGGCAAGCTGAGCACGGCCGTGGGCACCGACGTTCGCGAGAACGCGGTTCTGTTGCGCTGCACCGGCGCCAAGAGCGGCAAGGCCCGCGATGTCCCGCTGCTCGCGACACCGTTTGACGACGGCTGGGCGCTGATCGCGTCCGCGACGGGGGTTCGCAACTGCTGGCAACATACTGAGCGATACTGAGCGAAAGTGTGTGTTAGTGAGTGGCCTCGGTGGGGTGAACCTCACTGAGTGGGCGCGGTCGCAGGGCGTGTATCCACAGACCGTGTACCGCTGGTTTCGGGAGGGATCACTGCCCCGTGCCGGCGGTGCGGGTGAATCAGCGCACCGTGCTTGTCGGCGCACGGGCGCCGACTGGTGGTGCTGGATTCCGGTGAGGTCACCCACGATCTGGTGCGCGACATGGTCGAGGTGCTCACCTCGTTTTGCGCCCGGCTGTACGGGTGCGGGTCGGCCCGTAACCGGGCGATCAAAGCGGTCGGGTGCGCACAACGCAATGCCGAACTTGTCGGTGCCGCGCGTGAGGATGAGCAGCATGAGTGAGCGTAGCGGTGCATCCACACGGACGGCGAAGCCGTTGAAACGTGCTGCGGCTGCGGGGCGGCTGAGCATCGAGATCGTCGATCTCCGCGATTTCGGTCGGCGGTGGACGAAGGTCGACGTGCTGCGATTACGGCGGGAACGACCGGGCTGGCTGACCGCGGCCCGCCGGCGGCATGCGGCCGCACAGAAGCGCCGTGCCGAGCAGCGCTGTAAGGAGCTGGCGACGATGTTGGACGCGGATGGGTTCAACCCTCCTGACGACGGTTCCGACAACATGATCCCGTACGCCGATGAGGCGTTCATGTACCTGTTGATGGAGAAGAAAGTCTCAGACGCCGACCCGCAGCGCGCGGCGGAAGCGCGGTGGCCGTCAGTTGCCGACTACGAGTTTGACGACGAGATCTTGTGATGCGTCAGATCCAGGATCCTGTGGTGGCCGCAGCGCCGTTGGGGGTGCGGATCCGGACTCGGATCCATCTGACCGTCCAGGAGGCGGCCGGGGTGACCGCGATCGGGGAGCTTCTCGGGTCGGTGTATCGCGGCGAGCTGGCCGACCGGATCCGCTGCGGTGTGCTGGATCGGGAAGGTCACGCAGCGTGGCGTGCGCAGCGCAAACAGGCACTCACCGCGATGTCGTCATCGCGGTGGGCGGGGGCGATCACCCGCGCTGTGGAAGACCAGTATCAGCTCGGGATGCGCGGCTTGGCTGCTCACGTCGCGGATCTGGGTGCCGCGGTACAGGTGCTGGCGGCCCGGTGCGCGCTGGGGCCGGGCGAACTGGCGCCGCCAGACGACGGCGTCGAGGCGGGTTGCAGTAGTGGGCGGTCGCGGCGCCAGCGCGGCTACCGCAGTCCGGGCGAGCGGTTCACCAAGACCCGTCGCCTGGCGGTGCTGCGGGATCGGCTCATCACGGCTGAGGATGCGTTGGCGGCGGGTCGTCCGTCGATCGTGGTGGGCGGGAAACGATTGTGGCGCAACCGCACCCACCTCGAGGCCACCGGCATGACCGAGCAGCAGTGGCGGCACCGCTGGGGCGCTGCGCGGCTGTTCTTGACTGCCGACGGCGAATCCGGCAAGGCTGGAGGTAATGAAACCATCCGCGTCGACGAGGCCGGGCGATTGCGGATTAAGACCCCGGGCGCCCTGGTAAGGCAGTTCGGTTCGCATGTGGTGATCGGCGAGCCGATCCGGTTCAACCACCGCAGTGACGAATGGAAAGGACGCATCAGCACGCGGCGTGCGGTGCGCTACGACATCACCTTCGATGACGCCCGTGACCGCTGGTACCTGGACGCGTCCTGGAAAACCGCCCCCGAACCGGCACCCGAGCTCGATGAACTACGCCACGGTCGGGTGCTCGGGGTGGACCTCAACCAAGGCCACCTCGCCACCTGTGTGCTCGACGCGTCAGGCAACCCGGTCGGCGCCCCGGTCAGCATCGACGTCATCACCGCGGGCTTGCGAGCATCACACCGTGATGGGCGGGTGCGCACCGCAATCACCGCCGCGCTCGACTACGCCCAACACCACAACTGTGCGGCGATCGTGGTGGAGAACCTCGACTTCGCCGACGCGCGAGCCGCCGGCAGAGACACCCTCGGCCGCGGGAAGCGCGGCAAACGGCTGCGCCGCACCATCGCCGGCATTCCCACCCGACGGTTCCGGGATCGGCTGATCGGCATGGCCGCCCGACGCGGCATCGCGGTAATCGGCGTGGACCCCGCCTATACCAGTAAGTGGGGAAACCAGCACTGGCGCAAACCCTTACAACAACAGACTTCCGATCCATCAACGGTCACCGGCCATCACGGCGCGGCGGCCGCGATCGGCAGACGTGGCCTCGGATTGGCAATCAGGCGACGGTCGGCAGGGCCCCGCAACGGACAGCGGACCGCTGTGGGCACACCACCGGCCAGACCTGACCGTCAGCCGAGCACCACACATGGCGGGTGCGGCAGTTCCGGTCCACCGACACACCCACAACAAGGCGTGCCGGTCCACCGGAAAACACCCACCCACCGCGGCCAACACCGTTCGGACCGCACAGGACTCACTCCTGCTCACTAATCAGGAACGGTGGAGAAGAACCCCGCCTGGAAAGTATCCACAGTGCGGCATGATCGTCCCGTACCGCGGCGAGGTCGCATGCGTTGCGCACGAGGCGGAAGGCGCCGAACGCGAGCGGGCGTGGCAAGCCGCGAACGCCAAATACTCCGGCTACCCGGTGTACCAGGGGCGAACCGACCGCCGCATCCCGGTGATGGTTCTGGTCCCACAAAAGTAGCTTTAAGCCTCGCCGAGGTCGGCGGACTCGTCCACCCGCACGCTTTAACCAGCCGGCGCCCGAAGCGCGATGAACCGCTGCAGCTTTCCGCTCGCGTGATGGCGGGGAATTTCCTCGACGGTGCGGATCGCAATCTTCGGCTCGGCCAAGCCGTGCCGCTGCAACGCGGTCACCAACGACGTGCTCAGCGCGTCAACGTCAGGCATGCCCACCGCGAAAATCTCTGCGCCCGAGACGGTTTGCGTGACCTGGTATTCGGACACCCGGGGATCGGTGCCGAGCACGAAACGGAACACGCTCGCAGGCACCGTGGCTGTGCCGTAGCGGAAATCGTCGTCACGCCGCCCGCCGATGTCGGCCACCCGCGCGAACGCGCTTCCGCATTCGCACGGATCGGGCAGCCATGTGACCTGATCCCCGAGGTCATACCGAATGAACGGGAAGGTCAGGTTGGCGAGCCCGGTGGCAAGCGTTCGTGCGGCAGGCTCGTCGTGGCCGACCGGCACGCCGTTCTCGTCGACGCGCTCCAGCACCACCTCGTCCTCGCACACGTGCAATCCCTCACCGCGGCCGCAACCGACCGCCTGCACGCCGATCTCGGTGGATCCCCAGAGGTTGTGTACCGATACGTTCCACGCCTCGCGAATCGCTTGTCGGTCTTCATCGAGAAGCGGCTCGGAGTTGGTGCTGACGCGCACCGGGTGAAGCTCCAGTTGTCCCGCCAACTCGGCGCGGGCAAGTCGCCCGATCACGCTTGCGTAGCCGACGAGATGTGTGGGCCGCGCGGCCGAAACCGCGGCGAGCACATCGTCGAACGGTGCCGCAGCCTCGATGACGACCGTGTCCATGCCCGCCGCCGTCGGCACATCGAACAGCGGTGTGCTTGCGTGCGGGGGTGTACCCGCCTCCAGCACGGCGAGCAGCTTCCGTGACTGCGGCGCTGCGCGTCGCTCCTCCCGCGCCTGCATTCGCCACGCGAGGCAGGCGACGGAGACGAAGAACTGCCAGTCCCATACGTAGACGCCCCGCACGCCGCTGGAGCCGCCGGAGCTGAACACCTGCTGATCGCCCGGCGTGTACGAAAACCCTTGTTGCTCAGCGAGAATGCGTTCAGCCGAGTCGCGGGTGAGGTCGCGAGCGGTCACGATCGCATCCCATTCGTCCTGCGACGTCGCGCTTGGTCATCATGGGCAGCGACGCGAGGTCGGCAACCGATGCCGACAGGGGGTCGAGGTCGACCAGTCGCCGAGCGAAAAACGGTGACCGTTCCCGCGCGTAGGCGAAAAGAGCCTGCAGCCGCTGATCGCGGTAGCGCGTGATCTGTTCCCGCGACCAGTCCAGGCGCGTGACGTGGTCCTCGAGGGCGGCCTGCACAGCGCAGAGATGGGCGGCGCGCATTCGTTCGTAACTCACGACACCGACAATTCCGGCGATAAGCCTTGCAGCGTTGCCATGACGTCCTACATTCAGGTGATTGACGCAGCTGTAAATCAGACGCAGCCGTAAATCACCAGCATAGGGCGGCCATGACCGAGATCTGCTACTTGCCTGCTCACGAACTGGTCCGTTTGATGTCCGCCGGAACCGTGTCATGCCGGGAAGTCACACAGGCTCACCTGGAGCGCATCGACGCGGTCAATCCCCGCCTCAACGCGCTGGTTCAAGCTACCGATCCCGAGCTGTGTCTGGGGCTCGCCGACGAGGCCGACAATCGACGGGCGCGCGGCGAGCCGTTGGGCAGGGCGCACGGGCTGCCGGTGGTCGTCAAGGACGTGATGCGGGTGGCCGGGCTGGCCTGTTCGGGTGGCAGTCCCGTTCTTCGGGCGGTCGCAGACGACGACGCGACGGCGGTGTCGAGGCTGCGGGCCGACGGGGCGATCGTGCTGGGCCTGACGAACGTGCCGGAGATGGGCAGAGGGGGCGAGTCGAATAACAACCTGTACGGCCGCACGAACAATCCGTACGACCTGTCGAGGACACCCGGGGGCAGCAGCGGCGGGTCGGCCGCGCTTGTCGCCGCGGGCGGCGCTGCGCTCAGCGTCGGTTCCGATGGGGGTGGCAGCATCCGGCAGCCGTGCCATAACACCGGCATCGCCGGGCTGAAGCCCACCCATGGGCGAATACCACGGACGGGCAGCGTATTCGGCGACGCGCTGGGCGTCTTCGGCCCGTTCAACTGCTACGGCCCGCTGGCGCGCTCGGTTCAGGATCTCTTCCTGGGTCTGTCGATCATGAACGGGCCGGACCTTCGAGATCCGTACGCCGTGCCCGCGCCGCTGGGCCGCCCCGAGGACGTCGACCTGGGCGGGCTTCGGGTCGCCACCTACCTCGACGACGGCATCTCGCCACCCACGGACGACGTGGCGACCGTCGTCACCGCCGCGGCCGAAGCCGTCGGGGACGTGGCCGGTGCGGTGCAGCGAGCCGCTCCACCGTGCGTCGGTGCCACGATGGATCTGCTCTGGGAATCGGTCTTCCTCGGCGGAGATCGGGGACGGGGGTTCGAATCCGACCTGCGGGCGATCGGTGCCACCGATCCATCAGAGGAACTCGCCGAGTTCCTGCGGCAGGCGCGCACGGTCGATTTCTCACTGTCCGAGGCCAGGAGCCGCTTCGCCGGCATCGACACCTATCGCATCGAAATGCTCACGTTCATGGCCGATTACGACGTGATCGTCTGCCCGGCGATGCCAACCGCGGCCAAACCCCACCACCATGGCTTGGTTGAGATCCGCGACTTCTCGCACATGATGGTGCACAACCTGACCGGCTGGCCGGCCGCCGTCGTGCGGTGTGGAACCTCCAAGGAGGGGCTGCCGGTCGGTGTGCAGATCGTCGCCAGGCCGTTCCAGGACGCGACGGCGCTGGCCGTCGCCGGGTATCTGGAGAAGGTCTTCGGCGGTTGGCGGCCGCCTCCGGTGATGTCGGACAGGGCGGTCGCAGCGCCCTAGGTGATGGCACCTAAAGCGTGTCGAACAACTGGCTGCGGTCGAGTCTTCCGAGTAGTAGGGCGATTTGGCTGAGGATGAGGAATCCTTCGTCGGACCACATAACTATCCATGGTGATCGGGTGGTCGGACGCGTCACGCCAGGTCGGCGTGTTGTCGGTGGGTGGTGGAATGCTCACCGATGAGATGAGCCGGCACACCACGTTCCGCTTCTGCATCGACCCCACGGTCGAGCAGGCGCAGGTGCTGGCCCGGCATGCCGGAGCGTCCCGGTTCGCATTCAATCAGTGCTTGCGGTTGGTGAAAGCCGCCCTCACCCGACGCAAAACCAACCCCGGTATCGAGGTGCCGTGGACAGGGTTTGATCTGATCAACGCTTTTAACGCGTGGAAGAAAACCGCGAACGCGGGCCGAGTTTTCGCCGTGGGCACGACCGGTGAGGTTGCGACGGTGGTGACCGGGCTGGGGTGGCGGACCGAGGTGTGCCAGCAGGTGTTCGAGGAGGCCGCCGTCGATCTGGGCAAAGGGTTGAAAGCCTGGTCGGACTCGCGCTGCGGTAGGCGCAAGGGAAAGCGGGTGGGCTTCCCCAGATTCAAGACGAAGAGCCGCGCCCTGCCGTCGTTTCGGCTGCGCAACAAGCAGCATAAGGGCCGCTCGCCGGCGATCCGGGTCGGCGGCAACAACCGGCCCCGTTCGGTCACCCTGCCCGGCATCGGGCAGATCGGGGTGCACGATGACACCCGCCGGTTACGGCGCATGGTCGCCAAGAACCGTGCGAAGATCCTGTTCGCCACCGTCTCCCATCACGGGGGACGGTGGTGGGTGTCGCTGAATGTGCAGGCCGCCGACCTGCACCCCGCGCACCAGCACCCCTCGCGTGATCCGGCGGACGATGGCGGTCGCTGGGTCGGTGTCGACCGCGGCTTATCGGCGTTTGTGGTCGCCGCCACCGCCGATGGCCGCGAGGTCGCCCGTATCACCGATGCACCCAAAGCGCTGGCCGCCGGGATGAAACGCCAACAGCGGCTGGCGAAATCGTTGTCGCGCAAAAAGAAAGGATCCCGCAACCGACGTGACGCGGCAGTCAA
Organism: uncultured Actinomycetota bacterium; assembly: GCA_963828065.1. Taxonomy (GTDB): domain Bacteria; phylum Actinomycetota; class Actinomycetes; order Mycobacteriales; family Mycobacteriaceae; genus Mycobacterium. Next base: position 161,057 of record CAWHDL010000006.1, on the reverse strand, counting down.
ACTGGCCCGTCACCACCATCACATCGCGAACGTCCGCCGCCATTTCCTGCACCAGGTATCCAACGCGCTGGTCAAGACCCACGACCGGCTCGTCATCGAGAACCTGAATGTGTCCGGAATGTTGGCCAACCATCGTCTGGCCCGCGCGATCTCGGATGCGGGCTGGGCGGAGTTCGCCCGGCTGCTGGGCTACAAGCAGGCCTGGCGCGGCGGCACGATCCTGATCGCCGATCGGTGGTTCCCGTCAAGCAAGCTGTGCCCAGCGTGTGGTGCCATCCACAGCGATCTAACGCTCGCCGACCGAGTATTCACGTGCGGCTGCGGCCATTCGGTTGACCGCGACCTGAATGCTGCGGTCAACCTGGCCCGCTGGGGCCAGAAACACCACGATCCAAACCTGGATTCCCGGACCCCCAAGCAACGGGGCCGGGCCACCAACGCCCGCCGACGGGACGGCGCTGACCAGCACCCCACGTGTGCCGGTGAAACCAGCCCGAAAGACGCGGGAACCGACGTTCACACCGCACCCGCGGCCTGAACCGACGACGCCCGGGAACGGCGGTGTCGCGCCAACTCAGACAGAGTTGTTCGACATGCTTTACAGTGCGAGCTATGGACTTTGGACTGTTCATTCCGCAGGGCTGGCGCCTCGATCTGGTAGGCATCGCGCCCGAGCGGCAGTGGCACGTGATGCGTGAGCTCGCCTCCTACGCCGACAACGGTGCCTGGGACTCGCTGTGGGTTTACGACCACTTCCACACCGTGCCGGTGCCGACCGCCGAGGCCACCCACGAAGCGTGGAGCTTGATGGCCGCCTATGCGGCGTCCACGTCGCGGATCAAGCTCGGCCAGATGTGCACCGCGATGAGCTATCGCAATCCCGTCTACCTGTCGAAGGTCGCCGCCACCGTCGACGTGATTTCCGGGGGCCGGGTGCAGATGGGTATCGGGGCCGGGTGGTACGAACACGAGTGGCGTGCCTACGGTTACGGCTTCCCGTCAGCCGGCGTTCGGTTGGCCAGGCTCGACGAGGGCGTGCAGATCATGCGTGACGCCTGGCGCGACGGCGTGGTCACCTTCTCGGGTGAGCACTACCAGGCCGACGGCGCGATCGTAGCGCCGAAGCCGCTGCAGCCGAATGGCATTCCGCTCTGGATCGCCGGTGGCGGCGAGCGCAAGACCCTGCGCATCGCCGCGAAATACGCCCAGTATACGAACTACACGCCCGAGCCCGCAGAATTCAAGAGGAAGTCGGAGATTCTTGCTCAGCACTGCCGCGACGTCGGTACGGACTTCGACGCGATCGTGCGGTCAGCCAACTTCACTGCTGTCGTGGGTGATTCGGACGCCGACGTGAAGGAACGGCTGGGCCGGATCCGTGACCGCTTCGTCGAGTTCGTCGGTGAACAGGGCGCCGACGCGATGATCGCCGCGACCGCGACGGAAGCCGCCACAGGCACGTCGGAACAGGTCGTCGAGAAGCTAACGCACATGCGCGATCTCGGCTGCCAGTACGCGATCTGCTATTTCCCGGAGGCAGCCTACGACCGCTCGGGCATTGAGTTGTTCGAGAGGGAAGTGATTCCGGCGCTGTCCTGAGAGGATCAAGCAAGTGACCACCGCCATAGTCGTGGTGCTGATACTCCTCGGTATCGGCATCGTGGCCGATGCGCTCTTCAGGCTCAGGGACTGGCTGAACAGGCCGCCGGACTAGATGGCCGGGCCGAGCAGATCATCCGCGTCGCGGATGACATACCCGTAGCCCTGCTCTGCCAGGAACCGCTGCCGGTGAGCGGCGTACTCGGCGTCCAGGGTGTCTCGCGCGACCACCGAGTAGAAGAACGCGCCCCCGCCGCCGGCCTTTGGCCGCAACAGCCGGCCCAGCCGCTGCGCCTCCTCCTGGCGCGACCCGAACGTGCCTGAAACCTGCACGGCCACGGACGCTTCCGGCAGGTCGATGGAGAAGTTGGCCACTTTGGACACCACCAGGGTGGACACCTCACCACGCCGGAACGCGTCGAACAGCGCCTCGCGCTCGGCCGTCTTCGTCGACCCCTGAATGACGGGTGCGTCGAGTTCCACGCCCAACTCATCCAGCTGGTCGAGGTAGGCGCCGATGACCAATCGCTGGCCATCGGGATGCTTGTCGAGAATCGACTTGACCACCGCGATCTTAGAGTGGGCCGTTGAGCAGAGCCGGTAGCGTTCGTCGGGTTCGGCGATGGCGTACAGCATCCGCTCGTTGTCGGTGAGCGTCACCCGCACCTCGATACACTCGGCGGGAGCGATCCAGCCCTGCGCCTCAATGTCTTTCCACGGCGCGTCGTATCGCTTCGGGCCGATCAGCGAGAACACGTCGCCCTCGCGGCCGTCCTCACGGATCAGGGTCGCCGTCAGGCCGAGTCGCCGTCGCGACTGCAGATCGGCGGTCATCCGGAACACCGGCGCCGGAAGCAGGTGCACCTCGTCGTAGATGATCAAGCCCCAGTCGCGGCTGTCGAACAGCTCCAGGTGCCGGTAGGCGCCCTTGGTACGACGGGTCATCACCTGATACGTCGCGATGGTGACGGGCCGAATCTCCTTGCGCTCGCCGGAATATTCGCCGATCTCCTCGTCGGTCAACGACGTTCGCGCGATCAGCTCACGCTTCCACTGCCTGACGGCCACCGTGCTGGTCACCAGGATCAGCGTGGTGGCGCCGGCCTTCGCCATCGCCGCCGCGCCCACCAACGTCTTGCCCGCACCGCACGGGAGCACCACCACGCCGGAGCCGCCCGCCCAGAACGACTCGGCGGCCATCTCCTGGTAGTCCCGCAGATGCCAGCCGTCCTGCCGCAGGCTGATCGCATGCGCCTCGCCGTCGACATAACCCGCGAGATCCTCGGCGGGCCAACCGATCTTCAGCAGTATCTGCTTGATGTGCCCGCGTTCGCTGGGATGCACGAGGACCGTGTCCTCGTCGATGCGGGCGCCGAGCATCGGCGTGATCTTCTTGTTCCGCAACACTTCTTCCAGAACCGCGCGGTCCAAACTCACCAGCGTCAGGCCATGCGCGGGGTCCTTCACCAGCTGTAGCCGCCCGTATCGGGCCATGGTGTCGACGATGTCGACGAGCAGCGCCTGCGGTACCGCGTAGCGGGAGTAGGTGACCAATGCGTCGACGACCTGCTCGGCGTCGTGCCCGGCGGCGCGCGCGTTCCACAGCGCCAGCGGAGTGATCCGGTAGGTGTGTATGTGCTCCGGCGCCCGCTCGAGCTCCGCGAACGGCGCGATCGCAGCCCGCGCGTCGCTGGCGAGCTCATGGTCGACCTCGAGCAGCACCGTCTTGTCGGACTGCACGATCAGGGGGCCGTCGGTCATCTGGACCATTATCCCGCCATTAATCGCTGTCGACCGACACTACTGATGTCACGCGATGAACCGCGAAGTCCCGCATCCGTCCTGATGCGGGATCGAAGGCCACCAACTGCCCACCGCGCACGCTGACCGGCGCCACCACCCGCTGAGTCGCCACGCCCGCCGGGTCGACGTACCCCATCACCACCGAAGCCTGATCGCGTACCGCCTGCTGCAACAGCAACACCGCCGTGTTGGGATCGACACGCATCGCGGGCGGGGTGGCCGCGACCCTGCGCAGCAGACCGACGATCGCCTCGAGCGTCTGGGTGGTCGGCGGGGAATTGCCCCGGTACACCCGGCGGTGCGGTACGTCGGTCACCCGAGCCCCGCGCGGCCGAAGGTCGACGATCGCGCCGGTCGCATCCTCGGCGGCAGGGGCGAAGCCCGCATCGCGCAGCGCGCCGATCACGTCGGCGATCGGGGCCTGGGCCACCGCGACCGTCGGCGCGAGCAGCCGCAGCTGCAGCGCTTCGGCGAGCGGCGCCGCAGCCACCTGCGCCAGTAGTGCGGTGTCGTCGCAGCGCACGAACGACGCGGCGATTCCCACCCGCAGCTGGCCGTGCCGACGGGCCACGTCGTTGATCAGATATGTAAGACCCTGAGGCACAGGCGTTTTCGAGTGCTGCTCGAAGAACGTGTGCAACGCGCTCGCCGCGCGACCGGTGTCGAGCGCGCGCCGAATCGACGCCTCGCTGATCCTGTACACCATGGCGGCGCCCGCGGATTCCACGTTGGCCACCTCGGCCAGCTGGTCAGCCAGCTCACGGTTGAGCGGCCCGGGCACCACGACCGTCAGATCCGCCTGCAACAGGAAGTGGTCGATCGGCTCGGGAAGGATCCGGTTCATCGCGGCGACGGCCGCGTGGTCGGCGGCACCGGTCATCAGTGCCCGCGCCGGGGTGCTGAGCGCGGCGCGGCCGACCAGGCCCAGTGCCGTCGCCTCGTCGATGAGATCGGCGACCGGCCCCGGCTGCAGCCGCGGTGACCAGCGCGGACGTCCCCACAACAACATTCGCGACGCCTCCGCCGCGTCGAGCCCGGACCCGACCGGCAACCGGGCCAAGAGGCCGAGGAGCAGCCGGCGGTCGAGCGGCGCCGCGGTGGAGAACAACGCATCCGACAGCGCGGCGATGGGCTTGTTGTCCGGCCCGCGTCGGCCCGCCAGCCCCGGGCGCGACGGCAGCTCAAGCCAGGTGGTCGCGAGCAGATGCCAACGTTCGGCGGCCGGCGAATCATTGAACCGGTCGGCCTGCACGGTCGGCGCCCAGTACGGCCCGTCGCCGTCGAGCGGCTCGGGCCGGGGAATACCCGAAGAGATCAGCCCCGCCGCGGCGCTTATTTCCAGGAGCAGGCTCAGCCGCTGCTCGTCAATGCCCGTCAGCTTGGTCAGCCTTTTGACTTCGCGGACCCCCAGCCCGCCGCTGCGCAGCTCGGGAACCGGTGCGGCACCGAGGATTTCGATGATCAGTTCCGTCTCGCGAAGCAAGTCGACCACGGCGCCGGCCGCGGCCGCGTCGACATCGGCGGCCGTGGTTGTCGACCTCGCGGGCGCCGGCTCTGCCAGGACCGGCCCCGGTTCCTCGCCGCGCAGCACCTGGGCCACCACGCGCGGCAGGATCACGGTCTCCTCGTCCACCTGCCGTAACAGCCCTGCGGCGAGCAGCCGCTGCACGGGTCGGTCGGGCGGTGTGCCGGGCGCGGCGTCGCGGGTCCGGCCGACCGGCGAGCCGGACAGCAGCCGGTCGAGGAGTTGGCGCTGCGCGTCGTCCAGCGCATCGATCTCCGCGGTGATCTCCTCGACGGTGCGCTCGGTGTCCTCGAGCGTGACCTGTCCGGGGTACCACGGCAGAGCCGCTGGCGCTTCGGCGACCACCCGAAGCGACGCGTCGCCCCACACCAGGGCCCTTTCTTGCAGCGCGTCCAGCGTGGCCGTCAGCGCGCCCTCCGGCACGCGGTCGCCGATGAGGGAGGCCAGCTTCGCGGGCGGCACCCCGGTCGTGTCGGCGTGCAGCACCAGCAGCCCGTCCAGCACCGTCAGCGCCAGAAAGTCGAGGTCGTCGCTGGCTGCCTTGATCGACTGGCGTGCCTGGGCCCGGGCCGCCAGCGCAGCGATGCTGCCGGGCGGTGGTTGCGTGAGGTCAGGCCGCAGCTCCAGCAGCCGGACCAGCCTCTCGTCGGGCAGGTCAGCCAGCCAGGCACCCAGCGGGACGCGGGTGTTCTCTGTCATTGCTGACCAGCGTAAAGCAGCCGGTCAGTATCGCGGCGGGCCGTGGCGCCTGTCAGAATGGGCGCGTGGCTGACAACAGATCGCAGAAGAGCCGATACGTCGACAACGGCTGGCCGGTGTCTGACGCCGAGGACGACCACCCCATCAGTGAGCTTGCCGCCGATCGCACCGGAGCGTTGTCGCCGTTCGGGGACATCGCCTTCCCGGTGCCCGCCGAAGATCTCCCGTACACCCATCCGATCACGGTGGTCAACAAGTAGATCGTGACGTCTGACCCCGGTCGGCTCTCCCACCTCGACGAGCACGGCGCGGCCCACATGGTCGACGTCACCGCGAAGGCGGTGACCAAGCGCACCGCGGTCGCGGCCGGGGCGCTGGTGACGACGCCGGAGGTGGTGGCACTGATCTCCGCGGGCGGCCTTCCCAAGGGCGATGCGCTGGCCACCGCGCGCGTGGCAGGCATCCAGGCCGCCAAGCGGACCAGCGAACTCATCCCGCTGTGCCATCAGCTCGCGCTCACCGGTGTCGATGTCGACTTCGAGATCGGCGGGTCCGCCGTCGAGATCACCGCGACGGTGCGCAGCACCGACCGCACCGGCGTCGAGATGGAAGCCCTGACGGCGGTCAGCGTGGCGGCGCTGACGCTTTATGACATGGTCAAGGCCGTCGACAAGGCCGCGCGCATCGACAACGTTCGAGTGCTGCGCAAGGACGGCGGCCGCAGCGGCAGCTGGGCCAGATGACGGCCCGCACCGCCCGGGTTCTGATCGCGTCGACTCGTGCGGCGGCCGGGCAATACGAGGATCGCTGCGGTCCGATCATCGTCGACTGGCTGGGCCGGTCCGGTTTTTCCGTGCCGGCGCCCGTCGTGGTCGCCGACGGCACCGCGGTGGCCGACGCGTTGCGGGCCGCAATCGCGGAATCTCCCGACGTCGTCATCACCTCCGGCGGTACCGGTATCTCGCCAACCGACTCCACGCCGGAAGCGACCGCGGGTGTGCTCGACTACGAGATTCCCGGGCTCGCCGACGCGATCCGGCGCTCGGGGCTGCCGAAGGTGCCGACAGCGGTGCTGTCCCGCGGCATCTGCGGGGTCGCCGGCCGGACACTGGTGATCAACCTGCCCGGCTCACCGGGTGGTGTCTCCGACGGGCTCGCGGTGTTGGCCGACGTGCTCGACCATGCCCTTGACCAGCTGCGAGGAAAGGACCACAACAGGTGACGCGGGTCCTTCGTGCGGAGCTCACCGAACGGTCCGTCGATCTGGCCGAGCTCGAAGCCCTGGTGGCAGAACAAGCCGCCGGCGCCGTGGTCGGCTTCGCCGGGGTGATCCGCGATCATGACGGCGGGCGTTCGGTGATCCGCCTCGAGTACTCGGCTCACCCGAGCGCCCAGGACACGCTCGCCGAGGTTCTGGCCGACGTCGCTCGAGAGGCCCGCGGCGTGCGCGCGCTTGCCGCAAGCCACCGGATCGGGACGCTGAGCGTGGGTGACGCGGCGCTCGTGGCGGCGGTGGCCGCCGACCACCGCGCCGCGGCGTTCGAAACGTGCGCCAAGCTTGTCGACGCCATCAAGGCGCGGCTACCGGTGTGGAAGCACCAGTTTTTCTCCGACGGATCCGACGAGTGGGTGGGATCCGCGTGAGCGCTGCCGGCTAGGTGGCCGTCAGCGGCTTCGCGTTCTGGTCGAGCCCGAGGATCGCGTCGTTGAGCGTGATGTCCTGGCTGCGGATCGCCGTCAGCAGGTTCTGCACGTACCCCGTGTTCGCGTCCGGCCCCGGCACGCTGTCCTGGCTGATCAGGTGCTGAACACCCGGGTCGGCCGGCGCAGGCGCCAGCGGAACCTCGAGGGCGGTCTGCTCGATGACGCCCGACTGGCCGACTGCCGGGGGCTCGGGGGCTAAGTCATCGACAGGTCCGGCCGCGTCGATCACGACGGCGTCGGCCGGTGCCGGAGGTGCCTCGGGTGCGGACAACGCGACGTCCTCGACGACCGGCCCGTCCACCGCGGGCGGCGGGGCATCGAGTGGCGCCGGTGCATCGCCGTTGAGTGCAGCGTCATCGACCGGCGCGGCGTCGGCCGCGGGCGGCGCAATGTTGCGGGGTGTGGCGGATGACAGCCCGGTGCCGCACACCGGCCACGCGCCGCGGCCCTGTCGGGCCAACACCCGCTCTGCGACAGCGATCTGCTCGTCCCTGGAGGCCATGTTGGCGGCAGGGGCGAAGTCGGCGCCGCCGGCGGATCTCCAGGTGCTGGGCGAGAACTGCAGCCCGCCCTGATAGCCGTTGCCGGTGTTGATCCCCCAGTTGTTGCCGGATTCGCAATGGGCCACTCGGTCCCATTCGCCGTCGGTGGCCGCTGCCGCCTGAGCGCTCATGGCCAGGCCGCTGCCTCCGATGACTGCGCCGGTGAAGGCGACTTTCGCGACGTTGATACCTGATTGGGTGGGCTTGCGATGCCGTCCACTCATGTGCCGGATCTGTCCTCTCTGCATGCGCCTGCGAGGTCAGCTGTCGGGTTCGGGCAAGAGAGGCCGCCCGGCCGGTTCCGCACCCGGGTGGATGCGACTCCGGCTTCACCCCAAGGAACCGCGTGCGGTTCCTGGTCCGATATCGGTGGACCGGTGGGTCCCCCGCCTCCATCCGCGGTGTCGTCGTTGTCCTTCCCTCCCGGATGGAGATCGGCGCGAAAGGAAAGGAGGGCCAACCGCATTGGGGTGGGCTGGCTTGCGGATGACCGTAACGGTTTGAGCCATTTTCGTCACCTTTTGGGAGTTGCGGCGTTTCGGCCACAGACAAAATGGAAAACCCCTAGAAGGCGAGGCGTTCCTGCAGGTCGAATGGGCCTACACCGCCCCGAGTCCTGGCTGTGACCAATTCGTTATGTGACGCAAATCACGCTCATCCACCGGCGAAGGGTGGAAGCACGTCGATGGTCTGCCCGGTCTGCACTCGCGCGGCCGTGTCTCGTACCGCGACGCCGTCGCACAGATACGAACACCGCGCCAACACCGCGGCGAGGCGTCCGTTTCGCGCGGCGAGCTGTTGTGCCAGCTCGGCGAGGCTGGTGTCGGCGTCCGACGTCACGGCCTCGGATTCGACGCCTGCGGCGCCACGGGCGGCACCGAAGTAGCGCACCGTCACCTGCAAGCGCTCATCGCTGGCCATCCTCAGCCGCCGATCGCGCTCATCGGCCGGTCCGGCTGCACGAAGCTCGGGTCGTTGATCCCGTGTCCGGCAGCTTTAGCCCACATCGCCGCCCGCCACGCAGCCTCGATCGCGCTGTCGTCGGCCCCACTGCGTAGGGGCCCGCGCAGGTCCGTCTCGTGCGTCGCGAACAGGCAGTTGCGAACCTGCCCGTCGGCGGTCAACCGGGTTCGGTCGCACGCCGAGCAGAACGCGTGCGATACCGACGCGATCACACCAACGGTCGCCGGCCCACCGTCCACCAGCCACAACTCGGCGGGAGCGGAGCCACGCGGCGTCACGTCGGGCTGCAGCGTGAAGTGGCGCCGCAGCGCCGCCAGCACGTCGTCGGCGGTGAGTGCCTCGCCGCGCTTCCACCGATGCTCGGCATCCAATGGCATCTGCTCGATGATGCGCAGCTGATACCCGTGGTCGAGGCAGAACCGCAGCAGCTCGACGGCGTCGTCGCGGCCGGTCGCCGGGTCGAGAACCGCGTTGACCTTGACCGGATCGAGGCCCGCGGCACGTGCCGCGGTCAGCCCGTCGAGCACATCGTTGAGCCGGTCGCGACGCGTGATCGCAGCGAACCGCGCCGCGTCGACGGTGTCGAGGGAGATGTTGATGCGGTCCAGCCCCGCGGCGGCCAGCCGGTCCGCGCGGCGGGCCAGGCCGATGCCGTTCGTGGTGAGGGCGATCTCGGGCCGGGGCCGCAGCCGCGCCGTCGCCGCGATGACCTGTTCGAGATTCTTGGACACCAACGGCTCGCCGCCGGTGAACCGCACGCTGGTGATCCCGAGGCGGGAGACACCCAGACGCAGCAGGCGGATCAGCTCGTCGGGGCGCAGCAGCTGCTCGGCAGGAAGCCAGTCGAGTCCGTCGGCCGGCATGCAGTAGGTGCACCGCAAGTTGCACCGGTCCGTCAGCGAGACCCGAAGATCCTTGGCGATCCGGCCGTACCGGTCGATGAGCGGTCCGTCGACAGGGACGGTCTCATCGATCGGGGCGTCTCGGCGGAGCACCGACGGCAGGCCCAGCGAAGTGGCCGTCATGCGGGCAGCCTCGAGTGGTCGACCGGGACGATCTCCTTGCCCAACGGGAACAGTGAGACTCCGATCAGCTTGAGGTTGGCCAGCGCCAGCGGGATACCGATGATCGTGACGGCCATCGCGATCGCAGACACGACATGACCGATCGCCAGCCAGATGCCGAACAGGATCACCCAGATGATGTTGCCGATCAATGCACCGGGCCGCGCGCCGGGCTTATCGATGATCGTCCGTCCAAAGGGCCACAGTGCATACGACGCAATGCGCAGCGAGGCTATTCCGAACGGGATCGTGATGATCAGGATGAAGCACACCAGCGCCGCCAACAGGTAGCCCAGCGCCAGCCACAGGCCGCCGAAGATCAACCAGATGATGTTCAGGATCAGGCGCATTGCTCCTCCTGCCGTTTCCCCAGCCTATCCGAGTAAACAGGGCTGCTCGGCGGGGGGCGAGCCGAGTAGGATCGCTCCATCGCGTCCTGCGAATGGCGGGGCGCGTTCTTTGCGAGCGACCATCGAGACAAGCAGGTGATACCAGTGCCGACCGGCAGGGTGAAGTGGTACGACCCGGAAAAGGGCTTCGGCTTCCTGTCCCAGGAGGAGGGTGAGGACGTCTACATCCGGTCATCGGCGCTGCCCGCCGGGGTCGAGGCGCTCAAGGCGGGTCAGCGGGTGGAGTTCGGCGTGGCGTCGGGCCGTCGCGGCCCCCAGGCGCTGAGCCTCAAGCTCATCGACCCGCCGCCGTCGCCGTTGCGGACGCGCCGCGAGAGCGGTCCGCCCGACCACAAGCACACGCCCGACGAGTTGCACGGCATGGTCGAGGACATGATCACTCTGCTCGAGAGCGCGGTGCAGCCGGAGTTGCGCAAGGGTCGTTACCCCGATCGCAAGACCGCGCGGCGAGTCTCCGAGGTCGTCAAGGCCGTCGCCCACGAGCTCGACGCCTGACGCGTTCGGGCATCATGAAGACGTGGGCACATACGTCGCCGAAGCCGGCGAGTTCACGCGCGACACCGACTACATCACCAGCCGTATCACCGCGGACGGGCGTGACGGTTATCCGGTCGAACCGGGCCGCTATCGGCTGATCGTCGCCCGGGCCTGTCCGTGGGCCAACCGCGCGATCATTGTGCGCCGGCTGCTCGGCCTGGAACCTGTTCTGTCGATTGGGTTTTGCGGCCCGGTGCACGACGTTCGCAGCTGGACATTCGATCTGGATCCCGGTGGCGTCGACCCGGTGCTGAAGATCCCCCGGCTTGCCGACGCATACTTCGCCCGGTTCCCGGACTACCCGAAGGGCATCACGGTCCCGGCGATCGTGGATGTGCCCACCGGGCAGGTCGTCACTAACGACTTCGGGCAGATGACGCTCGATCTGTCGACGGAATGGCGGCAGTATCACCGCGAAGGCGCTCCCGAGCTGTACCCCGAGCCACTCCGGGCGGAGATCGACGAGGTGGCAAAGCGCATCTACACCGAGATAAACAACGGCGTGTACCGATGCGGGTTCGCCGGGTCGCAGGCGGCGTACGACCGGGCTTACGACCGGCTATTCGCCGCACTTGACTGGGTTTGCGAAAGGCTGAGCGGCCAAAGATATTTGGTCGGCGACACGATCACCGAGGCCGACGTGCGCCTGTTCACCACGCTGGCGCGGTTCGACCCGGTCTACCATGGCCACTTCAAATGCAACCGGCAGAAGCTCGCCGAGATGCCCGTGCTATGGGCCTACGCCCGCGATCTTTTCCAGACTCCGGGGTTCGGGGACACCGTCGACTTCGTCCAGATCAAACAGCACTACTACATCGTCCACGCCGATATCAATCCCACCAGGATCGTGCCGAAAGGCCCGGACTTGTCGAACTGGCTGACACCGCATGGACGAGAAAAGCTGGGCGGCAGACCATTTGGGGACGGAACGCCACCGGGTCCACCGGCCGAGGGCGAGCGTGTGTCTCCCGGGCACTCGCCGATCGCCTAGGACCACACCATGCGCACCGACCACTCGGCGTGCGGCATGGGAAACACATCGCCCTGCTCGTCCTTCACGAGGGTCAGCAGTTGCACTACGACGCGGTTCAGCCGTCCGCCGTGGGAGCCGACCGTGGGAATTGTGGCAGCCAGTCTGGCATTCGGCCGCGAGACTTCCAACGTCGTGTCGCGGGGGTCGTCGTAGAACGACCGCAGCAACCACGGGGCGCGGCTGATCTCGGTGGGCACCGATAACTGCACCGGATTGCGGTCGTCGACCGGCAGCAGACCGACGGTCTGGTTGTTCTCACATTCGTCGAGGTTCACCACGTTGCAATAGCGGTACGGGCCCACGCGAACCAGATGCCCAAGCGAATATGCGCTGATATCCGGCCGCTGCGGGGGTTGATCGCGGATCACCAGCAAAATACCGACGCCGACAACGCCGCAAAACAACACGACGACCCCCGCGAGCGCGGTGATGACGCGGGTCAATTCAGCATCGCCCCGTTGGGCGCCCTGCCCTCCTGCTCGGCAACCACCGGCCGGTTGCCGCCGAAGCCGGGGATCAGCGAGTCACCGCGGTAGCTCACGATGGTCTGCGCCAGGCCCAGGATCAAGAACGACGAAACCGCGGTGAACCCCACCCGCAGATCCGTGTACACCAGCACTCCGGTTGCGCCGCCAATCACCCATCCGAGCTGCAGCAGCGACTCCGACCGTCCGAATGCCGACGCGCGCGACGCCTCCGGCAGGTCGTCCTGCAGGCAGGCATCCAGTGATGCCTTGCCCACCGCGCTGCAGCCGGATGTGATCAGTGCGGCTATCGCCATGACGGCCAGGTCGCCGAAGAACGCAGCGATAAGTGCGGATGCAGTCACCATGACCGCGCAGCGCACGACGAGCACCGACGGTCGGCCAAGCCTCAGTCGGGCGCTCAGTCCATTGCCGGCGAAGTTGCCGACCGTCGCCGCGGCACCTATCAGGCCCAGCATCGCCACCTGATGCAGCCCGCTCTGGCTCGTCTGCTTGGCGACGAACGCCGGGTACAGGAAGAGGAACCCGACCATGATCTTGATGGTGACGTTGCCCCATAGCGAGGTGATGATGTTGCGGCCCAACGGCTGTCGCGGACTACTTACCTTTGTCGCACGAGAACCCTTGTCGCCCCGCTTATTTCGGCGCAGCGGTCCACTGCGGCCGTGATAGGTCAGCGTGGCGGGCACTTCACCGGTAGTGACCTCGACCCAGCGCGGGATCTGCATCGACAGATACGCGCCGGCGATCGTGACCACGACGACCACGAAGAGCGCGCCGGGGAGCTGGAACATCCTCGTGAACCCGTACTCGACTGCGGCCGCGATACCACCGCCGATGATCGTGCCGCCGATCAGCCCGAAGACGGTCAATCGGGAATTCACCCGCACCAGATCGATCGTCGGGGGCATCACCCTGGGAGTGACCGCACTGCGCAACACGCTGAACGACTTGGACAGCACCATCATCAACAGCGCACACGGATACAGCACCCACGGCGGAAAGCTGCCGGTGGCGCCGTCGTAGTTGGCGATCAGCACGATGGCCAACACGGTGCGCAACCCGAACGACGTCGCCAGCGCGACCCGTCGGCCGTGCTGCAGCCGGTCCAGCGCCGGACCGATAAGCGGCGCGACCACGGCGAACGGCGCGATCGTGATCAACAGGTAGAGCGCTACTTTGCTTTTGCTTTCGGCCGAGGCGGCGGCGAAGAACAATGTGTTGGCCAACGCGACGGCCATCGCGGCGTCCACGGCAAAGTTGGCCATCACCGGATACGTCAGCGCGGTCAGGCCCGACTTGTCCGCCCCGTCCGCGGTGGCCGCCCGGTGGAACAGGCCGTACATCCGGACGCCCATCTCCCGGCTGCGCATCGCGGCCGCCCGTCCGACCGTCTGTTTCTGGCCGTCGGACGGGCGCGTGTCGCGCGGCGGCGGCCGGTGGTCGTGGCCGGGCTGCTCATCCAGCGGCGGTAGATAGCGGTTCGCGCTCGGCGTGGACGACCGGGGCGTCCTGCGGTGCGGCACACCATGGGTGGGGTAGTTCGCCATCCCCGGGTGCTCGCTGTCAGTGTCGGGCGGCGGACGCGGCGGGTAGTACCGGCGGTCTCCTCCCGGATCACCGCTCAGGGCGTTACGCCGGGGTCCGCTCACAGGGTCGATTGTCCACTATTCGCTGTCGCTGGGTCGGGTAGCTGGCCGGTGTGGCTGAGAGTCCGTGCGTCGGGCACTATGGGATGCGATGGAGGAGATGCCCGAGGCGGTGACCGCCGTGCTGGACAGCGCGGTGGAGCAGGCGCGCGCGGCGATCCTCGAATACAGCGGCGACACCGTTGGCGAGTACCTCGGAGTCGGTTACGACGACGCCAACGCAGCCACCCACCGCTTCCTGGCCAACTTGCCCGGTTACTGCGGATGGCAGTGGGCCGTCGTCGTCGCCGCGCACCCGGGGGCGGAGCGGGCCACGATCAGCGAAGTCGTGCTGGTGCCGGGACCGACGGCGCTGGTCGCGCCTGGGTGGGTGCCGTGGGAGGAGCGGGTCCGGCCCGGCGATCTCGGACCCGGCGACCTTCTTGCACCGCAGCGCGACGATCCGCGGCTGGTACCCGGCCATGCGGCCACGGGGGACCCGGCGGTCGACGACATCGCGGTGGAGCTCGGGCTTGGCCGGCGCCAGGTGCTCAGCGAATGGGGTCGAGACGATGCGGCGCAGCGCTGGCACGACGGCGAGTACGGCCCGCAGTCGCCGATGGCGCGGTCCACGCGGCGGGTGTGCCGCGAGTGCGGGTTCTACCTTCCGCTCGCCGGCGCGCTCGGCGGGATGTTCGGGGTCTGCGCGAACGAGCTGTCCGCGGACGGTCACGTCGTCGACGCCGAATACGGGTGCGGTGCGCACTCCGACACGGCTGGGCCGGTGGGCGGCGGCTCGCCCCTTTACGACCCCTACGATGACGGCGTGCTCGAGCTGCTGGAATCCCGACAGAATTAAGCGTTTTCGGCAGCGGCCTTGATCCGCGCCAGCGAGGCGTTCATGCCGTCCACGAGTTCGTCTTCGAAGCTGGGCACGCCGCCGAACAGCATGTTAACCAGGAAGTTCGACGCCGGCTTCACACCGTTCTCCGCGTGCCTCGACTCGACGACGCGGGTTCCGGTCGCGGTCGGCTCCAGCTCATAGCTCCAGATCGTGTTATTGGTGTTCACCCGGAACGCGAACTTGCGCTGCGGTATCACCTCGGTGATCGTGCTGGTGGTGGTCCAATACAGCCGCTTGCGTCGGTTCACGTTCAGCGTGCGGGTGCCCTGGCGCAGCGGTCCCAGCGTCTTCATCTTCCGGCACTGCGGACTCCACTCGGGCATCCGGCGAGTGTCGGTGATCAACTCCCAGACCTTGTCGACGGGCGCATCGATGTCGATGTGGGTTTGCAAAAGCGGCGCGGCCATTGACGACTCCTCAGTTAGGACTCTCGGGTGATTATTGGTGGACTCAACGCAGCCCCGTCTGGGCGCCCCGCGCTCCGCGGCGGGCCGCGTGACGTTGCCACAAGAACACGGACGTGCCCAACGCCGCAAGGCCTAGGCCCGCCACCGTGATGGGACGCCACGTCTGAAGCGCCGGCACGGTGAAGGCCAGGACGACGGCGACGACCCACGCCAACGTGAGTGCCGCAATGACGGGTGGCGGATCGAGCAGAACATCGGGCAGCGACGGAATCTGCACCTCGTCCTCCGCGCCCGTTTCCTCGCCGTCGGTCGGCTCGTTTGTCATCGGGATCAACGTAGCCGAAGGCGACCCATGAGCATGCGCGAAGAGCAAACGCAGCTGTCGTAGGGTTCGCCCGTGAGTCAGGTCATTGACGTCGCCGAATCGGGTGACGCACGGCTCGACGACTTCCGTGACCTGAACAGCGTCGACCGTCGCCCCGACCTGCCCAGTGGCAAGGGGCTGGTGATCGGGGAGGGCGTCCTCGTCGTGCAGCGCATGTTGGCGTCACGGTTCACCCCGTTCGCACTGATGGGCAACGATCGGCGCCTGGGTGAGCTTCGCGCAGACCTCGCCGATGTCGATGTTCCGTACTACCGGGTGGACGCCGACGTGATGGCGCGGGTGATTGGGTTTCACCTCAACCGCGGCGTGCTGGCGGCGGCGCGGCGACCGCCGGCGCAGGCGGTTGTCGACGTGATCGACGGCGCTCGCACCGTCGCCGTGCTGGAGGGTGTCAACGATCACGAGAACCTCGGCTCGATCTTCCGCAATGCCGCGGGTCTCGGGGTCGACGCGGTGGTGTTCGGCCCGGGGTGCGCCGACCCGCTGTACCGCCGCGCCGTGCGCGTGTCGATGGGGCATGCGCTGCTGGTGCCCTACGCCTGGGCCGAAGGATGGCCGGCCACTCTGAACCTGTTATCCGACAATGGCTTTCGGCTTCTCGCAATGACGCCCGATCCGGCGGCTGCGACGCTGGCCGACGCGATGGCACAGGTGGGTGACGATAAGGTCGCGGTTCTCATGGGCGGCGAAGGCCCCGGCCTCACGGAAACTGCGATGCGCGCCAGTGACATGCGAGTGCGGATACCGATGTCCCGGGGCACCGACTCGGTGAACGTCGCGACGGCGGCAGCACTGGCGTTCTATGAGCGGTTTAGGCTCGCGCGGTGACCGACGACAGCACGCCATGGGGGACGGGGCTCACGGTCGCTGCGTTCGTCGCCGCCGTGACGGCCGCGGCGATAGTGGTGCTGAGCCTCGGGGTGGCGCGCGTGCATCCGTTGCTTGCGGTCGGTCTGAACGCCGTCGCAGTGGGTGGGCTGGCGCCGACGCTGTGGGGATGGCGCGGCGTTCCGGTGTTGCGCTGGTTCGTACTCGGAGGCGGCATCGGGGTTGTCGTCGCTTGGTTGGCGCTGCTGGCGATCGTGGTCTAGACGGTATGACGAGGCTGGGGCCTCACTGCATGTGAACGTGGGTTGCCGACAGGAATCAGGTCCTGGCCGGTAGAGCCACAGATGTAGGAGGCCCCAGTGAAACGTCATCGTACGAGTGTCGGGTTGGATGTGCATGCACGATCGGTGGTCGGGTGTGGATTGGATCGGGAGACAGGCGAGGTTTTTCAGCGGCGGCTGACGCCGAGCCGCGAAGAGGTTTGTGACTGGATCCGGTCGTTGCCCGCGCCGGCGGTGGTGGTCTATGAGGCTGGCCCGACCGGGTTTGGGCTGGCTCGTTACCTGATCGACGCGGGCATCGAGTGTGTGGTGGCCGCCCCGTCGAAGCTGCAGCGCCCGTCGGGAGATCGGGTCAAGACCGACGCGCGTGACGCCCGGCATTTGGCGCGGCTGCTGCATCTGGGTGAGATCGTGGCAGTGGCCATACCTAGCGTGGAGCAGGAAGCCGCCCGTGACTTGGTGCGTGCACGTGAGGATTGCCGCGGTGACTTGATGACCGCACGGCACCGCGTGTCGAAATTGCTGCTGCGTCAGGGGATTGTCTATTACGGCGGCAGAGCCTGGACGGGAAAGCATGAACTCTGGCTGCGCACGCAGCGGTTCGACACCCCGGGCCTGCAGCAGGCCTACGACGCCGCCTTTGACGCGATGCTGAGCACCCTGGATCGCCGCGATCGGTTGGACCGCGAGATCGAGGTGCTAGCCGCCGATTCGATATTCACCCCAATCGTGAAGCGGCTGGGCTGCCTGCGCGGGGTCTCCACGCTGACCGCGTTCGGGTTGGCCGCCGAAATCGGCGACTGGACACGGCTTAGCGGCCGCTCCATCGGCGCCTACCTCGGCTTGGTGCCCACCGAATATTCCTCGGGATCGACCCGGGTGCAGGGCGGGGTCACCAAAACCGGCAACAGCCATGCCCGCCGGCTGCTGGTCGAGGCCGCCTGGCATCACCGGGCACGGTATCGGCCCGGCCAGGATCTGCGCCGACGCTGGGACGCGGCCTCACCGGCGGCACGAGCACGTGGCCAAGCCGCCAATGCGCGCCTGCACGCCCGGTGGGTGCGCTTCGATGCGCGCAAGAAATGCCCTGTGGTCGCCAACGCGGCGATCGCCCGTGAGCTCGCCGGCTGGTGCTGGTCGCTGGCCGTACTCGACGAGTAGCGCGCCCCACATATGTCCGGATGAGCTTCCGCTGGTGTCGGTAAGTGTCTGGGAGTGACACGCGAGGATGTCTATGAGCAAATATGTTGCACCGCAGCTGTTTACGCTCGATCGCTAGACCCGCGATCCACTCCCATCCGAAAAAACCGTCATGCGGTACCAACCCGCGCATTTCAGAGTGGACACGCGTCGATATGACACGCTCGACACTTTCGCGGATTCATCCGGTCACCGAAGCGGCGGCCGCAACGACGGTTGTGGCCGCCGCTTCACCCTGCCCACTTGACAAAATGCGGCCCATATCAGACATCCCCCAATGTCTTCCCGGGCCACCTGCCTCAAAACGGTGGTGGTCGGTTCCGCTCGGCGGCGCGGGTGTGTTGTCGCGTGGGCATCATGACGCCGCGGCCGCGCTCCTGCGCCACAGGTGACAGTCGCGGCAGGGGTCTTGCCGTCGGTGATTTCCAGATGACTGTGCCGTCGGCAATCAGCCTGGGATACAGGTTCACCGGTCTACATGTCCGAAGCGGGCCAGTGGCCTCGTAGGGTCGACGCCATGTCCGTAATCCGTTCAGTCCTGTTGTTCGTGTTAGCCGCAGTCGCCGAGATCGGCGGGGCTTGGCTGATCTGGCAGGGCGTACGTGAACATCGGGGATGGCTCTGGATGGGTGTTGGAGTCATCGTCCTGGGGGTGTACGGCTTCGTCGCCACCTTGCAGCCCGATGCCCACTTCGGGCGCATCCTGGCCGCCTATGGCGGCATCTTCGTCGCCGGGTCTCTCCTATGGGGAATGGTGTTGGACGGGTTTCGTCCTGACCGATGGGACGTCACCGGCGCACTCATCTGCCTCATCGGCGTCGGCGTGATCATGTACGTCCCTCGCGGCGCGTGAATTTTGCTTTGGTGCCTAGAACGGTGGTGGTCGGTTCCGTTCGGCGACGTGGGTGTCGTTGAGTGCGCGTTCTTCGTGGATTCGCCGGGTCCGCTCGGTGGCGCGGGTGCGTTGTCGTTTGGGCATCATGACGCCGCGGTTGCTGTCCTGAGCCACCGGCACCGATTGTTGTGGCAGTTCGGCGGTGGTGGTGTTCCATGCGGGAAAGAAGATCCGGCTGCCGGGACGGGTTTTGTATGTCTTGCCGGTCGGTGATTTCCAGATCACGCTGCCGTCGGGCAGCTGGGTGTCGCGCCAACCCCAGAAAGTTTTGAGTAGGTGGTGTTTTCGGCATAGGCATTTGAGGTTGGAGGCGTGGGTGGGTCCGGCGGGGTAGGCGATGGTGTGGTCGATGTCGCAGAATTCGGCGGACTGTTCGCAGCCGGGGAAGCGGCAGGTGAGGTCGCGCACGCGGATGAATTCCTCCAGCGCAGCCGAGGGCCGATACCCAGATTCGGGGGTGTCGCCGGGTGGGCGGACCTGCCGCACCGTGGCGCCGGAGCCGATCAGTTCGGCCAGCAGCGGGGTGGGGACGATGCCGCCGCCAAGGATCAGACCGGCGGGCGGTTTGGCCGGTCGGTCGGACTCCGGCTCGGGTTCGCGGTCGCGGCCGTTCATCAGTGGGTCGGGCTGCGCGTGCAGCGCCGAGGTTTCGGTGACCACGTGGATGACCACACGGGATGCCCGCCCGTCATTGCCGCCGGAAGAACATTGCGGGCTACCACAACTGCAGGCGAGCCGATCCGCGCCGGCGGCAAGCGCACCCAGGGCGTCGGCGCGGCGCTGGGCGATGGTGCGCGGATCGTCGTCACATACCCCATGGGCCATTTCCATCAGCCGGCGATCCAGCACCGCGGCGTCGGTGGCATACAGCCGGCCCCACACCGATGTGGTGTCTGACTTGTCGTCGCGGTGGCCCACCTCAACGTCTCGGGTGCGGGCTCGGTCGCGAATCCGCCGAAGCGCGCCGGGGTCGTACAGATCGACCCAGACATCGATGGCCTGGGCCAGCTTGTAGTCCGAGAGCCGTCCCCAGGTGGTTGCGCGCTCGGCCAGCGCGGTGTCGATGAGCACGCACGGTTCGTCGTCGACGACCAGGTCTGTCTGCCACGCGATGGCAGCCACCACCCGGTAGCTGACCTTGCCGTCCATGAACAGCGCCGCGACCTTGGGCAGCCGGTGGCGCAGGGTCAGGCTCAGCTGCATCTGCCCGGATGCCTTGCTGTGGTTGACGCCCAGGGCGGCGGCGACTTCGGCGCCGGCGAAATCCCAGAAGTCGCATGCCCAGTGCGCCCGCTCGTCGGGCTTGTCGCAGCGCCGGCTGACCAGTTCGGCGATCGCGGCCAGCCGTCGCGCACCCGCGGCCGCCTCCACGAGGGCCCAGTCCTCGATGGCCGCCACCACCGCCGCGTCGTCGGCGTCGCTAAACGCCGCCGGGTCCAGCGGCAGGGTATCGAACATACATTCGATTATATAGACCGCCACCGACACCCCCGGCACAACCTGGAGCCGCTGTGGATAACCCCTTGGTCAACCTAAGCCGCAGGTAGTCGCCCTAGAAACGGCTTGGCTTCGAGGCGGCTCTGGTAAACGTTCGACGTCGGGCACAACGACGGTTGCGGCCGACGCCTCATCCCGCTTTGACAAACACGCACCCGATATCAGATCGGCTGACGCGACAGTCAGCGGCGCGCGCCCGAGCGCACGTCGAGCAGAACGTCTTCCCACGCCGGCACGGGCGGCCTGTGGCGCCGTGGCCGGGGTCGCGCCGTGACCATAGGTTCTTCGGCCTGCGACTCGTCGGGCACCGGCTCGTCCTCGAAATCCAGCTGCGCGACGGGTGCAACGGGACGCAGCGGCCTGTCGAAGTCCGGGTCGATCAGTTCGCTCGCGGCGTCGTCGAGCGCCGTCGCCGTGCCGCCGTGTGCGCCGGGCATGAACCGGAAGTGCGCGACGTTTTCCGAGAGGCCTACCTGCCACGTCAGCTGCACCGTCCAACGGCCGTCGGCGTTCTTCCAGGCGTCCCACATCGTGGCGTCATGATCGAGGCCGCGGGCTACCAGCGCGGTGGCCACCGTTTCAAGCAAGGTATGAACCGCGGGGCCGTCGGCCAACACCGGGTGCGCGGCGGTTGCCAGCTCAGCCGCGCACGAGCGCTCCAGCAGCACCGGATGCGCGAACCGCTCCACCCGGGTGATGTCCCCTCCGGCCGATTCGGCGACCTGTTCGACCGAAGCCCCCGCGCGGATGCGGGCTTGAATTTCCTTGGGACTGAGCACGCTTGCGACCTCGATGTCGGTTTCAATTTGGCGGCTGCGGACTGCTTCGCCCCGCACGGCCGCACGCAGCCGGTCGTCTGCGCGCAGCAGAAACCGCTCGCCGGGCTTCTTGCTCTCGCAGATGATGTGTTTGCCGTCGACGTCGAGGCCAACTACCGTAAGTTCCCGCATGCCGACCTCCTCCGGGCCGCCGCGCCGAGCCCGTCAGCTGCGAACTTTAGACCAGCGCCGGGTGAATCCAGCGCTGACACGCTGGCCGATGCTCTTCGCGCAAGGCGCTCATCGCCGGCGCGCAAGCCGCGCAAGCCGCCCGGAGGTTAGAGACGCTCGACCACCCAGTCGACGCATTCGGTGAGCGCGCTGACGTCGTCGGGTTCGACGGCCGGGAACATCGCCACCCGCAACTGGTTGCGGCCGAGTTTGCGGTACGGCTCGGTGTCGACGATGCCATTTGCCCGCAGCACCTTGGCGACCGCGCTGGCGTCCACCTCGTCGGCGAAGTCGATGGTGCCCACCACCTGTGACCGCAATCCGGGATCGGTGACGAACGGCGTCGTGTATGACGATGCCTCGGCCCACGAGTACAGCCGCTGCGACGAGTCGGCGGTGCGCTTGACGGCCCAGTCGAGGCCGCCGTTGGCCAGCAGCCAGTCCAGCTGCTCGGCCAACAGCACCAGCGTGCCGATCGCCGGGGTGTTGTACGTCTGGTCCTTGCGGCTGTTCTCCACGGCGATTGGCAGCGAGAGGAAGTCGGGCACCCAGCGGCCCGACGCGGCGATCGACTCGACGCGGTCCAGCGCGGCCGGGCTCATCAGCGCCAGCCACAGTCCGCCGTCGCTGGCGAAATTCTTTTGTGGCGCAAAGTAATACGCGTCGGCCTGGGTTACATCGACGGGTAGGCCGCCGGCACCTGAGGTCGCGTCGATGACGATCAACGCGTTCTCGGATCCCGCGGGCCGGCGCACCGGCACGGCGACGCCGGTCGAGGTCTCGTTGTGAGCCCACGCGATCGCGTCGACCGACGGATCCGAGCGCGGATCGGGCGCGGTGCCCGGCTCGGCATTGTCGATGATCGGGTCGCCGATGAACGGATTCTTCTTTACCGCCGAGGCGAATTTCGCGCTGAACTCGCCGAACGCCAGATGCAGCGAGCGCTTGTCGATCAGCCCGAACGCGGCCGCGTCCCAGAACGCCGTGGCGCCGCCGTTGCCGAGCACCACCTCGTAGCCGTCCGGCAGCGAGAACAGTTCGGCCAGCCCCGACCGAACCCGGCCCACCAGATTCTTGACCGGCGCCTGCCGATGGGACGTACCGAACAGGGGCGCCGCCGTGGTGGCCAGGGCCTGCAGTTGTTCGGGGCGCACTTTCGACGGACCCGATCCGAACCGGCCGTCCTTGGGCTTGATCGAGTCGGGAATCGCCAGGGTCGTTTTTTCCGATGAGGATTGGGCCATGGTTTCCAGATTAGTGAGCGTCGAAAAGTGACGCAGATCACGTAACAGGCGTCAACTTCCCGTCGGCCACATCTGCTTGTGAGGGTCTGGATTAAACCTGGGACCTACGGTACCGTTCGTGGACACGAAGCGCATCGATGTAAACCCCATAGAGGAGGGTTCGAATGGCTCGGACGCCCATGGCCCGGACGCGCATTGTCAAGCGCTGGAAGCGCAACATGGAGGTCAGCGACGACCACGAATACGTCGAGACGCTGGCCACCCTCTCGGAGGGTTCGGTGCGCCGTAACTTCAACCCGTACACCGACATCGACTGGGATGCGCCGGAGTTCGCGGTCACCGACAACGACATCCGCTGGTTGCTCCCGGCCACCGACCTACTCGGCCGTCATCCGTGGTACCGGGCGCAGCCGCTCGACAAGCAGATCGCGATCGGGATGTGGCGCCAGGCGAACGTCGCGAAGGTCGGTCTGCACTTCGAGAGCATCCTGATCCGCGGGCTGATGCAATACACCTTCTGGGTGCCTAATGGATCACCCGAGTACCGCTACTGCCTGCACGAGTCCGTCGAAGAGTGCAACCACACGATGATGTTCCAGGAGATGGTGAACCGCATCGGATTGGACGTGCCCGGCATGCCGCGGCTGCTGCGGTGGGTGTCGCCGGTGGTCCCGTTGGCGGCCGGCCCGCTGCCGGTCGTGTTCTTCTTCGGAGTCCTCGCGGGCGAGGAGCCGATCGACCACACCCAGAAGAACGTGCTGCGCGAGGGCAAGTCACTGCATCCGATCATGGAGAAGGTGATGGCCATCCACATCGCCGAAGAGGCCCGTCACATCTCGTTCGCTCACGAGTACCTGCGCAAGCGCGTTCCGCGTATGCGGCCGCGCAGCAAGTTCTGGCTGTCGTTACACGTGCCGATCATCATGCGGGTGGGCTGTTCAGCGATCGTGGTGCCGCCGCGGGCGTTCTTCAAGGAGTTCGACATCCCGAAGTCGGTGCGCAAGGAACTGTTCTTCGACTCTGCTCAGTCGCGCCAGTGGCGGCGCGACATGTTCGGCGACGTTCGCATGCTGTGCCACGACACCGGGTTGATGAACCCGTTCGCGCGCCTGATGTGGCGCATCTGCAAGATCGATGGGCGCCCGTCGCGGTACCGAAGCGAGCCGCAGCGCACGCACCTCGCGACCCCGGTGACCGCGGCCTAGGACGCCATGCCGCACATCATCACCCAGTCCTGCTGTAGCGACGGGTCCTGTGTTTACGCCTGTCCGGTGAACTGCATTCATCCCACACCGGACGAGCAGGGTTTCGGCACGGCCGAGATGCTGCACATCGATCCGGTGGCATGCGTCGACTGCGGCGCATGTGTGTCGGCATGCCCGGTGGGGGCGATCGCGCCGGACAGCAAGCTGACCACCGAGCAGCTGCCGTTCATCGAGATCAACGCCTCGTTCTACCCGAAGCTCCCGGTCGGCGAAAAGCTACCGCCGACATCGAAATTGGCACCCGTGATCGACGCGCCGATGATTCGGCAACGGGGTTCCGGGCCGTTGCGCGTCGCTGTCGTGGGCTCCGGCCCGGCCGCGATGTATGCCGCCGAAGAGCTACTGACGCAGCACGGGGTGCGCGTGAATGTCTTCGAGAAGCTGCCCACCCCGTACGGGCTGGTACGCGCCGGCGTGGCGCCCGACCACCAGACCACTAAGCGGGTGACACGATTGTTCGACCGGATGGCACGCCATCGCGGGTTTGAGTTCTACCTCAATGTGGAAGTCGGTCAGCATCTTTCGCATGACGAGCTGCTGGCCCACCATCATGCAGTGGTCTACGCGGTGGGCGCGTCGTCGGACCGCCGCCTCGATATCGAGGGCTTCGGCATCGCGGGCACAGCCACTGCGACCGAGCTCGTCGCGTGGATCAACGCCCACCCCGACTACACCGACCTGGCCGTGCCGCTCGACCACGAGCGCGTGGTGATCATCGGCAACGGCAACGTCGCACTGGACGTCGCGCGGATCCTCAGCGCCGACCCAAAGCGACTGGCCGGCACCGACATATCGCGGCACGCGCTGGCCGCGCTGCGCGACAGCAAGGTGCGTGAGGTTGTCATCGCCGCCCGTCGCGGGCCGGCGCAGTCGGCGTTCACGCTGCCGGAGATGATCGGGCTTACGGCCGCGTCGCGAGTCGTGCTGAGCGCCGACGACCACGAACTTGTTCGCGCCGACCTTGCCGCGTGCACCGACGCACTGACCCGGCACAAGCTCGAACTGCTTGCCTCGCTGGACATCCACGACGAGCGCGACGATGCACCGGTGATCCGGCTCGCATACCGGCTGACGCCGTCGCGGGTGCTCGGCGACCAGCGTGCCGCCGCGGTCGAGTTCAGCGTCACGGGCACCGATGAGCTCCGGGAAGTGGACGCGGGTCTGGTGCTGAGCTCAATCGGCTACCACGGCCGCCTGGTGCCCGGCTTGCCGTTCGACGACGACGCCGGTGTCGTGCCCAATCGCGGCGGCCGCGTCGTGGACCCGAAGACCGGGTCGCCGGTCATCGGCTCATACGTCACCGGCTGGATCAAGCGGGGTCCGACAGGTTTCATCGGGACCAACAAGTCCTGCTCTCAAGAAACGGTCAATGCGCTCGTCGACGACTACAACCGCGGCCTGCTGTCCGACCCGGTGGCCGGGCCGCACGCGTTGGACAGGCTGCTGGCTGGCAGGCAGCCCGAAGTCGTCGACCATGCACGGTGGCGCGCCATCGACACTGCCGAGATAGAACGCGGCCAAGCCGACGGCAGGCCTCGCGACAAGTTCGCGACGGTTGACGAGATGCTGGACGTGGCCGCACCACGCCCACGAGGCGTGCTGTCGGCGCTGCGACTCACTCAGCGCTGAGCCGGCAGTATCGCTGCTTCGCGGACACCGTGCCTAGGCCTTCGGCCTGAGGTACTTCACCACCGCTCGCCAACTGCGAAACTTGCGTGATCCGAACTGAATCCACTCACCGTCGAACGTGTCGGCGCCGTTGTTAGGCCGGTCGTCGACCAGGAACTCGCCCTTGTTCAGATCCTTGTGATGGGTCAGGATCAGCCGCTTGTAGGCCGGCGAGTCGTCGCCGGCACCCAGGTGCTCGTGCACCCATTCGACCTTGTGCTGCCACGCCGACGGGTTGCGCCACGGCGCGGTCGACAGCAGGTACGTGTCGAATAACTCCGACAACTCCAGGTACGCGTCGATGGCCCCGGGCATCGGGCGCATCAACGCGAAGATGCCCGGGGCGTCGTCCATTCGTCCCTCGTACTTGGCTGCCACGATGGGATCCAGGCCCGCAACGCGGTGCTTGAAATCGACCATCGTGTTGTCGAGGTCGATATAGAGGATCTTCTTGTCGGACCCCTCGCTCAGGACGCGTTCACCGCCTGCTCGATCTCCTCCGGGCTGACTTCCCGCACCGGCTGGCCCAGCGACCACTGGTGCCCGAACGGGTCACGCAGCACACCGTATCGGTCGCCCCAGAACTGATCGTCGACCGGCATCACCACGGTTGCCCCGGCGTCGACCGCCCGCTGGAACTTCGCGTCGACGTCGGTGACGACGAGGTGAATGGTCACCGGCGTGCCGCCGAGTGCGGTCGGGCTGCTGGACTTGCCGTCGTTCATCTCGGGGAAATCGTCGGCGAGCATCACCGTCGAGCCGTTGATCTGCACGGCCGCGTGAATGAGCTTCTTTCCGTCCGGGCCCGGAACACGGCCCAGCTCAACGCCATTGAATGCCTTGACATAGAAGTCGACGGCTGCTGCGGCGTCGTCGACCGTCAGGTGGGGCAACACAGCGGGGGTAACTTCGATTGCCATTGAGAATCTCCTTGTCGTAGATGCCGGCCCCGTGGCGGGGTCATCCGTTTCGACCCGCCGCGGCCCGGGAATTCATCGTTACGCCGTCATGTAATCACCGGGCACTGACAAACAGGCGAACGACCGATGAGCGCTTGCGCGAAGAGCAACAGGCACCGATGAGCGCTTGCGCGAAGAGCAACAGGCACCTTTCAACCGGATCACACCCGTGCGTGCGCGACCTCCGACCAGCCCTCTACCGACTCGACGGACCGCGGGGCCGGCCCGACGTAGACCGCGGCAGGCCGCACCAGCTTGCCGAGGCGCTTCTGTTCGAGGATGTGCGCGCACCATCCGGCCGTGCGCCCGCAGGTGAACATCGCAGGCATCATCTTGGCGGGCACCCCCGCGAAGTCGAGTATCACTGCGGCCCAGAACTCCACGTTGGTCTCGATCGCACGGTCGGGCCGCCGGTCCCGCAATTCGGCGAGCGCCGCCTGCTCCAGCGCGGCGGCCACCTCGTAACGCGGCGCCTCGAGTCGCTTCGCGGCCGACCGCAGCACCCGGGCCCGCGGATCCTCCGCGCGATACACCCGGTGGCCGAAGCCCATCAGCTTCTCTTTGCGGTCCAGGATGCCCTTGACCAACCCCGGCGCGTCGTCGGTGCGCTCGACCTCCTCGATCATCGGGATCACCCGGGCCGGTGCGCCGCCGTGCAGCGGCCCGCTCATCGCGCCGATCGCTCCCGACAACGCCGCAGCCACGTCGGCGCCCGTCGACGCGATCACCCGCGCGGTGAATGTCGACGCGTTCATCCCGTGCTCGGCGGCCGACGCCCAGTATGCGTCGATGGCCTCGACCTGCTTCGGATCGGGGTCACCCGTCCAGCGCTTCATGAAACGCTCTGTGACAGTGGAGCATTGGTCGATCTCGCGCTGTGGAACAGCGGGTCGCTCAATACCACGGGCGGACTGCGCGACGTATGACAGGGCCATCACCGATGCCCGTGCTAACTGGTCGCGCGCCGTTTGGTCGTCGATGTCGAGGATCGGCTGATAGCCCCAGATCGGCGCCAGCATCGCCAGCCCGGCCTGCACGTCGACTCGCACATCCCCGGTGTGAATCGGCAGCGGGAACGGCTCGGCGGGCCGCAGGCCCTGGCCGAACTTGCCGTCTACCAGTAGGCCCCACACGTCGCCGAAGGTGATCCGCTGCTCGACCAGCTCCTCGATGTCGACCCCGCGATACCGCAGCGCGCCGCCGTCCTTGTCCGGCTCGGCGATCTCCGTGGTGAAGGCCACGACGCCTTCCAGTCCGCTGACGAAATTCTCGGGCACCGCTGTCATGGGCTGATTCTCGCACCCTTGGCCGTGGCACTTACTACCGGTCGGTAACCACCGCGATGACCCTCGGGCGTACCGTTGCTGCGGTGGCGCAATCCGGCGACGAGCACTTGGCGAGGATGCGGGCGGAATACGGATCGGTGGAGAAGGACGGCAGCCCCGACCTGGATGTTGACTGGCTCGCCGACGGCTGGGTTGTCTTGCTGCGCAGGTGGATCGGCGACGCTGAGCGCGCGGGCTTGGCAGAGCCGAACGCGATGGTGCTTGCCACCGCCGACGCGCACGGAAGACCGATGAGCCGGTCGGTGTTGTGCAAAAGTGTGGACGAGACCGGGATCACGTTCTTCACGAACTACGACTCCGCCAAGGGCGTCGAACTGGCCGCAAATCCCTACGCGTCAGCCACGTTTCCGTGGTTCGCGCTGGGTCGGCAGGTGCATGTCCGCGGACCTGTGAGCAAGGTCACGGCGGAGGTCACCGCTGACTACTGGTCCAAGCGCCCTCGCGGTTCGCAATTGGGCGCGTGGGCGTCCGCGCAGTCCCGTCCGATCGGATCGCGGGCCGACTTGTTGGCGCAACTCGCGAAGGTCACCGAACGGTTCGCCGGGCCCGACGAAGCCGGGACCCGACGAAGCCGGGCCCGACGAAGCCGGGCCCGAAGTCCCCGTGCCGCCGAATTGGGGCGGCTACCTTCTCGGCCCCGAGGTGGTCGAATTCTGGCAGGGTCGCGAGGACAGGCTGCACAACAGGATCAGAGTGACGCGCGGAGCCGCCGGGGCGGCGACATCCGACAGTCGCGGCGTCGAGCGACTGCAACCCTGACTGTGCTCTTCGCGCAAGCGGCTCATCGGCGACCGCGGTGAGCCTACTCGCTGACATCACGCCGCTGCGCACCCGCGACTTCCGTCGGCTGTGGCTGGCCGGTGTCGTCACCGTCGTCGGGGGGAACCTGACGATCTTCGCCGTCCCGGTGCAGGTCTACGCGCTCACCCGCAATTCGGCGTACGTCGGCTTGTCCGGGCTGTTCGCGCTGGTGCCGCTGGTCGTGTTTGGGCTGTGGGGCGGCGCATGGGCCGACGCGATGGATCGGCGCATCCTGCTCATCATCGCGTCGTGCGGGCTGGCGGTGGCGTCGCTGTTGCTGTGGGCGCAGGCGGCGCTGGCAGCGAACAACGTCTGGGTTGTGCTGTGTCTGCTCTCCGTGCAGCAGGCGTTCTTCGCGATCAACTCGCCGGCCCGCTCGTCGGCGATTCCGCGGATGCTGCCCAGCGATCAACTGCCCGCCGCCAACTCGCTGAACATGACCGTGATGCAGTTCGGCGCGATCGTCGGACCGCTGCTGGCCGGGGTGCTGCTGCGCTGGATGGACCTGTCCACGCTGTACCTGCTCGACGCGATCACCTGCGCCGCGCCGATTTGGGCGACCGTGCGGTTGAGTCCGATGCCGGCCGCTGACACCGGCGCCGGCGGGTCGTCGCGCTGGGGGTTCGGCGCGGTCTGGGACGGGTTCTCCTACCTCGCGGGTCACACCGTTGTGTTGATGTCGTTCGTCGTCGACCTCATCGCGATGGTCTTCGGTATGCCTCGGGCGCTGTTCCCGCAGATCGCCCACCAGAGCTTCGGCGGACCTGTCGAGGGCGGCACCATCATGGCGCTGCTGGCGGCAGCGATCGGGGCGGGCGCCGTCGCCGGCGGGGTGTTCTCCGGCTGGCTGCCACAGATCCGGCGCCAGGGCCTCGTGGTCGTCGGCGCGATCGTGGTCTGGGGGCTGGCGATGGTCGGGTTCGGTCTGCTCTGCGGTGTCGCGCTGGGGGCACCTCCCGCTGGCGGGGGAGGAAGGGCAGGCCCCGTGTTGTGGGCCGCGCTGGCGTTCTTGGCGGTGGGCGGGGCCGCGGACATGGTGTCGGCGGCGTTCCGGTCGACGATCCTGCAGCAGGCGGCATCCGACGATGTGCGGGGACGGCTGCAGGGCGTGTTCACCGTCGTGGTCGCCGGCGGTCCGCGGCTGGCCGACGCGGTCCACGGTGGCGCGGCGGCCGTCGTCGGCACTACTGTCGCGGCGGCGGGCGGTGGCGCGCTCGTGGTTGTCGGGGTGCTCATCGCGGCGCTGGCGGTGCCGGCGTTCGTCTCCTACCGGGTCGCCGCCACCGATCCGCCTGGTGATGGAGAGAATCTGCCAGGGCCTGCGCGTTACGATCTTGAGCGTGGTGGAGGTGATCGGGGCGGTGAATCCGGGCTTGCGTGAACGCAAGAAGCAGCGCACCCGTTCGATGCTGATCGACGCGGCGGTCCAGCTCTGCGAGAAGCAGGGGTTCGAGAAGACGACCGTCGACCAGATCGCCGCGGTGGCCGACGTGTCGCCGCGCACGTTCAGCCGCTACTTCGCCACCAAGGACGCCGTCATCCTCGCCCTGATCGACGACATGGTCGACGCGATCGCGGCGCAGCTGGAGCTCCAGCCACCGGGCCTGAGCGAGCTTGAGGCGCTGTTGGCCGCGCACGTCGACATGGTGAAGGCGACCGGCGCGGCCCCGCCCGACGGCTTCACCACCGAGCGCCTCAAGACGAGCGCGCGGATCGTGAACTCCTCACCCGCGCTGCGGCTGGCGGCCAGCGAGTTCCGGCCGAACTCGGTCACCCGGGTGCTTGCCAAGCGGATGGGTGTCGAGCTCGACGACCGGAGGCTGCGGTTGGTGGCCGCTGTCTGGTCGGCGATCTTGCTGACCGCGCCGGGTGACTTCGGCCCGGATACGGACTGGCAGCAAGTGGACATCGACATCCTTGTCGAGCTGCTCAACGACACCTACAAGCAGTTCATCGATATCTGCACGGGCCCGCGCTAGGCCGCCCGCGAGACCGGTTCCGCACCCCCGCGGGCATGGCGCCGCGAATGCGGCTACCGTTTGTTAGGCACCATCAGCCTCAGCTGCGAAGAAGGGATACCCGTGGCCGATAACTCATCCAGCGCTGAAGAGTTCGCCACCCTTCGATACCCGTCGGGCGAGCTCGAGATGCAGATCGCTCACGCCACCGAAGGCGCCGACGGAATCGGCCTTGGCAACCTTCTTGCGAAGTCCGGTTACACGACGTTCGACCCCGGCTTCGTCAACACCTCGTCGACGAAGAGCGCGATCACCTACATCGACGGTGACGCCGGGATCCTGCGCTACCGCGGAATCCCGATTGAGCAGCTCGCGGAGAAGTCGACGTTCATCGAGGTGAGCTACCTGCTGATCTACGGCGAGCTGCCCACCACCGACCAGTTGGTCTCGTTCACCGATAAGATCCAGCGGCACACGCTGTTGCACGAGGATCTGAAACGGTTCTTCGACGGCTTCCCGCGTAACGCGCACCCGATGCCGGTGCTGTCCAGCGCAGTCAACGCGTTGTCGGCCTACTACCAGGACTCGCTCGATCCGTTCGACGACGAGCAGGTGGAGCTGTCCACCATTCGGCTACTCGCCAAGTTGCCCACGATCGCGGCGTACGCGTACAAGAAGTCGGTCGGCCAGCCGTTCCTGTACCCCGACAACTCGCTGACGCTGGTGGAGAACTTCCTGCGGATGACGTTCGGCTTTCCCGCCGAGCCCTACGAGGTGGATCCCGAGGTCGTGCGCGCGCTGGACATGCTGTTCATCTTGCACGCCGACCACGAGCAGAACTGCTCCACGTCGACGGTGCGGCTGGTCGGGTCGTCGCAGGCCAACCTGTTCACCTCGATCTCCGGCGGAATCAACGCGTTGTGGGGCCCGTTGCACGGCGGCGCGAACCAGGCGGTGCTGGAGATGCTCGAGCAGATCCGCGCCTCGGGCAGCGACGTTCACGACTTCGTCAAGAAGGTGAAGAACCGCGAAGACAACGTCAAGCTGATGGGCTTCGGCCACCGGGTGTACAAGAACTACGACCCGCGGGCGCGCATTGTCAAAGAGCAGGCCGACAAGATTCTCGGCAAGCTCGGCGGCGACGACGAGCTGCTCGCCATCGCCAAGGCGCTGGAAGAGGTTGCGCTGACCGACGAGTTCTTCATCGAGCGCAAGCTGTATCCGAACGTCGACTTCTACACGGGCCTGATCTACCGGGCGATGGGATTCCCGACGCGGATGTTCACCGTATTGTTCGCGTTGGGCCGGCTGCCGGGGTGGATTGCGCACTGGCGGGAGATGCACGACGACCCCAACGCGAAGATCGGCCGGCCGCGGCAGGTCTACACCGGATATACCGAGCGCGACTATAAGGCCATCGACGCGCGGTAGGCATTCGCCGCATGCGATAACGCCACTTCCTGCTGATGCGACGCAACTCACGTCGGCATTGCTTGCCAGCGCAACAGTTGTAGTTTCACAATTGTTAGGTGAACACGCTCAGCCCCCGGCGCAAGGCGATCATCCTGGCGTCCTGTTGCCTGAGCCTGCTGATCGTGTCGATGGACGCGACGATCGTGAACGTCGCGATCCCCGCGATCCGCACCGAACTGGGCGCATCACCCGCGCAGCTGCAGTGGGTGATCGACGTCTACACGCTGGTGCTGGCGTCCCTGCTGCTGTTGGCCGGGGCCACCGCCGACCGATTCGGCCGCCGGCGCGTGTTCCAGATCGGCTTGACGATCTTCGCGGCGGGGTCGCTGTTGTGCAGCCTTGCGCCGAATATCCACACGCTGATCGGCGCGCGCTTCGTGCAGGCGATCGGCGGTTCGATGCTGAACCCGGTGGCGATGTCGATCATCACGCAGGTGTTCACTGGGCGGGTGGAACGCGCTCGTGCCGTCGGCGCGTGGGGGGCCGTCATCGGAATCTCGATGGCCCTTGGCCCGATGGTTGGAGGCGTGTTGATCGAGTATGTCGGCTGGCGGTCGGTGTTCTGGATCAACCTGCCGATCTGCGCGGCCGCGGTCATCCTTACCGCGATCTTCGTCCCGGAGTCGCGCTCGGCCACGATGCGCGACGTCGACCCGATCGGTCAGGCGCTCGGGGTTACCTTCTTGTTCGGTGTCGTGTTCGCCCTGATCCAGGGCCCGGAGATGGGGTGGACGGCGCCTGAAACGTTGGTCATTTTGGCCGTCGCGGCCGCGGCGTTGGCGGCGTTCATCCGGTTCGAGGCACGTCGCCACGATCCGTTCATCGATCTCCGGTTCTTCCGCAGTGTCCCGTTCTCGTCGGCCACGATCGTCGCGGTCTGCGCGTCCGCATCCTACGGTGCGTTCTTGTTCATGGTGTCGCTGTACCTGCAGGGGGAGCGGCACTTCAGCGCGGTGCACACCGGGCTGCTCTATCTCCCCGTTGCCGTTGCGGCGCTGATCTTTTCGCCGCTATCCGGTCGGCTCGTCGGTCGGTTCGGGGGGCGTCCGTCGCTGCTCGTCGCCGGGGTCATGTTGACCGCGGCGACGTTGCTGCTGACCGGGCTGACCGAGTCGACACCGGTGTGGCGGCTCGTCGCGGTGTTCGCGGTGTTCGGGATCGGTTTCGCGATGGTCAACGCGCCGGTCACCACCGCGGCGGTCAGCGGCATGCCGACAGATCGTGCCGGCGCAGCGTCGGCGGTCGCGTCGACGAGCCGTCAGGTCGGCGTGAGTATCGGTGTGGCGCTGTGTGGTTCGCTGGCGGGCCCGGCACTGGCCGCGGCGAACGTCG
The DNA here is from genome assembly GCA_963828065.1 of uncultured Actinomycetota bacterium. Taxonomy (GTDB): domain Bacteria; phylum Actinomycetota; class Actinomycetes; order Mycobacteriales; family Mycobacteriaceae; genus Mycobacterium. The sequence continues at coordinate 127,633 of CAWHDL010000006.1, read as the reverse complement.
ACTTCGCGGTATCGGCTCGCCCGTTGTGGTTCGTGTGCGCCGGTTTTGCCGTGATGATCACGGTTCTGGCGATTTTCTCAACGTCCCCATGGGCGCTGAAGTCCGCGGCGAGAGTCGCGCCGCTCATCGCCGAGCCCGACTCTGGCCGGGAGGTCGTTCGTGTCGCGTAATCCGCTGGCCGACCAGGTCTGGCGTCAGATGTCGGCGCTGGTGCTCGACAACAAGGACAGTTGGCGCAGAGCGGTGGTCGAACGAACAGGACTGCCGTGGAGCAGAATTCGGATCATTCGCCGGTTGGCTTCCGCACCGATGACGGTGAAGCAGGTGGCCGAAGCCGCGACCATCGACGCGCCGGCGGCGACGGTGGCGGTCGGCGATCTCGAGGCGCGCGGGTTGGTGGTGCGCGCGATCAACCCCGACAACAGGCGTTGCAAGCTGGTCTCGTTAACCGACGCGGGCCGCGACGTCGTGGCCGCTATCGAGGAGATCGACGACCCGGCGCCGGATGCACTGGCCGGCCTGGGCGACGACGATCTCGTGGCGCTGCGCGACGTGCTGCTACGACTCGGCAACCGAACCGGACTCCAGGAGGGCCATCGCCGCATTGTGGCCGCCGATGCCCGACACCCCGCCACCCCGGCGAGAGCCTGAGCCGCACAACAGGATTCGCGCGTGCGCGGTGGCGACGCCCCACCGGCGGGCGGGCGTGTCGAGCGGCTCATCGTCCTCGGCGAACGGCCAGGTGAGACCACCGTGGAAGATGTGGCCCGCGGTCATGCCGAGCGTCGCCTCCAAGTCGATCGTGGTCTTCGTCTCCATGCAGCCAGGCATCAGGATATCTTGGATCGGTTCAGCCAGAACCGAATTCAGCGAAGCCAGCACCGCATCGGTCAGTGCCTCGCGCGTGCCGAGTCCGTGCGGTGTGTGCAGCCCGAACACGGTCAGCGTCTGGGCGCCCGACGCTGCCAGGTCCGCTGACAGAATGCTTGGATCCGTCAGCGAGTGGCAGTAGATCTCGCACGGCAGCGGATCTGGAACCTTGCCACCGGCGGCCCGGGTGTAGGCGGCCTCGAGCTGGCTGAACGTTTCGTTGATGTGGAACGTACCGCCGAACGCCTGCTCCGCCGTGACGCTCGTGTCCCGCAGTCGGGGCAGCCGCCGCAGCATGAGGTTGACCTTCACCTGACACCCCGGCGCCGCCATCGGGGGCACCTCGCCCAGCATCGACGCCAGCACCGTCGGCGTCACACCGGCCAGCACGGCGCTCCCGTGCACACTGCGCTCGACATCCCCGTCGCGGTAGCGCACCTCGCCGTCGGGGGCAATCGCGAAGACATCAGCGCCACACGCAATGTCGACGCCATGCCGCTGGGCTGCCGCCGTCAGCGCGTCGGTGACGGCGCCCATGCCGCCGACCGGGACGTCCCAGTCACCGGTGCCGCCGCCGAGCAGGTGGTACAGGAAGCAGACGTTCTGTCGCAGTGAGTCGTCATCGAGTGAGGCGAATGTTCCGATCAGCGCGTCCGTGGCGATCACGCCACGCACCAGATCGTCTGACACCGCGCTGGTGATCGCGTGCCCGATCGGTTCCTCGACCATCAGCCGCCAGGACGCGTCGGCATCGACCAGCTTCCGGGCCCGGCTGCGGGTCGGCAGCGGCTCGGTCATCGTCGGCCACAGCGCTCGGGTGAAAAGACCGCAGCGGCGGTAGAAGTCCTCAGCAATGCCACTGTGCGGGCCGATCAGCAGGCCGGTGTGACCTCGGGTCCGCGGGTCGGGCGAATAGGACGAATAGCGGCGCCGGGCCAGCCGAATCGACAGGTCCAGCTCGTCGACGATCCGCGGCGGGAACAGACTGACCAGATACGAGTAGCGCGACAACCGGGCGTCCACGCCGTCGAACGGCCGCGCCGAGACCGCCGCACCGCCGACCCGGTCCAGGCGCTCCAGTATCAGCACCCGCTTGCCGGCGCGGCCCAGGTAGGCGGCGGCGACCAGACCGTTGTGCCCGCCACCGACAACGACGGCGTCGTAGGCCCTCAGTTCAGGTAGCCCTCGACCTCGTCGGCCGAGCGCACGTGCGCATCCTTGGGGTCACCGCCGGTCTCGCGCAGCGCGCGACGCTGCCGCAAAAGGTCCCAGCACTGGTCGAGCTCTGTTTCGACCGTCCGCAGCCGTGCATGTTCCTCGTCGCCGGTGATCTCGCCCCGCTGCAGCTTTGCCCGCAGGTCCTTCTCCTCGGCCACCAGCTTGTTGATCCGCGTCCGGGTGTCGTTGTCCTCTGCCACATCATCAGTGTGCCCGCTAGCGTGGTGACGGTGACAGACAAACCCGAGATCGACTTCCCGTCCAGCCCGGCGCCCACCGAGCTGGTCATCGAAGACATCGTCGTCGGCGACGGGGCGGAGGCGGTCCCCGGCGGCACCGTCGAGGTGCATTACACCGGTGTCGAGTACGACACCGGCGAGGAATTCGACAGCTCCGTGCGCCGCGGGCAGCCGATCGAATTCCCGCTGCGTGGCTTGATACAGGGCTGGCAGGAGGGCATTCCCGGAATGAAGGTCGGCGGCCGCCGAAAGCTCACCATCCCGCCCGAACAGGCCTATGGCCCCGCCGGCTCCGGGCATCGGCTGGCCGGCAAGACGCTGATCTTCGTCATCGACCTGCTCGGGACGCGGTAACCGGTTAAGACGGGCCGTCCGCAGCCCGCGGCATGGGTCCGGGCAGCCGCAGCAGCAGCCGCGCTCCGCCCAGCGGGCTGGCTTCCAACGACGCCGTGCCGCCGTGCAACTCGGCCTGCTGGGCGACCAACGCCAAACCCAGCCCAGACCCGGATTGCGACGCTGTTGAGCCTCGGGAGAACCGGTCGAACACGACCTTGCGTTCCTCTTCGGGAAGGCCGACGCCGTTGTCGTCGACGGCGATCTCCACCCCGGCGCGTGAGCTGACCGCCGACAGCTGGATGCGGGTGGCTCCGCCGTGTTTGACCGCGTTGGCGATGGCGTTGTCGACCGCGAGCCGCAGGCCGGCCGGCAGCCCGAGGATGATCACCGACGGCGACGGCATCAACGACACGTCGAGTTCCGGGTAGATCCGCATCGCATCGTGCGCGGCGCGGTCGAGCAGCTCGGTGATGTCGACGGGAACGTGGTCGTCGGACGTCGACAGCTCGCCCTGAGCCAGCCGTTCCAACGCCGACAGCGTTGCCTCGATCCGCGACTGTGTGCGGATCACGTCGTGGAGCACTTCCTTACGCTGTTCGTCGGGCAGATCCAGCGTCGCCAGCACCTCGAGGTTGGTTCGCATCGCGGTCAGCGGCGTGCGCAGCTCGTGCGACGACACCGTGGCGAAGTCGCGTGCGGACTCGAGCGCCGACTTGGTGCGGTCCTGCTCCTTCCAGATGCGCTGCAACATGCCGTTGAGGGCGTCGGCGATCTCGACCGCCTCTGTCGCACCGCGGATTTCGACGTCCGGCGCTTCGTCGCCGGCGTCGACGGAGCGCGCCTGCTGCGCCAGGTGTTTGAACGGCCGCACCGCGAACGTCGCGAGTAACCAACCCAGCACCGCCGCCGCGCCGATCGCGAACAGACAGATGAGGATCACCCGCCGGTGCAGGTTGTTGGTCTCGGCGATGGTCGCGTCGTACGTCGCGCCGACCGCTACCGACATCTCCTCGGGTGTGCGGATATCCACCGTGCGCACCCGGTATCGCACCCCGTTGACGTAGGTGTCGGCATAGCCGGCGTCCAGCTTGGGCAGGGTGACGTTCGAATTGGACGTCACCTGACCGTTCCCGCGCACCGTGATCACGGCGTCCTGATCGTTGGGCGATCGGGGGATCTCACCCAGGCCGCGGGGGATGAACGGGATTGCGAAACCCGCGGCCTCGTCCAGCCGGCGGTCGAGCCGCTCGCGCCGGTCGTTGGTGATGCCGATCCAGACGATGGTCCCGACGATCAGCACGACGATCGCGGCGCCGATTGCCGTCGCGAACGCCACCCGGGTCCGGAGCGACGGGGTACGGCGGAAAATGCGCGATAGCCGATTCATGACACTCACTGGGTACGCAGGACGAATCCCACTCCACGCACGGTATGCAACAGCCGTTGGGCGCCGCCAGTCTCCAGCTTGCGGCGCAGGTATCCGATGAACACATCGACGACGTTGGTGTCGGCGGCGAAGTCATAGCCCCAGACCAGCTCCAGTAACTGCGCGCGCGACAACACCGCCGTCTTGTGCTCGGCGAGTACGGCCAGCAGATCGAACTCCCGCTTGGTCAGGTCGACGTCGACGCCGTTCACGCGCGCGCGCCGGCCCGGGATGTCCACCTCCAGCGGCCCCACCTGGATGGTCTCCGAGCTGAACGTCGCCGTCGACCCGCGACGACGCAGCAGGGCGCGCACCCGCGCCACCAGCTCGGCCAACACGAAGGGCTTCACCAGGTAGTCGTCGGCGCCCGCCTCCAGCCCGGCGACCCGGTCGTCCACCGAACTGCGGGCCGACAGCACACAGACCGGCACATCGTTGTCCATCGCGCGCAGCGCGGTGACCACGCTGACGCCGTCGAGCACGGGCATGTTGATGTCGAGCACGATCGCGTCGGGCCTGGTTTCGGTGGCGCTGCGCAGCGCCTCGGCGCCGTCGACCGCGGTGAACACGTCGAACCCGGACAACCGCAGTCCACGCTCGAGCGACGCGAGGACGTCGGGGTCATCGTCCACTACGAGCACCTTGGGCGAGGCGACACTAGCGTCCATGCACGCAATCTTGCCTGATAAACCCCCGCGGCCGACGGAGGCGCGTGCGGGCGGCGCGGGGTGCGGCCACCCCGGTCCCGGCCACGCTCGTCACGGCAAGCCGTAAATTCGTTTGAAAGCAAAGCGACGATATTGTTCTGGTGCTACCATTCGGTCCTTATGCTCCCATTTGCGCCCCGCCTGATTGTAGAGCCCGATGACGGCTTACAACCCGTCCGCGAATTCATCCTATCCGCGGAAGAATCTCTTCTGATTAAGCAATTCACGTTCACCGAGGAAAGTTTCATACAGGCGGTCATCGACCGCAAGAATGCAGGCGTCGATGTGCGCGTCATGCTCAACCCGGCACGGTCGGGCGGCGACCGTGCCAATGACGAGACTTTCGAGACTTTCGAGAAGGCCGGGGTAAATGTCCAGTGGGCCAACCCCAAGTTCTACGTGACCCATGAGAAATCCATGGTAGTGGACGGAAAGGCCGCACTCGTCGCGACCTTTAATCTCTGCGAAAAGTATTTCTCGCTGACGCGCGACTACGGCATCATTACGCAGCAGCCACATCGAGTCGCCCAGATAGCCGAGGTTTTCGAAGCCGATTGGGAGCATCTCGACTGGACGTGTTCGACCTACGCAGGGCTGCTCTGGAGCAATTCGAATTCGCGTTATCACATGGCGCAGTTCATCGATACGGCGATGGAGCGGCTCGATATCCAGCATCCCAAATATGTCGATGCAGTCATTCTTGACCACATCGCCGCCGCCGCCGATCGCGGCGTCAGGGTGCACGTCCTGTGCGGTGGCCGGCACGGCATCAGCGAATGGGACATTCTCGACACCTTCGCGTCGTTGCGGACATTGCGGCGGTTCGGCGTCAAGGTGCACAAGCAGAAGAACTTGCGGGTACACGCAAAGTTGCTGATCGCCGATGACGAACGTGCGTTGCTTGGCTCGATGAATATCGACCGCAGCGCTTTTGACATGCGTCGCGAACTGGGCATCACGATAACCGACCCTGAAATCATCACGCGGTTGAAGCAGGTGTTCGAGACCGACTGGGACCTGTCCCATCATTACGATCCCCCGGATCCGCTCGATCCGTCCACCCATCACGAGGACGACTTCCCGCACGACGAAGATCTCATGCATGAGTGAGACAGAGCCACCGCACGAGAAGGTTTCGCTTGCCGAACTCGCGTGGACGTTCAATCACATTGCCATCGCGTCGTTCGGTGGCGGGCTGTCGGCGTGGTCGCGGGAAGTGCTGGTGGTCGAGAAGAACTGGATGGGTGAAGAGGAGTTTCTCAGCGCCCTGACGATGTGCCGGATCCTGCCCGGCGCCAATCAGGTGAACATGGCGGTCTTCGTCGGGACCAAGTTGGGTGGCATCCCGGGCGCGGCGGCGGCACTGGTCGGGCTGTGTCTGATGCCCGTCGTCTTCGTCCTGGTGATGGGGTACATATATTTCCGCTTCAAAGAGGTGCCCGCGGTGAAGAGCGTTCTTCATGGCGCGTCCGCGGCCGCCGTGGCGCTGACGTTGGCGATGGCGATCAAGACCGGGCAGAAGTGCCTGAACGGACTGATCCCCATTCTGCTTTTCGCCGCGACTTTCGTCCTGAATGGCATCCTGCGGTGGCCGCTTCCGATAGTTCTCGCTATTGTCGCACCGCTGAGCCTGATCTGGGCGTGGCCGCGGAAAAGCGCCGCGTGAACACGTACCTTCAGATTGCGGCGATGTTCGGCGCGCTCTCGCTGCTGTCGATCGGCGGCGGAAATGCGGTGTTGCCCGACATGCACTTGCAAGCGGTGAACGGACACCACTGGCTGACGAACTCCCAATTCGCCGACGTATTCTCCATCTCCCAGGCCGCGCCCGGGCCGAGCATTCTGATCGTCACGCTCGTCGGCTATGCCGCGGGACTGGAGGTCGGCGGCGTCCCCGGCGCAATTCTTGGCGGTATCATCGCCACCGTTTCGATGATCATTCCGGCGGCGATATTGGTTTATGTGCTCACGCTTTTCTGGCAAAAGGCGCAGAAATCCCGATTACGATATGCCGTTGAGAAAGGCTTCGCGCCGCTCACGGTGGGCCTGATACTGGCGAGCTCTTTGGTGATGAGCCGCGCGGCCGATCACGATTGGCGCGCCTATTCGCTCACCGCGATTTGCGCGGCGATCTTCGTATTATTCACCAAGCTGAATCCCCTGATTGTGGTGCTGGCCGCCGGACTGGTTGGCTATCTCGGCTTCGTGTGACCCGGGTGCGGGCCCATCGGGCGCGAACGCGGACGCGAACGCGGGGAATCAGTTGACCTCAACTATTGTTGAGCTTCTACCGTGGGGTCGATGAGTATGGACTCGCTGGCGTGGGGAGCGCCGCACCGGCGGGTGGCGGCGCTCGGCGTTGCGCTATTGACGCTATTGATTTGCCGCCCATGGGAAAATCGGAACCGCCGTGACTGACGTTCTCGCACCTCTGGCCTCCACGCCGGCAATCGCGCCCGCACCTGCGCGCCGGCGGGGGAGTTCGGATCTGTGGCGGCTGCTTCCGTACCTGGCGCCGTACCGGGCGCGATGGACGGCGATGGTGGCGGTGGCGATCGTCAGCCTTGGCGCCACCGTGGCGATCCCGCTGATGACCAAAGCCGTGATCGACGGGCCGGTGGCCCACCGCGACCTTCGGGGTCTGTGGATACTCGGCGCCGCGGCGATGGGCATCGGGATCTCTGAGGCGGTGCTCTGGTTCATCAGGCGCTGGCTGGTCGCGCGCGCCACCATGGGGGTGGAGGCGGACATTCGCAAAGATCTCTACGCCCGGCTGCAGATCCTGCCGATGTCGTTCCACGGCCGGTGGCAGTCGGGGCAGCTGCTGTCGCGAGTGATGAACGACCTGTCCACGATTCGCCGGTTCCTGTCGTTCGGGCTGGTATTCCTGCTGCTGAACGTCATTCAGATCACCGTGGTGACCGCGATTCTGCTGGCCATGTACTGGCCGCTGGGCGTCATCGTCCTGGTGTCGATCGTGCCGATCGCGGCCACCGTGCTGCACTTTCAGCGGGACTTCACCCGGCTTTCGCGGCAGGCGCAGGACCAGTCAGGTCATGTCGCGACGCATGTCGAAGAATCCGCCCTCGGCGTGCGAGTGGTGAAATCGTTCGGCCGGGAGGATTACGTCTTCGACCGGTTCGACGAGCAAGCTACCAGCCTGTATGACACCCAGGTCGCCAAGGTTTCGGTGACGGCGAAATTCTGGACGCTGTTGGAGATTATCCCCAATCTGACGCTCATCGTGGTGCTGGGCTTCGGCGCATATGCGGCGGGGCACGGCTTCGTGACGATGGGCACGCTGGTTGCTTTCATCACGATGATGCTGTCGTTGGTCTGGCCGGTCGCGTCGCTGGGCTTCCTGTTGTCGATGACTCAGGAATCGATGACCGCCGCGAACCGCATCGCCGAGATCTTCGACTCGCCGCGCGAGATCGCCGACGGCCCGCGGGTCGACGCGCCGAGCGGCGGGCGCCTGGAAATGATCGACGTCGGCTTCCGCTTTCCCGACACACCTGAAGACGGGGCGTGGGCACTGCGGCATGTGAGCGTGACCGTCGAACCCGGTGAGACCCTCGCGCTGGTCGGTCCCACGGGGTCGGGCAAATCGGTGCTGGCGGCACTGCTGTCGCGGCTCTATGACGTCACCGAGGGTGAGATTCGGATCGATGGTCGTGACATTCGCGATCTGTCGCTACCCGCGCTGCGTCAGGTGGTGGCCACCGCGTTCGAGGACCCGACGCTGTTTTCGATGTCGGTCGCCGAAAACCTGCGGCTGGGCCGCCCCGACGCGACGGACACGCAGCTGCGCCAGGCGATCGACATCGCCGCGGCGCAGTTCGTCTACGACCTGCCGTTCGGCCTTCAGACCCGCATCGGTGAGCAGGGCATGAGCCTGTCCGGCGGCCAGCGGCAGCGCCTGTCGCTCGCACGGGCCATCCTCGCGGCCCCGAGAATCCTGGTGCTGGACGACACCCTGTCCGCGCTCGATGTGCACACCGAGGCGATCGTCACCGACGCGCTGCGCAGGGTCCTGCACGGGGTCACCGGCATCGTGGTCGCACACCGGGCGTCCACCGTCCTGCTCGCAGACAAGGTGGCGCTGCTGCAGAACGGGACCATCACCCATCTGGGCACGCACGCCGAATTGCTGGCCCGGGTACCGCAGTATCGCTACCTGCTGGCCGCCGACGACGAACTCGACGACAACGTTGCGCGAAGCTGCACGTGGGAGGACGACGAGCAGCGCAGCAGGCTCTGCCACGTGTATCAGGAGCGGGAGGCCTCCGCAGACGCCTCCCGCGCCGCCTGCGAGACGGATAATGCGCGCCGGTTCGCCACGTCTGAGGCCGAAACCCGATGACCGCCACCGACATCGGCCAGATCGAGGCTCCCGACGACGACGCCGATCTTTGGCGCGGTCGTGTCGAAGACAGCCGCGAGGATGACCCTCCCACCGACGAGAACCTGCCGCTCCGCCGTGAGGCTCGCGCCCTGTTGGCTTCTCTGTTGCGGCCGTTCCGTGCGGCGGTGGCGCTCTTGGCGGTCATTGTCGTGGTCGAAAACGTTGCCCGCCTTTCGGTTCCGCTGTTGGTCCAGCGCGGCATCGATCACGGCATTCCACCGATCGCCGCGGGCGGCTCGGCACGTGAGCTCGTGGTCATCGTCGGCGCCTTGTGCGTCGTGGTGCTCGTTCAGGCCACCAGCCGGATGTTCTTCCTCCAACGTTCCGGCCGTATCGGCCAGAAGGTGCTCGTGGAGTTGCGGCGGCGGGTGTTCCGCCACTTCCAGCGGCTCGACGTGGCGTTCCACGACCGGTATACGTCCGGCCGGGTGGTGAGCCGGTCCACCAACGATGTCGAGGCGATACAGGACATGCTGGAGACTGGCTTCGACGGCCTGATCACCGCGGCGCTCACCCTGGTCGGGACGGCGATCCTGCTCGTCACGCTGGACGTCCGGCTCGGGTTGATGTGCCTCGCGGCCTTTCCCGTGCTGGTGGTGTTGATCTGGTGGTTCCGCGACGAATCCGCCAAGACGTACCGGAAGGTGCGAGAGAGCGCCGCTCTGGTCATTGTTCAGTTCGTCGAGACCATGACCGGCATCAAGGCGGTGCAGGCGTATCGGCGCGAGCCGCGCAACCAGGAGATCTTTGAAGATGTCGCCGACCGCTACCGGGACATCAACGAACAGACTTTCCGGTTGCTCGCGATCTTCATGCCGGGAGTCAAGCTGGTCGGCAACATCACCACGGGTGTGGTGTTGCTCTACGGCGGATACCGTGTCCTGCACGGGCAGATGACCATCGGAACGCTCGCGGCATTTCTGCTGTACCTGCGGATGTTCTTCGAGCCGATGCAGGATATCTCGCAGTTCTTCAATACGTTCCAGTCAGCGGCGTCGGCGCTGGAGAAGCTGGCCGGTGTGCTTGCCGAGCGGCCGGGCATCGAGGACCCGGCGCGACCGGTCGCACTGAGATCCGTTCGCGGCGACGTCGCCTTCCACGAGGTGCGGTTCTCCTATGTACCGGACCGGCTTGTGCTTCCATCGCTCACCTTCTCCGTTCCGGCCGGACAGACCGTCGCGCTGGTCGGCACCACGGGCGCCGGTAAGACCACCATCGCCAAGCTCATCGCGCGGTTCTATGACCCGACGTCCGGATCGGTGACGCTGGACGGCATCGACCTGCGTGACATCGCGCAGACCGAGTTGCGCCGTCATGTCGTGATGGTCACCCAGGAGAACTTCATGTTCGACGGGACGGTCGCCGACAACATCCGGTTCGGCCGCCCGGACGCCACCGACGAGCAGATCCGCGCGGCCGCGGCGGCGGTCGGCGCTGACCGGTTCATCGCTGCGCTGCCGGATGGCTATGACACTGACGTGGCCCGCCGCGGTGGCCGGCTGTCAGCAGGTCAGCGCCAGCTCGTCGCGTTCGCCCGCGCATTTCTCGCCGATCCGGACGTGCTGATCCTGGACGAGGCCACGTCGTCGCTGGACGTTCCCAGCGAGCGGATGGTGCAGCGGGCGCTGGCGACGGTGCTGGCCGACCGGACCGCCCTGGTCATCGCCCACCGACTCTCGACAGTGCAGATAGCAGACCGGGTGCTGGTGCTGGAGCACGGCCGCATCGTCGAGGACGGCTCGCCGGCAGAACTCATCCGGCGAGCCGACGGACACTATGCCTCGCTACACCAGGCGTGGGTCGAGTCATTGGCATGACGTAATCGCCTGCACGTCAGCGCCTTTGGCTGCTCAGCCGAGGTGCGCAGTCAACAGCCAGGCGCGAATCGACTTGCGGCCGTTGGGCTCATCCCTCAGCTCGACGTCGGGCATCGCCGTGACACCGTCGGGCACGTTGGCGTGAATGCGGGCAGGCCGGATCTCGTCGATGGTCCAGTACGTGGACACCACGTCGCGCAGTTCGTCCTCGGTCACCGGATTCGCAGGCCCGTTGGGCATGCCCGCGCGATCGAAGACCAACACGAAGTACGACGCACCGGGTGCGGCGGCGCGCACGATGGAACGCTGGTAGCCGTCGCGCGACTCGACCGGAATGGAGTGGAACAGCGTGCTGTCGACGATCGTGGAAAACCTGCCGTCGTAGCCGGTGAACGAACTGATGTCGGCGACTTCGAAGGTCACGTTGTCCAGGCCTCGCTTGGCGGCCGCCGCCCGGGCCAGGTCGATCGCGGTGGGTGAGAGGTCAAGTCCGACAGTGGTGTAGCCCAGTTCCGCCAGCCGCAGGGATACGGCCGCCTCGCCGCATCCCACATCGAGGACGTCGCCGTGGAACCTGCCCTCATCGATCAGGGCGGCGAGCTCCGGCTGCGGTTCGTCGATGCTCCACGGTGGCCGGGCGCCCACGCCCAGCTGCGCAACCTCTCCGCGGTAGGCCGACTCGAATTCGAATTCTTGTGGTGTGGCAGTCATGCCCTCATGAATATCAACGCGGTTGATATATGTCAAGATGGTTGATAGTGACGAATGCCGATGATCAGCCGCTGGGGTACCTGATGTACCGCATTATGGCGGCGCTGCGCCCCGCGGCGACTGCGCAGTTGCAGCCGCTCGGGCTGGTGTTGGGGGAGTTCGTGTGCCTGCGGATCCTGTCGATGGTGCCCGGGCGCTCCAACGCGGAGTTGGCCCGTGACACGAACGTGTCGCCGCAGGCGATGAACAACGTGCTGCGGGCTCTGCAAGACCGCGGCATCGTGGCCCGGCCCGCATCCGTCTCATCGGGACGCGCGCTGCCCGCTGCGCTGACGTCCAAGGGCAAGGCCTTGCTCGAGCGCGCGGAAGCGGCCGTGCGGGTGGCCGACGAGCAGGTGCTCGCCAATCTGACCAGCGCCCAGCAACGTGAGCTCAAGCGCCTTCTCGATGCCGCCGCCCCGCCCGGCCTGATTCCACACGAGTGAACTCAAAAGCGTCAGCGGTTCAGGCCTGGATCTCGCCGGCGATCTTGCGTTCGATGCTCGCGCGCGTCATCGCGGGCAACGCGACCAGCCCGTCGAGTTCCTTGCGGGCGCGACTGTATGCACTCTGTCGTTCCTGCGCGGTCGCGCCGCTGTCGGTCGCAAGCCGCATCAAGCTCTGGGCGCGCGCGATCCGCTGCTGATCCTCCGACGAGAAGTCGCTGCGGCGCCGCCGAATCGCCTCGGTCTCGGCGATGTCGAACGCGCTGACGTACTCGGCGACTGCGTCGCGGTATTGGCCCTGGGCATCGCGGTCGCCCATCAGGTCGTCGACCGTCTCCGGCCGCAGCAGGTCGGCGCGGCGCTTGGCCTTGTGGAATTCGATTGTCAGCGCATTGCGCACGTCGGTCATCATTGGGAAGTCGAGGAGCTTCGCGATGTCGAGCTCGTAGTCCAGCCACTTGGCGTCGGTTCGGCTGTGCTCCTCGAGCACTCTCGTCATTTCTCGGCGATTCGCTGCGGCGTTGCTGCGTGTGCGGCCGGAGGCTTCGGCGATCGCGATCTTGGTTTGCTGCTTGATCCGGTAACGCTCCAGACGGCGGTTGGCCCGCCGCTCGTTAGCCGCGGCGATCGCTCGCACGCCGCCGCCGATCACTCCGCCCAGCGGGAAGATCAGCCACCAGAAGTTTCCGGCGAAATGCAGCACAGGCCCCATGTGCCCAGCATGCCACCGGGTTTGGCATGGTTTCCCAGCAGTCGGCCGCGGGGAATGCTGGCAGGTGGCAACCGGAACGTAGGGATAGAGTCGGTGAACGGTGCGGCGCGCAGTGAGCACCCGATGACGGACACGCCGACGCGGCGTGTCCTGGATAAGGAGCAATTTCATGACCTACTCGACCGGCCCGGGCGGTTACGGCGGCCCTCCGCAGGGACCCAGCACGCCGGGCTATGGCCCACCGGCGCCGGGCTACGGCGCCGCGCCCGCGCCCGGCGAAGGCAAAGGCCTGCCGTTCTTCCTGCACATCGGCGTCATCGCGCTGGGCGTCATCAGTTTCTTCGCGGGGTTCGCGCCGTACATCAGTGGTTCCTCCGCACAGTTCGGCGGTGAATCCATCTCGATAAGTGCCTCCTACAATTTCTTCGCAACGAACGGCGTTGTGAGTATTTCTCTCTTGCTCGCTGCGGCGCTGGTGGCGGCCCTGGGCATGCTGCCGAAGCAGGAGATCAACGACGGCGTCGTGACAAGTCTGTCCGTCGTCGGTTTCGTCTCGCTGCTGTTCCAGATGGTCGCCCTTCCGGGCGAGGCGAATATCGGCCTCGGCTTGATCATTGTGCTGGTCACGTCGTTCCTGCAGGCTGCGCTCGCGATTGCCGCGCTGCTGTTCGCATCGGGCATCGTGAAGCCGCCCCAACGTTCCCAACAGCCCCAGTACGGCTACTACGGCCAGGCAGGCACGTACGGCCAGCCTCCGCAGCAGCCCGCGCAGCCGAGTCCGCCGCAGCAGCCGTACTACGGCGGTGCTCCCGCGCAGGGGGCGTATCCGCAATCCCCCCCGTCGCAGCCGCAGCAGCCGCACAACCAGTGGTGACGGCCGGCTATCGCCACAGCCCGATCTGGCGATAGCGCGTCAACCGGCTGGCATAGCGCTGGTTGTCCGGCACTCCACGCAGCGCGGCCAGCTCGGCGGCGATGGCCTTTGACAGGCGCTTGGTGAACTCGATGGGCTCCTCGGCGGCGTCGGGGTGCTCGGGCACGATCGCGTCGACGATCCCTGACGCCAGCAGGTCGGCGGACCGGATGCCTTGCGCGGCAGCGAGTTCCGGCGCATGCGCGGTGTCGCGGTACACGATCGCGCTGGCGCCCTCCGGCGGCAGCGGTGCCAGCCAGCCGTGTAAGGCGGCCAGCACCCGGTCCGCGGGAACCATCGCCAGCGCCGGGCCGCCGCTGCCCTGGCCGAGAAGGACCGACACCGTCGGCGTCGGCAGAGTGACCAGATCGCCCAGACACCGCGCGATCTCACCGGCGAGGCCCTCCTGTTCCGCTTCGGCCGACAACGCCGGCCCGGCGGTGTCGATCACCAGAACGAGGGGCAACCGCAGGCCGGCCGCCAGCGCCATCCCGCGGCGCGCCTCGCGCAGCGCCGCCGGACCGACCGTCGCGCCGACCGCGCGCTGCTGGCCGAGGACCACCGCAGGCTGCCCGGCCAACCTCACCAGGGCGAGCAGGGTGGTGGCCGCATCGCCTTGACCGGTGCCAGAGAGCAGCACCCGTTCAGTGGCGCCATGCCTGAGCAGGTGTCCGACACCGGGCCGGTCGTGGCGCCGGGACGCGATCACCGACTCCCACGCTCCCACGTCCGGCGTCGGCTCGGCAGGCGACGGCACGGGCGGCGCGCCCGGCGGGTCGACGGTCACCTTCAGCGCACGCTCCAGCGTTCGGCGCAGCCATCTCAGCGGCACCACGCCGTCGATCACGCCGTGCCGTTGAAGGTTCTCGGCCGTCTGGACCCCGGGTGCGAACGGCTCCCCGTAGAGGTGCTCGTACACCCGTGGGCCGAGAAACCCGATCAGCGCGCCCGGCTCGGCGATCGTCACATGCCCGAGCGAACCCCACGACGCGAACACCCCGCCCGTCGTCGGGTGCCGCAGGTACACCAGGTATGGCAGGTGCGAACGCTTGTGCTGCTCGACGGCGGCGGCGATCTTGACCATCTGCAGGAACGCGACCGTGCCCTCCTGCATTCGGGTTCCGCCCGAGCTCGGCGACGCCAGCAGCGGTACCCGCTCCGCCGTCGCGCGTTCCACCGCGGCGGTGATCCGTTCGGCGGCCGCGACGCCGATCGAGCCTGCGAGGAAGTCGAATTCGGACGCGACCACCGCGACCCGACGGCCATGCACCCGGCCTTCCCCGGTGAGAACCGCTTCGTCGAGGCCGGTCACCGCGCGGGCGTCGGCCAGCTCGCGCGCGTACTGGGCGTCGGCTGCCACCTCGAGCGGCGCGGTGTCCCAGCTGACGAACGACCCCGGGTCGAGCACGGCATCGCGCAGCTGCGTCGCGGGGATGCGGCTCACCGGATGAGGGTAACCAGCGCGGGCCTTAAGGTTGCCTCGATGAACGCACCGATTCCCAAGCCGGGCCCGCCGGTGGGTTCGGGTGCCATCACCGTCACCAGTGCCACGGCGATCGGCGTCGGCGGCATGATGGGCGCGGGCCTCTACACGCTTGTCGGTCTTGCCGCCACCACCGCGGGCCCGTGGATTCCGGTCGCGTTTCTGGTCGGTGGGCTGGTGGCGGCGTTCAGCGTCTATTCGTATGCAAAGCTCGGCGCTCGCTATCCCAGCCGCGGCGGAGCCGCCGAGTTCCTGATTCGATGCTTCGGGGACGGCGTGATCGCGGGCGGCCTCAACGTGTTTCAGTTCCTCGGCTGGATCATCGCGATGGCGCTGTATTGCGCCGGCTTCGCCGGCTATGTCCGTGACTTGCTCCCATGGCACACCCCGGACTGGTCGGAAAAGGCTATCGGGATCGGGCTGATCGCGGTCGTGGTGGCGGTGAACCTGGTCGGCACCAAGCTGGTCGGCAACGTCCAGACCGCGGTCATCACGGCCGAACTGCTGATCCTGGTGGCGTTCGTGGTTCTGGGGCTGATGAAATCCGACTCAGGCCGACTCGCTGCCGGCGGCGGCCACGGCGTGCTCGGGGTGCTGTTCGCGGCGGGTCTGCTGTTTGTGACCTACGAGGGTTTCGGCGTCGTCACCAACTCGGCCGGGGAGATGCGCAGTCCCGCGAGCACGCTCCCGCGGGCGATGTACCTCTCGCTTGCGCTCGTGGTGGGCGTCTATGTTCTCGTCAGCGCGGTGATCGTGATGACGCTGAGCCTGCCCGACATCGAGGCGAACGCGGGTCACGTGCTCTCCGAGTCCGCGAAGGCGATCTTCGGCCAGGTGGGCTTCGTGGTGATCGGCGTCGCGGCGCTGCTGGCCACCGCATCGGGGGTCAACGCGACGATGTTCGGCGACGCGAACCTCGCCTACCTGATGGCCAAGACGGGGGAGATACCGAAGAGCTTCGCGCAGAACGTGTGGCTGGGCGGCACGGGCGGACTGTTCGTCGCCGCCGCCCTGACCGTGTTGTTCGTCGTGTTCTTCCCGCTGGCCGCCGTGGGGCAGATGGCCAGCCTCGCGTTCCTGCTGATCTACGCCACCGTCTCGATGGGCCACTTCCGCGTCCGCAGGCAGACCGGCGCGAACCCGTGGGTGCTTGCTGTGGGGGTGACGATGAACGTCGCGCTGTTCGTTCTGCTGCTCGGCTACACGACCGTCAGCGGACCGGCCAGCACCTGGATCACGCTGCTGGCCGTCCTGGCCGCCAGCTTCGGGTTCGAGGTCGCCTATCGGCGGCGGACCGGCCGGACCTTTGCCGTGAGCGCCCCCGATAGGCTGGCCCCATGATCGGTGTCACCCGCGACGACCACGTCACGACCATCGAGCTGCAGCGGCCCGAGCGGCGTAACGCGCTGAACTCCGAGCTGGCCGACGGTTTGCGCACCGCCGTCGAGCAGGCGGTGGCCGACGACATGCGCGCCATCGTGCTGACCGGACAGGGCAGCGTGTTCTGCGCCGGCGCCGACCTCAGCGGCGACGCATTCGCAGCCGACTACCCCGACCGGCTGATCGCGCTGAATAAGGCCATCGACGAAGCGCCGATGCCGGTGATCGGGGCCATCAACGGGCCTGCGATCGGCGCGGGCCTTCAACTGGCGATGATCTGCGACCTGCGGGTGGTGGCGCCTGACGCGTTCTTCCAATTTCCGACCTCCAAATACGGTCTCGCCCTTGACAATTGGAGCATTAGACGGTTGTCGTCGCTGGTGGGATACGGGCGAGCCAGGTCGATGCTGCTGACCGCCGAGAAGCTCACCGCCGACGTCGCGCTGCAGACCGGGATGGCTAACCGGATCGGTACGCTCGCGGACGCGCAGAAGTGGGCCGGGGAGATCGCCGGACTCGCACCACTGGCCCTGAGTCACGCGAAACGCGTCCTGAACGACGACGGCGCCTACGAGGAACAAGGGCCGGTCCACAAGGAGCTGTTCGATAAGGCCTGGGGCAGCGAGGACGTGGTCGAGGCCCAGGTGGCGCGGATTCAGAAGCGCCCGCCGACCTTCAAGGGCGCCTGAGCCCCATGCTGCGCGAAGCGCTGCGGTTCGGCGTTGGGACCGCCACGTTGCTTGGCGGCGGCTGGTTTCTGCGTGCGCTGCACGGCGCACCGGCGGCGCTGGGCGCCGGCCCGTTGGACATCCACGCGGTGGCCCACGATTCGCCGAACTACCGCGATGGCGCATTCGTCAACGTCGACCCGGCGTCAACGCTCGAAATCACTCGTGAGGAGCAGCGAATCCTGCTGCTCGGGATGCTGCGCAGCCGCGCCGGCCGGCCGGCCGGCGACATTCCGGTGGTAGCGCCCACGGACCTCGGTTTGCCGCCGGCGGCTCTGGCCGTCACCTGGTTGGGACACTCCACCGCGCTGGTCGAGATCGACGGCTACCGCGTGCTCACCGACCCGGTGTGGGGCGACCGGTGTTCACCTTCACGCACGGTGGGTCCGGAGCGGATGCATCGGCCGCCGATTCCGCTGGAGTCACTGCCCGCGCTGGACGCGATCGTTATCAGCCACGACCACTACGACCACCTCGACATCGGCACCGTGCTGGCGCTCGCCCGCACTCAGCGGGCGCCGTTCTTCGTCCCGCTCGGCGTCGGAGCCCACCTGCGCTGCTGGGGCATCCCGGATCGGCGGATCGTCGAATTAGACTGGGGACAGAGCGGTTCCGTCGATGACCTGACACTGGTGTGCACACCCGCCCGGCATTTCTCCGGCCGCTTCGTGAGTCGCAACACGACGCTGTGGGCCTCGTGGGTGATGACAGGACCGCAGCACCGCGCCTATTTCGGCGGCGACTCCGGTTACACGAAGAGCTTCGCCGGCATCGGCGCCGAACATGGCCCGTTCGACCTGACTCTGCTGCCGGTCGGTGCGTATAACCCGCTCTGGCGCGACATACACATGAATCCCGAGGAAGCCGTCCGCGCGCACCTCGACATCAGCGGTGCGGGCAGGGGTCTGCTCGTGCCGATCCACTGGTGCACGTTCCGGCTTGCGCCGCACCCGTGGGCAGAACCCGTTGAGCGACTGCTCGGCGCCGCCGGTGACGCAGACGTCGCTGTGGTGGTGCCGAGGCCCGGCGAGCGCGTCGATCCGTCGAGGCCGCCGGCATTCGACGCATGGTGGCGGCGGTGAACGATTAACGTCGATTCCGTGATCCACCGGGCAGCGCGAGCAGTGCTCGCGCTGATGTTGTTGATCCTGGTCGCCTGTGGCGCACCGGAGCGATCGGGGTCGCCCACGCGAACCTCCAACGTGCCACCTAACGAGGTGTCCGGCCTCGACATCCCGCCGGGCCGTGTCGACGCGGCAATCGGCAAGCTGGACGGTCTGGCCGACGAGCTCATGAAGCGCTCCGGCATCCCCGGCATGGCCGTCGCGGTGGTTCACGATGGAAAAGTCGTATACGCCAAGGGGTTTGGTGTCAAGGACGTGCGAACAGGCGCTAAGGTCGACGCCGACACCGTGTTTCAGCTCGCGTCGTTGTCGAAGCCCGTCGGGGCCACGGTGGTCGCCCGCGAGGTGACGCACAACGTGGTCGGCTGGGACATGCCGGTCTGGGTCACGCTGCCCTGGTTCGCGCTCTCGGACCCCTACGTCAGCCACCATGTGACGATCGCGGACTTGTACGCGCATCGGTCCGGCCTGCCGGACCACGCCGGCGACGGCCTCGAAGACCTCGGCTACGACCGGCGTCAGGTGCTGGAACGGCTGAAGTATCTGCCGCTGTCGGCGTTCCGGACGAATTACGACTACACCAATTTCGGAGTCACCGCCGCCGCCGAGGCCGTCGCTGCTGCCGCCGGAAAGCCGTGGGAGGATCTGTCCGACGAGGTGCTCTATCGCCCTCTGGGTATGGCGTCCACCAGTTCACGATTCGCCGACTATCAATCCCGACTTGACCGCGCGGTCGCGCACGTGAAGACACCCAACGGATATCAACCGCTCTACACCAGAAATGCCGACGCGCAGTCACCCGCGGGTGGTGTCAGCTCGTCGGTCAACGACATGGCCCGCTGGCTGATGATGGTTCTGGGCAACGGCACCTACAACGGCATCCGGATTGCCGCCCAAGACGCGTTGTTGCCCGCGGTGACCCCGCAGATTGTCTCCGTGCCGGCCGGCAACCCGGGGGCGCGCGCGTCGTTCTACGGCTACGGCTTCAACGTGTCCGTGACATCCTCGGGCCGCACGCAATTCAGCCATTCGGGCGCGTTCGCCCTGGGTGCCGCGTCGGCGTTCGCAGTGTTGCCGTCCGCGAATGTCGGGCTCATCGCGCTGACCAACGCCGCGCCCATCGGCGTGCCCGAGACGCTGGCCGCCCAGTTCATGGATCTCGTGCAGTACGGCGAGACGCGCGAAGACTGGGCTGCGCTGTATACGGAGGCTTTTGATTCGATGGATAGACCCGAGGGTTCGTTGGTCGGTAGACAGGCGCCGGCCAATCCGGCGCCTGCCCGCCCGCTGAATGCTTATGTCGGCGAGTACGCCAATCCCTACTGGGGGCCGGCGAAAGTCACCGAGGCCAATGGCGTTCTGCAGCTATCCCTCGGGCCGCGCGGGGACACGTTCCCGTTATCGCATTGGGATTCAGACACGTTCACGTTCATGCTGCAGGGCGAGAACGCACCGTCCGGGACTGTCTCCAAGGCGACGTTTAACGGAAACGACCTGACGCTGGAGTATTTCGACCGCGACAAGCTTGGCACGTTCACGCGCTGACGTCGCTACGCTGCTAGCCATGACGGGCTCTGGTGTCGCCGGCTCCGCGGCTGGAGTCCCGCAGGCCGTCGGTCTCACCGACGCCGAGGTCGCCCGACGTGTTGCGGAGGGCAAAACCAACGATGTGCCCACCCGGGCGGCGCGAAGCGTGTCCGACATCGTGCGCGCGAACGTGTTCACCCGGATCAACGCGATCCTCGGCGTGCTGTTCGTCATCGTGCTGGCGACCGGATCATTGATCAACGGACTGTTCGGACTGTTGATCCTTGCCAACAGCGGCATCGGCATCGTCCAGGAGCTGCGGGCCAAGCAGACGCTGGACAAGCTCGCGATTGTCGGGCAGGCCAAACCGCTCGTGCGCCGCCAGGGTTCAACGCGCGAGCTGATGCCCCGTGAGGTGGTGCTCGACGACATCATCGAGCTCGGTCCCGGCGACCAGATCGTCGTCGATGGCGACGTGCTCGAGGGGTCGAACCTCGAGGTCGACGAATCGCTGCTCTCCGGTGAGGCCGACCCGATCGACAAGGATCCCGGCGACCACGTGATGTCCGGCAGCTTCGTCGTCGCCGGCACCGGCGCTTACCGCGCCACCCGGGTGGGCCGCGAAGCGTATGCCGCCAAGCTGGCAGCCGAGGCCAGCAAGTTCACGCTTGTGAAATCCGAACTGCGCACCGGTATTAACACGATCCTGCGATTGATCACCTATCTGCTGATCCCGGCGGGGTTGCTGATCATCTACACCCAGCTGTTCACCACGGGCGCGGATTGGCGGGAGTCGGTGCTGCGGACGGTCGGGGCGCTGGTGCCGATGGTGCCCGAGGGACTGGTGCTGCTGACGTCGATCGCGTTCGCGGTCGGCGTGGTTCGATTGGGCCGGCGGAAGTGCCTGGTACAGGAGCTGCCGGCGATCGAGGGTCTCGCGCGCGTTGACGTGGTGTGCGCCGACAAGACGGGCACTCTCACCGAGAACGGGATGCGGCTCGCCGATACCAAGCCGCTCAGCGAAGCCGACGTGGCCGATGTGTTGGCGTCGCTGGCCGCGGACGACACCAGACCGAACGCCAGCATCCAGGCCATCGCCGAGGCCTACGACGAACCACCCGGATGGACCGCCACCGCTGTCGCGCCGTTCAAGTCGGCGACCAAGTGGAGCGGCGTTTCCTACCGTGGGCACGGCGACTGGGTGATCGGGGCGCCCGATGTGCTGCTCGATCCGACGTCGCCCGTCGCGGAACAAGCCGAGACGATTGGCGCGCAGGGACTTCGAGTGTTGTTGTTGGCATCCGGCAACCTGCCCGTCGATGATCCGAAAGCGCCGGGAAGGATCACCCCCGCGGCGCTCGTGGTCCTCGAGCAGCGTGTCAGGCCGGACGCCCGCGAAACGCTGGACTACTTTGCGTCGCAGAATGTTTCGGTCAAGGTGATCTCCGGAGACAATGCGGTTTCCGTCGGCGCGGTTGCGTCGGCGCTGGGTATCGGAGGGCAGACGCTCGACGCGCGCAAGCTACCGTCCGACCCCGTCGCGCTGGGCGACACGATGAACACATACACCACGTTCGGCAGGGTATCCCCGGACCAGAAGCGGGCGATGGTGCACGCGTTGCAGTCCCGCGACCACACCGTGGCGATGACCGGGGACGGCGTCAACGACGTGCTGGCGCTCAAGGACGCGGACGTCGGGGTCGCAATGGGCACGGGAAGCGCGGCTTCGCGGGCGGTCGCGCAGATTGTGTTGCTGGACAACAAGTTCGCCACGTTACCGTATGTGGTCGCTGAGGGGCGTCGGGTGATCGGCAATGTCGAGAGGGTCTCCAACCTCTTCCTCACCAAGACGGTGTACTCGGTGCTGCTGGCGGTGCTCGTGGGCGTGGCAGGCATCTGGTCGAAGGTGTTCCACACCGCCCCGCTGCCGTTCCCGTTCCAGCCCATCCACGTGACGATCACCGCGTGGTTCACGATCGGCATTCCGGCGTTCATCCTGTCGCTGGCTCCGAACAACGAGCGGGCGAAGCCGAACTTCTTGCGGCGGGTGATGACTACGGCGCTGCCGTCGGGGCTCATCGTCGGTATCGCGACGTTCGCCTGCTACCTGCTGGCCTATCGGGGGCAGCAGGCGAGTGTGGCGCAGCAGACGCAGGCATCGACGTCGGCGCTGATCACGATGCTGGTGGTGGCGATGTGGGTGCTCGCCGTGGTGGCGCGGCCCTACACCTGGTGGCGGGTGGGGCTGGTGGCGGCGTCCGGTTTGGCCTACGTCGTCATCTTTTCGCTGCCGCCGGCCCGCGAGGCGTTCCTTCTCGACCCGTCGAACATCGCCCTGACCACGGCGGCGGTCACGATCGGGCTGCTCGGAGCGGCCGCGGTCGAGCTGTCGTGGTGGGTGCAGGGCAGGGTGATCGGCGATCGGCGTCGGTTGTGGAGATCACCGGTGCGGACAACAATGGCGGCCGGTAACCGGCTGGATGACATGCCGGCTGGATGAACTGAATGAAGGGGTGCACTGATGGGCTTCATGGATAAGGTCAAGGGCCTTCTCTCGGGCAATGCCGACAAGGTCGACGCGGCGATCGACAAGGCGGGCGACATCGTCGACGACAAGACGCAGGGTAAGTACAAGGACACCGTCGACAAGGTGCAGGACGCCGCCAAGAAAGCCGTCGACGAAGAGTCCGGTCCCAAGACGTAGCGAATGGCCAAGCTTTCCGTCTCCGTCGACGTTCCGTTGCCGCCGGACACGGCGTGGGACTGCGCGTCGGACCTCTCCCGCTTCTCCGACTGGCTGACCATCCACCGGGTGTGGCGCGGCAAGCTGCCCGACACCTTGGACAAGGGCACGGTCATCGAGTCCATCGTCGAGGTCAAGGGCATGCCGAACCGGGTGAGGTGGACGATCGTGAACTTCAGGCCCCCGGAGGCGATGACGCTCGACGGTGACGGCAGGGGCGGCGTCAAGGTGAAGCTGATCGGCAGGGTGAAGCCGAGCGGCGACGGTTCTACCGTCACGTTCGACGTGCATCTGGGCGGTCCCGCGCTGTTCGGCCCGATCGGCATGATCGTCGCCGGAGCTCTCAAGGGCGACATCGCCGAATCGCTGAACCGATTCAAGACGATATTCGCGCCCGCCGGCTAGCCCGCGGCGCAGGCATAGACTCCGGCAATGGCCCTAGTCGAAAAGTACGAATACGGCATCGATTTCGCTCGTGTCGACGCGATCGACATCCACACCCATGTCGAGGTCGACAGTCACGGGCACATGGCGACCGATGATGCGCTGAGCGCCGCCACGCAGCAGTACTTCAAGCTCGGCCCGGAGCGCACCTTCTCCGTCGATGGGCTCGCCGAGTACTACCGCGAGCGCAACATCGCGGCGGTGGTGTTCACCATCGACGCCCAGTCGGCGACCGGGCACCCGCCCAACTCGGTCGAAGACATGATCGCCGGTGCCGCCCGCAACAACGACATTCTGATTCCGTTCGGCACCGTCGACCCGTGGACCTCTCACCGCGCGGTCCACCGCGTGCGCACCCTGGTCCGCGACTACGGCGTCAAGGGGTTCAAGTTCCACCCGAGCCTGCAGGCGTTCGAACCGAACGACCGCAGGTTCTATCCGATCTACGCCGAGATCGCCGAAGCCGGCGTGCCCGCGCTGTTTCACACCGGGCAGACGGGCCTCGGCGCGGCGCTGCCCGGCGGATACGGGATCAAGCTGCGCTACTCCGATCCGATGTTTCTCGACGACGTCGCCGCCGACTTCCCCGAGCTGACGATCGTGATGGCCCATCCGGCTGTCCCGTGGGTGGACTCACAGATCGCGATCGCCGGCCACAAGTCCAACGTGTACATCGACCTGTCCGGGTGGTCGCCGAAGTACTTCCCGCCGCAACTGGTGCACGCCGTCAACCGCCAGCTGAAGACCAAGGTGCTGTTCGGCACCGATTTTCCGTTCATCGAGGCCGACCGTTGGCGCCGCGACTTCGACGCGCTGGACATGGATCCCGCCGTCCTGCCACTGATCTTCAAGGACAACGCGATGCGGGTGCTCGGCCTCACCCAAGCGCCGCGAGCGTAACGCCACGGCGGAGCGGGCGCACCGTTCAACCTGTCTTGGCTGAGCTGACACCTCCGTTGGGCTCCTCACGCGACCGCTCATCAGAGACCGCCGATGGCTGCTGGACATGCTGCCCCTTGCGCAGCATGTCCAGCAGTTCCCGGTATGGGCCGACGATGTAGGCGGTGTCGCCGGCGGTCAACCGGCTGTCGCGGCGGGGCTGCAGTCTGACTGGCGCGCCGTCGCGCGTGATCGCGAACACCCTGGTCTGCGTTGACATTTCGAACATCCGGACGCCATCGAGCTCGCTGTCCGGCCCGACCCTGACGGCGCCCACCATGAATGAGCGCTGCCCGACCGAGAACGTGGTCAGCACAATCAACCCCAGGGCGGCCCCGATGAACCACGGCGTGGCGAGTTCCACTGTGGAGCGGACGTACGCGAACTCGAATCGCTGCGAGACGGCCGCGCCCAGCTCCTGGTCGTAGACCCGCAGCACGATCGGAAGGTCGGGCCGGTAGACCTCCGGCATCAACCGTGGCCCCAGCATCTCCCGCAACACGATCCCGGTTTCGATGTTGACCATGTCGTCCTGGGTCAGCACGGCCACTGCGCGGGCCACATCGACGCGCGCCGACTCGAGCGTCTGACGCAGCGTGGCGTCGCCGAAGATCACCGGCACGTCCATGTCGGCCGCCGTGGACAGGAAGCGGTTGTCGACGTCTCGTTCGATGACCGCGACGTCGTATCCGGCGGCGTAGAGGTCGCTGACCACGCGAATACCGAATGAGCCGAGCCCGACGACCACGATGTGGTTGCGCAGATGCCGCACCTTGCGGCGGCCGGCCGAATTCGTGAACCGCCGCGAAAGCAACAGATCGGCGATGAACGCGACCAGGATCGCGGTGGTGGTCACCCCCGCGAACATCAGCAGGATGCTGAACAGCCGCAGCCAGGTCGGTTGGTTGACGAAGCTGAAGTCTCCGTACCCGACCGTGGCGATTGTCTCTGTCGAGAAGTACAGCGCGTCGATGAAGCCCATGCCGGGGCGCTGATAGGCGAAGCGAAGGAGCACCGTCGACCCCGCCAGCAGCGTCAACGCGGCGGCGAGCGCGCGATAGAAGTTCGGGTTGACGTCGTCGCGCACGGTGCGCACGTTGTCGAGCACCCGCCGTACTAAGGGCCGGTGAACCCGGGTGCCGGTCTTTTGCTTGCGGGTCTTGATGCCCCGGGCAGCGAGCTCGTCGGCGGTGCCGATCATCGCCGTCCAGTCCCCGGCGCACACCCGCTCGTCACGGCCCGGACAGGTCACCACGTGGCCCGGAGTGGGCGAGTGCTCACCGTGAATCACCGCGACCGGCGCCAGGTCGCCGTAGATCTCGCGAAGTGACGCGTCGCGGGGCGCCTCGGTGTCGGAGACGACGAACCGGATCCCGGCGGCCTCGAACGTATGGGTCGTCCGCGCCAGGCACGCGTCCACCACCGACGGCGCCGCCAGATCCGCGACATCGAGGATCGCGCCGGGGCCGTTGCCCGCTGCGACCGCCTCGCGCAGCACGCTGTTGGCCAACCGGGCCACCACCCGGACGGTGGGATTGGCTTTACGTGCCAGCAGGGCGATTTCGAGGTTCGCCGCGTCATCGTCGGCGACGCAGATGACGGCGATGGCGTGAGCTACACCCGCGTCGGCCAGGTCAGCAGCCGAGGACAGCATCACCACCGACGTCCCGGCGCTGTTGAGCTCCTCGACGATCCGCATCGCCAACGCGTCGTCGCCGCAGACGATGGTATGGCCCCGCATTCTCCGTAAGGCTACTCAGCGATCTGAAAGTTCGCCGGGTGTGCGCGGTAACTCAAACGTCGGCGGCCATCGCAAAATCGGCGTAGTCGAACCCGGGCACGACAACGCAGCTGACCAGGCTCGGCTGATCGTCGCGAGGCCGCGCCCGCTGCCAGTACCCGGGCGGCACCACCACCTGCGGCTGTTCTCCGGCGTAAAAGTCGGCACCCAGCAGATGAGTTGTGGCCGTTGCCTGTTCGCTGCCGACCTCGAGCAGCAGCGGGCTGCCCCGGTGGAACAGCCACAGTTCGGCGCTGCGCACCGTGTGCCACGCCGACTGCTGACCCGGCATCAGCAGGAAGAGAATCGCGGTGCCCGCGCTGCGCGGCCCGGTGTAAACGGGCGGAAGTGCCGACTGTGCGATGGTCAATTCGCTGCGCCACGTTTCACAGAACCACCCACCCTCGGGGTGGGGTGACATGTTGAGTCGCTGAGCCCAGTCCGGAATTTCCGCCATCACCGCACCACAGTAGTGGCAGGCCGACCGAAATTTTTCTCGTTCGGCTTCCCATGACCTCCTTGCCCGGCGCGTTAGGGTGCGAACCATGACCCGCCTGCAGCCCGGTTGGCTGGTAGTACTGTTCGCGGCGCTGATCGCGATCAGCGGGTGGCTGCCGTGGCGGACGAAGACCGACGGCAGCGGGCATTCAAATGCGATCGGCGGCATTGTCGGCAACTTGCCGCCGCTGCCGAAGTTCGACGCGGGCCAGCTGATCGTGCTACTGGCCTCGACGCTGATAGTGGCAGGCGCGATGACAGCACGCGGCCTGTCCGCTCGGGCGTCCGCCGTTGCGGCCCTGGTGCTTTCGTTGTCTATTGGCGGCCTGACGGTGGTGTATTACCGCCAGAAGATCCTTCCGGGGGTGGACGCGTCATACGGCCTTTACATCAGCGCTGTCGCGACGGGCGTCGCGGCCATGTGCTCGGTGTGGGCGCTGTTGTCGGCCTTGTCGTCGGCTCAACCGGCGCAGCGATGAGCGCTTGCGCGAAGAGCAGAAGGCCATGAGCCGGTTCGTTGTGCCGGTGACGCTCACCGGCCCGCGGTGGGTTCGGCTCGAGCCGCTGACTGCAGACCACGTGGCAGAAATTGCCTCGGCCGCAACCGATGGTGATCCGGGGACGCTGTGGTTCACCATGGCGCCGTCGCCCCACACGGCGCAGGAGTGGGTGCAGCGCATGCTGGCGCTGCAGGCTGACGGCGGGCTGACCTTCCTGGTGCGCAGGCTCGACGGCACGGCCATCGGATCCTCGAGTTACCTCAATGTCGACGGTCCCAACCGCCGGCTCGAGATCGGCGCGACGTGGTATGCGGCATCGGCGCGTCGCACGGGGGTGAACTCGGAGACGAAGCTGCTGATGCTCGGCCACGCTTTCGACGCGTTGGGATGTGTGGCCGTCGAGTTCCGCACCCACTTCTTCAATTTCACCAGCCGCACCGCGATCGAAAGACTCGGCGCGAAGCTCGACGGTGTGCTGCGCAGCCACCAGCTTCTGCCCGATGGATCTCGGCGCGACACGGTGGTGTACTCAATCCTCGACATCGAATGGCCTTCCGTGCGAAACCATCTCACGTTTGCACTCGGTGGCCACGATTGACCGCACCGGCGCTCACCGACCGTGGGTGTAACTCGCGAGAGCCGTGCGCACGGCCGGACTGCGCCGGCCCGCCTTCAGCTCCAGCAGCGCCGCCTCGGCCGTCATGCCGACCCAGAGCTGCGCGCATTCCAGCGGTTGCGCCCAGCCCATCGCCGTGAAGTCGGCCCGCACCACCTTGGCGGTGCTGGCGTTGCGGGCGCCGATCTCCCCGGCGATGACCGGGTCGGCCCGCGCCTCCAGCAGCAGCGCCTTAACGCCGCGGTCGCGCAGGCAGCCGTCGAGGTATGTGGTGGCCGAGACCAGCAGCCGCTCGCGTCCGGGCGAAAGGCCGGCGGTGGCGCGCTCGATCTCGGATAGCAGCCGGTCGTGGAATTCCCGGTGCAGCGCAAGCAGATAACTCGCCCGGTCTCCGAAGTGATGGAAGAACGTCCCTTTGGACACCTTCGCCTCATCGACGAGCAGATTGATCGACAGACCGGCCAGACCGGTCCGTTCGGCCAACCGCAGTCCGGCGTCGATCAACGCGGTACGGGTGCGGGCCGCCGACGCCTGTCGGGTGGTCGCGGTTGCAGCTGCCATCGTCACCAGGCTAACATTGACCGACCGGCCGGTCAATGAGATGAGGTGAAGGCATGGCGACGCTGACGACGCGCACCGGAGAGGTGGCCTACGTTCAAACAGGCGCCGGACGTCCGGTGGTACTGCTTCACGCCACGCTGCACGATCGACACGACTTCGACCCGATCGTCGAGGCGCTGGCCCGACGGCGTCGCGTCGTCGCGGTCGATTGGCCGGGTCACGGCGAGTCGCAGTCGACAGACAGCGTCACCGGCCCGTTGCTGGCCGACGTTCTTGACGACATCGTCGACGCATTGAGCCTGGAAGATATTGTGCTGATCGGTAATTCGGTCGGAGGAATGGCGGCCGCCCGGCTCGCGATCACCCGGCCCGAATTGGTCAGGGGCCTGGTGTTGGTGAACACCGGCGGGTTCGTGCCGAACACTGGATTCACGGCAGCATTCTGCCGGCTGATGGGCACCGAAGCGGTCACCCGCCGGGTGATGCCGCGGTTCGTGCGCGCGTACATGAAGGCGCAGACACCCAGCGACGAGAGCATCGTCGCGCAAGCAATCGCGAGGGCCCGCACCGCTGACGGGGTGCGCACGGCGGCGTCGCTGTGGCGCAGCTTCGCCACACCCGAATACGACCTGCGCGACCGCGCGCACCGGATCACCGCGCCGACGCTGATCATCTGGGGCGATCGAGATCCCACGCTGTCGCCGCGGATCGGCCGGGCGACGCAGCAGGCGATCCCCGGGTCCGCGCTGCACGTGCTGCACACCGGCCACGTCGTCTTCTCGTCCGATCCCACCGGTTTCATGCGGGTCGTGGAGCCGTTCCTCGAAGGTGTCGACGCGCAGGCCACCACGCCGTCGGGCTGACCAGACGATACTGCCTGACCAGACGATACTGGGGGAGTGAGGGCCATCGGCGGCAACCGGCGCGTGCTGGTCGTCGCCATCCTCGCGTCCTTCGTCGCGTTTCTCGACGGCTCGGTGGTGAACCTCGCGCTGCCCGCGATCGCGCGCGATCTGCAGGGCGGCCTCGCACTGCAACAGTGGATCGTCGATTCGTACCTGCTCACGCTCGGTGCGCTGGTACTGCTGGCCGGTTCGATCTCGGATGTGTTCGGCCGCGTTCTGGTTCTACGGTGGGGCCTGGTCGCGTTCGGCGTCGCCTCGGTGCTCGCCGCTGCGGCGCCGTCGGGTCTTGTGCTGATCTGCGCCCGATTGATCCAGGGTGTCGGCGCGGCGTTCCTCGTGCCCAGCTCGCTGGCTCTGATCAACTCCACCTTCGGCTCCGACGAGCAGCCGAGGGCGATCGGAATCTGGACCGCGTGGACCGGTACGGCGTTCGTACTGGGGCCGCTGCTGGGTGGGCTGGCCGTCGATCTGTTGAACTGGCGGTGGATTTTCATCCTGACGGCCGCGCCGGTGGTCGCGACGTTCGTGCTCTCGGTGGGGTTACCGACCGCGGACAATCCGCCCGCCGATGGCGCCCGGATCGACGTGCTGGGGGCCGCCCTCGCCGCGGCCGGGCTGGCCGGAACCGTGTTCGCGCTGATCGAAGTGCAGCGGCTCGGCTTGTCGAATCCGGCCGTAGCCACGTCGCTCGGCGTGGGGATTGTCTGCCTCGCGGCGTTCGTGTGGTGGGAATTCCACGCCGAACACCCGATGGTGCCGATGCAGCTGTTCGCGATCCGTAACTTCCGGGTCGGAAACCTGGCGACGGCGTTCATCTACGCGGCCGTGTCGATCGGCACGCTGGTGTTGTCGCTGTTCCTGCAGGAGGTCGTAGGGTTCGGCGCCACCGAGGCGGGGATCGCCACGCTGCCGCTGCCCATCCTGTCGTTTGCGCTGGCCGCCCGTGTGGGCGCGTTGGCGGCGAAGTCCGGTCCGCGGCTGTTCATGGCCGCGGGGCCGCTGATCGCCGCGCTGGGTTTCCTGCTGATGCGACCCGCTGCCGGGCAGTTCAATTTCTGGACCCAACTGCTGCCCGGGGTGGTCCTCTTCGGGTTGGGGCTGACGATCACGGTGACGCCGTTGACGTCGGCGGTCCTGGCCGCCGTCGACCCGTCGCAGAGCGGCATCGGGTCGGCAATCAACAACGCCGTTTCCCGCATCGCTGGGCTGATCGCCGTCGCGTTGGCCGGCGTCATCGCCGGCGGCGCCCTCGGCTACGGCAGCTTCCGGCGGCTGGCTCTCGTCACCGCCGCGCTGTTCGCGGTCGGCGGGGTGGTGGCCGCGATCGGGATCCGCAACCCGACCAAGCCGGTGAGACCCGTTGCGGCCGAGGCGATAGCGGAGTGTGCAGATCGAGCTGGCGTGCCTCCCGGCGGCTATGCGGCCAGATCCACCGGGTAGAGCCGATGAGTGCCGCCGAAGCCCTTCAGCTCGACCTCTCGTGGCGGCCCCACCGCTACGTCGCCGACGGCGTCGCGCACCGGCTCGCTGATCAAGACTTCACCGCCGTCAGCCTGGGCCGCCACCCGCGCGGCCATCGCGACGTTGCGGCCGAACAGGTCGTCTCCGCGCCGCACCGACTTACCCATGTGAATGCCGATCCGCACCCGAATGGTATTGGGCGACATGCGTCTTGCCTGACCGGCGAATGCCCGCTGCACCGCGACACCGCACCCGACGGCCTGCTCGGGCTGGGCGAAGGCCACCATGAAGCCGTCGCCCTGGCTCTTGACGACGTGCCCTGAGTGCTCGTCAACGAGTTTGCGCACCAGTTTGTCGTGCCGTTCGAGGAGTCGCACCCAGGCCCGGTCGCCCATGCGTTCGTTCAGGGCGGTCGACTCCTCGATGTCGGAGAACAGGATGACGACGTTGCCGTCGCGGGTCAGCCGGGCAAGGTCGGGCCGTTCCACCTCGGCCCAGTCGGCGAGTTCCTCGATCGAGCTGCGCACCGCGGCGCCGAACCCCTGTTTGCGGATCAGGTTGGCGGTCTCCCACACGGTCTTGACCGCTTCGCGGCCGCCGGTGATGAGCTGCTGTCGGGTATCGACGCGGCTTCTCAACTCGTCAGCCTCGCGGCGGGCCCGGGTGAGCAGCACCCACAACGTCGCTAAGCCGACCGCCTCGACGGCGGCGACCGCCGCGAGTGCCCAGACCATGTCACTCATTCCTAGGCGCCGAACATTAAGTACAGGCCCGTGAAGGTGTAACCGACCATCACGACCATCATCGCCAATTGTCCCGTCAACTGGTGCCCCCGCGGCAAAAGTCGCAAGGCCTTGTCGTGGGCCGCTATCACCGCTGCGATGTGGCCGGCTACCACGCAGCCGACCTTGATGCTGGCCAGCACCGGTGGATGCGATGACAGGACGTAGGACACCTGGCCGTGGCTCAGCCCGAACAGATTCCACCCCCTGCCCAGCGGATCCCCCAGTCGGACCATCGTCTCCTGCCCGCGTTCCACCAGGTACGACAGGTAGTGGGCGAAGATGTAGCCGACGACGATCGGGATCAGCGAATGGGCCATCTGCCCGGGCAGCGCGAGCCGCTGCCGTCGATTCACTCCACCCGTCGCGCACGCCGCCGACGAAAACGTCACGCCGACGACCGCCGCGAACACCACCAGCCCGCACGCCCGCACCAGGGTCGCGGTCACCGGTGAACCGTGCGCCAGGTCGTCGACGAAGCCTCGCCACCCCGGTGTCGCCGAGAAACTGTCGAACGCCGTCGAGCCCAGCAGCACCGCGAGCACCGTGACGATACCCGGTTCCACGCGCAGCGACGGCAGGTGGTCGAACGGGTTGCCGACCACGATCCGGTGCGTTTCGGGGTTGCGCCGCAGCGGCGACAGGCGTGACACAACCACGCTGTACACCTCGAACGGGTCGGCCCGTGCGAACCAGCGTTCCCCGCACAGGGCGGCGCCGAGCGCCATCGCGACGGCGTATCCGAGCAGCCAGAGCTTGACCGCGCGCAGCGATCCGGGATCGGGGCTGGCGAGCTCCAGCCACACGAACGCAAACAAGCCGAACGCGGCGGGGTAGTACCCCAGCCGGGCGGGATAGGCGGCGCGACGGAAATGCCACGGCGACAGCGTGATCCGGTACAGCGTCCGCATCGGCGAGATCACCTGCCACACGGGGCCAACGGCCAACGAGGCCGCCACCAGGCCCACCCACAGCAGCACGTAGAACACTCCGGGTAAGGCGTTCTTGCCGTTCTGCGGCCCGAACAGGCCGGCGATCACCACCCACGCCGTGAATGCCATGGCCGCCACCGCGACCGACCAGCGGGTGATCGCGGCGTCGACCACCCGGGTGACCCAATCCGGCAATGGCACACCGGGTTTCGCGGGATCGAACCGCGGCTTGCGCCACGCCAGCGCCACCACCGCAAACGTGAACGTCAGCGCCCACGCGGCACCGACCAGCGCGTAGCCCAGCGGTACCGGCAGGTCGGTCGAGCCGCCCAGGCCGTGCGCGAGCACGGTCTGCTGCCCGGACGTCACTGCTGAACTTGGATGGTGGCCACCGTGCGGTCCAGCTTGTGCAGCTCCACCTCAACCTGGCCGGGTACGTCGACGCTGAACTGGAACGTCTGGTTTGGTTTCGCCGCCACCTCGAACTCGTGGTCGGGCACAGAGTGCACGTGCAGTTCGTCGGCGGCGTCGCTGGTCACCCGAAACGTGATGGGCTGGCCCACCTTGGCCTCGAATTCAGCGTTGGCCGGGGTGACGGTGCCGTTGCTGATCGTGACGGCAACGACCAGTCCGGCCGGTGTCTGCTGGGACTGTGGCGCTTGTTGGGTGGCTGAGGAACTTCCTCCGCTGGTCTTCGACCCACCGCAGCCTGCGACGAATGCGAGGACAGTGAGCGCGACGATGATGACTCGACTGGTCATTCCGGGTCGTCGTTCCTTTCAACGGTGTTTGCATTTGTCTTCTGCTCTTCTGCTCTTCTGCTCTTCTGCTCTTCTGCTCTTCGCGCAAGCGCTCATCGCTGTCATGGGTTCTCCTGTCCCGCACCGCAACCCAGATCACGACGCCGACGACGGCGACCGCTGGGAAGAACGCGGGGATAGCGAGCAGCAGCGCGTGGTGGGCCACGACTTCGATATGGGCTGAGACGTGGGCGCCGTTATGCTGCACCGTCATGCCTGCACTTTGGGACGGTCCTTCGCTTCGGCGTCAATCGGAGTCTCGTTGTCGTTGATTCGACCCGCACCCCACGTCAGGCCGGCGATCAGGATCAGGGAGCAGGCCAGCACGATGAGACACCCGACCGTCCACAACCAGGCGGGGTGATTGAAATTGCGTTCCCGCTGAAGGATGTTGACCTCCGGCTCGAAATGACGCGCCCCGAAGATCTCCTTCGCATCGGTCCGCCCGGCGGCGACGCCCTCGGCCGGCTTGTTGATTCCCGGATCTGCCGCGAGGAAGACCGGCACGCCGACCATCGTCTTGCCGTCCTGCACGCGCAGCACCGTTTTCCACTTTCCCCACACCGGGATCGGCTGTGTGGAGCGATATTGGCCGGGCCCGACGCGCTGCAGCTTGTCGATCACGATCCCGCGGTCGTTGGCGAGGCCGCCCTGCCACGACAGGATCGACACCCACTCCGGATTCGCACTGATCTCATCTGGCGGTGTGATCCGGACGTCGGCTTGAACCATCTTGTGGCCGTTGACGTTTGACACCTCGGTGAGTTTGATCGCCGCGATGGCGTCCTTCGGCACGTTGAATTGCAGACCATTGGCTACCGCGCCGCCCGTGATGAGCACAGTGGCGACGACGACACCGATGCCGATGGCCCGGCGCGGCAGCCGCTGTCCGGTGAACACCATGCCCACCATCGCTGCGCAGAGCCCGACACCCAACGCCACGGGTACCGCCATTGCCAGCGCTTCAGGCCACATGCTCGTCGGCCACGGATAGTGGTAGACGTTGGCGATCCACAGTGACTCCAACCACAGGCCCACCGTGGCGACGCCCAACCCACTGACCGCGCCGAACAGCAGGGGCCGCTTGATCAATGGGGTCAGCCCGATGATCTCTATGACAAATGCCGGGCCGAGATACAGCGGGAACCAGTTGATCGGTGCGCCGAGGATCGGTCCGACCGTCAGCGCCACCGCGCCGCGCAGGCCGATCGCCACCAGCGCCGCGGCAATCGCGGCGCCGCGCCCAAGCATCATTCGCGCGGGGACCAACGCGAATGTCGCGGCGGCGGCGATGAGCATCGGCTGGTGCACGAGCCGGAATTGCGATACCCCGAAATCGAATTCGATCTGGAACACCGACATTCCGATGGCCACACCGGCGAAGCCCAAGTACAGGACGAACTTCAGGCCGATCCCGCCCGCCTGCTCGTCAGGAGCGGTTGCTTGGCGTCCCTCGTGCTCCAAGAACAACGCGGTGAGCGTTGCGAATCCAGCGCCGCCGATCATCATCAGGTGTGTGGGCCCCCACAGGGTGACGTCCTGGCCGAAGATCCGGTGCCACACGTCGTCGAGCGGGAAACCTATCAGTGCGTACAGGCCGCAACCGGCCATTAAGACGCCACCGACCGGTGCGTACCAGTTGCGGGTGATCCGTACCGCTGCCCGACCCGGTTTTTCGTACGGCAGCACCACGGCCACCATGCCCGCGACGAACATTCCGAACAGCCCGACGAGGATGAAGTAGTGCGCCGGATTGGCGAGCGGACCGGGGTCGCGCCCGTTGCCGATATGCAGGCTGACATCCCAGATGAAACCGAACAGCGCGCAGACGATCGTGGCGATGAACATGGCCACGGGCAGCGCAACCCACGGCGGCCGCTTGAACCGGCGACCGAAGGCCTCGCTGAGGCGCACCAGCCAGGTGATTCGCCGGTTGCGGTGCAGGTAGCCGATCCACACCAGCGCGGCAAACACCACCGCCGCCGCGACGCTCAATCCGATGACCTGGTTGAGCGCAGCGCCGCCGCCCTCGGATGACGCCGCGAGTACCGTCACGTTGGCAAACTCCCCGTCTTGCATGCGATGAGTATGGCCCAACGGGTATCGCCGGTAACAGTTCTTGAAAACCAGATCGCGATGGAGCCCGACTCTGCGTTGGTTAACGCTTGAACACGCTGGTGCGACCCGCCCGAGGTCAGGGACGCGGGTGTTATCCGACGCCGGCTTGTGGGCCCGACGGTTCGCGCAAGGTTCTGCTGTTCATTGTCAGCTGTGGTCCGTGTTGCACGCCCGCGCCGTTCTCACTCGTTTTCACCTCATCACGGCAGCGGTTCGGGCGGCGGCCCGAGCACCTGGATGTTGAACTGGCCGCACACCTCGGCGGCGTGAGCCGCGTCGATGGGCTCGGGCGCCGGGAGCCCTGGCTGGTCCGTCGGCTCTCCGAGCGCGTTCACGAAGCGCTCGAACCCGCCAGGAGTGGAGATCTGAAACACGCGGGCGGTCTCGGACCGGACCTGGAAGGTGTGTGGCAGCCCGCGGGGCAGCCACACCACGGCGCCCGTCTCGTGGACGGCCTGCACGTCGCCGCACGACAGCCAGAGTTCGCCGTCGACGATGTAGAACAACTCGTCCTCGGCGTCGTGTCGGTGAAGCGGAGGCCCGACGTTCCTGGGCGCCAGGAACTCCATGGCCGTGAAGAGTCCGTTGGTCTGCTCGCTGTTGATCTTCGCGGTGTAGAGCGTGTTGAGGAAGTGGAACTTCGCGCCCTCGTCCCGCACGATCAACGCGGGGCTTTGCATCGTCATGCGCCGAAACGTATCAAGGTCAGGCGCATTCGCGTCCGGGTTGCGCACATGCGTTCTGGCGTGCGTCGGCGATCATCACTCCAGTCGGAGGATCATGAACTCGTCGAGGACGTCGCCGAACGGCGCCACCTCGAAGTTGGGCTCGTAGTAGGTGATCGCGGTGCCCGCGGGCAGGTCGGGCGACGTGAACAGGAATGCGTCGTATCCGCCCGCGTTGACGAACAGCATCCGTCGCGTTCCGGGAAACCCGTAGTCGTTCCGCGAGCTGAAGACCGAGGTAGACGCCGGGCGCTCGTTGGCGGAGTCGGAGGCGAGAAGGCGCTCACCCACGCGCGGGCCGAGATCGCGAAACTGGCGCTGCGATGGACACCTACCTTGCCCGCGGCCGGGTCCACACCCAGGTTGCCGACCTGCTCGACCGGCACATAAACGGCGAATAAACGTCGAGTAGGTGTCGTGAGGTGACCTAAACACCACTTCTGACCGTGCCCCCGGCAGGATTCGAACCTGCGACACCGGCTTTAGGAGAGCCGTGCTCTATCCCCTGAGCTACGGGGGCCGATCCGGGTGGCAGCTTACCGCCCGCGGTGGTTTTTCAGCGCAGCTCGGCGATCACCTTCGAGAAGCTCGCCGCGTGGTGCTCCTGCACGGTGAAGTACGTCAGGCCGTAGCTGTCGCGGTGGTGGCGCAGGGTGTCCGCCATGTCGCGGGGCGAGCCGGACAGCACGCCTGGGTGCTTCAACAACTCCTCATCGGGAATATCACGCGCGTATCGGCGAGCCAGCGAGAGGCTCGGGACCCCGCTGTCGTCGCGGGGGACGGCGATGATGGCGAGGTTCAGCTCGAGTTCGTCGAACCGGTCTCCTGCCGCCCGGCGCACGAACTCGATGCGATCGCCGAGCGGGTCGGCGGCGGTGCCGTCCGGACCTGCGCCCGCGATGCCGATGATGTCAGCGCGGCGCGCGGCGATCGTCAGCACGCGGTCGCCGGAGCCGGCAATCAGGATCGGCACGCTGCCCACGTGCTCCTGCATGTGCGCGGTGGTGTGCTCGAGGTAGTCGACACGTCGCCCAGCGCTCGGGAACGGCAGTTCGGCGGCCTCGAACTCCTCCTGGACATAACCCGTGCCAAGCCCGAGTTCGAATCGTCCGTCGCTCAGCATGTCGAGCGCGGCGGCGTCGCGCGCCAGCAGCGCCGGTTTGTAGAACCCCGCGTTGAGCACAAATGTGCCGAGGCGGATCGTCGTCACCTCTGCTGCGGACACCAGCGACGGAAACGGGGCAGGGGCGCCGAGATGGTCTGGCACGTGGATGATGTCGAAACCGAGTCCCTCTGCGCGACGGGCGGTCTCTTGCCACGCCGAGCGGGAGTCCTTCGGCAGCAACCCGACGCCGAACCGGAAGTCTTTGGTCATCAATGGTGATGCTATGCGAGTGGCTGTTCTAGCCGTCTTTGGCCCGGGATCCGGTGAAGGACACAGCCACATCGTCGGCGACCTTCATCGAGCCGAGGAACATCGAGGAGGGTGTGACACCGAACTCGGATTGGCGGACCCGGACATCGCACGACATCCGCCAAACGTCGCCGAGATCCGTCACCCTGAGGTCGATCGTTCGTGGGCGGGTCGTCCCGTGGATCTCCAGGGTTCCCCCCAGTCGATAACCGTCAGCGGTCTTGACGATCTCGTCGGCCCGAAAGCTGATCGTGCGAAATCGGTTGGCGCCGAGAGACTTCAGTGCATTCGACCGCGCCAGCGCCTTCTCGGGCCCGGACAGTACCGTCATTCCGCCCTCGCCTCGCAGGACGTCGAGCGATTCGACATCGACATTCAGGTCTATCGAGCTGGGTTGGCCAGCCGTCCACGAGACGGTGGCTCGCCACGAGTTCAGTGCGATCGTCAGCCGGTGGCCCATCCGCGACGCACGGCCGGTGACATCGGTCCTGACGATCAGCGCGCCGTCCGATTCGTCGAACTTCCACGCCCTGTCGGTCACCGGCCGACTGTAGCGCCGGCGCGATGCCGCCCTCAGGTGTCGGAGATGGTGTCCGGGTCGGGCGCGACGACGTCGGGATCGGGTGCACCGGCATTCGGGTCGGGTGGCACCGCATCGGGGTCAGCGGGCACCGCGTCCGGGGCGGGTGGCGTGGACATCATGGAGCCGAGGTCATCGAGGAAGGTGCCGGTATCGCTGATCAGCGTGCCGGCGTCCGAGGGTCCCTGCAGCATCGGTCCGGCATCGGTCACCAGTGGCGTGACATTGCCGGCGTTCGTCAAAAACGTGCCGGTGTCCGGCGCGGGTGTGAACATCCCGGGGTCTCCCACCCACCGCGGGAACGGGTCACCTGCAGGCGCGGGTTGTGCGGAGTTCGCCCCCGCAATTCCTACCCAAAAGCTTGTGGCTGCCAACGAAAGTCCACCGCACACGGCCACTGCGCCCAGCACTCGCCGTCGTCGCAAATTCTCGAACATGTTCGCACTCCTCGAGTCGTCCGCGGTGTCCGGCACTTCAGCCTCTCCGGAAACACTGGTATACAACTGTCACTGCTTCAGCACGATCTGGTGACAGTTGACGCGCTATACACATGCTGTGTATTTCCCTCAAATGTGCTGTCGATCTGCGAGCGCTCATTGGCTGGCGGTGCCCAGCGTGACCTTAATCGTCTTGGTCGCCCCCGACGGGTCGGTGTAGGTCAGTGTGACCATGTCGCCCGGTGCTCTCGAGCGCACCGCCGCGACGAGCGCGTCGGCGCTGTCGATGGCCCGATCGTCGACCTTGGTGATAACCGCGCCCTTGGGCAGACCGGCGGTGGCCGCCGGGCCGCTGTTCGTGACATCCACAATCCGCGCACCATGTGTGGTCGCGTCGCTGCTGACCCGCACGCCCAGCGACGCGTGTGACGCCTTGCCGGTGGCGATCAGCTGGTCGGCGATGCGTTTGGCCTGATCGATGGGAATGGCGAAGCCGAGCCCGATCGATCCGGCCTCCGCGCTGGGGCCGCCGCTGTCGCCCATCGTCGCGATTGCCGAATTCATGGCGATCAGATTGCCGTCCATGTCCACGAGCGCGCCGCCGGAGTTACCGGGGTTGATCGCGGCGTCGGTTTGGATGGCATCGAGCACGGTGTTCTGGTTGTTGGTGTCACCCACAGTCGACACCGGTCGGTTGAGCGCACTGATGATGCCGGCGGTGACCGTGCCTTCCAGGCCGAGCGGAGAACCCACGGCGACGACACTTTGGCCGACGCGCAGGTTGGCAGACGACCCGATGGTGATCGCGGTCAGGCCGGACATGTCTTTGGCACGGATGACGGCGATGTCACTGGTCGGATCGGTGCCAACGATGCTGAACGACGAGGTGCGGCCGTCATTGAAGGTGGCAGTGGTCTCCGCTCCCGCCGACCCGTTCGGTCCCGCGTCGGGGACCGAGACCACGTGGTTGTTCGTCAGGATCAGGCCGTTGGCATCGAGGATGATGCCCGAACCCTCGGCGTTTTCGCTGCCCAGTTTGGTCTCCAGTTTCACCACACTCGGCACCACCTTGGCGGCGACCTGCTCGACCGATCCCAGCGCCACCCTGGCCGGGGGTGGCGCACCATCGGCTGGCGCGGTGGTCAGCGCGCTGATAAGCGAGTGTGGCGATTGGACCATCACGACCGCGGCGACGCCGCCGACGGCGGCCGAGACCACCGACACCGCCACCGCGCCGGCGAACAGCACGCCCGCCCGAGAGCGGCGTCGGGTTTCAGGTGCGACGACGGGGAGCGCAGCGGTGATGGCCGTGTCGTAGGGCGAAGTGTGCTGTTGGGTAACGTGCCGCCACTCGTAGGGTGGTTGGTTCGGGCGTTGGTGCGGCTGGGGAGCCGGGTACTGGGCAGGCGGGTACTGCTGAGCCGGGTACTGCTGAGCCGGGTACTGCTGATGCCACCCCGGCCGCGGTTCTGGCGGCTGCGGGCGCGGCGGGTACCTCGGATCGTGGGTCATGTCGTCAGTTTCCTCCTCTGGGGTGCCAATCCGTGCATCGCCCAGTCACTTCACGCACGGCGCCTGGTCGTTGGTCATCCGCGTCAAGTCGGTGGGTGCGGGAGCTTGCGTGCCGGTAGCGGTCGCCGACACCGTAGCGACCGGGGTGGGGGAGGTGGTCGTGGTTGACGACGTGCTGCTCCTTCCCGTGTGGTTGAGGTAGTCACTGCTGGGGAAGTCCGTGCCGATCGTGAGCTGCACCGTGTCGGGGGCAATCGTGGCCGAAGCGGTCGCGGTCAGGTTCAGTTGATGAGCCAGCGCCTCGGCGGCGGCTTGCGCGCCGGGCCCGTATGTGACCGTGCTCTCGTCGGTGGTGGAATCTGCGGTGGTGGCCTCGCCGGCCGTGAAGCCGCGCTCGCTGAACGTCGTGACGAGACGCGAGGCAAGGCCTTCGAACGGGGACGCGTTGACGATGTTCAGCACGATGCCGCTCGCCGCCGGAATTGTCGTGCTGTCGACGGACGACGGCGCATTGGTTTTGCTGGTCGACGTCGGCGCCGACAAGTCTCCTTCGACCAGGGTGTGCACGATCGAGCGGACGGTCGACACGTCAATGGTGTTGACGTCCTCGCCCACGGAGTCCTGGCTGAACCCGGTGATCGGCAGGGTGTACAGGGAGACCCCGCGGTCGGTGAGCTCGGTTGCCTGCTGGACAAAGGCGGCCAGGTCGAACCCCGAATCAACCGCGACGTTCTGCCTGGCGACATCGAGCAACTTGTGCAGATCGCTCGGGCTGGACATCGATCCCCCATGGCGGAGCGCACTGAGCAGGGACACGATGAACGCCTGCTGACGACGGGTCCGGTCAAGGTCCGTGAAGAGCTCGTCATTGATATCGCGGCGTTGCCGCACGAACGCCATCGCCTGGGCTGCGTCGATCTGCTGCACGCCCTTGTGGAAATCGGCCCCCGAGAAGTTGTCGTAGGAGGCCTCGTTCAGGCACACCGTGATGGGTTCGACCACCCGGGCGATCTGGAAGAACGCCACCAGCGTGACCTCGATGAAATGGTCGATCGGGATCCCGAGCAGGTTGCGCACGGTGCTGATTTCCGCCTTGCGACCCGCCTCGCGCGCCTTCTGCTCGTTCACCGTCGGATCGTTCGACTCGGCCGAGCCGGTGTCCATCGAGTCCAGCGCGTGCTGGTAGGCCAACCCGTAGGCCTGCTTGACCTTGCCCTGGCAGCCCGAGGTTGGGCATCCGGCCAGATCGACGTAGTCGTCGCGGGGAATCGAGATCGCGGTGATGGGGCCCCTACCGGCGGGGATGTGCACCACGATCAGCACGTTCGCGTTGTAGCCGCCCGCGGTTTCGTCCCCGGCGTGAAGCGCGTCGTACATTTCTTGCGGCAGCGGCTTGCCGTGCTGGTCGAGGCGACTGTCCAGGCCCATGATCAGGATGTTCTGGTCGCCACCCGTCGAGGCGGGCGCGCCCTCCAATGCCTGCGAGGTCGTGATGCCGCCGAATATATTGCGGTTTGCGGCCCAGGCCATCCCGGTGATCACGACGATGACGACAGCGGCCACCGCCGTCACCAATTGCGCCAAGATCACCAGCCGACGCTTCGACGACCGCCTCGGAAGGCGGTGGCGTGGCGGCTGAGGGTGAGGGCGGACGTCCGGACCCCCAGAGCGGTATGCCGGGCTGGTCATGATTACCAGGCATTCTTCCATGTTCAACGCTGTGCAGCAGGGGCGGCGACCTGCGTGCGACTGACCGTTGTACCGGTGATTCTCCGATAGTCCGCTACGCCCTCAATACAACCCGGGGAAGCCCCGCGGGAATCATTGACCACCCACACCGTCCCGGACAACCCTGCCGCCCCCGAGCGATGGTGGCCGCCAGCTTCGACTGACAGATGCCGACTGATGCCGACTGTTGGCCATCGGAAAACCCGCATCGCGCACTGTGGTTGCGGCGTAGCGTCGGCTCCCATGCGGGAGAGCAGCCGTTCGGCCGAGCTCGCAGCTCGCACGGCCGACGAAATGCGGGAACGTGCTCGGCAAGCAAGTCTCAGCGCCGCCGACAGCCTTGACAAATCCGCACTCATCCACGAGCGCACCGCGGAGGTTCACGAGAAAGCCGCCGACTACGCGGGCATCGACAGA
This sequence comes from uncultured Actinomycetota bacterium, assembly GCA_963828065.1. Lineage (GTDB taxonomy): Bacteria > Actinomycetota > Actinomycetes > Mycobacteriales > Mycobacteriaceae > Mycobacterium. The sequence goes on along the minus strand of CAWHDL010000006.1, from coordinate 85,660 downwards.
TTTCGACCACGCCACGGCGAAGCTGCCCAACGCCACCGCGAAGCCGCCCAACGCCACCACGAAGCAGCGGAGCAAGACCAGGCGATGGCAGCTCAGCTGCGAAAGCGAGCTGAAACCGAATAGTGCCAAGTGTCGGGTATCGTCCCCGGCCACAACCCGGTCGCGACCGCCGCGTGACGCACCGCGCTCCGATACCCGCGCATTCGTCGACGACGTTTCACCGCGTGGTCTGGTGTCGTTGGGGCGGCTGAGGTATCAAGCAGGGATGTCTGAGACCGAGCCTGCGCCCACTGACGCGCCCGCCCACGCGACCGGGGGAGCCACCGGGGGAGTCAGCCGCCGGACGTTGTTGACCACTGGTGCCGCATCGGCACTCGTCGGGGCGGGAGCGGGTGTGGGCGGCGCCGTGCTGCTGCAGTCACGCGGCCCTGCCCCTCAGCCGTGGTTGCGGGCCGATCGCAGCGACGCGCCGCGCGTGGGCGGTCTTCACCTGCAGTTCGGCTCGGATGCCTCCCGCGAGGTCGTGGTGTCATGGTTCACCGACGCGCCTGTTAACAATCCCCGGGTGATGCTCGGCATGCCCGGCGACGGCTTCGGACGCACGGTTGGGGCCGAGACGCGGACGTACCGTGACGCCAGGTCCGGTACCGAGGTGCGTGTCAACCACGCCCGCATCACCAACCTGACGCCGGATACCGACTACATCTATGCGGCCGTGCACGACGGCGCAACCCCGCAGCTGGGCACCGCCCGAACCGCCCCGCGGGGGCGAGCTGCGTTCCGCTTCACCAGCTTTGGTGACCAGTCCACTCCAACGCTGAAGAATCTGGTCGGCACGTCATACACCAGTGATAACCATGGCTCCCCGGCGGCGGGCGACATGACGGCCGCCGTCGAGCGGATGGCGCCGCTGTTTCACCTCGTCAACGGTGACCTGTGTTACGCCAACTTGGCCGTGGACCGGATTCGCACGTGGTCGGACTGGTTCGAATCCAATTCGCGTTCGGCGCGGTATCGGCCCTGGATGCCGGCGGCGGGCAATCACGAGAACGAATTGGGCAACGGGCCGGTCGGATTCGGCGCGTACCAAACGTATTTCGGGGTGCCGGACTCGGGAGCCGACGGCGAACTGCGCGGGCTTTGGTACAGGTTCACCGTGGGCTCGGTGCGGGTGATCAGCCTCAACAACGACGATATCTGCTATCAGGATGGCGGGAACTTCTACGTGCGCGGCTACTCCGGCGGTGCCCAGAAGCGCTGGTTGGAGGGCGAACTCGCATCGGCGCGTGGCGACCGGGGAATCGACTGGGTGGTCGTGTTCATGCACCAGACGGCGGTCTCCACAGCCAACCGGGCCAACGGGGCGGACCTGGGCATCCGCCAGGACTGGCTGCCTTTATTCGACCGCTACGGCGTCGATTTGGTGCTGTGCGGTCACGAGCATCACTACGAACGCTCATATTCGGTTCGCGGAGCGGCGCCGACAGACACCCTGACACCGCAGCCGGTGGACCCCCGCGCCGACGTCATCGACACAAGCAGGGGCACCGTGCATTTGGTGATCGGGGGAGGTGGCACATCGGTACCCTCTAACGGGCTGCTCTTCGACACACCCCGCTGTCGCGTGCTTACCGGCGTCGGCGATTTCGATCCTGCGCTCGGCTACAAGAGGCCGATCTACGTGGAGGAAGACGCGCCATGGTCGGCATTTCGCGACCGCGAGAACCCATACGGGTTCGTGGTCTTCGATGTCGACCCGGGCAAGCCCGGCGGGACGACGTCGATGGCGGTTACCTACTACGCCCTGCGCGGTCCCTTTGGTGACGTGACGCCGGTGGACCGCTTCGCACTCACCCGGCCGCGCACCGACGTCGTCTGAACGTTGGCGTCGTGTGCCCCAAACGAAATCAGCCCCGGCCGATGGGCCGGGGCTGATTGTCTGTCAGCTCAGTTCATGTTCCAGGGGTCGCCGTAGGTGGTGACGCTGTCGCCGGCCTTGGAGATCAACCGGGCGAACGGGCGCAGCAGCACACCGCCGGCCGCACCGGTCACCGTGCCGTGCGCGTTGCTCACCGCCACACCACCATCGGGGCCGGTCACATCCACCGAGAACGTCGCCACCTCCTGGATGCCCGGGCCGTTACCCAGGTTCGCGGTGATCGACACCCCCGGGAACAACGGCGGGCTGGTCACGACCAGCGCCGGAGCTGGGCGCGATCTGGGTCTGGTCCAGGTTGATGTTCGGCGTGGTGTAGCTGAAGTTCACCCCGACACCCAGCGACCACGGGAACCCGATCTGATACCCCAGCTCCAACGTGCCGGCGAACCCGGCGGCGTTCGGCCCGGTCACGTGATAGAGCGCCCGGCCCGAGTGAAACCACTCCCGGGTCAACCGGTTGCGGTCCAGGGGGAACACGCCGTTGAGGAAGGTGTCCCACTGCTGAATGACCAGCGTATCGCCGCCGCCGTCCACCACACTGAGCTCGTTGTCCAAACCGGCATGCGAGGTACCCGTGCTCACGAACAACGCCCCCAGAGCAGCGATCATGGCCAGCAGAACCCGATAGGCACTCTTCATGTTCTCCCCAGCTGTTCGTCGGCGGCGTCCGAGGTCCCGAAGGTTGCAAGACTTCTCACGCTGCCCTCATCTGTTGTCCAGAGAAACTTAACTGTGCGGTCGCCGGTCAGCAACTCGAACAGTTACGCAAGTTTCGTAAATAGCCTGTAAAAAGTGACAGCCCCCGCCGGTCCGTCAGCCAACAAGATCGGGGCGGCCCGAGCCTCCCCGCACGGTGTCGACGATAAGCGATGGAGAGCGTTGGTCGGTGGTCAGCAGCGCTGCATCGAGGTCTTGCGCGGAGTCGGTTTGTAACCCGGCGATAAGGTCGCCTACCCGGCGGGCGGCGGCGTCGTCGACATCCGCCACAAGTTGCCGGTGCAACAGCGCGGCGACAGCCACCCGCCCAGTGCGAGCGCCGCCATCACCACTGACACGATCGCCGACCGCAGTGGGATCCCCCAATAGCTGGGGCGCAGCCACGTCGGCGACATGTGCCTCAGCGTAGGTTGTACTTGTCCGAGCTTCGGCCCCGTGACCCGCCTGTTGTTGTCTCCAGATGAAGGGGTGGATTGAAATCCCTGTCGCCCCGTTTCACCGTACGGACCTGAACGGAAGCTCTCGTCTGACCCAAAACCAAGAGCTGCGGCTGGGCTGAGAAGGCATTGCACCGTTCGGGGACGGTGCGGTAGGCGCGGGCGTAAGCCCATTCGTCGGCGCATCCGTGGTGGCAGGCGGGCGTGCGAACTGAATGGCCGTATATGCCGCAGCAGTCGGAACTTTAACCTTCCGAATCGCGGGGAACCGCAAACCGCCGTACGATCCGCTCGTGGCGGTAGATGAAGCACCGAGTGGTGCACTGGTGAACCCGACGGCACCAACGGATGGATCAACGCGATGATGAATGAAAGCCCGGACCCAGGGGCCCAAAAATGGGTCAACACCGATGCCGGCCGGACAATAATCGGCGCGGCCGTCGTCGGCGCCTTGATGATCATCACCGCGGCGGCGGTGCTCATTGGCGGGGCAAACCAATCTCAACAGAGTGGGCAACCCACAGGTTCGCAGACCGCCACGCCCACCAACCCAACGCCGGCCCCGCCGACTCCCCCGGTTTCTCCGAGCGCCCCGACCGCAAGCCGGACCGCACCGGCCCCGCCGCCGCCAGTCACCCCGCCGGCGACGTCAAGCGCTCCGACCTACACCCCCACCTACACACCGAGCTCAGCGGCGCCGAGCTCAGCGGCGCCGGCCACCGCGTCGAGCTCGGCCGCGCCGACGACCACCTCGACCACCTCGATGCCGACGCTTGGCGGTGCGGGTGCTACTTCGACGCCGACGCCGGGATCGCCAGCCACCCTCGGCCTTACCCCGACGTCGGCGTCACCGCCGCCGTCAACGGTTCCGAACGCGGCCCCACCGATCCCCGGGTGGATCCCCGGCGGGGTGCCACCGTTCGCGTAACCGGCCTCGGTGAAACGGTCAACAGGGCACCTCGCTCACGTCCCACGAGCTTGCCTGCCGAAGGCATGAATTACGTGAAGTGGTCGCCGATTTCGCTGGCGGGCCCGGGTTGCGGGTACCGGCCTGGATAGCGCCACCGCGTGTGACCGCGCGGTCGGTGTGTCTTTACCTCCGGGGCCGCTACCGGACGGGGATTTTCGTCGCGCTGCGCATCACTCAGGCGCGGGAGCGAATGCGCCGCGGGAAACGCCCAAACGCACCGTGCTCAGCGGCGGTCACGCCACCCCACCCCTGCGCGCATCGTTTTGCTGTCCGACGGCAACAAACCAAGCCGACGGCCATGGCGGCTCGGAAATGATGTTTCATCCGCGCGCGGGGGCGCGGTCGTTTTTCTACGAGCTGCTGGGCTTCGTCGTGATGTCACCCGAGCCGGTCGGCATTCCGGCCGCGGCATCTTTGGCCCCGTAGCACGACAACGTCATAAACACCGTCAGGGCGGTAGGAATATATGGCGTGGAGCCCGGGTACAGCGTCGGCTGATCGTTGCCCGTGAAGACACCGTTGATGGTATTGGAGATAGTCCAGTTGTTGTTCGCGCCGATCCAGTCTTGTTGGCGGATGACCGTGCAACTGCCTGTCGGCACCTTGTCGCCGATGACGGTGGCGGCGATCGGCGAGTAGCCTGCGTACTTCAGTGAGGTTTGCGCATCGGACCAGGCTTTGCCCGTCTGGTCCGGTGATGCGGCGGCCACACCCGCGGACGACACGGCCGTAGCCGATGTGCCCGCGGCGACGGCCAGGACGATGAGCGTGCGGAGAGACGACTTCTTCATTTTGCTCCAACCTCTGTATATGTCTGACCGTCTTGGGTGTGGCGACGTGATATCCCTACGAGCTGGGGGACGTGATGCGGGTCGTGCAGTCGACGTTCACGAAGACTGTCGTGAACATGGCCGTCCAGGCAAGCGTCTTGGCGCCGAATGTGGTCGGTGTCCACTGCGGTTGTCCGCCGGTAATCCCTATCACTTTGCAGGAATCCAGCGGGGCTGTCCCAAACTTGTTGAGGATGACTTTGTAGTTGTTGCCTTGCAGGTTGCTTATCACGACGCTGGGCTTGTCGACAGTGGTCCCTGTGCCGGTAAACACACCTGGCGGATTGGGTTCCCAGGCGTCGGCGGAGGCCAGTCCGGCCAGAGCCGTCGCTGCGGCGCCCAGCCCCGTGGTCGTTATTAGAACTACTAAGGAATGCTTCACTAGAGTCCTCTCAGACTGTCGCGGGCCATCACCCAACGCGTCACAGCCCCCGCGCTGAGCTGTTGAGGTTGATTCTCGGACTGTTACTTCGCGATAGCAAGTCGAACGCGCCGTAGCGATCTCATCATCCAGTCGCCGTGGCGTCGGTGCAGCACGTACACAACGCTGAGAGCCGTTCTTAACGTCGTGTTAACTAATCGACCTGAGAAAGTCCCCGCGTGTCGGTCGCCCGGATCAGGAGCTTTGACAGCTACGTGAACACGATGGCCTCGATCCCTTCTAGCCCAAGGGGTTGAGGTAGGCGATCGGCCGTCGTTGTGGGAGTCGATTCTTCCAGACGAGATACAGCGGCTGCCCGAGCAGCTGGCCCGCGTCGACGCGGTGTTGGACGATACGCCGTTCGTGCCGTTCTTGGACCCGCGGATGGGTCGGCCCTCGACGCCGATGGAGGCGTATCTGCGGTTGATGTTCTTCACGTTCCGGTACCGAGCTCGTGAGCCACCGACACCCGCTTGTGAAGTCCTGTGTTTCCGCCCCGCGCTGCCGGCGGCGGCGGGGGACCGGCTGCGGGTATCCGCCGCTGGCGGTTGCCTTCAGGTGTAGATGGGTGGCAGCGCCGACGACACCGCCGCCGTTGCTGGGCATCGTGGTAGCGGGACAACAGAAATGACAGCGCACGCCGGTTGCCTGTCCCAGCAAGGCGTGGACACAAGGACGTATCCAAGGAGTACATGATGAGAAAGATTCGCTACCCAGCTTTGCTGGCCGGGCTGGCTGCCGCCGCTACGATACTCACCGCACCGGACGCGATGGCCGATGCCCTGTCTTCGTGCGTGCACACCGGCACCGCCACTGTCTGCGAAGGCCAGTTACGTACCTCGCCGCAGGACGCAAACTTCGTCTCGCCGCAGTCAGACAGCTATAGGTAGACGGGCTGGGCCGGAATTCGTGCCAACATCCGTGTACGAATGTGAGAACCAAACAATCTGGTCGTCTACCGCGGCATAAATGAACCGACTTCCGCATGTCACCGCAGGACCGACGGCGATGTCAGGCGCGGCGCCGTCCGTCGCCGGAGAGCGTCGGCTCGAGCCGCCGAGTGATGGCCAGCCGGACCATCGCGGCGGCATCGGCGTCGGACAGCACGTAAACGCGGCGCCTTCCGATTCGTTGCGCGTGCACAAGGCCCGCCAATTTCAGTTTGCCCAGATGGTGGCTCACGGTCGCGAGGCTCTGACCTGTTATCTCGGCCAGGCTGCCGACGTCGTGCTCGCCGATGCTCAGCAACCACAGCAGGTGCAGCCGCACGGACGCCGACATCAGCCCGAACAGGGCAGCGGTGTCCTGCAACACTGACTCCGGCAGTGCCTCCGCGGCGGCCGGGATCTTTTCGGGCACAACATGTCCTTTCCCCATTACAGGCGTGTCGAAGGATACTTGCACGAATATTTGAGTAATGCAGCCCGATGCGATTTCTCTTAATGTTCGTGTCGGCCCGATTTGTGCTGCCTAGCCTAAGTGACGTCGCTTGCGACGCAGGTATTGCCACGCCTTGGAGAACGACGATGACCGAGACCGCTATCGACGGGATCGGGCAGCACGCCGTCTCGTTCACCGACGACACGACTTGGCGGGATCTGGCGGATGCGCCGGTGTTCACGGTCTTCCGCCGGATGCACAGCACGCCGCGCGGCCTGACCGAACGCGAGGCCGCTGACCGTCTGCGCCAGTGCGGTGACAGCGAGCCGCCCTGCCTGGCCGACGAGCGGTTCGCGGCCCGGGTCGGCGATGCCGTGCGGAGCCCCTTCGTGATCCTGTTGGTTGGTCTCGGTGCTGTGTTCGCTGCTGTCGGCGACGCGCGGGGCGCGTCGATGGTTTCTGTGATCGTGGTGGCCGCTGTCGCGTTGCGAATCTGGCAGAGAACGCGGTCGGTGCGGGCCACGCGGGGCTTACGGCACCTCGTCATCTCGACCGTCACGGTCCGCCGCCGCGCCGACAGTGATGACGAGCCGCTGGACCGTGAAGTCCCGCCGCAGGATCTGGTGCCAGGCGATGTCGTCGTGCTGCGTAGCGGCGACGTGATCCCGGCGGATCTGCGCATTGTGTCCTCGTCGGATCTGGTCATCGATCAGTCATGTCTGAGCGGGGAATCGCTGCCGTCGGCCAAAGCGGCCCATGCCCCGGCGGGCTCCGATGCCCGGCGTCCGGTGGCAGACACCCCGGGCATCTGCTTCTCGGGTACGTCGGTGGTGTCGGGGAGCGCTGCGGCGGTTGTCATCGCCACGGGTGCGCACACGTATGCGGGAGCGCTGGGACGTGCGGGCGACATGCTGCGTCCCCAGTCGAGCTTCGACCGGGGCGTCCGCAGCGTGGGTTTCACGCTCCTGCGATTCATGTTCGTTTTGGCGCCGATCGTATTTGCGGTGAACGGCCTGGTCCGGGGCGTCTGGGCGGAGGCGGCGATGTTTGCGGTCGCGGTCGCGGTGGGGCTCACCCCGGAAATGCTGCCGGTGGTGGTCACCACGAACCTGGCCCGGGCCGCGACCCGGTTGGCCCGCGATCGCGTGGTGGTGCGCCGACTCGACGCGATCCAGGATCTCGGCGGTGTTGACGTGCTGTGTGTCGACAAGACCGGGACGCTGACCGAGGATCGCTTCGTCTATGCCCACAGCATGAACGTGACCGGACGCGTCGATGAGTATGTCGCGGAATTAGCTTATCTTGCAGTGCATTTCCAGGACGATGGGCACGACCCGCTCGACCAGGCCATCGTCGAACTGCTCGCTCACCCGGACCTGCCGATCCTCGCGGACGCGACCTACCACAAGGTCGACGAGATCCCCTTCGATCACAGCCGCCGACGCTGCACCGTCGTGGTGGCATCGCAGCCGGGTGAGCACGTCCTCATCTGCAAGGGCGACCCGGACCGGGTGCTGCCGCGCTGTGCCCAAGTCCGCATCGGCAGTGACATCGGCAGTGACATAGGCAGTGACACAGGCGACGACCCTGTGCCGTTCGACGCCGCGCGGCGCACGGAAGCCCAGGACCTGATTGACACCTACCGCGCGCACGGCATGCGGATGCTGGCGGTGGCGCTGCGCAAGGGTAAGGCCCGCATCGGTCGGTACGGCGAACCCGACGAGCGGGACCTGGTCCTGGCAGGGTTCGTCGGTTTCGTCGACCCTGTCCGTGACGGCGCAGCCGCAGCGGTGCGCAAACTGGCCGACCACGGCGTGGCCGTGAAAATCCTCACCGGGGACAGCGCTGCCGTCGCCCGGCGGGTCGCCGCTCAGGTCGGAATCGACGCCGACTCGACCGTGACCGGCGGCGACATCGGCCGGCTGACCGATCCGCAGTTGTCCCGGGCGGTGGCCCGCTCGTCGGTGTTGGCCGAGCTCAGCCCGGCAGACAAGGCGCGCATCGTCGCGGCGTTGCGCACCGCGGGCCACGTGGTCGGGTTTGTCGGCGACGGTGTCAACGACGTGTCCGCGCTGCGGATCGCCGACGCCGGGATCGCCGCCGACACCGCCGCCGAGGCGGCAAAGCACGCCGCTGACCTGGTTCTGCTGGACAAGGATCTCGCTGTACTGGCCGCGGGCGTCGTCGAGGGCCGACGCACACTGGCCAACACGCTCAAGTACGTCAAGATCACCGCGGCCTCGAACTTCGGGAACGTGTTGTCCGTGCTGGCCGCCAGCGTTCTGCTGCCGTTCCTGCCGATGCTGCCGATCCAGTTGATGGTCCAGAACCTCCTCTACGACAGCGCTCAACTGGCGCTGGCGTGGGATCGGGTCGACGATGGCTACCTGCGGGCTCCCCGGCGGTGGGTTTCCCGCGGTCTGATCCGCTTCATGCTCGTGTTCGGCACTCTCAGTTCGGTTTTCGACCTGGCCACCTTCGCCGTGCTGTGGTGGGTGTTTCACGCCGGCACGGCGCCCGCGGTGTTTCACACCGGTTGGTTCGTCGAGGGGTTGCTGACTCAGCTCCTCGTGGTGCTGGTCCTGCGAAGCCCCAAGCTGCCGTGGCGCGGGGCACGTCCCAGCCCCGGCGTGGTGGCCGCCGCCGCCGGTGCCGCGGCACTGGGGCTGCTGCTTCCGCTGACCCCGCTGGCCGGGCCGCTGCGTCTGGCGGCCTTACCCGCCTCATACGCGCTGTGGCTGGTCGCGGTCGTCTGTACCTATGGGCTCGCGGCGCACCTGGTCAAGAAGTGCTACCTGCGCTTCGTCGGCTCGTGGATGTGAAGCGCCGCGCGATCCTTAGGCGAATACGTCGTTGAGGGTGACCGTGCGGAGGTTGCGGTCGCGGATGATCTCGACGAGCCGGTCGTAGACGTGCGTGACGGGCGCGTGGTTGAGATGGCCGATCACGATATTCCGCGGCTTGAAGTACTGGTCGGCCATTGTGACGATGTAGTCCTCGGTGACCACGGTGGAGTCGGCCAGTGAACCTGACCACAGCGTTGTGACCGGGTAGCCGAGGTCGGCGGCGACCGCAGCCACCGTCGCGTTGTACTTTCCGTACGGTGGACGCAGGTAGGGCCGAGCATCGACACCATAATTCTTCATCAAAAATGAGCTGTTGCGGTTGATTTCGTCGGCCACCCGAGATCGCGACACGGTGGTGAGGTCCGGGTGCGACCAGGTGTGGTTGCCGAGTTGAATCTGGCCGGCCTCCACCAGCGGCCGCAGTAACTCCGCGTTCTCGGTCCACGACCGGTATGTGCCGTTGATGAAGTACGTCATTCGCACGCCGGTGTCCTTCGCGAACTGCGTGTAAAGCCGGACCACGTCGCTGCTGACACCGTCGTCGACAGTCAACGCGAGCCTGTCCGAACCGCCCGGCAGCACCGTGAGAACGCCCTTCCCGGGAAGCTGGACTCCAGTACTCGGCGGCGGCGGCGGTAACACCGGCTCCGCCGTCATCGCCTGCGGTTCCACCACTGCAGAACTCGGCGCCGCCCCTGGCATACTCGCCGTCGCGGCAGCCACATGAATTGAGCCGCCGGCCGCGAATCGCGCCCCGCCGACACCACCGACGATGGCCGCGGCCAGACCCGCCATGAAACGGCGCCTGCTCGTTTCAGACACGGCATCAGTCGATCGACGGAGGTACGGCGGTCATCAGGACAATGACCGTAGCAGCGTCCGTTGACGTAGTTGAGAGCACACGGCGAAGTTTTGATGACTTGCAGCCTCGAATGGCGGTATCCCGAAACCGCATCGGTTGCACTAATGTTCGCCTGTGAAAGCACTGTTGACTCCCTGTGTCCCATTGCCGGTCGCGTCAGGAGAGCTCGCCGGTGAGATACCGCTGCAACGTCGGAGCCACCGCGTCGACGAGAGTGTCGACGTCCATCGAGTGGATCGGTTCCGCACGCACGGCGTAGCGCATGACGCCGAGGCCGACGAGCTGTGACGCACACAGCGACGCACGAAGCTTGACCTTGTCGGCGCCCAGCCTCTTCAGCAGCGGATTGAGGATCGGAACCGTCAGGCTCTTCTCGACGATGTCGACGGCCTTGGCCATTCCCGTTGACGCGACGGCACTGGCCGCGAACGGACCGCCGCCGGCCATGTCCCAGGTGGTGATCAGCATGTACAGCGTTTGCCGACCGGACTCATTGACGCTTCCGGTGACGATCCGGTCGATGAAATCGCGAGTCGACCAGGGCAGGCGAAGAATCTTCGAGACCGGATCCTGGCGTCCACGCTGCTGTTCTTCGCCCATTTCGCCAGAATCGCGTTCGATTCGTCCCGCAGTCAACGCGGCTCGCCGCTATCTCCGTCGTCACACGCTACGGAGTCGGGCTCGTGCTTGTGATCGGCTGGTGGTCTACTTTGATGTCGAATTTCACGTGGGAGCCCTCGACGCTGGTCACGGTCACATTCACGCCGTAAGTCTGTCGGACGTCGACGAGTGTGCATCGCAGCGTCGCGCCTGCGAGGCTCTTGAGGTTGTCCGGGCACGTCACCGAGTCAGGTTTTTTGCCGGTCTGCTGTTGGAGCTGGTCACTGATCTCTTGCGCGACATCCTTCTTGTCGACCGCTAGCTCCATGTCGAACTTCGCGGTGGAGCCTTCGATGCTGGTGACGGTGACGTTAACGCCGTAGGTCTGGCCCTTGACCTTCATGTTGCAGTCCAGCTTCGCGCCGACCGTCGCTTTCAGATCGTCTGGGCAGGACACGGATTCCGGCTTGTTGCCGGCTGGGTCGGTCATTTTTTGGCTGATTTGGCTCTCGATATCGCTCTTGCTCACCGACTTCGGACCGGGCTTCGAGAGGACCGTGAAAAAATAAGCCCCAGCCGCAACGGCTGAAACGGTCACTATAAATAGTCCGACGAGTACGAAGGCTCGTCGGACTGAGCGGCGTTTCGGTGCAATTCGTTCCTGAAAGCTCTCCACGACTCCTTCATGGCGGCTGTCCGTTTAGCAACTAATAGATACAATAAGCCGAGCCTCATGCCGACGACCATCCCCAGCAATGCGGTCAGCACTCGAGGTGATTTTTGCGCAGGGATGCTGTCCGGCGCTGATCGGCATCGGATTGCAATCAGAGTCGAAAGCGAAATCACCACTCTCGCCGTAGATCTCGTGAAGCGAGTTGACAGTGTCGAGCCCGATGCTCCGACCAAACGACGCAGCGGTCAGCCTTCAGGCAGCCCGGCGAACACCTGACCCGTCGGGTTCACCGAGCCGGTGCCCGCCTGGGCGGCGTCAGACCCAGCTGCCGGCCGCCGCAGCCAGGCCGGTAACCAGCGCCGACGTGACCGGTGACAGGCCGTCGTCGCCGGGCAACTGGCTGCGCGGGCTGATCCCGCGAACCCGCGGCGACAGTTCGAGCTGGACCCCGCCGTGGCGGGCGCGGTTCACCGGGTTGTCCGGGTGCATGCCGCGCAACTCGGACGGAATCGCGTCGAGGTCGGTGACCAGGTGATACCCCGGCAGGTGGATGTGCAGGGCGAGGTGGGCCGCGAGCTCGCGGTTGCAGCCGCCGGCCAACAGCTGAGTGCTGCGCCCGATGCGGCCGTAGCCGTGCAGCGAGACCACCACGTCCACGTGGTCGAGGAACGCCGCGAGCGTTGGCGACTCCTCGGTGCGAAACCGCGCCGACGGCAGGTGATGCGGGTACCGATCAGGGTGCCGCACCACGTACACCGACGCGTCCGCCGCGTCAGCGGCCCGCTGCGCGATCACGTCCGTCATGTGCTCCAGCCCGCCGCCGTGGATGGCCAGGAATCCGAACCGGGACCGCAGCCGGCTTTCCTCGTCGATGCCTGATTGTCGCAACAGTTCGGAGAACGATTGCGGCCCACCGTGTCTCAACATCGTCGGTCTGGGCCAGTGCGACGGGTCCCAGCGTCGCAGAAATTCGATCCACCGGTGCGGCAGTCCGTGGTGTACCGCCCCGTCGATGATCCGCTCCAGGTAGCCCGGCCGTGGGACGCCGGGCTCGACGCGGTGGTCGATGTACACCCAGGCGTCGGCGGGCCCGTCGAGTGTGTGCACGGTCAGCATGTCCCGGCGATACCGCACCGGCACTCCCTCGGCGCTGTCCAGGATCGCCAAGTCCCGATCGGTTAAGTCCCACACCACGCCGTGCACGTGGTTTCCGGCGAACCGTTCGACGGTGGCGACGCCGCGCTGGTTGATCAGCCAGTCATGGTCGGCCAGCGTCGCCACGCGCGGGTTACCGGCGCCGGGGCAGCGCCGCGCCATCTGCGCGACGCACAGGTTCGAGCCGTAGGCGAAGTAGGCGTGCACCCCTTGTCTCGTTCCTCGGGTCCCTTGACTTGCTCCTCGTCATCCTTGTGCGGTGAGGTACAAAAGCCCCACGTTCAGCAGGATAATGAGTCCGGCCACGGTCCAGCCCAACGCGGTGGTCGCGCGGTGGTTCGTGTCCGCGCCCATCACCGACCGGTCGCTGGTCAGCCGGACCAGCGGAATCAGCGCGAATGGAATCCCGAACGAGAGCACCACCTGGGAGAACACCAGCGCGCGCGTCGGGTCGAGCCCGATCGCCAGGATCGCCAACGCCGGCACGAGCGTGATCAACCGGCGAAGCAGTATCGGGATCGACCGGCGCAGCAGGCCCGACATGATCATCGCGCCGGCGTAGGCCCCGACCGAAGTCGAGGCCAGTCCGGATGCCAGCAGCCCGATTGCGAACAGCAGCGCGACGGTCGGCCCCAGCGCGTCCCGCACCGCAGCATGTGCTCCCTCGATGGAGTCCGTGTCGTGACGGCCCTGCAGGTTGGTGGCCGCCACCAGCAGCATCGCGATGTTCACGGCACCCGCCACGACCATCGCGAGCGCGACGTCGGCCTTCGTGACGCGAAGCAGCAGCGCGCGCCGGCGGCCTTCGGGATGACCGTGACGGTCGCGGGCCAACCCGGAGTGGAGGTAGACGGCGTGCGGCATCACTGTGGCGCCGAGTATCGCGGTGGCCAGAAGGACGCTCTGTGCGCCGTGGAACCGCGGGACGATCCCGGCGACCACGTCACCGATCGGCGGCGGGTTGACGAAAAGGCTCGTCAAGAACCCGACCGCGATGATCAGCAGCAGCCCGGTGATGACGCGTTCGAACATCCGTTGGCCGCGCCGGTCGGCAACAATCAGCAGCAGCAGCGACACGATCCCGGTGATCACGCCGCCGACCAGCAGGGGCAACCGGAACAGCAGATGCAGCGCCAGCGCTCCGCCGACCACTTCGGCCAGGTCGGTGGCCACCGCCACCAGCTCGGCTTGCGCCCAGTAGGCGAGCCGGGTGGGGCGGCGCATCCGGTCGCCGACCGCCTCGGGCAGCGATTGGCCGGTGACCAGGCCCAGCTTCGCCGACAGGTACTGCACAAACCCCGCCATCACGTTGGCGAGCAGAATCACCCACACCAGCAAGAAGCCGTATGCCGCACCCGCGCTGACGTTCGCGGCGACGTTGCCGGGGTCGACGTACGCGATCGCCGCGACGAACGCGGGGCCGAGCAGATACCAGCTTCCCCGCAGCCGAATGTCGGTGTGCTGCGCCACCGCCAACTTTCCTCCCGAGTTCCGGGCATGCGAATAGGAAAGTTAGGTTAACCAAAATCGAGCCGCGGCGCGAGCACCGGGGTAAGCGTCGGTCAGATACCGAGGCCACCCAGACCGATCGTGATACCGCCGCTACCCCAGAAGGGCCATCCGAAGGGGTAGTTGGTGTTGTACGGAGGTGAGGTGCTGACCTGCGCATTGCCCGGTCGTTCGCACTGGGTGGTAGTGGGTGAGGTGTTCGTGCATTGGGGGACCGCGCCGGCCGGTGGGGCCGCGACGATGCCGACCACGACGCCCGCGGTCGCGGCGATGACCCCAACGGACGGTATGAATGCCGACATGGCGATCGACTTCCTGAGCGACGGCGATGAGAACGGCTCTAAGGCGGATGGCGTGGATCTCACGAGGCCGTCGTTCCGTCGAGGGGCCGGTAGCACAAGCCTACGCCTCAGGGAACCGCCCAGCCGCCGATCCCGAACACCGGGTAGCCGGGGTACAACCAGGGATATTCGTTGAACGGGCCGGTGTTGACGATGACGCTCGGCGAGGTGTTGATCGAGGTGTGGGTGCCGCGCTCACACTGCATCGTCCACGGCGCGACGGTGCCGCAGTCCGGAAGGGCTGCGGCGGCCGGCGCACCGACGAAGGCTAGAACGAAGGCGATGCCGATCGTTCCGATCACGACAGCCGTGGGCAGTCGCAGTTTCCGCATGACACCCCTTAGCGGCGTCCTCCGCCGAGATCGCCGCTGCTTTCGCCGTAAGGCACCGGGTACGGGCCCGGATATGCGCCGCCGAACGTTTCGTCCCAGTAGGGCAGCGTGAATTCATCGACTGGCGGGCTGTCGTTGATCTGTACATTGCCGGGGGTCGAGCACACAGTGTCACCGCCCGTGTTGCTGCACGTCGGGGCGTCGTCCGCGGCGGCAACAGGAGCACCGAGAACCGCCGCAACCGCCCCGGCGACCATCAGGCACCGGAATCGGATTCGCATCAGAGTCCTTTCGATAGCCCCTGTTTACGGAGCGTACAACCCGCTGCCGGTGATCAGGGGCAAGTCGAGTGTGGTGCGAATGCCGGGCTCGGCGGCGACCACTGCCGGGACGGCGTTGACGACCCGCATCGCGGTGGCCACCAGTCCGGCGTGGTTGTGGTCGCCGTTGGGGCTGCTCAAGCACAGGTCCATCGCATACGACGGCTCTCCGGTGATCTCGACGCGGTACGAGCCGCCGGGCTGCGCCGGTTGCGGCCACTCGGGGCAGAGGTCGTCGCGCAGCCTGGTGACGTGCTCCAGCACCACCGCGAGGCGTTCGTCGACCAGTCCGCGCACCTCGAACCGCAGCGCGGCTGCCGTGCCCTTGGCGATGTGACCGGATGAGATCTCGAAATCCTCTGGGGCGGGCTCCCGGTAGTACACCTCGACGACTTCGTCCAGCGTGATGCCGAGGCCCGCGGCGAGCTGACGCACCACCGAACCCCACGCCGTGCTCAGCACTCTCGGTTGCAGCAGGATCGGTATCTCGTCCATCGGCTTGCCGAATCCCATGATGTCGAACATCACCGCGGCGCTGTCGTACGTCGCGTAGTCGACGATCTCCATGCAGCGCACCTGCTCGATGCGCTGGCAGGTGCCCGCGAGTGCCATCGGGAGCAGGTCATTCGCGAAGCCCGGGTCGATGCCGTTGACGAACAGACTCGAATTACCTTGTTTTGCAGCCTGCTCCAGTGGAGCGATGAGTTCGTCGGGGATGACATCCCATGGCCATTGCAAGAACACCGGACCGCTGCCGACGACGTTGATCCCGGCCTCCAGCAGCCGGCGGTAATCTTCCAGTGCGTCGGGCAGCCGGATGTCGGCAAGCGCGGTGTACACCGCGCAGTCGGGTTGTGTGTCAATCACTTTGGCGAGGTCGGTTGTGGCGATGACGCCGGTGGGCTTCTCCAGTCCGGCAAGTTCTGCGGCATCCCGGCCCGCCTTGGCGTCCGACGACACCCACAGCGCCGTGAGTTCGAACTGGGGGTTGGCGAGGACGCCGGTCAACGCATGGCGGCCGACGTTGCCGGTTCCGATCTGGGCGACTCTGATTGCCATCGATGCGTCCTTACAGGTCGGGGATGGGGAGCTCGAGGTTGGGCATGATGAGGCCGCCGTCCACCTCGAGCGTCTTGCCGGTGAGGAAGGCCCCCGCCGGTGATGCCAAATACAAGGCGGCGGCGGCGATGTCGGCAGGCTCGCCCAGCCTTCGCATCGGCGTCCCCTCCTCCAGCTGCGTGCGCAATTCGTCGTTGCCGGCGACGATTTCAAGCGCGGAGGTGAGAATCGATCCGGGTGCGATCGCATTGACCCGGATGCGCGGGCACAGGTCGAGGGCGGCCAGCCGCGTGTAGTGGGCGAGAGCGGCCTTGGCGGTACCGTACGCGGCGAAGCCTCGCCCGGGAAGCCTGCCCATCGTCGACGTGATGTTGATGACGCTGCCCGAACCGGAGTGCTCCAGCATGAGCGGCACCGCCGCACTGAGCAACGCATGGGCGGTCAGCACGTTGAAGGTGAACGCGGCTTTCAAATCCTTTGTGCTGGTGTTCAACAGCAAATTGGGCATCGTGCCGCCGACGTTGTTCACCACGATGTCGAGGCGGGAGAACTCGTCGACCGCCGTCTGCGCGAGTGCCGCGGTGGCCTCGGTGTCGGCGAGGTCGGCGACGACGACGTGAGCGCGACGGCCCAGGCCACGGACTTGTTCGGCGACGTCGTCCAGCTCGCTTGCGGTGCGTGACGATATGACGACGTCGGCGCCGACTTCCGCGAAGGCGACCGCGATGGCCGCGCCGAGGCCGCGCCCAGCTCCCGTGACTACTGCTACCTGATTGTCGAGCCGAAATCTGTCGAGGATCACCCGGGCAGACTAACGTCACCGCGGGCCGAGGGATACGCCCGGATCCGCGCCCGACGATCTCGGCGACCGCAGACCAGTCGGTTACTTGTTGCTTGCGGCCTTCTTGGCAGGCGCCTTCCTGGCGGCCGCCTTCTTGGCCGGTGCCTTCTTCGCGGGTGCTCTCTTAGCGCTCGATGAGCCTTTGCTCGGCGCGGGACCGGATTCGGCGCGCCGCTTGCGCACGCTGGCCTCGAGCTTTGCCAGCAGATCGGAGACGTCGTCGGTGACGTCGAGTTCCTTCGGCTGCTCCTCGGTGGGAAATGCCTCGCCCCCTTCGAGTTTCGCTTCGATCAACTCGTGCAGCTGCTCTTGGTAGTCATCGCGGAACTGGTCGGGGTTGAAATCGTCTGCCATCGAGTCGACCACCTGCTCCGCCATCTTCAGTTCAGCGGGTTTGATCTCGACTTTCGTGTCCAGCGACGGGAAGTCGGGATCGCGGATCTCGTCGGGCCACAGCAGTGTGTGGATGACCATCACATCGCGTTTGCTGAAGTCCTTGACCCGCAGTGCGGCAAGTCGGGTCTTGTTGCGCAACGCGAAGTGCACGATCGCCACCCGATCCGTGGTGGCCAGCGTTTTGGCAAGCAGGACATACGACTTCGTCGACTTCGAATCGGGTTCCAAATAGTAGCTGCGGTCGTACATTAACGGGTCGATCTCGCTGGCCGGGACGAATTCCAGCACCTCTATCTCGCGGCTCTTCTCCTCGGGCAGCGTCGCCAGATCCTCATCGGTGATGATCACCGTCTGACCGTTGTCGGACTCGTATGCGCGGGCGATGTCGCGGTATTCGACGACCTCGCCGCACACCTCGCAAACCCGCTTGTAGCGAATGCGGCCGTTGTCCTTGGCGTGAACCTGGTGGAACTTCACGTCATGGTCTTCGGTGGCGCTGTAGACCTTGACCGGGACGTTCACCAGCCCAAAAGAAAGTGAGCCCTTCCAGATGGAGCGCATATCGCCAGTATGGCCCACCGGTCCCCAGCGAGCGCGCAGGTGGCGGGCACGCGACCGCCGTATACCGTGGTAGCACGGCGATGAGCCGCTTGCGCGAAGAGAGAATATCTAGCCCTAGCCACCTCGAGGGAATCCACGCTCCATGGCCCGCACACCCCATGTATGGCCCCCGGAGGACGAGCCCGGCCCCCACGTCCGCCTGACGAACGCCGACAAGGTGCTCTACCCGGTCACGGGCACGACCAAAGAAGAGGTGTTCGGGTACTACACGAGCATCGCCGAGCACATGCTTACCCACATTGCGGGCCGGCCCGCCACGCGCAAACGATGGCCGAACGGGGTCCAAGAGGCCTCGTTCTTCGAGAAGCAGCTCGCCGAGTCGGCTCCTGCTTGGCTGAACCGCGCCACCATCGAGCACAGGTCCGGCGCCACCACCTACCCGATCATCGACAGCCCGGCGGCCATGGCATGGATAGCGCAGCAGGCGGCGCTGGAGGTGCATGTGCCGCAATGGCGTTTCGTCGATGAGCCGCTTGCGCGAAGAGCAGAGGGCGGCGATGAGCCGCTTGCGCGAAGAGCAGAAGGCCCGGCAAAGCCGGGCCCGGCTACCCGTTTGGTGTTCGATCTCGATCCCGGTCCGGACGTCCCGATGACGCAGCTTGCCGAGGTTGCGCGGGCGGTGCGAGACATGTTGGCGGACATCGGCCTTCACACCTACCCGGTCACCAGCGGCAGCAAGGGCCTGCACTTGTATGTCCCGCTCCCCAAGCCGCTCGGCGCCCACGGTGCCACGACGCTGGCGAAGAAGGTGGCCCAGCAGCTCGAACAGGCCTCGCCGAAGTCGGTCACGTCGACGATGGCGAAGAGTGTTCGGGAGGGCAAAGTCTTCGTCGACTGGAGCCAGAACAGCGCGTCGAAGACGACGGTCGCGCCGTACTCGTTGCGCGGCCGTCCCGAACCCACTGTCGCGGCGCCGCGCACCTGGGAGGAACTCGACGACCCCGACCTGTGCCAGCTGCGGTTCGACGAGGTGCTGAAGCGCGTCGCCAGCCACGGAGACCTGTTGGCGCCGTTGGATGCGGACGTCCCGACGTCCGACCGGCTCACGACATACCGCAGCATGCGCGACGCGTCGAGAACGCCGGAGCCCGTGCCGGCTTCGGAACCCAAGCCCGGCAAGAACAACCGATTCGTGATCCAGGAACACCATGCCCGGCGCCTGCACTACGACCTGCGGCTGGAGCGCGACGGTGTGCTGGTCAGCTGGGCCGTACCGAAGAACCTGCCCGACACTCCGTCGGTGAACCACCTGGCCGTCCACACCGAGGACCATCCGCTGGAGTACCTGACGTTCGAAGCGACGATCCCGAAGGGGGAGTACGGAGCCGGAAAGATGGTCGTCTGGGACACCGGCACATACGACGCTGAGAAGTTCCGCGACAACGAAGTCATCATGACGCTGCATGGACAGCGGATTTCCGGGCGGTACGCGCTGATTCAGACCGACGGCGACCAATGGCTGGCGCACCGGATGAAGGATCAGGCGGCGCCGACCGTCAAGGATTTGGCGCCGATGCTGGCGACCTCCGGATCGGTCGACCGGCTCACGCACACCGAGTGGGCGTTCGAGGGAAAGTGGGACGGATACCGGCTACTCGTCGAGGCCGATCACGGCAACCTGCGGCTGATGTCGCGCAGCGGCCGCGACGTCACGGAGGAGTACCCCGGCCTGCAGACGGTGGCCGATGCGCTGGGCGACCATCACGTCGTTCTCGACGGCGAGGTCGTTGCGCTCGACGGGGGCGGAGTCCCCAGCTTCAGCGAGATGCAGAACCGGGCTCGCGCGACGCGAATCGAGTTCTGGGCCTTCGACGTGCTGCTGTTCGACGGCACGTCGCTGCTGCGCGCAAAGTATCGCGACCGGCGGCGCGCGCTGGCGGCGCTCGCGGCGGCCCACGACGAGCTGATCGTTCACGATCTGCTGCCCGGTGACGGCGCCGACGCGTTGGAGCGATCCCGCAAGAAGCGGTGGGAGGGGGTCGTGGCCAAGCGGTGGGACTCCACGTACCAGCCGGGACGCCGCTCGCGCTCGTGGATCAAGGCCAAGAACTGGAAGACCCAGGAGATCGTGATCGGGGGGTGGCGGGCAGGCACCGGGGGGCGCACCAGCCAAATCGGCGCGCTGCTGATGGGAATTCCCGACGGCGACAAGCTGCGTCTCGTCGGCCGTGTCGGCACCGGCTTCACGGAGAAGGAGCTCGGCCGGCTCAAGGCGATCCTGGCGCCCCTGCAAACCGCCGAATCACCCTTCAATGAACCACTTTCCGGCCAAGAGGCCAAGGGTGTGACGTTCGTGAAGCCGGAGCTGGTGGGTGAGGTTCGCTACGGGGAATGGACCAGCGACGGGCGCCTGCGCCACCCGAGCTGGCGCGGCATGCGATCGGACAAGACGCCGGCGGAGGTCAGCGTCGAGACGACGTGAGGTGCGCGACCGTGCGGTTTCGCACGCGACACGCCGCGAAGGCGTACGAGAATGCACACTCGGGGCCCTGCCGGTCCCTGGAGCGAGGAGAGGCACCGTCATGCGCCGGGAGATCACCAGCGAAGGCCAGCTGCGAGACATCGTCGGGCACCCCGCCCCCTACGTCGCCGACAAGGTCGCCGATCGCCTGTCGGGTATACACCGCGACTGGCTCGCGCATTCGCCGCTGGCCTTCGTGGCCACCACCGACGCCGGCGGCCGCATCGACGTGTCACCGAAAGGCGATCCGCCGGGGTTCGTCCACGTCATCGATGAGGTGACGATCGCCCTCCCGGAGCGCCCGGGTAACAGGCGCGCCGACGGCTACCTCAACGTGCTGCAGCAGCCTGGTGTCGGAATGCTTTTCGTGGTGCCTGGACGCGGCGATACGTTGCGAATCAACGGCCGGGCGACGATCGTGGCTGACGCCGACTACTTCGACGCCATGGCGGTCGACGGCAAGCGGCCGATCCTCGCGCTGGAGATCGACGTGGCGGAGGTGTTCTTCCACTGCCCGAAGGCGTTCCTGCGCTCCGACGCGTGGAAGCCCGAAACGTGGGATCCGACCGCACTGCCGAGCACCGCCCAGATCGCCCAAACAATCCGAAAAGGCGCCGATCTCGCCGAGCTCGAGGACTACTACCGCGAAGACAACCAGCGGAAACTGCTGTACTGACCGCGAACACCGACGCGGCGGTCGTCGAAGGTTAGCGGTTCACTTTCGCCATCACGCGTTCGGCGAACCTCTCGAGGTGGCGGATCTTCTTGTCCAGCGGTTCGGTGTCGGGCCCCATGATGTACGGCAGCCGGAAGCCCACGATCACGTCGGTGACGCCCTTGTCCTCGAGGCGCTTGATCCCATCGACGGTGAACGCGTCGACGGAGATGACGTGGATCTCGAACGGACCCTTTCGGCCCTCGTCGTCGCGGAATTGCTTGAGCCGCGGCAAAAGCCGGTCGAGTTCCTCCGGCGGACCGCCGCCGTGCATCCACCCGTCGCACCGCGCGGCGCGGCGCAGGGCCGCATCGGCATGCCCGCCGATCAGAATCGGGATCGGCTCCGTGGGGGCCGGTGTCATCTTCGTCTTCGGGATGTCGTAGAACTCGCCGTGAAACTCGAAGTAGTCGCCGCTGGTCAGGCCGCGGATGATGGCGATGCACTCATCCATCCGGTTGCCGCGCTTGGCGAACGGCACATCCATCAACTCGTAGTCCTCGGGCCACGGACTCGTTCCGACGCCGAGCCCGAGTCGGTTGCCGAACACGGCGGTCAGTGAGCCGGCCTGCTTGGCAACCAGAGCCGGCGGCCGGATCGGCAGCTTGAGCACGAAGAAGTTGAACCGCAGCGACGTGGTGACCGCGCACAGCGCGCCCGCCATCACGAACGCCTCGACGAATGCCTTGCCGTCGAGGAACTCTCGACTCCCGTCGGGTGTGTACGGATATTTCGAGTCCGACGCGAACGGGTAGGCGATGCTGTCCGGGATAGTCATCGCGTCGTAGCCGGCGGCTTCGGCTGCCTTGGCGAGTGGGACGTAGAACGTCGGGTCGGTCATCGCCTCGGCATAGGTGAACCGCACCTCGTCCCTCCTTGTCCTCGCGTTCCGGTGCGGACACTACTGTGGTTCACCCCGCAGTCACCAGGGTCCAGACTCGGCTTCAGGATTCGGGCGCATACTCGCGAGCGTGACTCCTATGCAGCGTTACATCGCCGAAGAAATCGCCATCGACCACGTCGATGGACTCTTGTCGCGGCGCGAAGCCATGCGCAGCCTGGCACTCCTGGGATTGGGTACCGCCGCCGCCAGTGCACTGATCGCAGCCTGCGGCGCCGGTGGAAAAAAGGAACCACCCGGCTCGACCAGTGGGCCAACCACCGGCTCAACCACCGGCTCGCCCACCGGGCCGACCACGGGAACACCCGCGGCGACCTCGGCGCCGCCCGGCATGGACAAGGCGTTGCCCACCCAGCCGGTGACGTGGGCTGGCCCCAGCGGCCAGCTGCAGGGCGCGTGGGCGCAGGCGGCCGACCCCCGGGGCGGCGTGCTCGTGATCCACGAGAACAAGGGCCTCAACGATTGGGTGCGCTCGGTGGCCGGCCGGTTCGCCGGCGTCGGCTACTCGGCGCTGGCCATCGATCTGCTGTCGGAGGAAGGTGGCACGGCCACGTTCACCGATCCGGCCCAGGCCACCGCCGCGCTGGGCAAGGTAAGTCCGCCCAGGTTCGTCGGCGACTTGAAGTCCGGTGTCGGTGAGCTGCAGGGCCGTGTTGGCGACAAGAAGGTGGCCGTGGTCGGGTTCTGCTTCGGCGGCGGAATGGTGTGGCAGCTGCTGGCGGCGGGTGAGCCGCAGCTGGCGGCCGCTGTCCCGTTCTACGGTCCGCTGCCCGACAACCCGGACTTCTCCGGTTCGAAGGCCGCGGTGCTGGCCATCTACGGCGCGTTGGACAACCGGGTCACCTCGACGAAGGACGCGGCGGTGGCCGCGCTGAACCGTGCCGGTCTGGTCAACCAGGTGATCGTTGAACCCGATGCCGACCACGCGTTTTTCAACGACACCGGTCCGCGGTACAACCCGACCGCGGCCGCCGACGCGTGGAAGAACGTGCAGGACTGGTTCGGTCGCTACGTCGGTTAGTTCAGGTCGAACGGCGGCGCACCCACGCCGGCGATCGCGTAGCTGCCCCAGGGCGTCTGTTCGGTGATCCGCGCCTGTGTGGTGTGGGAGTCGATCGCGAGGCCTACGGGACGCGATCCGGTGGGGAACTCGACTGTTGCGCCGAAAATCATTCCCTGCCAATGGTACTTGCCGTCGATCGGGTCGAGGTGACCGGTCAGGCGCACACGCACGGCGTGCTCGCCGGCACCCAGCGTCAATGTCGCGGGGCCGTCGTAGATCTGGTGGTCCGTGTCGTTCGAACTGACTTCGAACGCCGACCACGGCGGCTTGACGCGAGCCCGCTCCGTGAACTGCCGTTGCGCACTGCGGCGTACCTCGATCCGCGTGCCGCCGCGGCGTCGCATCCGCTGCAGGCACTCGACGATGTAGCGCATCTGCCCGTCAGTCACCGTTTCGCCATCGCCGACGGGTGAGTCGGGACCCAGCACCATGAAGTAGTTCGGGAAGCCGTGCACCGCGACGCCCAAATAGGCTGTGGCGCTGTCGCTCCAGGCCTGCTGGATGGTGAGGCCGCGGGATCCGACGAGCGCGTCTTTTCCGAGTCCGTCGACGACCGCGGAACCAGTGGCGTAAATGATCGCGTCGACGCCGTGGTCCGTGCCGTCGGCGGTGCGGATCCCCGACCGGGTGATCCGGTCAACAGGTGACATGACGGCCTCCGGCCGCCGCGCCCGCGCTCGGACACGAGGCAGCCGGCGCCGCTTGGTGTTTCGCGTCTCCCAGTTCGGGGGGCAGTCGAAGAGCTGCACCTCGCATTCGGTGAGCCGCCCGACGACCTGCGCGGCGCGGTGGCCGATCACCGCGACCCGCTGGCCTGCCGGGTCGACCGCCCGCGCGCGGTCCGCCCACAGCCACGACGGGCCACAGAACTCATCGCGGCCCGAATACTCTGGCGGCGACGGCCGATGCAGCCTGCGTGCGGTGTCGATGACAACGCGGGCCCGCACGTCGGCGCCGGCCTGGGTCCGCAGCAGCCAGGTGTCGGTGGCATCGTCGAACACGGCGGCGATGATGTCGTCGTCGAGAGCGACCGCGTCCGGCAAACCAGCCGCGGCGCCGATCACCGCGATATCAATCACAGGAACTTGGTGCGCTTCCACAGGCGCCGCGCGATCGGGCCCATCAGGCCGACCTCCTGCAGGAACGCGGCCAACGGCGCGAAGCCCACTCGCTGCGCCTCTTGGTAATTCGGGTTGGCCCGGGCCACCCGGCGTGCTTCGCGCCCGTCCAGTCCGGCGCGGTTGTACGGCGCCGGATTGGTGAACAGGCGACGGAACAGGATGCCGCCCAGCCCGTTGATGTTGGCGACCCAGATCCTGTTGATCCTGGGCATCTCGGCGACGCGCTTGCGCAGACCGTCGCGGGCGAACTGGATGTGGCGCGCCTCTTCGGTGACGTGAATCCGCATGAGCCGCTGCACCATGGGCTGCAATTCCGGATCGTCCATCATCTGACGCTGCAGCGCGTCGAAGATCTCCTCGCCGATCAGCGCGGCCACCCACAGAAACGACCCGCGGAAGGCCAACGGCAGCATGTTGATGACCATCCGTTGATACCGGCGGGGCTGTACCGGCCTGGCGCCGACGCGTTCGATCGCCTTGCCGAACATCACCATGTGCCGGGTCTCGTCGCCGAGTTCGGTGAGTGCGTAGTGGGTGGCCTTGGCCGTCGGATCTTTGTGCATGATGTCGCGCAGCAGCGACTGGTTCAGCATGTTCTCGAACCAGATGCCTGCCGACAGTGTGTTGACGAACTCCTGCCGGGACACCTCGATTTGCTGGGCCCTGCCCATCGCGTTCCACATGGGCGTGCCGTACAGCGAGATCGCTTTCGGCGGCAGGTAGAACTTGTCCGGGTCGAGCGGCGCGTCCCAGTCGATGTCGACGACCGGCTCGTAGGACTTCTTGACCGAACCCTTGAGCAACCGCTCCGAGAACTCTTCGCGCGTCGGCGCTGGGCCGCCGTCGCGAGGCGCGTTGACCTGGGTAGTCACCATTGACGTCCCTTCGTCGCTTGTCCTGCAGTGCCGCTGATGCTGGCTTGTCCCGCACTGACGCTAAGGCTGCCGACGGCCTGTAGTCAATACCCCGGGTACCGGATACCCTGAGTACTACCACGGGTCGTAACGGTTCCGGCGAGTAAGCCGGCGCGGCTAACCTTGCGACGTGACACGCCGCATTCATGTCATCGGGATCGGGGCCGGTGACCCGGATTACGTGACAGCTCAGGCTGTTTCGGCGTTGAATGACACCGACGTGTTCTTCGTGGTGGACAAAGGCGAGGCGAAAAGCGCCCTGGTGGCGTGGCGGCGGGAGATCTGCGCCCGGTTCATCGACCCGGCCCGAAGCTACCGATTTGTCGAGCTGCCCGATCCGCCCCGTGCCGGCACCGCAGACTACCGGGCAGCGGTGACCGACTGGCACACCGCTCGCACACAGCTCTGGTCGGAGGCGATCGCCAATGAGCTGGGACCCGGCGAGGTCGGCGCGTTTCTGGCGTGGGGCGACCCGTCGTTGTACGACAGCACTCTTCGGATCCTCGACGTCGTCGGCCGTCACCTCGACGTTGACTACGACGTCATCCCGGGCATCACCGCGATCCAGGCACTGACGGCGCGACATCGGTTGCCGCTCAACGATATCGGCGAGCCTGTCCTGATCACCACCGGCCGCAGACTGGATCCGGAGTTCAGCGGCACGGTAGTGGTGATGCTCGACGGCGACTGCGCGTTCCGAAAGTGTCCGTCCGACACCCGGATCTGGTGGGGGGCATACCTCGGCACCGAGCACGAGCTGCTGGTGGCCGGCACGGTCGGTGACGTCGGGACGCGCATCGCCCAGCTACGGTCGGGCGCCCGCACGCGGCACGGCTGGATCATGGACACCTACCTGCTGCGATCTGCGCCACGTGCCGTTACCCCCACCAGTTGTGGTCGTGGCTGAAGCCGTCCATGTCGCGGTGATGGTCGTCGTGGCAGTTGCCGCCATCCCAGTTGAAGCCCCACTCGGGGCGCCACATCTCCCCTGGGCAGCGCGGCGGCGACCAGAATCGGCGCGGCCGCACCTGCCGGCAGCCGTGGCCGGTTGAATCCGGACATCAGTTCGCGAATGAGAATGTTCATGGCTGCACGCTAGATTCGCCGACCACGCGGATGCACATGCGACTCGCGAGAAGCGTTGGCTTCTCAGAGGATTCGTAGTCACCGCCAAGATTGCGGCGGTTGTCTGGCACTTGGCTGGACGGGCGCGCTTTCAAATAAGCAATGAAGGCGGGCGCACCGTGGCAGGATCAGCGCGTATGGGACCCTTTCTCATCCGCGCCGGGTTGACAGGATTCGCGCTGTGGGTGGTCACCCTGTTCGTGCACGGCATCTACTTTGTCGGCTACCACACCACATTGCAGAAGATCGGCATCATCTTCGTCGTCGGGGTGATCTTCGGGCTCGTCAACGCGGTCATCAAGCCGGTCGTGCAAATCCTGTCGATCCCGCTCTACATCCTCACGCTCGGCCTGTTCCACATCGTCATCAACGCGTTCATGCTGTGGATCACCGCCTGGATCACCGAACACACCACCCACTGGGGTCTGTACATCGAGCACTTCTGGTGGACGGCGATCTGGGCCGCGATCCTGCTGTCGATCGTGAGCTGGCTGCTATCGCTGATCGTGCGTGACGTCAGCGGCACCCGCCGCAAGTGACCGGCACACTGGATACATGCCTGAACTGCCCGAGGTGGAAGCGCTGGCCGACCACCTGCGTCGCCATGCCGTCGGACTGACCATCGGCCGTATCGACGTGTCGGCGTTCTCGGTGCTCAAGACGTTCGACCCGCCCGTCGCGGCGTTGCACGGCCAGCCGGTGACCGGCGCGAACCGGTGGGGCAAGTACCTGGGCATGCAGGTCGGCGACCTGCACCTGATCACACATCTGTCGCGCGCGGGCTGGCTGCGATGGTCGGACAGGTTGGCGGCTGCGCCGCTGCGGCCGGGCAAGGGACCGATCGCGCTGCGGGTGCACCTCGGCACGCCGGGGGAGGCGCCCGGGTTCGATCTCACCGAGGCGGGCACGCAGAAGCGGCTGGCCGTGTGGCTCGTCGACGACCCGGCGACGGTCCCCGGTATCGCCGCGCTGGGCCCCGACGCGCTGGAGCTGTCCCCTGAGGACCTCGCCGGGCTGCTGGCTAAGAACAGCGGCCGGCTGAAGACGGTGATCACCGACCAGAAGGTGATCGCCGGGATCGGCAATGCGTACAGCGACGAGATCCTTCACGTCGCCAAGTTGTCGCCGTTCGCGACGGCATCCAAGCTGACGTCTGCGCAGTTGTCCGGGTTGCATGACGCGATGGTGTCGGTGCTGACGGACGCGGTGAGCCGTTCGGTGGGCCAGCAGGCCGCGACGTTGAAGGGCGAAAAGCGTTCGGGGTTGAGGGTTCACGACCGCACCGGGCTGCCGTGTCCGGTCTGCGGTGACACCGTCCGCGAAGTCTCATTCGCCGACAAGTCATTTCAGTACTGCCCGACCTGCCAGACGGGTGGCAAGGCGTTGGCCGACCGGCGGCTGTCGCGGCTGCTCAAGTAGATACGCTGTCGGCGTGACTCGCCAGAAGATCCTGATCACCGGTGCCAGCTCCGGCCTCGGCGCGGGCATGGCGCGGGCGTTCGCCGCCGACGGCCGCGACCTCGCGTTGTGCGCGCGCCGCACCGACCGTCTCGACGAGCTCAAGGCCGAGCTGACCGCCCGCCACCCGGGCATCCGGATTGCCGTCGCCGAGCTCGATGTCAACGACCACGAACAGGTGCCCAAGGTGTTCGCGGAGCTCTCCGATCAGCTTGGCGGCATCGACCGCGTGATCGTCAACGCCGGCATCGGCAAGGGGTGGCCGCTGGGCGGCGGCAAGCTGTGGGCCAACAAGGCCACCATCGAGACGAACCTGGTCGCCGCGCTGGTGCAGATCGAGACCGCGATCGAGATGTTTCAGAAGTCGGGCTCGGGACACTTGGTGTTGATCTCGTCGGTGGCCGCCAACAAGGGCGTGCCGGGCATCAAGGCCGCCTACTCCGCGAGCAAGGCCGGGGTGTCGTCGCTCGGGATGTCGCTGCGGGCACAGTTCCCGAAGGGACCCATCAAGATCACTGTGCTCGAACCGGGCTACATCGAGTCCGAGATGACCGCGAAGGCCGAGAACACGATGCTGATGATCGACAACGAGACCGGCGTCAAGGCATTGGTCAACGCGATCGAACGCGAACGCGGATATGCGGTCGTTCCGGCCTGGCCGTGGCTTCCGTTGGTGGCGCTGATGAAGGTGGTGCCGCCGCGGCTGGCCAAGCTGTTCGCCTGATTCCGCCGAGATCACCCGGCCCGGCCGCGCGCTTCCCGGTAGTGGCGCACCAGCGCGTCGGTCGAGCTGTCGGATTGCTTCGCCGGTGACTCGTCGGCGGTGATCACCGGCAGCAGCGCCTTCGCCTGTGTCTTGCCGAGTTCGACTCCCCACTGGTCGAACGAGTCGATACCCCAGATCACGCCCTCGGTGAACACGATCTGCTCGTATAGCGCGATCAGCTGACCCACCACCGACGGGGTCAGCTGCGTCGCGAGGATGGTCGTCGACGGCCGGTTGCCGGGCATCACCTTATGCGGCACGACCGCGGGAGGCGTTCCCTCAGCCGCGATCTCGGCCGCGGTCTTACCGAACGCCAAGACCTGGGTCTGCGCGAAGAAGTTGCTCATCAGCAGGTCGTGCATGCTACCGCGGCCGTCCGCGGTGGCCAGGTCGTCGGTGGGTTGGCTGAACCCGATGAAGTCGGCGGGAATCAGCCGCGTGCCCTGGTGCAGCAGTTGGTAAAACGCGTGCTGGCCGTTGGTTCCCGGTTCGCCCCAGAAGATTTCGCCCGTACTGGTGGTCACCGGCGTGCCGTCGGCGCGGACCGACTTGCCGTTGGACTCCATTGTCAGCTGCTGCAGATACGCCGCGAAGCGGGCCATGTCGTTGGAATACGGCAGCACCGCGCGCGTCTCGGCACCGAAGAAGTCGTTGTACCAGATACCGATGAGCCCAAGCAGCACAGGCGCGTTCGCGTCCAGCGGAGCGGTCCTGAAGTGTTCGTCGACCATATGGAAGCCCGCGAGGAACTCGGCGAACCTCTCCCGCCCGATCGCCGCCATCACGGACAGCCCGATCGCCGAGTCCACCGAATACCTGCCGCCGACCCAGTCCCAGAATCCGAACATGTTGTCGGTGTTGATGCCGAAATTGTCGACGAGCTTCTTGTTGGTCGACACCGCGACGAAATGCTTGGACACCGCAGCGTCACCGAGCGCGTCGACCAGCCACCGGCGCGCGGCCGTCGCATTCGTGAGCGTCTCGAGCGTCGAGAACGTCTTCGACGCCACGATGAACAGCGTCTTCGCGGGGTCCAGCCCGTCGAGCGCGGCCACCATGTCGGCGGGGTCGACGTTGGAGACGAACCGCGCCGAGATGCCGGCATCGGCGTAGTGCCGCAACGCGTCATACACCATCACGGGCCCGAGGTCGGAACCCCCGATGCCGATGTTGACCACGGTTGTGATCCGCTCGCCCGTGGCGCCCCTCCACTCGCCGCTGCGCAGCCGGTCGGTGAAGTCACCCATCCGGTCCAGCACCTCGTGCACGTCGGAGACCACGTCCCGGCCGTCGACGATCAGCTCGGTGCCGCTGGGCATCCGCAGCGCGACGTGCAGCACCGCGCGGTCTTCGGAGGTGTTGATGTGCACACCGGCGAACATGTCGTCGCGATGACGTTCCACGTTCGCGGC
This sequence comes from uncultured Actinomycetota bacterium, assembly GCA_963828065.1. GTDB lineage: Bacteria > Actinomycetota > Actinomycetes > Mycobacteriales > Mycobacteriaceae > Mycobacterium. The sequence continues at coordinate 55,475 of CAWHDL010000006.1, read as the reverse complement.
TCTGGCCAGATCGAGGAGCAGCGACAGCGTCTCGCGCGTCACCCGGTGCTTGCTGTAGTCGATGTAGAGATCGCCGACGCTGAGGGTCAGCTCGCTGCCCCGTGCCGGGTCTTCGGCGAAGAACTCGCGCAGGTCTTTGGTGGCGATCTGGTCGTGATGACGCTGCAGGGCATTCCACGCCGATGAGGCGGTGATATCTGGGATTTGGGCGATTTCAGCGGTCATCTTCCCGACCATAGTGCGGGCGGGTCGCCAAAGGGGTAAATGGTTGGGTATGGATACCGCCAAGCTGATGTCGTCCGTCCCCACCGGTTTGTGGATCGGCGGTGAGGAACGGTCCGGCTCCAAGACCTTCGACGTGTTCGACCCGTCCGACGACCATGTGCTGGCCTCCGTTGCCGACGCCACGGCCGGCGACGCGATCGCGGCGCTGGACGCGGCCGTGGCGGTGTCACCCGAGTGGGCGGCGACGCCGCCGCGCACCCGCGGCGAGATCCTGCGGTCGGTGTTCGAGACCCTCACCGCCCGCGCCGACGACCTCGCCACGCTGATGACGCTCGAGATGGGCAAGATCCTGCCGGAGAGCAAGGGCGAGGCGGCTTATGGTGCCGAGTTCTTCCGGTGGTTCTCGGAGGAGGCGGTCCGCATCCACGGCCGCTTCACCCCGGCCCCGGCAGGCACCGGGCGCATCCTCGTCACCAAGCAGCCGGTCGGCCCGTGCTACGCGATTACGCCGTGGAACTTCCCGCTGGCGATGGGCACCCGCAAGATCGGACCCGCGATGGCCGCGGGCTGCACGATGGTCGTCAAGCCGGCGCAGGAGACACCGCTGACGATGCTGCTGCTGGCCAGCCTGATGGACCAGGCCGGCCTGCCGAAGGGCGTGCTTTCGGTGCTGCCCACCACCGATCCCGGCTCGGTGACCTCGGCGTTGATCGACGACGGGCGCCTGCGCAAGCTGACGTTCACCGGGTCCACCGGCGTGGGCAAGGGACTGGTCAAGCAGGGTGCCGACAAGCTGTTGCGGATGTCGATGGAGCTGGGCGGCAACGCGCCGTTCGTGGTCTTCGATGACGCGGACGTCGACGCCGCGGTCGAGGGGGCCATCCTGGCGAAGATGCGCAACGGCGGCGAGGCGTGCACCGCGGCCAACCGGTTCCACATCGCCAACTCGGTCCGTGCGGAGTTCACCGAGAAGCTGGTCAAGCGGATGGGCGAGTTCACGCTGGGCAACGGGCTCGACGCCGCGGCCACCCTCGGCCCGCTGATCAACGCGAAGCAGCGACAGAAGGTCGAGGAGTTGGTCGACGATGCGGTCTCGCGCGGGGCGACGGTCGCGATCGGCGGAAAGGCCCCCGCCGGGCCGGGCCACTTCTACCCTGCGACCGTCCTGATCGACGTGCCGCCCGACGCCCGCATCCTGGACGAGGAGGTGTTCGGACCGGTGGCGCCGATCACCGGCTTCGACGCCGAGGAGGAGGGCGTCGCCGCGGCCAATAACACCGAATACGGCCTGGCCGCCTACATCTACACGAAATCGCTGGACCGCGCCCTGCGGGTGTCGGAGTCGATCGAGTCGGGGATGGTCGGCGTGAACCGCGGCGTGATCTCGGATCCGGCCGCGCCGTTCGGCGGCGTCAAGGAGTCGGGTTTCGGCCGCGAAGGCGGTTTCGAGGGGATCGAGGAGTACCTCGAAACCAAGTACATCGCGTTGCCGAAGTAGCCGAATTCGGTCCCCGCGACACCCCGGCCGCGCGCCAACGCTGCGAACGTGTGCGCGGCGCTTAGACTTTTGCGGTGGACGGTACCCGCGTCGCCCCCCAGCGCGCTAATCGCGTTGCGCCGCAAGCCGTTCGGCCACAGCGACACCCGCGCCGACGCCCCCGCCGACACTCGGGAATCCCCGCGCTGGATGGTGTCCGCGCGGTGGCGGTCGCGCTCGTGCTGGTCAGCCACGGCGGTATCCCCGGCGTGCAGGGTGGGTTCATCGGCGTCGACGTCTTCTTCGTCCTGAGCGGCTTTCTGATCACGTCACTGCTGCTCGACGAGCTGGACTACACCGGCCGGATCGATGTGACCGGATTCTGGCGCCGCCGCGCGAAGCGCCTGCTGCCCGCGCTGGTCGTGATGGTGCTGGCCGTCGCGATCGCCAGCCGGATGTTTCCGTCCGATTCCGTCGCCCGGCTGCGCGACGACGCCGTCGCGGCGTTCGCCTGGGTCGCGAACTGGAGCTTCGTGGCGCAAAAGACGGATTACTTCATCCAGGGGGGCATGCCGTCCCCGCTGCAACACACCTGGTCGCTGGGTGTGGAGGAGCAGTACTACCTCATCTGGCCGGTTCTGCTGATCGCGGTGGCGGCACTGTTGGCCGCGGTCGCACGGCGGCGGCGTCGGTTGGTCATGCAGAACACCGTTCACCGCGCCGTGTTCGCGCTCGCCGCAGCGGGCGCGATCGCCTCCGCGGCCGCGTCCGTCGCCCTGGTGTCGGACAGCACGCTCGACCGCGTCTATTTCGGCACCGACACCAGGGCCCAGGCGCTGTTGATCGGCGCGGCTATGTCGGCGCTTTTCGTGACGGACTGGCCGGCGCTGACGGCAGGGCGGTGCGTGCGAAGATCGCGATGGGTCGCCGCTCTGACAAGAATCGTGCCCGTGCTCGGCCTCGCGAGTTTGGCGGCGGCCGCCCATTTTGCAACGGGCAGTGCCGGGCAGTTCCGCCACGGCATGCTGATCGTGGTCGCACTCGCGGCCGCCGCGGTGATCGGCCCGGTGGCCGTTGACCAGCAAGGCCCGGCCGCGAAGCTGCTGGCGTGGCGGCCGCTGGTGGCGCTCGGCGCGATCAGCTACGGCGTCTACCTGTGGCACTGGCCGGTCTTCCTGGCGCTCAACGGGGAGCGCACCGGATGGACCGGCCTTTCGCTGTTCGCGGTTCGCTGCCTCGCCACCCTCGCGCTGGCCGCTGCGTCGTGGTGGTTGATCGAACAGCCCATCCGGCGCTGGCAGCCGGTGCGCGTGCCGTTGTTGTCGTTGGCCGGCGCCACCGTAGCCACCGCGATTGCGGTGACTGTGGTGGTCGTGCCGGTCACGACCCCGCCCGACGACAGCGACGTGTCGACGGCCGCGCTGGTCGGGCAGTCGCCCCAGGAGCGGTCGGTGATGGTCGCGCAACAGCAGAACGCGAACCGCGGCCGTGTCGTGTCGGTGTTCGGCGACTCGGTGGGGTGGACGTTAATGCGCTATCTCTCGCCGACGCCGGGGTTCACCTTCGTCAACCACACCCTCGTCGGCTGTGGTGTCGTCCGTGGCGGCCCGTTTCGGTATTCGGCCGAGTCGGGCAATCCGAAGCCGGAATGCGAGACGTGGCCGAGCAGATGGGCCGGCCAGGTCGCTAACGACCGCCCGAACGTGGTGCTGTTGGTCGTCGGGCGCTGGGAGACCATCGACCGGGTGCACGACGGACGGTGGACCCACGTCGGAGATCCCCCGTTCGACGCCTATCTCACCGGTGAGTTGCGCCATGCCATCGAGGTCCTGGGCTCCACCGGAGCTCGCGTGATCGTGACGACCGAGCCCTACAACCGGCGCGCCGAGAAGCCGGACGGGAGCCTGTATCCCGAGGATCAGCCGGAGCGCATCGACGACTGGAACACGTTGCTGCGCGACGTGGTAGCGCAGTATCACAACGCCGGCGTGCTGGACCTCAACAAGAAACTCGGGCCTTGGGGCTCCTACACCACGAAGGTCGACGGCATCAAGATGCGCAGCGACGGCGTGCATCCCACGGCCGAAGCCGTGAAGTGGCTGACGCCATGGCTACTACAGGCGCTCGGCTAACGCGTTTCCGTCAGCGCCCGAGGCGCCCGCGGCCCAGGCGCAGCAGAAGCATCGCGAGGTCCTTGCCCTCCGGGCCGAGCTCGCTGTAGCGCTCGATGACCTTCATCTCGCGGCTGTGCACCAGGCGGGTTCCGCCGGACGCCATCCGCGCTCGGCCGATTTCCTGGGATACCTCGGTGCGGCGTTTGACGGCGGCGAGAATCGTCGCGTCCAGGGTGTCGATCTCATGGCGCAGATCGTCGATGTCGGGTCGCGGTTCGGCCTCGATAGTCGTCTCGGTAGTCGTCTCGATAGTCATCTCGATAGTCATAGCAGGCTCCAAACTCTCTTGTTGTGTCGGTTCTTCTGGTTCGCGGACCATTCCTTTTCCGGCCTCACACAAGAGACGAGCCCCGGATCCAGAAGCGGACCGCGGGGCTCTGAACTGCAGCTACACCACGGGTACCGCCGACCGGTACCCGTAGAAAAATCGCTGCGTGTTGAGCACGGATTGAGTGTGCCACCCCGGGCGGCGCCAGCGCAAAGAAATGTCGCAGGACGGCGGTAAATTGGGGCAGACATGACCGCGCATCTCACCGATCAAGAAGCCAACTCGCAGATCGACGAACTGCTCGAGGGCCTGAACCCGCCGCAGCGCCAAGCGGTGCTCCACGAGGGGTCGCCGCTGCTCATCGTGGCCGGTGCCGGGTCTGGCAAGACGGCGGTGCTCACCCGCCGAATCGCCTACCTGCTCGCCGCCCGCGATGTCGGTCCCGGGCAGATCCTGGCGATCACGTTCACCAACAAGGCCGCCGCCGAAATGCGCGAACGCGTGGCGCGATTAATCGGCGCTCGCACTGGGCTCTCTATGTGGGTGTCGACGTTTCACTCGATGTGCGTGCGGATTCTGCGCAATCAGGCCGCGCTGCTGCCCGGCCTGAACTCGAACTTTTCGATCTACGACGCCGACGACTCGCGGCGGCTGTTGCTGATGATCGGCAAGGACATGGGCCTGGACACCAAGCGGTATTCACCGCGGCTGCTGGCCAATTGCATTTCCAACCTGAAGAACGAGCTGATCGACCCCGAGCAGGCCGCCGCCAACCTGGCGATGGACTCCGACGCCGGTGACTTGAACCGCATAGTCGCACAAGCGTATGCGGAGTACCAGCGGCGCCTGCGCGCCGCGAACGCGCTCGACTTCGATGACCTTATCGGTGAGACAGTCGCCGTGCTGCAACGCTTTCCGCAGATCGCGCAGTACTATCGCCGGCGGTTCCGGCACATCCTCGTCGATGAATACCAGGACACCAACCACGCCCAGTACGTGCTGGTGCGTGAGCTGGCCGGCACGGACAGCGATGATGAGGTCCCGCCCGCCGAGCTGTGCGTCGTCGGTGACGCCGACCAGTCGATCTACGCGTTCCGCGGCGCCACCATCCGTAACATCGAAGACTTCGAGCGCGATTATCCTGACGCGAAAACGATTCTGCTGGAGCAGAATTACCGGTCGTCGCAGAACATCCTGTCGGCGGCGAACTCTGTCATCAAGTACAACAGCGGGCGTCGCGAGAAGCGGCTGTGGACCGACGCCGGCGACGGGGAGCTGATCACCGGCTACGTCGCCGACAACGAACACGATGAAGCCAGATTCGTCGCAAGCGAAATCGACCGCCTCGCCGACGGCGCCGACGGCTCCGGCGACATCACATATAACGATGTGGCCGTGTTCTATCGCACCAACAATTCGTCCCGCTCTCTGGAAGAGGTTTTCATCCGGGCGGGCATCCCGTACAAGGTGGTCGGCGGCGTTCGGTTTTACGAGCGCAGGGAAATTCGTGACATCGTCGCCTACCTGCGGGTGCTCGACAACCCCGGTGACGCCGTCAGCATGCGGCGCATCCTGAACACTCCACGCCGCGGCATCGGCGATCGTGCCGAGGCGTGCGTGGCGGTGTACGCCGAGAACACCGGGGCCAGTTTCGCCGACGGGCTGCAAGCGGCGGCCGAGGGCAGGGTGCCGATGCTGAACACCCGCTCCGAGAAGGCCATCGCGGCGTTCGTCGACATACTTGACGATCTGCGGTCGCGCCTCGACGACGATCTCGGCGATCTGGTCGAGGCCGTCCTCAATCGCACCGGATACCGCGCCGAACTCGAGGCGTCGAACGATCCCCAAGACATGGCGCGGCTGGATAACCTCAACGAACTGGTAAGCGTTGCACACGAATTCAGCATCGATCTGGCCAACGCCGAAGCGTTGCAGGACACCGCAGATGAGGACGTGCCCGACACCGGTACTCTGGCCGCATTCCTGGAGCGGGTGTCGCTGGTGGCTGACGCCGACGAGATTCCCGAGCACGGCGCCGGCGTGGTGACCCTGATGACCCTGCACACCGCCAAGGGGCTGGAGTTCCCGATCGTGTTCGTCACGGGCTGGGAAGACGGCATGTTCCCGCACATGCGCGCACTCGGCGATCCGACGGAACTCTCGGAGGAGCGGCGGCTGGCGTATGTCGGGATCACGCGCGCCCGCCAGCGCCTCTACGTGAGCCGCGCGAAGGTCCGGTCGTCGTGGGGTCAGCCGATGATGAACCCGGAGTCGCGGTTCTTGCGTGAGATTCCGGAGCATCTCATCGACTGGCGGCGCACCGATCCGGCGCCGGCGCTCGGCGCGCCGGTGAGCGGGGCGGGCCGGTTCGGCGCGCCCCGGCCATCGCCGTCGCGCGGCGCGGCGGGTAAGCGGCCGCTGGTGGTCCTCGAGCCGGGCGACAGGGTGACTCACGACAAATACGGCCTGGGGCGTGTGGAAGAGGTCTCGGGCGTGGGCGAGTCGGCAATGTCGCTGATCGACTTCGGCAGCGCGGGACGGGTGAAGCTGATGCACAACCACGCGCCGGTGCAGAAGCTGTAATTACCCGGGTTTCGTCCACCGCCACGTCGCGGGCGCCACCGCGAGCACGGTCGTCGCGACCGGCAGCACGGGAAACGCCCTGACCACCCCTGCCATGTGTGCGCCGGCGATGAAGATGCCGGAGAAGATCAACAGCGCCAGCACCGCGGCGACGATGGACAGGAAGATGCCGACGCGCCGGCGCAGCAGCAGCCCCACCACGCCGGTGATCGTGGTGGCCCCGAACACGGCGGTCAGGAACCCGACGCCCACGCAGAACAACCGGTCGGTGCGCCACCAGCCGGTGATCAGCCCCGTCGCGACTACCGAGGTCGCCCACCCACTGATGATGCTGACCGCCGATGCCGCCACCGCGGTGGCGTTGCTCGGCGGGCCTCCAATCCGCACCGGTACGCCCCTGACGATGCCCGTCGCGGACTCGTCCGGATCGGTCGGCCCCGGGCCCCACGGCTGCCGTCCGATGTTGCTCGTACGGGTGTCGTCGCTCAGCGGCTCGGGAATCGGCCCTGTCGGGTGGCGACGAATGATCGCGGTGCGGGTGTCGTCGGGGGGATTGTCCTCGATCGGAATTCCTCCGCTGGGCTCCCGGAAGACTCGCGGTTCCCCACTGGCGGGTGGGGGTACCTCCCGTTTACGGGGGAGTGCCTCCAGCTCGCCCGACGTGCCGTTCTGTGGTTCGTCGGAAGACACCCGGGTCAGCCGGAGTAAGGGCCGACGCTAATCCCGCGTTTGGCCAGCCACGGCACCGGATCAGTACGGTCGGTGCCGTTGAGCAGGACCTCGAAGTGCAGGTGCGGCCCGGTCGAGTTGCCCCGGTTGCCCATGGTCGCGATCTGGTCGCCGGCCATCACCCGCTCGCCGATGTTGCACGTGACCGTGTTGACGTGGCCGTACAGCGTCACCGTGCCGTCGGCGTGCCGCAGCTTCACCCACATGCCGAACCCGGCGGCCGGGCCGGCGTCGATCACGACGCCGTCGGACGCGGCCAGGATCGGTGTGCCGATCGAGTTCGCGAGGTCGATACCGCCGTGCAGGACGCCCCAGCGGTATCCGAAGCCGGACGTGAAGATTCCCCTGGCCGGCATGACGAACAGCGGCCGCTGCAGCCGCGCCTCGCGGTCGGCGCGCTCCTGCGCGAAAGCCACGCCGTTGGCCAGTTCCTCGTTATGCACCACCGAATTCACGGCGGGCGTCACCGTCACCAATTCGACGCCGCTGCTGGTCTTTTGGATCGTTGCGCCGGCGATCGTCGACTCGTCGGCGGCCAGCACCGTCTGGCTGGCGTGGCTATCAGCGGTCTGCACGGCCGAGTGCGCGGCGGCGGCCGCTGCACCGGTGGCCATCGCCGCGATCAGCAGTCGTCCTTTGACCACACCGGCGGTGGTTGGCTCCTTGCGGTGCAGGCCCCGCGGGGCGCGGACAGTGGGGCCCTCGTCGCTGGCCTCGGCCGCGTGGCGCGTGCCGGCCTCCTCGGCGCGGAATTCGCCGGGGACCACCAGCCGAAGTGGCGTCAGGTTGTCGGTGTCGGACAGGTCGTCGAGCTCGGGCGCACGCAGTACCTGCGCTTGGGTGTCGAACGCCGCGTTTACCAGGAAGTCCAAGTCGTCCAGGCTGCCGAACTCGTCGAACGGGATGATGTCGGTGACTTCGGGGTCAATCCAGCGGTGCCGGGAGCTCGTCGTGGCCCCTAACGGAGCCCGGGACGAACGGTGCAACGCCAACGTAGGAAACCTTCTCGCCGTGACCGAAACGTTATTTGGCTCCGGCAGACGTTAACCAACGCCCGGTGTTTGAGCAACCCGGAGGTCTATTCCCCGGCTTTTTGTGGTCTGAATCACTCTGCGATGGCGGTGAGATCCACCACATGGGTGGTATGCGGTGCCGGACGCTTCCGCAGGGGTCGATAAAGTTCCCCGAGCGAGCTACGCCCAAACCGTCACCGCAGACAGACAGTGAGCCCATGGATCTTTTCGAGTACCAGGCGAAGGAGCTGTTCGCCAAGCACAACGTCCCCACGACGCCCGGCCGGGTGACCACCAGCCCCGAGGAAGCGCGCGCGATCGCCGCGGAAATCGGCCGGCCCGTCATGGTGAAAGCCCAGGTGAAGACCGGTGGCCGCGGCAAGGCCGGCGGCGTCAAGTACGCGGCGACGCCCGACGACGCCTACACCCACGCGAAGAACATCCTGGGCCTCGACATCAAGGGCCACGTCGTCAAGAAGCTTCTCGTCTCCGAGGCAAGCGACATCGCCGAGGAGTACTACGTTTCGTTTTTGCTCGATCGCGCGAACCGCACCTACCTGGCGATGTGCTCGGTCGAGGGCGGCGTGGAGATCGAGGAAGTCGCGGCGACGAAACCCGAGCGGCTCGCGAAAGTGCCGGTGGATGCGGTCAAGGGCGTTGACGAGGCGTTTGCTCGATCGATCGCCGAGCAGGGCCATCTGCCCGAGGAGGTGCTCGACGCCGCGGCACTGACGATCTTGAAGTTGTGGGAGATGTTCGTTGCCGAGGACGCCACGCTGGTCGAGGTGAACCCGCTGGTGCGCACGCCTGATGACCAGATCCTGGCGCTGGACGGCAAAGTCACCCTCGACGCGAACGCGAACTTCCGGCATCCCGACCACGCCCAGTTCGAGGACCGCGACGCCACCGACCCGCTGGAGCTGAAGGCCAAGGAGCATCACCTGAACTACGTCAAGCTCGACGGGCAGGTCGGCATCATCGGCAACGGCGCGGGTCTGGTGATGTCGACGCTGGACGTGGTCGCCTACGCCGGCGAGAAGCACGGCGGCGTGAAGCCGGCCAACTTCCTCGACATCGGCGGCGGCGCATCCGCCGAAGTGATGGCTGCTGGCCTCGACGTCGTTCTGGGCGACGAGCAGGTCAAGAGCGTGTTCGTGAACGTTTTCGGCGGCATCACCGCCTGCGACGAGGTGGCGAACGGCATCGTCAACGCGCTGCAGATTCTCGGGGACGCCGCGACCAAGCAGCTGGTTGTGCGGCTCGACGGTAACAACGTCGATGAGGGACGCCGCATCCTGGCCGAAGCCAACCACCCGCTGGTGACCGAGATCGGCACGATGGACGAAGCCGCCGACACCGCGGCCGCGCTGGCGGCCGCATCAGCCTGAGCGGCCGATCAAACTTTCAAAGGACCACAAATATGTCGATTTTCTTGAACAAGGACTCGAAGGTCATCGTCCAGGGCATCACCGGGGCCGAGGCCACCAGGCACACAGCGCGGATGTTGAAGGCGGGCACGCAGTTGGTCGGCGGCGTGAATGCGCGCAAGGCCGGCACTGTAGTCAGCCATGTAGACAAAGATGGCAAAGACGTCAATCTCCCGGTGTTCGGCACCGTCGTTGAGGCGATGAAGGAGACCGGCGCCGACGTGTCTGTGGTGTTCGTGCCGCCGAAGTTCGCCAAGGACGCGATAATTGAGGCCATCGACGCCGAGATTCCGTTGCTAGTGGTGATCACCGAAGGAATCCCGGTGCAGGACACCGCATATGCGTGGCAGTACAACCTGAACAACGGCGCGAAGACGCGCATCATAGGCCCGAACTGCCCCGGCATCATCACGCCTGGTGAGACGCTGGCCGGCATCACGCCCGCGAACATCACCGGCCCGGGACCGATCGGGCTGGTGTCGAAATCCGGAACGTTGACCTACCAAATGATGTTCGAGCTCAGGGATTTGGGATTTTCGACGTGCATCGGCATCGGTGGTGACCCGGTGATCGGTACCACCCATATCGATGCGATCGAGGCGTTCGAAAAGGACCCGGACACCAGGCTGATCGTGATGATCGGCGAGATCGGCGGTGACGCCGAGGAGCGCGCCGCCGACTACATCAAGGCCAACGTGTCCAAGCCTGTGGTCGGCTACGTCGCGGGTTTCACTGCGCCGGAAGGCAAGACGATGGGCCATGCCGGCGCGATCGTGTCGGGGTCGTCGGGCACTGCAGTGGCGAAAAAGGAAGCGTTGGAGGCCGCGGGGGTGAAGGTCGGCAAGACCCCGTCGGCGACGGCCGAACTGGCGCGCTCGATTCTGCAGAACCTGTAGTTGCCGCGGCGCCGCTCCGGGCGGTCGCAGCGAGCACTAACCGCGCACACCGGCGGTGTCCGGTACCCGGCGGAATCGGTCATTCCCGCGTTTGCCTGCGAATTCGCTAGCTGCGCAAATCGCCGGCTCAGCGAACACACAGCGAGCCCGCCAAAACTGTCAGTGCCCCGGCACGAGCGATAAACGTTCGTGCCGGGGCACTGCGCCCGGGAAGGGTCTTTTCAATGACCCGCCGGTGCGTACCGGGTAAACCGATCCGACTTCCTCGTGACGGTTGCCGGTGTACGGACCTCAGGGATTGAGTGCGGTCTTGACGGTTACACGGGGGCCCCCGTGCGCCCGCGTCGCGCCGAGCAGCCCTCGTTACACTCTCACGAGTGAAAAGGGGATTTTCATGACCGTTGATCCGCGTACGCCGGTCATCGTGGGCGTGGGGCAGGCCGCCGAGCGCATCGGTGAGCCCGATTATCGGGCCATGTCGGCGGTGGAGATGGCCGCGGCAGCCGCGCAGGCGGCGCTCGATGACTGCGCTGCCCCCGGGGCCGCGTCGGCGGTCGAGATCGCCGCCGGCATTCGGCAATTCGAGAATTCCAGCCCGTACAGTTCGGCTCCGTTGGGTAACTCGACGAACTACCCGCGTTCGGTGGCGCGGCGGGTCGGCGCCGAGCCGGCCCGGGCGATCCTCGACGTGGTCGGCGGCCAGGGTCCGCAGCGCCTTATCACCGAACTAGCCGGAACCATCGCGGCCGGGGCCGCCGAGGTCGCGCTGGTGTTCGGGTCCGACGCCACTTCGACCACCCGTCACTTCGCGAAAGCCGAAGAGAAACCGGACTTTTCGGAGTCCGTCGACGGGCAGCTCGAGGACCGCGGATACGGCCTGGACGGTCTGGTGACCCGCCATACCGCGATCCACGGCCTTGTCGATGCGCCAACGCAATACGCGCTGCTGGAGAACGCACGCCGCGCGCGGCTCGGCATCAGCCCGGCCCAGTACGCGCCGCGCATGGGCGAGTTGTTCGCACCGTTCACCCGGGTGGCGGCCAAGAACCCGTTCGCCGCCTCGCCGGTCGAGCGCAGCGCCGGGGACCTGATCACGGTCACCGAGGGCAACCGGATGATCGCCGACCCCTATCCGCGGCTGCTGGTGGCCCGCGACCAGGTCAACCAGGGCGCCGCCGCCCTGCTGATGTCCGTCGACGCCGCCCGCCGATTCGGTGTCCCCGAACAGAAGTGGGTATACCTGCGCGGGCACGCCGACCTGACCGAGCAGGGCCTGCTGGAGCGCATCGAGCCTTCTCACGCGCCATCGGCGGCGATGGCCGTGCGCGAGGCGCTCGCGGTGGCCGGCGTCGGCCTCGACGACATCGCCACATTCGACCTGTACAGCTGCTTTCCGATCGCGGTATTCAACGTGTGTGACGGTGTCGGCCTGGCGCCCGACGATCCGCGAGGACTCACCCTGACCGGCGGGCTGCCGTACTTCGGCGGCGCAGGCAATAATTACTCGATGCACGGGATCGCCGAAACCGTGGCAGCGATGCGAAGCGCCCCAGGGCGATTCGGGCTCGTGGGCGCCAACGGCGGGATCTTGTCGAAGTACTCGGTCGGCGTGTACTCGACGACGCCGGGAAATTGGGCCGCCGACCGCAGCCGCAAGCTGCAAGACGAGATCTCCGGCTGGCCGAAGACTCCCGTCACCGAACACCCCGACGGGCTCGCCAGGATCGAGACCTACACGGTGCGCAACGACGGAGGCCGCCGCACCGGCGTCATCTTCGGACGCCTGGAATCCGACGGCAGCCGATTCCTGGCCAACACGGTCGACGGCGGCGACGAGCTACTGGCGCTGTTGACCGACGATGACCCGATCGGGGCGCGGATCTCGGTGCGGTCGTTCGACTACGGCAACCGGGTTGCGCTGGCCTGAACGGTCGCCGCCAACTTGCCCGCCAGCCGCTCGATGTACGCGGCGACCTCGTCCTCGCTGCGGTCGGGCAACCCGAACAGAACTTCGGTGACTCCGAGCTCGGCCCAGCGGGCCAGCTTCTCCGGCACCGGTTTGAAGTCCAGCGCCACGATCTGCGGCGCTCCCTCGCGGCCGGCGTCGGCCCAGACGTCGGCAAGCAATCGCACCGGTTCGTCGATGTCGAAGTCGCGCGGAGTGGTGATCCATCCGTCGGCGCTGCGGGCGATCCACTTGAAGTTCTTCTCGGTGCCCGCGGCGCCGACGAGCACCGGAATGTGCGACTGCACCGGCTTCGGCCACGCCCAGCTGGGCCCGAACTTCACGAACTCGCCGTCGTAGGCGGCTTCCTCCTCGGTCCACAGCGCCCGCATCGCTTCGAGGTACTCGCGCAGCGCGGTGCGCCGGCGGCCGGCCGGGACGCCATGGTCGGCGAGTTCGTCGGTGTTCCAGCCGAATCCGACGCCGACGCTGACTCGGCCACCCGATAGGTGGTCCAGGGTGGCGATTGATTTGGCCAGTGTGATCGGGTCATGCTCAACGGGCAGCGCCACCGCGGTGGACAACCTGATCTCGGACGTGACCGCGCAGGCGGTGCCGAGGCTGACCCACGGGTCCAGCGTGCGCATGTAGCGGTCGTCGGGCAGCGAGGAATCGCCCGTCGTCGGATGGGCGGCCTCGCGCTTGACCGGGATGTGGGTGTGCTCGGGCACGTAGAAAGTGCGAAAGCCGCGGTCTTCGGCCAGCTTGGCGGCAGCCGCGGGCGTGATCCCGCGGTCGCTGGTGAACAGAACGAGCCCGTAATCCATGCCCCAGATTAGAACGTGTTCTAGTCTGCGATTGCAAGGGACCCGATGCCGATCAGAACGGGAGTCGGAATCCGCCGAGGATGTTGGCGATGTTCAGCAGCGGCGGCGGCGCCTGCACAGGGGGAGAGGCGCCGCCGCCGCTGGAATAGAAATGTTAGCTGTAATCGATGCCGGTTTTGGCCGTTCTGTCGGCATTGATGCCTGCGGCGCAATGTCGACTTCCGAAACGTCCCTTCTAGATTGGGCACCACCCCCGCGATTCACAACAGAATTCGCTTTCTTCACTCTGGCAACATGCTGAACGCGCGCGTGCAGCCGGGCAGTCGACGTCGGACGACGGGCTCCGCACACATCTGATCGGGACCCCCGACCAGATCGCGCGACCGATCGCCTCTTACCGCACACGCGGGGTCGACCTGATCCTCGGCGGCTTTCTGCACGTCCAGGACGACTCTGGGAGGACATGGAATACGTCGGCACGCGGGTGCGCGGACGTGAAGCGGCAGAGCAGGATTCGTTCGGCCCGCCCGTGCGGGTGCCGGCAGGACCGTCTGCTGTGCGCAGGCCCCGGCCGCTGACCACTGCAGCACCTCAGGTATGTGCGCTAGCGTGGGGTCCGACCACCGATCCGACGCGGCGCTGCGCCGACGCGGCGCCAACAGCACAGGGAGAGGGCATGACTTACTCATCTGGGGGGCCCGGCTACCCGGGCGCGCAGCCACCCGGCGGGTACGCACCGACAACGCAGCTGCCGAAAGTCGACGACGGCCCGAGCAAGCTGCCCCTGTATCTCCTGGCGGGCGTGGCGATTCTGGGTCTTGCCGCATACCTGTTGAGCTTCGGACCGGCGTGGAAATCCACCGACGCGTCGGGTTCTGTTGTGCCGATCTTGGGCATCGTCGCGATGCTTTTCGCGGCGCTGTTCGCCGTCACCGCACTATTGCCGAAGCAGGGGAATTACACGCCGGTGGTCACCGCGACCTCCGTCGTCGGGTTCCTGCTGATCATCTGGGACCTCATCAAGGGTGGCCAGGCCGCAGGGTGGGCGCTGATCGTGATCGTCGTCCTGTCGGCCCTGCAGACGGTGGCGGCCATCGCGGCGCTGCTGCTGGATGCCGGCGTCATCACGCCGCCCGCGCCGCGGCCCAAATACGACCCGTACCAGCCGTACGGCGGCGGTTACTACGCGCAGCCCTCGTTTTCAGGCCCGCCATCGGGACCCCAGCCGCCGCACGCGCACGCCCCCCAGGGCTTCGGCCCGACTGCGGGCTACCCGCCGCAGGTCGGCTACCCGGGCGGGCCGCCACCCAGCAACTTCCCAACGCAGCAGATACCGACGCAGCAGATGCATCAGCCCGGGCCGCCGACTCCGCCCACCGGCTTCCCCACGTACGCGCAGCCGCCCAGCGCACCGGCTTCTCCAGAGCAACAGCAGGCCTCTCCGTCGCCGGAAGGGGCGACCCAGCTGGCGCCGATCCAGCAGCAGCCGTCGCCGTCCGGCCCTCCGCCGTCGTAGACAGGCGCTGTTAGCGCTTGGCCGCAAAGCCAACAGTGGACCGTAACCGGGCGACGGATACCCGCCAGGCACGGAACCTGCTGACCGTTGCGTTCGGCCCGTCCCTGGTGGCGCTGCTGGTCATCGCCGCGGTGGTGCTCATTCAGCTGGTCGCGGCGAACAGCGACACGACCGGCGCGTTGGGCGCCATCGCCAGCATGTGGCTGGGCGTGCACCAGGTTCCGGTGACGATCGGGGGCCGTGAGCTCTCGGTGCTGCCACTGCTGCCGGTGCTCGCGATGGTCTGGGGAACCGCGCGCACCACGGCACGCGCGACCCCCGTGACACGCTCCTGGTTCGTGATCCGCTGGATCGTCGCGTCCGCAGTGGGCGGTCCGCTGCTGATGGCGGCGATCGCCCTGGCGGTCATCCACGACGCCGCGTCGGTGCTGACCGAACTGCAGACGCCGAACGCGCTTCGGGCATTCGGTTCAGTGCTGGCGGTGCACGGCATCGGAGCGGTGCTGGGTGTCGGCTCCCGGACCGGGCGCCGGCTTCTGCAGGGCTGGCCGCTGCCGACGTGGATGGGCGACTCCCTGCGCGCCGCCGCGGCCGGAGTGCTCACGCTGTTCGGCCTGTCAGCGGCGATCACCGCGGCTTCGCTGGTTGTGCACTGGGGCACGATGCACGAGCTGTATTCGATCACCGATTCGCTGTTCGGGCAGCTGAGCCTCACGGTGCTGTCGGTGTTGTACATCCCCAACGTGATCGTCGGCACGTCCGCGGTCGCGGTCGGGTCGAGCGTTCATGTCGGTGTGGCGACGTTCAGCGCGTTCACCGTCTTCGGTGGCGACGTCCCCGCGCTGCCGGTGCTGGCCGCGGCGCCGACGCCGCCGCTCGGGCCGATCTGGGTGATCCTTCTCGTCGCGGCCGCTGCATCCGCGGTGGTGCTCGGCCAACAATGCGCCCGTCGCCCACTGCCGCTGCCGACCGCCTTCGCGAAATTGCTGGTCGCGGCGGTTTTGGGGGCGGCGGTGATGGCGCTGCTCGGATACGCGGCCGGGGGCCGGCTCGGGAACTTCGGCGACGTGGGCGTTGACCAGAGCACGTTCGCACCCGCGGTGTTCCTGTGGTTTGCGGGGATCGGCGCGCCCACCGTCGTGATGTCGGGGGGCATCGCACGACCGCTCCGGCCACGGCCGGAGCCGGAACCTGAAGCCGAGCCGGAACCTGAAGCCGAGGCGAAAACTGAAGCCGAGCCGGAACCCGACGTGTCGCCGGACGCCCACGACGCTCACGACGCCCACGACCCGCCCGCGGCCGAAGAACCGCCCGCGGCCGAAGAACCGCCCGCGGCCGAAGAACCGCCCGCGGTTGCCGACGAGAACCGCGAGCCCGCCGACTAGGCTGCCAACGTGTCACAGCCGCTCCGCGTGCCTCCCACCGCACCGGCGCGGCTCGTGGTGTTGGCCTCCGGCACGGGATCGCTGCTCGCTTCGCTGCTGCGCACGGCGCGTGGCGACTATCCGGGCCGCGTGGTGGCGGTCGGTGTCGACCGCGACTGCCCCGCCGTCGACGTCGCGAAGGCCGACGATGTGCCGGTGTTCTGCGTCCGGCTGTCCGATCACCCTGACCGGGGCGCGTGGGACGTGGCGATCACCGAGGCCACCGCCGCATACCAGCCGGATCTGATCGTATCCGCTGGATTCATGAAAATCCTTGGCCCGCGGTTCCTTTCGTGTTTCACGGGCCGAGTCCTCAACACTCACCCCGCGTTGTTGCCCGCTTTCCCCGGAGCGCATGCTGTGCGCGCCACGCTGGAGTCCGGCGTGAAGGTCACCGGCTGCACGGTGCATCTCATCGACCCCGGGACGGACACCGGACCGGTCTTGGCGCAGGCGGTGGTTCCGGTGCTTGACGACGATGACGAGGCGAGCCTGCATGAGCGGATCAAGGTCGTCGAAAGGCGGCTGCTGGCAGAGGTGATCGCCGACGTGGCCACCCGCGGCGTGACGTGGAACGGACGAAAGGCGACCATAGGATGACCGGACCGCACGCGCGCAGGCCGATCCGGCGCGCGCTGATTAGCGTCTACGATAAGACTGGGCTGCAGCAGCTGGCGCGAGGGTTGCACGACGCGGGCGTCGACATCGTCTCCACCGGTTCCACAGCGAAAACGATTGCTGGGGGCGACATTCCGGTCACCCCCGTGGAGCAGGTCACCGGATTCCCGGAGATTCTCGACGGCCGGGTCAAGACCCTGCACCCGAGGGTGCACGCCGGGCTGCTCGCCGACACCCGCAAGCCCGAGCACGTCGCCGCGCTCGACAAGCTCGACATCGCGCCGTTCGACCTCGTCGTCGTCAACCTGTACCCGTTCTCCGAGACGGTGGGATCGGGAGCGGACGTCGACGAGTGCGTCGAGCAGATCGACATCGGTGGTCCCGCAATGGTTCGCGCCGCGGCGAAGAACCACGCGAGCGTCGCGGTGGTCACCGACCCGCTGGGCTACGACGGCGTGCTGGCCGCTGTGCACGCCGGCGGGTTCACGATCGACGAGCGGAAGAAGCTGGCGGCGCTGGCCTTTCGGCACACCGCCGAATACGACGTCGCGGTCGCGAGCTGGATGGGCTCTGTGCTGGTGCCCTCCGATGACCAGGCTCCGCCGTCGTTACCGGCCTGGTTCGCCGGCACCTGGCGCCGGTCGGCGGTGCTGCGGTACGGCGAGAATCCGCACCAGCGGGCGGCGCTCTACGTCGACGATGCGTCATGGCCGGGCCTCGCGCAGGCCGAGAAGCTGCACGGAAAAGAGATGTCGTATAACAACTTCACCGACGCCGACGCCGCCTGGCGCGCCGCCTTCGACCACGAGGAGACGTGCGTGGCGATCATCAAGCACGCGAACCCGTGCGGCATCGCGATCTCGTCGATCTCGGTGGCCGACGCACACCGCAAGGCCCACGAGTGCGATCCGGTGAGCGCGTTCGGCGGAGTGATCGCCGCGAACACCGCTGTCAGCGTCGAGATGGCCGAAACCGTGGCGGACATCTTCACCGAGGTGATCATCGCCCCGGCGTACGAAGACGGCGCGGTGGATGTGCTGACCCGCAAGAAGAACATTCGCGTGCTGGTCGCGTCCGAGCCGCTGGTTGGCGGTGTCGAGTTCAAGCAGCTCAGCGGCGGTCTGCTACTGCAGGAGCGCGATGCATTGAACGCCGACGGCGACGACCCGGCCAACTGGCGGCACCTCGCCGGTCAGCCCGCCGACCCGGACACCCTGGCCGACCTGAAGTTCGCTTGGCGAAGTTGCCGCGCGGTGAAGTCGAACGCGATCGTGATCGCCACCCACGGCGCTACCGTGGGCGTGGGCATGGGTCAGGTGAACCGCGTGGATGCGGCGAGGCTGGCGGTCGGCCGCGCGGGGGACAGGGTGCGCGGCGCCGTTGCAGCGTCCGACGCGTTCTTCCCGTTTCCCGACGGGCTCGAGACGCTGGCCGAGGCCGGCGTCAGAGCGATCGTGCAGCCCGGCGGCTCGATGCGCGACGACATCGTGACCGAGGCGGCGGCAATGGCCGGTGTGACACTCTATGTGACCGGTGCAAGGCATTTCGCGCACTGAGTGCTTCCGATGGCTCGGTCTGCCATCGGCTTCGGACGGGTTCGACAGTGCTGCCTACCACGTCGAACACCTCTTTCATCCGGCGTTCGTTTGCCTCGTTCGGCGACGAGGTCACCCCAGCCGTCGCGCGGGCCGGAGTGCCTCGCCTCGACAGCAGTCGTAGCGTGGAGTGGTGACCCAACCTAACGACCTTCCGCGGACCGTCGGCGAGCTGCGCGCCTTGGGCCATCGAGAGCGCGGCGTCAAGCAGGAGATTCGCGAGAACCTGCTGGTCGCGCTTGCCGACGGCCGCGACGTCTGGACCGGCATTTTCGGTTTCGACGACACGGTGCTGCCGCAGCTCGAACGGGCGCTGATCGCGGGCCACGACTTCGTGCTGCTGGGTGAACGGGGCCAGGGCAAGACGCGCTTGCTGCGGTCACTGACCGGACTGCTGGACGAGTGGACACCGGTGATCGCCGGCGCTGAGCTGGGGGAACACCCGTATACCCCGATCACGCCCGGCTCGATCCGGCGGGCTGCGGAGTCGGGCGACGACCTACCGGTTGCCTGGAAGCACCGCAGTGAGCGCTACACCGAGAAGCTGGCCACGCCCGACACCAGCGTCGCCGACCTGGTTGGTGACATCGATCCGATCAAGGTGGCCGAGGGCCGGAGCCTCGGTGACCCCGAAACGATTGCCTATGGACTGATTCCGCGCGCGCACCGCGGGATCGTTGCCGTGAACGAGCTTCCCGACCTCGCCGAGCGCATCCAGGTCGCGATGCTGAACGTGATGGAGGAGCGTGACATCCAGGTCCGCGGCTACACCTTGCGGCTGCCGCTCGACGTGCTCGTCGTCGCCAGCGCCAACCCGGAGGACTACACGAACCGGGGCCGGATCATCACACCGCTCAAGGACCGGTTCGGCGCCGAGATCCGCACGCACTATCCGTTCGAGCTGGACGCGGAGGTGGGCGTGATCAGCCAGGAGGCGCATCTGGCGGCTGAGGTCCCCCATTACCTGCTTCAGATACTCGCTCGGTTCGCCCGGTACCTGCGCGAGTCCCGGTCGATCGACCAGAGATCCGGGGTGTCGGCGCGGTTCGCGATCGCCGCCGCCGAGACGATCGCCGCGTCGGCGCGCCATCGCGCCGCGGTGCTCGACGAGCGTGATCCCGTCGCGCGGGTGGTGGACCTGGGCACCGTCATCGACGTGCTGCGCGGCAAGCTGGAGTTCGAGTCCGGGGAGGAGGGCCGCGAGCAGGAGGTGCTGGAGCACCTGCTGCGCCGGGCTACCGCCGACACCGCGCAGAAGCTGCTCGGCGGGATCGATGTCGCGCCCATCGTCGCCGCGGTGGAGCACGGGTCACCGGTCACCACCGGCGAGCGGGTGTCGGCACGGGACGTCCTGGCGGCCCTGCCCGAGGTTCCAGCCGTCGCGGCGATCCAGCGGCGCTTGGCCGCCACGTCCGATGGACAACGCGCTGCCGCAATCGAATTGGCGCTGGAGGCGCTGTACCTGGCCAAGCGGATCGACAAGGTCACCGACGACGGGGAGACGGTGTATGGCTAGAAGGGGACGGGCCCGGGGCCGGGCGTCCCGGTATTCCGCCTACACCGGTGGTCCGGATCCGTTGGCGCCGCCGGTGGATCTGCGTGACGCGCTGGAGCAGATCGGTCGCGATGTGATGGACGGCACCTCGCCGCGCCGGGCGCTCTCGGAGCTGCTGCGCCGGGGCACGAAGAACATGCCCGGCGCCGACCGGCTAGCGGCCGAAGCGAACCGTCGGCGGCGAGAGTTGTTGAGCGAGCACAACCTTGACGGCACCCTGCAGGAGGTCAAGCGGCTGCTCGACGAGGCGGTGCTCGCCGAGCGCAAGGAACTCGCGCGTGCGCTCGATGACGACGCGCGGTTTTCCGAGATGCAGTTGGAGTCGTTGCCGCCGTCGCCCGCGAAGGCTGTTCAGGAGCTCATCGACTACCAGTGGCGAAGCGGCGAGGCCCGCGAAAAGTATGAGCAGATCAAAGATCTGCTCGGTCGCGAGATGCTCGACCAGCGGTTCGCGGGCATGAAGGAGGCGCTGGAGAATGCCACCGACGAGGACCGTCAGCGCGTCAACGAGATGCTCGACGACCTCAACGAGCTGCTGGACAAGCACGCGAAAGGGCAGGACACGCAGCAGGATTTCGACGACTTCATGGCCAAGCACGGCGAGTTCTTCCCCGAGAACCCGCGCAATGTCTCCGAACTGCTGGATTCGTTGGCCAAGAGGGCGGCGGCCGCGCAGCGGTTCCGTAACAGCCTGAGTGCCGACCAGCGCGCGGAGCTGGATGCGTTGGCGCAGCAGGCTTTCGGATCACCCGCGCTGCTGCAGGCGTTGAACCGGCTGGACGCCCATCTTCAGGGCGCACGACCGGGCGAAGACTGGACCGGCTCGTCGCGGTTCTCCGGCGACGATCCGTTCGGCATGGGCGAAGGAACGCAAGCGCTGGCAGACATCGCGGAGCTTGAGCAGCTGGCCGAGACGCTGTCGCAAAGCTATGCGGGCGCGACGATGGACGACGTCGACCTGGACATGCTGGCCCGCCAACTCGGTGACGAGGCCGCGGTCGACGCCCAGACGCTGGCAGAGTTGGAGCGGGCGCTACTCAACCAGGGCTTCCTCGACCGGGGCGCCGACGGGCAGTGGCGACTATCGCCAAAAGCCATGCGGCAGTTGGGTCAAGCCGCGTTGCATGACGTTGCCGAGCAGTTGTCTGGCCGGCACGGCGAGCGAGACACTCAGCGCGCGGGTGCAGCAGGAGAGCTGACTGGCGCGACTCGGCCCTGGCAGTTCGGGGCGACCGAACCGTGGAACGTCACCCGCACCCTGACCAACGCCGTGCTGCGCCAAGCGGGTACCGGGCAGCACCGCGACGGGCCGATTCGGATAACCGTCGACGACGTCGAGCTCTCCGAGACGGAAACCCGCACGCAGGCCGCGGTGGCGCTGCTGGTGGACACCTCGTTCTCGATGGTGATGGAGAATCGCTGGCTGCCGATGAAGCGCACCGCGCTGGCGCTGAATCATCTTGTCAGCACTCGGTTCCGGTCCGATGCGCTGCAGATCATCGCGTTCGGCCGGTACGCGCGGACCATGAGCGCAGCCGAGTTGACGGGGCTGGAGGGCGTTTACGAGCAGGGTACGAACCTTCATCACGCGCTGGCGCTGGCGGGACGGCATCTGCGGCGTCATCCGAGTGCGCAGCCCGTGGTGCTGGTGGTCACCGACGGCGAGCCGACCGCCCACCTGGAGGGGGGCTTCGGCAGGAGCGACGAGCCGCCGCAAGTTTTCTTTGACTACCCGCCGCACCCCAGGACGATCGCGCACACCGTGCGCGGCTTCGACGACATGGCCTCCCTCGGTGCGCAGGTGACGATCTTCCGGCTGGGCAACGACCCCGGCCTGGCGCGGTTCATCGACCAGGTGGCACGCCGTGTGCAGGGCCGCGTCGTGGTTCCCGACCTCGATGGGTTGGGCGCCGCGGTGGTCGGCGACTACCTGCGGTCGCGCCGACGCTGAGCCATCGAGTGTGCGCTCGACGTGACCAGAGCTACGGGTTTACCCCGGTTGTCTGCGGTGCTTGCGCCTGATGCCGACGCTGCCCCACAGCGAGAACCCCCGCACCTTGACGTGCGGAGCGCCCGGCATCCCGCTGCCCGCGGCGCGATGGTCGAAGACGCCCATCACGCCGTGGCCTTGGACTTCGAGGTTGACCTCCGGCGGCACCAGGATGGTCTGGCCGCCCATGATCGAGTAGGACTTGATCTCGACATCCGGACAGGTGAAGTCCGCGTACCGCAGGTCGATGACGCCGCCGCCGCACAGGGCGAACGTGGTCAGCCGCTCGGGCACATTCCAGCGGCCGCGGCGTTCGAAGCCGCTCATGATCGCGAGCAACACCGTGGCCGGCGCCGGGCGGCACCCACGTGATCCACGAGGCCGCATCGACGCGCCCGGCAAATCGGAGCTGAGCCGATCGAGCTCGTCGTAGGTCTGAGCGGCGTAGACCTTCGCTAATCGGTCCTCGTACTCGCCCATGCCGAGCCGGCCCTGGGCGGCGGCATCGGTCAGCAACTGCGCAACCTGGATGCGGTCGGTGTCGGCGGCCCGCGGCTCTGCGTTTCGCTGAGGCACATTGCTGGTCATCACCCACGAGCCTACGACGTCCCTGTGGCGCTGCCCAGGGAACCATCAAGATCGCCGGAGGTAATCCTCGAACCGCACGGTGCCGACGGTGTTCTGCGGGGCCATGTGCGCACCGGCGCGGTAGCCCGCGGCGATCCTCCCCGGCACGCCGATGGCCGCCACCCGCCGCCGGCTCCCGCGCCACGCCAGATAGGCGCGGGCCAGGTCAATGTGCCTGCGAATCTCAGGTCCGCCGATGTCAGGCGACCTTTCGGCGGGCTCCGCCCCGGCCATTTCGACCAGCCGCGCGGCCACCTCGCTGGTGTCGATCGGCTGGAAACTCACACCACGCAGCGTGAACAGCACAGGTGACAGCCGCTGCGCTCGGAACGTCATCGCGATCAAGTCGTGGAACTGGGTGGCCCGCAGCACCGTGTGGCCCACACCGGACCCGGCCAGCAGCTGCTCGACGCGCAGCTTGGTCTGGTAATACGGCAGGGGGATGCGGTCCACCCCGACGATCGAGATGTAGACCACATGCCCGACGCCTGCCCGTCGCGCCGCATCCAGCAAATTCTGCGTCGACGTGACGTCTTTGTCGCCCGTCGGCTGCGTCGCGCAATGCAGGATCACGTCCATGTCGTCGACCGCCTCGTCCAGGCCTTCGCCGGTGAGTAGGTCGCAGCGCTGCCAAGCCACCTCGTCGTTCCGATGACCGTGGCGGCTGACGGCTCGCACATCGTGGCCGGCCGCGACCGCGGCGGGCAGCACATCGCGCCCGAGCGTGCCGGTGGCGCCGGTCACCAGCACCGTGGCTGTCATGACCGCTCCCGGAGGCTCACGGCGACGACGTTACGAGGCAGGGCCTCGGCGGTCGAGAGGCACAGCAATCGGGTTCACCCAGAGACGGGGGAAGTCCGAATACCTGTTCGATATGTTGTTTGTCCATCAACAATCGCCGTCGGCCGCCGAGGCTGACCACCATTGTAGGGACACTTATGCTGTCCGCATCCCCGGGCGGCGGGCGAACCTGCCTTGCATTTTGATTACGTCTATCGGTTGCACAGCGTCCCCTCAGCCTCCCGCCCAGCTGGGGGGCCGCTTGTGCAGGAACGCGAGCATGCCCTCGCGTGCCTCGTCGGATGCGAACAGCCGCGCCGACTGCGCACCGAGTTCCGCCGCCCGCGCGTCGAACCCCTCGAGGATCGCGGCGGTCGTCAGTGCCTTGGACTCCCGCAGGCCCTGCGGCGACCCGCGGCCCAGTTCGGCGGTGACCGCAGCCACGGCCGCGGGCACGTCGTCGGCGGCCATGGTCACCAGCCCGACGCGCTCGGCCTCCTCGGCACCGAACTTCTCGCCGGTCAGGAAGTAGCGGCCCACGGCCCGGGGCGTCATTTTCGGCAGCAGAGTCAGCGAAATGATCGCCGGGGCGACCCCGATCCGGGCCTCGGTCAGCGCGAACGTGCTGTTGCGGCCCGCGACCACGATGTCGCAGGCGCCGACCAGCCCGAAGCCACCCGCACGGACATGCCCGTCGATCGCGCCGACCACCGGCACCGGCAGTTCGAGGATCGCCCGCAGCAGCTCGGTCAGCTGCCTCGTCCTGTCGGTGGTTGCGTCGCCCCCCGACGTCCCCGATGCCTCCGACAGATCGGCGCCCGCGCAGAACGTGCCGCCGGTGTGGCCGAGCACCACCGCCCGCACCTTCGGGTCGCCGGCAGCGTCACGCATCCCCTGGTGTAACTGCTCGACCAGTGCCGAGGACAGCGCGTTGCGGTTGTGTGGGGAATTCAGTGTGACGTGGGCCGTGGACCCCTCGACCGCGTAGTCGACGTATTTTCCGCTCTTCGCGCCAGCGCTCATCGCCATTTTCTCCTCTTCGCGCGGGCGCTCATCGGCCCTCAGTACGAACGCGGCAGTCCGAGCGAGGTCTGGGCGACGAAGTTCAGCACCATCTCGCGGCTCACCGGCGCGATGCGGGCCAGCCGTGACACCGTCACCGCCGCTGCGATGCCGTACTCCTTCGTCAGCCCGTTGCCGCCCAACGACTGCACGGCCTGGTCCACAGCGCGCGTGGACGCCTCGGCGGCGGCGTACTTGGCGATGTTGGCGGCCTCCGCGGCACCGGCGTCGTCGCCGCTGTCGTACAGCGTCGCGGCCTTCTGCATCATCAGCTTCGCCAGCTCGACTTCGATGTAGTTCTGCGCCAACGGATGTGCCAGCCCCTGGTGCGCGCCGATCGGCGTCTTCCACACCTGCCGGGTCTTGACGTAGTCGACGGCCTTGTCGATCGCGAACCGGCCCATGCCCACCGCGCTGGCCGCACCCATGATTCGCTCGGGGTTCAGGCCGGCGAACAGCTGTGCGATCGCGGCATCCTCCGAGCCGACCAGCGCATCGGCGGGCAGGCGGACGTTGTCGATGAACACCTGGAACTGACGTTCCGGGCTGACCAGCTCCATCTCGATCGGCGTGTAGGTGAAACCGGGAGAATCGGTGGGCACGATGAACAGCGCGGGCCGCAGATTGCCCGTCTTCGCCTCCTCGGTGCGGCCGACCACCAACACGACCTGCGCCTGGTCGACGCCGGAGATGAAGACCTTCTGACCGTTCAGGATCCAATCGCCGCCGTCGCGACGGGCGGTGGTGGTGATGCGATGGGAGTTCGACCCCGCGTCGGGCTCGGTGATCGCAAACGCCATCGTGACCGAGCCGTCGGCAATGGGCGGAATCCAGCGCCGCTTCTGCTCTTCGGTGCCGAACTTGCTGATGATCGTGCCGTTGATGGCCGGTGACACCACCATCATCAGCAGCGCACAGCCGCTTGCCGCCATCTCCTCCATCACCAGCGCGAGCTCGTACATACCCGCGCCGCCACCGCCGTACTCCTCGGGTAGATTCACCCCGAGGAAGCCGAGTTTGCCTGCCTCATTCCACAATTCGTCGGTGTGCTCGCCGGCCCGGGCCTTCTCCAGGTAGTAGTCCTGGCCGTAGTTCGCCGCCATCGCCGCCACCGACCTGCGCAGCGCTTGGCGTTCCTCGTTTTCGACAAAGCCGTTGTCGGCCATTGAAAATCCTCCTAGGTTGAAGCTTCTGCGGATTCGACGCGGGCGAGGACTGCACCCAACTCGACTTGCTGGCCCACCGCGACGGCCAGTTCGGCGACGACGCCGCCTTTGGGTGCGGTGACGGCGTGCTCCATCTTCATCGCCTCCATCCACACCAGCGGCTGGCCGGCGGTGACCGTGTCGCCCACCGCAGCGCCCAGTCGGCTCACCGCGCCGGGCATGGGGGCCACGAGCGAGCCGGGTTGCAGCGCCGAGCCCGGCTCCGGGAAGCGGCCGACCACAGTCAATTGCACTGGGCCGCTGGGTGAGTCCACGAATACGGCCTCGCCATACCGTGCGACGTCGAACGGCCTGTCGACACCGTTGATACGGAGCACCACCTTCTCCGGCGTCGCCGATACCAACGTGGGGGCGTCGTCGTCGGGCAGCCGCAGCCGGCCGCGGTCGAGACGGTATCGCACCTGGTGCTCGTCGCCTCCCGCGTCGGTGTAGGCCTTGGCCGTGAAGCCGGAGGGCAGGTTGCGCCAGCCAGTGGGGATCGCCCTGAAAACCGTTGCGGTGTTGCGGTTGTGGGCGGCGTCAGCGAGAGCTGCCGCCAGCGCCGACCAGCGCGCGGTGTCTGCGCCGGCCAGCGGTCTGCTCAGCGACGCGAGGTCGTGGGTGTCGAAGAACGCAGTGTCGGTGTCGCCTGCGACGAATGCCGGGTGCCGCAGCACGTTGACCAGGAGGTCGCGGTTCGTGCGCATGCCGTGCACGCGGGCGCGGGTGAGGGCGTCGGCGAGCAGTGCCGCGGCCCGCGCGCGGGTCGGGGCGTACGAGATGACCTTGGCCAGCATCGGGTCGTAGTGCACGGAGACCACCGACCCGTCGACGACGCCGGAGTCCACCCGCACGCCGGGCCGGGTCAAGGGCTCGAACGCGGCGTGCGCGGTCGGGACATCGAACGCAAAAAGCGTGCCCGCCTGCGGTTGCCAGCCGCGCGCCGGATCCTCGGCATACAGCCGCGCCTCGATCGAATAACCGGCAGGCACCGGCGGTTCGGGGCCCAGGCGGATTCCGTCGGCGACCTGCAGCTGCAGCTCGACCAGGTCAAGCCCGGTGACGCACTCGGTGACGGGGTGCTCGACCTGCAGCCGGGTGTTCATCTCGAGGAAGTAGAACGACCCGTCCTCGTCGGCGAGGAACTCGACGGTGCCCGCACTGGTGTAGCCGATCGCGGCCGCCGCCTGTCGTGCAGCGTCGAAGAGCTTGTCGCGCATGCCACCGATGCGTTCGACCAGAGGTGACGGCGTTTCCTCGATCACCTTCTGATGCCGCCGCTGGATCGAGCACTCCCGCTCGCCGACCGCCCACACTGCGCCGTGTTCGTCGGCGAGCACCTGCACCTCGATGTGCCGCCCCCGTGGAAGATACCGCTCGCAGAACACCGTGTCGTCACCGAATGCCGACGCGGCCTCGCGTCGCGCAGCGGCGACTTCGGTTGCCAGTGCCGATATCTCGGTGACCACCCGCATGCCGCGACCACCGCCGCCCGCGGACGCCTTCACCAGCACCGGCAGCTGCGACTCGGTGACACTGGCGGGGTCGAGCTCGTCGAGCACGGGCACCCCGGCCGCGGCCATCATCTTCTTGGCTTCGATCTTGCTGCCCATCGCCGCCACGGCGGCCACCGGCGGCCCGATCCATGTCAGCCCCGCATCCTGCACGGCAGCAGCGAAATCAGCGTTCTCCGAAAGGAATCCGTAACCGGGATGGATCGCATCGGCGCCGGCGGACTTCGCAGCGGCGATCAGCGCGGCGCTGTTCAGGTACCCGTTCGTCCCGGGAAGCCGCACCCCCGCGTCGGCGTCGGCCACATGCGGCGCTTCGGCGTCGGGTTCGGTGTACACCGCAACGGTGCCGACCCCCAGTCGCCGGCACGTCGCGAACACCCGCCGGGCGATCTCCGTCCGGTTGGCCACGAGAACTCGTTTGATCACTGAGGCTGTCTCCTCTTCGCGCAAGCACTCATCGGCCTCACATCCGGAACACGCCGAAGTTGGAGGTCCCCTCGATCGGGGCATTCGCGATGGCTGACAGGCACATTCCGAGCACCGTGCGAGTGTCGCGTGGGTCGATCACGCCGTCGTCGTAAAGCATGCCCGATAGCACCATTGGCAGCGACTCGGCCTCAATCTGCGCCTCAATCGCGGCCTTCATCGCGGCGTCGGCCTTCTCATCGACATCTTGCCCGCGGGCCTCGGCGGCGGCTCGGCTGACGATCGACAGCACGCCGGCCAACTGCGGGCCACCCATCACAGCGGATTTGGCGCTGGGCCACGCGAACAGGAAGCGCGGATCGTAGGCGCGGCCGCACATGCCGTAGTGGCCCGCGCCGTAGGATGCGCCAATCAGCATCGAGATGTGGGGCACCGTCGAGTTCGACACGGCGTTGATCATCATCGAACCGTGCTTGATCATCCCGCCCTCTTCGTACTGCTTGCCCACCATGTAGCCAGTGGTGTTGTGCAGGAACAGCAACGGCGTGTTGCTGCGGTTCGCCAGCTGGATGAACTGGGTGGCCTTCTGCGACTCCTCGCTGAACAGCACGCCGCGGGCGTTGGCCAGGATGCCGATCGGATAGCCGTGCACTCGTGCCCACCCAGTCACCAGCGACGACCCGTACAGCGCCTTGACCTCGTCGAACTCCGAGCCGTCAGCGAAGCGGGCGATCACCTCCCTCGGGTCGAACGGGATACGCAGGTCGGGCGGCACCACCCCGAGCAACTCCTCCGGGTCGGCCAGCGGCTCTGTGACCGGGCCGGCCCGCGGCCCGCGCTTGCGCCAGTTCAGCCGCGCGACGATCCGCCGCCCGATACGAATCGCATCGAGCTCGTCGACCGCGAAGTAGTCCGCCAGACCGGAAGTGCGTGCATGCATCTCGGCGCCACCGAGCGACTCGTCGTCGGACTCTTCGCCGGTGGCCATCTTCACCAGCGGCGGCCCGGCCAGGAACACCTTGGAGCGTTGGTTGATCATCACCACGTGATCGGACATCCCGGGCACGTACGCGCTGCCCGCGGTGGAGCTGCCGAACACCAGCGCGATGGTGGGGATGCCCGCGGCGGACAGTCGCGTCAGGTCGCGGAACATCTGGCCACCAGGGATGAAGATCTCCTTCTGGGTCGGCAGGTCGGCACCGCCGCCCTCCACCAGGGAAATCAGGGGCAGCCGGTTCTCATACGCAATCTGGTTGGCGCGCAGCTGCTTTCGCAGCGCCCAAGGATTGGTGGTACCGCCCTTGACGGTCGGGTCGTTGGCGATGAGCAGGCACTCGACTCCGCTGACCGCGCCAATGCCCGCGACCGTCGAGCCGCCGACCGCGAAGTCGGTACCGTACGCCGCCAGCGGGCTCAACTCCAGGAACGGCGAATCCGGATCGACCAGCGACTCGATGCGCTCCCGCGCCGTCATCTTGCCGCGGGCGTGGTGCCGCTCGACGTACTTCGGACCGCCGCCGCCGAGCGCCTTGGCGAGTTCGGCGTCGATGTCGGTGAGTTTGGCCGTCATGGCAGCGACCGACTCTTCGTACGCGGGCGCCCGGGTGTCCAGCGTGGACCGCAAAACGGTCATCACTGGTATCCAAGCGTCTTGGCGGCCAGCGAGGTCAGAATTTCGGTTGTCCCACCGCCGATTCCGAGGATCCGCATGTCGCGGTACTGTCGTTCGACTTCACTTTCGGCCATGTAGCCCAGACCGCCGAACAACTGCACGGCCTGACTGGCCACCCATTCGCCTGCCTCCACGGCGGTGTTCTTCGCGAAGCAGACCTGCGGGATCAGGTTCGTCTCGCCCGCGAGTTGGCGTTCGGCGACGTTGTGGGTGTACACGCGTGCGACGTCGACGCGTCGGGCCATCTCGGCCAGCGTGTTCTGTACCGATTGACGCGAAATCAGCGGCCGGCCAAATGTTTCCCGATTTCGGCACCACTCGACGGTGATGTCGAGACAACGCTGCGCACTCGAATATGCCTGCGCGGCCAGCCCGACCCGTTCGGCGACGAATGCCGCTGCGATCTGGGCGAAGCCGCTGTTCTGCGCGCCGATGAGGTTGGCCACGGGTACGCGTACATCGGTGTACGACAATTCGGCGGTGTCGGACGACCGCCAACCCATCTTGTCCAGTTTGCGGCTCACCGCGAACCCCGGTGTGCCCTTCTCGACGACGATCAGCGACACGCCCGCGGCGCCGGGGCCGCCGGTGCGCGCGGCGGTCACGACGTAGTCAGCGCGCACTCCCGACGTGATGTAGGTCTTGGCGCCGTTGATGATGTAGTCCTGCCCGTCGCGACGGGCGCTGGTCCGCAGGTGCCCGACGTCGGAGCCGCCGTCGGGTTCGGTGATCGCCAGTGCGCCGATCTTCTCCCCGCGCAGCGTGGGTCGCACGAACTCGTCGATCAGTCGGGCGTCGCCGGAGGCGATCATGTGCGGCACCGAGATGCCACAGGTGAACAGCGACGCGAACACGCCGCCGGGGCTTCCGGCGTAGTGCATCTCTTCGCAGATGATCACCGAGTCGACGCCGTCTCCGCCGCCGCCGCCGACTGACTCGGGCAGGCCGGCGCCGAGAAGCCCGGCGTCGCCGGCGCGGCGGTGCAGGTCGCGGGGCAGCTCGCCGATCCGCTCCCACTCGTCGACGTGCGGCAGCACCTCGCGTTCTGCGAAGGCCCGCACGGTCTTTCGCAGCTGGTCGCGCTCGGGCGTGGTCCACCTGCTCATGCCGAGACCAACTCCTCCGGGATGTCGATGTACCGGCTGCGTAACCACTCGCCGAGGCCCTTAGCCTGCGGGTCGAAGCGCGCGTGATAGGCCACGCCCTCGCCCAGGATGCCCTCGATCACGAAGTTGACCGCACGCAGATTCGGCAGCACGTGACGGGTGATTTGCAGGTCTGCCGCCTCGGGCAGCAGCTCGCGAAGCTTGTCGACGCCCAGTGCGTGCGCCAGCCAGCGCCACTGGACCTCGGTGCGCACCCACAGCCCGACGTTGGCGTTGCCACCCTTGTCGCCGCTGCGGGCGCCGGCGATCACGCCGAGAGGCAGCCGTCGCGTCTCGCCGAACGGAAGCGGCACCGGCAGCGCGAACGGCGCGACGGGCGCCAGCTCCAGAGTCTCGGCGGCCGCCCCGATCTCGGTGCGCCCGCCGTCGGCGTGCACCGCGACGTGCGGCACCTTGTCAGCCGGCACGGAACCGGCCGTGAAAACGCCGTACACCTGGCCGTCGCCAGGCGGCGCGGTGGGGGTGAAGCCGGGATAGCTCGCGAGCGCCAATTCGACTGCCGCCGAAGAGAACTGACGTCCGACATTGGCAGGATCCGGGTCGCGGACCACACACCGCAACAGCGCGCTGGCCGATTCCTCGGTATCGGCGTCGGGATGGTCGGTGCGTGCGAGCGTCCACTCAAGTTCTGCGGGTTTGACTGTCAGACCGGTCTCCAGCTGCCTGCGCACCAGTTCGGCCTTGGCGTCGATGTCCAGTCCGGTCAGCACGAACGTCATCGAATTACGGAACCCGCCGATGGTGTTCAACGACACCTTCAGGGTCGGTGGCGGCGGCTCACCCCGGACGCCGGAGACGAGCACGCGGTCGGCGCCGTCCTCGGACAGCTCGATCGAGTCGACGCGCAGCGTCACATCCGGGTTGGCGTAGCGCGCGCCGGTGATCTCGTAAAGGAGTTGCGCCGTGACCGTCCCGACCGTGACGGCGCCGCCCGTGCCGGGATGCTTGGTGATCACCGACGAGCCGTCGGCGCGCACCTCGGCGATCGGGAAGCCGGCGTGTGTGAGGTCGTCGATTTCGGTGAAGAACGCGTAGTTGCCGCCGGTGGCCTGGGTCCCGCATTCGATGATGTGACCCGCGGCGACCGCGCCGGCCAGCTGGTCGTAGTTGCGTCGCGACCAGCCGAAGTGCGCGGCCGCGGGCCCGACGATCACCGATGCGTCGGTGACCCGGCCGGTGACGACGACGTCCGCGCCGCTGTCGAGACAGTCGACGATGCCCCACGCTCCGAGGTAGGCGTTCGCGGCCAGTGGGCTGCCGAACCCGAGTTCGGTGGCGCGCGCCAGTAGGTCGTCGCCCTCGACGTGGGCCACGCTCACCGGCACCCCGAGCCTGTCCGCCAGCGCCCGCACCGCGTCGGCGAGGCCGGCCGGGTTCAGGCCACCCGCGTTCGCGACGATCCGCACACCACTGTCGTGCGCGAGGCCCAGGCACTCCTCGAGCTGCGTCAGAAACGTCTTCGCGTAGCCCCGCTCCGGCGCTTTCGCCCGGTCGCGGGCCAGGATCAGCATCGTGAGCTCGGCCAGATAGTCGCCGGTCAGATAGTCGAGGTCACCGCCCGTCAGCATCTCGCGCATCGCCGAGAGACGGTCGCCGTAGAAGCCTGAGCAATTCCCGATGCGGACGACGTCTTGCGTGGCGGCCACCGCACCCTCCTCCCGACGGACACCTCAACCAACCGGTAGGTTAGCTCTAACTGGTGGCCAGATTGCCACCGGGCTGTGATCCCCCGCACCATCACGACCCTCGGCGCAATCTCACCGCACCACCGTTTTTGGAGAAGGCCGTGGTCACCGGCTATCCTGGACCGTAACCGTCGCCGCATTTTTCGTGCGCGGCTTAGCTAGCACCCGACCAGATGGAGAAGCTCGATCATGGCTGTGCCGAAGCGCAGGATGTCGCGCGCGAACACCCGGAGCCGTCGCGCGCAGTGGAAGGCCGAGCGCCCCGAGCTTGTCAATGTCACCGTGAATGGCCAGCCGCATAAGGTGCCGCGGCGGTTGCTCAAGGCCGCCCGGCTGGGTCTGATTGATTTCGATAAGCGCTGACCCGACGCGCTGAGCATCCTGCGTGTTTTCCGGCGCGTCTCTCAGGCCACTCTCAGGCCCTACGTAGAGACTGTAGGCCGTGCGGATACTTGTCGTTGACGACGATCGCGCGGTGCGCGAGTCCTTGCGCCGATCCCTTGCTTTCAACGGTTACTCGGTGTCGTTGGCGCAGGACGGACTCGAGGCGCTCGACGCGATCGCCCGCGAACGTCCCGACGCCGTCGTCCTCGATGTGATGATGCCGCGGCTGGATGGACTGGAAGTCTGCCGCCAGTTGCGGAGCAACGGTGATGACCTTCCGATTCTTGTGTTGACCGCCCGGGATTCGGTGTCCGAGCGGGTGGCGGGGCTCGACGCCGGCGCCGACGACTATCTGCCGAAGCCATTCGCGCTGGAAGAGTTGCTCGCGCGGATGCGCGCGCTGCTGCGCCGAACGGTGCCCGATAACAGTGCCGACTCGGTGGCGATGACGTTCTCTGATCTGAGCCTCGACCCCGTGACGCGCGAGGTGACGCGCGGTGAGCGCCGCATCAGCCTCACCCGCACCGAGTTCGCTCTGCTGGAGATGTTGATTGCGAACCCGCGCCGGGTGCTGACCCGCAGCCGCATTCTCGAGGAGGTGTGGGGATTCGACTTCCCGACGTCCGGCAATGCCCTCGAGGTATACGTCGGCTATCTGCGACGCAAGACCGAATCTGATGGAGAACCGAGACTGATCCACACCGTGCGCGGTGTCGGTTACGTGCTGCGCGAAACCCCGCCCTGATGTCCCCGTTCCGGCCGTCGCGCCACTCTCCACTTCCGGCCAGCAGCTCGCTGTCGTTGCGCTGGCGGGTGATGTTGCTTGGCATGTCGATGGTGGCCTTGGTGGTGGTTCTGATCGCCGTCGCCGCGTACATCGTCGTGTCGGCTTCCTTATACCGCAACGTCGACAGCCAATTGGAGTCGCGGGCGCAGCTTCTGATCGACAGCGGTGCGCTGGACGCCGATCCCGGTAAGGCGATTGAAGGGACCGCGTACTCGGACGTGAACGCGATGCTGGTAATTCCCGGCCGCGCGATCTATACGGCGAATCAAGAAGGCCAGCAGCTCCCGTTCGGCCAGCAGGAAAAGGATGTCGTCGATGGCGATCTCTTGCTTTCCCTGCGGGCCGCAGGTGATCAGCGGGTGTTGGCCACTCACCTGGGTAACGGCAGCACGCTGTTGGTGTCTAAGAGCCTCAAGCCCACGAACTCGGTACTGCGCCAGCTTGGTTGGGTGCTGCTCATCGTCGGAGGCATGGGCCTGGTGATCGCCGCGGTGGCCGGCGGCATGGTGGCCAGCGCAGGACTGCGCCCCGTCCGGCGGCTCACCGATGCGGCCGAACGCGTCGCGCGCACCGACGACCTGCGTCCGATCCCGGTGGCGGGAAGTGACGAGTTGGCAAGGCTCACTGAGAGTTTCAACATGATGCTGCGAGCGCTCGCCGAATCACGGGAGCGGCAGACACGATTGGTGACGGACGCCGGGCACGAGTTGCGCACCCCGCTGACGTCGTTGCGGACGAATGTCGAGCTGCTGATGGCGTTGATGGCGCCAGACGCGCCGCGGTTGCCCGAGAGCGAGATGGCGGGGCTGCGCGCAGATGTGATGGCGCAGATCGAGGAATTGTCAACGCTGGTGGGAGACCTCATTGATCTCACGCGCGACGACGCGGGCGATGTGGTGCACGAGCCCGTCGATATGACGGAGGTCATTGACCGTAGTCTCGAGCGGGTCCGCCGGCGCCGTAACGATATCCAATTCGACGTGAACATCATGCCTTGGCAGGTTTACGGGGATGCGGCGGGGCTGTCCAGGGCGGTACTCAATTTGCTGGATAATGCCGCAAAGTGGAGCCCGACGGGTGGTTCCGTCAATGTCCGTCTGGCGCAGGTTGATCCATCGCACGCGGAGCTGGTTGTCGCCGATCATGGCCCGGGTATCCCGCCGCAAGAACGACAATTGGTGTTCGAACGGTTCTACCGCTCGGCGTCAGCACGCGCGATGCCAGGCTCAGGGTTGGGTCTGGCCATCGTCAAGCATGTCGCGATGAAACACGGCGGGGTTCTTCGGATTGAAGACACCGTGCCGGAAGGTCACCCGCCGGGAACCTCTATATACGTTTTGTTGCCGGGGACGCCGATGCCAACATCACGAAACGGCAACGGGGAAAAGTCTGTGCAGGAACCGAGGGATATCTCAGTCAGTTCTCAGTCAGAGGCTGCACGGTAGAGAAACCGTTCGCAGCACTGAAACACTCGAGAAAGAGCGACACAGCGATATGACGAACCATCCGAGGTACACCCCGCCGCAACAGCCGGGGCAGCACTACCCCGGCCCTACGCAGCAGCATTCGCCGTATGACTGGCGGTATGCCCAGCAGTCGTACCGTCAGCCGTACGATCCGAACACTCGACTGACGCAGCCCACCACGTTGATCCCCGCCGCGCCGGCACCTCAGAAGCCGTCTCGCGCTGGCATATTCACGGCTGGAGCGGTCGCGGTAGCAGTGGTCTCCGCGGCTGTCGGCGGCGGCGTCGCGCTCGCGGTGCAGCCGCATCATCCGACCACGACCACCGTCGCGGCCGGACCGGGAGCGGCGCCCGGGCAGCCCGCGGCGAGCCTGCCCGCCGGATCCGTCGAGCAGGTGGCGGCGAAAGTGGTGCCGAGTGTCGTCAAGCTGGAGACGGCGATGGGGCGCCAGTCGGAAGAAGGGTCCGGCATCATCCTCTCCTCGGATGGCTTGATTCTCACCAACAATCACGTGGTGGCCGCGGGCGCAAACGGCGGGCAACCCGGCGGTGAGTCGACCGCCACCGTCACCTTCAACGACGGTCGCACCGCACCGTTCACCGTGGTGGGCACCGATCCGTCCTCCGATATCGCTGTCGTTCGCGCGCAGGGCGTCTCGGGACTCACGCCGATCACAATCGGCTCGTCGAGCAATCTCAAGGTCGGTCAGGACGTCGTGGCGGTCGGATCACCGCTGGGGCTCGAGGGCACCGTCACGAGCGGCATCGTCAGCGCGCTGAACCGCCCGGTGGCGGCCGGCGGCGACGCGGGTGACCAGAACTCGGTTCTCGACGCGATTCAGACCGACGCTGCGATCAATCCCGGCAACTCCGGCGGTGCGCTGGTCAACATGAACGGCGAACTGGTCGGAATCAACTCGGCGATCGCCTCGCTTGGTGACACGAGCAGTCCGCAAGCACAAAGCGGGAATATCGGGCTGGGCTTCGCCATCCCGGCCGACCAGGCCAAGCGCATCGCTGACGAACTGATCCAGACCGGCACCGCGACACACGCGTCACTGGGCGTTCAGGTCGGTAACGACGCGACCGTCAACGGCGCCAAGATCATGGAGGTCGTGTCCGGTGGCGCGGCTGCCCAGGCTGGCCTGCCCAACGGCGCTGTGGTGACCAAACTCGACGATCGCGTGATCGGCAGCGCAGATGCGCTGGTGGCCGCGGTGCGGTCCAAGGCGCCCGGGGACACGGTTGCCCTGACGTATTCAGATCCGTCGGGCGCGAGCAAGACGGTTCAGGTGACGCTTGGACAGGCGCAGCAGCAGCGATGAGCGTGGAAGAGCAGAAGACGCCGATGAGCCGCTTGCGCGAAGAGCAGAAGACGCCGATGAGCCGCTCGCGCGAAGAGCAGAAGACGCCGATGAGCCGCTCGCGCGAAGAGCAGAAGACGCCGATGAGCCGCTTGCGCGAAGAGCAGAAGACGCCGATGAGCCGCTTGCGTCTAGAGCGAAACGCCGGGGTGAGGTCCCCGCGGGATCGGGTCGGCATGAGGATGGTGGCACCGCTGTCTGCGCTCAGGGATACGGTGACATTCATGGAACAGCCCCGGGAGTTGGTCGGCCGCGCACTGGTTGTCGTCGTCGATGACCGCACCGCTCACGGCGACGAGGAAGATCACAGCGGCCCGTTGGTCACCGAGCTGCTGACCGAGGCCGGCTTCGTCGTTGACGGCGTGGTCGTGGTGGCCGCCGACGAGGTCGAAATCCGCAACGCCCTCAACACGGCCGTGATCGGCGGGGTCGATCTCGTGGTTTCGGTCGGCGGCACCGGGGTCACTCCGCGTGACGTGACCCCTGAGGCCACCCGCGACATCCTCGACCGCGAACTGCTGGGCATTTCCGAGGCGCTGCGCGCGTCCGCCCTGTCCGCAGGCGTCATCGATGCCGGACTGTCGCGTGGGCTCGCGGGCATCTCCGGCAGCACGCTGGTGGTCAACCTTGCCGGCTCGCGGTACGCCGTGCGCGACGGCATGGCAACGCTGAATCCGCTGGCCCCCCAGATCATCGGCCAGCTGTCGAGCCTCGAAATCTAGGACGGCCCATCGGGATTTGGGCTAAATTCTGGCTCGCGATAGACGTGTGATCTTTGTCACAATTGTGCGTCGTTGCGGCGGCCGCATGTCGGCAACGCGTGGGCCTGGCAAATTAGCGGGATCGTTTACCCGGCACGGCCAGGCGGCGTCCGGACTCGCGCTGCTGTCATGACCAGCCACTTTTGCCCGGCGCTGCTTTCGTCCGGCTCACACCCGGTTCATGCATCCACTCAGACGGCAACGAGAGGTTGTCAGATGCAAAGTTCGCACTATCCACGAATTGCCTGAACGCTTCCTGTGTCCCGAACTCCAGCAAACTCGCCAACCGGGGGTCGAGGGTGATCGGGCAGGGCGGTATCCGTTGCCGGGTGCTGGAGGCACCGATATGTTCCTCGTGTCAACGATGAGCAATCTGTAAGGGCAGCATGAGAGCGTTCTCATCTGGCTGTTCTTACTGCGTGGTGCGAGCAGTCGAACCACCACGTTGGACGGACTCGGTGATCTCTGCAGGTCACCGTCGACATGGCTTAGGGAGAACATGAAGGTTATCGGTCGGGTTCTGCTGGCTCTGGTCGCTGCTCTGGGGGCGTTGTTCGTGAGCACGGGTACCTCGCATGCCGGTTTGGACAACGAGCTCAGTGTGGTGGACGGCGGCGGCGATACGCTGGTCATTCAGCAGTGGGACACCTTCCTCAACGGCGTGTTCCCCCTGGACCGCAACCGGTTGACCCGGGAGTGGTTTCACTCGGGCCGGGCGCTCTATCACGTGACCGGGCCGAACGCCGCCGGGTTCGCCGGCACGTTGGAGCTGGGGTATCAGATCGGGTTCCCGTGGTCGCTGGGTGTCGGGGTGAACTTCAGCTACACCACGCCGAACATCAACCTGGACCAGACCCAGATCGCGCCCGCTCCGGCGCTGATCGTGACCAGCCCGCCGTTGTTCCCGGGGGTGTCGATCACCGCGAACCTGGGTAACGGCCCGGGCATCCAGGAGGTGGCGACGTTCTCGGTGGATGTGACCGGCCCCGATGGTGGTGTGGCGGTGAGCAACGCGCACGGCACGGTGACCGGTGCGGCCGGCGGTGTGCTGCTGCGCCCGTTCGCCCGGTTGATCTCCAAGGCCGGCGACAGCGTCACCACCTACGGCGACCCCTGGAACATGAACTGACGCGTTTCATCGGCGAAGAGATCGGCCCTCGGTGTCCGCGTCGGGGACCGAATCTCTTTGTGTGATCTTCGTCACAGTGCGATGCTGGCACCGTGAGCGGTGAACGAGCGCAGGACGACCCGCCGATCGATCGGCAGTCGGCAGGCGAGACCGGTGCTCACGACATCGACCCGGAGGATCCGCGCGACGATGACGCGCGAGACCGCTGGCTAAGGGAAAATGTCCCGCCACACCATCGTTGAGTCGTTCAGCCATCCCACCGAGGCGACCCACCGACGCCCGAGGCGGCCGCAGTTCGTGCAGGTGAACGCAATCGTCCCGATGTTCCGTCGCCCGGCCGGCGGCACAGGCCTACGACTCCCTGCGAGAGAACTGGCAAAAACGCCGGGCGAAAAAACCAAGGAGCCGAGGAAGTGTGTCGGTCCTTTGCCGCGGCCCGGCCCGACGGCTATCGTCCTCATGTCGCACATGGGCGATCTTTAAGGGTTTGCTGTGGGACGCCCCATTTTGCTACGGCATGGTGGGGAAGTAACAGAAGTTAAGCAAGGGACGAATGCAGGGCAAGGTGATCTCCGCAGGTCACCGTCGACATGGGTAGGGGAGAACGCATGAAGAGTGCCTGTCGGGTTCTGCTGGCTCTGGTCGCTGCTCTGGGGGCGTTGTTCGTGAGCACGGGTACCTCGCATGCCGGTTTGGACAACGAGCTCAGTGTGGTGGACGGCGGCGGCGATACGCTGGTCATTCAGCAGTGGGACACCTTCCTCAACGGCGTGTTCCCCCTGGACCGCAACCGGTTGACCCGGGAGTGGTTTCACTCGGGCCGGGCGATCTATCACGTGACCGGGCCGAACGCCGCCGGGTTCGCCGGCACGTTGGAGCTGGGGTATCAGATCGGGTTCCCGTGGTCGCTGGGTGTCGGGGTGAACTTCAGCTACACCACGCCGAACATCAACCTGGACCAGACCCAGATCGCGCCCACTCCGGCGCTGGTCGTGACCAGCCCGCCGTTGTTCCCGGGGGTGTCGATCACCGCGAACCTGGGTAACGGCCCGGGCATCCAGGAGGTGGCGACGTTCTCGGTGGATGTGACCGGCCCCGATGGTGGTGTGGCGGTGAGCAACGCGCACGGCACGGTGACCGGTGCGGCCGGCGGTGTGCTGCTGCGCCCGTTCGCCCGGTTGATCTCCAAGGCCGGCGACAGCGTCACCACCTACGGCGACCCCTGGAACATGAACTGAACTGACAGACAATCAGCCCCGGCCCATCGGCCGGGGCTGATTTCGTATGGGGCCTATGACTTCTCGGTGCTCGTCGTCTTCGCGTTGTCCGGGCCAGGTCCTCTTTCCGGCCGGGTCGTCCCATCGACGGCCATCAGGTCGCGGATCTCGGTCAAGATGGACAGCTCGGTGTCCTGAGCCTGCTCCACCTCTCCGCGCTTACGCAATCTGTTGTAGGGCACCACGATCAGGAAATACACCACGGCGGCGACCAGGATGAAGTTGATGAACGCCGACAGCAGGATGTTCAGGTCAATGGCTTGGCCGCCACGGATGTCGATTCTCAGGATGCCGTGTTGCGAGTCTTTCCCTGCACCAATGCGATTGATCAGCGGCTCGACGATGCTCTTGGTGAACGCTGTGACAAGAGCGGTGAATGCCGTACCGATCACCACCGCGATGGATAGGTCGACGATGTTGCCGCGAGACAGGAACTCCTTGAACCCCTTCAACATGCTTGGACCTCCTCCGTTGGGTGAGCGCTCGTGAGGCGAACATTAGTCGGCGCTCAGTGGAAGTCACCGTAGCGGTCCCGTAGAAGGCCACGCCTGCCGCCCGGTGAGCGGCGGCTGCAAGCCACCACGTCGGCGCAATCGTTCGTGACCGGTCCGACCAGTCCGCTCGCAACGCCCGCGAAAGGCGGTTCAACGCAGACGGATTGCGCGGATTCCCGTCCGGCCCGTCAGCTCGCCGCGGTGGCGGGTGCGGCGCTCGACGACCTGGAATCACCGCTAGACCTGGAATCGCCGCTGGACTTGGAATCGCCGCTGGACTTCGAAGCCGACGATGAAGTGTCGCTCGAGGACTCCGTGGAGGCGCTGGACTTCTTCGTCTCACCGTTCGACGAACTGCTGCCCGATCCCGCCCGGCTGTCGGTGCGGTAGAAGCCGCTGCCCTTGAACACGACGCCCACGGAACCGAAGAGTTTGCGCAGCCGGCCCGAGCACTGCGGGCACTCTTCGAGGGCGTCGTCGGTGAATGCCTGCACCGCGTCGAACCGGTTGTCACACTCGGTGCACGCATAGGAATAGGTCGGCACAGGTACCTCCGTTAGCTCAGCTCTTTAGCACTCTAATAATACAAGTGCCAACGGGCCAGCTGGCATTCCCGAAACCGGTACTCACCTCAGCGAAACCAGGCCGTGTCCGGGGGTCAGCGCGTGCGTCATCGCGATGTCGTGCGCCTCGACGGGCAGTTCGTCGACCAGCTCGTCGTCCCGCACCACGGCGATGAGCAGCGCGGCGGGATCGGCCAACCCCAGCGACCGGTCGTAGAAACCGGCGCCGCGGCCGAGCCGGACACCGTGGCGGTCGACCGCCAGCGCCGGCAGCAGCACCGTGCGCACCGAACCCAGCGCCGACGGCGGTAACCACGGAGGGGGCGGCTCGACAAGCCCATATGGAGCCGCAACCAGCGCGCCGG
Organism: uncultured Actinomycetota bacterium; assembly: GCA_963828065.1. Lineage (GTDB taxonomy): Bacteria > Actinomycetota > Actinomycetes > Mycobacteriales > Mycobacteriaceae > Mycobacterium. The sequence continues at coordinate 14,487 of CAWHDL010000006.1, read as the reverse complement.
AACGGTACTCGCACCATTGCAAGGGGAGCGGGACGCCGTCGTCCGACGCGCGCGCGACGGGCAGCAAAACCGCTCCGCAGATGGCCACCACTGCGTCGACGAGATCCGGGAATCCGGGTTCCGACGACAACGGGGCATAGGCCGCTACCGCCTCGTCGCGGTTCAGGATGGTCGGTAGATGCCGGATGAGCGCTCTGGTTTCGGCGTGGCGCACATTTGGAAGGACCGATTGCCGCGCGGCGACTCGGTCGACGCGCATCCGGTCCTTTAACGTTTGCGCCATGGCCTAACGATGACAGGGGGTCCATTCTCGTGCCACAGCAACTCGCCAGCGGTGTGGCGATAGGGTGTGATCGATGAATCGACCAGAAGTTCCGATCCCGCGGACCGCCATCGTTCCGGCCGCGGGCTTGGGCACGAGGTTCCTGCCCGCCACCAAGACGGTGCCCAAGGAATTGCTGCCGGTCGTCGACACTCCCGGCATCGAGCTCGTCGCCGCTGAGGCGGCAGAGGCCGGTGCCGAGCGCCTGGTGATCGTCACTTCCGCGGGCAAGGACGGTGTCGTCGCCCATTTCGTCGAGGACTTAGTGCTGGAGGGCACGCTCGAGGCGCGCGGCAAAACCTCGATGTTGGAGAAGGTGCGCCGGGCGCCGGCCTTGATCAAAGTGGAGTCGGTGGTGCAGGCCGAGCCGCTGGGCCTGGGGCACGCCGTTGGCTGCGTCGAGCCGGTGCTGTCCGACGACGAGGACGCGGTCTCGGTACTGCTGCCTGACGACCTGGTGCTGCCCACCGGCGTGCTCGAGACCATGTCGAAGGTGCGCGCGAAACGGGGCGGCACCGTGTTGTGCGCGATCGAGGTGCCGCCGTCGGAGATCAGCGCGTACGGCGTATTCGATGTCGAGACGCTGCCCGACGCGGCGAACCCGAATGTGCTGCGGGTCAAGGGCATGGTTGAAAAGCCCAAGACCAAGGATGCGCCGTCGCTGTATGCCGCCGCCGGCCGCTACGTGCTGGACCGGGCGATCTTCGACGCGTTGCGGCGCGTTCCGCGCGGCGCGGGCGGCGAGATTCAGCTGACCGATGCGATCGCGCTTCTTATCGACGAGGGCCATCCCGTGCATGTGGTGGTGCACCGCGGGTCCCGACACGACTTGGGAAATCCCGGCGGCTACCTCCAAGCTGCGGTTGACTTTGCATTGGATCGTGATGACTATGGCCCGGACTTGCGACGCTGGTTGGTAGCGCGATTGGGCTTAACCGAGCAGTAACTGCCTGCCGGGCCCCGACCGACACGCTTGTCGCGCTAGCGCGCATCGGTCGACGAGCAGAAAGGCATGCTGTGCGTTCGGTGGAGGAGCAGCAGGCGCGCGTGATGGCGGCGGCGGTCGCGCCCCGACCGGTCCGCGTCGCGATAGCCGAAGCCCAAGGCCTGATGTGCGCCGAGGAGGTGGTGACCGAGCGGCCGCTGCCGGCGTTCGACCAGGCCGCGATCGACGGTTACGCGGTGCGCAGCGTCGACGTCGCCGAGGTTGGTGAGGGCGGTGATTCCGACGATGGGGACGGCGACGGCATCGAAGTACGGCTGCCGGTTGTCGGGGACATCGAGGCCGGCGCGCGGACGCCGAGCAGGCTGCAGCCGCGGCAGGCCGCTCGCGTCCAGACCGGGGCACCGATGCCCACACTCGCCGACGCGGTCCTGCCCCTGCGGTGGACCGACGGCGGCGATTCGAAGGTTCGGGTGTTGCGCAGTGTGCCCACAGGCGCCTACGTGCGGCGCACCGGTGACGATGTGCAGCCCGGTGATGTGGCGGTGCGCGCGGGCGTGATCATCGGTGCAGCGCAGGTCGGCTTGCTTGCGGCCGTCGGTCGTGAGCGGGTGCTCGTGCATCCGCGGCCGCGATTGTCGGTGATGAGCGTCGGCAGTGAGCTCGTCGACATCTCCCGCACACCAGGCAATGGCCAGGTGTACGACGTCAATTCGTTCGCGCTGGCCGCGGCCGGGCGTGACGCGGGCGCCGAGGTGACCCGCGTCGGGATCATCAGCAGCGATCCCAAGGAGCTGCGCGAGATTGTCGAGGGCCAGCTGAACCGCGCCGAGGTCGTGCTGATCGCGGGGGCCGTTGGGGGAGCGGCCGCAGAAGGCGTGCGCTCGGCGCTGTCCACACTCGGCGAGATGGACATCGACCGGGTCGCCATGCACCCCGGCTCCGTGCAGGGCTTCGGCCAGCTCGGGCCCGAGGGGGTGCCGACGTTTCTGCTGCCCGCCAATCCGGTGAGTGCGCTGGTGGTGTTCGAAGTCATGGTGCGGCCGCTGATCCGGCTTTCGCTGGGTAGGCGCCAGCCGATGCGGCGGATCGTCGAGGCGCGCACCCTCGCCCCGATTTCGTCGGTGCGAGGGCGCAAGGGCTATCTGCGCGGACAGCTGATGCGCGACCAGGACACCGACGAGTACCTCGTACAAGAGCTCGGCGCGCCCGGGCGGTCGTCTCACCTGCTCGCGACGCTGGCGGAGGCCAATTGCCTGGTACTCGTGCCCAGCGACGCGGAACAGATCCGCACCGGCGAGATCGTCAACGTCGCGTTCCTGGCCCAACGCGGCTGATCCCAGGACCCAGCGGCAAGATATTTGGCCAGTGAGCCTCTTCCGCAACAGTTCCGTTCACCCGGGTTGGCCGGCCACCGTGGGGTCGATCCGGGTGGCCGGCGGCCTGGTACGGCTGCGGCCGGTCCGCATGCGCGACGCTGCGCAGTGGAGCAAGGCCCGGCTGGGCGACCGTGAGTTCCTGGAGCCGTGGGAACCCACCGCCGGCGTCGATTGGACACGAAGACAGACGATTTCGGCGTGGCCCTCGGTGTGTTCGGGATTGCGCGCGGAAGCGCGCAGGGGTCGGATGTTGCCGTTCGCGATCGAACTCGACGGCCAGTTCTGCGGGCAGCTGACGGTCGGCAACGTGACGCACGGTGCGTTGCGGTCGGCGTGGATAGGGTACTGGGTGGCGAGTTGCGCCACCGGCCGGGGAGTGGCGACCGGCGCGCTGGCACTTGGCCTCGACCACTGTTTCGGGCCGGTGATGTTGCATCGGGTGGAAGCGACGGTACGGCCGGAGAACGCCGCGAGCCGACGTGTGCTGGCCAAGGTCGGATTCCGCGAGGAGGGGCTGCTGCAGCGCTACCTCGACGTCGACGGGGCCTGGCGTGACCATCTGTTGGTGGCGATCACCGTCGAGGAAGTGCGGGGTTCGGTGGCGTCGGCGTTGGTTCGCGCCGGTCGCGCGCACTGGTCCTGACTGTGACAGATGTGGCTTATGTGGCCATTGGTGCTTGTCCAAACTTAATTACAGGTGTGTAATTAAGGAGGTCAACGCGGCGCGCCTGCCGTTCTCGCGCTGATCACGGACCTAGCCTGACGGGGAAAGGAGCAGGCATCATGCCCAGCGTCCCGCAATCACTTCTGTGGATCTCCCTGGTGGTGCTGTGGTTGTTCGTCCTTGTGCCGATGTTGATTAGCAAGCGTGACGCGGTGCGCCGCACGAGCGACGTCGCGTTGGCCACGCGGGTGCTGAACAGCGGCCTGGCGGCACGCAAGCGCAAGAAGGGCGGGCCCGCGGCCGGTCATCGCAGCGACCCCGATTGGCAGCCGATCGACGAAGACGACGACTTCGAGGACGAGGGTGAGCCCGCGGAAAAAGGCATCGTCGTCAAGGCGGCGAACGCCGTGCCCGAGCAGGAGTACCTCGACGTCGACGTCATCGAAGAGGATTCCGGGGCGTTGCCGGTCGGTGCCGGCGACGCGGTCGAGGAGGAAGAACCGCAGGCCGAACCGCAGGCAGAAGCCGAGCCGGAGCCGCAGGCAGATGCCCAATCGGTTGCCGCCGACGACAAGGCTGCCGATGAGGACGACGACGGCACCTCTGACGAGTACGAATACGTCGAAGACACATCGGGTTTGGAGTCTGAGGAGGAGCCGCCGACCGCGCAGTCGGCGCCCATCACGCCGCGACGCCGGCTGTACGAATCCAAGACCGCGGCGGCCGTCAGTGCCCGCAAATACCGATTCCGCAAGCGGGTGCTGTCGGTGATGGCGCTGGTTCTGGCGGCGACGACGGGCACAGCGGTGACGGTGTGGCCGGGCGGCTGGTGGGCATGCGGCACGGCCGGCTTGGTCACGATCGTGTACCTGGCTTATCTGCGGCGCCAGACGCGGATCGAGGAACAGATTCGACGGCGGCGGATGCAGCGGATGGCGCGGTCGCGGCTCGGAGTCGAGAACGCCGCGGACCGGGACTACGACGTCCCGTCGCGGCTGCGCCGGCCCGGTGCGGTGGTGCTGGAAATCGATGACGAGGACCCGATTTTCGAGCACCTGGACCATGTGCCGGGGCCAATGGATTATCACCTTCCGAGGGCCGCCGGGCAGTAGCGCCGTTTTCGGGCCAAGCCCGTCGGCTGGTAGCGTGCTAGCGACCAGGGGCTATGGCGCAGTTGGTAGCGCGACTCGTTCGCATCGAGTAGGTCAGGGGTTCGAATCCCCTTAGCTCCACCACAGAATTGCGAGATAGATCGCTCTCTGCGCGTTAGCTGTCTACCGTGCTCCCGACTTGCCAGTCCGCAGCTGGTCCGCAGTACTTCGGATCGCGGTGTCCAGGCGGTCGGCAACATCGTCCAAGTCCTCGTCAAAGAGGTCCGCGTAGACGTCCAGCGTCATCGACGCCTTGGCGTGACCGAGCATCCGTTGGACCGCCTTGACGTTGGCCCCCGCACTGATGGCCAAGCTGGCTGCGGTGTGCCGCAAGTCGTGCGGGGTGATCGAGGGGAAGCTGTCGTCGGCCTTCTGGCACTTTTCGATTGCAGGTTGGAAGACCCGCGCCCGCCAGTTGGAGTTGCGCAACACGTTGCCCCGCAGGTCGGTGAACACCAGCGCGTCGCGGTCCTTTCCGATCATCAGCGTGGCCAGCTCGTCGGCCAGCACTGCGGGGAACGGCACCGAGCGCCGCTCGTGGGTCTTGGGCGTGCTCCACCGCAGACCACCGGACTCAGTGACCGACCGGCTGACGTTCACGCGACGGCGCAGCATGTCGAAGTCCTGCACCCGCAGCGCGGCCATCTCGCCCCACCTCAAGCCGGTGTAGGCAAGGAACCGGACCACTTCGTGCTGGCGCACGACGCCACGGGCTAGCGCGGCCACCTGTGCATGGCTGAGGTAACCACGGTCCGCATGCGGACGCTTGGGCATCTTCACCCCGTCGCACGGGTTGCGGGGGATACGGGAATCGTCGACCGCCGTGCCGAGAACCTGGCGCAGCAGCCCGAAAGCGTTCTCAATAGTCGGAGTACCGACCTCGTCGGTGACCATCTTGGCGACCCAGGCCCGAACGGCTGCGGTCTTGACGTCGGCCACGGCCACCTGGCCCCACTGCGGTTCGACCCTACTGCCCCAGGAGCTTTTTCGGGTGGCTGCGGTCTTGGCCGAGATGTGGCCCTGCGACGCCGACCACGAGTCATAGACCTCTTTGACGGTCAGCAGGCCAGCCCGTGGCGGCACATAGCTGCCCGTGGCTAGCCTGGCGGTCACTTCGGTATTAAGCCAGGTCTGGGCATCGGCCTTCCGGATGAAGCTCTTGGTCTGCTCGCGGCCCTCGTCGTCGACCCAGCGTGCCATCCATCGCAGGCCCGTGCCGTGCCGGGCGCTGGGCACCTTCGCCGCGTTGCCCTGCTCGTCGCGGACAGTCCTGGTCCAGCGGTCCTCGACCCCGGCCCTACGATTGCGCTTCGTCGTCGGCCTCCGTCTGCTTGCCCTGGAGGTGCTGAGAGGACCCCTGCAGGTGCTGAAAGGATTTAGAGATGACCTCCGTCAGCGCTTCCGGCGACAAGTCCGGCCCAACTTGCTCACGTCGCAAGAGTTCCTGAGACAGATCCACCAGCCGCATCAGCGCGTCATACGCCGGATGCAGGAAGTTCCTCCAGGTGTCGTCGCCCAACTCCTGGAGCATGTCGGCACCGTCGAACTCCCCGGGCAGTTCTTCGAGCTGTTCGCGGATTGTCTCCATGGACGCCCATACCTGCTGAGACGACTGTCGGGCAGCATCCCGCAAGAGGCGTAGCTGGAACGCCAGCTCATTGGTTTGCACGCCTGGCCGGCGACCCATCAGGGCGTCGAGGGACACCTCGAAGAGGTCGGCTAGAGCCGCAGCCTCGTCGATCCTGACTGCGCGCTCACCACTTTCGACCTTGGCGATGGTTGTGGGATAGATGCCTTTGATTCCCTTGTCGCTCAACAAATTCGCGAGATCTGCCTGGGACCACTTCCGGCGATCACGCTCCCGCTTAACCCGCTCTCTGAATCGGGCTTCCACGGCGGATCCTCTTACCATAATCGGAATATACCGAAACCAGGTTGACACGCACAACCATCGCGAGTAACACTAGTTGTATCCCGGAAATCGGGAAAAACCTATCAGAGGAGGTGTTGAGGGTGGAGCGTGATTTCTTCGGCTCGACCGACCTAGAGAAGCTCACCGGGACTAAGGCCAGCACCTGGCGGTACTGGGCGAACATCGGCACCGGACCAGCGAGCTTCAAACTCGGCAAACGGCGCGTCTGGCGGAAGTCCGATGTCATGGCCTGGCTCGCCCAGCAACAGGATGAGGTCAAGTGATGGCAGACAACCCGCCGCACGGTCTGATGCTCAAAGAGCTCGTTCAAGTAGAGGGCTTCGTCAGCCCCTACTTAGGTCTGCCGCGCCGCGAGGACCGCTGGTGGCTGCTCTTGTGCGAGAACGATCACGGCGGCCGGTGCACGCTGGCGGGCAGCGAGGAGGGTCTTCATCGGTACGTGGACCCCTTCCTCGGCGACCCTCCTTCCCCGGACGATGATCGCTGGGATGTAGAGCTGGGGCCGGAGGTGCTGCTGGGCTTCGAATTGCACGCCCTCGGCTGGGTAAGTGAGTGGATCGACGAGGGTGACTGGTCCTCGCACTGGTCTTTCCACGGATAGCGAGGACCTCGGACTCATCGACGATGACGGCACCGAGGGCCTCAGCGCAATGGCCGTCGTCGGGAAGTGCGCTCCCAGCATGAGCGAACGAGAAGGCCGTCCCGGCGCCGATAACACCACCAGGACGGCCCAGCAGCCCGTGTCGAAGGAACTTCACAGTGCCCGGCTGGGGTATCTGCTGGCACTGCCTGCCAGCACGGGTAGGGAAAATCATGGCTAGGCCCTACCAACCCCAACAGGACAACCGCCCAGCCGCGGTCCTTTACCGCAAACTTGGCTTTGCGACCATCCCGCTGATCCCGCGCAGCAAGACCCCGGCACTGGCCAGCCCGCACCCGTGGGGTAGCCGCGAGCGGGGAGGGTGCCACGGTGAATGCGGATTGCCGGGCCATGGGTTCTATGACGCCCGGACTGACGTCGACTGGGCTGACCGGTACTGGACTAACAACCCCGACGATGGGATCGGTGTCAGGCCTGGCCCCGGCGTGATCGTCCTGGATGTCGACCCCCGGCACGGTGGCGATGTCACCCTGGCTCAGCTGGAAGCCAGGCACGGCCCGCTGCCGGAGACTCTGACCACGATAAGCGGGCGTGGTGATGGTGGTCGGCACCTGTGGTTCGACGGCGTGCACGGACCCGTGCGCAGACAGCTGCGCCAAGGCGTCGACATCCTGTGCCACGACCGCAATTTCGTCGTGATGCCACCGAGCCAGCACTGGCTGACCCGGCGGCCGTATACGTTCAAGACCCCAGTGACCGATATCGTCCCTGACGCCCCGCAGTGGCTGTGCAAGCTGGCCACCAGTCCGGAGCGCGCACCGCGACACCGACCCAGGCACGCCAGGCGGTTGCCGCCGAGTATGGCCCGACGGCGCTGCCGGGGTCTGATCCACACTGTCGCGAACGCGACCGAGGGTGAACGTCATTCAATTCTCTACTGGGCCGCCCGCCGTGCTGCCGGCGAGGGACTGCTCGACGACGGGGACAGCCTTTACACCGCGCTGGCCGACGCTGCCGCCGACACTGGACTGCCGTCCGACGAGATCCAACGGACCATCTCCGACGCGATCGCCGCAGCGGCCTGGGAAGGACACCAACCATGACTTGTGCTGAGACCAGGTACGGCCAGCCGCAAGGCAGCTGGAGTGGGTCCGAGCAGGACGACATGGAGGCCGACGTCAACTACCACCTGACACAGTTGCGCGCTAAGCACGAGGCCAAGCGGCGATTCGACGAGGAGAACCGCGCCGACAGTCAGGACGCCAACGCCGACCACACGTCGTTGTTGTACACCGACGTCGGGGCCATGCTGGACGGGGCGTTGCCCCAACCGCCCACTCCCGAGGTGCTGACGCGCAGCGACGGTCTGTCGCTGTTCTACAGGGGCGAGGTCAACGTCGTGTTCGGCGACCCCGAGCATGGCAAGACCTGGGTTGTGCTGGCCGCGTGCGCCGAGCTGTTGAAAGCCGGTGGCCGCGTCTTGGTGGCTGACCTCGACCACAACGGCGCGGCGGCGATCGTCAGCCGCCTACTGCTGCTGGGCGCGCCCCAGGAAGCACTTCGGGACCAGGACCGATTCCGGCACTGTGAACCCGTTGAAGTCGCGGACATTGAGCAGGTGGTCACCGATTGTGAAGCCTGGCTGCCCGACGCGGTGGTGATTGACTCCACCGGCGAGCTGCTGCCTCTGTATTCGGCCAGCAGTGACTCCGCCGACGACTTCACGAAGGTTCACAACAAGGTGCTGCAGCCCCTGGCCAAGACTGGGGCGGCGGTGCTGCTGGTCGACCACCTGGCCAAGGGCCGCGAGTCGCGGACGTTCGGTCCAGGTGGCTCAATGGCCAAGCGCCGCACCGTGGGTGGTTCTTCCATCCGGGTCGTCCGAGTGCACGCCTTCACACGTAGTGAGGGCGGCGCGGCTCTGCTGTGGGTCAATAAGGACCGCCACGGCGGCGTGCGGGACCACTGCGCACCTGCGCGCCCCGGCAAGGAGGAACAGCTGGCGGGCACGTTCGTCCTGGGCGCTGTTGACGCCGACGATGGAATGGCTTCGTGGCAAGTGGTCCCCGATTCCGTGAAGAACGGCGGGAATGCCGGCGAGCCGCTGGAGTTTCGGCCCACCAACCTCATGGAACGCGCAAGCCGTGCGGTCGAGCGGCAGCCAGGCACGCTGACGAAGAACAAGCTGGCCAAGGAGATCGGCGCGAAGAAGGAGCATGCGCTTGCAGCGATCAACGTGCTGGAGCACGAAGAGTACGTAAGGCCCGAGAAGACACCTGGACAGCGATATCCACTGTATGACTTCGTGCGGCCATACCGCGAAGCCGACGACCCGCTGTCTGACCAGCCCAGCCTGGGGGATCGGTTGCGGGCGATGCTTACGGACGACCACACGCAGGGCGGTGATGCTGTATGAGCGGTCTCCACGGTCCAGGAACCACCGACAGCGTTGGTTCCTCCTTCCACTGGTTCCCGGTTCCTGGTTCCCCTAAAGGGGGTTGGAACCAGGGAACCACTCACCGGACGTGGTCCCCAGGAACCACAAGGAACCAATGGGAACCAGGAACCACTAATCGCCAAACATCCAACACAACAACACCCGCCTTGCAGACGCCTGTTCGCCCGCAGCGCGATTCGGCGTCGCATGACCCGTCAGCCCACTGCGGCGAGCTGCCGCTGCCGACGCTCTGCGGCTGCTTCCACGATCCGTTGGGCGGTCCTGTAATTGATCCCCGATGCCCTGGCTGCAGCGTTGATCGACGCGCCGTCACGGATAGCCATCAGCACCGCGATCACAGTCTCGACGGACTGTGCAGTGACACGGGATGCAATCAGCTCGGACGCAAGGTCTGCATCGGCCTCTGTTGCCTCGCGCGTTGAGTCCTCCGCTGTCTGTACCGGGTCGGGTTGTACCGGTGCAGAGGCCTCTACCCGCTTGGCTTGTGCTGTCTGTGCCCGCCCGTTGGTCGGTGCAAATGGTGTGGCCGCATGTCGCGCTGTTGCGGGGGGAGATTTCCGCCGGAGGACCCTACAGCCTCGTGGGCGCGCAAGACTTTGCTGCCCGCCCCCTTGGGGGGTCGCTTGCACGCGCTGCGGGCTCGCCGTTCCTCACTTGTCGGTGGGCACGAGAATTCTTCTGAGGCACAGGCCCGAGGTAGCGCCTGGTCGGTGTGACGCCCGTTACGGCGGCGCTTGAGCCGGACCGGAATACGCGGGCCGCGCTATTGATGAATTGGCTTGCGCGGCCCGCGATCCGGCTCGCCCGGCTAGGCGGCCTCCCAACCCCGGAAGATCGCCGTTTGGCTCAATTGCCACCGCCAAGTTCCGGCAATCCTCTCAACGAGACCCTGCTCGCGCAGCGCAACCAGACGCTGCGAGGCGGCTCCATGCGCGATGCCGAGCAGCTCAGCCAGTTCCTCCGAAAGGATTGGCTGCCCCCACTGCTCGATGGCATCGAGAGTTGTCTTCCTGATTGGGGTGACGCGGATCCGCCGATGCTTCAACGACGACGGCCGTGCCGGCTCCTTGACTTCGACTTCTTGCGCCTCAACCTCGAGTTCCTGCCCCTCTGCGGCCTCGAAATGAGTATCGAGGAATTGGTACGCCTCATCGACGCTTTCGAATTCGATAGACATTCTGATCTTCACGTAATTTCTCTCTTCCGTGATGCGGATCTGGCCCTTGTGTCAGATCTCGTGGCTTCCACAGTACACCACATTCGGCACGCCAAATATGTTGCGCTGCAGGGCATCCGCCTCTAAAAGTCTGTAAAGTACTACCGTCCGTAGAACTCAGAAAAAGCACGACTGCCGTCTTTAAAAGTCTGTAAAGTACTACCGTCCGTAAAACTCAGAAAAGCACTATTGCCGTGTGTAGAAGTCTGTAAAGTACTACCGTCCGTAAAACTCAGAAAAGCACTATTGCCGTGTGTAGAAGTCTGTAAAGTACTACCGTCCGTTGCCGAGCGACACCACCGAGACCGCGGTGTCGGCATCCAGAGCGGCATAGGTCGAGCGCAACACCGGGCATCCGGCGATCGCAACCAACGAGGCGATAGCACTAAGCCATCGCCGTGCTGGATCAGGCTCGTGACACAGGGCGAGCGCGACCTCGAATACCCGACCCCATTCTCGCGCCGCGAATACATATCGGAGCAGTCGTGCCCGCGTTGCCGGATCTTCCGGCCGCTCGGTCGCCTTGGCATCCCCGACGAGGACCGAGCGCGCGGTGTGGTGTAGCCGGCTTACGTCTGGGCGCAGACCCCCGTACACGTCGATCTCGACGGTGTAGCCCGCCAAGTCGGCCAAGTCCCCACAAGTCCTGCAGACAACGCTCGACGTGCGAGCGGGCCAAGTCGGCGTCCGACATATCCATCACCTCCTCCCTGTGGCCGACGCAGGCCCCGGCTCAGACGCATGGAGCCGAGACCTATATCTCGCCAATCAGAAGAGGCGCCTTAGGCCCCCGGCATAACAGCCGCGGCACCGTCCCGGCGAATCCCGGACGAGGGGCAGAGAAGTCTGCGGTGCGCGCTGTGGTATCGCGGATGCCGGCGTGGGGGCTCCTGCCGGGGGTCGTTGCTACCGCGAGAAGGCCAGGTAGCCGTAGATCTGAAGCAGCACTGTCAAGTTCGGCGCCTTCGTTTCCGGCAGCACCCGAGCGCGCATACCGGACTCCGACAGGACGATGTCGCTGGCACGGACCACGTAGATGATGTCTTCAGTACCGGTGGGGGATTCCGAGCCGGACGTGGTCGAGATGTTGGGATCGGTCACCACCGGTAGTCCGTGCATCTGTCCCACCACCTGCTGCGACGCCACGTCGGTCAGGACACCTGCCACGTTCATCGGCGAGTTGGCCCCCGACAGTGCGGCGACCAGGCGGTTGCGCACGAGGAAACGGTGTCGTGCCGGCCGAATACCGGGCGGATACTCGCTCACCAGCAGCCCCGCGGTGCGGATGCGATGCAAAAGCGCCGAATGACCGGCCGGATAAGTCACATCGGGTCCGCCGGCGAGCACCGCGACCGTGCAGCCATCCGTGGTCAACGCCGCGCGATGCGCAGCTCCGTCGATTCCGTATGCCCCACCGGACACCACCGCGACGCGGTGCTCGCACAGCCCCTCCGACAGATCGGTGTCCCAGCGTGTCCCACAACCATCGGAGACCGTCCCACCACCCCTCACCAGGGGATCTCCCACGCGTTTGCTCGAAAAGCGTTGCGGCGCCGTCGGATCGGTAAATGGCGACGCCCTCTCTCGCTGCTCATCGCCGCCGTCGACTTTGAGCGCCCCATCCCCCTGGGACTTCTGACTCTGCCCAACGAGGCCGAAACGCTCTATGCCCGCGCGAACGCGCGAATTCACACTCACGTATGGATGGATGGGCACTCGGCCAATCCCCCGAACCAAATGGAAGGTACGAGATGACCATTGTTTCGATGATCGTGGGCCAACCGCTACCAGGCGCCGACCCCGGCGAGATTCAGAAGGTGATCCGCGAGGCGTGCGACCTGGCCCGCAAACACGGCGCCGAGAACGTGACGGTGCTGTCGATGGCAACCGGCGCGCCGTCCAACACGATCAGCGTGATGTCCACCGCCAAGGACTGGATCCACTACGGCCAGGTACGGCAGGCACTCGAGGACGACCCCAAGGTGCAGGCGCTCCAGGTCAAGGCGAACACGTTGGCCACGACGCAGACCTACATCGCGCAGACCATCGAGGTCTGACCTGCACAAAGGCGGGGCGGGTGGCGAGTTGCTGCCCGCCCCGCCATGTATCACGGCGCTATTCTCTCCCGACTCCGACGCAGCGCAGACTTTGACGACGCCGACGGCGGCGGCCTGACCCGGCCCGTCGGCGTCGTGGCTCCTGCCCGCGAGCCGTTGCATGACACCGAAACTCGACCCGCTCATCGGCTTACACTGCCGCAATGTTCTCGGACACGCGCTACGCGCTGGACGGGGACTTGCAGCGCTGGCTGCATTCGTGTCGTCGGCGCCCTCGGTGGTCGAGGTCATGCCGAGCCTTAGGGTTGGTTGGTGGCCTCGCTTTCTGAGTCGCTATGGCAGCGGAACCGAGTCCTGGCGGAGGCCGCGCTGGAGCACACGTTCGTCCAGGGCATCGCCTCGGGAGAGTTGGCGCGAGCTGCGTTCGCCTACTACGTGGGACAGGACGCCGCCTTCCTCGACGCGTTCTGCCGCGCCTACGCCTTGGCTCTGGCGAAGAGCCCGGACCAAGACGGGCTGATCGCGTTCAGGGAGCTACTCGACGCCGCCGCCGACGAGCTTCGCCTTCACCAGGGCTACGCGGCCCGCTGGGACGTCGACCTTCACCAAGCGGCCGACCCCGCCACCTCGGCGTATACCAACTTCTTGTTGGCGGTCGCTGCGCTCGAGCCGGTTGGCCACATCGCGGCGGCGATGACGCCGTGCATGCGGCTCTACGCCTACCTCGGCCAGCAACTGGCCCCTCAGACAAAGCCCGAGAGTCCATATCGCGAGTGGGTGATGACGTACTCGAGCGCGCAGTTCGAGGCCCTGGCACGACGTCTAGAGGTTCTACTCGACCGCTACGGAGGTGATCACGACCGCCTGGCCGTCCTGTATCACCAGGCGATGCAACTCGAATTGCGGTTCTTCGACGCTGCCGGCCGATGGCAGAGTCCAGACGGGATCTCTCCCGGATAGCCTTGGACGGAATCGGCGCGGAACAGTCCCGAGGTTCGCAGATTGTTCAGTCGCTGGTAGCCGAAAAAGGGGCAGCGGGTGATCGACAAGGACAGCTCTGACGAAGTCACCGGGGAAGTCACTTCTGCGTTTCCCCGCGCTGAGTTCCTCAACGAACCGGACGTTCTTCCAACCGTAGGACGCGACAGCACGGTATCCGGGGTCGATAAGCTGCCGACGGGTTCTGCACTGCTGGTTGTGAAACGAGGTCCCAACGCCGGATCCCGCTTCCTGCTCGATCAGCCTGTCACGTCAGCGGGCCGACATCCCGGTAGCGATATCTTTCTCGACGATGTCACCGTGAGCCGCCGGCATGCGGAGTTCCGACGGGCGGACGACGAATTCAAGGTTGTGGACGTTGGGAGCCTCAATGGCACCTACGTCAACCGGGAGGCGGTGGAGTCGGCGGTGCTGCTCAACGGCGACGAGGTGCAGATCGGCAAGTTCCGCCTGGTGTTCTCGACCGGGCGCTAGAGCGACAGCGGCCACGCGTAACCGAGGAGCCAGTGACCGCACCCGCTGCCCCGGCTCCATTGTGGCAAGGTGAGCTTTGCCGGACGGCGCTTCGATGTCGCCCATCGAATTCTATCGACCGGCACAGCTTCCCAAGCGGCAGCATGTAAACAGTCACTCCGCATCTTGCTGGCGGAGTGGACGTATTCCGAACGTGCGCTATTCCTTTGAGGGAGTCGATAACCGGCGTCGCTTCGATCTATCTCTGCGGCATCCAGCACAGGACCCGTGGTGGTCTTAAGGGGAACTCG
>CAWHDL010000005.1:0-41193 GCA_963828065.1 uncultured Actinomycetota bacterium | reverse complement strand
CAACCCGCCAGCGCGGCGTCGACATCGGAGCGAAGCTGGTCGGCCCGGTCGGCGCCGACCCGGGTAAGCAGCGGAACATTACGCAGCTCGAAAGCCATCACTGTTCCCTGCTGCGGACGTAGAGCAGGCGGTCGCCGGGCTCGAGTGCGTCGACCTCCGGTGCGTCGACGTGCACCAGCTCACCATCACGCACCACACCGAGCACGATGTCGGGCAGCTGACGCGGTGACCCGCCGACCTCCTTGGGTTCAACCTCGCGCTCGGCGATCGCGAACCCTTCCTCGGGCGTGAGCAGGTCGTCCATCATCTCGACGACGGTCGGGGTGGAGGTCGCGATGCCGAGCAGCCTGCCCACCGTCTCGGAGGACACCACCACCGAGTCAGCGCCGGATTGCCGTAGCAGACCGCGGTTTTCGGCTTCCCGGACCGCCGCGACGATCTTGGCCTTCGGCGCCAGCTCGCGGGCTGTGAGCGTGACGAGAACCGCGGTGTCGTCGCGGTTGGTGGCGACCACGATCGCGGCGGCGTGCTGTGTCCCGGCCAGCCGCAGCACGTCCGACTTCGAGGCGTTGCCGTGCACGGTGACCAGCCCGTTGGTGGCAGCTTGCTCGAGAACAGACTGGTCGGTGTCGACGACGACGATTTCGCCGGCGGGCGTGCCGTCGCCGATCATCGCGTCGACCGCGGTCCTGCCCTTCGTGCCGTAGCCGATCACGATGGTGTGGTTATGCACTCGGTTCCTCCATCGCCGGATCTTCAGGGCCTGTCGCGACTGCGTCGTGAGCGTCTCGACCGTGGTGCCGATCAGCACGATCAGGAAGGCGAGTCGCAGCGGGGTGATCACCAAGACATTGATCAGCCTCGCGGATTGCGTGTAGGGCGTGATGTCGCCGTAACCCGTGGTCGACAGCGAGACGGTTGAGTAGTAGAAGCAGTCGAGCAGGCTCAGCGGCTGATTCTTCACGTCCCGGTACCCGCCGCGGTCTAGGTACACGATCACCGCCGCCGCCAACAGTGCCAGCATCGCGTACACCAGCCGCCGCAGAATTCGCTGGCCCGGGCTGACGAACTTCTCGGGGATTTTCAGGACGTCAACCAACGCGGCATCCGGCCTGCACGCCAGGCTCTCGTCGGCCGCGAGCCGTCGTCGCAAGCTAGCGTTGGCCACGCTCGCCCGTCACGACTCGGTTCCTGTATGGCCGGTCCGCACCGGCACAATGCTCTCATGACACACACCACGGACAACGCTCACGGTCGCACACGGGCGGTACGGATCGGCGCGATGTTGCTCGGCGAACAGGTCGTGTCGTCGGCACCGGGCACTCGAGGAACGTTTTGTGTGGTAGATGACTCAGAGCGCTGAAACGATGGGAGGCCACCATGCCCTTCACCCTTGATCCCGAGCTGGCCGCGATGGCCGGACCGAATGGGCTCGGTTCGGTATGGGATCTGCCGCGGGGCGACGCGATCGCGCTGCGGAACAACATCAACACAACCATGCAGATGGAAGACGCCGCGGAACCCAGCTCACCCGACGTCAACACGGCGAATTTCACCGTGCCCGTCGAAGGTGGGGAGATCCTCGCCCGCTGGTATACCAAGGAGTCCTCGGGTCCGGGCTCGGCGGTCGTGTATTACCACGGCGGCGGGATGGTGGGCGGATCGGTCGATGCGTTCGATCGCATGGTCGCGAAATATGTACAGAGCACCGGGGTTCCGTTCCTCTCCGTCGATTATCGTCTGGCCCCGGAGTATCCCGGCACCGTCCTTGTTGGGGACGGCCACGCCGCTTTGGCGTGGCTTGTGAAGCGCGCCGAAGACTTCGCTGTGGACTCGGCGCGCATCGCGCTCATGGGTGAAAGCGGGGGCGGCGGTGTCGCCGCGGGCGTGGCTATCGCAGCGCGCGACGCGGGAATTGCTGTGACGAAACAACTTTTGATCTACCCGATGCTGGACGACCGCACCGTCGATCCCGACCCAGAACTAGAGGGGTTGGCGTCATGGTCGAACGACAACAACTTCACCGGATGGAACGCCGTGTTGGGTGAATGCCGCGGAACGGTGGACGTGCCCGCTCGCGCAGCACCGGCGCGGCTGACAGATTCGCAGGACTTGCTCCCGCCTTCATCGACGTGGGAGAACTCGACATCTATCGTGACGAGTGCATTCTGTACGCCCGGAATCTTTCGCTCGCGGGGGTATCGACAGAACTGTACGTCCGGCCCGGCGTGCCGCACGGTTTCGATCACATCAATATCGAAACAGCCAGACGCTCGTGGGCGGACCGGTATCGCGCGATTCAGGCGTTATGAACGGCCTCCGCGGCGGTGCGGCAGATCCGGCGGTGCCCGTCCGGGGCGCCTGGCTCACCTCGTCACGCGCCGAGCCGGGCCCGCCGTGCTCGACCCGATTTTCGTAACTACGGCGGCTGATCGAATGGTGATTGGTCTCTGCTGCAGCCGGTACCTGGGGAGGGCAGCACGCCGGAGAACAGATAATCGCGTCTGACACGCTCGGTGCATGTGCTCGCCACGTACATGCTGCTGTGTCCTGCACCCTCTGTTACCACCACCTGGGCTTCATACAACTGAGACGCGCCGGCGAACGCGCCCTCAAGCGGAGTAGCGGGGTCGTTTCTGGTGTTCAGCACAGAATTGGTGCCGAGGTGCGGCGGTTCCAGGGGCCGGTGTAGCGGTCGGCGTCGTGGCCCCACCAGAACGCGCAGGGCAGCGTGTCGAATACGGAAATGCGACCGAAGTCCGGCGCCAACTCGTCCGCCGCAACTGCTGCTCGGCTGTAGATGGCGGGATCGGTCGGCACGGTGCTGTCGCTGCACTGGATTGTGTAATACGCCTCTTCACGGTTTTTAAGATAGGCTCGGCGCCGGAAGTGTTGACATCGGGTGGGGGCGGTTCAATGCCAGTAATGTCGTTGACGAGTTCTGGTGCGGCCGTACCGGTGCGAACAATTGTTGCAGCAGCTCAGCCAGTTGAGGATAGCTGGCTGGGTTCGACAATGCGGCAACAACCAGCTCGGGATAGGTCCAAACATGGCCGTAGGCGATGACAGGTGTCCGGCGAGACTGCTCGGCCAGCACCGCCCACTTGGCCCTCGGATCGCCTTGCGAGAACGCGCAGCGCGGGCCGGCTGTCGAACAGTCCCCCAAGAACTCTTCGAACGTTGCGGCCGTTGAGGTAGCGATACGTTGCCGGGTGTTCAGCGGGACCGTGGTGCCTTGTGGGCCGTGACCGTCGACGTTGCCTTCGAAGTCGACCGAGCCATCTTAGCACCATAGCGCGAACACGACTCGGAAATAGGTTGGCGTAGATCGCGCCCAGTTGGGTGCCATACGAGATGCCGTGGTACGTCAACTTCGAATCACCGACCGCGCGGCGCAATAACTCGAGGTCGCGCGCTGTGGTGGTGGACGAGGCGTGCTGTTGGATAGCGCCGGAATGCTGGTTGCAGCGGTCGGCGAATTCTTTGGACCAGGCGAACAGGGCCTGCTCTTCGCGAGCGTCAGTGGGCAGCCCAGGACTTGGTACAAGGAACTGCCATTGTTGGGCCGCGTGGAAAAACAGCGCGCCCCGGCACTGCGCGCCACCCACGTTGATCCCACGAAACAAGATCAAATCGCGATCTCAGCTCTTCGGAGAACAGCCACGGCCACCAGCCCGTTCCCGCAGTCGGTTAACGCCGGACTGGCCAGGACCTCCAAAATTGACGAAGAGTGTGCCGATTCGACTGCTCGGATCGGCCGCGGGAAGTTTGATCACCGCTAGGTCAATCTGCTCACCATGTGACCGGTTATAGTCCAACGGGACTTTCGCTGTCGCGCAAAGGAATCCGTCGTCACAGCTTGCCCAGTTCAATGTCGGCGTATCGGCCGCTTCGGCTAGCGGATCGATATAAGCGTCCGCCTTGTCGGTGTGAGCGACCGCGGCGAGATTGTGCCCACGCAACCGCCACCGATCACGATCGCTAAAGCCACGATCAATACGTGACGAGACCTTGACGAGTACACCTTGTTCCCTACATGGTCTCCATTGAACACAATCAACTCGCCCTTCCTGGTCGCGATCGAGGGCACCACTACCCTTCTAGGGAACAATAATTTCAAGTCGGCGCGCCCCAATGTGTTGATCGGAATTTTTCCGCGTGCCTACTCATGAGCCTACGGGCAATTAGTGGTGATACGGGGTTCGAGCTCGCCGGCCTGGTCGGTGTGGGAGGTCAAGCCGCGGCGCTGAGCGGCATGTTTAGCGGGTATCAGCCTGCGATGCTCAAGCTGCGACAAGATTGATGGCCACGGCCATTGCAGACCGCGACCCAGGACGCGCAGGAATGCGAGCCCGACAAATACACCGAAGATCACGTGCCCAATGAGCGTGATAGTGAGCGTATCCGGGCGGAGTTGAAAGAGCTCCCCACCACGCGGTGTCAGCGCTACCGTCGCGACCAATCCAGTCCAGACGAAGACGGCGAATGCCGCCGCCGCAAGCACAACCTTCGATGGCCATCGTGACCACCGGTCCAATCCCACCGCGAACGCGATCAGATAGAAGGCGACACCCATCCCGCCGCCATCGCCGATGTAGCGCCAGACGTAGCCAACGGCCGCACCCGACTCAATATCGGGATCGCCGGTGATCCCCGTTCCCATTATCGGGATGAAATCACCCATCCATCCGAGTGCGTAGACGGCGGTTAGGCGGAAGGCGTCATAGGCCAGGCATGCCACAATTCCGGCAATGAGGCCTCTCCGACGATCCCATCGATCGGATGGGGCGCAACGGTGTCACCACCGCGAGTGCGGCGGCCGCCGGGAGGATCAGGAGCAAAGCCGAGGTGCGTAGGGATACAAGGCCCAATTCGTCCGCCGCTATGGCGAGCAGCGGCAGAGAAGACAGCAGGAGGAACAGGAGGATTCGCGCAAAGATCCAGGTACTGACCCGACCACGGAGTTCGGCTGTGTCGGATCCAACTACGGTTTTATGGGCGACCCGTGTGGGCTCCAAGACCCGCTCGGTGCGGCTTCCACCGGATCGACGAGAGGTCCGACGTCGAGGGCTCCGCTGACTAGACTGTGGGGCTGATCAGATCGAGTCGACGGATGTTCAACGGGGATCCCGAACAACCGCCTATCAACGAAACGCGGTAATGAGTCCCTAAACGTCCGTGCCACGATGAATCTCCACCTTTGTGCATCTCCTGCTGAACGCGTTCGTCAGCGGAGAGGCAGGTGCATTGCACCTGCCGAGATCATACGCGGTTAAGTAACTGGCTCATCAATTTTGAGAAACTTGCATCTGCACTTTGTGGTGTTGTTCGCAGCCTCACGAGTTAGCTTGAAACTGGCGGGTTGCAACGGCGGTGATCTGACGTTGCCACATGTGTTTGCGGCTGGGAGACCTCCACGCCGACGTCGGCGAAGTCCACCGGGTGGTGCCGATCGATGGTTTGCTCGCTGATGATCTGCGGGTATCTCGCTAACGATCATCGGTACGGTGCGCCGGCCTCACCCGACTACGATCCCGCTGCCCCCCTGTTTCCGGGCGACTACGGCATGACTGAGCCTCTGCCGCAGGGTTTTCGCGCGATGAGATCGAGCCGGTGTGACCGCTTCTCGCCGACGCTTGCCCGACGCTGGCCGTCGAGAGCAAAGGGAAGCCCGCCCCGCGCATCGGAGGGATCGCTGGCTAGATCTTCGGCAGCGTCGTCCCCTGGCTGTCGAGTCGTATTGAAGAACATACCGCTCACATTGCCCAGCAAGTTGCTCGTAGCACAGACGCTACCCGCTGACTTCTCCGGTTGTTGCTAATCTTGCGTTGTCCGACAACAGGGTTGGTAGTTCGAAGCTCCGTTGAGAGTCGGGCGATTCCGGTCGATTGAAGCGTTGACCTCGGCGCAGCGCTATGCGGAGTGCTGCGACGCCGACGCGGTCGAGCTCAGGTCGGCGAGCGTGAGTTGGTGCGCGGGCGGGTCCGCAGCATCTCGCGGTGGGTGACGGTAAGACGTCGTCGACGCGGACGAGCGCGCCGGATCGATGAGCTGCCAACCCGGGTCGTCGTCCATCGGCTCGCTGGCGAACACCACCGACGGATGCAGGTCGAGGTGATCGGATTGCGCGTGGATTTGCGGCGTCTGCATGTCGAAGTGCGGGCAACTCGACGGTTCTCGCCGCTCCAGGACATACAGCGTGTTCGGCTCGGGGTAGCGCAACGCCCACATGTCGGTCGCGGTGCACAGCAGCAGGTTGACCGCGTAGATCGGCACGTTGTCCGCGAGCCATCGCAACGCGTCCACCAAGCCGGCTCCGATGTCGTCGCCACGGGCCCGGATCGACGCGGTGATCAGCGCGAAGACCCGTTCGCTGTCCGTCTGGCCCAACACCAGATCGGCGACCGACAACTCGGCCAGCCTCGCGTCGAGCACATCGAGGCCACCGACGACACCGTTGTGCGCGAACAGCCGACCGTCCTGCAGGAACGGATGTGTGGCCAAGGCGGTCGGGTCGATTTCTCGTGGCGTGGCGCGGATTAAGGCCGCTGCGACACCACGGACGTGTGCGAGTCGGAATGGCAGCGCAGCAAGGCGTGTCTGGCCTATGCGCCGTGCGTTCATTCAGCGCATGAGAATGCATCGCCCGATGTATCGTTCGAATCGGATTGAGACCTGGGGTAAACCCGTCGCGACGGCTCCTGCAAGTCGGAGAAGCGGATGAAGGATATTCTGATCGGCGTCGTTGTCTTCGCGATCATATTCGGCGGCGCGTTGCTTGGGATGTTCCTCGGGAAAATCCTTCCTGTTCAGCATATGAGCACCGAATCTCGCGACGTTATCAGGATCGTAATGGGCATGCTGGCAATGCTGTCGTCAGTGACGCTCGGCCTTCTCACCGGCTCCTCCATTAGCTCGCTCGCCGAGAGGGAGGGTGAACTGCGCAGTGCGGGCGTGCAATTCATCATGCTGGATCGGACCTTGGCCGAGTACGGACCGGAGACCGCCCCAACCCGGGCTTTGCTCAAGCAAGTACTTTCAGAACGAATAAGTCAGATATGGCCGGAGGAAGGCGGTGCGGTGTCGCTCTCGGCACTCAGCGGCGGGCCCGGTATCAACTTGGTTCAGCGGGATCTCTTTGCCCTGTCGCCGCAGACGGAACGGCAGCGGTGGCTGCGGTCCAATGCGTTGGAGATCACCAACACCATCGCGGAGTCGCGATGGACGACTGTCGAGCAGATCGGCAGCCGGTTCCCGTGGGCATTCTTCATTGTTGTCGTGTTCTGGCTAGCGGTTGTCTTCGCCAGTTTCGGGCTCTTCGCGCCTCGCAATGCCAGCGTGATAGCCGCATTGTTCGTTGCGGCGCTTGCACTTGCCGCCCCGATCTTTATGATGTTCGAAACGGATCAGCCTTATGGTGGGCTGGTCAAAATTCCCAGCACTTCGCTGCGCATCGCCTTGGATCAGCTGGGTCGATCGTAACCGGCTTCGGCTATGCAGTAACTCACGAGACGTGTTGTCGCACAAGGGGGATTTCTTTGTGCGCTTCAAAAAGTCGGGTCGGTACGGCCTGGAATCGCCCTCGGACGCCGCGTTCCCGCCGTGACGGATGGGCGCGGGGCGTGTTAGCCACGCCTGCCTCAAGCCCACGAGGACGATGACATCGGCAGTCGATTCGACCCGCCCCCGGGGTCGCGGCGCAGAAGGACGACACGGCAGGACCGAACTTCGCCCGACCCACCGCGATGGGCGCCGGATGACGCGCCTGGATTCGCGCGCCGGTGCCTGCTGTCCCATCATTAGCGCACTGTCGATCGGCGTCGTGGGCGTTCCAAGCGGGCAGTGCTCGAACGCCGCACCGGTTGGTGCTGCTCAACCGGTTGGTGCTACTCAACTTGCGCCTCAAATTGCGCCGCCGACAGGTCCGGTAGGGCCGGGCCCAACGGGGCCGCCCCGTGTCGGTAATCCTCCGCTCGGCGGGGTGACCGATACAGTTGGCCACGTTGTCGGCGGGGTTACCGGCGCAGTCGGTGGGCTGAACTGAAGCCGACGTGTGGCTACAGGTGACTCGCGGCGAAAGCCGCACCCTGACTGGCCATCCCGGACTTCACATAGGACAGGTGCGCCTCGGAGAACATCTCGTCGTGTTGCGGCATCGCCATCCCCCCGCCTGGGGAGCAAATCGGATCATCGGCGGCACACAAGTCGATCGCCTTGGAGCCATACTGCGGGCTGATCGCGGTCAGCGGGGCTCCCACAAACCGGTCTACCGGATTTCCGAAGACCGCGACCGCTGCAACGTGATCCGCAATGTCCGGTGGCATCGGCGCGGGGGTGAAGCCTGCGACCGATACCGGCATCGCGGTGATCAGATCGATCACGATCGCGCCCTGGGAATATCCACCGAGCACGATCCGGGTGTTGGGACAGTTGGCGGCAACGGACTGGACCTGAGCTCTCGCATCGATGGCGCCGGCTGAGGCGGAGGTCGTGAAATCCTCGGTGGCTGGGTAGTTGACGGCATACACCCCGATGGACCGCCCCCCGACCTGCGAGCGCAGTGAGTCGACAAACGCCTGTCCGACCTGGCCGATACCCGGTGGCTCGGTGGTGGCGCGGGCGAACACGACCTCGATATCGGAGCAGGCAGCAGCAGACGCAGCGGGACAGCCGATGGGTGCACACAGCAGCGCCGCGCAGGTTGTCGCGGTCGCGCCCAGGGAACGGATGACGTGGCGTGCCCTCACGTCTCAATGTTGACACATCGTCAGCGATGAGCGCTTGCGCGAAGAGCAGAAGGCACGATGAGCGCTTGCGCGAAGAACAGAAGGCCCGGGGAATCCAGGCACATGAAACAGCTTGCATCCGTTCGCTATCGGCGCCGCCGAAGAAAACTAGCCAATTCGGGCTCAGTCCCCGGTGCGCTCAACCCGAACGCTGAAATCGCTGCCGGCTGGACAGTCGCCGGTCATTGTGTAGTGGCCGTTTCCGGTCAGCAGGGTGATCGGATCCGGCGCGGGCTGGGGCAGCGGGAATTCCAGGCTCATGACGCGGTGCGCACGGCCGCCTTTCGGGCAGTCGCCGTCGGCTGATGTGGTCGTCAAGTCCCACTTGTTCTGTGCGAAGAGGAATGTCCTGGGGTCTTTGGGATTCTGCCAATAGGACAGGCAGCGGTCGCCGGTGCGAAGGCAGTATGTCTGAATGTTGAAGTTCGTTGGGGGACTGACACCGCCGTCCGGATTTGTGTCGGTCTCCTGGTAGTTGCCGCGCAGCCCCTGGGCAGGCGACGGCACCCGGGCCGGCTGTTGTTTGGGGTCGAAGATTGACACATTGGCCGCAACGTCTCCGGTACGGGTGAAGGTCACCTGCTGATTGCGGACACAGCTTGTCGTCGACCGGACCACGAAATCCCCGGTAAGCGTTCCGTCGGACTGTGGCTGCAGCGACATCGTCTCCCAGAATTCGGTCGCGGCATTCTGGCACGTCCCCTGCACCGCGCTGACCCCCGTCCAGCCGCCGTTGACTTTGTCGAGCACCATTGTCGACATCGTGGATTCAGATCCGCTGACCTTCGATGCGGTCGCCACACATGTGGCGGCGCCGCACGCCGATTTGATCGCCCATGTTTCACTTCCGCCCGGCGCGTTGTTGTACGGCTGGCCGTCAGGCATTGTGGCTGAGGCGTACTGGACGGTGTATGTGCCGTCGAGAGCGCCGGCCGGGACGTTCTTTTGCGCGGCGGGTGCCTCCTTTCCGATCACGACGGTGAGGATGGTGGCGACCGCGCCGATCATCAAGATGGCGGCGACCGGGATCACGATCATCCTGCGTTGCCACCATGGCAGCGACCCGCTGTCGGGGGGTCCGGGAAGGTGCTCCACCGGGCGGCCCCGCCCTGGTGTCGGCGGCGCGTGAACGTCCTCCGGTGAGCGCGCCTGGGTGGCCATCCAGTGCGCCTCGGCAGGGCGCGCTTGCGTGGGTACCGCGTTCGGCTGCATGTTCTCCGTCGCGCCCTCGTGCGCGGGCGGCCACGGCTGCTCAACAGCTTCGCCCGGGGCAGCCCTCGTCGGCGCCCAGGGCTCCTCGACATCTCCGGGCACGAGGCGATGCGTGGGCGCCGATGGCCCGACGACGACTGTGCGCTCCGGATCGTCCGGTATGACCTTCGGGATCGGAGCCGTAACCGCGGATCGGGCCGCGCGCGCCAACTCGGTGGCCGTGGCATAGCGCTGGTCGGGGTCTTTGGCCATGCCCTTGGCGATCACCGCATCCAGTTGCCGCGAGACTCCCGGTCGGGCCGTCGAGGGCCGTGGCGGCGGAGTCGTGAGGTGGCCGGCGATCTGCTGTTCCACGCTCTGACCGGGAAACGGCCGGCTGGCGGTCAGACACTCATACAGCACACAGGCCAGCGCGTAGATGTCCGCGCGGGTATCGGCCTGGCCGGTGGTAAACCGCTCCGGAGCCATGTACGGCCATGTGCCGATCACGTTGCCGGTACCCGTCAACCCGGTCTCGTCGGTTCCGCGGGCGATCCCGAAATCAATCAGATAGGCGAAATCGTCCTCGGCAAGCAGAACGTTCGAGGGTTTGACATCGCGATGCACCAGCCCGACCCGGTGCGCAGCATTCAGTGCCGAGGCAACCTGCTCGATGATCTTCACACTTCGCGCGGAATCCAGTGGGCCCTTGGCCAACACGTGCTCGAGGTCTTGCCCCTCGATCAGCCGCATGTCGACGTACAGCCGGCCGTCGATCTCCCCGAAGTTGTGGATCGGCACCACGTGGGGCTCGCTCAGCGCCGCCGCGGTAAAGGCCTCGCGCCGGAACCGCTGCTCGAAGACCGGATCGGCCGCCAGCTGTGCCGGCAACACCTTTACCGCCACCACCCGCCGGGTGGCCGTGTCGAACGCCTTCCAGACCTCGCCCATGCCACCGCGGCCCAAGAGGTCGATCAGTCGGTACTGGCCGAACGGCGTACCTTCCACTACGCCTCCCGCCAAAATCGGCAAACCAGCAGGATCACAGCCATCACCCTATGCCGCGAGCCGCCGCGTCGCCGGGCGTTCGCTATTGCAAAGGGGCCCGCCGCCCCTCGTTTGCACCGCAAATTCGGCTGGTGCCTGTTTCGCTAATTCTGTGATGTTTGTGGGCGGGCGCTGCCACAATGCGATCATCCGGGCGCGTAACGGAAACGCCATGGTGAAGGACTTCTTATAGGAGGCGGAAGCCCGTCGGGGGCACTTGGGGAATCGATCGTGTGATCGGAATTCACAACCAAAGACGAGCCTCTGACTATTAGGAGTGACGGAAATGCGCAACCGCACCTGTGGGGGCCGCGGCGTTGACCGAAGACAGTCTTCCGCGCGGTTCCAAGAATCCGCCAAGACGCCCGTTGGACGCTTGGCCCATGTTCACTCACCGCGCATCTCACTGGGCGCATGGCATCGCCATGGCCTTGGCGAAAGGGTCGCCACAATGACTGGAACGCTTCGTATCTGTCGGGGTCGCCACGCAATGGTTGTCCTGGCCTCGGGAGTTGCCATCTCGTTGACGGCGCTTACCAGCGGAGTCGTCGTGCCGGCTAACGCCCTGCCGGTAACCACCACAACCCCCGCGCCGGCACCGACGTACGCGCCGGCACCGACGTACGCGCCGCAACCGACGCATGAGGCGCCGGTACAGACCTACGCGCCGGAACCGACGTACGCGCCGCCACCGACGCATGAGGCGCCGGTACAGACGTACGCGCCGGAAACGACCTACGCACCGGCACCGGTGATAACGACCACCGCGCCACCGGTGATTACGACGACGGCGGCGCCCGCGGTGACGACTACGGCGGCTCCGGCGGTGACGACGACGGCGGCGCCCGCGGTGACGACTACGGCGGCTCCGGTGGTGACGACCACTGCTCCGGCGGTGACGACCACTGCTCCGGCGGTGACGACCACGGGTCCGCCGGTGACGACCACGGCGCGCGTCGCATCGTCTTCATCGGCGACCACGAGCGTGGCAGGACCGACGACCGGTAGCTCGACGTCGGCGACCGCGACTACGGGAGCGGCGGCATCGACCACCGCGGCATCGACCACCGCATCACCGACCACCGCATCCGGCACCGGGACCACCCACACAACCGCCGCCGGCACGACCGCGTCGACCGGGGTTGTGACCGGGACGAGTGGCTCGCGCACTGCGACCACGACGTCCGGCAGCTCGTCGACGGTAGTGCAGGCCGGGCAGACCACCACTCCGACGGAAACGCCGAAGCGGTTGCCGGTAAACGCGCAGAATGTCGAACTCGCCAAGCAATCGATCCCGGTCCAACAAAACCCGGATCCCGCGCCGCAGACCGAGATTCGTCGACTCACGAACTTGGCCATCAATGTCAACGTCACGAACAACCCGCCGAATCCGCCCGGCGGCGCCCCGCACAAGTTCGATCCCAACCAGCGGAGCGCCGTGCGGCAGTTCGACCCGAAGTTGGTGTACTACGACGAGTACTACCGACCCATCATTGCCAATCCCTACCAGCAGCCGCTGCAGGTCGTCTACATCTATCAGGGTGCGCCGCGCATCTTGGTGATTCCGCCACTGGGAAGCGCCGTCACGGAGCTCGCCGCACTTGGGGCGTACAGCTTTACGGCTATGCTGCTCAACGCGGTTGGCATCCCCACGGATTTGGCGGTGGGCAACATGATGGGTGGCGGGTACTACCCGGCGCCGGGGCAGCCACCGCCGCCTCCGCCGCCGCCGGTGGTGCCGTACGACAACGTCCCGGTTCAGGTCCAGTACTCGGATGCGACGTATCAGCCGTTCGTGGTCAATCGGGTCGTCGATGTCGGCGACGACCCCGCTGTCGGCGGTGAGCGGAAGGTGCTTCTCGACGGCGTGACACCCGCCTGGGGTTCCTGGACGACAAATTCGGACGGCCAACGCCAGTTCGAGGTCCACAAGACCCAGCAGTTCCCGGGCATGGACGATCCGCCGGGCGAGGGACCGCTGCCGGGCGACTACCAGATGCAGTTGGCGAGCTCGAGCAAGCCGGCTTCGCCCGGCCTCAGCACCACGGATCTCCTTCTTATCGGGGGTGCAGTGGTGGTGCTCGCGCTCGGCATTGGCGCGATCGCCCTCAATGTGATGCTGGGGCGCCGGCGTCCGAACCGCCACTGACGCGCGCGGGCGCGCAAGCCCGGCCGTCCGTTCCGGGCTAGCCGTCCGGTCCGGCCGCCAGCGTCACCTTCGCGGTGCGCTGGTGGCCTGTCCGGTCCTGCCACACCAGGTCGACGGCATCGCCCGGGTAGTGCCGGTCCAACACGGCCGTCAGCATGGTCGCGTTGTTGAGGGCTGCGCCGTCGAGCGAGATGATGACGTCGCCGCGAGCAAGCCCGGACTGCTCGGCGGGCGTCCCGCTCAGCACGTCGCGAACCACGACTCCGGATCCGCTCTGCTGCGCGGTGCCCACGCCGATGCCCAGCATCGCCGGCGCTCCGATGTGCACCGCGTCCGACGGCGTCCTCGACTGAATCTGGCCCGCGATGGCCAGCGCCCGGTTGATGGGGATCGCAAAGCCCTTGCCCGTCGGGCTGCCCAATCGATAGTTCACCGACGCGGCCACGTTCAGGCCGATCACTTGGCCGGCACCGTTGACCAGCGGCCCGCCCGAGTCGCCAGGCCGCAACGGCGCAGCGACCCCGATCAGACCGGTCAACTGTTCGGAACTGCCGGTCAGGTCGTCGTCGGCGTCGATGTTCGCGCCGGTCGTTATCACCTTGCCTTGCTCGCGACTGATCGGCTGGCCGGTGCCGTTGGCGTTGCCCAAGCTCACCACCGGCTCACCGATAGCGACCTGGTTGGAGTCGCCGATCGGCGCGGCGGGCAGGCCGCCGGCGCCCAACAGCTGGATGACCGCGATGTCGTCTGTGCGGTCGAAACCGAGAAGCTGCGCCCTGAAGTTCTGTCCGGTGCCGACACTGGTGGCGTTGATCGTGTCGGCCCCCGCGATGACGTGGTTGTTCGTCAGCACGATCCCATCGGGACTGAGGACGACGCCCGCTCCGAAGCCCACAACGCCCTGGTACTGGATGACCGTTTTGATCTGCACCATGCCCTGTTCAGCGTTGGCCGGCGCCGGGTCGCCCGGCAGCGCCAGAGCGGTCGGTGCCGACGGGGCAACGAGCGCGAGCAATGCAGCAAGCGCGATGGCGATCGAGAGTCGCCACGCCTTTCGGCGCCGGCTTTGAGACGGTAGTTCGGCCATTTGCTGCCTTTCAGGCTGGTCGGACTGCTTTGACACCATAGTGCCCGGTACAGCAGTTCTAGTCGAAAACTGGCTGGTCGGGGCGGTCTTTGAGGTTTAAGCAGCCGAGGTCACTCCTCGACGGTCACGCCGCCCGATTTGCGGCGCAGCCGCGGTCGACGGATCTTGCCCGATGGCCTCCGGTTGCGAAGCCCGGCATGCGCCGGTTGATCGGCAACGGTGTCCTCGGTTTCCTCGGTGGCCTGTGTCTCGTCGCTGACGTCCTCCCGGACAGCCTCGACGGCCTCGGTGTTCTCGGTGGTCTCGGTGGCGGTGTCCTCCGCCGCCTGGGTCTCGTCCGTGGTCTCGGCGGTGACCGTTTCCCCGGCCTCGTCGGCCTCGTCGGCCTCGTCGGCCTTGGATGCCTGAGATGCCTGAGACGCCTCGTCCTCGTCCTTGTCGCCCGCTTCGTCCTCGTCGGCGTCCTCGTCTTCGGCCTGGTCCTCGTCCCCGGCTTCGTCTGCGCCCTTGCGACGCCACCGGCGCTTGCGCTCCTTCTTCTTCTTCAACGGCCGCGGTGGAGGCGGCGGCAGTTCAGCGACGAACGCCAGGTAGAACGAGAAGATCCCGAGCAGGCAGATCGCGGCCGCGGCGCCGTAGATGCCGAACAGCCACGGGCCGGCGGCATCAAGGCTGAGCCAGATCTCGCTGACGGCCGCTCCGATGATCAGCACCCCGCCGAGCACGTGCAGGACGATTGAGCACACCCGCAGCCGCAGCGCCAGCTGCGGCGTGCCGTACTCGGGACGCCTCGTGCGCAACAGGGTGAGCACGACCGGCAGCGCGGCCAGCGCGATCAGCGCGCCTGCGACGATCCGCATCACCGTCCCGAGCGTGTGCGATGTCTGCCCGGACAGCTCCCACCAGCGAGGGAGAACGAAAAAGAAATACAAGATGCCGGCAACGACGGAAATCAGCGCGTGCCAAACCACCGCGACAGTGCGGCCCATACCCCTCCTCAGGCGCCGTCTGCAGGCGCTCATCGATCTTTTGCGTACGCGGGGCGACGGTAACCGGTGCACCCCACATCCGACGGCGGAGGATGCGGGATTTGAACCCGCGAGGGCTGTTAACCCAACCCGCGTTCCAGGCGAGCGCCATAGGCCACTAGGCGAATCCTCCGTCGGCCATGGTAACCGACCTGTCCCGACGGCCCGGCGGTCGCCGACGCGCTCGTACTAGACTCTCGGTGGACCCCGCGCGGCGTCTATCCTGTGAACTCCCCCAGGGCCGGAAGGCAGCAAGGGTCAATGGGCTCTGGCGGGTGCGCGGGGTCCCCTCTGCCGGGCCGGCGGTCGGCCCGCAGCCATCCACGTCGGGCTCGAGGTGAGAGGCGCATGGTTTCGTTCACTTCCCTCGGCCGTGACGAGCTGATGGCCCAGCATGAGCGTCAGCAGGAGAACTATGCGGCGCTGCGCGCGAAGAAGCTCGCGCTGGACCTCACCCGCGGCAAGCCCTCTGCGCAGCAGCTGGACTTGTCCAACGGGTTGCTGAGCCTGCCGGGCGCGGACTTCCGCGACGGCGAAGGCACCGACACGCGCAACTACGGCGGGCTGCACGGCCTTCCGGAGTTGCGGGCGGTGTTCGGCGAACTGCTCGGCATTCCGGTGCCCAACCTGATCGCGGGCAATAACTCCAGTCTCGAGCTGATGCACGACATCGTCACGTTCTCGATGCTGCACGGCGCCGTTGATTCGCCGCGGCCCTGGAGTGCCGAGCAGCCAGTCAAATTCCTGTGTCCGTCGCCCGGCTACGACAGGCACTTCGCGATCACCGAGACCCTGGGCATCGAGATGATCACCATCGGTATGCGTGAGGACGGGCCGGACATCGACGTGATCGAGGAATTGGTGGCCGCCGACCCGACGATCAAGGGCATCTGGGCGGTGCCCGTGTTCTCCAACCCGACCGGTGTGACCTATTCGTGGGAGGTGGTCCGCCGGCTGGTGCAGATGCGGACCGCGGCCGACGACTTCCGGCTGTTCTGGGACAACGCGTATTGCGTGCACACGCTCACCCACGATTTCGTGCGTCAGGTCGACGTGCTCGGGCTGGCTGCGGCGGCGGGCAACCCGAACCGGCCGTACGTGTTCGCGTCGACGAGCAAGATCACGTTCGCCGGGGCCGGGGTCAGCTTCTTCGGTGGGTCACTGGGCAACATCGCGTGGTATCTGCAGTACGCGGGCAAGAAGTCGATCGGCCCCGACAAGGTGAATCAGTTGCGGCATCTGCGCTTTCTCGGCGACGCCGACGGGGTGCGGTTGCACATGCAGCGGCACCAGCAGCTGCTGGCGCCCAAGTTCGCCCTGGCACTGCACATCCTCGAAGACCGGCTCGGCGACTCGAAGATCGCATCGTGGACCGAGCCGAAGGGCGGGTATTTCGTCAGCCTCGACGTGCTGCCCGGCACCGCCCGCCGCACTGTCGGGCTGGCCAAGGACGCCGGGATCGCCCTCACCGAAGCCGGCGCGGCCTTCCCGTATCGAAAAGACCCCGACGACAAGAACATTCGGCTGGCGCCCACGTTCCCGTCGATGGAGGATCTCTCGCAGGCCGTCGACGGCCTGGCCACCTGTGCGCTGCTGGCGGCCACCGAGTCGCTGCTGCTGCGGCGCTAGATGCTCGCCAGCCCAGTCCCGGCCCCACTTCGTCACCGCCCCTCGGTAGCCTGCTGACCGTGGCCCTCTACCGCAAATATCGTCCGGCGACCTTCGCCGAGGTGGTGGGCCAAGAGCACGTCACCGAACCGCTGGCGACAGCGCTGAAAGCCGGCCGGATCAACCACGCCTACCTGTTCTCCGGCCCGCGAGGCTGCGGTAAGACCTCGTCGGCGCGGATCCTGGCCCGCTCGCTCAACTGCGTGCAGGGCCCCACCGACACTCCGTGCGGGGTGTGCGACTCGTGCGTGGCGCTGGCGCCCAACGGGCCCGGCAGCATCGACGTGGTCGAACTCGACGCGGCCAGCCACGGCGGCGTCGATGACACCCGTGAACTGCGCGACCGCGCGTTCTATGCGCCGGCGCAGTCCCGGTTTCGGATCTTCATCGTGGACGAAGCGCACATGGTCACCACCGCCGGATTCAACGCGCTGCTGAAGATCGTCGAGGAGCCGCCCGAGCACCTGATCTTCGTGTTCGCCACCACCGAGCCGGACAAGGTGCTGCCGACCATCCGCTCACGCACCCACCACTACCCGTTCCGGCTGCTGGCCCCCAGGACCATGCGGGGCCTGATCGAGCGCATCAGCTCGCAAGAGGGCGTCGAGATCGAGGACACCGTCTACCCGTTGGTGATTCGCGCGGGCGGCGGCTCACCCCGCGACACCCTGTCCGTACTTGACCAACTGCTGGCCGGCGCCGAAACCGGTGCGGCGGGTGACCGCATCACCTACCTGCGGGCGCTGGCACTGCTCGGCGCCACCGACGTCGCGCTGATCGACGACGCCGTCGACGCACTGGCTGCCAACGACGCCGCCGCGTTGTTCGGCGCGATCGAGGCGGTGATCGACGCCGGCCACGATCCGCGGCGGTTCGCCACCGACCTGCTTGAGCGGTTCCGCGATCTGATCGTGTTGCAGGCCGTCCCCGACGCCGCCGCCCGCGGCGTGGTCGACGCGCCCGGCGACGTGCTGGAGCGAATGCGTGACCAGGCGGCGCGGATCGGGGCCGCCACCGTCGCGCGCTACGCCGAGGTGGTGCACGCGGGGCTCGGTGAGATGCGTGGCGCGACCGCGCCGCGGCTGCTGCTGGAGGTGGTGTGCGCCCGGCTGCTGCTGCCGTCTGCCAGCGACACCGAATCGGCTCTGCTGCAACGGGTTGAGCGCATCGAAACGCGGTTGGACATGTCGGTCCCGGAGGGCGCGCCCAAGCCCGCGCCAAAGACCTCCGGCGAACCCAAGCCCGCGCCGAAGACCTCCGCCGAACCCAAGCCACCCGCGCCGAAGCCAGAATCCGCGCCGAAGTCAGAACCCGCGCCGAAGCCAGAACCCGCGCCGAAGCCAGAACCCGCGCCGAACCTGAGCCCGCGCCGCCGCCCCCGCCCCCACCCCCGACCGCGGGGGGCCAACTCGATGCAGCGGACGTTCGCCGGCAGTGGTCGACCGTGCGCGACCGCGTCAGCGAGCGAAGCAAGGCCATCAACGCCATGTTGAGCGACGCGATCGTACGGGCGCTCGATGGCGACACGCTGGTGCTCACTCACCCCGCGGTCACGCTGGTCAAAAGGCTCTCCGAGCAGCGCAACGCCGACGTCATCCGCGAGGCACTGAAAGACGCGCTCGGCGTGGATTGGAAGGTGCGGTGCGAAGTCGCTGCGGCCGTCGAGGATTCGCAGCCGGCCGACGGCGCGAGCCAGGCCGAGGAGGACAGCATGCTCGCCGAGGCCGAACGTGATGAGCCCGCCGACACGCCGCGCCGCGACCCCGAAGAGGCCGCGCTGGAACTCCTGCAGAACGAATTGGGCGCCCGCCGTATCGACGGCTCCTAAGGCTGCCACCAATGGCGTAACGGCAGACCGCCGTCGTCACCGTGCTCATCGAGCCTTACCGCAAGCACCTGATGGAGCTGAATCGCATTGTGCTCGAAGCCAACTCGTGAACCAGCCATGTACAGCCCCCACACCTTCGCGGTGGGAAGCCCCACCTCCTCGACGGCTTCGTCCCAGTGCTTGACCAGGTTGCGCGCACCAGTCGCGCAGTGTCATCGCGTAGTGGTGGCGGAGGTTTTCCTCGTGCAGCACTTCGAGCCCGACGTTCTGAATCTCGGTGATGATCCGCCCGGAGCCGGTGAGCTCGCCGTCGGGGAATACGTAGCGGTCGATGAACCCGCCGGCGTTCGCTCCGTGCCGGTTGTCGTGCCGAGTGATGCAGTGGTTGAGCAGCAGGCCGCCGGTGCGCAATTTCGATTGCAGGAAGCGGAAATACGCAGGGTAGTTCGCGACACCGATGTGCTCGGTCAGCCCGATCGATGACACCGCGTCGAACTGGGTCTCATGAACGTCGCGGTAGTCGCTGTGCCGGACCTCGGCCAGATCGGACAGCCCTTCGTCGGCTATCGCCTTCTGCGCCCACTCGGCCTGGTTGGCCGACAACGTGACACCGATCGCCTTCACGCCCATGCGTGCCGCGTAGCGCACCATGCCGCCCCAACCGCATCCCACATCGAGCAGGCGATCGCCGGGCTGAAGGCGCAACTTGTCGAACACCAGCCGGTACTTGTTGTCCTGCGCCTCCTCCAGGGTGGCGTCGGCATGGGGGTAGCAGGCGCAGGTGTACGTCATCGACGGCCCGAGCACCCATTCGTAGAACGTGTTCGACACGTCGTAGTGGTGGTGGATCGCTTCGGCGTCGCGAGTCTTACTGTGCCGCAAGCCCTCGACGAGCCGCCGCCACCGGGGCAGCGCCTCCTGCGGCGGCGGGGCGATCGGCAGCAGGTGCTCGACGCCGATCGAGCGCACGATGTTGGCCATCACGCGCGCCGGAGGCCGCCTGAACTCAAGCTTGTCGGCCAGCGCCGTCAGCAGCTGGTGCGGGTCGCCGGGGTGCACGCCGTGCGGCTCGAGGTCGCCCGACACATAAGCGCGCGCAAGCCCGAGGTCGCCCGGCGCGGTGGCGAGGTATGTGGTCCCGCGCGGGGTCCGCAGGTCCAAGCCCAGCTCCGCGTCGTCGGGTCCGGCGCAGCTGCCGTCGTACGCGGTGAATCGCAGCGGCAGCCTGCCCTCGGCGAAGACCTCGAGGATCTCCGCGAGAGTCATCTTGTTTGTCGAGGTGAGCGCCGCGCTCTCACGAAACGTTGTCATCGTCGTTGCACCGCCTTCGCGTAGAGGTCGAGGAACCGTGAGTCGGGGTCGTAGGTCTTCTTCAGGGTCTTGTAGGTCTCGCCGCCGTACAGGTCATCGAACTCGTCGGCAGAGTAATAGGCATCGGAATACAGCGATTTGTGACCTTCGAGCTCGCTGACCTTGGTCTCGATGAGCCGGTTCGTCTCGCCCGCGGTCGCGCCCGCAGGCACCGACGACCAGAAGCCGATGTTGACGTATGTGTGCCCGGGCCGGATCGGGTACAGCGGCCACCTGTCGGGGTCACGAAGACGCAACGGGCACAGCCAGATCGGCTCGATCGGCACACTGTCCAGGAACCACTCGACAAACTCGGCGCAGCGTTCGATCGGCACCTCGACGTCCTGCACCACCCGCTCCCGCGCCGGTCGGCCAGCCGAACGAATACTGCGTTTCTCGATCCGGTCGGCGATGTTGAACCGCTGGTCTAAGGCGATGAGCTTCCAGTAGAAACTGCTCCGCCTTAGCCGCCGCGGCCAGAACCGCCTGATCCGCGGGTTCTGCGCACCGAACGCACGGGAGCACCAGAACCAGTCGGTGTCCCAGCGCCACAGGTAGTCGTGGATGGTCAATCTGTCCGACTTCACCGCTGCGGTCGTGTCGGCCGAGTGCCGAATCGAGCGGTAGTAGATCTGCTGGCCGGTGTAGTCGCTGACCGGCCCGGGTGTTCCCGTCTGCACGCCGATGCACAGGTAGCCCTCGTCGGCGCTGAACACCACGCCGTCCAGATAGTCGACCGGGGTGCCGTCGTATCCACCGGTTTCGATGATGCGGTCCATCGCGGTGACGAGGTCGCTGATCGATCCGAACCTCAGGTGCCGCAGCGCCACAAAGGGTTTGACGGCTTCCAACTGAATCTTCAGACGCACCGAATAGCCAAGCGTGCCGTAGGAATTCGGGAAGCCGCGGAACAGGTCCTGGTGCTGGTCCGCCGACGCGGTGATCACCTCGCCGGTGCCGGTGAGGATGTCCATCTCCAACACTGATTCGTGCGGCAGTCCGCTGCGAAACGACGCCGACTCGATTCCCAGCCCGGTCACCGCGCCGCCCAGCGTGATCGTCTTCAGCTGGGGTACCACCAGCGGCGACAACCCGTACGGCAGCGTGGCGGCCACCAGGTCCTCGTACGTGCACATGCCGGCGACGTCGGCGGTCCGTGCCCGCGGGTCGACCGCGATCACGCCCGTCAGGCCCGATGTGTCCAGGCCAGGGGCGTCCCGCTTGGCCCGCGCGCGGAACAGGTTGGAGGTCGGCTTGGCCAGCCGGACCGTCGCCGTGCGGGGGATCGCGCGATAACTCGCGATCAGTCGGCGAACGCCCGCTTCATGCGCCGACTGTGCTCCGGCTTGGTTGACGGCGGGTACTGACACTGCATATACGCTAGTCCGCGGTCGCGACCTGTGCGACCGATCGCCACCCGCCCGCCGTCGATAAAGAGGGAGTTTTGCCTGATGGGACAGGTCAGCGCGGCCAGCAGCGTTCTGATCAACGCCGCACCCGAGGCGGTGCTCGCCGCGGTTGCCGACTACCAGACCGTTCGACCGAAGATCCTGTCGTCGCGCTACAGCGACTATCAGGTGGTGCAGGGCGGCCAGGGTGAGGGCACCGTCGCGAAGTGGAAGCTGCAGGCCACCAAGTCGCGCGTGCGCGACGTCGAGGCCCACGTTGACGTCGCAGGCCACACGGTGATCGAGAAGGACGCCAACTCGTCGATGGTCACGAACTGGACCGTCGCTCCCGCCGGGACCGGGTCGACCGTGACGCTGAAGACCAGCTGGCAGGGTGCAGAGGGCGTCGGGGGCTTCTTCGAGAAGACGTTCGCACCGCTGGGCCTGAAGAAGATTCAGGGCGAGGTGCTGGAAAACCTCAAGAAGGAACTCGAAACTCCTGGCTAGAAACGCCTAGCTAGTAGTTGCAGCCGGCGCGCTCTGGCCCAGGAAGCCTGCGATGCCGTTGACCACCGCGGCTGCGTACTTCTGCCGGCCCTCGTCCGTGGTGATCAGCGCGTCGTCGGCGGGATTCTTCATGTTGCCGAGTTCGACGAGGACCGCCGGGTACTGAGCCATGTTGAGCCCCGCGAGATCTGCCCGGCCGTAGAGGCCGTCTTGGCCGACGTAGTTGGACGGCGGGATACCCGACGCCTGCAGCTGATCACGCATGATGCGCGCGAGCTGCACCGCCGGGCCGGCCTGGGCCTGATTCAGCGGCGGCGCGGAATAGTTGACGTGGAAGCCGCGACCGGACGGCGGACCGCCGTCGGCGTGGATGGACACGATCGCGTTCGGCTGGATTGCGTTGGCCATCGACGCGCGTTCGTCGACGCACGGGCCGAGGGCGTTGTCGTTGCCCCGCGACAACGCGGACCGAACGCCCAGCTGGTTGAGCAGCGACCGGATCCGCAGCACCACTTCCCAGTTGAACGTGTGCTCCTGATAGCCGTCAGGGGTGCTGGTCCCGCTGGTCTGGCAGTCCTTCATGCCGCCCCGCCCATCAGACACCTGACGGCTGATCGACGCGTCGTTGGCGCCGTTGTGGCCGGGGTCGAGGAACACGATCATCCCCGCGATGTTGGCGGGCGCAGCCGGCGCGTGCGGGGCGGAGACCAGACAGGCAGTGACGACCGCCGCGGCGGCCGCCGCGGCGCCGACACGCAACCGGTGAAGGTCTGGCACTGCGTCAAAGTAGCCTGCTCACGGCTACTCTTGGGAGGGTCGACTCCCAGCCGAAACGAACTCGAGACCAACAGGCAAGAGGACTGTGATGGAACCCGGAGGTCCGCCGGACATGTCCGCGCTGCTGGCGCAGGCACAACAGATGCAGCAGCAGCTGATGCAAGCGCAGGAGGAGCTGGCCGCCACCGATGTGCACGGCCAGGCGGGTGGGGGGCTGGTGCAGGTCACGATGAAGGGCAGCGGCGAGGTGGTCGCGGTGTCGATCGACCCCAAGGTCGTCGATCCCGGCGACGTGGAGACGCTGCAGGACCTGATCGTCGGGGCGCTGGCGGACGCATCGGCACAGGTGGCGGAACTGGCGCAGAGCCGACTGGGTCCGTTGGCCGGCGGGTTGGGGATCTGACTTGTTCGAGGGCCCCGTCCAGGACCTGATCGATGAGCTGGGCAAGCTGCCGGGAATCGGCCCGAAGAGCGCTCAGCGGATCGCTTTCTACTTGCTGTCCGTCGAGCCGCCCGACATCGACCGCCTGACGGCGGTGCTGGGCAAGGTCCGCGACGGCGTTCAATTCTGCGCGGCATGCGGCAATGTGTCCGAGGGCGAGCGCTGCCGCATCTGCTCGGACTCGCGCCGCGACGCGTCCGTGGTGTGCGTCGTCGAGGAGCCGAAGGACATCCAGGCCGTCGAGCGCACCCGCGAATTCCGCGGCCGGTACCACGTGCTGGGCGGTGCCCTCGACCCGTTATCGGGGATCGGCCCGGACCAGCTGCGAATTCGCGAGCTGCTCAACCGGATCGGCGAACAGGTCGATGGTGTGCAGGTCGCCGAGGTGATCATCGCGACGGACCCGAACACCGAAGGCGAGGCGACGGCGACGTACCTCATGCGGATGCTGCGCGACATCCCCGATCTCACGGTGACGCGCATCGCCTCAGGCCTGCCGATGGGCGGCGACCTCGAATTCGCCGACGAACTGACGCTCGGGCGGGCGCTGTCCGGCCGCCGCGCCATGGCCTAACCCCACCCCTGCGCCGACACTGAACCAGTCGCGACGACGCGCCGCGAAGCATCGCAACCGCTTCAGTTTCGGCGATTTGTCTTCGGCGATTTGTCGGTGTGCACTGTCACCGTCTCGGTATGGCGGACGTGTTCATCGGCAGTCAAGCGGTGCGCACCGGTCAGCTGACCGGCTATCAATTGCGGACCGACTTCCGGTCGATCTACCAGGACGTTTATGTCCCCAAGTGCCGGGCAGTTTCGCTGCGCGACCGAACGGTGGGCGCGTGGCTCTGGTCCAAACAGCGAGCGACGATTGCGGGTTTGTCGGCCGCGGCGCTCCATGGCGCGCAATGGGTCGATGACGACATCCCGGTGGAGCTGATCTGGCGCAACACCCGTCCACCAGACGGTGTGATCGCTCGCAATGAGCGGTTGCGAGACGACGAAACCACCTTCGTTGCGCGGCTGCCGGTGACCACTCCCGCTCGCACGGCATTCGACCTCGGCAGGCGCCTGCCCCGCGGACGAGCCCTCGCGCGACTTGACTCACTGATGCGGGCGATACCGTACTCGATAGACCATTCACTGCTGATCGCCAAGCGTCACGAAGGCGCCCGCGGTGTCCGCCAACTCCGCGAATTACTACCGCTTGTCGACGGCGGCGCCGCATCACCGAAGGAGACGTGGCTGCGTCTGCTCCTCATCGACGCAGGCTTCCCGAAACCGACCACGCAGATCCCGATACACGACCGCTGGGACCTCATCGCCCTACTCGACATGGGCTGGGAGCAATTCAAGGTCGCCGCCGAGTACGACGGCGACCAGCATCGCACCGACCGCAGCCAGTACGTCAAGGACATCAGGCGCATCCCGACGTTAGAGCGCAGGGGGTG
The DNA here is from genome assembly GCA_963828065.1 of uncultured Actinomycetota bacterium. GTDB lineage: Bacteria > Actinomycetota > Actinomycetes > Mycobacteriales > Mycobacteriaceae > Mycobacterium. Next base: position 16,497 of record CAWHDL010000005.1, on the reverse strand, counting down.
GATCGTCATCCGCGTGATCGCCGAGGACCGCGAGGACGATGTCATCGACCGTGTGTACCGCGCACTGACGTCGCGCGGCTGGAAGCCCTGACTCCCAACCGGCGAACGGCAATACCAAACCCCTCACGCCCCCAGCCGTTCCCGGCGCAGCAGCGCCACCTCGTCGAGGTCCAGCGGCGACAACTCGCCGACCACTCGAGCCAGCAGCTGATCGGCCAGCGCTGGATTGCGTGCCAGGCAGGGGCCGTGCATGTACGTCGCGACGATGCTGCCCTGCACCGCACCGTCGACGCCGTCGCCGGACCGGTTGCCAAAGCCCTTCAGAACCGCGCCCAGCGGCGCCGCCGACGAACCGAGAACGGTGCCGCCACGGTGGTTTTCGAATCCCGTCAACGGCTCAGAAAGCCCGGCCAAAAGCGGCCGGCTGACGAGCTCACCGATCGTGCGCACCGACTGGGGTGCGGTGACGAGATCCAGCAGCCCGACACCGCCGACGCGCTCACCGGCCGACGTTTCGTACCAGTGGCCGAGCACCTGGATCGCCGCGCAGATCGCCAGCACCGGCGCGTCCCGTGACACCGCCTGCTGCAACCCCGGATAGCGAAGAAGGTGCTTGGTGGCCAGCCGCTGCGCGTAGTCCTCCGCGCCGCCGAGGGTATAGATGTCCAACGACGCGGGCACCGGGTCCGACAACGTGATCTCGACGATCGAGGCGTCAATCCCGCGAAGCAGCAACCGCTGCCGCAGCACCACCGCGTTGCCCCCGTCGCCGTAGGTGCCCATCACATCGGGCAGCACCAGCCCGATCCGCACCGTGGAGTCAGCCACGACGACGCCCCAACCGCTCCAAAGCCCGTTGAAGCTGCAGGAATGCGGTGTAGTTCGCGATCACCTCGACATGCCCCGGCGGGCACGACTCGATCGCCGCGACGGTGTCGTGCACCAGCGTGTGGTCCACCCCCGCGTACGTCAGCCGCACCGCAAGATCCGTACCGCGCTCACCGGCCGACACCACGAAAGTGTCGTCGAAGTGTTCGAAACGCACGTCCCACAGCCACGACAGATCCTCGCCGTCCGGCACCTGCCCGTTGACCGAGATCACCACGCCCGCGCCGTGCTTGTCGATCATCGACAGCGCCTCCTGCCAGCCTGCGGGGTTCTTCGCGAGCAGCAGGCGGACAGTGTGACGGCCGAGACTCACCGTTCGGTAGCGCCCGGCGACCTCGTCGACACAAGACGCCGCCGCCACCGCCGCCGCAGGGTCGACCCCGCACGCCACGGCCGCTGCGACCGCCTGCGCTGCGTTGCCCCGGTTCACCGCACCCGGCAGCGACAGTTTCATAAAAAGTGCCAAACCATCCGGGCCGTAGAGCATTTCGTCGTCGAACCACCACTGCGGGGTGGGCCGTTTGAAGTCTGTGCCGGTGCTGTACCAATGCGACCGCTCACGCACGATGACCTCGCCAGACCTCGGGCAGCTCACCGAGTCGTTGGCCCACCCGCCGCCGGCGGCCACCCAAACGACGTGAGGGCAGTCGTAGGCCGCCGACGTCATCAACACGTCGTCGCAGTTGGCGACCACCACCGCATCCGGGTGCCGAGCCAGCGCCGCACGCAGAGTCCGCTCGATCACATTGATCTCACCGACCCGGTCCAACTGGTCGCGCGACAAGTTCAGCAGCACGATCACCCGCGGGGCCACCGCGTCGGCGACGTGCGGCAAATGCATCTCGTCCACCTCGAGCGCCGCGACCGAAGCCTTGCGGGCCGTCGCCAGTGCGGCGATCAGCCCGGCGTCCATGTTGGCGCCCTCGGAGTTCGTCGCCACCGCGCCCAGCGAAGCGAGCGCCGCGGCCGTCATCCGGGTAGTGGTCGACTTGCCGTTGGTGCCGGTGACCAACACCGTGCGCCGGCCCTCGCCGAGCTGACGCAACAGCGAGCGGTCCAGCGTCATCGCCACCAGGCCGCCGATCATCGCGCCGGCCCCGCGGCCGGTCACCCGCGATGCCCACCTCGCGGTCGCGCCGGCCGCGAGCGCGAGGCGTCCGCGGGCAGTGATCACCGGGGCAGTTTATGACGAAACCGCTACTGACCTGCGACACGGGCGTGGCGATCAGCGGTTTTGTCGGGGTTGCGTGCGACTCTGAGGTGTATGACAGCGCCACCGAAAGCGCCACCCAAGTTGGCGGAGACGCCGTGGGGCACGCCGGTCGCCGAGCACGACTCGGGCTGGGTGGTCCTGGATGTCGAGACGACGGGCTTCCGCCCGGGCCACGCCCGGGTGATCAGCGTGGCTGCGCTGGCGCTCGACCCCGACGGGACCGTCGACCGCTCGGTGGTCAGCCTGCTGAACCCTGGTGTCGACCCGGGCCCGACGCACGTGCACGGGCTGACCACCGAAATGCTGGCCGACCAGCCGACATTCGCCGACATCGCCGACGACCTGCTGGACGTGCTCAAAGGCCGCACGCTGGTGGCCCACAACGTGGCGTTCGACCATGCTTTTCTGTCCGCCGAGGCCGAGCTGGCCGAGGCTGAGCTGCCGATCGACACCGTGATGTGCACGGTCGAGCTGACCAGACGCCTGTCGCTGGGCACCGAGAACCTGCGGCTGGAAACCTTGGCCGCGCATTGGGGCGTCCCACAGCTGAGGCCCCACGATGCACTCGACGACGCGCTGGTGCTGTCGCGGGTGCTCACGCCCGCAGTGGAGCGGGCACGTCAGCTCGACGTATGGCTGCCGGTGCGGCCGGCGACCCGACGGCGCTGGCCGAACGGCCGTGTCACGCACGACGAGCTGCGGCCGCTGAAAACAGTGGCAGCGCGGGTGCCGTGCCGATGGCTGAACCCGGGCCGACATGTGCCGGGTCGTCCGCTGGTGCAGGGCATGCGTGTTGCGCTGTCCGCCGAGGTGCAGCGCACGCACGAGGAACTGATCGAACGGATGATGCACGCCGGGCTCGCATACGCCGACATGGTGGACCCGGACACGTCGGTGATGATCTGCAACGAGCCGGACACCGAGCATGGCAAGAGTTTCCACGCCCGCGAACTCGGGGTGCCGACGATCTCGGATGCCCAGTTCATGGCCGCGTTGGATTCGGTGCTCGGCGGCACCTCGATCGAGGAGTTCATCGACCCGACCGTCGCCGGCGAGCAGTACTCGTTGTTCTGACGGGTAGCCGACCGGCTACCGACCGCCGCCGGCGCTCGGAGCTCGGCGCTCGGCGCTCGGAGCTCGGACTCAATCCGGGCGTGACGTTCCCAGCGACACTCCAGGGGTGAAGGTAACGGGCAGCTTGCCCAGCCCCGTCATGCTCGGGTTGCCGAGGTATTGGTGAACACCGCCGACATCGACGTGGTAGTCGGGAATTCGGTCGAGCACCGCCTTCACCATCACCTCGAACATCACCCGCGCGAGATGAGATCCGATGCAGCGATGCGGCCCGAGCCCGAACGCGAGGTGGCGGTTGGGTAACCGATCCAGGATCACCTCGTCAGGGCGGTTGAACTCGTGCTCGTCGTGGTTGGCGGCGAGCCAGCTGATCACGACGCGGTCGTTGCGCTGAAGCTGTTGCCCCCCGAGGACGATGTCGCGAGTCACGGTGCGGCTCAGTTGCTGATTGACCGAGAAGTACCGAAGAAACTCGTCCGCGGCGGTCGGGTAGAGCTCGGGGCGGTCGATGAGCTGCTGTCGCAGCTCCGGGTGGGTGCCCAGGTGCAGCAGGCTCAGCGCCGTCTGCGACGTTGTGGTGTCGACGCCTCCGCCGATGAGGTTCCAGAGAATGTCGAGAAGCTGCTCGTCGGAGAGACGCTTTCCGTCGAATTCGAACTGGACGAGGAAACTCGTCAGGTCGTCGCGCGGATCGACCCGTCGCGACGTCGCAAACTTCAGCAGGCCCTCCATCATGGCGGGGACCCCACCGATGGCACTGGCGTACTCGTCGCTGTCCTGGGAAACGGCCATGACGGAGTGGAAGAGGTTGGCGTATGGCCGCCAATTGTCATGCGGCAAGCCCATCAACCTCATGGTCAGCATTGCCGGAACCGGACTGGCGTAGTCGAGCACCATGTCCATCCGGCCGTCGCCGATCTTCTGATCGAGAAACCAGTGCACGGATTGCTCCATGAATCCGCGCATGTTGTCCACGGCCCGCGGCGAGAAGAACGGGGCGAGCGCCCGCCGTAAGGCCTGGTGGTAGGGACCGTCGACCTCGCCGATGCCCAGCGCCGGCTGGCCTTCGGGGCGGGGAACGCCCATTTCGCCCTGGTAGTCCACTCCGTCGGCCGCATCCGGTTCGTACTTGTGCGCGAACGTGTCGCCGTCCCGGGCGGCCTGCGCCACCGCGTCGTAGCTGCTGACGAACCAGAACCCGCCGTAGTTCTCGTTCCACGCCACCGGGCACCGGCGCCGGAGCTCGGCGTTGATAGAAAGCTCGTTGAGGTTGAATTCGTCGGAATGATGATCGAAATCGACAACCACGTCGGCACTGACCTTGGAACGTTCACTCATCGAAAAAGCCTCCGGCACAAGGAAATCTATGAAATCTGCCCTAGCAGCAGCGGCACCGTCAATACTTATTGGGCTATCTTTGCATCTTTAAGGGGGCAGGACCATCGACAGGACCATCGACGATTGGCCGGCCGGAGCGACGATCGGCGGGGCGGCGATCCCGGCTCTGCCCGATCTCGCCCGGATGCGCAGGGAGCGCTTTCAGCGATTGCAGGAGCAGCTCGAAGCGCACGGCGTCGACGGCCTGGTTCTGCTCGGCTCCAGCGCGGTGGCGTATGCCACCGGTGCCGCCGTGCCCGCCCAAGAGGGGGATCATGCGGCACTGTTCCGCCCGGTGGCGGTTGTGGTCAGGGGAGACTCGGCGCCGCACCTGTTCACCCTGTACACCGACGGGGTACCGGCCGACCTCCCCGAAGATCACCTGCACGGGCCGCTGTTCCCGGATCTCGACGACGGCATGGACCTGTTCGCCGACGCGCTTTCCGGCCACTTCTCCGCCACCGCCCGGGTCGGAGTCGATGACCAAACGCGCGCGATGTTGCGTGGCCTGCCGGGGTTCGACTGGGTCGACGCCTCGGCGGTGATGGGCGCGGCCAAGGTCACCAAGACACCCGACGAAGTGGCCTGCATTCGCAACGCGCAGCTGATCAACGAGCTGGCGATGGTCGACGCATTGACTACCCTGCGGCCGGGAATTCGGCAGATAGATCTGAGCGCAATATTCCTGCGAAGAATCTTCGAGCTCGGCGCGTCCGCGAACGGAATCGATCCGATCTGGCAGGTGATGGCGCCGGCCCGTGAGCTGGGGCCCTGGACCCTGCACGGCGATCTGGCCTACCCGACCGTCACCACCGACCGCTTCCTGCGAGAAGGCGACGTCATCTGGGTGGATGCCGGGATCACCTGGCAGGGCTACGCGTCCGACTACGGACGAACCTGGATCACCGGCGCCGATCCCACCCCGAACGAGAAGCAGGAGGCGCAGTTCCGTCGCTGGCGGACGGTGGTCGACGCCGCACTGGACATTCTCGAACCGGGGGTGTCGGCGACCCAACTCGGCAAGGCCGCGATCGAGGCCAACGACGGCGTTCGTCCGTGGATCGAACATTTCTATCTGGCTCACGGTGTCGGCACCGACAGCGCTGAAATGCCGCTCATCGGAACCGATTTCGGCGAGCAGTTCGACGACCAGCTCATCATGCAACCGGGCATGGTGGTGGTCTTCGAGCCGGTCATCTGGGAGGACGGTGCTGCCGGCTATCGTTCGGAAGACGTTGTGGCCGTGACCGATACCGGATGGGTCAAGCTCAGCGGCTCAACCTACGATCCGTACGGAGTCACCGCATGAGCCCCGTCCCCCGTGACCGCGGAGTACTCGTCGGAATGATGGGCCTCGAGGACGACGCTCGCGTCGACTTCGGCCGGCTGCGTGCACAGCGGCGCGCAAAAGTGTTCTCCGGCATGCGGCGTCACGACCTCGACGCGCTGATGCTCGGGGGTGTGGGCGACGTGCGTTACGTGACGGGCGCTCGCCAACTGGGACGTGCCGGTGTGCTTCCGTTCGCGCCGGTCGCCGTGGCGGTGAGGCAAACCGAGCGGGTGCACCTGCTATCGACCTGGGACGAGGGGGTGCCACCGGAGATCGGCCACGACGACCTGTACGGCCTGAGCTGGAATCCCGTCAATCTCGCGGCCGCGCTGGCGGCCATCCCCGGTTTGCGTCAGTCGCGGCGGGTGGGCACCGACGGATTGACGCCGATGTTCAGCGGTCTGCTTTCCCGGCACGTCACATCGGGTGAACTCGTTGACGCCGCCCCGGTGATGGAAACCGCGAGACGGATCAAGACGCCCGACGAGATCACCTGCCTGGACGTGGCCGCGGCCATCGCGGAGGCCGCGCTGAGTGCGCTGGAAGATGCACTGGCGCCGGGCATCACCGAGCGTGACCTGCTCGGCGTCTACTACGAGCGGGTGGCCGGCCTGGGGGCTCCGATTCCTCCGTCAGAAAGCGTCTGTTTCGCGACGCCCACCAGCGGTCCGGTGAGGTTCCGCTATCTGGCATCCGACCGCCCCGTCAAGGCGGGCGAATTGGTGGTGCTCGCGCCGGGTGCGCTGTACGCCGGATACGAGGCCGGACTGGCGCGCACCCGGGTGGCCGGCAGCCCGGCAAAAGCAACCCCAACCGCGACGGCAGCAAGGCTCGCGACGCGATGTGCCCGCAGCATGGACGCACTGCTGTCCGCGTGCCGCCCGGGCAATACCGGTGCCGACCTGTATCGAGCGTGGGAGAGCGCCGGAAACCGGGAGTCGCCGGTACCGCTGGCCCACGGGCTGGGGCTGGGCGCTGAGCCACCGCTGATCGGCCTGGGCCGCGGAAGCGACGCCCCGCTCGACGAGGGCATGGTGCTGAGCGTCCAATCCTGGGTCACCGAAGAAGGCGCCGGGGGATGCCTGGAGCGAGAGACTGTGCGGATCGAGAACACGGGGGCAACGATCCTGACGCGCTACGGAAGGCCGTGATGACCAGTCGCCGAACGGTTTTCAACCACGTTGGATTGTGCGTCGCCGATCGCGCGCGGTCGCGCCGCTTCTATGAGGGTCTGCTCGGGTTCGAGTTCTGGTGGGAACTCGAACCGCCGGACCACGGCACCGACCAACTTCTCCAGCTGGACGGGCCGATCGGACTGCACGCGACATATCTGGTTCGCGACGGCCTGGTGCTCGAACTGCTCGACTACTCCCGACGCGAAGTCCGCGCCGGGCCGGACCGTGTCATGGACCAACTCGGGCTGACGCACCTGTCGTTGTCGGTGTCCGACCTTCCCGACGTGCTGGCGATGGTGGCCGGCTTCGGGGGTTCGGTGGTCGAGGCGACGGTCTCCGAGCAGTCGGCGATGATCCGGGACCCGGACGGCCAGCTGCTCGAACTGCTGTCGGACTCGTGGCTGGCAGTCCTGCCGCCGAGGGCCTAGACCGAGGACCCTACGACCGCGAGCACCGGTTGACCGCCGACACCACGGCACGCAGCGACGCGGTGGTGATCGACGTCGCGATCCCGACGCCCCAGACTGTCCTGCCCCCGATGGATGCCTCCACATAGGCGGCAGCCTGGGCTTCCTCTCCGGAGGACATCGCGTGCTCGAAATAGTCCAGCACGTTGACGTGGACTCCGACCGCGCCGAGTGCGTCGACGAACGCCGCGAGCGGCCCGTTGCCGGCGCCGACGATCTCGACCTCCTCGCCGTCGATCTTGACGGTGGCCTCGATCGTGTCGGTGCCGCCGTCGGTTTCGGCGGCGACGACCCGCTGGCGGATCCGCTCCAACGGGCGCACCGGCGTCAGGTACTCGTCGGCGAAGACGTCCCACATCTCCTTCGACGACACCTCGCCGCCCTCCCCCTCGGTGATCTTCTGGATCACCTGGGAGAACTCGATCTGCAGCCGGCGGGGCAGCACCAGGCCGTGGTCGGCCTTCATGATGTAGGCCACGCCGCCCTTGCCGGACTGCGAGTTCACCCGGATGACGGCCTCGTACGTGCGGCCGACGTCCTTCGGGTCGATCGGCAGGTACGGAACCTGCCACAGGATGTCTTCGACATTCGAGCCATCCGAGTCCGCACGATCCTTCATCGCGTCCAGGCCCTTGTTGATCGCGTCCTGGTGGCTGCCGGAGAACGCCGTGTACACCAGATCGCCGCCGTAGGGGTGGCGTTCGTTGACGGGCAGCTGGTTGCAGTACTCGACGGTGCGCCGTATCTCGTCGATGTTGGAGAAGTCGATCTGCGGGTCGATGCCGCGGCTGAACAGGTTCATGCCCAGCGTCACGATGCACACGTTGCCGGTGCGCTCGCCGTTTCCGAACAGGCAACCCTCGATCCGGTCGGCGCCCGCTTGGAAACCCAATTCAGCTGCGGCGACTGCAGTTCCGCGGTCATTGTGCGGATGCAGGCTCAAGATCACGCTGTCCCGGCGGGCCAGGTTGCGGTGCATCCACTCGATCGAGTCGGCGTAGACGTTCGGTGTGGCCATCTCGACGGTTGCCGGCAGGTTGAAGATGATCGGGTTCTGCGGTGTCGGTCCGATGACGTCGCCGACCGCGTTGCACACCTCGACCGCGTACTCCAACTCCGTGCCGGTGTACGACTCGGGGGAGTACTCGAAACGCCACTGTGTGCCTGGGTATTTGGCGGCTTCCTCGACGCACTTGCCGGCGCCGTCGGTGGCGATCGCCTTCACCGCTTCACGGTCGGCGCGGAACACCACGCGGCGCTGCAGGATCGACGTGGAGTTGTAGAAGTGCACGATGGCGCGTGGCGCGCCCTCGCACGCCTCGAACGTGCGCTCGATCAACTCGGGGCGACACTGCGTCAACACCTGGATCGTGACGTCGTCGGGAATCACATCCTCGGTGATGATTTCGCGGACGAAGTCGAAATCCGTCTGGCTGGCCGACGGGAAGCCGACCTCAATCTCCTTGTAGCCCATGCGGACCAGCAGGTCGAACATGCGTCGCTTGCGGGCCGGGCTCATCGGATCGATCAGCGCCTGGTTGCCGTCGCGCAGGTCGACCGCACACCACATCGGCGCGTGTGTGATCACCCGCTCGGGCCAGGTGCGGTCGGCCAGTCGGATCGGCTCGACCTCGTCGGCGAACGAGCGGTAGCGGTGCATCGGCATCGCCGAGCCGCGCTGCGTGTTCCATCCGGGCTGCCCGGCGCGGGGGGCGCCGGACGGAGTGGTGATCGTGCGTTCCGACACGAAGGCGTCGGCGAAATTGGTTCCCTCGACACGAGGATCAGTGGGAGTCATTGCGGTGGCTTTCCGGGGAGTTCTGTTGAAACGACCGGCGCATCGCGAACACCCGCGACGGGAAGCCGGTCTGGATCAGGCCCCGTCGCGGCGTCCGAGAAGGAGCATCCGCTGCACGTGCGCCACTTTACTCCATCGACGATCCGGGTGATTCATAAGGGCTGTGCCAGACTGTGCCGGTGAGGCGGCTGGTCGGCGCGCTGACCGTGGCGCTCATCACGACGGCGACGCTCGTCGGCTGCTCACCACCGATCGACGGCAAGCCGGTCGTCGGGCCTAAGGACGTCGACCAGGCGTATTTCTTCGCAGGCGATGTCCCGGTTTACGGTCAGCGCCCCGGCGCGGACGACATCACGATGCTGGAGTACCTGCGCGCGATGCGCCGCATCGATGTGTGCGGCCTGCTCATTCGCGACGCGTTGCCAAAAGTCGGCGAAATTGTGTCAGTGGGAACACTTTTCGCATTCGATGAGTGCGACGCCGAGGTGAAGGTCAGTGGTGACAGCGATCGACGGTTCGTCTCGGTCGAGGTCGGAATGACGCCCGCGCCCGACCAGCCGCCGTCGTACCGGGTCGGCGATGTACCCGTCTACCCGCGCGGTTTCGGCTCCTGCGACCTGTCGATGCCGCTGTCGTTGAGCCGGCTGCCCGGCGCGCAGCCCCTCACTGCCTCGCCGCAGCCGTTCGTCACGGTGGGTCTCATCGGACCGATCGACTGCGACCTGATCACCCGGATCACCGGCGCGCTCGCCGCCCGGCTGGCGACCGCCCCCCTGCCGCCCCGGGACGCCGCGGCAACCTACTGGTCGCGGCTGGCCGAACGCGATCCGTGCGAGGTGTTGTCGGTGCTGCCCGATGCCCTCGACCGTTGGGACGTGCCCGAGTCGCAGCCGTACCGATGCCGGTTCACCATTACCCGCGACGGGCGCCCCCTTGAATTCCAGGTCAGGCTTCAGCCGCAGCTCGTCGACGCCGCGACCGAGGGACACCAGCGGCTCGACCAGCCGGGTGTGGAGGTCTACCTCGATCCGGTGTTCTGCTCGGCGGTCGCGTTCGTCGACGAAAAGATGCAGCGCAAAGTGATCGGCAGAGGGTATGCCGACCTCGCCGATGCCCAGATCCGGCCCGCGGTGGTGGTCGACGCCGACAAGCGTGACTGCGAAGCGGTGACCGATGTCGCGACGAGGGCCGCGCGGCTCTACGGCTGAAACGGCGTGCCCCAGCCGCCGGCGAAGGCGATCTCCTCCAGCGGAAGCCGCTGGCGTCCGATCGCGTCCCGTTCGAGGATCTCGGGTGGCGCCGCGGCGTAGTCGCCGAGCGAGCCGACGGCGACGACCGCCAGTGGGCGCACTCCTTCGGGGATCGCGAACGCTTCGCGCGCCGTATCGGGAATGAACCCGGCCATCGGGTGGGCGATCAGCCCGCGCGACACCGCCTCGATGGTGAGCTGCGCTATCGCGGCACCGACGTCGACGGCCGCGTACACCGCCGTCCGTTCGTCAGGTCCCTCGTCGGCGCTCACCAGCACCAACGCCCCGGCGGCCTTGGCGTAGCGGTTGCCCTTCCTCAGGGCCTCGCAGATCTTGTCGAACGTCTCGTCACCCCGCAGCCCCACGATGAAGCGCACCGGCTGGCGGTGTCCCCAGGTGGCCGCCCAGCGCGCCGCCTCGAGCAGCGCGGTGATCTGCTCGCCCGTGACGTCCGCGGCCGTGTCGAACATTCGCGGGCTCCATCGCGCGGCGATGTCGGGATGGATCGGCACCCGGGTATCGGCGGTGCGGTCGGCGTGGCGGCCCGGCACGGTGTCCACGCTAGCCGCGCCGCTGCGCACCCGCCCGAACGCACACAACAAAGCGGAACAAAATGGGGTGCGCGGACCCCTATATCCTTGGTGGGATTCAACCTCACCACGCCGAAAGGGTGATTGTGGCGCTCGTCGTGCAGAAATACGGCGGATCGTCGGTGTCCGACGCCGACCGCATCCGCCGCGTCGCCGAGCGCATCGTCGAGACGAAGAAAAAGGGCAACGACGTCGTGGTCGTCGTGTCGGCAATGGGTGACACCACCGACGATCTTCTCGACCTGGCCCGGCAGGTATGCCCGTCGCCGGCGCCGCGGGAAATGGACATGCTGCTCACCGCAGGGGAGCGGATCAGCAACGCGCTGGTCGCGATGGCCATCAACTCGCTCGGCGCACATGCCCGTTCGTTCACCGGGTCGCAGGCCGGTGTGATCACCACGAGCAGCCACGGCAACGCGAAGATCATCGATGTCACTCCGGGCCGGGTTCGCTCGGCCCTCGACGAGGGCTTGGTCGTGCTCGTCGCGGGGTTCCAGGGCGTCAGCCAGGACAGCAAGGACGTCACCACGCTCGGCCGCGGCGGATCCGACACCACCGCCGTCGCGCTGGCCGCCGCGCTCAAGGCCGACGTCTGCGAGATCTACACCGACGTCGACGGAGTCTTCACCGCCGACCCGCGCATCGTGCCGAACGCGCACCGGCTCGACAAGATCAGCTTCGAGGAGATGCTCGAACTCGCCGCATGCGGCGCCAAGGTGCTGATGCTGCGTTGCGTGGAGTACGCCCGCCGCTACGACGTTCCGATACGCGTCAGGTCGTCGTACTCTGACAAGCCCGGCACGCTGGTGACCGGATCGATGGAGGACAACCCCGTGGAAGACGCCATTCTGACCGGAGTCGCGCACGACCGCAGCGAGGCCAAGGTGACGATCGTGGGTATCCCGGACGTTCCGGGCTATGCCGCCAAGGTATTTCGTGCTGTGGCCGACGTGGATGTGAACATCGACATGGTGTTGCAGAACGTCTCGAAGGTCGAAGACGGCAAGACCGACATCACGTTCACGTGCTCGCGCGAGAGCGGGCCCCGCGCGGTTGAGGAACTCACCTCAAGGCAGGCCGAAATCGGTTTCACGAGGGTGCTTTACGACGATCACATCGGCAAGGTGTCACTCGTTGGTGCCGGCATGAAGACCCACCCCGGTGTCACTGCCACGTTCTGCGAGGCGCTGGCCGAGGTAGGGGTGAACATCGACCTGATCTCGACGTCGGAGATCCGAATTTCGGTGCTGATCAAGGACACTGAGCTCGACAAGGCCGTCGCCGCGCTGCACGAGGCGTTCGGGCTCGGTGGCGACGAGATCGCAACCGTCTACGCGGGAACGGGGCGCTAAATGGTGGCGATCGGTGTGGTCGGCGCGACCGGGCAGGTCGGCCAGGTCATGCGCGTGCTCCTCGACGAGCGCGACTTCCCCGCGACCACGGTGCGGTTCTTTGCATCTGCGCGCTCGGTGGGGCGCAAGCTGGCATTCCGCGGCCAGGAGATCGAGGTCGAGGACGCCGCGGTCGCCGACCCGAGCGGCCTGGACATCGCATTGTTCTCCGCCGGCGCGACGATGTCGCGGGTGCAGGCGCCGCGGTTCGCCGCGGCCGGGGTCACGGTGATCGACAACTCGTCGGCCTGGCGCAAGGATCCCGACGTGCCGTTGGTGGTCTCGGAGGTCAACTTTGATCGGGATGTGCGCGGCCGCCGCCTGATCAAGGGAATCATCGCCAACCCGAATTGCACCACGATGGTCGCGATGCCCGTGCTGAAGGTATTGCACGACGAGGCGCAGCTGCTGCGAATGGTCGCCTCGACGTACCAGGCGGTCTCCGGCAGCGGCCTGGCCGGTGTGGACGAGCTGGCGTCGCAGGCCCGCGCGGTGATCGACGACGCCGAGCAGCTGACCCGTGACGGCGGCGCCCTGGATTTTCCCGCACCCGAAAAATATGCCGCCCCAATTGCTTTCAATGTGCTGCCGCTCGCAGGCTCGATGGTCGATGACGAGTCGGGCGAGACGGACGAAGACCAAAAGCTCCGCAGCGAGAGCCGCAAGATCCTCGGCATCCCGGAGTTGGCGGTCAGCGGCACGTGCGTGCGGGTGCCGGTGTTCACCGGCCACTCGCTGTCGATCAACGCGGAGTTCGCCAGGCCGCTGTCGCCGGCCCGCGCGACCGAGCTGCTCGCCGATGCGCCGGGGGTCAAGCTTGTCGACGTGCCGACACCGTTGGCGGCCGCGGGCATCGACGACTCGCTGGTCGGCCGGATCCGGCAGGACCCCGGCGTCCCGGACGGCCGCGGGCTGGCGTTGTTCGTCTCGGGCGACAATCTGCGCAAGGGTGCGGCGCTGAATACCATCCAGATCGCTGAGCTGCTCGCCGCCGATCTGTAGGCGGCGCGACGAGGCTCCCGCCGTTACGCTGTCCCGCGATGGGTGCGCGCCGCGGGACGATCGGGGTGGCGCTGCTCGCCATCTCGACCTTCGCCATCTCGGCCGTCGCCCCGACCGCCCCGGCCGTCGCCGACCCGCCCGCGCCCCAGCCCCAACCAGTTCTTGCGCCATTGGCGCTCGGTCAAGTGATGCGGATCGGGCCGGTCGCAGGCACCGGCACCGGCACCGGCGACTACGGGATCGGTGCCACCGACTTGTGCGAATTCATGGCGTTTCCGAGCGGGATCCTGCAGGTCTGCGGTGACAGCTTCGCGGGCCAGGGTGTCGGGTACGGCGGCTGGTACGCGCCGGTCGCGCTGCACGTGCAGACCGACACGGTCGATGAGCCGGAGGGTGTGCGCTACGACAGGGTGATAGGCATCGACAAACCGCTGCTCGCCGACCCGACGCCGGCGGGTGATTCTCAGCTGCCTGCCGGTGTCGTGCAGATCAACAGGGAGAACTATCTGCTCATCACCACCGTCCGCAATCTGGTACCGCAGAACTCGCGTTTGGTGAAGGCAAATCCGGCACAGCCGGGCTGGCCGACGGTGCCGGGTTCGGTGCGGGACGCCCCGTACCAGAGCGGTGGCCAATCACAGGTCAGCGGTTACTACGACCCGATCCCTACCCCGGATTCGTCGACAGGGTGGGTCTACATCGTCGCCGACAGCTTCGACCGCAGCCAGCCGGTGACGCTGTACCGCGCCAGACCGGAGACCTTCATCAACCGATCCAGCTGGCAGGGCTGGTCGGGGCTGCCGGCGCCGAAGGGCGGCTGGAACAAACCGCCGACGCCGCTCTGGGGCGACAAGGTGGGGGAGATGAGCATCAAGCAGATCGACGGCAAGACGGTGTTGTCTTATCTCAACGTGACGACCGGAGATATGGAGGTGCGGGTCGCCGACGGCCCGACCGGTCTCGGCGCCGCGCCCGTCACGAGCGTCATCAAGCCCGTTGATTGGCCCGACCCCCCGGACAGCTTGCCCGCACCCGACGACAATCGGCTGGCGCAGGCCTACGGCGGCTATCTCTCGCCGGGATCGACGCTCGACGAACTGCGCATCTTCGTCAGTCAGTGGCACAACGTGGACCCGCGCTCGCAGTCCCCCTACCGCGTCATCCAGTTCGCGGTGAACCCGTTTAAGCCCTGGTCAGAGCCTTAAATCTCGCTCTCAGTCCGCAGTGGGTCCGCAGCAGCCCCTAGAGAGGCCTCCAGCAGCTCCCCGGCAGCCCTGCGGGTGCGGTCGTTGGCGTCCGGCCACAGGTGCGAGTAGGTGGTGAGGGTGATCGCCGCCGACGAGTGCCCGAGTGCCCGCTGGACGGTCACCACGTCGCAGCCCGCCCGGATCAGCCCGGAGGCGTAGAAATGGCGCAGGTCGTGCAGCCGGTTGCCGATGCCCACTGCGTCGCGGACGATCCGCCAGGATCGCGCCACTGTGGCCGCGTGGGCGGGCAACGTCGCGTTACGGGTGCCGGGGAACAGCCAGCGGTCGGGATCGTCGCCGGGCCGGTAGCTGCGGACGTGTTCAGCCAGCAGGGTGATGAGACGGTCCGGGATGTACACCGTGCGCTCCGAGGCGTACTTGGGCGGGCGGATCTCCATGCGACCGTCGTCGGTCCACTGGACCTGCCTGGCGACGTGGATCTCCTTGCGGAGGAAGTCCTCATCCGACACGCGCAGTGCGGATGCCTCGCCACGGCGCAGGCCCGCGAACGCGCACACCGCGATGAGCGCGCCGTACTCGTCATCGGCGGCGCGGATCACGGCTCCCACTTCGTCGGCGGTCGGGATCGCCATCGCCGCCGACGCCTTGCGCTGCCGAGGCAGCCGGACGCGATCGGCCACATCACGAGGCATGCACCGGTCACGGACGGCGGCGCGGATGACGTTGCGCACATTGGCGAACCGGGTGCGGATGGTCGTCGGCTCCAAGCCCTTATCCTGCATCGACTTCACCCACGTCTCCACGTGGGAGGCTCGCAGCTCGGCCAGTGGGAGGTGCCCGAAGGTCACCGACCCGGACGCCAGGTCCATCGCGTGCCGGGTGCCCGACACCCATACCTGACGGTCCGACCACTCGCGGTAGAAGCTGTCGAAGGTGATCTTGCCCAACTGCGGGTCCACGTAGCTGCCGGTCACCTGCGCGGCGACGACGGTATCTACTTCCCCGCGCTGGAACGCGCATTTGACTACAGCGCTAGCAAGGCCGCGCTGATCTTGCTCACCGGGTATCAAACCCCCGAAGGGCTGCGCCGCGCCGGGGCTGCCCGGTTGGCGGCGTGGTTGCGTAAACGCAAGGCCCGCAACGCCGATGCCGTAGCAGCCGCGGCGATCGAAGCAGCCAAATCCCAGCACACCGTGGTACCCGGGCAACAACTGGCGGCGGCGATGGTGGCCCGGCTGGCCGAGGAGGTGATGACCCTCAACACCGAAATCGGCGACACCGACGCGATGATCGAGGAGCGATTTCGCCGCCACCGCCACGCCGAAATTATCCTGAGCATGCCCGGCTTCGGCGTTATCCTTGGCGCCGAGTTCCTGGCCGCCACAGGCGGGGACATCGCTGCTTTCCGCAACACCGACCGCCTCGCGGCCGTCGCTGGACTGGCCCCGGTCCCGCGCGACTCCGGGCGCATCAGCGGCAATCTCAAACGCCCCCGCCGCTACAACAGACGGCTGCTGCGCGCCTGTTACCTGGCATCCCACAACGCCATCCGCACCGACACCGCATCACGGATCTACTACGACCGCAAACGCGCTCAAGGGAAACGCCACACCCAAGCCGTGCTGGCACTTGCCCGCCGCCGCCTCAACGTCATGTGGGCGATGCTGCGCGACCACAAGCCCTACCAACCCGCCGCACCTAATGCCGCAGCGGCTTGACAACTTCATTGAGAAT
>CAWHDL010000004.1:0-835655 GCA_963828065.1 uncultured Actinomycetota bacterium | reverse complement strand
ACTTCTGGAGGCGGGACGCCGCGCGCCGGACGGCGACGCTGACACTGACGCCGACGGACGGTGGCGGCGGGTGCGGCGAATCGCCGAATCCCCGTTGGGGGTCCTGGCGTGGCTGCTGGTGGCGTTCGAAGTGTTCTCGTTGACCGCCGCGATGATCGGCCAGTTACCGGCGTGGACCGTCGGGCGGTCCAACCTCGAGGCGCTCACCGGAAAGACGTGCGGGCTCGCCTATGACGTGCTGGTGGAACAGGATCCGAACGCGGGCATGCTGACGCCGTCCGGCGTTCCGGTCGCCGACGGGCTGGGCGCCGTCACCTCTTCGAACTTCACCCCGAACGGCATCCCGTTCGACGTGTCCGCCGACCCGCTGATGCAACCACCGGGCGGCGGCGCGTTCGTCGACAGCACCACCGGAACCACCGCCAGGGGCGAGGCGGGCACCGAGGGCGGCACCACGGCGATCATCGGAATCAACGGCTCACGGGCCCAGCTGCCGTACAACCTGGACCCTGCCCGCACCCCGGTGCTGGGCAGCTACCAGTCCGGGATTCAAGCGCCCGCCGCGCTGCGCTCCGCGTGGTACCGGCTGCCGCCACGTGGCGAGTCTTCTCCGCTGCTGGTGGTCTCGGCCGCCGGGCGCTTCGACACCCGCGAGGTGCAGGTGCAGTGGGCGGGCGACGACGGGAAGGTGGCCGGCAGCGCCAGCTTCGCCGACATCGGGTCGCCGCCGGCCTGGCGCAACCTTCGCCTCCCACTGTCGGCGATCCCCGCCAGCGCGACCCAGATCCGGCTTTCGGCGACCGACGACGATCTGGCCCCGCAGCACTGGATCGCGCTGACCCCGCCGCGCATCCCGCAGATGCGCACACTGCAGGACGTGGTCGGCTCCCGAGACCCCGTCATGCTGGACTGGCTGGTGGGGCTCGCGTTCCCGTGCCAGCGGCCGTTCGGTCACAACGACGGTGTCGACCAGGTGCCGGCGTGGCGCATCCTGCCCGACCGCTTCGGCGCCGAGGCGAACTCGCCGGTGATGGACAACCTCGGCGGCGGCCCGCTGGGCGTCATCGAGTTGCTGCTGCGGCCCACCACGGTCGCCACCTATCTCAACCACGACTGGTTCCGCGACTGGGGGACACTGCAGCGGTTGACGCTTTTCTACCCCGACGCCAAGCCGGCCCGGCTCGATCTCGGCTCGGCAACCCGAAGCGGGCTGTGGAGCCCGGCACCGATGCGTCAATAGGTGGGTCGCATACCATCGGGCCTCGTGCCCAGCGATGAGCGTTCTGCGCGTGCGCAGCGCATCGCGCGGCTGGTCGCCGTGGTCGCCGGAATCGCCGGGATCGTGCTGTGCCTGCTGGTTCCGCTGTTGCCGGTGAAGCAGACGACGGCGACGATCCTGTGGCCGCAGGGATCCGGCGCCGACGGAAACGTGGGCCAGATCACCGCGCCGCTGGTGTCGGGCGCGCCGCTGGCGCTCGACGTGAGCATTCCCTGCCGCACGGTCGCGTCGCTGCCGGCGGCCGGTGGCCTGGTGTTCTCCACGGTGCCGCCGGCCGGTATCGACGCCAGCAGGAACGGGCTGTTCGTACGCGCGAACGCCGATGTCGTGGTCGTCGCGTTCCGCGATACGGTGGCCGCAGTGGCCCCCCGCCCGGCCGTCAACGCGGGCGCCTGCAGCGTCCTGCACGTCTGGGCCAACGTCGGCGGTGTCGGCGCCGACTTCGTCGGAATCCCCGGCGCCGCCGGAAGGTTGGCGATCGAGAACAAACCTCAGGTCGCTGGTCTGTTCACCGAGCTGAAGGTGCCCGCGCAACCGGGGCTGACCGCTCGTGTCGACGTCGACACCCGATTCGTCATCTCGCCGACCCCGCTGAAAATCGCCGTGATGGTGCTGGGCGTCATCTGTGTGGTCGCGGCGATCGTCGCGCTGGCGGTGCTCGATCGCTACTCGGGTCACCGACTGCGCGGCTCGTGGCACCGACGAGTGCGGGCCAACGCCGCCACGTGGCTGGCCGACGTCGGGGTGATCGGGACGCTGGTGTTATGGCATCTCATCGGCGCGATCTCCTCCGACGACGGCTACAACCTGGTCATCGCGCGGGTGTCGGCCGACGCCGGGTATTTCACGAACTACTACCGGTACTTCGGCGCGACCGAGGCGCCGTTCGACTGGTATCAGGGCGTTCTCGGGCAGCTGGCGTCGGTCAGCACGGCAGGCGTGTGGATGCGGCTGCCCGCCACGCTCGCCGGCATCGGCTGCTGGCTGATTCTGTCGCGCTGCGTGCTTCCACGGCTCGGGCGCACGGTGGCCGCCAACAGGGTGGCGGTCTGGACGGCGGGCGCGGTGTTCCTGGCCGCGTGGCTGCCGTTCAACAACGGCTTGCGGCCCGAGCCGATCATCGCGTTCGGCACGCTGCTGACCTGGATGCTCGTCGAGAACGCGATCGCCAGCCGCCGGTTGGCGCCGGCGGCGGTGGCGATCATCGTCGCGATGTTCGCGGCCACCGTCGCGCCGCAGGGTCTCATCGCGCTCGCGCCACTGCTGGTCGGCGCCCGCGCCATCGCCCGGATCATCGCCCGCCGCCGGGCGGCCGACGGCCTCTCCCCCGCAAGCGGGAGGTGCCCCCACGCGCCGGATATCGCCGCGCTGCTGGCGTCGCTGACGCTGATCCTCGTCGTCGTGTTCCGATCCCAGACGCTGGCCACGGTGGCCGAGTCGGCCCGGATCAAATACAAGGTCGGGCCGACGATCGCGTGGTACCAGGACTTCCTGCGGTACTACTTCCTCACGGTCGAAGACAGCGTCGACTCGTCGTTGACCCGGCGGTTCTCGGTCCTGGTGCTGCTGCTGTGTCTGTTCGGCATGCTCACCGTGCTGCTGCGGCGCGGCGGTGTCCCGGGGATGGCCAAAGGTCCGGTGTGGCGCCTGATCGGTACGACGGCGGTCGGGCTGATGCTGCTGACGTTCACACCGACGAAGTGGGCGGTGCAGTTCGGTGCGTTCGCCGGGCTGGCGGGCGCACTGGGGGCGGTCACCGCGTTCGCGTTCTCCCGGGTCGGGCTGCACAACCGCCGCAACCTGGCGCTGTACGTGACTGCACTGCTGTTCGTGCTGGCGTGGGCGACATCGGGCAACAACGGCTGGTTCTACGTCGGCGGCTACGGCGTGCCGTGGTTCGACAAGCAGCCGGTGATAGCGAGCCATCCGGTGACGACGATGTTCCTGGTGCTTGCAATCGCGACCGGTCTACTGGCCGGGTGGCTGCACTTCCGGATGGACTACACCGGGCACACCGAGGTGGCGGACAATCGGCGCAACCGCATCCTGTCCTCGACTCCGCTGCTGGTGGTGGCGCTCATCATGGTGGTGCTCGAAGTCGGGTCGATGGCCAAGGCCGCCGCGGGGCGCTATCCCGCCTACACCACCGCGAAGGCCAACATCGACACGTTGTTCTCGGCGGCCAGCTGTGCGATGGCCGACGACGTGCTGGTCGAACCCGACACGAACGCCGGGACGCTGCAACCGGTCTCGGGCCAGCAGTTCGGCCAGTACGGGCCGCTCGGGGGGACCGACCCGGTCGGGTTCACCCCGAACGGGATCAGCGACACCCTGGAGCCGCCCGAGCCCGTCACCGCCAACCCCGGCACCGTCAACTCCGACGGCTCACCGAACAAACCGAACATCGGGATCGGCTTCGCCGCGGGCACCGGTGGTGGGTACGGCCCGACCGGGGTGAACGGCTCGCGGGTGTTCCTGCCGTTCGGCCTCGACCCCGCGCGGACTCCGGTGATGGGCAGCTACGGCGAGAACACCGTGACCGCCAAGGCCACCTCGGCGTGGTACCAGCTGCCGCCGCGCACACCCGACCGCCCGCTGGTGGTGGTGGCGGCCGCGGGGGCGATCTTCTACTTCGACGACGTGGGCAAGTTCCACTACGGGCAGTCGCTGAAACTGCAGTGGGGCGTGCATCGGCCGGACGGAAGCTACCAGGAACTGGCTGAAGTCATGCCCATCGACACCGTGCCGCAGAATGCGTGGCGCAACCTGCGGTTCCCGCTGGCGTCCGCACCGCCCGAGGCCAACGTGGCGCGGATCGTCGCGCTGGACCCCAACCTGAGCTCCGACCAGTGGTTCGGCTTCACCCCGCCGCGGCTGCCGGTGCTGGAGACGGCGCAGCAGTTCCTCGGCTCGCACACACCGGTGCTGATGGACATCGCGACCGCCGCGAACTTCCCGTGCCAGCGACCGTTCTCCGAGCACCTCGGCGTTGCCGAACTCCCGGAGTACCGCATCCTGCCCAATCACAAGCAAGTTGTGGTGTCCTCGAACCAGTGGCAGTCGGCCAGAGCCGGCGGCCCGTTCCTGTTCATCCAGGCGCTGCTGACCACCTCGACCGTGCCGACATACCTGCGCGGCGACTGGTACCGGGACTGGGGCTCGCTCGAGCGATACGGCCGGGTCGTGCCCGCCGATCAAGCGCCCGACGCGGTCGTCGATCAGGGCGGCACCACAGTGCGCGGCTGGACCCGCGTCGGACCGATCAGGGCACTGCCATGACCGCCGTGTTCGCCAATGTCGACCGAGAGCCGGCCCGCGCCAACGCGGTGCGCCGCGAGGTCAGGATCGCGCGCTGGGTCGCCACGATCGCGGGCCTGATCGGGTTCGTGCTGTCGGTCGCCACGCCGCTGCTGCCGGTGGTGCAGACCACCGCGACGCTGAACTGGCCGCAGAACGGCGAGCTCGCGAACGTGACGGCGCCGCTGATCTCGCAGACGCCGGTGTCGATGACGGTCACTGTGCCGTGCGACGTGATCCGCGGGTTGCCGCCGCAGGGCGCAATGGTGCTGGGCACCG
Organism: uncultured Actinomycetota bacterium; assembly: GCA_963828065.1. Lineage (GTDB taxonomy): Bacteria > Actinomycetota > Actinomycetes > Mycobacteriales > Mycobacteriaceae > Mycobacterium. The sequence goes on along the minus strand of CAWHDL010000004.1, from coordinate 830,800 downwards.
CGCCGAAAGACGGAAAGCAGGCAGCGCTGGACGGGCTGTTCGTGAACGTCACGACTCAGCGCGTGGACGTCATCGTCCGCAACGTCGTGGTCGCGAGTGTGCCCCGCGCGCAAGTTGTTTCGCCGTCCTGTCAGCACATCGATATCACCTCGTCGGAGGCGGGGACGTTCGCAGCGTTCGCCGGGCTGACCGACACCGGCGGGCAGCCGCTGCGCAGCGGGTTCGCGGACCCGAACCTGCGGCCGGCGATCGTCGGCGTGTTCACCGACATGACCGGCCCGGCTCCGCCCGGATTGCGGCTGTCGGCGGTGATCGACACGCGGTTCTCCACCAGCCCAACGGTTTTAAAGCTCACCGCGATGGTGGTCGCGATCTTGGCGACTGTGATCGCGCTGCTCGCGCTGTGGCGGCTGGACCGCGTCGACGGCCGGCGGATGCACCGGCTCATCCCGGCCCGGTGGCGGACCTTTTCCGCCACCGACGTCGTGGTGGTGGGCGGCTTCCTGGTGTGGCACATCATCGGCGCGAACTCCTCGGACGACGGCTACATGCTCCAGATGGCCCGCGTCGCGGGGCCCGCCGGCTACATGTCGAACTACTTCCGCTGGTTCGGCAGCCCCGAGGACCCGTTCGGCTGGTACTACAACGTCTTCGCACTGATGACGCACGTCAGCGACGCCAGCCTCTGGATGCGGCTGCCCGATCTGCTCGCCGGGGTGGTGTGCTGGCTGCTGCTGTCCCGCGAAGTGCTGCCCCGGCTGGGCCCGGCGGTGGCGTCCAGCAAGGCCGCGGTGTGGGCGGCGGGCCTGGTGCTGCTGGCGGCGTGGATGCCGTTCGACAACGGCCTGCGCCCCGAGGGTCAGATCGCCACCGGCGCACTGATCACCTACGTACTGATCGAACGCGCGATCATCTCCGGCCGGTTGACGCCGGCGGCGCTGGCGGTCGTGACCGCGGCGTTCACCCTGGGCATGCAGCCGACCGGGCTGATCGCGGTCGCCGCGTTGTTGGCCGGCGGCCGTCCCCTGCTGCGGATCCTGGTGCGCCGGCACCGGGTCTTCGGAACCTGGCCACTGGTGGCACCGCTGCTCGCCGCGGGCACGGTGGTGCTCACGGTGGTGTTCGCCGATCAGACTTTCGCAACAGTGTTGGAGGCCACCAGGATTCGCACTGCGATCGGTCCGAGCCAGGCCTGGTACACCGAGAACCTGCGGTACTACTACCTGATCCTGCCGACCGTCGACGGGTCGCTGTCGCGGCGGTTCGGATTCCTCATCACCGCGCTTTCGCTGTTCACGTCGATGTTCATCATGTTGCGGCGCAAGCGGATTCCGGGTGTGGCCCGCGGGCCGGCGTGGCGGCTGATGGGCATCATCTTCCTCACCGTGTTCTTCCTGATGTTCACCCCGACCAAATGGGTGCACCACTTCGGGTTGTTCGCCGCGGTCGGGGCGGCCATGGCGGCGCTCGCGACAGTGCTGGTGTCACCGTCGGTGCTGCGGTGGTCGCGCAACCGGATGGCGTTTTTGGCCGCGGTGTTCTTCGTGCTGGCACTGTGCTTCGCCACGACCAACGGCTGGTGGTACGTGTCGAGCTACGGTGTCCCGTTCAACAACTCGATGCCGAAGATCGGCGGAGTCACAGTCAGCACAATATTTTTCGCGCTGTTCGCAATAACTGCGCTGTACGCCATGTGGCTGCACTTCGCGCCCCGCGACCACGGCGAGGGCCGGATCGCGCGGGCGTTGACGGCCGCTCCGATCCCGGTCGCGGCGGGGTTCATGGTGCTGGTGTTCGTCGGGTCGATGGTCGTGGGCGTGGTGCGCCAATACCCGACGTACTCAAACACCGCCGCGAACCTGCGTACGTTCGTGGGCGGTTGCGGGCTGGCCGACGACGTGCTCGTCGAACCCGATTCCAACAATGGTTACTTGCGGCCGGTCGCCGGCGATTACGGCCCGCTGGGCCCGCTCGGTGGGGTCAACCCGGTCGGATTCACGCCGAACGGCGTACCGGAACACATTGTCGCCGAGGCGATTCGGATGACGTTGCCGCAGCCGGGCACCGACTACGACTGGGACCAGCCGACAAAGCTCGTGCGGCCGGGCATCAACGGGTCGACGGTGCCGCTGCCGTACGGGCTGGACCCGGCCCGCACGCCGCTGGCGGGCAGCTACGTGGAAGGGCCGCAGCAGCAGAGCAGGTTGACGTCCGCGTGGTACGAGTTGCCGCCGCCCGACGGCGGGCACCCGCTGGTGGTGATCACTGCGGCCGGCACGATCAGCGGCAACAGCGTGTTCAACGGTCACACCCAGGGCCAGACCGTCGAGTTGGAGTTCGCGCGGCGCGGGCCGGACGGCGCGTTGGTGCCGGGCGGTCGACTGGTGCCCTACGACCTCGGGCCCATCCCGTCCTGGCGCAACCTGCGGTTCGCGCGCTCGCAGATGCCCACCGACGCCGCGGCCGTGCGGGTGGTGGCCGAGGACCTGTCGCTGACACCGGGCGACTGGGTCGCGGTGACGCCGCCACGGGTGCCGCAACTGCGCTCGCTGCAGGAGTACGTCGGCTCGGCGCAGCCGGTACTGATGGACTGGGCCGTCGGCCTGGCGTTCCCGTGCCAACGGCCGATGTTCCACAACCTCGGCGTCACCGAGATCCCCAAGTTCCGAATCACCCCGGACTACAACGCCAAGAAGCTGGACACCGACACCTGGGAGGACGGCCTCAACGGCGGCCTGCTCGGCATCACCGACGTGCTGCTGCGGGCGCACCTGATGGCGACGTATCTTTCACATGACTGGGGACGAGACTGGGGATCGTTGCGGAAATTCGACACGATCGTTGACGCCAGCGCGGCGAAACTGGATCTCGGCACGGCCACCCGCAGCGGATTGTGGACGCCAGGCAAGATTCGGATCAAGCCATGACACCTACAGCGACAGTGAATTCAGCGACGCGACACGCCGATTAAGCGTCGCCAGATTCACACTCGGCGACGGCTTCAGGAGCTGAGGAGCTCCGGGTGGAATTTGGCCGCCATTCGGCGCATGCCGTCGTGCCAGTCGACCGCGGTGCCGCCGATGAGCTCGCGCATCCGGGTCAGCTCGCTGGGCCCGCCGCGCAGCGCGTGCGGGCTCTCCTCGAACACCGGCTCGGCGCCGAGAAGCGAGCCGAGGTAGGCGCACCACTCCTGCAGACTGACGGTCTGGTCACCGGCCCAGTTGACCGTGGTCGCCGGGATCGACGCGACTTCGAGCAGCTTGGGCACGGTCGCGATGATGTCGTCCTCGTGGATGGGGTTGTAGCGGGCCGGTCCGCCGGGCGGGACCGGGATCGGGATTGAAGCCAGCATCATCTCCATGTGGTAGTACGGCCACCCGCCGTTGTCGCCGTAGGGGACGTTGAGGCGGGCGATCGTGGTGGGCACGCCGAGCACACGCGCCGTTGACCGGGCGACGGCCTCCCCGGCGATCTTGCTGATGGAGTACGTGGGGAACAGGAATTTGTGATTGTCGCCCAGGGCGGCGCGCTCGGTCCGCGGTTCGTCGTCCGGGGGGTCATACACGGCCGCCGAGGAGCAGTGCAGAAAGCCCTTGACGCCGCGACAGTGGGCCATGAGGAGGCCGACCGACTCGGCGTTGGCGCCAAGGTCGGCGTCCCAGTCGCCGCTCTTGGCCACCGCCAAGTTGAGGACGTAGTCGAAGTCGGACGGGAGCCCGGTGAAGTCACCGGTGGCCAGGTTCACTGTCTCGCACCGAATCCCGGCCTTCTCGAGGCTTTCCCGCACCGCGACGTCGGTGAAGCGGGCGATGCCCCATACCTCGTTGTCGGCGGCCAAGGCCCGGGCGATGGGAGCGGCGACCTGGCCGGTCGGGCCGGTGATCAGGATCTTGGCGCCGCGCATCGGGATCATGCTCTTGCCACCGTCACCGGGATGCCGTTGAGCGCACCGTTACCGGATGGTTCGTCGATGAAGGTCGGCGGCGACAACGCGTTGGTGTTCACGCCCGGTGAGCCGTTCGCGACGGACATCCGGGTGCCCGGCTTACCGTGGCCCCAGCCGTGCGGCATCGACACCACCCCCGGTTTGATCGCGTCGGTCACCTCGACGGGAACCTGCAGCTTGCCGGTCGGTGACGCCACATCGACGATGTCGCCGGTGGCCAGCCCGCGCCGCTGCGCATCGGCGGTGTGCATCAGCAGCGTGCAGCGATCGCGGCCCTTCATCAGCGACGGCACGTTGTGCAGCCAGGAGTTGTTGGAGCGCAGGTGCCGCCGGCTCACCAGCACCAGTTCGTCGGGCGCCCGCTCGATCCGCTCGGCCAGCCTCGGCAGGTCGTCGAGCAGATACTGCGGCGCCAGCCGGATCTTGCGCTCCGGGGTGCCGAGGATGTCCGGCAGCTGGGGAATCATGGGCCCGAAATTGACGCCGTTGGGACGCCGTTTCAATTCGGCCAGCGTCAGCCCGTCGGGGTTCTCGCCGTAGCGGTCGCCGAACGGGCCGGTGCGCAACGTCAGGTCGAGGATCCGCTCGGGGCCGCCGTGGTCGTAGTGGCGGCGGATCGCCGCGCCGTCGAGCCCCTGGGTGAACGCCATGTAGTCAAAGAACCCGTCGTCGATCGCGGCGACGTCGACGTCCTCGGCCGGAGTGCCGGTGCACAGGCCGGTCAGCCGGATCAGGATCTCCCACTCCTCGGGGCGGCCCGGGTCGTCGGGCGCGAACACCGGCGCCGAGTAGTTGGCGACGCTGTTGACCGCGAACGCGAGGATCAGGTCGTCGTGGTGCGGCTGTTCCAGCGGCGACTGCCCGGGCAGGATCACGTCGGCGTGCCGGGTCGTCTCGTTGATCCAGCAGTCGACGGAGATCATCGCCGCCAGCTGCGGCAGCGCCTCGTCGAGCTTGTCGCCCGCCGGGCTGGACAGCACCGGGTTGCCGGCGACCGTGATCAACGCCCTGATCTGCCCGTCGCCGGGGGTGGCGATCTCCTCGGCCAGGCACGACACCGGGGCCTGGCCCAGCACCTCTTTCGCGCCGCGCACGCGGGTGTGCCAGCGGCCGAAATTCGCCACCCCGCCCTCCATGCCGGGCTGCGGCTGGCCGGTCACCGTCCACACGGCCGGCCGCGCGAACATGCTGCCGCCCGGGCTGTCGAAGTGGCCGGTGAGGACGTTGATCACGTCGACCAGCCAGCTGGCCAGGCTGCCGAACTCCTGGTTGCACAGCCCGATTCGGCCGTAGACCACCGCCTTAGGTGTGGTGGCCAGCTCGCGGGCCAGGCTCCTGATCCGCTCGGCGGAAATCCCGGTGACGCCGGCCACCCGCTCCGGCGGCCAGTCGGCGGCCACGCCGCGCATCGTCTCGACACCGTCGACGTGCGGCCCGGCCGCACCGAGCGACACCAGCCCCTCGTCGAATAGCGTGTGCGCGACCGCCAACAGCAGCGCGGCGTCGGTGCCCGGGGTGATCGGCAACCACTCGGTAGCCTGCGCGGCGGTCTGCGTGCGAACCGGATCGACGACAATCACCTTGCCGCGCTTGCGTATTCCGTCGATGATGCCCATCACGTCCGGCGCGGCCAGCAGCGAGCCCTGCGACGTGGCCGGGTTGGCGCCCATGACGACGATCAGGTCGGTGCGCTCGATGTCGGGCACCGGGAACGTCCACCACCCGCCGTACATCAGGTGGGACGTCAGGTTCTTCGGCCACTGGTCGACGGTGCCCGGCGAGTAGCTGATCGGGATGCCCGACATGCCCAGCAGCACACCGGTGTAGCGGCCGAGGGAGAACGAGTGGGCCAGCGGGTTACCGGTATACGCGGTGACAGCTGCGATGCCGCGCTCGTCGATGACGGGCTTGAGCAACTCGGTGCAACGGCGGAACGCGGTGTCCCAGTCCACCTCGCGCCACTGCCCGTCGACCTTGATCAGCGGCCTGCGGATCCGGTCGGGATCTTCGTGCACGGCGCCGAGCGACGCACCCTTCGGGCACAGGTGGCCGCCGCTCCAGACGTCGTCGCGGTTACCGCGGATGCCCTTCACCCGGCCACCCGCAACGTCAATCTCCAAGCCGCACATGGCTTCACACAGCGGGCACGTGTAGAGGTGGCGGCCGTCTTCGCCGGTGGGAGCAAGCGCTCCGGTGAGCTCGATGGTCACCCGCTCACCGTACGCCTTAATCGCTACGGTCCGTAGCGGAAGGGGGCGGTGGGGACTACTCCTCGGGTGGGGCCGCTGATGGCCGCGCGTAAATCACCCTGCTGCCGAATAGCAGGTCCTGCAGCGACCTGCGCTGCGCGTCGACGGCGACCCAGAGCAGACCGATCGGGAACACCACGCAGGCGACCGCCCGCAGCAGCGCAACCACGGGAGGCAGCCGCGGCGAGCGGCGGCCGACCACCCGCAGCCCCATGACAACCGCGCCGGCGGTACACCCCGACACCGACCAGCAGCTCACCAGGTACAGAACCGCAACGACGAACGCGAACGCGCTCGAGAAGACGATGCTCACCGACGGGAAACTGAACGCGGTCGAGTGGAACATCAGCTTGATCAGCACGACTCCGAGGTACAGCGCGGCCAGGATCACGCCCACGACCAGGAAGTCGATCACCGCGGCCACGCCACGGCTCACGATTCCTGCGGTCACTGAGGATCCCGGTCGCGCCCCAACATCCGGTCGACGAAGCCGGCCACCATGTCATCGGCCCGCTCGCCCTGGGTGCGGACGTCGGCCATCACCTCTTCGGTGACCGAAGCGGTCGAGTCCCTGATGATCGCCTGCAGATCCACCCCATCGATGACCTGGTTGGCCAGACCGATCAGGTCGAGGCGCGCGACGATCGCATCGATGTCGACCTCGGCGACGACCGCGTCGGTGATCGCCGTGACGAGCGCCTTGACGGGCTCGACGCTGCGCGCGATGGCCTCCTCACCGCGCTTGGCCAGTTCAGAGCGGCCGCGGCGCAGCCAGGAGCCGACCATCGGCAGCCGCTCACACGCCCGATAGGCCGCGACGGCGCCGCCGCCAACGGTCGCGACGGCTCCGGCCGCCACCAACACCGCGGGCTGCTTGCGCAGCTCCGCAAGCTCGGGCATGGCCGAATCGTAGTCGCGCAGCGGCGTCGACGGGCCCAGATCGGGCGGAAAGCCGCGGCCTAGATGGGGGTTAGGCCGTGTTTGCGCTGGACGCGTCGAATCTGCTTGTCGCGCAACAGGTGCAGCGACTTGCGCAGCAGTAGCCGGGTTTCATGCGGCTGGATCACGCCGTCGATGTAGCCACGCTCGGCGGCGATCCACGGGATCGCCATGTTGAGGTTGTAGCCGTCGATGAACTGGCGCTTGATCTCCTGCGCCTCGGGCGCATTCGGGTCGGGGAAGCGTTTCATCAGCAGCTGCGCGGCACCTTCTGCGCCGATCACGGCGATCCGTGCGGTGGGCCAGGCAAAGTTCAGGTCCGCGCTGAGCTGCTTGGAGCCCATCACGGCGTAGCCGCCGCCGTAGGACTTGCGGATCGTGATCGTCACCTTGGGTACGTCGGCCTCCACGACCGCGTTGAAGTAGCGCCCGCCGCGTTTGATGATCCCGCCTTTTTCCTGCTCCACACCGGGCAGGGCGCCCGGGGTGTCGACCACGAACACCAGCGGCAGATTGTAGGAATCGCAGAACCGGACGAATCCGGCCGCCTTGTCCGACGCCTCGTTATCGATCGAGCCGGCCAGGTACATCGGCTGGTTGGCGATCACCCCGACCGGACGCCCGTCGACCCGAGCGAAGGCGGTGATCATCGCCAGGCCGCGCTGCGCGCCGACGTCGAACACCTCGCCGTCGTCGAAGATCCGCAGCAGGATCTCGTGCATGTCGTAGGCGGTGTTGTCGGCGTCCGGCACGATCGAATCCAGCTCGAGGTCGCACGCCGTGAGCTCCGGTTCCAGCCCGGGGTTGACGATCGGGGGGTCGTCAAAGGTGTTGGCGGGCAGAAAACTCAGGTAATCGCGGACGTATTGGAAAGCTGCCGCCTCGTCCTCGACGACCTGGTGGATGTTGCCGTAGCGGGCCTGATTGTCGGCGCCGCCGAGTTCGTCGAGGCTGACGTCCTCGCCGGTGACGTCCTTGATCACGTCGGGCCCGGTGATGAACATGTAGCCCTGGTCACGCACCGCCACCACCAGGTCGGTCTGGATCGGCGAATACACCGCACCCCCGGCGCATTTGCCGAGGATGATCGACACCTCGGGCACCAGGCCGCGCAGCATCTCGTGACGGCGGCCCAGCTCGGCGTACCAGGCCAACGAGGTCACCGCGTCCTGAATGCGGGCGCCGGCCGAGTCGTTGATTCCGACGATCGGGCAGCCGACCATCGCCACCCACTCCATCAGCTTGGCGACCTTGCGGCCGAACATCTCGCCGACCGAGCCTTGGAACACGGTTTGGTCGTGGCTGAACACACCGATCGGCCGGCCGTTGATACGGCCATGGCCGGTGACCACGCCGTCGCCGTAGAGCGCGTTCGGGTCACCCGGCGTCTTGCACAGCGCGCCGATCTCCAGGAAGCTGCCCGGATCGAGCAGTGCATGGATGCGGGCGCGGGCGCTCGGGATGCCCTTCTTCTCGCGTTTGGCAACGGCCTTCTCACCGCCGGGCTCCTTGGCCAGCTCCAGCTTCGCGCGCAGCTCGGCCAGTTTCTCGGCGGTGGTCACTAGTCGCCCACCCTGCTCTCCTGGCTGCTCTCCTGGCTGCTTTCTGCCTCGATCTTGCTCAGCGCCTGGCTCATGTGCGCACCAACCTTGGCGATGATCGGCTCGTCGATCGCCTGGATGTGCTCGCCGCCGATCGGCACCACCTCGAGATCCGGCACGTACTCGCCCCAGCCGCCATCCGGTTTGCGGGTGGCGTAGCGCGGCTCGAACATGATCGCGTCGTCGTGGTAGCGGTCGGCCATGTAGAGCGTGACATGCCCGTCGTACGGCTGGATCCGGGCGGTGTCGATCGCTCGGTTGTCCAGGTACGACGTCCGCTGGTGCTCGATGATCCCGCCGGGGATCTGCACGCCGCTCTGCTTGACCGCGTCCAGCACGAACTCCATCTGGCCCCCGTCGTCGAGCGCTTCGAGCTGTTCGTAGGGAATCTCCGGGATCTGCACGTTGAATGTCTTCTCGGCGAAGCGCGCGTAGCGTTCCCAGCGCCTGCGGGTCTCTTCCTTGGTCTGCGGGATCTCCTCGCCCGCGCGCACCGCGTCGATCAGCCCGACGAACGGCACGTCGCAACCCTGCTGGCGCAGCCCGATCGCGCAGGCGTAGGCCAGCACCCCGCCGAGCGACCAGCCGACCAGAATGAACGGGCCGTTCCCGGCGATCTCGCGCAGCTTCGGAACGTATTGCGCCGCACGCTCTTCGATGGTGCCCTCGACCCGCTCGAGGCCGTACATCGGGGTATCGGACGGCAGCCTGTTCAGCAACGGCTCGTACACCACCGTCGACCCACCCGCTGCGTGGAACACGAACACGGGGATCTTTGACGACCCCTGTTGTGGGGCGCGGATGGTGCGGACGAACCCGTCGATCTGGCCCGCCTCGAGGTAGTCCCGGACCTTCTCGGCGAGTGCCTCGATGGTCGGTGACGTCTTGACCTGCTCCGCGGTGATCGGCCCGTCGGCCCGATCGGAGAGCCGCTGGGCCAGCTTGTCCGCGGTCTCGTCGTCGAGTTCGGGCAGCGCGGTGAAGATGCCGCCGGGCGAGGAGCCGGTGACGATCGCCCACGTTGCGAACGTCACGCGCTCGGACGCGTCGCGGGGCGGCACGTCGGAGTTCAGCGCCTCGGCGACCGCCTGCTGGTTCAGCGCAGTCGCGGCGGTCGCCAGGTCGGGCTGCTCCCGCGGCGGGCCTTGCGGGTTGTCCGGCGGCGGTGGTGGTGGGGTCGCAGGCGGCGCCTCATCGCCGGCCAGCTCGGCCTGCGCCTCGGCGGGATTGCCGCCTCCGGCGGCGGTGCCGATCTCCTCGGCCGTCTGCGCCTGTTGGTACTCGTGCAGCTGGTGCACCTCGTCGCGGTGCTCGATCGCGTACTGGATCAGCTTCTCGACGGCATACAGGTTCGCGTCCCGGACCGCCTGCAGCTGGATCGGCGGCAGGTCGAAGTCGTACTCGACGCGGTTCTTGATCCGCACCGCCATCAGCGAGTCGAGGCCGAGCTCGATCAGCGGCACCTCCCAGGGCAGGTCCTCGGGCTCATAGCCCATCGCGCTGGCCACGATCGTCGCCAGTCGCTGCCCGACCGTCTCACCCGAATCCGGCGACCACTTCTGGAAGCCGGCGCCGAGGTTGGCGCCCTGGGTCAGGTTGTCGTGCAGGATTTCGGCGTCGGGTTGTTCCTCGACGACCGGCGCAGCGGCTTGCGCCAGGGCGGCCGGCTCGGCCGTCGCGGTACCGACCGCCACCGCAGCGGGTAGCGCGGACGACGCACCTGAGCGGGTCACGACCGCGTCGTAGACGAGCGTGAACGACTCGTCGATGCGGGCGTGCACCTGAACCGACGCACCACCGGGGTGCCGCGTCAACGTCGTCACCAGGCGAGCGCCGTCACCCGGTACGGCGCGGAGCTCGCTGGCGGTCAGCGTGGCATCCGGAAGCACGAGCGCCGCAGCTGCTTTCACGAGTGCGGCCAAATCGGTCTCACCGCGCGGCGCGTACTCCCAGACATGGCGGCCGTCGGGCATCGCGACGTGGGTGCCGGGCATGAACACCGAGCCGTCGGCGGCGAACCGCGCATTGAGCCAGTGCTCCTTGCGGCGGAACCGCGTCGGCGGGATGTTCGCGTAGTCCTGCGGGCCGGCGGCACGGGTGAACAGCGTCCGGATGTCCAGATCGTGGCCGTAGACGAACAGCTGCGCCATCGCAACCGTCATCGACTCGACCTCGTCCTCCTTGCGCGCCAGCGTCGCGATCAGCTGCGCGTCGTGCAGGCCCGCCGCGGCCGTGGACAGGCCCACCTGCATCAGTGCCACCGGGTTGGGCGCCAGCTCCAGGAACGTGGTGTAGCCGCTGTCGACGGCGTTTCGGACGCCGTGCGTGAAGTAGACGCTGTGCCGCAGGCCCTGCTTCCAGTAGTCGACCCCGTGGAACGGCTCACCGCCCGGGCGGATGTAGCCGCCCTCGTGCACCGTCGAGAAGTACCCGATCTTCGTGGGCAGCGGCTCGATGCCCTGCAGCTCGGCCGTCAGCTCGCCCAGCAGCGGGTCCATCTGCGACGTGTGGCTGGCGCCCTTGGTCTGGAACTTACGGGCGAACTTGCCTTCCTTCTCGGCGCGCTCGATGATCGCGTCCACCTGCTCGGGCGGTCCGCCGATCACGGTCTGGGTCGGCGCGGCGTACACGCACACTTCCAGATCCGGGAAGTCCGAGAACACCGTCTTGATCTCGTCGGCCGAGTACTCCACCAAGGCCATCAGCCGGATGTACTCGCCGAACAGCATCGCCTCGCCCTCACCCATCAGATGGGAGCGGGAGGAGATCGCGCGGGTGGCGTCTTCAAGCGACAGGCCACCGGCGAAGTATGCCGCCGCGGCCTCGCCCAGCGACTGCCCGATCACCGCGGCGGGCTTGGCCCCGTGGTGCTTCAACAGCTCGCCGAGGGCCACCTGGATCGCGAAGATGACGATCTGCGTGGTCTCGATGCCGTAGTCCTGCGCGTCGTCGAGGATCAGCTCGACGATCGAGTAGCCGCGCTCGTCCTGAACCAGCGAGTCCACCGTGTTGATCCAGTCGGCGAACACCTCGTCGCGCAGGTACAGGCTCTTGGCCATCTTGCGGTGCTGAGCGCCGAATCCGGCGAGCACCCACACCGGCCCGTTGGTCACCGGCCCGTCGGCGGCGAACACGTTCGGCCGCTGCTTGCCTTCGGACACTGCGCGAAGGCCCTTGATCGCCTCGTCGTGGTCGTGGGCCAGCACCACAGCGCGGGACCGGCCGTGGTTACGCCGCGACAGCGACCGGCCGATCGACTCCAGCGACGCCGCCCGGCCTTCCGGACTGTCGATCCAGTCGGCCAGTTCGGCGGCGGCCGCCTTCTTGCGCGACGTCAGGAACGCCGAAATCGCCAGCGGCACAACGGGAGCCGCCGGTTCGTCGGCCTGGAGCTCGTCGAGCGCAATCTCCTTGAGCCGCAACGCCTCATCGGTCAGCCCGGGCAGTTCGTACTGCTCTGCCGGGGCCTCGGTCATATCGTGATCGACGAACTCGCCGTACTCGTCGAACCTCACCCCGCCGACGTAGGTCGTGTTCTCGTCGTCTGCGGCCGGCTTCTCCTCGACCTCGGGTTCGGGCTCCGGTTCCCTCTCGATGACGTCGCGGGGCAGCACCTCGCGCAGCACCACGTGCGCGTTCGCGCCGCCGAAGCCGAACCCGGACACGCCCGCGATCGCGTAGCCGCTGTAGCGGGGCCACTCGGTGACGGTGTCGGCGACCTTCAACCGCACGGCCTCGAAGTCGATGTACGGGTTGGGTCCGGTGTAGTTGATCGACGGCGGCAGCTTGTCGTGCTGCAGCGCCAGCGCCATCTTGACCAGGCTGGCCGCACCGGCGGCCGACTCGAGGTGACCGACGTTGGACTTGACCGCGCCCAGCAGGGCCGGATTGTCGGGCGTGCGGCCCCTGCCGACGACGCGGCCCAGCGCGTCCGCCTCGATCGGGTCGCCGAGGATCGTGCCCGTGCCGTGCGCCTCGATGTAGTCGACGAGGCGGGGGTTGATCCCGGCGTCCTTGTACGCGCGGCGCAGCACGGCGGCCTGCGCGTCGGGGTTCGGGGCGAGCAGGCCGTTGGAGCGGCCGTCGTGGTTGACCGCGCTGCCTGCGATCACGGCGATGATCTGGTCGCCGTCTCGGCGGGCATCGGCCACGCGCTTGAGCACCAGCATGCCGCCGCCCTCGGAGCGGGCGTAGCCGTCGGCGTCGGCGGAGAACGACTTGATCCGGCCGTCGTCGGCCAGCACCCCGCCGACCTCGTCGAAACCGATCGTGACCATCGGCGTGATCAATGCGTTGACGCCGCCCGCCAGGACGACGTCGGCCTCACCGTTGCGCAGCGCCTGCACACCCTGGTGCACCGCCACCAGCGAGCTCGAGCAGGCGGTGTCCAACGCCATCGACGGTCCGCGGAAGTCGAAGAAATAGGACACCCGGTTGGCGATGATCGAGCTCGCGGTGCCGGTGATCGCGTACGGATGCGCGACCGTCGGGTCGGACACCGCCAGGAAGCTGTAGTCGTTGGTGGAGGTGCCGATGTAGACACCGACGCTGTCGCCGCGCAGGCCCGACGCCGGGATCCGGGCGTTCTCCAACGCCTCCCACGTCAGCTCGAGCGCCATCCGCTGTTGCGGGTCGAGGTTGTCGGCCTCCATCTTCGACAGTGCGAAGAACTCGGAGTCGAAGCCCTTGATGTCGCTCAAGTACCCGCCGCGGGTGCGGGCCTTCGCGATCAGCTCGGCCAGCCGCGGCTCCTCGAGAAATTCCGACCAGCGGCCCTCGGGCAAGTCGACGATCGCGTCACGGCCGGCGAGGAGCGCCTGCCACATCTCGTCGGGCGTGTTCATGTCGCCGGGGAACCGGGTGGACAGCCCGACAATCGCGATGTCGTCGACGTCACGGGTGCGTGACCAGTCCTCGTCATGGTCGGCGTCCTCGGACACCGGCTCGCCCTCGATGATCCGGGTCGCCAGCGACTCGATGGTCGGGTGCCGAAACGCGACCGTCGCCGACAGCGTGACGCCGGTGACGTCCTCGATGTCGGCGGCCATCGCGACCGCGTCGCGCGACGACAGGCCGAGTTCGACCATCGGGGCGGTCTCGTCGATCCCGTCGGGTGACTGGCCGGTGGCGTTGCCCACCCAGTTGCGCAGCCACGTCCGCATCTCGGCGACGGTCATGTCCGTGTTTGCGGGAGTTGTGGTGACGGCCTCGTCGCCCGTGTTCGGCATGCCCTCAGTCCGCCTGGTCGGGGAACGAATTCGGGGGGGCGCCGCCGCCACGCAGGCTGCCGTCGAGGTAGGAAGCGCGGCAGGCCCGGCGGCCGATCTTGCCGCTGGACGTGCGTGGGATTGCTCCGGCGGGCATCAACAGGACGTCGCGGACCGTGACGCCGTGGCGCACCGCGATCGCGGCGCGAATGTCGTCGGCGATCGGTTCGGGGTCGAGCTTGTGGCTGCCGGCCGCGCGCTCGCCGACGATCACCACCTGCTCGGAGGTGTCCTCCGGGTCGTACTTCAGCCCGGCGTGGGCATTCTCGAACACCGAGCTCGGCAACTGGTTGGCCGGTACGGAGAACGCCGCGGCGAAGCCCGGGCGAAGCGCGCGGGAGGACTCCTGCGCGGTGTACTCCAGATCCTGCGGGTAGTGGTTGCGGCCGTCGATGATCACCAGCTCCTTGATCCGGCCGGTGACGTAGAACTCGCCGTCGAGGAACGCGCCCAGATCGCCGGTGCGCATCCACATCGCGTCGTCGGGCGCGCCTTCGGCGTGCGACGGGCTGGTCCGTGACTTGAGGATGTTCTGGAACGTATCGCGGGTCTCTTCCTCGCGATTCCAGTAGCCCGTCCCGACGTTGTTGCCGTTAATCCAGATCTCGCCGATCTGACCGTCGGGCAGCTCGGTGGCGGTATCGGGATCGACGATCACCGCCCGCTCGTCGTAGCCGATCTTGCCGCACGACGCCTGCGGCACCGCGTTGGGCGAATCCTCGGGCACCTTCACCAGTCGGTCGTTGACCAGCTCGTCGCGGTCGAAGCTGGTGATGACCGGCGGCAGGTCGGGCTCTGAGCTGGAGACGAACAACGTCGCCTCGGCCATCCCGTACGAGGGCTTGACCACGCTCGGTGACAAGCCGTACGGCGCGAACGCGTCGGCGAACTTGCGCATGGAGGCCCGCGACACCGGCTCGCTGCCGTTGAGGATCGCCCGCACATTGCTGAGGTCGAGCTCGGGCTCGCCTTCCTTGGGCAGCCCACGCAGGGCGGCGTGCTCGAACGCGAAGTTCGGCGCCGCCGAGATGGCCGGGCCGCGATCGTCGCCATGGACTCCAAGCTCACGCAGCCACCGGATCGGACGGCGAACGAACGCCGCCGGCGTCATGAACGTCGCCTCCCGGCCGATGATCGACGGCATCATGATCGTGACCAGCCCCATGTCGTGGTAGAACGGCAGCCAGCTGACGCCGCGGTGGCCCTCCTCGGGGTCGAGCGCGGTCAGCACCTGGACCATGTTGGTGCCCACCGCCAGGTGGGTGATCTTCACACCTGCCGGTGTGCGAGTGGAGCCCGAGGTGTACTGCAGGTAGGCGATCGTTTCGTGTTTGGGATTCTCGGGCTGCGCCCAGGTGCCCGCGACCTCGTCGGGCACCGCGTCGACCGCGATGACGCGTGGCCGCTCATTGGCGGGCCGGTTGCGGAAGAACTTGCGCACTCCCTCCGCCGAGCCGGTGGTGGTGAGAATCGCCGCCGGGGTGCAGTCGTCGAGCACCGAATGCAGCCGGCCGACGTGGCCGGGTTCGGCCGGGTCGAACAGCGGCACCGCGATCCGACCGGAATAGATCGCGCCGAAGAACGCGCTCAGGTAATCCAGGTTCTGCGGGCACAGGATCGCGACCCGGTCGCCCGGCTGGGTGACCTGCTGCAGGCGTGCCGCAACGGCGCGGTTACGGACGCTGAACTGCGACCAGGTCAGGTCGCGCGCGACACCATCGCGCTCGGTGGAGAAGTCCAGGAAGCGGTACGCCAGGTGGTCACCGCGGGTATGTGCCCACCGCTCGACGTGGCGGACGAGGCTGGCACCCTCGGGGAAGTTGATTCGCCCCGTTTTCTTGTCGATGAAGGGGTTGACCCAAATCGCCACGTCTTTACTCTCCTGTCAAAGCACACTCGTCCGGGGCCCGTTGTTGCATCACGGTGTTGCATCGCGCGGGCTCAAAGATCGTACAGAGGTCGGGTCGAGCCGCCGCCGCGTCGACCCCTGCCGTTCTTAGTTATTTCTTAATGTTAGGTGACGCCTCATCGGCGGCCAAATCGACGGCCCGTTCGAGACGCAACTGTTGTCATCTGTGCCCGGGACGTGGTGCATTCTCCATCACAGTCGCCGCCCAGTCACGCGTCCACACCGTGGCCGGCCGGCCGTCGAGGCTCCAGTACTGCGTGGTGTTGTACATGGCGTGAACGGGTTCGCCCGCACCGCCCATCAGTATTTTGAGCGTCCCCGGCAGGTTCAGCGGGTTGAACGCCTCGGTGGGAGCGGCGCAGATCAGATCGCCTTCACCGCAGATCTCGAAGGTGCGGTCGGCCAACGCACCGAAGCCGCCGTCGCGCTGGCCGGTCATCGTCATGCCCGACGGGATGAACGGAACGCCGTGCAGCGTGATCTCCGCGCCTTCGCCGTCGGGGTTGGGACCGACGTCACGGCCCACGCCGGGCTCGCGACGACCGTCTGAGATCAACGCCACCCCGAGGACGCGATCCGCCGCGACGGGTCCCCGGCCGTTGCCGATGTCGCCTGCGATGTCGCCGCCGATGACCGCGCCCTGGGAGAAGCCGGCGATCAGGTACCTGGTCAGGGGGCATTTGCGGCTCATGTCCGCAACCGTCGTTCGGGTGGCGTCGGTGCCGTTCCGTCTGCTCACGTCGTAGTCGACGTCGTTGTCGCCCGACAACGGCCGGTGGAACTGCGCGATGTAGGGGACGGTGTAGGTCTGCAGCCGACCGTTCCCGAACTGCTCGGCGAGCGGCCGAGTCACGTTGAGCAGCAACGCGTTTGGGAATTGGAATGGATTCAATGGATCTTGTTGCGGCGACGACTCCCAGGTGCCGGGGATCGACACCATCATCACGTCCGGACAGCTGGCGTCTTGGACGTGTCCGCCGGGCGCACCCGGCTTGTGGTGCCGCAATACGAGCAGGCCCACGACCGCCGCTGCCAAGACAACGATGACCGCGAGCGCGAGGGGGAGCTTGCGCCGGCGCTTTCGGGCCACGGTCAGCCGTGCTTGGGATGCGGCGCGTTTTCGAGCAGACCCGCCGCCCAATTACGGGTCCACACCGTTGCCGGTTGGCCGTCGAGGCTCCAGAACTGCGTGGTGTTGTACAACGCATGCACCGGTTGGCCGGCGGCGCCGCTGAGGATCTCGAGCGTCTCGGGCAGGTTCGTGATGTTGAACGCCTCGTCCGGTGCGGCGCAGATCAGATCGCCCTGGCCGCAGATCTCGTAGGTGCGGTCGTTCAGCGCGCCGAGGCCGCCGGGACGCGCGCCGGTCATCGTCAAGCCGAAGTCCGACAACAACGGCACCTCGTGCAGCGTGATCTCGGCGCCCTGCCCCGGCGGGTTCGGACCGACGTCGTGGCCTTCTCCGTTCTCGCGGCGTCCGTCGGCGATCAACGTCACCCCCAGCACCAGGTCCTCATCGACGGGACCCTTGCCGTTGCCGATGTCGCCCGCGATGTCGCCCGCGATGACCGCGCCCTGTGAGAAGCCGACAATCAGGTAGCTGGTCAGCGGGCACCTGTTGGTCATGTCCGTGAGCGCCTTCACCGCGGCCGTCATGCCCTCCGCGCGGCTGTCGTTGTAGGAGATCTGGTTGTCCTGGCTGAACGGGTTGTGGAACTGCGCGGTGTAGGGAACCGTGTAGATCTGGATGCGGCCGTTGCCAAACTGCTGAGCAAGTGGACCAGTGACGTTGAGCAGCAATGCATTCGGGTACTGCACAGGATTGAGCGGGTCCAGCTGCGCCGACGACTCCCAGGTGCCGGGGATCGACAACACCTGAACGTCCGGGCAGCTCGCGTCCTGGAACTCGGGCCGCGGTTTCTTCGGCGTGGCCGGGGCGGTCGGGGCCGACGTGGGCGGCTGCGCGGCCGGGGGCGGCTGCTCGGGGGCTTTCGTGGTGCGCTGCATCACCACCACCAGGACCAGACCGAGCGCGACGACCACCGACACCGCGGCGGCCGCGGCGAGCGCGAGCAGGCGGTGGCGTCTCCGCCGACTGTTGTTTGCCATCTTCCCCTGCTAGCAGAGACGTTCACTTGCGACGCGGATGTAGCTTCCGGTCGCGGCGTCGATGTCTGCCGACGTGGGTGCCATCGAACTCAGGTGGACGTTGTGCACGTCGTTGGACACCAGCGGATGCACGTAGTCCCACACCGCTTGCGGACTCTGCCCCGCTGCGCGGGCCTGACACACGTAGCTGCCGATGCTCAGGGCGAGCAGATCGCTGGACGGGTGCACTCCGCCGGCGTTCAGCGCGTCCAGGTAGGCGCGTTGCTGCGCGGTCACCCTCAGCGTGCTCGGCTGGGCTGAATCGCTGCCGCCGGCGGGCGGCGCGATCAGCGATGCGGCCGGGTCCTGCGTGCCCGACGCCAGCTTCGTGGTGTCGCCGGCGGGCAGCGTCACGGTGGACATCATGCTGTCAGGAGCCGAGCAGCCCGACAGGATGGCGGCGAGCGTCAGCGTCACCGCGGTCGAGCAGCCGGCCATCCGGGTGGGCGTCCGTTGCACGTCTCCACGGTACCGGCTGGGAAGCTGCGCCCTTGGTAAGCGACTACTTGATGGTTGCTACCAACTCGCCCGACATCGCGCCCAGCTGCGGGCCCCATGTCCCCCAGTCGTGGTTACCGCCGGCCGGGAAGTCGAAGTGCCCGTTGTGGCCGCCGACGGAGCGGTAGTGCTGATAGAACACGCGGTTGCTGCCCTGCGCCTGGTCGCAGTAGCCGATCATCGCCGCCTCGTCGGTGCACGACAGCGTCTGCGGGCTGAACACCCAGAGCCGGGTGTTGTTCTGCGCCAGCAGCGAGATGTGCACGTCGGGGTCGTGCCACTTCCAGCGGCCCAGCTGCGGCAGGCCCCACATGTTGCGGGTGTCCACCCCGCCGTCGCGCATCAGCCCCTCGGTGATCGCGCCGTTCATGAAGGTGCTCGACGGGGTGAGGAACCCGGACAGCGACCCCGCGAACCGGTACCGGTCGGGATAGAAGGCGGCCATCGCCAACGCACCGTAACCGCCCTGCGAGGCGCCTACGATCCCGTGGCCGTTGGGCGCCAGCCCCTTGTTCGCGGCCAGCCAATCGGGCAGCTCCTGGGACAGGAACGTCTCCCACTGCCGGCCGCCGTCCGCCTCCCAGTTCGCGTACATGCTGTAGGCACCGCTCGCGGGCGCCGCCACCGAGATCCCCTTGCCGGCGAGCTGGCCCATCGCGTTGCCCGCGGTGACCCAGTTGCTCACGGGGTCGCCGGCGTTGAACGCGTCGAGCAGCACCACGGCGTGCGGACCACCGCCCATGAACGCGACCGGGATGTCGCGGCCCATCGCGCCGGACGGGACCATCAGGGTCTCGACGCCCTCGGCGCTCGCGATACCCGACACCGAGGGGGCCAGCCAGAGGCCAAGCCCGACGATCGCTGTCAGCAGCGTCCGCAGAAGCACCACACCGACCTTCATAGCCACCCTCCCGACTCGCCGTTCATCACGGCTGGTTCACGGCTGGTTCACGGTTGGTTCCGTACCCAAATCCGCAACGTAGTGAACCACATCACGTAGCAAAGCCGCGACGGAACGATCAACGGCGGCGAGCACGCATGGTGCTCGCCGCCGTTGGTCGATTCAGTATCGGTGCAGTTGGTAGCGCCTAGGCGGACGGCGTGGCGC
This sequence comes from uncultured Actinomycetota bacterium, assembly GCA_963828065.1. Lineage (GTDB taxonomy): Bacteria > Actinomycetota > Actinomycetes > Mycobacteriales > Mycobacteriaceae > Mycobacterium. The sequence goes on along the minus strand of CAWHDL010000004.1, from coordinate 811,135 downwards.
CCAGCACCCGCTGGATGTCGGGCTTCATCGCCTGCAACTGCTGGCCCCAGTACACCCAGCTGTGGGTGCCGGCTTCGGGGAAGTTGAACACCGCGTTCTTGCCACCCGCTGCGATGTACGTGTCCTGGAAGGTCTTATTGGTGCGGAGCGTGAAGCCCTCCAGGAACTTGGCGTTGAAGTCGCCACCGCCCAACTCGTTGGGCTTGCCGTTGCCGCAGTACACCCAGATGCGGGTGTTGTTGTCCACCAGCTTCTGGATGTTGACCATCGGGTCGTTGCGCTTCCATGCCGGGTCGCTGGACGGACCCCACATGTCCTCGGACTTGTAGCCGCCCGCGTCACCCATCGACGTGCCCACCAGCATCGGCCACCAGCCCTCGGACAGGTTCAGGAAGCCGGACAGCGACGCGGCGTAAATGAACTGCTGCGGGTAGTACATCGCCAGCACGAAGGCCGCGGAGCCGGCCATCGACAGACCGACCGCGGCGCTGCCCGTCGGCTTGACCTGCTTGTTGGCCGCCAGCCACGCGGGCAGCTCCTGAGTGAGGAACGTCTCCCACTTGTAGGTCGTGCAGCCGGCCTTACCGCAGGCCGGCTTGTACCAGTCGCTGTAGAAGCTGGACTGGCCGCCGACGGGCATGATCACCGACAAACCGGACTGATAGTACATCTCGAACGCGTTCGTCTCGATGTCCCAGCCGTTGAAGTCGTCACGTGCGCGCAGGCCGTCGAGCAGGTACACCGCCGGAGAGTTGGCGCCTCCGCTCTGGAATTGGACCTTGATGTCGCGGCCCATCCCCGCAGACGGCACCTCCAGGTACTCGACCGGCAGGCCCGGCCTGGAGAACGCCCCCGCAGTCGGCGAGCCCCCTACGACACCGACCAGGCCCGGCAATATAGCCGCGGTCACGGCAGCAACCGTCAATCGGCGCGCCCATCGACCTCGCAACTTCTCAACGAACCTCATAGATATGTCCATCCCATCTTTTGGATTGCGCACCGCAAGCGTCCCCGCCGCCGTGCCCTGGTAGTCAACCACACCCTGGTGCGGCCCTCTCGACGTGAGCCCCGGCCCAAGCGGTCACCCAAGCGGTTACCAAGGCCGGCACCATCGAAACGGCAGCCGTCATTGTGACCAAGGTCACGGCAACGCGACGCAGCGATGCGTGCGAGGCGCCAACCGACAACGCTCTGTCCATCAGTCGGTCGAACCATCCGTCGATGTGGGGTATCACCGCGTCGTTGCGGTCTCGCTACCACGAACGGCACCAGCCAGCTAACAAACCGCGAACAGCTAGGGCCCCGTCGCCGGTAAGCCGCTATAAGGGGTACCACCTAACGGCGGCTCACTCAAGCCGCAGCGAATCAGATCGAATTTCGGCACGCGGTCGATTCGGTAGCTGGTGAACTGAAACGAATGCAGCACGTTGGAGAGGAAACGCTTCGGAGTCAGCGGGCCTCTTATCGACGTCAGCACCGCGTCGGTGGCGGGGCACTTCAAGGCCGCCCCGGCCTCGGCCACCCAGTCCTCGTCGAGGTAGGGCGGCAGAAACGGGTGTTGCTTCAGCCACGGGCCGTCGGCCACCGCCCAGTCCGGGAAAAGGTTCTTGTCATGGCCTATCCTGGCGTCCCCGAGCCTGGCGGTGTGCGCCGCGAGCGGGTTTGCCAGACCGATCTGGTCGAGCACCCGGACATCGAGGCCCACGTTCATGCCGAGCATGCCGAGATTGGTGAAGAAAACCGTGTGCGGGCCCCTCTGCATCGCTTTCGGATCGGGCGGCACACCGGGCGGCGGGGGCGGGGGCGGAATCGCCGGCACGACGTCCCACTGCGTGTAGTTGCCGGACGGCAGCAGCAGCGCGCCGGCGGGCGTGTTGTTGATCGCCTCGATCACCGCCCGCATGCGCGGGTAATCCAGGTAGTCGAGCGCGGTCACCGGGTGCGCGTTACCGGTGGCCTGCGAGTAGAACCGCCGCTCGTCGACGATGCCGGAGTAGGTGACCTTGGTCGCGTCGGCACCCAGGCCGGGGGAGTTCGCCGCCCATAGCGCCCACAGCGCAACCGCCAGCCACGCGGTCACCGTCGCGCCCGCCAGCACGGCGCCCGCCTCGCGGGACCGCGTGGTCCGATCGGGCAGCACGATCGGAATCACCGCGACCGGGAGCAGCACGCAGAACAGCGGAGTCAACAACACCCGGCCGTGCATGAAGTCGCCGCCCTGGCGGATCCAGTAGGCGGCCTGCAGCAGCCCGCCGGCGACGAAGAACGCGATGACGACCGGCGGGCTTTGCACCAGCCGGCGCACGCGCCGCTGATCGGGGCGTGCGTCGGAGCGGATCCACCACGCCCGGCTGCGGCCGGCCAGTACCAGCACGCCGAGCACCGCGAGCGGAATCGCCGGCAGCCACAAAAGATAGGGCCCATTGAAGTTCGCCAGGTAGACGAAGCCCTGCGACCACTTCTTGCCGGAGGCATCCTTGGCGAGCGCGGTGCCGGGCACCAGCAGCCCGTAGTAGCCCATCCGGAAAATCTGATACGCCACGGGCAGGAGTCCCCCGGCCACCACGATGAGCACCCGGGGCCGCCAACCGCGCACCGCGACCAGCATCAGCACCAGCGCGAGACCGCCGATCAGCGCGAGTTCGGGACGCACGAGCACAGAGAGGCCGGCCACGAACGCCAGCGCCGCGGTGAACCACCGGCCGGTCGTGCGCTGCTGCGACCAATACACCATCATCCACCACAGCAGACCGAGATAGGCCAGCACCAAACCGTTTTCGAGTCCGGAGGTCGCGAAGTCACGCGCCGGCGGGACCGCGATGTAAACCAGCACACCGGCCGGCAGCAGGATTGCGCGACGGCCCAGCAGGCTCGGCGCATAGAGCCGGGCGGCGCCCAGCATCGCGAACACCACGCCGGCCAGTGACAGCGCCAGCGACAGCGCCAGTGCCACGTACTCCAGTCGCACCGGGCCGCCGACGACCCCGCCGAGATACACCAGATAGGTCCACAGCGTCGAGGTATTGACCTCCACGCGTTCGCCCATATTGAACACGGGGCCGTTGCCCGCCAACAGGTTTCGCACGGTGCGCAGCACGATGAGCCCGTCGTCGGCGATCCAGCGGCGCTGCCAGGCGCCCCAGCCGAACAGCACGGTGACCACCAGCACGCTCAGCCACAGGCTCGCCTTTGCCGTCGTTTCGAGCCGGCGTGCACTAACCGAATATGATGGCCGCACCGACTGTTCCGATCCATGCCACGGCGAGTAACTGCAGCACGCGGTCACGCAGCGCGATCTCCTCCGGCTCGCCGGCAATGCCGCCGTCGACATCCACCGCGTAGCGCAGGATTGCGATCGTGAACGGGATCATCGACACCGCGAACCATGTGTTGTTCGCTCTGCTGGAGTCGAACGCCCACAGGCCGTAGCACAGCACCACCGCGGTAGCCGACAGCGTCCAGACGAACCGAAGATAGGTGCCGGTGTAGCTCTCCAGCGATTTGCGGATCTTGGCGCCGGTTCGGTCGGCCAATTGCAGTTCGGCGTAGCGCTTTCCGGCCACCATGAACAGCGAGCCGAACGCCATCACCAGCAGGAACCATTGCGACAACGGAATGTGCGCTGCCGCGCCGCCGGCGATTGCCCGCATCAGGTACGCCGACGACACGATGCAGATGTCGAGCACCGCTTGGTGTTTCAAGCCGAAGCTGTACGCCAGCTGGATTCCGATGTAGCACGCCATCACGATCGCCAGATCACGCGAGACGAACCACGCGATCACCAGCGACGCGACGCCGAGCACGGTCGCCAACGTGTATGCCAGCCATTCGGGCACGACGCCCGCCGCAATCGGCCGGAACTTCTTCGTCGGATGCTCACGGTCGGCTTCGACGTCGCGGGCATCGTTGACCAGGTACACCGCCGATGCGGCCATGCAGAACACCACAAACGCGATCGACACGTTGATCCACACGTCGCGGTAGTCGTACTTGACGGCGCCACCCAGCGCGGCCAGCGGTGCGGCGAACACGAGCAGGTTCTTCACCCACTGGCGGGGCCGGACCGCGCGAACGATGCCGGCGACCAGGTTGTCGGGCGGCCCCGTGACCTCGGGCGCTTCTTCGCTCATCGCCTGCTTCCGATCTTCTTGACCAGCCGCGCGACCAGCGCGCCGACGGCCACCCCGGCCAGCACGTCACTGGGATAGTGCACGCCAAGGACCAAGCGCGACAACGCCATCGGTGGCACCACGAGCACGGGCAGCGGCAGTCCCGTCAACGGGGCCATCAGGATCGCGGCCGTGGTGGTGGAGGTGGCGTGCGCGGAAGGGAAGCTGAGCGCGCTCGGAGTTCCGACGTTCACCCGGACGGCGGGGTGGTCCGGCCGCCTGCGGCGCACCGCGCGCTTGATCAGCACCGCGGCGGCGTGCGCGCTGAACGCGCCCGCCCCGGCGAGCAGCCACTCTCGGCGTCGCCGCGGTTGTGCCACCGCGCCCAGTGCCGACACGGCCAGCCAGCCCGCGCCGTGCTCGCCGAAGTGGGACATGGCGCGGGCGGCCCCGACGACGCCGGGACGCGGACCGAGCGCCGACTGAACGGCAACCAGCGCCGCCACCTCGCCACTGGGTGGGGGGCCGCCGTCAGCCATGGTGCCCTGTTGAGGGCTGGAGCACCGATTCCCACTTCTGCTTGCTCGAAAGCACCGGCAGCGCACCACGGTAGGCGCGGCGCATCTCGTCGAATCGGCGTGCCAGCTTGCGCTGCCTGCGCAGCGATGCGGCCAACAGCGAAAACATCTTCGCCCGGTCGCGCTGCCGGTACACCACGCCGCGGCCGTCGGCGGTGGTGACGGTCACGCCGTCGTACTTGGACAGCACGAACCACCGCGCGTCCTGCGTCGCCACGTTGAATTGCGGGCGCTCGTGGTGCGCGGGGTTGGTCTTCTTCAGGTTGTGCCACAGCCCGCGGGCCAAGTGGTAGGCGACCGACGGCGGGGTGACCGGTATCTTCGTGGTCCTGCCCGCCTCCGACGGAGGGGGCAGCTCGCTGGCGGCAGGCAGCACCACCGCGTCGGGGTACTCGCTGCGCATCCGGTGCACCTCGGGCAGGGCGGATTCCAGGATCGAGAAGATGTGCTCCGGCCCGGCCAGGAAGTCGTCGATCGCCTTGTTCTGGATCGCTACCGTCGAGTATTCCAGGCAGGCAAGGTGTTTCAACGTCGCCTTCAGGTGGCTGCGCACCAGACCCGTTACGTCGCCGTCCCAATGCAGGGCGGCCACCACCAGCCGGTTGCGCAGATGGAAGTACGCCTGCCAGTCGATCGCGTCGTCCTTGTCGCTCCACGCCATGTGCCAGATCGCCGTCCCGGGCATCGTCGCCGTCGGGTAGCCATGCTCACCGGCGCGCAGCCCATAGTCGGCGTCGTCCCACTTGATGAACAGCGGCAGCGGCTGCCCGAGATCTTCGGCCACTTGCCGCGGGATCATGCACATCCACCAGCCGTTGTAATCGACGTCGATGCGGCGGTGCAGCAGGTTACTTTCATAGTTGTTGTCGTTCAGCGGCTTTTTCGCGAAGTCGTGGTCGTACTTCGTGTACGGCGCGGAGGTCCACATGAAGTTCGAGCGATCGACGACCTCGCCCATGATGTGCAGGTGCGACGGCTCCTGCAGGTTCAGCATCTGGCCGCCGATCAGCATCGGCGTCCTGGCAAAGCGGTTCAGCGCCAGCGCCCGCAACACCGAGTCCGGCTCGATGCGAATATCGTCGTCCATGAACAGGATCTGTTGGCAGTCGGTGTTTTTCAGCGCCTCGTACATCACCCTGCTGTAGCCACCCGAACCGCCGAGGTTCGGCTGGTCATGGATCGACAGCCGACTGCCCAGCGGAGCGGCCGCAGCGGCGAAACCCGGGTGATCCCGTACCTTCGCCTTGCCCTGGTCCGGCACGATGACAGCGCCGATCACCTGGTCCACCAACGGATCTGACGTCAAGGCCTGCAACGACTGAACACAATCCGCTGGCCGGTTGAACGTCGGGATACCGACCGCGATGTTCGCGACGCCCGGCGCAGGCACCGGCGCGTACCAGCCCGCGCTGTGCAGGGTCACCGCGCTGTCGGTGGTGATGTCGAACCAGATCCAGCCCCCGTCCTCGAACGGCCCGAGGTCGACCTCGAACTCCAGGACGGTGGCCTCTTCGGTGGCCTCTTCGGTGGCCCCGGGGCCGCCGAAGTTACGGCCTTCGATGAAGATGCGGGCGCCGGTCGCCTTCGTGCGGTAGATGTCCACCCGACCCGTCCCGGTCAGCTCGGTCCGCAGCACCACCGACTCGAGAGTCGACCAGCGCCGCCAGTAGCTCGCCGGGAAGGCGTTGAAGTAGGTGGAGAACGACACCTCGGACTCGGCGCCGATCTGCAGCGTGGTGCGGCTGGTGGCGTGCGCCCGTCGGGCGTTGGTGGTCGATTCCGTGATGTAGAGCTTGCGCACATCCAGCGGTTCGCCGGGCCGCGGCAGGATCACGCGGGCCAGCAGGCTGACGGCCGTGGAGGTCATTCGGGGTCGCTTTCAGTCAGCGGGGCGCCGTCGCGCAGGTGCGGTACCAATACGTTGTCATACATATTTAGTGCGCTGGCGATGGCCATGTGCATGTCGAGGTACTGATACGTGCCGAGCCTGCCCCCGAACAACACCTTGGCCGCGGCGGTCTCGGCCCGTGCCCGGTCGCGGTAGGCCGCCAGCAGTGCACGGTCGGCCTCGGTGTTGATCGGGTAGTACGGCTCGTCATCGTCGGATGCGAACCGGGAGAACTCACGCATGATCACGGTCTTGTCGGTGGGGTAGTCGCGCTCGGGGTGGAAGTGACGGAACTCGTGAATGCGGGTGTACGGAACGTCGAGGTCGTTATAGTTCATCACCGCGGTGCCCTGAAAGTCGCCTGTCGGCACCACTTCGACCTCGAAATCGAGCGTGCGCCAACCCAGTCGACCATCCACATAGTCGAAGTAGCGGTCCAGTGGCCCGGTGTACACCACGGGCGCGTCGGGATTCGCCGCACGCAGCTCGTCGCGCACGTCGAACCAGTCGGTGTCCAGCCGCACTTCGATGCGCTCGTCGGCGGCCATGTTCTGAAGCCACGCGGTGTACCCGTTGGCCGGGAGACCCTCGTAGGTGTCGTTGAAATAGCGGTTGTTGAACGTGTAACGCACGGGCAGGCGGGTGATGTTGCCCGCCGGCAGCTTCTTCGGGTCGGTCTGCCACTGCTTTTGCGTGTAGCCCTTCACGAACGCCTCGTACAGCGGGCGGCCGATCAGCGAGATCGCCTTCTCCTCGAAATTTGTCGCCTCAATCGCATCAATTTCCGCGGCCTGACCGGCGATCAGCTCGCGCGCCTCGGCCGGCGAGAAGTAGCGGCCGAAGAACTGCGACACCAGGCCGAGCCCCATCGGGAACTGGTACGCCTGCCCGTTGTGCATCGCGAACACGCGGTGCCGGTACCCGGTGAAGTCGGTGAACTGGTTGACGTAGTCCCACACCCGCTTGTTGGAGGTGTGGAACAGGTGGGCGCCGTACTTGTGCACCTCGATGCCGGTCTGCGGCTCGGGCTCGGAATACGCGTTACCGCCGATGTGGCGACGCCGCTCGAGAACCAGGACCCGCTTGCCGAGCTGGCCGGCCACCCGTTCAGCGATCGTCAGGCCGAAGAATCCGGAACCGACGACGAAGAGGTCGAAGCGAGCTGTCATCGGCAGCTAGGGTATCCGACTGCTCGATATCGGCCATGTCACGCAATTGCGCTGGAAAGACGGCCGAAGATCGCAATTGCCTCACAATTGTGTCTCGTCACTCTAGTCACGTCAGTCACGTCAGTACCATCAGACACGTCGGTATCAAGCGGGTGCGGCGCACGGCCGGCGCCCGCGGGCCGACAGGTTATTGCCACTACTACACAGACGATTCGCTGACCAGATAGAGGAGACTTCCGTGCCGAACCGACGTCGACGCAAGCTCTCGACAGCCATGAGCGCAGTCGCCGCCCTGGCCGTCGCAAGTCCATTCGCCGTGACCGCTGTGTCCGATTTGACCGCAGCCAGCAAGCCCGCGCCCGAACAGCACGACTTCGTGCAGGCCGCGATGGTCACCGACCTGCCCGGCGAGATCATGTCCGCGCTGCAGTCCAGCCTCTCGCAGTTCGGCGTTGTCGTGCCCAATATGCCGTCAGGCATCATGGGCGCGGGGGCACCGACCACCCCGGCGCTCGGCGGGCTGACGGCTCCCGCGGCTACGCCCGGGCTCACCACGCCGGGACTCACCGCGCCGGGACTCACCACGCCGGGACTCACCACGCCGGGGCTCACCGCGCCGGGACTCACCGCGCCCACCGCGGCGGGACTCACCGACCCATCGCTCGCGAACCCGGCACTGACTCCCGGAACCGCACCCCTCCTGCCGCCCACTACCCCGACCAACCCGGCCATCCCGGGCCTGACCACGCCGCCGGCCGGACTAACGCCGGCCGGGCTCACGACACCCGGACTGACGCCGGGCGGAGTGACGGCGCCGACCGGGGTTAACCCCGCGCTGACCAGCCCGTTGGGTGCGGCGAACGGGCTGACCGGGGTACCTGGCGAGGTTCCGATCGGCGCGCCGGTCGGCGGGGATGGCAGCTACCCGCTCCTGGGCGGCGATCCGTCACAGGGCCTGGGCGGCCTGGGCGGCCTGTCGTCCGCCGCCCCGGCCAGCGGCGGCGGCGGCGGACTGATGTCCTCGCTGTCCAACGCGGTAAATCAGATGGGCGGCAGCCAGGCGATCGACCTGCTCAAGGGCGTCCTGGTGCCCTCGATCATGCAGGCGATCAAGGGCGCTGCCCCGGCGGCGGCGGGGGCCGCGGCCCCGGCACCGCTACCGCTACCGACCCCCTAGGCCAGCCGGCCAAACGGCATCGCAGAGGCGGCGAGCTCTGCGATGCCGTTGCCGTCGGTGGGGTGAGCCGATGGTGTGTTGAAACACTAGTAACTCCAGACTCATACGTAACATCGGCTCGTGGGGTGTCGCCGTCCTCCGACGTCGTTACTGTTCACCGCTGTCCTGGCGACCGCGGTGCTGCTGCCGTGGGCGATCGGCGGCGTGCCCGGCGCCCGCCCCGAGAACTCCCCGGCGAAAGCCGACGACACCACGATGTCGGCGCAGCCACTGGCCGGCGTCGGCGCCGGCCAGACGATCCGGGAGGTCAGCCAGGCCACGCCGTTCTCCCTGGTGGCGTTGATGGGGGTGGACGCGGCCACCACCGCACGGGTGCGCGCACGGAAGCCCGACGGCAGCTGGGGAGCGTGGTATCAGTCCTATTCCCTCGAGTACACGGGTCCCGACGGCAGCGGCCCTCCCCGTGGCACCGAACCGGTGTTCGTGGGTCGCACCACCGCGGTGCAGATTGCGATCAACCGCCCCGCCGCCGCGCCCGCCGCGCCCGCCGCCCCGCCGATCGTGCCGGACCGCAGAGCAGACCTCGGCTACCGGCCCGCGACCGCCGAGCAACCGTTCGGGCAAGATGCCGGGCAAGACCTTAAGGCCGTGTTGATCTCGCCGCCCGAGTCCCCCACGGATGGGTTCTCGTTGCCCACCGCCGTCCTCCCGCCCGGGCAGCCGCCCGCGATCATCGGTCGCGCGCAGTGGGGTGCCGACGAGTCGATGCGATGCGGTCCGATCGTGTACGACAACGGGATTCGCGCCGCCGTCATCCACCACACCGCGGGTAGCAACGACTACTCGCCGCAGGACTCGGCCGAGATCGTGCGAGCGATCTACGCCTACCACACCCGCACGCTCGGCTGGTGCGACATCGCGTACAACGCGCTGGTGGACAAGTACGGGCAGGTGTTCGAGGGGCGCGCGGGCGGGATCACCAAGGCCGTGGAGGGCTCGCACACCGGCGGCTTCAACGTGAACACCTGGGGCGTGGCGATGCTCGGAGATTTCGATACCGTGCCGCCGACGCCGATTCAGTTGCGCACGGTCGGGCGCCTGCTCGGCTGGCGGCTGGCGATGGACCGTGTCGACCCGAAGGGCACGGTGACGCTGATCTCGGAGGGCGGCGAGTTCACCCACTACCCGCGCGGCGCGCCCGCGACGCTGCCGACGATCTTCACCCACCGCGACGTCGGCAACACCGACTGCCCGGGCAACGCCGCGTACGCGGAGATGGACCACCTGCGCGAGATGGCCGTGCAGTTCAACCTCCCGCCGGGGCCGCAGGAACTCGCCGACTCGCTGCGGGGCGGCGCGATCTATGCGCGCTGGCAGGCGATGGGCGGCATGACCAGCTGGCTGGGCGCCCCCACGTCACCGGAGTCGCCGGCCGATGGCGCGGCCCGCTACGTGCGCTTCCAGCACGGCGCGGTGTACTGGTCGCCGCGGACCGGAGCCAACCCCGTCGGCGGCGCCATCTACGAGGCCTGGGCCGGGCTCGGCTATGAGCACGGCCCGCTCGGGCTCCCGACGAGCGGCGAGTTTTCGCAGCCGGAGTGGATCGGGCAGAACTTCCAGCACGGGACGCTGAACTTCGACCGGGAGAAGTCCCGGGTGGTCCAGGTCATCGACGGGCTGGCCTACGAACTCCCGCCCCCGTCGCCGAATGGTCCGCCCCCGCAGATCGAGCGGTTCAGCGCGATCCTTGGCTGAGCGCGCCTAAAGCCACCACCGTTCCAGCACCCGCGCCACCCCGTCGTCGGTATTGGGCGCCGTGACCTCATCGGCCACCGCCAGCACCTCAGAATGGGCGTTGCCCATCGCGACCCCGTGGCCTGCCCACGCCAGCATCGCCACGTCGTTGGGCATGTCGCCGAACGCCACCACCTCATCGGCGGCGATTGCCAGCGGCCGCGCCACCTCCTCGATGCCCGAGGCCTTGCTGATGCCCAGCGGCACGATCTCGACCAGGCCGTTGTCGGTCGAGTACGTGATGTCGCCCTCCATGCCGATGTGCGCTGCCAGCGCGGCGACCATGTCTGCGCTGCGGGCACCGGCCTTGCGGATCAGCAGCTTCACTGCGGGCGCGCTGAGCAGGTCGGCAAGCGACACCTCGGTGTTGTCGGGGTTCAACCAGGCGTGCTCGTAGCCGGGCGAGCTGACGAACTGCGGCGTGGCCGCGTCGTGCGCGCTGCGGCCCACCCGCTCGACCGCCAGCCCGGCGCCGGGAATCGCGCGAGTAGCGATCTCCGCCAGCTCGGCCAGCACGTCCGTGGACAGCGTCCGGGCCGACACGATCCGGTCGGCGGCCGGATCGTAGAGTACTGCGCCGTTGGCGCACACCGACATTGGCGCGAAGCCCAGCGCGTCGACCACCGGGGCGACCCACCGTGGCGGGCGCCCGGTGGCCAGCACGAACGTCGCGCCGCCCGCGATCGCCGCGGCCACCGCGTCACGCGTGCGCGCGGTGACCGTCTCGTCGGCGTCGAGCAGGGTTCCGTCCACGTCGCTGGCGATCAGCGCGGGTGGGTTCATCTGCGCGCCTACGTTTCTCGCTGGGAGCGCTCAGCCTGCTGTCGTGCGCGCTCCGCCAGCTCCGCTTCGTCGAGCAGCTTTGCCTCAGCCAGCGTGGGTGCGCTGCCGCCCAGCCGCCGGGGCACCCAGTACTCCCCAGGCGGATGCGGATAGCCGAGTTGCGCCCGTTGCAGCAATTCCGTCATCGCTTCCCGCAGTGCGGCATCCGTCTGCTCGACACTGTCGGTCGGACGTAGCGGCTCGCCGACGATCGTGGTGATCGGCACGCGGTTGCGGAACAGCTTTTTCGGATGGTCCTTCGTCCACATCCGGTGGGCGCCCCAGGCGATCATCGGGATCATCGGGACGCCGGCCTCGCGGGCCATCCGCACGGCGCCGGTCTTGAAGCCCTTGAGTTCGAAGCTGCGGCTGATCGTGGCCTCGGGATACACGGCCACCAGTTCGCCCTCACGCAGCCGCTGCACCGCGACCGCATACGCGTCGCCGCCGGCACGGCGGTCGACGGGAATCATGTCGCAACCGCGCATCAGGAAGGCGACGATCTTCACGTCCAGCATCTCCGCCTTGATCATGAAACGCAGCCGGCGGCCCCGGCGGTAGACGGCGATCGCGGCGGGCACCCAGTCGATGTAGCTGGTGTGGTTGATCGCGATCACGGCCCCGCCGGTGGCGGGAATGTTCTCCAAGCCGTAGTACGTGATCCTCGGACCGAGCGTCCTCACGGCACCGGTAACGGAGATTTCCAGCAGTCGAAAGACGGGCTCCGCCATGCGGTTACTCCGGCTGTCCGGCCGAGCCGGCCTGTCGTTCATCGCGGCGGGCGGCCCGTGCCACCGCTTCATCGGCGTCCATCCGCGCGGCCTCCGCGAGCGACGGGGCGCCGCCGCCGAGCCGGTGCGGAACCCAGAACGCTCCCGGTGGGTGTGGACCGTAGTCGTCTTGCACCTGTTCCAGCAGGTGTTGCATGCGGGAGCGCAACAGCCGGGTCAGCTCCGGCGCCGGCAGGGTCGGCGGGATCGGTTCGCCGACGGCCACGCTGATCGGGACCCTCGGCCGCCACATCTTGCGCGGATGATCCTTGGTCCAGATGCGCTGGGCGCCCCAGACGATGTGCGGGATGATCGGCACATCGGCGGCCTGCGCCATCCGCGCCGCGCCGGACTTGAACTCCTTGATCTCGAAGCTGCGGCTGATCGTGGCCTCCGGATAGACACCCACGAGCTCCCCCGCCTTGAGCGCCTGGCAGGCCGCGTCGAACGACTCCGCGCCGCTCGCCCGGTCGACCGAGATGTGGCGCAGGCTGCGCATGATCGGCCCGGTCAGCTTGCTGTCGAACACTTCCTTCTTGGCCATGAACCGCACCTTGCGGCCGCGATGCTGCTTGTATGCCGGCAGGCCGGCGAACGTGAAGTCGAAGTAGCTGGTGTGGTTGATCGCGATGACCGCGCCGCCGGTGGTCGGCAACTGCTCGACCCCGGTCACGTTGAACGTCAGACCCTGGGCCTTCCAGATCAGGCGAGCCATCTGGATAACAGTGCCGTACACCGGTTCCACCTTCGCCAGACTAGTGCTCGTGTGCAGCGCGGTTAAGCTGAAGTGCCGCAACACCGCATAACGAAAGGCTGTTTGTGCAGGTCACCAGCGTCGGGCACGCCGGCTTCCGGATCGATACCCGCGCCGGAAGCATCCTGTGCGACCCGTGGCGCAACCCCGCGTACTTCGCGTCGTGGTTCCCGTTCCCGGACAACAGCGGACTGGACTGGGACGCGCTGGGCGATTGCGACTATCTGTACGTGTCGCACCTGCACCGCGACCACTTCGACCCCAAGAACCTGCGGGAGCACGTCAACAAGGACGCCGTCGTGCTGCTGCCCGACTACCCGGTGGAAGACCTGCGCCACGAGCTGGAGAAGCTCGGATTCCACAACTTCTTCGAGACCACCGACTCCGTCAAGCACCGGCTCAGCGGGCCGAAGGGCGAGCTCGAGGTGATGATCATCGCGCTGCGGGCGCCTGTCGACGGGCCGATCGGGGACTCCGGGCTGGTGGTCGACGACGGCGAGACCGTCGCGTTCAACATGAACGACGCGCGTCCCGTTGACCTGGACGTGCTGGCCGCGGACTTCGGCGACGTCGACGTGCACATGCTGCAGTACTCCGGGGCGATCTGGTACCCGATGGTCTACGACATGCCCGAGCGGGCCAAGGCGTCGTTCGGCACCCAGAAACGGCAGCGGCAGATGGACCGTAGCCGTCAGTACATCGCACAGGTCGGCGCGACCTGGGTGATCCCGTCGGCCGGGCCGCCGTGCTTCCTGGATCCGGAATTGCGCGGCCTCAACGATGACAGCGGCGACCCGGCCAACATCTTCCCGGACCAGATGGTGTTCCTGGACCAGATGCGCGCGCACGGCCACCGCCGCGGCCTGCTGATGATGCCCGGCTCGGAAGCCTCTTTCGTTGGGTCACAGCTGGATTCGCTGTGCCACCCGCTGCCCGACGCCGATGTGGAGGCGATCTTCACCACCGGCAAGGCCGACTACATCGCCCGCTACGCGGAGCGGATGGCGCCCGTGCTGGCCGCCGAGAAGGCGAGCTGGGCGCCGGCCGACGGTGAACCGCTCCTCGAGCCGCTGCGGGCGCTGTTCGAGCCGATCATGACCCAAAGCGATCAGGTCTGCGACGGGATAGGCTATCCGGTGGAGTTGCGGCTCGGACCCGAAACCGTGGTCCTCGACTTTCCGAAAAGAGCGGTGCGCGAACCGATTCCGGATGAGAAGTTCCGGTACGGGTTCGCGATCGCGCCGGAACTGGTGCGCACGGTGGTGCGCGATCAGGAACCGGACTGGGTCAACACGATCTTCCTGTCGACGCGGTTTGCGGCATGGCGCGTCGGCGGATACAACGAGTACCTGTACACGTTCTTCAAGTGCTTGACGGACGAGCGGATCGCGTATGCAGACGGCTGGTTCGCCGAGACGCACGACGACACCGCCTCGGTGGTGCTGGACGGCTGGGAGATGCAGCGCCGCTGCCCGCACCTGAAAGCCGACTTGTCGAAATTCGGTGTAGTGGAAGGAAATACGCTGACCTGTAATCTGCACGGCTGGCAATGGAACCTCGAGACCGGCCGCTGCCTGACAGCCCGCGGCCACGAGCTGCGCAGCGCACGGGCATGACCCCGCCGGTGCAGTACTACGACGACGGGCTGGTGCAGCTCGACCGCGAGGCGCTGACGCTGCGCCGCTACCACTTCCCGTCCGGCACGTCGAAGGTGATCCCGCTGCGGACAATCCGCGGCTACCGGGCCAAGCCGCTCGGGCTGCTGATGAGTCGGTTCCGCCTCTGGGGACCCCCGGATCTGTTGCGCTGGCTGCCGCTCGACGTGTTGCGACCGTTGAAGTCCACCCTCATTACGCTCGACGTGCCGGGCACTCGGCCGAGCCCCGCGTTCACACCGAGTGATCCCGACCGGTTCATCGAGGTTCTCGACGAGCTGCTGGACCGCTTAACCCGCCGGCTCGAGTACCTCCGTACCCACGTACTGCACCAGCGCATCGGGCACCCGGACGCTGCCGTCGCGGCTGCTGATGGTTCTCCAGGATCGCGACGAGCCACCTCGTAGTCGCCAACGTTCCGTTGAGCGTCGCGGCGATCTGCGGCTTACCGGACGCGTCGCGGTAGCGGATCGCGAGCCGGCGCGCCTGAAACGTCGTGCAATTGCTCGTCGAGGTCAGTTCCCGATACGCCTGCTGCGACGGGACCCACGCCTCGCAGTCGAACTTGCGGGCCGCCGACGCGCCGAGATCTCCTGCGGCGACGTCGATCACGCGGTAGGGAACGTCGATCAGGGCGAGCATGTCCTTCTGCCAGCCGAGCAGCCGCTGGTGTTCGGCCGCCGCTTCGTCGGGGTGGCAGTAGACGAAGCCCTCGACCTTGTCGAACTGGTGCACCCGAATGATGCCGCGGGTGTCCTTGCCGTAGCTGCCGGCCTCGCGGCGGAAGCAGCTGGACCACCCGGCATACCGCAGCGGTCCGTCGGAGAGGTCGAGTATCTCCCCGGCGTGGTAGCCGGCCAGCGGTACCTCTGAGGTGCCGACGAGATAGAGGTCGTCCGACTCGACCCGGTAGACCTCGTCGGCATGCTCGCCCAGAAATCCCGTGCCTGCCATGATTTCGGGCCGCACCAACACCGGCGGGATCATCAGCGTGAACCCGCTGTCGACCGCGAGTCGAACCGCCGACTGCAGCAGGCCGAGCTGTAACAGGGCGCCCCGCCCGGTGAGGAAGTAGAACCGTGAACCCGACACCTTAGCGCCGCGCTCCATGTCGAACAGGCCGAGTGACTCGCCCAGTTCCACATGGTCTTTCGGGTTCTCGATGTTCGGAGTCGAGCCGACGGTGTCGAGCACCGCGAAGTCGTCCTCGCCGCCCGCGGGCACCCCGTCGACGATGACGTTGGAGATCGCCATGTGCGCGGCCGTGAACGCATCCTCCGCGTTGGCCTGTTCGGTTTCGGCGGCCTTCACATCGGCGGCGAGTGCCTTCGCGCGGTCGAGGACCGCGGGGCGGTCCTCGGGTGACGCCGACGAGACCTGCTTGCTGAGCGCCTTCTGCTCGGCGCGCAGGTTGTCGGCGGCCGAGATCGCCGCGCGCCGGTTGGCATCGGCGGCCAGCAACAGCGTCGACGAGCCCGGGGTCTTCGCCGCGCGCCCGCTGCGAGTCCCGCACCGCATCGGGATTTTCCCGCAGAGATCTGAGGTCGATCACGGCCGCAACCCTACTTTTGTGGCGCCCGGGAAGCACAACCTCGTAACGTTACAGCTGCATCAATTGTCACAGCGCCTTACATGCCTGTCACAATGGGTGGCGATGTCCGAGTCACCTGAGCTGCAACAACCGCCCCGGCGCTCGTTGTGGGGGCGCACGTTGAGCGGGCGCACGTTGCGGGGACGCACGCTGGGGGGTCGCACGCTGGGGGGTCGCACGCTGGGGGGTCGCACGTTGTGGCGGCGCAGCCTCAGCAGCCTTCAGGCCACGTCGACTCGCCGGGCGCTGCTGCTGACTGCTCTGGGCGGCTTGCTCATCGCCGGCATCACCACCGCGATTCCGGCCAGCGGCAATGACCCCGGCCGCCTCATCGGCTACTCCAATGCCGCCGGGAACCGCGCCAGCCAGGCGATCGACAAGGCACGCCCCGGCGACTGCCTGAACTGGCCCAACAAGGCGCCGGACCAGGCTTCGATCGTCGACTGCAAGGACGGCCACCGATTCGAGGTCGCGTCGTCGGTCGACATGCGCACGTTGCCGGGCAGCGAATACGGCCCGAACGCCGCCGCGCCGACCGCCGGCCGGATCCAGCAGATCAGCCAGGAGCAGTGCCAGGCCGCCGTCGAGCGCTACCTCGGCACCAAGTACGACCCGGACAGCAGGTTCACCATCGGCATGCTGTGGTCGGGCGAGAAGGCGTGGTCGCAGGCCGGCGAGCGCCGGATGCTGTGCGGCCTGCAGCTGCCCGGCGCGGGTAACAGTCACAGCAGGTGTACAAGGGCTTGGTCGGTGACCTCGACCAGTCCAAGGTGTGGCCGGCGGGCACCTGCCTCGGCATCGACAACGCCGCCAACCAACCGACCGACATCCCGATCGACTGTGCAGGACCGCACGCGATGGAGGTGACCGGCTTCGTCAACGTCGCCGAGAAGTTCCCCGGCGGTCTGCCCGCCGAGCCCGACCAGGACGGGTTCATCAAGGACGCGTGCACCCGGATGACCGATGCGTACCTGGCGCCGGTCGCGCTGCGGGCGACGACGCTGACGCTGATCTACAGCACGATCTCGCTGCCCAGTTGGTCGGCCGGCAGCCACCAGGTGTCGTGCAGCATCGGCGCGACCCTCGGCAACGGCGGGTGGGCGACCCTGGTCGGCAGCGCGAAGGGACCGCTGGTGATCAACGGGCAGCCGCCGGTCGCACCGCCGGACATTCCCGCGGATCGGTTGAACGTGCCGCCGATTCCGCTGCCCCTGCCGACCACGATCGACACGTCGGGTTCGGCGCCGCAGTTGCTGCCGCAGCAGACGTTGTCGCCGGCCAACGGTGTGCCGACGATCGGCACCCAGCACCTGCCGAACGCGCCGGGTCCACAATCGGTCGACATCCCCGGCGCTCCGGCCGGTCAGGCACCGGGGCCGGGTGCACCCCAGCAGGGCGCGCAGTATGACCCGCTCGCGCCGAACGCGCCGGTGGCGCCGCCACCCCCGAACGGGCCGGTGACGCCGAACGGGCCGAACGGGCCGAACGCGGCGAACGGGCCGGTGACGCCGAACGGGCCGAACGGGCCGGTGGCGCCGCCCGCAGAACCCGCGCCGCAGCCAGCGCCCGCGGAACCCGCGCCGCAGCCAGCGCCCGCAGAACCCGCGCCGGCGCCACCGCCACCGGGGGCCTAGCCGGGTGGCCGTGCGGATGACCCCGCAACGGTTCGACCAGCTGGTCTCCGACGCGCTCGACCTCATCCCGCCCGACCTGGCCGCCGCGCTCGACAACGTCGTCGTGCTCGTCGAGGGACGCGACCCCGGCGAACCCGACCTGCTCGGCTTGTACGAGGGCATCGCGCTCACCGAGCGGGACTCGACATATTCCGGCGCTCTGCCCGACACGATCACGATCTACCGCGACGCCCTTCTGGATGTCTGTGACACGGAAGCCGACGTCGTCGACGAGGTCGCGATCACCGTGATCCACGAGATCGCGCATCACTTCGGAATCGACGACGAGCGGCTGCACGAATTGGGCTGGGGATGAGCGCTTGCGCGAAGACCAAAAGTGCGGGATGAGTCCGCGCGGCAGCCGCCGGATGTCTGTGCACGGTGATATGAACAGCCCATGAGTCTGCAGTGCCGCTACTGCCGTGAGGGGTGGGAGCACTGCCACGGCACGGTGATCGTTCATGCGCAGCGCCGCGCGGAGTGCACGGAGGACGACTGCGGCGGCCCCGACTTCATCGCGCACGTGCTGCGCATCGACTGCGACGCGGTCGGCTGCAGCTGCGCCCAGTCGGCCGCCGTGGCGGTCTGACGCCGGTCAGCCCATCGGGTCGGCGGACTCCAGTTCCTCCGGCCGCGGCATACCCCGCGGATCCGGCATGAACGGCGGGCTGTGCTGGCCCCACTGCACGCAACTCCATCGCGCGTCGGTGATCGGCGCCAGAACCACCGACTCGGCGTTGCCGATGTGGTGTTCCACCACGAACGACCCGTCCACCCCGGCGAGCGTCGCGGCGGCCAGCCTGATCGCGGCACCGTGGCTGACCACCACGATGTCGCCGGTCCAATCGTCGTCGTCCAGGTACCGCATCCGCAGGTCGCCGAGCACCGGCAGATACCGGCCAAGCACCTGCGCGCCGGTCTCACCCCCGGGCAGGCCAACGTCCAGTCCGCCCAGGTGCCAGCGCTCATAGACCCGGTGGAACGCGTCAACCGCCTCGTCGTCGTTGCGCATCTCGAGATCGCCCACCTGCGCCTCATGGATGCCCTCGACCTCGCGGGGCGGCAGTCCCCACACCTCGCCGATCACCGCCGCGGTCTCCACGGCGCGCAGTGCGACCGAGTGCACGAGCATGCCCGGGTGCCGTTCGAACCCCCGCGCGAAGTCCCTCGCCTGCGCGATGCCGGCGGGCGTCAACGACGCGCCTGGCGGGCGGGTGTCGAGGCACCGCTCGACGTTGCTGTGTGACTGGCCGTGGCGCAGTAACACCAGCCGGCCGCTCACAGTTGAACCTCCCCGTTACGCAGCCCCTGCAGCCAGCGGCTTGCTTCGTCCATCTCCGGCGGCACCGCCCCTGTCACCGACCCGGTCGGCCACGAACCCAGGAATCGCACATCCGCACAACGACGATGCAGCGCTTTTAGTGCCTCGGCGACCGCGGTGTCATCAATGTGGCCGACACAATCCAGAAAGAAAATGTAGGTTCCGAGTTCTGTTCGGGTGGGGCGGGATTCGATCCTGGTGAGGTCGATGTCGCGGATACCGAACTCGGTCAGCGCCGCCACCAGCGCGCCCGGGCGGTTGTCCAGCCGCAGCACCACCGACGTGCGGTCGGCGCCGGTGCGGGCGGGCGGACGTGCGGGCTGTCCGGCCAGCACGAACCGCGTGCGGGCGTTCGGTTCGTCGACGATGCCTGCGGCCAACTCGGTCAGGCCGTAACGCTGCGCGGCCAGCGAGGTGGTCACCGCGGCGTCGGCCTTGCCGCCTGCGACGTCGACAGCGGCGGCCGCGTTGGAATTCGCGGGCTGCACCGCGGCGGCGGGCAGGTGCTCGGCGAGCCAGTTGCGGACCTGCGCGACGGCGACCGGGAATGCGGCGACGGTACGCACCTCGGCGGCCGACGCACCCGGCCGCACCACGATGCTGAACGTGACGTCGAGCGTCAGCTCGGCGAACAGCCGCAGCGGCGCGCCGCCGGCCAGGCTGTCCAGGGTCGGCAGGACCGATCCGTCGATCGAGTTCTCGATCGGGACGCACGCGTAGTCGGCTTCACCGTCGCGTACCTGTTGCAGCGCCGCCACGGCGCCGTCGGCCGCCACCGGCTCGATGGCCCCCGGCCGCGGGATCATGCCGCGGTCCGCCATCTGTAGTAGAGCCGCCTCGGTGAACGTCCCTTCCGGGCCGAGGTACGCGATGCGGGCCACCGTCAAACCCTATCGGTCGGTGACAGGGGAACCGGTTGCGCGTTTCGTGCGCGTGTTGTTAAGTTAGGCTTACCTTATCTTTAGGTTGCAGTGTCTCCAGTACTCGCAGTCGTTTCGAAAGGCACACCATGCCCGTCGCATCCCCGCCGGCACCGTCCGCCGCCGAACGCATCCGCAGCGTCTGCATGAGCGCGACCGGAGCGATGCTGGCCGTTGACGGCCACACCGCGGTGGACACCCCGGTGCACCACCTCCTCGACGACGGCGCGTTCGCAGTCACCGCGGCGGCCGACGGCGACATGACCGCGGCAGTGGGCAACGCCACGGGTATTGAGGCGGTTCTGGAACTGACCGATCACGCGCCCCTGGCGTTGCGCAGTCCGGTGCGTTCCCTGGTGTGGATCCGCGGACGGCTGCGGCGGGTACCGGCGCCGCTGGTGCCCGCTCTGCTCGACGTGATCGTCATGGATGACCCCAATCCATCACTGCTGCAAGTGAATTCGGTTTCCGGCAATGACACTCAACTGTCCCTGCTGTGGTTACAGACAGAGTCGGCGGTGATCGCCGACGCGACCGGCGCTGAGTCCGTCGAACTTCGCGACCTGTTGGCGGCACGACCCGATCCGTTCTGCGTGCTGGAGTCCTCCTGGTTACAGCACATCGACGCAGACCACCGGGAGGTTGTCGACCTGCTGGCCGCCCGCCTGCCGGTGTCGTTGCGGCGGGGCCGGATTCGCCCGCTGGGCCTCGACCGGTACGGGCTACGTCTGCGGGTGGAACGAGCTAACGGCGATCACGATGTGCGACTACCGTTCGCGGCGCCGGTCAACGACGTGACGGGGTTGGGCCGCGCGATCCGGGTGCTGATGGGCTGCCCGTTCCTCAACGGACTGCGCGCCCGGCGCGGCTAACGTGTCCGCATGACCCACCCCGCCGCGGAGCTGCCACGGCGCACGCTGCGGCTCGAGGTCGTCATCGTCTTGGCCGTGACGTTCGGTCTTTCCGCCGTCACCGCGGTGTTGCAGCTGGTCGATTCGGTGCTGCGCACCCTGAGCAAGCAGAAGATCCCGCTGATTCCGCGGCGGTCCTACTTCGACCTGGTCGACCTCGGGCTGAACCTGGCGTCGATCGCGGAGCTGCTGGCGTGGGGCGCGCTGGGGTTATACCTGTTGGCGCGCAGTGGTATTGGGCCACGAGACATCGGGTTGGCCCGACCACGCTGGCGCCCCGACGTGCTCGGCGGCATCGGCCTGGCACTTCTGATCGGCATCCCGGGACTCGGCCTTTACCTGCTCGCGCGGATCGTCGGCCTGAGTGCGGCGGTGGTGCCGACGACGCTCACCGACACGTGGTGGCGGATCCCGGTGTTGATACTTGCCGCCTTCGCGAACGGGTGGGCCGAGGAAGTGATCGTGGTCGGCTACCTGATGACCCGGCTGCGCCAGCTCGGCGTGGGCAGCACGCGCACGCTGGTGTTCTCCAGCGCGCTGCGCGGTGCGTACCACCTGTACCAGGGCTTCGGCGCCGGCCTCGGCAACTTCGTCATGGGTGTGGTGTTCGGCATCGTGTGGCGGCGCTCCGGTCGGCTGTGGCCGTTGATCGTCGCACACGGAATCATCGATACCGTCGCGTTCGTCGGCTACGCGCTGCTTGCCGGTCACCTCGGATGGCTGCCCTGAGGTCGTAGATTGTTCCGGTGACTGACGACTGGCGCGAGCGTCGCGGCGGCCCACCGATTCAGCGCCGCCCGCTGCCGCCGCCCGGCCGGTCCGAGCCGTCGCAAGTCATTCGCCGCGCCCCCGGCTATCGCCCGCCTGCCGCCAGGCCACCGCAGCCCCCGCCGCCGGCGCAGCCGCGCCCGGCGCCCACCAGACCGCCCACGCCTGCCAAGCCCGCCACGCCTGCCAAGCCCGCCAAGCCTGCCAAGCCTGCCAAGCCGCGCCGCAAACGCCACTGGGGACGGTGGATCGCGGTCGTCGTCGTCGCGCTGTTGCTGGGGTTCGTCGGGCTCGGCGTCTGGGTCGATCGTTCGCTGCACCGCGGACCGGTGCTCGCCGACTACCCCGGACGTCCTGCGGCGGGCCACGGCGCCACCTGGCTGCTGGTCGGCTCGGACAGCCGCGCCGATCTGTCCCCCGAGCAGCAGACCGATCTGGCAACCGGCGGCGATACCGGCAACGGCCGCACCGACACGATCATGCTGATCCATGTCCCGGCCCTGACCGCCGACGTGCGGCCCACGCTGGTGTCCATTCCCCGCGACTCCCAGGTCACCATCCCGGGCAACGGCGAGAACAAGATCAACGCGGCGTTCTCCCTCGGTGGCCCACAGCTGCTGGTGCAGACCGTCGAACAAGTCACCGGCATCCGGGTGGACCACTACGCGGACATCGGGTTCGCCGGGTTCGCCGATGTCGTGGACGCCGTCGGCGGCGTGACCATGTGTCCGGCCGAGCCGATCGACGATCCGCTTGCCGGCATCGACCTGGTGGCGGGTTGCCAGAAACTGAACGGGCGCAACGCACTTGGATATGTGCGGACCCGCGCCACCCCGCGCGCTGATCTCGACCGGATGATCAACCAGCGCGAGTTCTTGTCGGCGTTGCTGCACCGTGCCGCGAGCCCGGCGGTGTGGCTGAACCCGTTCCGCTGGTTGCCGCTGAAGGACTCGGTCACCAGCGCGCTGACCGTCGATTCCGGTGTGCATGTGTGGGACCTGGTGCGGTTGGCGTCGGCGCTGCACGGCTCGCCCGTCACGACGACGGTGCCGATCGCCGGATCGACCGTCAACGACCTCGGCGACGTCATCGAGTGGAACAGCGGCGCCGCGTCGCGGCTGTTCTCGGCGATGTCCGCGGACCAGCCGGTACCGGCCGATGTGCTGCAGTCAAGGCCGGGCGGCTAGCGCGGCAGCTCGGAGAACCCCTCCTGCAGCCATCCCTTCGTCCGGCCCGGATGGTTGGTCGCGACCCAGCCGACCTCGAGATCGCGGCAGTATTCGACGTCCTCGTAGGCGTCGACGGTCCAGCAGTACGTGGCCCTGCCCTGCGCCGCCGCGCGGTCGACAAGCTCAGGATGCTCACGCAGCGTCTGGATCGACGGCCCGACCGCGGTGGCGCCGACCGTGGTCGCCGCGCTTCCACCGAGGTAGCGGGACGTGTCGCCCAGCAGCACGGTCGGCAGCATCGGCGCCGCCCGCCGGATCCGCCACACCGCCGCCGCCGAGAACGACATCACCACCGCGCGGGAGCGGTCAGCCGACGCGGGCGAGGCGATCCCGAACCGGTGCAGCAGCGCCAGCACCTTGCTCTCGACCAGCGATCCGTACCGCACGGGGTGTTTGGTCTCGACGAAGACCTTCACCGGCCGTCGCCAGTCGAGCACGAGCCGCACCAGAGCCTCCAGGGTCAGCAGCCCGGTGTCGCCCTGGGTTCCGTCGGGCCGCCAGCTGTCGTGCCAGCCGCCGTAGTCGAACGCCCGAAGCTGGTCCAGCGTCATCTCGCTGACCAGTCCCAAGCCGTTGGACGTGCGGTCCACCCGGCGGTCGTGCACACAGACCAGGTGCCCGTCGCGGGTCAGCCGCACATCGCACTCCACGCCCTCAGCGCCCTGCTGCAGCGCCAACTCGTAGGCCGCCAGCGTGTGCTCTGGGCGGTCGGCGGACGCACCCCGGTGGGCGACCACGAAGGGATGCGCGGCCTCGCCGCCGGACGTCATGGACTTATGCTGCCGGTTCCTGGCCTTCCCGCTCAACTGTCGCGGGGGAATCGTTGCGGGATTCTTTCTCTTCTGCGACCACAACCCAGCGATGGGCGGGGCGTTCGACGGGTGTGCCCTCGAACGCGAACACGAGTCGCGCCGCCGCCACGGTCGCCGCCATCGCCATCAGGTAGGCGACGATGAAGGTGACGGTGTTGTTGGCGATGCCCTGAGTGCCGGCGGGAAAGCTCGTCGCGCTCGCATACACCGACACCAGCGTGCTGAGCGCGAACAACAACGACCAGGCCCAGATCAGCCGGCGCACGTGCGGATAGCGGTCCTCGACGGTGGCCAACTCGACGAGGTACGTGGGCGCCCACACCAAATTCGCGAGCGGCACAAGGCATCCCGCCCGCAGTGCCCACACGGGCCGCGGGTCGGATTCGTTGCAGTGGCCGAACGCCGCGGCGCGCCTGCCGATCAGCCACTCCGTCAACACGAACGCGCAGCCGACGATCGCGAACATGGCGCCCACGCTCGCGGCCACCGCCAACCAGGTCGCCAGCCCCGCAACGACCGAACTCAGCAGCACTCCCCGGTTGATAATCAGCAGCGCGTAGCGGGCGATGTGCAACAACGCCGCCACGCCGAGCACCACGACCGTGGTGATCAGCGTCGCGCGGATGGCCCCCAGCGACGGCCCGCGCCGCCCGGGTGCGGCCGTGCCGGCGGCAGCTTGCGTGGCCGGATCTACCAGGCCCCACCGCGGGATGAACGCGTACCGCGGCGTGGGACCGAGGGGCCGGCGGCGGCGCCGAGGCCGCGGTCCGACGCCGGGTCGCACCGCGATCCATCGGTAGCCGGATGGCAAGCGCCCGCCGGTTCGCGGACGCGACTGCGGTTGCGGAGGCTGGGGAGCGGCGGAATGCGCGATCCATTGCTGGGACGCCTGCGGCGACAGCAGCGCGCCGTGACAGCGCGGGCACCACTCCCGCTGGCGGTCGCGCACGTTCCACCGCGTCCCGCAGCGGGAACACACCTGAATCACCGGACCAGACTAACGAGGATCAGATCGTCCCGGCGCGACCGCGGCTTGGCTATCGCCGGTAAGGGTCGGGTTATCCACAATTTCCACAGGTTCATCCACAGCCCGTCGCGACCACCGGATGGCGTTGAGCGTGCCGTCTTCGGCAGCGACATCGTCGACTGTGGATAATCTGTGATCCCGCGACCCGGACAATCAACAGCCGCGAGTTTGTTTCAGCGAAATGTCGTGCTCAGCTAACCTTCTCGCGCTGCCGGTGCCGCCCGGGTGTCAGGCCGCACGGCCGGACCGAAAGATTTTCGTTGCGGGCGCATAGCGGTTATGATCGCGGTCACCTCAGGAACTGTGTGTAACATCACACTGGGGGCAGGACTTAAAAGTGCAGGCAGGGGGTTTCTCATGGCCGCTCACCCGGTGCGAACCAACCCGGCGATTCCCACGTCGGAGTGGCATCCCTCGTCGCATGACTATGCGCATTCACAGCTGACGTCGGCGCTGCGCGCCGCGTTGATCGCGTTGGTTCTGCTGGGCATCCTCGCCGTCATTGTTTTGCTCTGACCGCGGGCGGCCAGGGTCAGGACTTCTTGGTCTCCCAGAAGATCTTGGCGATCTCGTCGATCTTGTCGAGGAGATCCTGCGCAACCTTCGGGTCGACGGAGCCCTTAGTACCGGAGGCGCCTGCGAGCTTGGTCGCTTCGTTCACCAGCTGGTGTAGCTGGGGGTACTTGTCGAAGTGGGGCGGCTTGAAGTAGTCGGTCCACAACACCCACAAGTGGTGCTTGACGAGTTCGGAACGCTGTTCCTTGATGATCAGCGCGCGGGTGCGGAACTCGGGGTCCTCGTTCGCCTGGTACTTCTCCGCAATGGCCTTGATCGACTCGGCCTCGATCCGCGCCTGGGCCGGGTCGTACACACCGCAAGGCAGGTCGCAGTGCGCACGGACGACAAGGTGAGGGGCGAGAAAGCTTGGCAGTCGCATTCGATCCTCCGTCAACGCAAACATGGATATGGCTGCGCGGGTGTCACTCCGCGCACGGAGACACACGGCGTTCGTGTTCGATCTCCCTGGCGACCCTACCGTGAAAACACCGGTCAAATCGGCGAAGAACTGGAGGAGGTTCGGGCCGTTCCTGACGGACGTGCCAGTCATCGGGACGATACGGTTCGGCTGTGACCATGGTGCGGCGCATGAAGATCGTGGTGGCAATGGTCGCCGCGGGCACCGCGGTCGGCAGGGTGGTGGCGCGGGCATACGCGGTCGCAGTGTCCGGGCCGTCGATGGTGCCGACGCTGCTTGACGGTGACGCGCTGGTGGCTTACCCGGTGCGCCGAGTGCGGCCGGGGGACGTGGTGATCGCGCGATTCCGCAGTCGACCGGACCTGCTCGTCGTCAAGCGGGCGATACGGCCTTACCGGGACGGCTGGTGGATCGAGGGCGACAATCCGCTCGTCACAGACGATTCTCGGAAATACGGCGAGGCGGTCGTGCTGGGTCGCGTCCTGTTCCGATACTGGCGGGCGTCGGCTGTCGACACGATCCCCAGGTGACGGCGTCACGCCAATTTCGGGTGGAGTTCAAACCCTGTTTGTACCCGTGTCGTCTTGCGTGTCACCGTGTCGTCCCGCATTCTGAGCCCATCGACCCAGCGGTGTGTCATTGCTGGTTCGAGATGTTCGAGGGCGGAGGCGGCGGATATGAGCACGGAATCCGGCCGGGCCATCGAGGTGGCCCCGTTCCATTCACACGGTTCGCTCAAAGGATTTGTGGTTTCCGGCCGCTGGCCCGATTCCACCAAGGAATGGGCTCAGCTGCTCATCGTCGCGGTCCGGGTGGCGTCGCTGCCCGGATTGCTCTCCACGACAACGATATTCGGCGTCCGCGAGGACTTGCCCGACGAGCCCGAGCCGGGCACCGTCGGCCTGGTGATCGCCGAGGGGCCGGTTGTCGGTGAATCGGCGCTCGCCCCAGGGTATTTCGCTGACCACACGCCGCCGGCGCTGATGATGCTCCATCCGCCAGCGGAAACCGTTCCATCATTGCCGGAATGCACCGGGGCGGCGTCCGGTTGCGTGCTTTTACCGGGATTGCCGTACCTCGGTCTCGAGCATCGAGCGGCCTGGGTCGAAGCCGAAGCCGACGGCACCGTCACATCGATGGTGAGCCGGGTGGGCGTTGACCCCATCAGCCATCCCGACACCGCAATTCTTGCCATGCTGCTTGCGGCATAGGGAGATTCGAAGCGGCCGATACGGTCGTCCGAACTTCGCCGGCCGCCTGGAAACCACCGAGTCCAGTGACTATGGTCGGCGAAGTAAGCGAAGGGGATCAGCCCCCGATCGTCGTGTCGACACACTGGCGCACGCGGCCGGCGGTGTGCGCGTGTTCGCGCTGCCGGGCACGGCGTCGAAAGGTCGGACATGCTCACCGCCGCACTGATCAGTCTCGGTATCGTGTTCGTCGCCGAACTGGGTGACAAGTCGCAGTTGATGTCGATGACGTACGCGCTGCGGCACCGCTGGTGGGTGGTGCTGTCGGGGGTGGCGGTGGCCGCCTTTCTGGTACACGGCCTGGCGGTGACGGTCGGACACTTTCTGGGCCTGACGCAGGGACTGCGGTCCGACCCCCGCGGCACCGGAGCACCGGTTCGTGCTGCTGGCCGTGGTTTCGTCCTACGTGCTGGCAGAGCTGGGCGACAAGACCATGCTCGTGACCGTCGCGCTGGCCAGCGACCACAACTGGGCGGGTGTGTGGATCGGCGCGACCGGCGCGATGGTGCTGGCCGACGGATTGGCGATCGCGGCCGGGGCCCTGCTGCATCGGCGACTGCCCAAGCGCCTGCTGCACGGGCCGGCCAGTGTGTTATTCGTCCTCTTCGGGCTGTGGCTGCTGTTCGACACCGCACTGGGCTGGCCCTGGGTGGCCGTCGTCGCCACGGCATCCGCGGCCGTCCTGGCGGCGGCCGTCGCGATCGCTGCGCGCTGCGGCCGCCGGGGCGCAGTGCTCTGGCCCGCGGTTATTGCAGCAAATGAGCAGGCAGGACTGCGTCGGAGCTTGCCAGTTGCTTGCGGAAACAAACACTTTTTCGGCACGAGTGACGAGACCCCGGGTACCGCCTGTTTTTCCGCTGCCAATCGGAAATTTGCTTGTCAGCCTGGTGCGCGGTTGCCCTGCGAGCGGCCGATTTGTCAGCTTGGGAAGCCCCGTTACCTGCTATTACCTACACTCGATTCTACACTCGTGATAATTTATCTCGGTTTGCACTTGGCTGCGGGCAAAAGACTCGCTACGATAGACAGCAAATAAACCCGGTCTCTGTCCCCCTTCCAGCTTCGGAGGTTATCCAATGAGCACGACGTTTGCGGCTCGCCTAAATCGGCTGTTCGACACGGTATACCCCCCTGGTCGAGGACAGCACACGTCGGCGGAGGTGATCGCCGCGCTGAAGGCTGAGGGCATTACGATGTCGGCCCCCTACCTGTCTCAGCTGCGGTCCGGCAATCGCACCAACCCGTCGGCGGCCACCATGGCCGCACTTGCCAACTTCTTCCGTATCAAGTCGGCGTACTTCACTGACGACGAGTACTTCGAGAAGTTGGACCAGGAGCTCTCCTGGCTCGCGGACATGCGCGACGAAGGCGTGCGGCGCATTGCGGCGCGCACTGTCGGCTTGTCCCCGGCAGCCAAGGACGATCTCGTCGCCCGCGCCGAGGAACTCCGCCGCAAGGAACACCTCGACAGTTAGCCCGACCGGGCGTCCGTCCGCCGGCCTGTGAACTTCTGCGTGTTAGCGGTAGGGCCGGCTCGCCGGCCGCTCGTGGTGAGGTCGTAGTACTGGCGCGAGATCTCCAGGATCCACTCACGGTCTGAGTAACCCTCGGGCTGTCGCAGCCAGGCAAGACCGGGGAAGCGTGCCGTCGTGTCACCGCTTTGGCGACCGTCATAGATCCATTCGGCAACCTTGCGCGCCTGCTCATCGGGGCCGACGCTCGGGGGTTTCCGATCTGCCGTCGAGAGCGTGCCCCCGCGCGCGGCCGCATGCGCTTCTGTCGCCTCCAGGAAAAGTCCGTCGGAGATCAACGACATCTGCTCCGCCACCTGGAAGCCCAGCGGGCCGCTCGGTCTGACGCCCACACCCACTTCGGGTTGCCGAAAACACAGCTCGCGCAGCAGCGGTTGAATGGTCCGCATTTCCCGGCGCGCGCCGAACCAGTCCTCGATGCTCGGCAACAGAGAACCGGTGGCCACGATCAGCATCGCGCAGGCCAGCAGTGTGATCGCCGATCCGACGTTCACGAATTCGGTGGACCCGATGGCGCGCAGCAGAAAGAAGCCGATGGTCAGCACCAGCAGTCCGATCCCGACGCTGAACACGAACAGCGCGCGACCGCGCCGACTGGTGTTGGAATAGCGCATCCCGGCCCAGAGCACGACCGTCAGCGCGAGGAGGATGTACAGCAGCGGCAACAGCCACGGCAGCGACGTGTGCTGGTTGAGGTTGCGGCGCAGATACTCCTGCGGGGCCATCTCGGGTTGACGACCGTCGGCGAAGAAGAGCACGACGCTGACCGTCGCGATCACCGTCGCGATCGCGTAGTTGGCCACGGCCAGCCCGCGAATGACGCCCGGCTTCTTGCCGGAAGCGGCGGTGGTGATCATCACGCAACTGGCCGCGGCGCACAGCGTGAGCGCGATCTGAGACAGCGCCATGGAGATGTTGGGCCAATGCACCACGGTGTCGACCAGCAGGGTCAGCGGCTGCCAATTCAGTGCCGCGAGGAACCCGAGGCTGCCGAGCGCGAGCATCATCGCAGCGCTCACCACAGACTGCTTGTTCACCAGAGCCCAACCGACCCGAAGCCCTGTGGCCACCCCGAGCATTCCGGCGATGACCCAGACGATCAACCGAACGCCTCTCCAAGGCGGACCTGCACGATCGACGACCGGTCCGAGCGCAGCCGTCCCAGGCGGTAGCCGAGCAGCGCTGCGAAGTCCTCGGCCTCCTGCTCGGCATCCTCGCCGGACGGACCCATGCAGCCCGTCCGCTGGTTCAGCATGTAACTGATGAGGTCATCGCTGACCAACTCGGTGCTTTCGCGGGCGGCATCCGTCACGGAAATGCCTTCGTGCCCGAGCACCAGGTGGCCGAGTTCGTGCGCGAGGGTGCGGTCCCATGCCGGCAGCCCCTGCTGGATCAGGAAGACGTCGTGGTCCCCGTACTGCCGCCACTGGCCGCACACGCCGGGTGGCAGTTCCTCCATCTGGATTTCGATCGGCCGGTCGCGGCTCTCCGCGACAGCCTGCACCAGCCGTGCCATGGACACCTCACCGTGCCGGGGCGCGGCATTCAGCACGGCGGAAACCGCCCGCGCAACGCGGCGGCTGGCAGCCATGACGCCCCCTTTCGATCATCGATGTCCTGCCGTCAGATCAGCGGAGGAAGCGGGTCATCCCCTCCGCTTTGATCACGTGACCGGCTCTAGCCTGTCGATACCCGATGAACCCGCCGCCCAATGTGAAGATCAGAATCGCCGCCGCGCCGGGCACCGCGATCGCGGTGATCTGCGCCATTCCCGCGTTGCGCAGGTAATCGCTGTAGCCGGCCCGGAACGCCACCGGAGCGCTCAGCGCCGTGGTGCTGTCAGCGGGGTTCGGCGCTTGCGGCGGTTGCGGCGGCTCAAAGGCCGGTCGCGCGGGTGGGAGCGCCGGCGCCTGGGGCACATCCATTCCCATCACGCCGAGCTCTGGGGGCAGCGATCCGCCTGCCTGCTGCGCGAACGAAGTCTGGTTGGCCAGGGCCGTCACGCCCGGACCCGCCCCGTCGGGCAACACCGCGCCCGGTGGCACCACAATATCGGAGAGCAGCGCGGGTATCACCACGTCGGCGATGGTCAACACCGGCGTAATCACCAGACCCGCCAGCGGAACCCGTTCGGCGACAGCCATCAGGATCACGACCAGCGGGGCCGGAAGCAGCTGCGGCACGATCGGTTGGCGCAGTTCGATCGGCAGCTGATCGGGCAGGGGATTGATCGTGACCGGCTGGCCGACGGGCACCGAAGGCGAAACCAACGGCAGCAGTGAGATCGTCGGCGACTGCTTTCCGGGATCGGCGGTCTGAACGTTGGCCGGCGGAGTCGTGTCGCCACTTCTTTGCAACGCCGGCCCCGGCGCCGCCGGGACCGGCGCCCTCACGGTGAAAGCAGCCAACGGGGCCGCGGCAAGACCCGGCGTGGCCGGACCCGGCAGCATCAGGCTTGCGAAATCGGGCGAGAAAGGACCCGGCGGCAGATTCATCGGTGCAATGGGGCCAACGGTGAACTTGGTGAACGGCGAATTCCCGAACCCAGGCAATCCCGACAACTTCGGCAGGTGGAAGCCGCCAACCGTCGAGCCGGTGCCGGTGCTCTGCGTGTCGCCGCCGGAGTTAGAGCCGGTCGCCGCCGTCGGTACCGGGCGTAGCGAACGCAACGGCGCCCGCACCGCTCATGAACATGGCGCCCACGAGGGTGCAGACGATGGCCGCGTAACGCACTGGCAACCGCTCCACGATTTCCTCACTACACCGGCAACGGCGGTATTTGCAGGTAGGTCGGTGTCTGGATTCATTGTCGCACATCTGTACCGATCGCAAATACCACATCTGCCAAATCGGGACGGCCCCCAACGACACCACAAATGCCGTCCCACCAGCGGGCGATAGTGTGGGTCCACCAACTGCAGTGTGTCGACGAGCCGACCAGGAGGCGAGCCGGGATGGGCCTGTTCAGCAAGCGCAAGAGCCGAGCGACCCGGCGCGCGGAGGCACGTGCGATGAAACGGCGGGCAAAACTGGACGCCAGATACGCGGCGCGCAACGAGAAGCGCCGGATCGAGTCCGCGGAGCGCTCGGCCGACAAGGCGCTGCGCGCTCAATTCAAGGCGCAGCGTGACAGCGACAAGGCCACGTTGAAGGTCGCCGACACCAACCTGAAGGCGGCCCGCGAAGGAAAGCTGTTGTCGCCGACGCGGATCCGTCGCACGTTGACGGTGACGCGGCTGCTCGCGCCCGTCGTCGTGCCCATCGCGTACCGGGTGGCGGTCGGCGCGCGCGGCTGGCTGGACGAGCGACGGGCTGACCGGTTCGGGGTTCCGCTGGGCGAGGTTGGCAGGTTCTCGGCACAGGGCGCGCGGCTGTCCGGGCGAATCGCGGCGGCCGAACAGTCTGTGCGATTGGTGGCCGAGAAGAACCCGAAGGACTCCGAGACCAAACAGTTCGTCGCCGCGATCACCGACCGGATCAAAGACCTGTCCGCCGCCGTCACCGCCGCAGACGGCATGCCGTCGGATCGTCGCCGCGCCGCGCATGCGGCGATCGCCGCGGAGTTGGACGGCATCGACGCCGACCTGCTGGCCCGCCTGGGTCTGCACTGATTCCCATGCGCCGGCCCGACCCGTCCGCCCGCTGGCGCGCCGCGTCGGCGGCGCTGCTCACCGTGGCGCTGGCGGTCGGCGCGCACGCGCTCGCCGACGGGCCGCCATCGGGCGCCGGTGTCACGCTGGCCGCCCTGCTCGCGGGCACCCTGGGCGCCCTTTCGGCAAGCACCCAGCGGGCCCGTGGCGCCCCGGGGTTGATCGCGCTGCTTGCCGTGGGTCAAATCCTCGCCCACCTGGTGTTGGCCGCCTCCCATTCGCACGGCGCGGTGGCAGGGGAGCCGACACCGTTGATGGTCTGTGCCCATGCCGCGGCGGTGGCCGTTGGTGCACTGCTCATCGCCGCCGGCGACCGACTGTGCCGGGCGCTGTCGACTGCGGTGCGCGCGCTCACCGCGCCGTCGTCGTGGCCACCCGAAGCCGTAGTCGTCGAGACGACGAACTCCGACCAGCCGTTGCAGTCGATGCTTCTGCTGGCGGCGTCGGTGTCGCATCGCGGCCCACCGGTCGGCGTGCTCAGCTGACCCGAACGCCACGACGACGAGAAAGCCACAAGAAAATGACACGTATTTCCCGGGCGCTTCAGCGCGCCCTGATTCTGGTCGCGCTGACAGCCGCGGCCTTGACCGCCGGGCTGCTCGCGGGCATCCCGACCGCGTCAGCCCACGTGCACGTGGACGCTGACGAAACGGTTCCGGGTGAGGAGACCCTGGTCACCTTCCAGGTGCCAAACGAGTCCGAAAATGGTTCGCTCACAACGCAATTGGCTGTCACCCTCCCTGCGGGAACATCTGCGGCGGGTGAGCTGGTGCCGGGGTGGACGGTCAAACTCGACCGCGATCTCGGCGCCGGAACCGTACGGTCGGTGACGTGGACCGCCAACCCCGGCGCCGGCATCCCGCCCGACCAGTTCGCGCTATTCCGGGTGTCGCTGAAACTCCCCCAGACCGACAAGGTCAGTTTCCCCGCGGCACAGTCATACTCGGACGGAAGTGTGGTGAACTGGAATCAGGGGCCGCTGCCCGGTGGCGGTGAACCGGACCATCCGGTCCCAACGCTGACCCTGGCCAAAACCCCCGCAGCGTCTCCGTCGCACCCCGACGACACCGCCCGGTGGCTCGCCATCGCGGCTCTGGTCGTCGGCGCCGTCGCGGTCACGCTCACATTGGTCCGCCGCCGGTCATGAGGTTCGCTGCCCTGCTGGCCGGGCTGGTGGCCGTCGCGATCGCGCTTGCGCCGGTCGCGTCGGCACACGGCGTGCTCATCGCCACCGATCCGGCCAGGGGGGCGCAGCTGAGCAGGGGCCCGGCGCAGGTCAGCGCGACGTTCAACGAGCCGCTACAGACGGCGTTCGCCGCGATGACCGTGGTCGGCCCCGACGCCAACCTGTGGTCCACCGGCGACCCGCGGGTGGACGGTGCGGTGGTCACCGTGGCGCTGCGGCCGCTCGGTCCGGCGGGCTCCTACACCGTCAACTACCGGGTGACGTCGGCGGACGGACACGTGGTGACGGGGTCGTGGGCGTTCGAGTTGACGACACCCGGGTCCGGCACGCCCGGCCCGCCCGCGGCGGCCAGTACGTGGAGCGCAGCCGCGACCGGCGGAATCCCGGTGTGGCCGTTCGTCGCCGGGGGCGCCGCGGTCATCGTGATCGCGGCGGGGTGGGCGTTGCGCCGGGCAAAGCGCCGCTGAGATGCGGACCGCGACGGTCCTGACGGGCGGGCTGGCGACGCTTGCCGTCACCTCGGTCGTCGCGTATGCCATCGCGTACCCGCAGGCGGCGCCCGCGGCGGCGGCGGTGCGTGCGCTGGCCGACTGCGCTGCGGTGGGAACCCTCGGGCTGGCGATCGTCCCGGCGCTGGAGGCAGGCCGCCGGCGCGCCGAACTCGCCGCCAGGGCCGCCGGCCCGCTCATCGCGGTCAGCGCGGCATGGCTGGTCGCCGAGCTGCTGCGCCAACTCCTCACCGCCGCCGAAACCGCGGCGGTGCCACCACTGGGCCTGCCCGTCCGCACGGTGGGAGACTTCACGCTCCAGACGGTCGCCGGGCGGGCCGGCCTGCTCAGCATCGGCGCCGCGGCGGTGGTATGCGCGGTCGCGGCCAGCGGCAGCCGTTCCCCGCCGCTGGCGGTAACCGCGGCGGGCGCGGCGGCGGTCGGCATCGCGGCGCGTGCGGTCAGCGGCCACCTGTCCGAGAGTCCTTGGGGCGCAGTCGCGGTCGCGCTCCACGTACTGGCCGCCGCGGCGTGGTGCGGCAGCTTGGCGGCGCTGGCGGTCACGGTCACACACCGCGGCCAATGGGCCCGGGTGCTGCCCAGATTCGCGCAGCTGGCCCTGGTCTGCGTGACCGTGCTGCTGGCGAGCGGCGCACTCGGGGCCGTGCTCGCTGCCGGCACGCCGGCACGCTGGTACGCCAGCGGGTACGGCCGGGTGCTGATGGCCAAGGTTGTGCTGGCTATCGCGCTGGTGGTGCTGGCTTGGCGCAATCGCACCGGTTGGCTGCCCGCCGCACGCAGGCACCAGGCGAGCGCCGGCCTTTCGCAGAGCCGGTCTGCCGCCGAGCTTGTGCTGATGGTCGCCGCGTTGACGATGGCGGCGGCGCTCGCGGTGACCGGATAGGACGCCGCAGCGGTCGCTGGCATGATGGGTACCCTGCGAGAAACTGCGAAGGAGCAGCCCCATGGCAGACGAGCAGGATCGACCGGACGAGCCGCGCGACACCACCCCGCCGGCCGCCGATCCACCCGCATCGGAGCAGAAGCCGCCCGCCGAGAACGGTCCCGCCGAGGCTGCCGCCAAGGCTGCGAAGAAGCCGACAAAGAAGGCGGCGGCTAAAAAACCGGCGGCTAAAAAAGCGGCCGCTAAGAAGGCCGGCAAGGCTACCAAGGGCACGAAGGCGGCGGCTAAGAAGGCCGCCAAGGCAGCTGTGCCGCCTCCGCCACCACCGCCGCCGCCCCGACCCGCACCACCGCCGCCAGCGGCGCCGCGCGGTAGCCCGAACCTGTCGCGGTGTCTGCTCTTGGTGCAAGCGACACATTGTCGGCGACACTTGCCGACACAAACGGTGAAACTCAGTTCGGCGCCGACGACGCGGCCGCGCAGGCCAGACGCGCGGTCGACACCGCGGGCGACAGCCTGGGCAGTGCGATCGCTCGCGTGCCCGGTTCCGGTGGGCGGGTCCCGATAGTCGTCGCCGCGGCGGTGGCGCTGCTGGCCATCCTGCTGCTCCGGCGGCTGCTATCGGGCGAGTGATAGCACCCCGCGCCACTGCAGACCTTGTCGACGACATCGGTGCCGACGTCCGCAGCTGTGACATTCAGTTCCGCCAGTTCGGTGGGCGATCGATGTTCGCGGGCCCGATCCACACCGTCCGTTGCTTCGAGGACAACGCGCTGCTCAAATCCGTGCTCTCGGAGCCCGGCGACGGCGGCGTGCTGGTAATCGACGGAGGCGCGTCGCTGCACACCGCGCTCGTCGGCGACGTGATCGCGGGCATGGGCCACACCAACGGCTGGGCCGGCCTCATCGTCAACGGCGCCGTGCGCGACGCCGGCACGCTGCGCTCCATCGACATCGGCATCAAGGCACTGGGTACGAACCCCCGCAAGGGCACAAAGACCGGCGCGGGTGAGCGCGACATCGAGGTCGAGTTCGGCGGAATCCGTTTCGTGCCAGGCGAAATCGCTTACAGCGATGACGACGGGATCGTCGTCGTCGGGTAGCCGACGGGGTAGCTGACGGGGTCAGCCCGCGGCGGCGCTGACGGTGACAGCATGCCTGGAGAACTGCAGCGCGGTGTCCTCCACCTTGCCGTGCCGGATCAGCCGCAGGTCCAGCAGATAGTTCTGCTTGAGCCGCCACGGTGTCCGCGAGCCCGCTTTCGGCAGGGTGTCGAGCGCCCTCAACACGTAGCCGGGGGTGAAGTCCATCAGCGGACGCTCCTCGACCGAGTCGCCCGGATGTTGCGGCAGCACTGTGTCGTAACCGTTGGCATCCATGTAATTGAGGACACGGCAAACGAATTCGGACACCAGGTCGGCCTTGAGCGTCCACGAGGCGTTGGTGTAGCCGATGGTGAACGCCATGTTCGGCAGCCCGGACAGCATCATGCCCTTGTAGGTCATCGATTCGGTGAGGTCCACCGGCACACCGTTGCGAAGAATCGCCGCGCCCCCGAACAGTCGCAGGTTCAAACCCGTTGCGGTGATGATGATGTCGGCTTCGAGCGCTTCGCCCGAGTGCAGCTTGATCCCGGTCTTGGTGAACCGTTCGATGGTGTCGGTGACGACGTCGGCCTTGCCGTCGCGAATG
This sequence comes from uncultured Actinomycetota bacterium, assembly GCA_963828065.1. Classification (GTDB taxonomy): domain Bacteria; phylum Actinomycetota; class Actinomycetes; order Mycobacteriales; family Mycobacteriaceae; genus Mycobacterium. Next base: position 774,489 of record CAWHDL010000004.1, on the reverse strand, counting down.
GTCCGGAACAGATCACCGTTGGGCGCCAGGCACAGTCGCTCATCCCACGGGTTGTACCGCGGCCCGAAATGCTTCTCGACGTCGTAGCCGTCCGGCAGGCGCCGTTCCGCCATGGTCATCAACGCCTTGCGCATGAAGTTCGGGAACCGTCGGCTGATCCGGTACACCGCGGACTGGTGGCCAATCCACTTCCAGCGGTTCAGCACGGACGCGAGTTTGGGCGGCAGCATCTTCAGGGTCCGCACCGCGAACGGATCGATGTCGGGAAGCAAGCCGATGTACGTCGGCGACCGTTGCAGCATCGTCACGTGGCCGGCCCCTGAATTGGCCAGCGCCGGAATCAAGGTCACCGCAGTGGCACCGCTGCCGATCACGACGACCCGTTTACCCTGATAATCGAGGTCCGCCGGCCAGTGCTGTGGGTGCACGATGGTGCCGCCGAAGTCCCTGGCGCCGGGGAAGTCCGGCGTGTAACCCTCGTCGTAGTTGTAATAACCGGTTGTCGCGAACAGGAACGAGGCGGTTATCTCGACTTCCTCGCCGTCCCGGTCGACCCGCACCGTCCATTGGTTGTCATCGTCAGACCAGTCGGCGGCGAGCACCTTGTTCCGGTAGCGGATGTGCTTGTCGATGCCGAACTCGGCGGTGGCCTCCTTGAGGTACGCCATGATCGACGGGCCGTCGGCGATGGCCTTCTCCGACGTCCACGGCTTGAACCGGAAGCCCAGCGTGAACATGTCGGAGTCCGACCGGATGCCGGGATACTTGAACAGATCCCAGGTGCCGCCGAGATTCGCGCGCGACTCGAGGATCGTGTAGCTCTTCGTCGGGCAACGGTCCTGCAGGTGCCACGCCGCGCTGATGCCGGAGATGCCGGCCCCGACGATCACCACATCGAGATGTTCGATCATGGGACCAACGGTATCAACATCGTGTCGAGTCAGTCAACGCGCTGTTGAAGACATCGACATGCAGTAAAGTACTGGTCATGACGTCGCCCGCGTTGCCGGTTCAGGGGAGCCCGTCTCGGGGTCGCCGGTCGTCGCGCCCGTCGGGCGATGACCGCGAGTCGGCGATCCTGCTGACTGCCGAGCGGCTGCTCGCTGAGCGGCCCCTCACCGATATTTCGGTGGACGATCTCGCAAAGGGGGCCGGCATCTCCAGGCCCACCTTTTACTTCTACTTCGCGTCGAAAGACGCGGTGCTTATGACGCTCCTGGATCGAGTCGTGCAAGAGGTCGAGTCGAAGATCGACACGCTTCGGGACAGCTTTCCGGCGGACCCCGCACTAGGCTGGCGAGTCGCGATCGACACGTTTTTCGAGGCGTTCGGATCACACCGATGGGTCGCTCGTGCGGGATACCCGGCGCTGGCTCCCGGCTCTGAGTTCCGTGAGGTGTGGTTGACATTGATGCGGAAGTGGATCGACCGCACGGCTGCCTTGATCACCGCTGAGCGCGAGCGCGGCGCCGCGCCCGAGACCATCCCCGCCGATGACCTCGCCGTCTCTCTCAACCTGATGAATGAGCGGGCGATGCTCGCGGCGCTTGCATCCGAACAACCGTCCGTCGATTACGAACGGGTCGTCGACACTCTGACCCACATCTGGCTGACGAGCATCTACGGGTCGCAGTAGTTGTCGGCCCCTGGTGCGACCATGTGTCCGTGCCGGGAGAGGCCGTGATCCTGCACGCAGACCTCGACTCGTTCTACGCGTCGGTCGAGCAGCGTGACGATCCCCTGCTGCGCGGGCGGCCAGTGATCGTCGGCGGCGGGGTGGTACTCGCCGCCAGTTACGAGGCGAAGGCGTACGGCGTCCGCACCGCGATGGGCGGGCGGCAGGCCCTGCGCCTCTGCCCGCACGCGGTCGTGGTCCCGCCCCGCATGCCCGCCTACAGTGAGGCGTCCGACGCGGTGTTCGACGTCTTCCGCGACACCACGCCCCTGGTCGAGCCGCTGTCGGTGGACGAGGCCTTCCTCGACGTCGGCGGACTGCGCAGGATCGCCGGCACGCCCGTGAGCATCGCGGCCACGTTGCGAGCCGATGTCGCCGACAGGGTCGGACTGCCGATCACGGTCGGGATCGCCCGCACCAAATTCCTCGCGAAGGTCGCCAGCCAGGTGGCCAAGCCCGACGGGCTGCTGCTGGTTCCGCCCGATCGCGAGCTGGAGTTCCTGCACCCACTGCCGGTGCGCCTGCTGTGGGGCGTGGGCGCGGTGACGGCCGACAAGCTGGACGCACACGGCATCGAGACGGTCGCCGACGTGGCCGAACTCGGCGAACCCATGCTGGCGTCGCTGGTCGGCCGTGCGATGGGCCATCGGCTGTTTGCGTTGTCGCACAACATCGATGCACGACGCGTGCAAACGGGCGTGCGCCGCCGGTCGGTCGGCGCGCAACGCGCACTCGGCCACGGCCGGCACGCTCCCGCGGAGGTCGACGCGACCGTCGTCACCCTCGTCGACAGGATCACCAGGCGCATGCGGACCGCGGGAAGAACCGGCCGGACCGTCGTGCTGCGAATGCGCTTCGACGACTTCGGCCGCGCCACGCGTTCGCGCACCCTGCCGCGGGCCACATCGTCGACGGAACCGCTGCTCGCCGCGGCGCGCGAGTTGGTGTCTGGCTGCGGCCCGCTCATCGCGGAGCGCGGCCTGACGATGATCGGGTTCAGCGTGGCGAACATCGACCGCTTCGGTGCTCAGCAGCTCGAGTTGCCATTTCACGCGTCAGTCGATTCCATGGCGCTGGACATCGCCGTCGACCGGGTCCGGCGACGCTACGGCACCGCCGCGGTCAGCCGAGGCGTGCTGCTCGGCCGCGATACCGGACTCGAGATGCCGCACCTGCCAGATTAGCTACCGCCGGCACGCATGACTCGGCCGTTTGCTGGGTAATCGCTTTGTCGGTAAGACGGGAGGCACTGGGGATGCGGGTAACCAGGAAGCAAGCGGAACTCAATCGGCAGCGGATCATCGACAGCGCCATGCGATTGTTCGGCCAACGGGGCGTCGACGCGGTCGGTGTCGCCGAGGTGATGGGTGATGCGGGCTTCACCCACGGCGGGTTCTACAACCACTTCAGGTCGAAGGAAGAACTCGTGATCGAGGCGTGCAGCACGTCGTTCGCGCAGGCCATGAGCTCGTTGCGGGATGACGCGCTGCCACAGCGCGCCCAGGACGCGGACTTCGGCGCGTGCCTGTCGGCGGCGATGCTCTGCGAATCGGCGAAGGGCAACGGACCGCTGGGCGCGACTTACGCCAAGGGAATCAGCGAATTCATCGACGTCCTGACCGGCCAATACGGTGATCGGGATCGTGCGGCTGCGGCCCTGGCCTGCCTGGTCGGCGCCCGGGTGATCTCTCGCGCCGTCGAACTGGCCGACCGGGAGCTCGCCGATGACTTCGGGGAGGTCACCGTCGGCCGTGGCGCCAAGCCAGCAGCAGCTCCGCAGGCCATGTGTTGACGATCCGTTCAGCGGGCACGCCGGCGTCAAGCGCCCGCTGCGCGCCGTAGGCCAGGAACTCGAGCTGGCCGGGGGCGTGCGCATCGGTGTCGATGGAGAACAAGCAGCCGATCCCCAGCGCCAGATCCAGCAGCCGGCGCGGCGGGTCGCGACGCTCCGGCCGCGAGTTGATCTCCACCGCGGTGCCGTGGTCGCGACAGGCGGTAAACACCTTCTCCGCGTCGAATTTCGACTCCGGGCGCAGACCGCGGTCGCCGGCGACCAGGCGTCCCGTGCAGTGCCCGAGGACATCGGTGAGCGGATTCGAGACTGCCCGCACCATTCGGCGGGTCATCGACCCCTCGTCCATCGAGAGCTTCGAGTGGACGCTGGCCACCACCACGTCGAGCCGCTCCAGCAGCCCGGGTTCCTGATCGAGCGACCCGTCGTCGAGGATGTCGACCTCGATGCCGGTGAGGATGCGCATCGGCGCGACCTGCTCCCTCAGCTCGTCGATCACGTCGAGCTGCGCGCGCAGCCGCTCCGGCGACAGCCCGTTCGCGATCTTCAGCCGCGGCGAATGGTCGGTCAGCGCGCAGTACTCGTGCCCGAGCTTCTTGGCCGCGTGCATCATCTCGTCGATCGGCGCCGAGCCGTCGGACCAGTTGGAATGAAGATGAAGATCACCGCGTAGCGCGGTCCGGATCTCAGCGCCACCCAAGTCCGTTGCACCCGCACGTAATTCGAGCAGGATCTCCGGAACCGCACCCGACCAGGCCTGTGCGATCACCGCCGCGGTCTTCGGGCCCACGCCGGAGAGCCGCTGCCAGCCGTTCGTCTGACCGAGCCGGTCGCGTTCGGCGTCGTCGAGCGCCGCTATCACGTCGGCGGCGCGCCGGTACGCCATTACTCGGCGGGGTTCCGCACGCGCGCGGTCCTTGTAGTACGCGATCTCACGCAGCGCGGCTACCGGGTCCATGGTCTCCAGTGTGCGGGTCTCCAGTCTGCCCGGGGTGAGTGACTATCCTCGGCCGGGTGCGATTCGCCTTCAAAACCTCACCGCAAAACACCACCTGGTCCGACATGCTCGCCGTCTGGCGCGAGGCCGACGACATCGACGTCTACGAGTCCGGCTGGACATTCGACCACTTCTATCCCATCTTCGCGGACCCGGCAGGGCCGTGTCTCGAGGGCTGGACCACGCTGACCGCGCTCGCGCAGGCCACCCAGCGGCTGCGGCTCGGCACGCTCGTCACGGGCATCCACTACCGGCACCCCGCGGTGCTCGCCAACATGGCCGCGGCGCTGGACATCGTGTCCGACGGCCGCCTCGAGCTGGGCATCGGCGCCGGCTGGAATGAGGAGGAATCGGGCGCATACGGCATCGAGCTCGGCACGGTCAAGGAGCGGTTCGACCGTTTCGAGGAAGCCTGCCAGGTCCTGGTCGGCCTGCTGTCTCAGAAGACCACCGACTTCGACGGGAAGTACTACCAGCTCAAGGCCGCGTACAACGAGCCGAAGGGCCCGCAGCGGCCGCACCCGCCGATCTGCATCGGCGGCAGCGGCGAGAAGCGCACGCTGCGGATCACCGCGAAATATGCGCAGCACTGGAACTTCGTCGGCGGAACGCCCCAGGAGTTCGCCCACAAGCGTGACGTGCTCGCCTCGCACTGCGCCGACATCGGGCGCGACCCGAAGGAGATCATGACGTCCGCGCACGTACGGCTCGGCGAGGATCGCGACTACGCCAAGGCGGTGGCCGAGGCGGCCGCGCTCGGGGCGGAAGGACTGGACCTGGCGATCATCTACTTGCCGGCGCCGCACGACCCGGCGATGTTGCAGCCACTCGCGGAAGCGATCAGGGAATCGGAACTGCTCGGCTGAGCCGTCCGGGATCAGCGGCTCTACCAGCTGATCTGCGCGAGAACCCGGGGCGGCACTCCGGTCATGGCTGCTTGGGAGTGTCGTGGAGGTTCAGCGCCGCGGCCTCGCTGGGGTACAGCGCGAGGACGGTGTCGAGATTCATCAGCTCGATCGGACGAACCACCGCACGGTGGTTGGCGACCAGGCGCACCGTCGTCTGTTGGCTCAGTCCGCGCTCATAGCAGCTGAGCACGGCATTCATACCCGCGCTTCCGAAGAACGCGATGTCTTGAAGGTTGACGGCCAGCAGTCGAGCCGGGTGGCTCGATGCCACACTCAGCGCGGTCATCAGATACGAGCTGAATTCGTCAATGGTGCCCGAATCTATTTCGCCCTCGACCCTCACCACTACGGCGTCGTCGCGGACATCATGGTCGATCAACAACTGCATCCGCCCGGGCCACCGTTTCCAGACTACTTTTTGCCCGTTTTTCTGCCCGTGATATCACCGACCGATAACGGATCGATAACGGTCAGCAAAGCAGCGTTACCGCATCGGCTGCGGTCAGGCCGCGCGTCGCCACGTTGCCTCAAACGCCGTAGCGCAGCACCTCGTCGGCAGTCGCCAGGCGCTCGTGCTTGGCCGGGAACTCGCGGCTTTTCACGGGATGCCGGAACCATGACCAGGCAATTCGACCCACCAGAGACCGCGGTGACGGGTTGAGGTGCATCATGACAACTCCTGCGGTGAACCAGTTTCAAAATTTACGCAGTGGTAAGGGTACCCCACACCACCGACGTGTAGACATTGAACACCCGAATTACGGCAAACTTTGGTAGGCGCGCCAAAAACTCTCAACCGTGTGTCGAGAGTTTGGCGGCCAACTCGTCGCCTGAGGACGAAACGGAACTATCGCTGAGGTACCGCGGTGGGCTTGATCGGTGCCGGCAGTGCCGTCACACCCATCAGGTAGTCGTCCACCCCCGCTGCCGCCGCGCGGCCCTCGGCAATCGCCCAGACGATCAGCGACTGCCCGCGGCCCATGTCGCCGGCGACAAACACGCCGGGCACGTTGGTGGCGAAGCGCTGATCGCGCGCGACGTTGCCGCGGTCGGTGATCTCGACGCCGAGGTCGGTCAACAGGCCCTCGCGCTCCGGACCGACAAAGCCCATGGCCAGCAGCACCAGGTCCGCTTCCAACTCGAAATCGGTGCCGTCGACCTTGACGAATTTGCCTGCCTCGGTGCGTACCTCGTGCGCACGCAGCCCCGCGACCCGGCCGTCGCCGCCGACGAACTCCTCGGTGTTCACCGAGAACACCCGGTCGCCGCCTTCTTCATGGGCCGACGACACCCGGAACATCAACGGGTAGGTCGGCCACGGCGTCGAGTCCGCGCGGGAGTCCGGGGGTCGCGGCATGATCTCGAACTGGTGCACCTCGGTGGCGCCCTGCCGGTGAACCGTACCCAGACAGTCCGCGCCGGTGTCGCCGCCGCCGATGATGATCACCTTCTTGCCCTTGGCGGTGATCGGCGGCTCCCCGTCAGGGCCAAGAACGTCGTCGCCCTGCTGAACACGGTTCGCCCACGGCAGGAACTCCATGGCCTGGTGGATGCCGTCCAGGTCGCGGCCCGGAATCGGCAGGTCTCGCCACGCGGTCGCGCCGCCGGCCAGCACGACCGCATCGAAGTCGGCGCGCAGCCGGTCGGCGGTGAGGTGGACGCCGACGTTGACCCCGGCCTTGAACACGGTGCCCTCGGCCTCCATCTGGGCGAGGCGACGGTCGATGTGGCGCTTCTCCATCTTGAATTCCGGGATGCCGTAGCGCAGCAGACCCCCGATCCGGTCGTCGCGCTCGAATACCGTCACCGAGTGCCCCGCCCGGGTCAGCTGCTGTGCCGCCGCCAGACCCGCGGGACCGGAACCGACGACCGCAACGGCCTTGCCCGTCAACACCTGCGGCGGCACCGGCCGTACCCAATCCTGCTCGAAGGCGTTGTCGATGATCTCGACCTCGACCTGCTTGATCGTCACCGGGTCCTGATTGATGCCCAGCACGCAGGACGCCTCGCACGGCGCGGGGCACAGCCGGCCGGTGAACTCCGGGAAGTTGTTGGTGGCGTGCAACCGGTCGGTGGCGTCGCGCCAGCGGTCGGTGCGCACCAGGTCGTTCCACTCGGGGATCAGGTTACCGAGCGGACAACCGTTGTGACAGAACGGGACTCCGCAGTCCATGCAGCGCGACGCCTGAACACGCAACGCGGAATGGTCGAAGTCGTCGTATACCTCTTTCCAGTCGAGGATCCGTAGCGGAATCGGCCTCCGCTTGGGCAACTCTCGCTGGCGATGCTTCAGGAAGCCAGCGGGATCAGCCATGCGCCGCCGCCATGATCGCCGCATCGACGTCGGTGCCGTTCTGCTCGGCTTCCGCGATCGCCTCCAGCACCCGCTTGTAGTCGCGTGGCATCACCTTCACGAACCGCCGACGCTCGGTCGGCCAGTGCGACAGGATCCGCGTGCCGGGCGCCGAATCGGTGGCGTCGACGTGCTTGGTCAACATCTGGTGCAGCCACTCGAAGTCGCCGTCATCCGGTTCCTCGAGCTCGACCATCTCCGGGTTCAGATGGTCGGGCAGCACGTTCTTCGGGTCGTACACGTAGGCCACGCCGCCGGACATGCCGGCCGCGAAGTTGCGGCCGGTGGAGCCCAGGATCACGACCTTGCCACCCGTCATGTACTCGCAGCCGTGATCGCCGACGCCCTCCACCACCGCGTGCGCGCCGGAGTTGCGCACCGCGAACCGCTCGCCGACCTGGCCCCGCAGAAACGCCTCGCCGCCGGTGGCGCCGAACAGGACCACGTTGCCGCCGATGATGTTGTCCTCGGCCACATAGCCATCCGGGGCGTTGCGGGCAGGGCGCACCACGATGCGGCCACCGGACAGCCCCTTACCGACGTAGTCGTTGGCGTCGCCGTACACCCGCAGCGTGATGCCCTTCGGTACGAACGCGCCGAAGCTGTTACCGGCCGACCCGTCAAACGTGATGTCGATGGTGTCGTCGGGAAGTCCTTGGCCGCCATAGGCCTTGGTGAGCTCGTGGCCGAGCATCGTGCCCACCGTGCGGTTGACATTGGAGATCGCGGTCGAGAATTTGACGTGCTTCTGCTGATCCAGCGCCTCGCGGCTCATCACGATCAGCTGCTGATCCAGCGCCTTGTCCAAACCGTGGTCCTGGCGCGAGCTGCAGTACAGGTCCTGGTTCATGAACGCCGACTCGGGCTCGTGGAGCACCGGCGACAGGTCCAGCTTATGCGCCTTCCAGTGCTCGGCGGCCACCGTAGTGTCCAGCGCGCCGACCTGGCCGACGGCCTCGTTGATGCTCCGGAAGCCCAACTGCGCCAGGTACTCCCGCACCTCCTCGGCGATGAACATGAAGAAGTTCTCGACGAACTCGGGCTTGCCGTTATACCGCTTGCGCAGCTCCGGGTTCTGGGTCGCCACACCGACCGGGCAGGTGTCGAGGTGACACACCCGCATCATGATGCACCCCGACACCACCAGCGGCGCGGTCGCGAACCCGTACTCCTCCGCACCGAGCAGTGTCGCGATCATCACGTCGCGACCCGTCTTGAGCTGGCCGTCGACCTGCACGACGATGCGATCACGTAAGCCGTTGAGCAGCAGCGTCTGCTGGGTCTCGGCCAGGCCGAGCTCCCAGGGCGCGCCCGCGTGTTTCATCGACGTCAGCGGCGTTGCGCCGGTGCCGCCGTCATGCCCGGAGATCAGCACCACATCGGCGTGCGCTTTGGACACACCTGCCGCGACGGTGCCGACGCCGACCTCGGAGACCAGCTTCACATGCACGCGGGCCTGCGGGTTGGAGTTCTTCAGGTCGTGGATCAGCTGCTTCAGGTCCTCGATCGAGTAGATGTCGTGGTGCGGCGGCGGCGAGATCAACCCGACTCCAGGCGTCGAGTGCCGCACGTCGGCAATCCACGGGTACACCTTGCCGCCCGGGAGCTGGCCGCCCTCACCGGGTTTCGCGCCCTGCGCCATCTTGATCTGGAGGTCGGTGCAGTTGGTCAGGTAGTGCGACGTGACGCCGAACCTGCCGGAAGCCACCTGCTTGACCGCGCTTCGCCGCCAGTCGCCGTTCTCGTCACGCTCGAAGCGGCGGACGTCCTCGCCGCCCTCACCGCAGTTCGAGCGACCGCCGAGGCGGTTCATCGCGATCGCCAGCGTCTCGTGCGCCTCAGCGGAGATCGACCCGTAACTCATCGCGCCCGTCGAGAACCGCTTGACGATCTCGCTGGCGGGTTCGACCTCCTCGAGCGGCACCGGCGTTCTGTCGCGGAACCGCAGCAGCCCGCGCAGCGATGCCATCCGCTCGGACTGGTCGTCGACGAGATTCGTGTATTCCTTGAAGATGTCGTACTGCCCGGTGCGGGTGGCGTGCTGCAGCTTGAACACCGTGTCCGGGTTGAACAAGTGGTATTCACCTTCGCGACGCCACTGGTACTCGCCGCCCACCTCGAGTTCGCGGTGCGCGCGCTCCTCGGGGCGCGCCAGGAACGCCAGCGCATGCCGGCTCGCGACATCGGCGGCGATGTCGTCGAGGTCGATGCCGCCGGTCGGGCATGTCAGGCCGGCGAAGTACTCGTCGAGCACGGGCTGGGAGATGCCGACGGCCTGGAAGAGCTGGGCGCCGGTGTAGGACGCCAGTGTCGAGATGCCCATCTTGGACATCACCTTCAGCACGCCCTTGCCGGCGGCCTTGACGTAGTTCGCAAGCGCCTTCTCGCGGTCCAGGCCGATGATCACCTTGCGGTCGAGCATGTCCTCGATCGACTCGAACGCCATGTACGGGTTGATCGCCGCGGCGCCGAAGCCGATCAGCGCGGCCATGTGGTGCACCTCGCGGGCATCACCCGACTCGACCACCAGGCCAGCCAGCGTGCGGGACCGCTCGCGGACCAGGTGGTGGTGCACCGCGGCGACCGACAGCAGCGACGGGATCGGCGCCAGCTTCTCGTCGGACTCGCGGTCGGACAGCACGATGATGCGCGCCCCATCGGCGATCGCCGCCGATGCCTGCGCGCGCACGTCGTCCAGCGCGGCCTTCAGGCCGGGACCGCCCTTGGCCACCGGGTAAAGGCAGCGGATCACCTTGGTGCGCATGCCGTGCGTGCGGCCGTTGATCTCGGCGTCCGGGTCGAGATTGACGAGCTTCGCCAGCTCGTGGTTCCGCAGAATCGGCTGCTGCAGCACGATCTGGCGGCACGAGTTCTGGTCCGGGGACAGCAGGTCGCCCTCCGGGCCGATGACGCCCTGCAGGCTGGTCACCACCTCCTCGCGGATCGCGTCCAGCGGCGGATTGGTGACCTGTGCGAACAACTGCTGGAAGTAGTCGTAGAGCATCCGCGCCCGCTGCGACAGCACCGCGACCGGGGTGTCGGTGCCCATCGAGCCGAGCGGCTCGGCACCGGTGCGCGCCATCGGCGCGACGAGCACGCTCAGCTCCTCGTATGTGAAGCCGAACACCAACTGGCGCAACACGATCCGATGATGCGGCATCCGCACGTACGGGCCCTGCGGCAGCTCCTCGAGTGCGACCAGTCCGCCGTCCAGCCACTCCTGGTACGGCTGCTCGGCGGCCAGCTCGGCCTTGATCTCCTCGTCGTCGACGATGCGGCCCTGCGTGGTGTCCACCAGGAACATCCGGCCCGGCTGCAGCCGCATCCGGCGCACCACGGTCGCCGGGTCGAGGTCGAGCACACCGGCCTCCGAGGCCATCACCACCAGCCCGTCGCTGGTCACCCAGATCCTGGACGGCCGAAGGCCGTTGCGGTCGAGCACCGCACCCACCACGGTCCCGTCCGTGAACGTCATCGACGCCGGCCCGTCCCACGGCTCCATCAGCGACGAGTGGTACTGGTAGAAGGCTCGGCGCGCCGGGTCCATCGACTCGTGGCGTTCCCACGCCTCCGGGATCATCATCAGCACCGCGTGCGCGAGGCTGCGGCCGCCGAGGTGCAGGAGTTCGAGCACCTCGTCGAAGCGGGCGGTGTCCGACGCACCCGGGGTGCAGATCGGGAACAGCTTCTCGACGTCGCCCGGCGAGCCGAACGCATCGGTGCCGATCAACGCCTCGCGGGCGCGCATCCAGTTCTCGTTGCCGGTGACGGTGTTGATCTCGCCGTTGTGGGCGATGCGCCGGAACGGGTGCGCCAACGGCCACGACGGGAAGGTGTTCGTCGAGAACCGGGAGTGCACGATGCCCAGCGCGCTGGTCACCCGCTCGTCTTGCAGGTCAAGGTAGAACGCCTTGAGCTGCGGGGTGGTCAGCATGCCTTTGTAGACGAAGGTCTGCCCGGAAAGGCTTGGGAAATACACCGTTTCGCGGCCCGGTCCGTCCTGCCCCGGCCCCTTGGTGCCGAGCTCATGCTCGGCGCGCTTGCGGATGACGTAGACGCGCCGCTCCAGCTCCATGCCCGACGCGCCGGTGATGAACACCTGGCGGAACGTCGGCATCGCGTCACGCGCAAGTGCGCCCAGCGACGACTCGTCGGTCGGCATGTCGCGCCAGCCGATCACCTCGAGGCCCTCGGCCTCGACGATCTTCTCGACCGCCGCACACGCTTCGGCGGCCTCCTTCGATGACTGCGGGAGGAACGCCATGCCGGTCGCGTAGCTGCCGCGCTCGGGCAGCTCGAAATCGACAACTGCGCGGAGGAACTCGTCGGGAACCTGGATCAGGATCCCGGCACCGTCACCCGTGTGCGGTTCGGCGCCCTGAGCGCCGCGGTGCTCCAAATTCAGCAGCGCGGTGATCGCCTTGTCGACGATGTCGCGGCTGCGGCGGCCGTACATGTCGACGACCATGGCGACGCCGCATGCGTCGTGTTCGAACGCGGGGTTGTAGAGCCCGACACGGCTGGGCGCCATTCCCACCTACCCCTTCGCGAAAGTCCTGTCCGTTGCCGACGGTGTGCTCCCATTGCACCGGGTCGCATCCTCGGCCCTGTCGATTCTGTGCCGGTTCATTCCGGGCGCAAGCAGCGCCGTATCCCGCGCGGGGGAATGCAGCCGTGCGACGCTGAACGGTGCACTTGTCCCGGTCTCGACAAGTGGAGAAAACGATATGACAAACCCCGCCTGACATGCCAACTTAGTACACCCTAACCGCGGTGCCGCCGGGGCTTTCGGCTCCCTCCTCAAGCCACCGATGGCCTCGCCCGAATCGACTGCGCCGCTTGTCAATTCATGCTACGCCCGGGCGCGGGGTAGGTGTTCGGGAACCGCTTGAATGTTTGCTGTGTTGCTCAAATGGTGGCCACGCGGCACTAATCGCCAGGTTAAGGTAATTCTCATCGTTTGCTGTGGCGGGCCCGGGGTGGCGCCGGGTTGTGTCTACCGGCCAGCCTCGCCCCCTACACGGTAGACGGAGACGTCTTCTGCAAGGCCTTTGAACCTGTGGGGCCCGATGTCGTCGAAGGCCAGGCCCGATCCCGCACAGAGGTCCCGCACGGTGCGGCTAGTGAGCACTTCACCTGGACCAGCCAACGCGCCGATGCGGGCGCCGACGTGAACGGCCAGGCCGCTCCACTCTTCACCGCGGCGCTCGCACTCGCCGACGTGTAGGCCGACGCGAATGGGTATACCCCGGGTGCCTAGCGCCATCACCAGTTCCAGCCCGCACCGCACGGCTCGGCTGGGACCGGTGAATACGGCGAATACACCGTCTCCGGTGTGCTTGGCGCGCCGGCCGTCGTACTTGGCCAACGTGTTGTCGACGATCGCGTCGTGCATGTCGAGTTGATGGCGCCAGTGGGAATCTCCTTGGGCACTGAGCATCTCGGTCGAACCGACGATATCGGTGAACAGCACCGCCACCAACTCACGCTCGACGGTGTCGGTGGTCGGTGCCGCACCAATGAAGTTGAGAAGTTCGGATGTTGATATGTCGGCGACGTCCAGACCGTGATGGTCACCGGGCGGCAAGGTGCGGAGCTGCGCGCCGGGGATCGCTGCGGCGAGGGCTGCGCAAGCGTCGAACGCCACAAAGCGATCGCCCGGACGTGCCATCACCAGCGTCGGGACCGCGACACGTGGCAGCAACGTCCGGACATCAGACATCATGTCGGCCTGCCACAGCAAGTGCGCTTGCGCGCGACTACAGATTGCCCGTTGAAGTCTCCCGAACTCTTCTCGAACACCGGGTGTTTCGGCGGCCGATCCGAAGAACAGCTCGGTCATAGCTCCTTCGCCCCAGTTCTCGTCGATGTCGTTCAGCTGCGATTGGATCTGGGCGTCGGTGAATCCCCACGGAAAGTCAGGGGGATCCTGGGTGAATCGAGCCGCGGTGAAACCAAGGACCAGCGACGTCACCCGTTCGGGGTGAGTGGTCGCGAATGTGACTGCCACCGGACCGCCCTCCCCTACCCCGACCAGCACCGCCTGTTGCACATCGGCGGTGTCTAGCACCGCGTGAAGGTCGGCCACCCGTTCGTCAAGGGACGTCAGGCGCGTGACAGGGTCGGACAGCCCGTGGCCGCGCCGCTCGCACAGCAGGACCCGCCGCTGGGCCGACAAAGCCTCAAGGATGGACAGGTACCGGCTTGCCGGCTGGTCGACGGTATCGACGGTGGCCAGAACGACGCCCATCGTCATGACGATCGTCGGGTTTACCGACCCCCACACGCGGTAGGCGAGGTGCGCGTCACCACTCTTCGCATAACGCAAGCCGCCGTCGGGCACGTCGATATCGTCGCACTTCGGGCGCGAGCGTGACCAATGCGGCCATGGCGGCCTACGCGTTCGGTTAGTGGCCGTCGTCTTGGTCCGTGAGGTGTTTTTCGGGGTGGTGGTAGGTGTTGGTGCGGGGTTGGCCGTGGTCGGTGTTGGGTGGGGGGATCCATTCGGTGGTGCCGTCGGGGTGTTTTCGGGTTTTCCAGCCGCCGGGGGTGAGCAGGCGGTGATGGGGGCCGCAGGCGAAGGTGAGGTTGTCGATGTTGGTGGGTCCGCCGTGGGCCATCCATTCGTCGACGTGGTGCACCTGGCACAGGTAGCCGGGCACGTCGCAGCCGGGGTGGCTGCAGCCGCGGTCGGTGGCGTGCAGCACGAGGCGTTGTTCTGTGCTGGCCAGCCGGGTGTCGCGGCCGCGGTAAAGCTCGCAGCGCTTGGCGTCGTCGAACAGCAGCAGGTAGTGGTTGGCGTGGGCGGCCATCCGGATTACGTCGCGCATGGGCAGCACGCTGCCCCCGCCGGTGTGCGCGGTGCCGGTCGCGTTCTGCAGATCGGCCAGGGCGGCGGTGACGATGATGCTCACCGGCACCCCGTGATGGCTGACCCGAGTTCGCCGGACATCAGCGCCGAGCGGATCATCGCGCCCACCGCGTCGTGGTTACGTTGTGCGGTGGCGCGGGTGTCGGCGTCGATGGCCTGATCGGGCGGGGCGCCGGTCACCGTCGGGGTCTCGTCGGCGGGGTTGCACATCCCCGGCGCCGCCCACTTGGCCAGCACCGCATCCAGGCCGGCGCGCAGCTCCGGTGTCAGCCAGCCGGCCAGCCGGCTCATCCCGTCGGGGCCCTGCGGTCCCACGGTGATGGCGCGGCGGCGGGCGCGGTCCTGGTCGCTGAAATTGCCGTCCGGGTTGAGGATCAGGTCGAGGTGGGCGGCGAACCGCTTGAGCTCATCGGGCCGGTACTGCGCCGCCACCTCGGCCAGCTTGCGCTCGGCATCCGCGCGCGTCGGCTCGTCAATCGCGCACGGCAGCTGCGCGAAGAAGCCGCGGATCACCTGCACATGCTCGCCGCCGATGCGCCCCCGCTGCTGGGCGGCCGCGG
Organism: uncultured Actinomycetota bacterium; assembly: GCA_963828065.1. GTDB lineage: Bacteria > Actinomycetota > Actinomycetes > Mycobacteriales > Mycobacteriaceae > Mycobacterium. Next base: position 759,333 of record CAWHDL010000004.1, on the reverse strand, counting down.
TGGCCTGAAGCCTCGGCGCCAACCCCTCGCCGGTCAGCGCTCCTCGCGGTCCCAGGTCGGCGGCCTCGTGGATGCGCCGGGCGGCCTCGTGGCGGGAGATGCGCAACCAGTTGGCCAGCGCGTGTGACAGCGACCCGCCCAACTCCTCGCCGGTGGCATCGACGGCCAGCTGGTTGATCAGCTCATGGGCCAGCCCCGGCAGCATCCGCGCCAGCGTCTCGATGCGGTCCAAATGCTCGCGGCGCTGGCGCGTGGTCCACACCTCGGTGGGCTCATCAGCGTGTGCGGCCAGCGCATCAAACGCCGCCCGCACCTGGTCGAACGCAGCCGAACTCATGCCCGAATAATCCCGCGGCGCACTGACAAGCATTACTGCCCAACGACTTCCAGACGTTGGTGGCTGTGGATGAAATCGCGGGTGTGGACAACTCGGTCTCGCCGGCTCGGGCGGATCTGTCGGGCTCTATTGGGCGCGCCCACGTCCGGCAAGGGATGCGGGATCGTTTCACTCAAGCAGGTCGCGGCAGACTCCACATGCTGCGCCGGACGGCCAAGGGGGACTGGCCGGGCCTACTCCTTTAGCAGCGTGAACTGGCACACGTCGATGTAACCGTCACGGAACAGCTTGGCGCAGCCGGTCAGGTACTTCATGTAACGGTCGTAGACCTCTTCCGACTGGATCGCGATCGCCTCATCCTTGTGAGCCTTCAGGGCCGCGGCCCACGTGTCGAGTGTCTTGGCATAGTGCGGCTGCAGTGGCTGAACCCGAGCCACCGTGAAGCCGCCCGCGGCGGCGCGCTCGCGCACCATCTGTGTCGACGGCAGCCGTCCGCCCGGGAAGATCTCGTCCATGATGAATTTCAGGAAGCGGGCGAACTCGAACGTAAGCGGCAAGCCTCGGTCGGCCGCGTCATGCGGATGCAAACCAGTGATGGTGTGCAGCAGCATGATTCCGTCATCGGGCAACACGCTGTGCGCCATAGTGAAGAAGTCGTCGTAGCGGTTATGCCCGAAGTGTTCGAATGCACCGATGCTGACTATGCGGTCCACCGGTTCGCTGAACTCCTCCCAACCCTGCAGCAGCACCCGCCGGGAGCGTGGGCTGTTGGACTGGTCGAACATGCTCTGAACGTGAGCGGTCTGGTTCTTGCTCAGGGTCAGGCCGATCACGTTGACGTCGTAGGTGTCCACCGCGCGCATCATCGTCGCGCCCCAGCCGCAGCCGACGTCCAGCAGCGTCATACCCGGCTGTAGGCCGAGCTTGCCCAGCGCCAGGTCGATCTTGGCGATCTGAGCCTCTTCCAGCGTCATGTCGTCGCGCTCGAAGTAAGCGCAGCTGTAGGTCCGCGTCGGGTCCAAGAACAGCTCGAAGAACTCGTCGGAGAGGTCATAGTGCGCCTGCACGTCCTCGAAGTGTGGCCGCAAGCTCTGCGTGTCTTCTAGCAATGTCAGTCCTGTCGTAACGGCTCAGGCCGGGGAGTCGTCGTCGGCTCCGATGCCGCGGGACTCCCGGCAAAAGTCCTCACCAACCGGTAGGGCCAGCTACGCGCCGTCGCCGAGCAGGTGCCCGATCGTTAGGCCACCAGCGCGGCGGCACCGCCTACCAGCCGTTGCTGTGTGGGGCGACCCCTTCTCACTCAAGACTGAAGTTTAGTCTCGTGAGTAGAGCCTACGGCCAGCTAATGACACCGCCAAACTGGGGAAACCAGCGGCGTTTTATCCCCAGTCGGGACTTCATCCACAGCCCTCGGGCGCCGAGCGGGCGCGCTGCCGGTTCGGCGGACTCATCTGTCGGCACCTATCCCTACCGTGCGTGTCATGACCAACTGGATCAACACCGTTAGCCGCGACCACGTGCAACAAGGCGCGCGAGGTCGTTTCACTCAGGCCAATCACGGCAAACCACACATGCTGCGCCGAATGGCCAAAGGCGACTGGATCGTCTTCTACTCGCCGAGGAGCGCGCTCAGCGGCGGCGAACCCCTTCAGGCGTTCACCGCGATAGGGCAGATCGCCGACGATGAGCCGTACCAGGTCGAAGTGACGCCGGATTTCGTGCCGTGGCGCCGCAACGTCGACTTCGTCGCCGGCAATGAGACACCCATCCGCCCGCTCATCGACGATCTGCACTTCATCGAGGACAAGAAGCGGTGGGGGTACAAGTTCCGGTTCGGCGTGTTCACGATCGACGATCATGACCTCGACCTGATCAGGCAGGCCATGGCCGGTTGACGGGCGTACCGTCGCCACGGTGAGCAACCTCGATACCGCCCCGGTCGAAGAGACTTGCGTGGCATCTTCGGAGTCCGGTATCGAGGTCCTTCACCCCCGCGACGTCCCGCTCGGCGGCCCCCGCGCCATCCGCGTGCGGCGAACCCTGCCGCAACGCCAACGCTCGCTCGTCGGCGCATGGTGCTTCGCGGACCACTACGGCCCGTACGACGTCCGCAGCTCTCCCGGCATGGTCGTCCCGCCGCACCCGCATACCGGATTGCAAACGGTTAGTTGGCTTTTCGACGGCGAGATCGAGCACCGCGACAGCGGCGGCGTGCATGCGTTCGTACGCCCCGGCGAGCTGAACCTCATGACCGCAGGCGCGGGCATCTGCCACTCCGAGGTGTCGACGACGGGCGCGGCGATCCTGCACGGCGTACAGCTCTGGGTGGCGCTGCCGGCCCGGAATCGCGACGCCGAGCGCGACTTCGCCCACTACGTCCCGCAACCACTTTCGCTGGATGGTGCGCACCTGCGGGTATTCGTCGGCGAACTGCAGGGCGTCACGTCACCGGTGCACACCTTCACGCCCCTGCTCGGCGCGCAGCTCGACCTCGACGCCGGCGCAGAAGTCCTCCTCGATACCGACCCGCGGTTCGAACACGGCGTACTGCTCGACCAGGGCGCCGTCGAGGTGGCCGGCGTCGGAATCAACGTCGGCGATCTCGCGTGCCAGAGCGCCGGCCCCCGGACCTTGCCGATCAGCAACGCCGGACCCGCCGCGGCCCGGGTGCTGCTGCTGGGCGGCACCCCCTTCACCGAAGAGTTGGTGATGTGGTGGAACTTCGTCGGGCGCAGCCACGACGACATCGTTGCCTACCGCGACCTATGGGAATCCCGCGACGATCGTTTCGGCGCGGTGAAGGGCTACACGGGTACGCCCGCGAGGCTGGCCGCCCCTGCGCTGCCGACGACAAGGCTGCAGCCACGCCCGCCCGGCGGCAGCGGCTGACGAAGTGCCAGGCTGACGGTGATGAGCTCCGCTGACGAACCGATTCCCGCGGCGTTCTTCGTCAGGGACGGCGACGACTTCGTCCCCACCTGGATCGCACAGGGACCATGGGGCAGCACCGTCAGCGGCAACGTCGTGGGGGGCATCCTCGCCTGGGCCATCGAACGTGACGCGGCCGACCACGAGCTACAGCCCGCCCGGCTGACCGTCGACCTGCTACGGCCCACCACGCTCGAACCACTCCGGGTGCAGACGGCGGTGTCCCGACAGGGCCGCCGTATCCGGCTGATAGACGCGCACTTAACACAGCACGGCAGCGTCGTCGCGCGCGCCAGTGCCCTGTTCCTACGCCGCAGCGAACAACCGCCCGACGAGGTCTGGTCCTCGCCCATCGCGATGCCGCCGCTGCCCGCTGAACCAGGGGATCTGCCCGATAGAGCCCACATGTTCTTCTGGTCCTACGGCCGGGACCCCGTGGCCGGCAGTCCGGGTATCGGCATGACCGAGTGGCAGCAGGCCGACGGGCCCAAGTTCGCCTGGCTGCGCGAGACGAACCCGATTGTCGACGGCGACCCGTTGACACCGTTCACCCGCGCTGCGATGGCCGGGGATGTCACCAGCTCCCTGACGCATTGGGGTACCGGCGGTTTGAAGTTCATCAACGCGGACTACACGGTCACGCTCAGTCGACTCCCCGACGGTCCGCACATTGGGCTCGCGGCGCTGACTCACTACAGTCATGCCGGAGTGGCCACCGGTGTCGCAACGATCTTCGATCGGCACGGGCCGATCGGCAGCGGTATGGCGACCGCGATTGCGAACCCCGGCTTCCGGCCGCCCATCTGACCGGGTGAATTCATATCGGTGGGCGAAGGGGTGTCTGAGTTCAGGACACCGTTCACACCTGTCTCGGGACATCGTGCACACCTCAGGCGTAGGGGTGGACGATGGGAATGGCAAATCTTGTGGTCGCGGCCGTGTTGGTCGAGGGGCGGACCAAAAGTGAGGTTGCACGTGAGTACGGGGTGTCGCGACGCTGGGTGATCACCCTGGTTTCGCGCTACCTCGCCGAGGGCGATCCGGGCTTGCGACCACGATCGCGGCGACCGTTGACCAGTCCCGGCCGCACCGCCAAAGCCCTCGAGGATGAGGTTGTCGAGTTGCGGAAGGAACTCGACCGCGACGGGCATGAGGCCGGTGCGGCGACGATCGCGTTTCACCTCGACCAGCGCCACGGCCGCAGCCCCGCGGTGTCCACGATCTGGCGGATCCTCTCAGCCCGAGGCTTTGTCACCCCCCAGCCACACAAGCGCCCCAAAAGCAGCTATGTCCGGTTCGCTGCCGAGCAACCTAACGAACGCTGGCAACTCGACATCACCCACTGGGCACTGGCCGACGGCACCGACGTCGAGATCCTCAACATCGTTGACGATCACTCCCGGCTCTGCCTGGCTAGCGACACCATGTCGGTGTTCAAGGCCCGCAACGTCGATGACAGCTTCGGCAAAGCCGCTGCCGCCTACGGCAATCCGGCCAGCCTGCTCAGCGACAACGGCGCCGTGTTCACCGGCCGCTACCGCGGAACCGGCCGAGTCGCCCTAGAGGTCACCCTGCATTCCCGCGGCATCAGCTTCCGCCACTCCCGGCCCTACCACCCGCAAACCTGCGGCAAGGTCGAACGCTTCCACCAAACCCTCAAAAAGTGGCTCACCCGCCAACCCCCAACCCAGACACTGCCCCAACTACAGATCCAGCTCGACAGCTTCCGCGCCTACTACAACACCATCCGGCCACACCGTGCACTACGCCGCCGCACCCCACAACAGAGCTACCTCGCCCGACCCAAGGCACTACCCACCGGCACCCCGCTAACCGACGGCTCCTACCGCATCCGCCATGACCGCATCGACAGCAACGGCAAGCTGACCCTGCGTCACAACAGCCGACTACACCACCTCGGCATGGGCCGCCGCTACGCCGGCACCAACGTTTTGATCCTGGTGCACGAACTCCACATCCGGATCCTTACCACTGACGGCGAACTACTCCGAGAACTCCAACTCGACCCAACCAAGGACTATCAACCACAACCCAAACCGTGAACGATGTCCTAAGACACATGTGCACGATGTCCCGAGACATCGCATCGGTGGGCGAAGGGGGACTTGAACCCCCACGTCCCGAAGGACACTGGCACCTGAAGCCAGCGCGTCTGCCATTCCGCCACTCGCCCGAAATAACCGCTAGAGGCTATCACGGCGGCGGTGCGCAACCCCAACTCGATTCGCCGCTGCGAAAGGCATTCCCGCAGGTACAAAAACACCCGCTGACATGGGCCGACCGCATTCTCAGAGTTCTCCATGTCCCGGCGCGGTTCCGTGGACCGATACCATACAGATGAATGAAGTGGCGTGACGACATGCAGGCCCGCCACACGTCAGCGATATGGAAACCGACAAGGTACGGGAAGGACGGTGACATGGGCATTGTGCAGCGAATCGAGCGCAAGCTCGAAGTCACCGTCGGCGATGTATTCGCCCGAGTGTTCGGCGGTGCAATCGTCCCCCAAGAAGTGGAAAACGCGCTGACGCGCGAAGCCTCCGACGGCGTGCAAACGCTGGAGGGCGGTCATCTGCTTGCGCCGAACGAATACCTGATCACGCTTAGCGAACCTGACTTCGCGAAGGCGGTCGCCGATCCGGATCTCACGTCCGATACTTTCGCCAAGCATTTAGTGGGGTTTATTCACGACCAAGGATGGCAAACGTATGGTGATGTGGTTGTCCGATTCGAGCAGTCGCCGAAACTGCACACTGGCCAGTTTCGCGCTCGCGCTGTGGTCAACCCCGACGCCAGGCCCGCCCCACCACGACCACCACACGCGCTCAACGCAGAATCAGGAGTAGCAGCGATGACCGACAACCCGAGCTACCGCGGCGGCCAGGGGCAGGGGCGACCCGCCGACGAGTACTACGACGAACGGTATGGCCGTACGAAGGACGACCAGCGCCCGGTCCGCGGTCCGGGCCCCGACCCGCGGGGCGGCTACCCACCCGAGCAGGGCGGCTATCCTCCCGAGCAGGCCGGCTACCCGCCGCAGGGTGAGCCGGGATACCCGCCACGCGGCGGCTACCCACCCGAGCAGGGCGGCTACCCACCCGAGGGCTACCCGACGCAATACGACCAGCGTCCGCCCGCGCAGGGTTACGGCGGCGCTCCCGCCGGCCCGCCGGGTGGTTACGAACAGCCTTATCAGCAGGGTCCCCCGCCCGGCTATGGCGGCCAGCCCGGTTACGGGAACGACTACGGTCGTCAGGCACCTCCCGCACCTCCCGCACCGGGACGGCACGAGAGTCCCGGCTACGGCCGGCCCGAACCGCGCCCCGGCTACGGCGGCGAGTACGAACAGGGTGGCTATCCGCAGCAGGCCCAGCCCTACGCGCAGCCCGAGTACGGGCAGCCCGAGTACGGCCAGCCCGAGTACGGCCAGCCCGAGTACGGCGCGCCGGGCGGGTATGGCGCGCCCCAGGCGGGCGAGTACGAGTACGGCCAGGGCGGCTACGCGCCCGGCGGCTATGGCCAGAACGACTACGGGCCGACGGGCCACACCAACGTCACGCTCCAGCTTGACGACGGCAGTGGCCGCACCTACCAACTGCGGGAGGGCGCCAACGTCATCGGCCGGGGGCAGGACGCACAGTTCCGGCTGCCCGACACCGGTGTCTCGCGTCGCCACCTCGAGATCCGGTGGGACGGCCAGACCGCCTTGCTGTCGGACCTCAACTCCACCAACGGCACCACTGTGAACAACGCCCCGGTGCAGGAGTGGCAGCTGGCCGACGGAGACGTGATCCGGCTCGGGCATTCCGAGATCGTCGTCCGCATGCACTGACGCCGCGCACGCGCCGCGGCTTCGCTCCCGCATCGAACACCCTCCAAGTATCGTGACGTTGCTGATGGGCACTCGATTTCACCCGGTGTCGCCAGCGTGGTCGCGACGGAACGAGGACAGGGGGCGCCAGATGCAGGGCTTGGTGCTGCAATTGTCCCGCGCCGGGTTCCTTTTGCTGCTGTGGCTGTTCATCTGGACCGTGCTGCGCATTCTGCGCACCGACATCTACGCGCCGACCGGTGCCGTGATGGTCCGCCGGGGGCTGACGCTGCCCGGCTCCCTGCTGCCCAACCGCGCACGCCGCCACACCGCTCGCTACCTCGTCGTAGTCGAGGGTGCACTGTCGGGGACGCGCATCACGCTTGGCAATCAGCCGGTGCTGATCGGGCGTGCCGACGACTCCACTGTCGTGCTCACCGACGATTACGCCTCGACCCGCCACGCTAGGTTGTCCCAGCATGGCGCCGAGTGGTACGTCGAAGACCTAGGATCGACCAACGGCACATACCTCGATAGGGACAAGGTGACGACGGCGGTACGCGTTCCGATCGGCACGCCGGTTCGAATCGGCAAAACGGTAATCGAGCTGCGCCCGTGACGCTCGTCCTCCGTTACGCCGCGCGCAGCGACCGTGGGCTGGTCCGCACCAACAACGAAGACTCCGTCTACGCGGGCGCACGATTGCTGGCGCTGGCCGATGGGATGGGCGGCCACGCCGCCGGCGAGGTGGCATCCCAGCTGGTGATCGCCGCCCTCGCGCATCTCGACGACGACGAGCCCGGGGGCGATCTGCTCGCCAAGCTCGACGAGGCGGTGCGGGAGGGAAATGCCTCGATCGCCGCCCACGTCGACAGCGATCCCGAGCTCGAGGGCATGGGCACCACGCTCACCGCAATCCTGTTCGCCGGCAACAAACTTGGGCTCGTTCACATCGGCGACTCGCGGGGCTATATGCTCCGCGACGGCGAGCTCGCCCAGATCACCAAGGACGACACCTTCGTGCAGACGCTCGTCGACGAGGGCCGCATCACTGCCGAAGAGGCTCACAGTCACCCGCAGCGCTCGCTGATCATGCGGGCGTTGACCGGCCATGAGGTGGAACCCACGCTGATCATGCGGGAGGCCCGGGTGGGCGACCGCTACCTGCTCTGCTCCGATGGGCTGTCAGACCCGGTCAGCCAGGAGACCATCCTCGAGGCTCTGCAAATCCCTGAGGTCACCGAAAGTGCCGACCGGCTCATCGAACTGGCGTTGCGCGGCGGTGGCCCCGATAACGTCACCGTGGTGGTCGCCGACGTCGTCGACTACGACCTGGGCCAGACCCAACCGATACTGGCCGGCGCCGTTTCCGGGGACGACGATCAGGTCGCTCCCCCCGACACCTCGGCGGGGCGCGCGTCGGCGATCAATCCGCGGCGCGCGGCCATCGCTAAACGCGTTGTCGCTGAACCGGACTCGCCCAACAAACGGCCGCGGTCGTGGCGGCGGATCATGATCGTCGCCGCCGTGCTGGTCCTCCTCGTGGCGGTCGGTTTGATCATCGGGCGGACGATCATCCGCAGCAACTACTACGTCACCGCGAACGCCGGCACGGTCGTGATCATGCGTGGGATTCAGGGCTCATTGCTCGGCTACCACCTTCAGGAGCCGCACCTGCTCGGCTGCGTGAGCCAACGAAATGAGTTGTCACTCATCAGCGTCGGTCAATCACCGAACGGCTGCCGCCTGCTGCGGGTCGACGATTTGGACAAGTCCGGACGCACACAGGTCGCCGGCGGCCTGCCCACCGGTAGCGAAGACGACGCCATCAGCCAGATTCGTAAGTTGGTTCAGCAATCGTTGTTGCCGGTGTGCGCGTCGCCTGCTCCGCAGCAGCCGCCCCCGGCGTCTCCGTCCGCCCCTCCCCCGGCTTCTCCGCCCGCCTCTCCCCCGGCTTCTCCGCCTGCGTCTCCCCCGGCGTCTCCCCCGGCGTTTCCCCCGGCCTGGACACCGGTCCCGTCAGCGCCGGCGACTGCACCGCCGCCCACCTCCGCCACGCCGAGTCCGCCGACCGCGCAACCCGAGCCGGGCACCAACTGCCGGACCGCCGCATGACCACCCAGCCACAACCCGTGGTGGCGGTGACACCAGCACTGCCCAATCGGCGCAACGCCGAGCTGCTGCTGCTCGGATTCGCCGCCCTCATCACCACAGTCGCGCTGCTGATCGTCGAGGTGAACCAAGAACAAGGTGTCCGTTGGGATTTGGCGCAGTACAGCATCGCCTTTCTCGCGTTGTTCGGGGCGGCGCACGTAGCGATCCGCCGGTACGCTCCGTACGCCGACCCGCTATTGCTTCCCGTCGTCGCTCTGATCAACGGGCTGGGACTGGTGATGATCCACCGTCTTGACCTGGCGAGGAGCGCGACGGATTCCGGCGCCGTACATGGCCCGAGCGCGAACCAGCAGATGCTGTGGACGCTGGTGGGGGTATTTGCGTTCACGTTGGTGGTGGTCTTTCTCAGAGACCACCGGATCCTCGCCCGCTATGGCTACGTCTGTGGGTTTGCCGGGCTGATTTTCTTGGCGATTCCCGCGCTGTTGCCGGCATCGGTATCGGAGGTGAATGGCTCTAAGAACTGGATCCGGTTGCCGGGCTTCTCAATTCAGCCCGCCGAGCTCTCGAAGGTCCTGCTGTTGATCTTCTTCGCCGCCGTGCTGGTGACCAAGCGGGGGATGTTCACCAGTGCAGGCAAGCACTTTGTCGGCATGAACCTGCCGCGGCCGCGCGACCTCGCCCCGCTGCTGGCCGCGTGGATCATCTCGATCGGCGTGATGGTCTTCGAAAAGGATCTCGGCTTTTCGTTATTGCTGTACGCCTCGTTTCTGGTGATGGTGTACATCGCCACCGAACGCCTCAGCTGGATGGTCATCGGGCTGGCCCTGTTCGCCGCGGGAAGCGTTGCGGCGTATTACATTTTCGCGCACGTCAAGATACGGGTGGCGACGTGGATCGACCCGTTCGCCGACCCTGACAACACCGGCTATCAAATGGTGCAGTCGATGTTCAGCTTCGCCACCGGCGGCGTGTTCGGCACGGGCCTTGGCAACGGTCAGCCCGGCACGGTGCCTGCGGCCTCGACGGATTTCATCATCGCCGCGGTGGGCGAGGAACTCGGCCTGGTCGGACTGGCCGGCGTGCTGATGCTGTACACGATCGTGATCATCCGGGGCCTTCGCACAGCGATCGCGGTTCGCGACAGCTTCGGCAAGCTGCTGGCCGCCGGGCTCGCGTCCACGCTTGCGATTCAGCTGTTCATCGTCGTCGGCGGCGTCACGAAGCTGATCCCGCTCACCGGCCTGACCACGCCGTGGATGTCCTACGGCGGGTCCTCGCTGCTGGCCAATTACGTGCTGCTGGCGATTTTGGTGCGGATCTCCCATGCCGCGCGGAGGCCGATCGTCACCCACCCGCACAAGGCCACCCCGATCGCGGCGGCCAGCACTGAGGTGATCGAGCGCGTATGAACACCTCGCTGCGCCGAGTCGCGGTGACGATCATGGTTCTGATCGTCCTGTTGCTGGTGAACGCCACAATCACGCAGGTCTTCCGGGCCGACGGGCTGCGTGCGGATCCGCGCAATCAGCGGGTGTTGCTCGACGAATACTCGCGTCAGCGCGGGCAGATCTCCGCGGGTGGCCAGCCGCTCGCCTACTCGGTGTCGACCACAGGCCGGTTCCGGTACCTGCGGGTCTATCCCGAACCGCTGGCGTATGCACCGGTCACCGGCTTCTATTCACTGCAGTACTCGAGCGCCGAGTTGGAGCGGGCCGAGGACACGATCCTCAACGGCTCCGACGAGCGCCTCTTCGGCCGCCGGCTCGCGGACTTCTTCACCGGCCGTGACCCGCGCGGCGGAAATGTCGACACCACGATCAAGCCCCTGGTACAGCAGGCGGCTTGGGACGCCATGGCGAACGGTTGCAACGGCACGCCGTGTAAGGGTGCAGTCGTCGCGCTCGAGCCGTCGACCGGCAAGATCCTCGCGATGGTGTCGACGCCGTCCTACGATCCCAATCTGCTGTCGTCCCACGACATCGACGCGCAGACGCAGGCATGGCAGAAGCTGCGCGACGATCCCGACAATCCGATGCTGAACCGCGCTGTCGCCGAGACCTATCCACCCGGGTCGACGTTCAAGGTGATCACCACTGCCGCGGCCCTGCAGGCCGGCGCCACCGAAGACGATCAGCTCACCGCCGATTCATCAATTCGATTGCCTGACAGCACAGCGACTTTGGACAATTTCGGCGGCGCCCGGTGCGGCAACGGCACCACTGCCTCGCTGAAGGACGCGTTCACGCATTCCTGCAACACCGCGTTCGTGCAGCTCGGCCTCAAGACGGGCACCGACGCGCTGCGCAACACCGCGTTGGCGTTCGGCCTCGATTCGCAGCCGGATCCGATCCCGTTGCAGGTCGCGGAGTCCACGCTGGGCCCCGTCTCCGACGCCGCCGCGTTGGGCATGTCCAGCATCGGGCAGAAGGACGTCGCACTGACTCCGCTACAGAACGCGCTGGTGGCGGCCACCATCGCGAACAGAGGGATTGTGATGCAGCCTCACCTGGTCGAGAGCCTGAAGGGTCCCGACCTTTCCACGCTGAGCACCACCCAGCCGGTGGAACTGCGGCGCGCGGTGTCGCAAGACGTCGCCGCTAAGCTGACTGAATTGATGATCGGTGCCGAGCAGGTGACACAGCAGAAGGGAGCCATTCCCGGCGTGCAGATCGCGTCCAAAACCGGGACGGCCGAGCATGGTACCGACCCGCGTAACACCCCACCGCACGCCTGGTACATCGCATTCGCACCCGCCCAAGGGCCCAAGGTCGCGATCGCGGTGGTGGTGGAGAACGGCGGCAACCGCCTGTCGGCGACCGGCGGCGCGCTCGCCGCACCGGTGGCCCGAGCGGTGATCGCGGCCGCGCTTCGGGAGGGTGCATGAGCGCGCGCGTGGGTGTCACGCTGTCGGGTCGGTACCGGCTGCAACGGCTCATTGCCACGGGCGGAATGGGCCAGGTTTGGGAGGCCGTCGACAGCCGGCTGGGCCGCCGGGTGGCGGTCAAGGTACTCAAGGCCGAATTCTCGTCGGACCCCGAGTTCATCGAGCGGTTCCGCGCCGAAGCGCGCACCACGGCGATGCTCAACCACCCCGGGATCGCGAGCGTGTACGACTACGGCGAAACCGATATGGACGCCGAAGGGCGCACCGCATACCTGGTCATGGAACTGGTCAACGGTGAACCGCTGAACTCGGTGCTCAGGCGCACCGGGCGGCTGTCGCTGCGACATTCGCTGGACATGCTCGAGCAGACCGGGCGTGCCCTGCAGGTCGCCCACACCGCGGGCCTGGTGCACCGCGACGTCAAGCCCGGCAACATCCTGATCACCCCCACCGGTCAGGTCAAGATCACCGACTTCGGCATCGCCAAGGCGGTCGACGCCGCCCCGGTGACGCAGACCGGAATGGTGATGGGGACCGCGCAGTACATCGCCCCCGAGCAGGCGCTGGGTCACGACGCTACCGCTGCCAGCGATGTGTACTCGTTGGGAGTTGTTGGCTACGAGTCGGTTTCGGGCAAGCGGCCGTTCGTCGGTGACGGCGCGCTGACCGTCGCGATGAAGCACATCAAGGAGGCGCCCGCGCCGCTGCCGCCCGACTTGCCACCGAATGTGCGCGAACTGATCGAGATCACGCTCGCCAAGAACCCTGGGGTGCGCTACCGGAACGGCGGCCAGTTCGCTGACGCCGTTGCCTCGGTTCGCGCGGGCCGGCGCCCGCCGCGGCCGAACCAGGCGCCGACGATCAATCGGGCGGCGCCTGCCGCCATCGGATCCGGACCCCCGCCGCGCGCCGCGGCGGACCTTCCGGCGCGGGCCGGGCCGGTGGCCGGCGCGCGGGCTCGTCCGGTGACCGGGTCGCACCGGACGCCGCCGCCGCGGCGGACGTTCTCGTCGGGTCAGCGTGCGCTGCTGTGGGCCGCCGGGGTGCTCGGCGCGCTGGCGATCCTGATCTCGGTACTGCTGGTGTTGCAGCTCAAAGGGGACAAGAACAAGGACAAGCCGCCGCCGCCAGAGCCGACGGTCACCCAGTCGGCACCCGCCTCGGCGCCCGCGTCGCCCCAGAATTGGACGCCGACGCTGCGGTTCGGTCAGGCTAGACCAGCGACGAACTTCCCGCAGACGGCTTCCCGCCCGCCCCCGGTACACGACGAGAACTTGCGATGACCACCCCACAGCACCTGTCCGATCGTTATGAACTCGGTGAGATCCTCGGCTTCGGGGGAATGTCCGAGGTTCATTTGGCGCGTGATCTGCGGCTGCACCGTGATGTCGCGGTCAAGGTGCTGCGTGCCGACCTCGCCCGCGATCCCAGCTTCTATCTTCGGTTCCGTCGTGAGGCACAGAACGCCGCCGCGCTGAACCACCCCGCAATCGTCGCGGTGTACGACACCGGCGAGGCGGAGACCGCGGCGGGGCCGCTGCCCTACATCGTGATGGAATACGTGGACGGGATCACGTTGCGCGACATCGTGCACAACGACGGACCGATTCCACCCCGCAAGGCGCTCGAGATCATCGCCGACGCCTGCCAGGCGCTCAACTTCAGCCACCAGCACGGCATCATCCACCGCGACGTCAAGCCGGCGAACATCATGATCAGCCGCACCGGCGCGGTGAAGGTGATGGACTTCGGGATCGCCCGCGCGTTGGCCGACAGCCACAGCGTCACCCAAACCGCGGCCGTCATCGGCACCGCGCAGTACCTGTCGCCCGAGCAGGCCCGTGGCGACCCCGTGGACGCGCGTTCCGATGTCTACTCACTGGGCTGCGTTCTCTACGAAATCCTCACGGGCGAACCCCCTTTTGTCGGCGATTCACCCGTGGCGGTGGCGTACCAGCACGTCCGCGAGGCGCCCGTACCCCCTTCTGAAAGGCACGAGGGCCTCTCGCCAGAGCTGGACGCCGTGGTTCTCAAGGCTCTGGCCAAAAACCCTGACAACCGCTACCAGACAGCCGGCGAAATGCGCTCCGACTTGGTCCGCGTGCACAACGGCGAAGCCCCCGAGGCACCCAAGGTGCTCACCGACGCCGAGCGCACGTCTCTGATGTCGTCGGCCGGTGCTCACCGGTCGTCGCAGCCGATCGAAGTGCCGCCGCGGCAAACCAACTACGGGGCAGGACGCTTCGGCCGCCGGTCGGTGCGGCGGTGGCTCATCGGAGTCGCGGCGCTCGCGGTGCTGACGGTCGGGGTCACCTGGGCGATCAATGCGCTCGGCGGGGGCGCGCGCGACGTGCAGGTGCCCAATGTTGCCGGTCAGTCGCAGGCGGACGCGGTCGCGACGCTTCAGAACAAGGGCTTCAAGACCCGCGCACTGCAGAAACCGGATTCGACGGTGGCGCCCGACCATGTCATCGACACCGATCCGAAAGCCAGCGAGACCGTCGACGCGAACTCCCAAGTCACCATCAACGTCTCGACTGGCCCCGAGCAGCGCGAGATCCCCGACGTCGCGAACCTCGGCTATGCCGACGCCGTCCGAAGGCTGACCGCGGCAGGCTTCGGCAAGGTCAAGCAGGTTCCCACGGCGTCGACGCCCGAGCAGAAGGATCGCGTCGTGGGTACCAGCCCCGCAGCCAATTCGACGGCGCCGGTGACGTTCGAGATCTCCGTTCTCGTCGGCTCCGGGCCCGAGAGCGTCAACGTCCCCGACGTGTCGGGCCAGACCGAGGATCAAGCCAAGGCGACGCTGAGCGCGGCCGGCTTCACGAACGTCATTTCGGCGCCGGTCGATAGTCAGAAAACCGCCGGCGCGGTCGTCGGCACTAATCCACCTGCGGCACAATCGGTTCCGAAGGACACCGTGGTCCAGTTGCAGGTGTCCAAGGGCAACCAGTTCGTGATCCCTGACCTGACGGGGATGTTCTGGGCGGATGCCGAACCGCAGCTGCGCGCGCTTGGGTGGACGGGCATCCTGGTCAAGGGCGCCGACGTCCCCGGCAACGACCAGGCGCGCAACCGGATCGTCTACCAGAGCCCGTCGGCACTGACCGGCGTGAACAAGGACGCCAACATCACGCTGAAGTTCGGCTCGTAGGAGACGGGGCCGTAGGAGACGGGGCCGTAGGAGACAGGGCGGCGCGCACCGTGTCGGCGACCTCGTTCTCCAGTCGGCATACCAGCGCCTCGTCGGGGGCGGACCCGCAGA
Organism: uncultured Actinomycetota bacterium; assembly: GCA_963828065.1. Taxonomy (GTDB): domain Bacteria; phylum Actinomycetota; class Actinomycetes; order Mycobacteriales; family Mycobacteriaceae; genus Mycobacterium. The sequence goes on along the minus strand of CAWHDL010000004.1, from coordinate 743,969 downwards.
TGGCCAGCCAGTTCGCCAGCATCCGGTGACCGCCCTGGGTCAGGATCGACTCGGGGTGGAACTGCACACCATGGATCGGCAGCTCGGTGTGCTGAAGCCCCATGATCACACCGCTCTGGGTGTGCGCGGTCGGTGTCAACTCGGTCGGTACGGTGTCGGGCAGCACCGTTAACGAGTGGTACCGGGTGGCCACGAAGGGGTTCGGGAGCCCTTGCAGCACACCGATGTTCGTGTGGTACACGGTGCTGGTCTTACCGTGCAGCAGCTCCGGCGCGCGGTCGACCGTGGCGCCGAACGCGACGCCGATCGCCTGGTGGCCCAGGCACACGCCCAGTAACGGCGTCCCGGTTTCGGCGCACGCGCGCACCAGCGGGATCGAGGCGCCCGCGCGCTCGGGCGCGCCGGGTCCGGGGCTCAGCAGCACGCCGTCGAAGCCGTTGGCGGCGGATACGGGATCGGCGAGGCCGGCGTCGTCGTTGCGCCAGACCTCCGCCTCGACGCCGAGCTGGCCCAGGTACTGGACCAGGTTGAAGACGAAGCTGTCATAGTTGTCGACGACCAGAACCCGCATCACGTCAGGTTAACGACTGCGGGATAGGCCCCGGTTCAATCGTGGTCATCGCGGTGCAGCGGGCTGTGCGTAATGCATGCCGACCGGCTCGGTGTAGCCGACCACATCCGCCTCGGACCGGGGTTGCTCGGTGTAGCCGAGCCCGAACCGCACGACGTACTGCTTGTACAGGGTGACGAGCGGCGCGGCGGCCAGCGCGGCCTGCATCCCGGGAACGTCGCCGATCGCGGTGACCGTGTAGGGCGGGCTGTAGGTTCGGCCGTTCAGCAGCAGGGTGTTTCCGACGCATCGTGCTGCCGAGGTGGCGATCAGCCGCTGATCCTGCATCTGGATGGCCTCCGCGCCGCCGCTCCACAACGCGTTCAGCACGGCCTGGATGTCCTGCTGGTGCACGACGAGGTCGTCGGGCGAAGCGTCACGCGGGAATCGGCCGTTGGCGTCGCGTTGAGCGTCGGTGAGCGTCACTACGAGGCCCGGCCCGTGCATCGGGACCAGGCCGGCGTCAACGGCCAGCGGGGCGGCCCTGGCAAGGAGGCTGGCCACCTTCGAGTCATTCGCGGCCGGCCCGGCGCGGGCGGCGTCGACTTGCGCGACCAGGTCATCGCGCTGAGCGCTGAGCCGGTCGACGGACTGTTGTGCCTCGCGGACGAGATCCACCAGCCGCGGCGAGTCGCTGCGGCGAATGTCTGTCCCCCCTGACACGCCATAGGTGGCGGCCAGCAGAACGCCTGCCAGCGCGCATACCACCGGTACGCCGAAGCGCCAGGCCATGCCCGGGGTGGTCACGTGTGCATCCTCTCTCATCGTCGGTTGGTCCGGTGTATTCAGACGGTTGGGATAATCTCATTGCACCAGCAGCCGGGAGAGGAGCCCATGCCGAAGTCCAAGGTCCGCAAAAAGAACGACTTCACCGTCCGGGCGGTGAGCCGCACACCGGTCAAGGTGAAGTCGGGGCCGTCGAGCGTGTGGTTCGTGGCGTTCTTCATCGGCCTGATGCTGATGGGGCTGGTGTGGCTGTTGGTGTTCCAGCTCGGGGCCACCGGATACGACGTGCCGGGCGCGCTGACGTGGATGGCCAACCTTGGACCGTGGAACTACGCGATCGCGTTTGCTTTCATGATCACCGGCTTGTTGCTCACGATGCGCTGGCGCTGAGGCGCGCGGGTGCGCGCGCGGCACGCAATGTTTCCGGCGTGTTTCCGTGTTCGAAACATTGCCGTCACCCAATCACACCGTTGTGATTCATCAACATTGTTGATAGCACCTGTGGATAACTTCATTAGATGTGGTAACGGCGTGTGGATAACCCGTGCAGCAAACTGAGTGGGGCCCGAACCCTGCGGCCATATTTGGGTGCGGGATCTTCGGCATTGTGATGGGCGTCGCAGCTGTGACGCTGGTCACAGATGCTCCCGGGCGGCTTCTGGTATGCAGTGCCGCAGTCGGGTTAGTCGTCTTTGCGGGCTTCTCGTTTCGTGCCCGCCCCAAGCTGGCAATCACCAACGACGGCCTGGTCATCCGCGGATGGTGGCGCACGAGAGTTCTGCCGAAGGCGGCGATCGAGCTCATCAGGATCACCGAGTTCCGCCGGCTCGCGCGCAAGGTGCGGTTGCTCGAGGTAGACGACGTCGACGGCCGGCTGACCGTGTTCAGCCGGTGGGATCTCGGTACCGACCCGATCGACGTGCTCGACGCGCTCACCGCGGCGGGGTACGCCGGGCGCTGATCAGGAGACCGCGCTACTGGGACACGGTGATCGAGTCGATCACCACCGGGTCGGTCGGCCGGTCTCGGCCGTCGGTCGGGGTGGTGGCGATCGCGTCCACCACTCGCTGCGATTCGGGATCGGTGACCTCACCGAAGATCGTGTGCTTGCGGTTCAGGTGCGGGGTCTTGCCGACCGTGATGAAGAACTGCGAGCCGTTGGTGCCCGGCCCGGCGTTGGCCATCGCCAGCAGGTACGGCTTGTCGAACTGCAACTCGGGATGGAATTCGTCGCCGAACGTGTAGCCCGGCCCGCCGCGGCCGGTACCGGTCGGGTCACCGCCCTGGAGCATGAACCCGTCGATCACGCGATGAAAGACCGCGCCGTCGTAGAACGGCCCCGACGCACCCCCCGATGCGTTCTCGGTGCTGTACTCCTTTGTGCCATCGGCCAATCCGACGAAGTTCGCGACGGTCTTCGGGGCGTGGTTGCCGAACAGCGCGATCTTGATGTCACCTCGATTGGTGTGCAGGGTGGCGGTTGCGGTTTGAATTGGGCTGGTCGTCACGGGATGACAGTGTGCCACGCCGATCTGGCCGGCCGACGAGCGCCGTCGGATACGCTCAGTCCACGTGGGTGGCGCAGCGAAGCTGCCGTGCGACTGGGAGGAAGGTGCACAGTGACGAAGAGCCGATTGCACGAAGACCCATTACACGAACACGGAAGGCGCGGGTCCCGCCTGACATCCCGGCAGCGTTTGACTCGAGGCTTGGCATACACAGCGGTCGGTCCCGTTGACATCACCCGCGGCACCGTCGGGCTGAGTTTGCACTCCGCCTCTTCGGCGGGCGGCCGGTTGCGCGAGCTTTACCGAAAGAGCCGGGTGGCCGGCCGATTCCGCGAAGAACTCAGCGAGGCGCAGGAAGCCGTCGCGCGCGAGCTGGCGGCCGCCCAGGAGGTTGTCGCGAGCCTGCCGCAGGCGCTGCAAGAAGCCCGCAGGCCAAGGCGCGCGCGCCGCAAGTGGCTCGTGGCCACCGCGGTCGGGGTGGCGGCGCTCGCCGCGGGCGCGGTCGCGTTCGCGATCGTCCGCCGGTCCAGGCAGCCCGAACCCTCCCCCCGGCCGCCCAGTGTCGAGGTGGCGCCCAGGCCGTAGCGGGTAACAGGCGCCGGAGTCCCGTGGAGCTACACGGGACTCGAACCATGACAGGCAGCTTGACCTGGGGTGGCTATTCAGACCGCCGGTACCAGGCAATGAAGTAGATCACCATTGCAGCGGCCAACGCGATCAGTACCCACAACACGAGGGCTTGGTCGATCCAGGCGCCGAACGGCGGCGCTCCCGGGAGAAGATTGCGCAGCGGAACAACCGCGAACAGCATCCCGGCGTACCACGTTGAATACGGCGGAAGGAAGTTCTTTCTGCCCCGGACCATCTCGATCGACACCCACAGCGCCAGGACCGGCAGGGTAATCAGAACAAGACAGATGCCGAAACTGAATGCGAGCGGGCCAACCGCCCTCCTCAACGTAATTGTTGCGAAATCGCCGGTACCCGATGCCTGACTCGATGGGCCACTGTGGGCGCTCGAAACGTCCCAGCCGTTGAGGGCTCCCGTCGCTTCCACTCGGGCGTTAACGAATTGGCGTGCGTCACCGGACCCGACGAGCACGTCAGCACCCAGCGCATCAGTGGAGTAGGAATCGAACGGCCAATCGTCCGCATCACCAGTGGCCGTCATGGTTGTGGCGACCTCTGGCGGAAACTGGCCCTTCTGATACTGGACGTCCCCCAGCGTGTTCGGCGGATAGAAGCGCACCGAAATATCGGTGTTGAGTACTTGGAGGCGTTGGTCCATAAGTGTGTCGGCGGGAATGACACGCACTTTGACATCGACCCTGTTGTCGACCGGGTGCATCGACTGCAAGGTCACCTGAACGATGGTGTCGCCTGAGTATCCGAGGTCCGGGGGCGGCAACGCACGCTGTGAGCCGGACAGCAGGTAATAGCTGACCAGCGATCCGGCGTACACGAGAAGGACAATCACAATCGTGCCGACACGGATTGCAATCCGGCGTCTTCGTGATCGGCTCGCGGATTCGGGCGGCGCCTCAGGCCCCACTCACAGCACGCTAGCGGTGCATCCCTTGGCGCGTCCGCATTTTCAGACGATCAAACTTGTGGAGCCTGGGGTGTGTGACCCACCCGGACCCCTGAGCTGCGATCAGTCCCGTCGGGCATCGAGGTCACCGCAGCGGTGAATGGCCGGCCAACATAAAACCGGCCCGCGAAGTGCTCGCATCGCTAGGCGTGGTAACCGCTGCTCTGCTTTTGATGTGTGCGTGCACTGCTCGTTAGATTCGGCTCCACTTCTCGGTCTGGGTGAGCCGCAGCAGATAACCCAGCGGCGGTAGCACTATTACCACGGCGAGCGCGATGACTACGAGTAGTGCGGTGAGTGTGGTGTGGGCGCCGGCGGCATCGTTGATGGTGAGCTGATCGACCAGCATCCAGGGATACTGCGCCACACCCCACCCGGTGATCACGGCACCGGCGGCGGCAGCCGCGAAAATCCTTGCCATAGGGTAACTTCGGCGGTAAAGCAGGAGGAGGGTGATCGCGCCGGCGAGCGCCGCCAGCCCCAGCAGCGGTGAGGCGGCGCCGAGCAGGCCTTGGCTGAGCGTCGGCGCGTCGTGAACGACGGGATAAAGGCCCGCGAACACAACGAGGCCGGTGACAAGCCCGACCGCCAGGACACGGCGGCGCAACCGTTCGGCCAGCCCGGGGATGCCGGCCTGAGCGGCGTCGGCGGTGAGAAACACTCCGGCCAGAAACGCACACGTGCTCACCGCGAGACAGCCGCCGACCAGCGATGTCGGGTTGAGCCAAGAACTGATCTGGTCACCGTATCCGCCGGCCGGCACCCGACCGGACGCGATCGCACCGGCCACCGTGCCCAAAAAGAACGGTGTGATCAGCGACGACGCGGCGAAGACCGCGCCGAACACCCGTGCCTGAGCAAAGGTCGCGGCATACTTGCGGAAAGCAAAACTGGCGCCCCGCAACACAATCCCGGCAAGCGCCAGCCACAACGGGATGAACAAGGTGGTGGTCGCCGCGGCGAACGCAATCGGAAACCCGGTCCACCAGATCACCACGATGTAGATCAGCCAGACGTGGTTGGCTTCCCACACCGGCCCGATACTGTGATCGACCAGCAACCGAATTTCGGCCGCGCGCCGCCCGCTGCCGGCTGTCAAATCATAGAAGCCAGAACCGAAGTCGGCGCCACCAAACAACCCGTAGGCAATCACCCCGACAAACATCGCGGCAGCGACCACGGCGGCCAGGGTCACGGGCCCGTCGCCGCTCGATCACCGGTGCGGTCCTCGGTGAAGACCGCAGGACCGTACGGGCTGGGCAAATCCTCGTCGCCGGCGTTCCATCGCCTGGCCATCGACCGCAGAACGACGAACGCCCCGACGGTCATGCCCAGGTAGGTGATCAGCACGCCGGTGTAGCTCCACCACAGTCCGGAGCTCATGCTGGCCGCATCGGTGGTGCGCAACACTTGCCACACCGTCCACGGTTGACGGCCCACTTCGGTGGTGACCCATCCCAATTCCAGCGCCAGCACGGCGAGCGGCCCGGCGATTGTGGAGAACCGCAAAAACCAGCGGTTGCCCAGCAGGTCGTGCCCGCGCCAACGGGCCAGCCAAAACACCACCACCACCAGTGCGAGCAGCGTGCCGATCGCCACCATCAACTGAAACGACATGTGGGTGAGGTTGACCGGAGGCCAGTCGGATTTCGGAACCGTGTCCAGGCCGGGGACAGGCGCGCCGAAGGATCCCCGGGCAATGAAGGAGCCGACCCAGGGAATCGGCACCGCCCACCGCACCTCGCCGTTGATCAGCACTCCACCGAGTCGCTCCGGCGCCGGCGCCGGCTCGGTGGTCATGGCGAGCTCGAAAGCGGCGAGCTTGGCCCGCTGGATGCCGCCGATCTGCAACCCCAGCACGTGCCCGATGAACGGCTGGGCGATCGCCGCGACGCTGGCAAAGACGAAGGGCAGGGTAAACCCGAGGCGATGATGGGCGTCGGTGCGCCCGCGCAGCAGACCGGCGGCGTACACCCCGGACATCACGAGCCCGACCAGCATGAACGCCCCGACCCACATGTGCAGAAACTGCAGCCATACCAAGTCGTTGAACATCGCCGCCCACGGGTTGATGTCGGTGACCACGCCGTCACGGAGGGCGAACCCGGCCGGATCGTTCATCCACGCGTTCACCGACACCACACAAAACGAGCCGACGATGCCCGACATGGCCATCGGAATGAGCATGGCAAGGTGGCGCCGCGGCGGCATTCGATCCCAGCCGTAAAGGTAGATGCCAAGGAAGATCGCCTCGACGAAGAACGACAGTCCTTCCAACGCGAACCCCAGGCCAAGCACATCGCCGAAGCGGCCCATCAGACCTGGCCACAACAGGCCCATCTCGAAGCTGAGGACGGTGCCCGACACCGCTCCGATCGCGAACAGCACCGCCGACACCTTGGCCCACCGTTTAGCCAGCCGCAACGCGTCAGGGTCGTCGCGAACGATCCCGCGCCGGTGCATCACGAAAATCATGGTCGGGAACGCCACCCCGAAACAGGCCAAGATGATGTGCCAACCCAGCGAGACGGCCATCTGTTCCCGTGCCGGCAGCAGTCCGGGAGGCCCGCCTGCCGCCAACAAAATCACTGAATCGCTCAGCCGCATCAGTCGACAATCCTGCGCGCGACGTTAGCGGTGCCAACGTCATGGTTGATCCCTGCATCATACGAGCGCCCCCCGGTCCTCGGCTGGCGGATCGGCGGGCGCCCCCAACATAGATACGGACATGTACGTATGTTAGCGTCTAGGTGGAGGTGAGCGCATGACATCGCTGCAAGCGAGACGCACGCACCCTGCAGCCGCAGAGCTGGTGCTCGACGATGTCCGGCCCGATTACGCCGACGCATTCGAAATCGCCGTTCCCGACGGCGATTCGCGCACCGCCGCGCAGGCTTTCCGTGACGCGCTGGGTGCGACACCGGGTGCACTCGGGTCGCCAGTGCTGTGGGCACACCGGCACGTACTGAGATTCCGCCTAGGCCCGCTCGCAGGCCCCGACTACGCGTTCGGCTGGAAGATCCTGCGTACAGAGGACGATGTGCTCGCGCTACAGGCAGACGGACCGCTCATGCGCGGCATCATGATATTGCGCCGCATTGACCGGACCGCCGTCCTGACGACCTACCTCTGGTTCCATCGGCACAGAACTGCCCGGGCTGTCTGGTCGGTGCTGGGGTACGTCCACCGAGCCGTGGCGCCGCGGCTGATGGAACGCAGCGCCCGTCACTCACCTTTGAAGGTCAGCCGGGACCGGTGACCATCGGCAGGAGGTAGTCGCGCACGTAGGCGCGCGTGTCGTCGGTGGTGGCCAGATTGATGCTGGTGTGTGGGGTGACGATGAAGGACAGCATGAGGCGGGTGTGTAGCTCTGCGACGGTACGCAGGTGGCGCTCCTGGGCCGGTGTTGTGGTGTTCGTGCCGTAGAGCTCAGTCCGCAATAGCGCTACAGAGTGGTCGATGGCGAAATCAAGGATGGCGCCAGCGTCGACGGTCAGGCTGGGCAGGATTGTTTCGGGCTCCGTGCGCAGTAGCTTCTTGAGCAGCGTGTGTTCACGTAGGAACGTCACCGAGAACATGGTGCTGTAGACCATGCGGTCTTCGAACGTGGTGGCGTGGGAGCGGGCCTGGGCGCTGCCGGCAAGGTAGCGGCGCGCTTCGGCGAGCGCGACGGCGTCGATGAGCACCGCCTTGGTGGGGAAGCGCCGGTAGAGGGTCGCGCGGCCGACGCCGCTGCGCCGGGCCACATCTTCCATGGTGGTGCGCCGGATCCCGACCAGTTCGGCCTGCTCGAGCGTGGCAGCCAGGATGCGGGCGGTGATCTCGTCGGGGTCGTGGACTTGGGCGAGAACGGCGGGGTCGGGTGTGGCGAGTCGCCGCACGAACTCCGCCGTTCGGGTCGACGTCACTGGATTCCTCCTTGCCCGTTCGTGTCGGTCGCCGTATCGTGGCGATCGAACCACTAGAGACAGTGATCGTCTCATTGTCTCGCGCGTCTCATGATAGCGGTTGGCTTGCCGTAAAGGGGATTGTTATGCGTGTCGGCCTCTGGGCCCGGTGGGCGGCAATGCATGGTGTGCCCCGGGCGTTTTTCGTCGTTCGGTCTTGGCGGGGAGACCCGTTGGCCCGGCTGCTCAGCAATAAAGCGCGTGGCGATGACCGCTACCCGCTGATGGAAGAGATCAGGGCGCGCGGACCGCTGGTACGCACACCGTTCGTGTGGGTCAGCGTCGATCATGGTGTCTGCCGAGAGATTCTGCGAGACAAACGCTTCGGTGTCACAGCGCCCACTGAAATGGAGTTGCCACGGCCGCTGCGAGCGCTGATTTCCACGACCGACCCCGGCGTGCCCAATCCGGTCGAGCCGCCGGCCATGGTGATCGTGGATCCACCCGATCACACCCGCTATCGGCAACTGGTGGCTCAAAGCTTCACCCCGCGCGCGATCCACGCGCTCAACATCCAGGTCGCCCAGTTGACCAGGGAACTGATAGACAGCATCGCCGACACACCGCATCCCGATCTGATCGCCGATTTCGCGGCCCAGCTACCGGTCGCGATCATTGCCGAGATCCTCGACCTGCCCGCCGACACCCACCCGCGGATGTTGGAGTGGGGCCACAGTGGCGCCCCACTGTTGGATGTCGGGATCGGCTGGAAGACCTACCGGCGTGCTATCGACGGCCTGCGCGGCGCCGATCACGACCTCCGTGAACGCTTCCACCAAGTGCGCACCGGCCAGCCGGGCGACAATCCGTTCAGCCGGCTGGCCGCCGACGGCACCCTGACCGACCGCGAACTCACCGCCAACGCCGCGCTACTGATCGGCGCGGGCTTCGAGACCACAGTGAACCTGATCGGCAATGGCATCGTCATGCTGCTGCAACACCCCGAGCAGCTGGCACGGTTGCGCGATGACCCCGATCTCTGGCCTGCCGCCGTCGAGGAGATCCTGCGGCTGGACAGCCCGGTGCAGATGACCGCGCGCACCGCTGGTTGCGACGTCGAAATCGCCGGACACCACATCGCAGCCGGCGATATGGTCGCCCTGCTGTTAGGCGGCGCCAATCGCGACCCACGGGTATTCACCGACCCCGGCAACTTCGATATCACCCGGGCCAATGCACGCGACCACCTGGCATTCGCGTCCGGCGTGCACGCCTGCCTCGGCGCCGCCCTGGCCCGAATCGAAGGTGCCACGGCGCTGCGCGCACTCTTCGAAACGTTTCCCGATCTGCACCTCACCGCACCTCCGCAACGGCGGGGGCTGGTCAATTTGCACGGATTCGAGCGGCTGCCAGTGCAACTGGGCACCAGGCGGGCAACAGCCGCCGGACTGCCCGCATGAGTGCACACCCGACCCACCCGGGTCACAACACGTAGTCACTGCACCTACGAACTTGAGGAGCCGTCATGTCCACCAAAAATCATCCCAACAACGCCCCAGGCCTGCCGATGCTGTTTCCGGCCTGGCTGGACCGGTGGCAGATGAAGTACATGAATCCGGTCGTGCGGCGGGTGGCACGCTTTCTGCCGACGTTCGCGGTGGTCAAACATCGCGGTCGCAAGTCGGGCACGCCATTTGAGACCGTCGTGAACGCGTACCGCAAAGGGAACGTGCTTGCGGTCCTGTTGGGCCACGGCAACACCGACTGGGTAAAGAACGTGCTGGCCGCGGGTGAGGCGGATCTGAAGGTTCATCGGCGCGAGGTGCACATCACCAACCCGCGGGTGCTGCCCGCGGGTGCCGACGGCAAAGGACTGCCGCGGATAGCCCGACTGGGAGTGCGCCGCATGGGTGTTCTCGTCGCGGACATCGCCTGAAAATCCGTTGAACTGAGCGCGGCACAAGTCGACTGTGGAGCCTAGGGGATTCGAACCCCTGACTTCTGCCTTGCAAAGGCAGCGCTCTACCAACTGAGCTAAGGCCCCCGGTTGCTCTCTAGTCGCCTCCGGGCGGTGGGTCTGCGGCCATGTGCCAAACCTCGACGGCCTGCCGTGACCGCACGATCATCACCAGCACCGCTATCGCCGTCACCGTTGTCGTCACGATGGCGAGCCGTACCGCCAACCTCATGGTGCACCTCTTCGTGGGGCTAGGAGGACTCGAACCTCCGACCTCTTCGTTATCAGCGAAGCGCTCTAACCGCCTGAGCTATAGCCCCGCACATGCGTAGGACCGAGCGACGAGATTACCGTAGTCGCGGGCAGTGGCCCAACTCGCTTGCTGCCGCTAGTCCCGGTCGGCGAGCGTTACCTCGACGCCGCCGACCAGGTCGGTGGTGAGGTTGTAGATGAACGCGCCCACCGTTGCCATTGCGGTCAGCAACACGATGTTCGCCAGCCCGATCATCGCCGCACCGCCGAAGATCGTGCCGCTGGACACCAGTTCGCTGTTGGACGTGTTGTTCAGCAGGTCCCCCACATTGGTGTTGAGCTTCGCCCACACACCCATGCCGCCCAGAACCAGGTACAGGAACGCGACCGCGATCATCCAGACGAAGAACAGCGCCACGGACAGCACCAGCGACACCTTGAGCACGCTCCACGGGTCGACGCGGCGGATCTGCATGCTCGCACGCACCGGACCGACGGTGGGTGGGCGCACCGGCATCCGGTTCGTGCGCGCCGATGACACGGGCTCACCGCCGGGCCGCTCCGGCGCCGGCCTGTTTCGCAGCGGTCGCGGGACCGCCGTGGACAGGTCGGGCAGTTCGCTGCGCATACCCTCGTTTCGGACTGGGGCCTCGGTTCGCGCGGGCGGCGGGATATCGGCCCGGGCGGGCGGCGGAGCCGGAGCGTCTGGCTCGGGTGCTTGCGGTTTTGCCGCCGCCGGGCCGGAAATGAAGCGGTTGATCCGCTCCTCGACGCCGGACGGCGCATTGGGCCCCGGTGGGGGCTCCGGCCGTCGCGCCGGCGGCGGCTGCTGCGACCGTCCCTTTGCGCCGCGCTGCCAGGGCGGCACATCGCCCCGGTCAGTCACCGGGCCCGGGTTCGGCAGTCCCGGATTCGGCTGTCCGGGATTCGGCAGTCCCGGATTCGACAGGGGAGCCGATCCGCTGGACCGGGGGCTGGGCGGCGGTGGGCCGTTGCCGTTGCCAGGCTCGTTCGGTGAGCTCACCTCGGCTCCTTACGTGGTCGAGTCCGGCTCGGCGTCCACTGCGCCATCGGCGCTGACACCTTCCTCGGCGTTTCGTGCAATGGCAACCAGTGTGTCGCCCTCGCCCAGGTTCATCAATCGCACGCCCTTGGTCTGGCGTCCTGCCTTGCGAACCTGCCGGGCGGCGGTGCGGATCACGCCGCCACCCGAGGTGATCGCATACAACTCGGTGTCATCGTCGACTATCTGCGCTCCCACCAGCGTGCCACGGCGGCGGTCGTACTGAACGGTCAGCACCCCTTTACCGCCGCGGCCCTGCACCGGGTACTCCTCGATCGCCGTGCGCTTTGCATAGCCGCCGGAGGTCGCGACCAGCAAATACGTCCCCTCGTGGACCACGTTCAGCGACAGCAGCGCATCGTCTTCGTTGAACCGCATGCCCTGCACACCCGACGTGGCGCGGCCCATCGGCCGCAGCGCCTCATCGCTCGCAGTGAACCGGATCGACTGCCCCTTGGCCGACACCAGCAGCAGGTCGTCCTCGGCCGAGCACAACACCGCGCCGACCAATTCGTCCCCGTCGCGCAGGTTGACCGCGACGATGCCGCCCGAGCGGTTGGAGTCGAAGTCGGTCAGCTTGGACTTCTTGACCAGCCCCTTGCGGGTGGCCAGCACCAGATACGGCGCATCCTCGTAGCTGCGGATCTGGATCACCTGCGCGATGCGCTCCTCGGGCTGGAAGGCCAGCAGGTTCGCGACGTGCTGGCCGCGGGCGATGCGGGAGGCCTCGGGCAGGTCGTAGGCCTTCGCGCGATACACCCGGCCCTGCGAGGTGAAAAACAGGATCCAGTCGTGGGTGGAGCAGACGAAGAAGTGGTTGACGATGTCGTCCTGCTTAAGCCCGGCACCCTGCACCCCTTTGCCGCCGCGTTTCTGGCTGCGATACAGGTCGGTCTTCGTGCGCTTGGCGTAGCCGGTCTCGGTGATCGTCACGACGACGTCTTCGCGCGCGATCAGATCCTCGTCGGAAACCTCGCCGTCGGCCGCAATTATCCGCGTGCGCCGGTCGTCGCCGTACTTGTCGGTGATCTCGGCCAGCTCGTCACGCACGATGCCGCGCTGACGGTCCGGCTTGGCGAGAATGTCTTCCAGGTCGGCGATCTCGGCCTCGATCTTGGCCAAGTCATCAATGATGCGCTGACGCTCCAGGGCCGCGAGGCGGCGCAGCTGCATGTCGAGGATTGCCTGGGCCTGTATCTCATCGACGTCGAGGAGCTCGATCAAGCCCACCCGTGCGTCGTCGACCGTCTGCGATGCGCGGATCAGCGCGATCACCTCGTCCAGAGCGTCCAGCGCTTTGACCAGGCCGCGCAGGATGTGGGCGCGCTCGTTGGCTTTGCGCAGCCGATAGCGCGTGCGCCGGATGATGACGTCGAGCTGGTGGTCGACGTAGAGCCGGATCAGCTGATCCAGTCGCAGCGTCCGGGGCACGCCGTCGACGATCGCCAGCATGTTGGCGCCGAAGCTCGTCTGCAGCTGGGTGTGCTTGTAGAGGTTGTTCAACACCACCTTGGCGACCGCGTCGCGCCTCAGCTCGACGACGATGCGGATACCCACCCGGTCGCTGCCCTGGTCCTCGATGTTGGCGATACCGCCGAGCTTTCCGTCGCGGACCTGCTCGGCGATCGAGGTGATGAAGTTATCGTGGTTGACCTGATACGGCAGCTCGGTGATCACCAGCGAGGTGCGGCCTCTGTTGTCTTCCTCTATTTCCGCGACGCCGCGCATCCGGATCGAGCCGCGGCCAGTGGTGTGGGCGTCGGTAATCCCCTGCCCGCCAACGATCAAGCCGGCGGTGGGGAAGTCAGGGCCCTTGACCTTCTTCATCACCGCAGTGAGCGTCTTCTCCTCGTCGGCGTCCGGGTTCTCGAGGCACCAGAACACCGCCTGGGCGAGCTCGCGCAGGTTGTGCGGCGGCATGTTGGTGGCCATTCCGACCGCGATGCCGCCGGAACCGTTGGCCAGCAGGTTGGGGAACCGGCTTGGGAGGACGGTCGGCTCCTGCACCCTGCCGTCGTAGTTCGGGACGAAATCGACTGTCTCCTCGTCGATTTCGCGCAGCATCTCCATCGCGAGGGGGGTGAGGCGTGCCTCGGTGTTGTGGCTGACGAAGCCATTCGTGACGAACGAGTGGTCGCTGGTGTCGACCCGCAAGCTGTACACCGGAGCCACGCCGGCATCAGTCACGCTCGCGACGCGTGCGTAGTAGAACCGGCCGTCAGTTAGTTCGGTTGCGATCGCGCGCACATCTGGGTCGGCGATGTGCGAGAGGATCTCGGCCCGTCGTGTCTGCCAGCGTTGAATCCGGTCGACATTGTGACGTTGTAGCCAGTCGCGGTCGGCCCAGGATCCACCGGCATGCTCTCGGATAAACGTGGCGAGGCCGGGTACATGGTCGCGGTCCATCCCGGCGCAGGGCGGCATCGACGAAAGGATCCCCGCCAGCTTTCCTTGCTTGGCACCGCCGAAGCCGATCTGGCTCGCGAACAATTCGGCCTGCGCGCGATTCGTGATGACGACCTTATATTCCCCGGTCGCATGGTGATACCGCCGCGATATAACACCGAATTCCAGCAGCATCTGCTGCACGTCAAGAGCCAGCTGCTTGCTGCACGTTGAGTAGGACACCTGAATTGTGTTGCGAGGCAGGGCAGAGCAAGAGCCATCACCTTCGAAAAGCGCCTGCAGAAATGCCCGCTTCATGGCGGACGGGGATTGCCGCAGCCATTCGGGAACGGTCTTATCAGCCGAGCGCTGGCCGAGCATCTCGCCCAGGCAACTGTTGCGCAGCCTGTCGAGGTTGTGCACGTCCAGCTCAAACAGGAGCGACCCCGATGCAATCGTCCGCTGATAGACATACCGCGGACCACCCACGACAGCGTCGTACGCCGCGACCACCATTGAGAAGTAGTCGGCATCCGTATTGTTGAATCCCGCCCGCGCATCCGACACGAAACCCTCGCTGATGAATGCGCCCAGGAGCAGGGCCTCGAGCGTCGCGCGCCACTCCCCCGACCCAAGTTCGGCCGGAGGCGTGCGCTGCAACGCCACGTAGTCGTCGGGCCGGATCTCCTCGATCAGTTTCCACAGAAGCGTCGGCACGCCGGCCACGTCCACCAGGCACAGCAACGGGTGGTTAGCGGTGCCGGTGACCTGGTAGCCCTCGGCCGTGCGGACCGTGTACGTCTGATGCTCGCCGGAATGGAACAGGCGGCTGGCCGTTACCGGATTGCCATGCCGATCAGACACCTTCACATCGATGGAGTTGTCCGAGTTGGGCCGGGCGCCGACGATGACGTCCCTGATCCGTACGGCCTTGCCAAGCGGTAAGCGCACCATCGCGTCTCCGGTGATGCAGTAACGCATCGCCGCCGGTGGATCGTTACCCGGCGAGCCGAAGTTGCCCTGCCCGTCGACGAGCGGATAACGCAGCGACCAGGGCTGCGCCATCCGCACCAACGTGTCGTAGATCGACGCGTCGCCGTGCGGGTGATAGTTGCCCATCGTCTCGGCGACGGAGCGGGCCGATTTTGCATGGCTGCGATCCGGCCGGAAGCCGGAGTCGAACATCGCGTACAGCACGCGCCGGTGCACCGGCTTGAGTCCGTCACGGACCTCGGGCAGCGCGCGGCCCACGATCACGCTCATCGCGTAGTCGATGTAGCTGCGCTGCATCTCCTGCTGAATGTCGACGGGCTCGATCCGGTCGACCGAGTCGTCGCCGGGTGGCAACGTGGTGTCTGTCATACCTTCCTCAGTGGCTGGTCCTCGTGCACGGATGTGCGCTAAACATCAAGGAAACGAACGTCTTTCGCGTTACGGGTGATGAAGCTGCGGCGGGCCTCCACGTCCTCGCCCATCAGGATGGAGAACAGCTCGTCGGCCGCCGCGGCGTCGTCCAGTGTCACCTGCCGCAGCACCCGGACCGAGGGATCCATCGTCGTCTCCCACAGCTCTTTGGCATCCATCTCGCCGAGGCCCTTGTATCGCTGGATGCCGTCTTCCTTGTTGATCTTCTTGCCGGCCTTCAATCCCGCCTCGAGCAGTCCGTCACGCTCGCGGTCGGAGTACGCGAACTCGGGATCGGTGCGCTGCCACTTCAGCTTGTACAACGGCGGCTGCGCAAGAAACACGTGACCGTTCTCGATCAGCGGACGCATGAACCGGAACAGCAGCGTCAGCAGCAGCGTCGAAATGTGCTGGCCATCGACATCGGCGTCGGCCATCAGCACGATCTTGTGGTACCGCAGCTTGCTGATGTCGAACTCGTCGTGAATGCCGGTGCCCAGCGCCGTGATGATCGCCTGCACCTCGGTGTTCTTCAACACCCGGTCGATGCGGGCCTTCTCGACGTTGATGATCTTGCCCCGCAGCGGGAGGATCGCCTGAAACATCGAATCGCGGCCGCTCTTCGCCGAGCCACCAGCCGAATCGCCCTCCACCACATACACTTCGGACTTGCTCGGATCCGTCGAACGGCAGTCGGCCAGCTTGCCGGGCAACCCACCGATATCGGTTGCGCTCTTGCGCCGCACCAACTCGCGGGCCTTGCGCGCCGCGATCCGTGCTTGCGACGACGACACCGCCTTGTTCACCACGACCTTCGCGTCGGCGGGGTTGGACTCGAACCAGTGGTTCAGGTTCTCGTTGCAGACCCGCTGCACGAACGACTTGACCTCGGTGTTGCCGAGCCTGGTTTTCGTCTGCCCCTCGAACTGCGGCTCGGCGACCTTGACCGAGATCACCGCGGCGAGCCCCTCACGGATGTCGTCGCCGGTGAGGTTCGGATCCTTTTCCTTGAGCAGCTTCTTTTCCTTGGCGTACTTGTTCACCACCGACGTCAGCGCCGCCCGGAAACCCTCTTCGTGCGTACCGCCCTCGTGGGTGTTGATGGTGTTCGCGAAGGTGTGCACCGACTCCGAGTAGCCGGCGTTCCACTGCATCGCGATCTCGAGCTCGTGGCCCTCGCCCTTGCCCGTGAAGTCGACGATGCTTGCGTGGATCGGCTGCTTGGTCCGGTTGATGTGCTTCACGTAGTCGACCAGCCCGCCGGGGTAGTGGAACGTGCGGTGCTTGACCTTGTGCGGTGCGGCCGCTTCGGCCGCCTTGTCCTCTGCCGACTTCGGCGCCTCTGCGGTATCGCTGACGACCTCGTCGACCACCGCTTGATCGGTCACCCGCTCGTCGACCAGGGTGATGGTGAGCCCCTTGTTCAGGAACGCCATTTCCTGCAGTCGGCGCGCGACCGTTTCAAAATCGTAGAAGGTGGTCTCGAACACGGTCGGGTCCGCCCAGAATCGCACCGTCGTGCCGGTCTTCTTTGTCTTTTCGCCCTGCTTGAGCGTGCCCGGCACCGAGTGGTCGTAGAACTGCGTCCACTCGTAACCGTCACGCGAGATCTCGACCTCGAGCCGAGCGGACAGCGCGTTGACCACCGAAACGCCCACGCCGTGCAGGCCGCCGGACACCGCATACGAGTCGGAGTCGAACTTTCCGCCGGCGTGCAACTGCGTCATCACGACGTCAACCGTGGGCACCCCTGACGCGTGCGTTGCGACCGGGATACCGCGGCCGTCGTCGATCACCTCGACCCCGCCGTCCTCGAGTAGCCGCACGTCGACCTTGGTGGCGTAGCCGGCCATCGCCTCGTCGACGGCGTTGTCCACCACCTCCCAGACCAGGTGGTGCAGGCCGCGCTCGCCGGTGGAGCCGATGTACATGCCCGGGCGTTTGCGGACAGCCTCCAGCCCCTCGAGAATTGTGATCGATTGAGCGCCGTACTCCGCTTTCGCGTTCTTCCTCTGGGCAGCCACGGTCGGACAGGTCTCCTTGGGGGTCGCGCGGCGGTACTCGGTTACCGCCGGCAAGTCATGCGTCCAGTCTACCGGCTACTGCCGTCGGCACCGACTCTGTGGCGGCGTTTCTGGACACCTAATGACGCCGTGTGCGGAACATCTCGACCGTCGGCGCGTCCTGACGCCTGCGAGCGGTCTTCGCGGCGTTCAGACGGCTCTCAGCCGACCGTCCCCTCCCCCGGCCCGGCCGCTACCCGTAGGTGTCGCGCGGCCCTCGGCCGGCGACCCGGCGGGCACCCTTCCGCCACGAGGGCGCGGCAGGCCCGGTGATCTTCAACGACGTGACGACGCCGTCCCCGACCGCCGCGGCGATCCTGGCCAGCAGTTGGGCCTGCATCATCCTCAGCTGGGTGGCCCACGCCGTGGACTCGGCGGTCACGCTCAGCACGCCGTCGTGAAACCCGGTGGGGGACGCGTGCTCGGCGATCTGCTCGCCGACGACCGCATGCCACCGGCCGAATACCCCGCCCTCCGCGACGCGTTCCGACCAGCCTCGGGTGGCCGCCACGTCGCTGCTCGCGGCCCCCAGCAGTTGGGGATCGCGCGCGTCCGGGCCGGGTCCGGACCACGCCCGGCGCCCGCCGCGTTGTCGTCCGGCCACCCGTCGCGCGCTGTCCGAATGGCGGCCCTGCCCGACGTTCTTGCCCTGCGCGCGCGCGGCGTTGCGGGCCTCCTCCAGCGTGCGCCGGACCAGGTCCATCGCCGCGTCTTCACGCGGGATGAGCGGCTCGTCGGGGGTCACATCGGGGGTCGCATCGGGAGTCACGGGGCCACCACCGACATCCGGCCGTCGTCGTCTTCGGACAGCCCGATGGTGATGTGCCTGGCGTCGAGGCTGTCCGGGATGTCGTCGGGCACCGCGGCGGTGACCACGACCTGTTCCGCGGCGCCCGCCACCGCGGCCAGCGCCTGCCTGCGCGCGGTGTCCAATTCGGCGAACACATCATCGAGCAGCAGCACGGGATCACTCCCGTCCGAGCGCAACAGCTCGTATGCCCCTAACCGCAGCGACAACGCCATCGACCACGACTCGCCATGGGACGCAAACCCTTTGGCCGGCTGATCACCGAGCAGCAATTCCAGGTCGTCGCGGTGCGGGCCGACGAGGCACACGCCCCGGTCCAGTTCGGCGTCGCGGCGCCGGCCCAGCGCGTCCAGCAGCGCCGCCTCGAAGCTCGCCGCATCCTCGGTATGCATATCGCCGTCGACACTCGCCCGATACCGAATGTCCGCGGTCCGCGACCCCGGGGCAAGCAACTGGTACGCCTTCTGTGCCTCGGGCCGCAGCTGGTTGACCAATTCGACTCTGGCCGCCAACAACCGGGCCCCGTGCTCTGCCAGATGGCCGTCCCACACATCAAGCGTGTGCAGCAGCGCGGGGTCGCGCGGGCGCTGCCCGGCCGCCGTCTTCAACAGCGCGGTTCGCTGTCGTACGACCCGGTCGTAGTCGGCCCGCACGGCGGCCAGAGTGGGTCGCCGGATCGTCGCCAACTCGTCGAGGTACCGCCGCCGATCACCCGGGTCGCCACGAACCAGGGTCAGATCCTCGGGCGCGAACAGCACCGATCGCAGCACGCCGAGCACCTCGCGCGGACTACGGACCGGAGAGCGGTTGAGCCGCGCCTTGTTGGCCTTGCCCGGCGTGATCTCGATGTCGACCGCCAGTTCGCGGCCATCGTTCACGACGATCGTGGATATCACCGCGCGGGGCTTTCCGGCCCTGACCAGCGGTGCATCCGTGGCCACCCGATGGGAGGCGAGTGTCGACGAATACCAGAGCGCCTCGACGAGATTGGTCTTCCCGTATCCATTGGGGCCGATGAACACCGTGCGTCCGGGCTCCAACTCGATGTCTACCTCAGGCCACGACCGGAAGTCGCGTAATCCCAACCGCCGCACGTACATTCCACCATCTCCAAGCAGATTCGCCGTCGGCCGGTGAACTAACCCGACTGGCTTACCCGGGCAGCCGCACCGGCATCAGCAGGTAGACATAGTCCGATTCCACGGCCTGGAACGGGCCCGAATCACTCCGATCGCTGCCGCCGCTTTCCTGGTCGGTCGCCGGCCGCAATACCGCCGGTTTACTCGGAGTGGTGAACCCGAACGACACCCGCTCGGTATGCAACGAACTCAGCCCGTCGGTCAAGTACGTGGGATTGAACGCGATCGTCAACGGTTCACCGGAAAAATCGGCCTGCAGATCCTCTTCGGCTCGCCCGACGTCATCGGCACCGGCGGCCAGCCGCAAGGACCCCTCGCTGAACTCCATCCGCACCTGAGCGCCGCGGTCCGCAACCAGCGCGACGCGCTTGATCGCTTCGGTCAGATCGGCGACATCGATGGTCGCGATCGCCGTGTGTTCCGTGGGCAACAGCTGACGGAATTTCGGGAACTCCGCGTCCAGCAGCCGGGTGGTGCTGCGCTTCCCCTCGCTGCGAATACCCAGCAGGCCCTCCTTGCCGACATTCGGTCCCGCCCCGAGGGCCAGCTGAACCTCCCCACCGGTGATGCCGGCCTTGGCGGCTTCGGCCAGCGTCTTGGCCGGCACCAGCACGGCCGCCTCGATGTCGGCCGACGACGTCGCCCAGGTCAGCTGACGAACCGCCAGCCGGAACCGGTCGGTCGCTGCCAGAACCACTGCCTCACCGGAAATTTCAACACGAATCCCCGTCAACATGGGCAGCGTGTCATCACGGCCGGCCGCCACCGCGACCTGGCCGATGGCCTCGGTGAACAGGTCCGCCGAAATCACGCCGGTCTCATCGGGCAGGGCGGGAAGTGTCGGGTAATCCTCCGCCGCCATCGTCGGCAGTGAGAACCTGGCGGCACCGCAGGTCAACGCGACCCGCGTGCCCTCGACGCTGACGTCAACAGGTTTAGCGGGCAACGCCCGGGTGATGTCCGACAGCAACCGGCCTGACACCAAAACCTTTCCGGGAGTTGCGATTTCGGCGGGGACCTGAACTTCCGCGGACACTTCGTAGTCGAATCCGGAAATCGTCAAGCCCGCGTCCGTTCCCTCCAGAAGGACACCCGCCAGGACCGGCACGGCCGGTCTGGTTGGCAAGTTGCGTGCCACCCAGGCCACCGCGTCGGCGAAGTCGTCGCGAACCAGCCGGAACTTCAAATCGGTCAGACCGACCGTTGTCGTCGCCACCTCACAGCCTCTTCTTCGATCTCAGTTGTTGATGCTCTGCTCTTCGGAGTTTCAGGACGACCCCCTCAGGACGACCCCCTCAGGACGACCGTAGTGGGTGACGAGGCACCACCGTAGAACTTTTGTGGGCTCGATGAAAGGTACTGCATGAGGCCGACAAAGGCGGCTCGAGAAGCTTGGCCTGGAGTGTGGACAAGCTGTGTCCCCAGGTGCTTCTTCGGATGAGAATTTAGAGAGATAGATAAGTAGTAGTAATAGGGGCTGTGGATTCTGGGGATGCCGTGTGTTTGCGCTGTAAGGGTGCGGGGCGGCGGTGTGAATGCGTGGTGGTGCGACGGGGGCGTGCGGTGGCCGGGATTGTGAATTGGGGCGGGCTGTGCACGTGGCGTCATGGCGCTGGTGATGTTGTCCCGTGGTTGTACACACACTTGTGCACATGCCGGCGTGTGACGACTGGGACAAACGGGTCCAAAGTTTTTTGAAATTGGCCGGGCGAAATGTGGGTAATGATTGCCCGACAGATCAGCGCTTGGACCGCTGACGGATCCGGGTGGTGAGTTCCTTGACGTGGTCGAAGACCTCACGGCGTTGAGCCATCTCGCCGCGAATCTTGCGTTCGGCGTACATGACCGTGGTGTGGTCGCGCCCGAAGGCCTGGCCGATCTTCGGTAGTGAAAGGTCGGTGAGTTCACGGCACAGATACATGGCGACCTGGCGGGCCTGGGCGAGGGAGCGGGTCTTGCCCGGTCCGCGGAGTTCCTCCACGGTGGTTTCGAAGTATTCCGAACACGCGGCCATGATCATCGCGGTGCTGATCTGCGTGCTCTCGGCGTCGGAAATGAGATCACGCAGGACGATCTCGGCGAGAGCGCGGTCGATCGGTGTCTGATTGAGCGAGGCGAACGCGGTGACGCGGATCAGTGCGCCCTCGAGCTCGCGGATGTTGCGTTCGATGCTGCTGGCGATGAGTTCGAGGACATCGTCGGGTGCGTCGAGCCGGTCCATCTGAGCCTTTTTGCGCAGGATCGCGATGCGGGTCTCCAGCTCGGGCGGCTGGACGTCGGTGATGAGACCCCACTCGAATCGGGTGCGGAGCCGGTCTTCGAGGGTCGCCAGCTGCTTGGGTGGGCGATCGGAGGAGATGACGATCTGCTTGTTCGCGTTGTGGAGAGTGTTGAAGGTGTGGAAGAACTCCTCCTGGATACCCTCCTTGCCCTCGATGAACTGGATGTCGTCAACCAGAAGAACGTCGATGTCGCGGTAGCTGCGCTTGAAGGCGACTTTGCGGTCGTCGCGGAGAGAGTTGATGAAGTCGTTGGTGAACTCTTCGGTGGAGACGTACTTCACCCGCATCCCGGGAAAAAGGCGCTGGGCGTAATTGCCGGCGGCGTGGAGCAGGTGTGTCTTGCCCAGCCCGGATTCGCCCCAGATGAACAAGGGGTTGTAGGCGCGCGCTGGAGCCTCGGCGATCGCGAGCGCGGCGGCGTGAGCAAACCGGTTCGACGCGCCGATGACGAACGTGTCGAATGTGTAGCGCTTGTTCAGGCTGACCTCTTCGAGTTGACCGGCGCGGCTCTGCGGTGGGGTGTTGAGGAAGTACGACGGCCAGGATTCGTGTGCGCTGGCTAACGCCTCGGTGTCGTCGTCGACCTCGTCGGGATCGGTCTCGAAGTTTGCTGGCAGGCTGGCGAGGGGATCGTCGGAGTCGCCGGGCTCGGGTGGTGAGATACGCACGCCGAGCTCGACGCGCTGGCCCAGTCGGCGGCTGAGCGCGTCGACGATCTGGGTGCGCAGGTGTCGTTCGATCTCGTTCTGGACGAAGCTGCTCGGCACCGACAGCAGTGCGAAGCCCTCGGCGATCGTCAGGGGTTTGACAAGTGTCAACCAGGCGCGCTGCTGCGGGGTGAGCGGGGGAGTGGTGGGGTCCGCGGCGGGGAGTTCAAGATCGTCGGGACTATCGCCGTTGAGTTCGGCGACGACCGTATTCCATACGGCCGCGAACGGTGCACCGGGTTCTGCTGTCAACGACGAGAACCCCCTTTTTTCATCGGTCGAGGGTCGACAAACGAAAACGATGACGAGCTGTCCACATAGTTATCCACAGGTGTGGACAGGACAGCGTCTCGCTTCGTTATCGCTCGGCGTGAGTTTGTGGACGGAGATCTGATGGCTCCCGCGGCGGGATGGATCAGGAACCGACCAGGCACCCTCACTTCGTTGTGTGTGACTTGTCCGGGGCCGCCCCGCTGGGAAGCGGCATTGGCAGAAGCTAACAGGTTTGACGGGGACTGGCCAACGGTTCGGCAACATTGCCCGAGACTTCTCGGCGAGTCGACCGAAGTCGGTGACGGTTGTGACGGCAGTGAATTGGAAGTGCGGGTGGGGCGGCGTTTGACCGGCAGTAGCCAGGTCAGTACCCTCGAACAGTCGCCCGAAAGTCGGCGATACGGCAGCGAACCGGGGGACTCGTCCCGCGGGGTCCGCGCCGGTTAGCGAGTGAGACGAACGGCTTACCAACGGCGACCACGTCAGCTTCGACATGCGTTGTTAGACGCTGTGCGAGTGGACGGGGTGCCAGAAGCACGAGGAGATTACTGCCGTGGCCAAAGGCAAGCGGACCTACCAGCCAAACAACCGGAAACGATCGCGAGTACACGGGTTCCGGCTTCGGATGCGGACCCGCGCCGGGCGAGCCGTCGTGTCGAACCGTCGGCGCAAGGGCCGGCGGACGCTGACTGCCTGAGCCGGGCGGAATACGACTGTGCTGCCGGCGCGGCACCGGATGACCCGGTCGGCGGAGTTTGGTTCAACGGTGAAGAACGGAGTTCGGGCCGTCGAACGAGACATCGTCGTGCACGCGAATCGGGTCGTGCACGCGAAGCGGTGTGACCAAGAGAGTGAGCCCGGTCCGCGAATCGGGCTGGTAGTGGGGAAGTCTGTGGGATCGGCGGTACAACGGCACCGAGTGGCACGGCGGCTGCGCCATGTGGCGCGAAGCGTGATCACCGAGCTCGACCCCGGCGACCGAATCGTGATCAGAGCATTGCCCGGCAGCCGGAACGCGATCTCCGCACGTCTCGAGCAGGAGCTGCGGGCCGGGTTGACCCGCGCCCACGTGCTGCCAAAGGGGCGTCGGTGAGGACCCGGGTGGCGGCGTTGCGCCGGTTGCCTGCGCGGGCCGCGATCCTGTTGATCGAGTTGTACCGGACGTACGTGTCGCCGATGCGTCTGCCGACATGCCGGTTCAGCCCGACCTGCAGCCAATATGCGGTCGAGGCGCTCTCCGAACACGGTCTGGTCAAGGGCGGCTGGTTAACCGCAGTACGGCTGGCGAAGTGCGGGCCGTGGCATGGTGGCGGATGGGATCCAATCCCCAAGCGACACAACCCAGTTCACCGGCACGATGCCGGCGACGACGTCTGGGGTAGCCCAGACAAGCGAGGGGAGAGCAGGTCCTGTGTTTGATCCGGTCAGCCTGGACATCATCTACTACCCGGTTTCGGGGATCATGTGGCTCTGGTACAAGGCGTTCGCCGCGATTCCGTTCCTGGGACCGTCGAGCTTCTTCACGTGGGCGCTGGCGGTGATGTTCCTGGTGTTCACACTGCGCGCGATCCTCTACAAGCCGTTCGTCAGACAGATCCGCACCACACGGCAGATGCAGGAGATGCAGCCGCAGATCAAGGCGCTGCAGAAGAAGTACGGCAAGGACCGGCAGCGGTTCGCGATGGAGATGCAGAAGTTGCAGCGCGAGCACGGGGTCAACCCGGTCCTCGGGTGCCTGCCGATGCTGGCCCAGATTCCGGTGTTCCTCGGCCTGTACCACGTGCTGATGTCGTTCAACCGGACGCAGCACGGCATCGGCCGGCTTGGGCTGGATCCGGAGACGAACCGCAGGCTCGGTAACTACGTCTTCAGCGCCGCCGACGTGAACCACTTCCTGGACGCCAACTTGTTCGGGGCGCCGATCGGCGCATCGATGACGCAGTCGCCGGGGAGCATCGCGGCGTTTCACGAATTCGACCGGATGTCGGTGATCGCGATCGGTTTGCCGTTGATGCTGTTGGCCGGCTTCGCCACGCACATGAACAGCCGGGCGTCGATCGAGCGGCAGAGCGTGGAGGCAGCCGCCAACCCACAGACCGCGATCATGAACAGGCTGGCGCTGTACGTCTTCCCGCTCGGGGTTGTGGTCGGCGGACCGTTTCTGCCGTTGGCGATCATCCTGTACTGGTTTGCGAACAACATCTGGACGTTCGGACAGCAGCACTACGTGTTCGGGAAGATCGCTGAGGAGGAAGAGGCGAAGAAGGAGGAGGCGAGCGCACGACGGGCGGCGAACGCGCCGCCACCGGGTGCGAAGCCGAAACGCCCGCCGAAGCAGCCGGCGGCTCCGGCGAACGAGGGGTCGAACGACGGCGCGGAGATCACGGACTCGTCGGGCATCGAGATTGCAGACGCGGGCAGTGAACAACCGACAGCAGAACCGACGGGCGGAACGACGGATCCGAAAACGGCGGGCTCGAACGGGGCCGGCTCGGCCGGCTCGGTCGGCCGAACACCGAGACCGGGTGCCCGCCCGAAGAAGCGCAAGCGTTGAGCCGGAGGGCTCCGGTAGAGAAGGGACAGCAACCGATGACCGACGCGGAAACCGCTGAGCGGGACGACGACCTGGACGAGGCAGGGGCCCTGGAAGGGGCTCCGGACTTGGCTCAGGAGGAGGCTCACGAGGCTCCGGACGAGGCGCAGGGCGAGGGTCACGAGGCTCCGGACGAGGCGCAGGGCGAGGGTCACGAGGCCGAGGACGAGGCGCTGGACGAGGCGCACGAAGCCGAGGACGACGCGCTGGACGAGGCGCAGGTAACCAAGTCCGGGGACCTGGAAGAGCGGCTCGTCGCCGAGGGCGAGATCGCGGGCGACTACCTCGAGGAGCTCCTGGACCTACTCGATTTCGATGGCGACATCGATCTGGACGTCGAGGGCAATCGCGCCGTCGTGAGCATCGACGGCGGCACGGATCTGGAGAAGCTGGTGGGCCGGCGCGGCGAGGTGCTCGACGCGCTGCAGGAACTGACTCGGCTCGCGGTGCACCAGAAGACCGGCGAACGGAGCCGGCTGATGCTGGATGTGGCGGGCTGGCGGCGCCGGCGGCGCGAGGAACTCGCCGGCCTCGGCCACAAGGTCGCAGAGCGGGTGCTGGAGTCGGGAGAGCGCGAACAACTCGCGCCGATGACCCCGTTCGAGCGCAAGATCGTCCACGATGCGGTGGCCGCCGTGTCGGGGGTGCGCAGCGAGAGCGAAGGCCAGGAGCCGGCGCGCCGCGTGGTCGTCCTGCTTGATCGGTAGGAGCCGAAATTACATCGCTGTAGTTCTAAGGCAGCCGCCGCGGTGGGAGAGCCCGAAGGATGTTTCACGTGAAACATGTCGAAGTCCCCGACGCCCCACCCGCCGCCATGCGGTTGTTCGGCGACCGTTTCGATCGGGTGGCCCGGTATGCAGAACTGCTCGCTACTGATGGTGTCGCCCGCGGACTGATTGGTCCGCGCGAGGTGGACCGACTGTGGGACCGCCACCTTCTTAACTGTGTGGCGATTGCCGAACTGATCGGGGACGAGGCGGGCGTCATCGACGCCGGCAGCGGCGCGGGGCTGCCGGGTGTGCCGCTCGCGCTGGCGAGGCCAGACCTACGCCTCACGCTCGTAGAGCCGATGCAGAGGCGGGTCGACTTCCTCCGCGAGGTCGTCGACGAACTGGCACTCGATATCGCCATCGTGCGCGGGCGGGCGGAAGAGGCCGCGGTTCGGGAAGCGGTCGGCACGGTCGACGTGGTGGCCTGCCGCGCGGTTGCGGCGCTCGACAAGTTGGCATACTGGTGCCTTCCAATCGTGCGGCCGGGGGGAGTCCTGCTGGCGATCAAGGGCGAGCAGGCGGAGCAGGAAGTGGAGAGGCACCGGCGTGTGATGAGGTCGTTGGGCGCCGGGACTGTAAGGGTGGTGAGATGTGGCGGGGACTATTTAGATCCGCCGACGACCGTGGTGGTCGCGGAGCGGACGGGCGCCACGCCGCGGCAACAATCGCGGTCCCGGGCGCGGAGCGGGAGGCGACCGTGACTGAGACACCTGCGGGGCAGGGGGCTCCGGTCGCAAATGTTTCACGTGAAACACCGCCGACGAGCGATGCGGAGTTGGGATGGCCGGCCGACTCCGCGGACACACCCATTGGGGCGGCCGCCGAGCGGGCCATGCACGTACTGCACACCACTCATCCGCAGCTGCCCAGACCGGCGCGGCGGCGGCTGTTCACCATTGCAAACCAGAAGGGCGGAGTCGGCAAGACGACCACCGCCGTCAACCTGGCCGCCGCGCTCGCGCTGCAGGGCCTCAAGGTACTTGTGATCGATCTCGATCCCCAGGGCAACGCGAGCACCGCCCTCGGCATCGAACATCGGCACGCCGGCACGCCCTCCTCGTACGAGACGCTGCTCGGCGAGATCAAACTCAGCGAGGCCGTTCGGCAGAGCCCACACAGCAACCGGCTCTTCTGCATACCGGCGACCATCGATCTCGCCGGCGCCGAGATCGAGTTGGTCAGCATGGTGGCGCGCGAGAACCGGTTACGCACTGCGCTCACCGAACTGGACAACACCGACTTCGATTACATCTTCATCGACTGCCCGCCGTCGTTGGGCCTGCTGACCATCAACGCACTCGTGGCAGCACCGGAGGTGCTCATCCCGATCCAGTGCGAGTACTACGCGTTGGAGGGGGTGTCGCAACTGATGACCAACATCGAGATGGTGCGGGCGCACCTCAATCCCTCGCTCGTCGTCTCGACGGTGATCCTCACGATGTACGACGGCCGGACCAAGCTGGCCGACCAGGTGGCCGACGAGGTGCGCCGCTTCTTCGGCGACAAGGTGCTACGCACCGTGATCCCGCGCAGCGTGAAGGTGTCCGAGGCGCCCGGCTACAGCATGACGATCATCGACTACGACCCGGGATCCCGGGGCGCGATGAGTTACCTCGACGCCAGTCGCGAACTGGCACTGCGAGACGAACCGACGCACCGCGGGCAGAACCGATGAGCGCTTGCGCGAAGAGGAGACGGTACCGATGAGGAGATTGAGATGACCCAAGCATCGCGCAAGAAGGGCGGGCTGGGCCGTGGCTTGGCGTCGTTGATCCCGACCGGGCCGACCGAGACCGGAGGTTCGGGGCTCGGTCGGAAGATGGGCGACGCCGCGGCGGACATCGTCCTCGGCACGTCGTCCGCCCGCGACCTGGCGCCCGTCGGAGCGGTGTACCTCGAAATCGACCCGGAGCTGATCGTCCCGAACCCGCGGCAGCCGCGGCAGGCGTTCGACGAGGAGGCGCTCGCGGAGCTCGTGCACTCGATCCGGGAGTTCGGCTTGATGCAGCCGATCGTCGTGCGGACGCCCGACCCCGCCGGCAGGTACCAGCTGGTGATGGGGGAGCGACGCTGGCGCGCCGCACAGCAGGCGGGACTCGAGACGATCCCCGCGATCGTGCGCGAGACAAGCGACGACAACATGTTGCGCGACGCGTTGCTGGAAAACATCCACCGCGTCCAACTCAACCCGCTGGAAGAAGCCGCCGCCTACCAACAGCTCCTCGAAGAGTTCGGTGTCACCCACGATGAACTCGCTTCCCGCATCGGGCGGTCGCGGCCGCTCATCACGAACATGATCCGGCTACTGCGGCTGCCGATCCCGGTGCAGCGCCGGGTCGCCGCGGGGGTGCTGTCGGCCGGCCATGCGCGTGCGCTTCTTGCGTTGGAGGGTGGTCCGGAAGCGCAGGAGGAGCTCGCCGCGCGCATCGTTGCCGAGGGCCTGTCGGTCCGGGCGACCGAGGAAGCCGTCACGTTAGCTAACCGGGGTGACAGCACACCGGCGCCGAGCCCGCGCCGCAAACCTATTCAGATGCCGGGCCTGCAAGACATCGCCGAGCGGTTGTCGGGGACCTTCGATACGCGGGTCAGCGTGAGTCTGGGTAAGCGAAAGGGCAAGATCATCGTCGAGTTCGGGTCGGTCGAGGATCTGCAGCGAATTGTCGGCCTGATGAACGCCGCCACGGACTGATCGGCCGAGTCCAGTGACACCGGGCCGTTACGTCACTGTGACTACGCGATGAGCAGTCGCGGACGGCCCGGCAGCGGTCCGACGAAAGCTGCTGCTATTCAATGCATTTCAGGAAGCCCGGGAAGATGAGAAAGCCAGAAGGCCGAAACTAGCCTCCGACGCCCACCCTCTCCTATCCTGGAGGGGCTGCCGTGGGCAGTAGCACCCTATGGAGGCCCCAGAGCGTAGTGTCCGCCCGAATCACGCCACTGCGGCTCGAATGTTTCGAGCAGCTGCCCAAGCACGCCCGCCGGTGCGTGTTCTGGGAGGTCGATCCGACGGCGCTCGGCTGCGACGACCGCTTTGCTGACCCCGAGTTCGAGAAAGAAGCCTGGCTCTCGATGGTGATGCTGGAGTGGGGCGCGTGCGGGCAGATCGCGGTTCCGGTCGCGGCGGGCGCACCGGACGATGGGGGAGCAGCTTCGAATCAGGCCGAAGCCCCGTGCGTCGGCTACGCGCTCTATGCGCCGCCCGGCGCGGTGCCGCGCGCGGGGTGCTTTCCCACCAGCCCGGTGAGTCCCGATGCGGTGCTGTTGACGTCGGTGGGTATCGAGCCCGGGCAGGCCGACACGCTGGCCCACAGTCTGGTCGCTCAGACGGTTGCCGACCTGATCCGGCGCGGGGTGCGTGCGCTGGAAGCGTTCGGCCGTACAACCGAAGCCGACGCGCTCGTCGACCATCGGAGCGCGCCGCCGGACGTCCGGTCGGTGGTGGAGCCGTTCGGCGACTGCTCGTTCGACCAGTGCATGCTCACCACGGACTTCCTGTTGGACGTGGGATTCACGGTGGTGGCGCCGCACAAGTACTTCCCGCGGCTACGACTGGAGCTGGACCACGGCCTGGGCTGGAAGGCTGAAGTGGAGGCGGCGCTGGATCGGTTGCTCCAAGGAGCCCAATTGCAGCCGGTGGGCGCAGGGGCCTGCCAGGTGGACGCTACCGACTGAGCCGGCCGGCCTGCTCCACAGACAATTCGTGGGCCAGCAGCTCGGCGAACGTGAACGTGCCAGTGGGACGGTCGTTCTTGCCCAGCAGATACAGTCGCTTGACGGCAGCCAGGATTCCTTCGGCGATCGAGTCCCGCGTCTGGGTGGTGACGAGCAGCGCGTGATCGCGGGGATTGGTGATGTATCCGATGTCGACCTGGACGGTGGGCATCCGGGTCAGCCGAAGGAGGTCCCAGGTGCGTCCATGGGTGCGGCAATCCTGTAATCCGGTGCGCGCCACGACTTCTCGCTGAACGAAGTCGGCGAGGTTGCGGCCGATCGTCGACACGGAGCCGTGCGAGTTGCCGAAGAAAAACGACGCTACGCCGTTGGGCAGTGGGCTCGGCTGGATGGCGCAGCGCAGGCTGATCATCAGGTCAGCTCCGACGGTATTGGCGGTCGCGGCACGGTCGGCATCGGACGGGCAACGGTTGGCAGGCCGGGACAAGAACGTCTCCATGCCGATGGCCGTCATCCGGCCCTCCAGTCGGGAAGCCAAGTCCCACAACACGTCTGACTCGCTGATCGGTCCCGCCGGCCCCTGCGTGATGTTGCCGTGGTCGTCGCCGCCCCGGCCCGGATCGATGATGATCCTCTTGCCCGACAGCCTCGGCCCGGATCGGCGGACGAGCTCTTCCTCACGAATCGCGTGTGGTGATCCACCGGTGACGCGAGATCCCAGAAAGTACAACGAGCGCAACGTATCCGGGCCGCAGATGCCATCGGGCGTCAGCCCGTACTCGCGCTGGTAGGACATCAGGGCATTGTGAGACTGCAGCCCGAAGTGTCCGTCCACCAGACCGGTGTAGAAGCCGAGGTCCTGTAGCCGGGCCTGCAGCGACGCGACGTCGTCGCCGTACATCGGGGCACCGAATTGATGGTGCAGGGTGCGGGCGCCAAGCCGGTAGGACGCCTCTTTCAGCGCACGGTAAGTGGCCTCGCCGACCACGCCGTCGACCAGCAGGCCGCGGTGTTGCTGAAATGCGCGGACGGCCTCGTCGAGGTCGGCGTCGAAGATTTCGGGGACCGAGTGCTTGCCAGTCGTCATGTCCGCGTCGGGATGGTCCAGCCATCCCAGCGAGGCCAAGGCAGTGCGGATCTCGGGAACCGCGCTGCCACGGTCGCCGCGGCGCAGAGTGGACATAGAGGGGCCTTTCGGTCACGGTCGCCGTGCCGGACATCGGCGCAGCGATGGGCCGCTGATCGCATCACAAGCTATCCGCATTGTCGCAGATGGTTCGCTGAATTGAGAAAACGCCAGGCGGCTCGTGGCGGTCGCGCCTGCTGCCCTAAAGCTCCTCGGCGAGTTCGCGCAGCAGCGCCGCCTTGCTCTTGGCGCCGACGATCCGCTTTACCGGTTCACCGCCCTTGAACAGGATCATCGTCGGAATCGAGATGACCTGGAAATTGCGCGCCGTGTCCGGGTTGACGTCGATGTCGATCTTGGCGATCGTGAGGTCGCCGGCCCGCTCGCTGGCGATCTCCTCCAATACGGGCGCGACCATCCGGCAGGGCCCGCACCACGTTGCCCAGAAGTCGACGAGGACCGGTCGCTCGTTGGCGAGGACGTCCTGGGCGAACGACTCGTCGGTGACGGCGATGGTGGCGGTGGTGTCGGTCACAGCGGGGCTCCTATCAGGTTGTCGGCGGTGTCCGCATGTGCAGTTTCGGCCAGCCACCGCTCGGCGTCGATGGCGGCCGAGCATCCGGTGCCGGCGGCGGTAACGGCCTGCCGGTAGGTGCGGTCGACCAGGTCGCCGGCCGCGAACACTCCGTCGAGAGACGTGTGTGTGGTGCCGCCGCGCACGAGAACGTAGCCGTCGTCGTCGACGTCGAGTTGGCCCTTCACGAGTTCGGAGCGCGGGTGGTGGCCGATCGCGACGAACACTCCCGTGACATCAAGGGTGCTCTCGTCACCGGCGACCGCGTCGCGCAGCCGCAGCCCGGTGACGGTGCTGTCGCCGAGGACCTCAGTGACCACGGTGTTGGTCAGGAATCGGATCTTGTCGTTCTCCCGGGCCCGGGTAAGCATGATCTTCGACGCGCGGAACTCCTCGCGGCGGTGCACGATCGTCACGCTCCTGGCGAACCGGGTGAGGAACGTCGCCTCTTCCATCGCCGAGTCGCCGCCGCCGATCACCGCGATGTCCTGATCGCGGAAGAAGAACCCGTCGCAGGTAGCGCACGAGCTCACGCCGCGGCCGAGCAGTTCCTGTTCGCCGGGGATGCCGAGGTAGCGGGCGGCGGCACCCATCGCGAGGATGACCGCGCGGGCGTGGTGGGTGTCGTCGCCCACGGTGACGGTCTTGATCGAGCCCTTCAGCGACACCGCGTCGACATCCTCCATCCGCAGGTCGGCGCCGAACCGCAAGGACTGTTCCCGCATCTCGTCCATCAGCTCCGGGCCCTGGATGCCGCTGCGGAAGCCGGGATAGTTCTCCACCTCCGTGGTGGTCATCAGCGCACCGCCGAACTGGTGGCCTTCGAAGACCAGGGGCGACAGCTGGGCCCTGGCGGCGTACATCGCCGCCGTGTAGCCGGCCGGACCCGATCCGATGACGATCACATCGTGGACGGTGCGCGACGAACTCATGCCAGCCTTTCTGCCAAGTCAAGCCACCCGAGCGGCCATGTCGCCGAGTCAGTGGCTCCGGTGGTTAAACGCCAGCGTATGTCCCGGTGTTCCATGGCGGCGCTATGGACGGCGGATTCGGGTGTCAGCGAGCAGGCCGGTGTCTACCGAGCTGCAGTTAGGGCGCACCGCCAGCGCGGCGACGGTGTCCGGTGTGTCGCCGGGCAGCACCAGCACCACCACGGGCATCCCGTTGATGTCGACGCGACGGGCGCCGAGCACGGCATCGGACGCCGGATAGCCCAGCCCGCTCAGGCATGACGACCGGCGGCGTGCGTCGCCGAGTGCCCCGAGGTCGGGCGGAGTGGTCAGCAGCCCGACGATCTCGGCGTCCGACAGCGGCACCGTCACGGACGGCGGCTCGGCCGGCAGGTGTTGAGCGGCTGTGCCGGCCGCGGGCGGGGATGCCCCGGAGCGAAGCAGCATGACGGTGCCTACGCCGGTGGCCGCCAGTGCCGCCACCACACCCGCCGCGGCACCGAACCGGACCGCACGCCGGCGCACGGCGTGTGCAGGTGGCGCCGCGGCACGCAACGCGGAGGGTGACGTGTCAGGAGGCGCGTTCAAGACCGATTTCGTAAATGTCGGAGCGACTTTGGCCGTCTGTGGTGCCGAGCGTTGAGATCCACACCAGCACATAGGAGGTCGGTGACGACATCGTGACGGGGATCCGGTTCGCCCCCGGCTGTACCGATATGGGCTCCGTCAGTTTGACGGTGTCCTCGAGGCTGCCCGGTGAGTCGGTGGCTGCCGACCGGATCTGGATTTTTGTGCCGGTGCTGGACAAGTTGACATTGACCGCGCTGAGCTTCGTCGCCTCGGGCAGCTGCAACATCAAACCGACACCGTTCTTGAAGCCCGGGAACGGAACGCTATCGCTGTAGGTATCGGTGGCCCACGCGGTCGATGGGTTGCCGTCGATGGCGAGCCCGGCGCTGCCGGGGCTGTCAGCACCGCCTTCGGGTGAAAAGACCGTGGCGCGAAGGGGTTTCACATCCGTGGTGGATGGCGACGCCCCCGGCGTCGGCGAATTGGCTCCGATTGCGGGCGCGTTGATCGTCGTGCTGGTGCCGACGTCGGCGAACAGCCCTTTGAGCGCCCATGCGAGTACCAGCAGCGACACCACAAGAATCGCGCCGCCGACGCTGAGCCCGATCAGCAGTCCCTTGCGACGCCGGGTGCGCTCCTCTTCGTCGATATCACCGCGGCCGCGTAACCCCGCCGCCGCCCGCAAGCGCGACGGCGGCCGCGGCGCCGGATGTTCGACAGGAGAGATGAGTTCGGTGAGGTCTGCCTCCGCGGTGACCTGCTGCATGAGGTTCAAAAGCGTCGAGGCGGTGGTTATTCCGCTGCCGTCCCGAACCGCGCGGGCGGCTGCGGCGGAGATCTGGAACGGGATCTCGGGCGCGACGGATTTGGGCTCGATCGGGTTCCCAGCCGCATCGCGGTCCGCTCGGGCCAGCCCGCTCGGCTCGCCGCTTTCCGGCAGCGCCCACCGATCGATCAGCAGCGCGTAAAGCGCCGCGCCGATGCCGCGGACGTCATCCTCAGGGGTCCAGCCGGGCATTGTCGCGGGGAACGCGAGCGCCACGTCACCCTCGATGCTGACGCGCACGCGGCTCGGGTGGTCGACGGACAACAGCACGCCCGAGCGGTGCGCGGTTTCCGCGGCGGCGGCGATCGACAGCATCGCGCGGGCGCCACCGACAGGCGACGGCGACGTGAAGGCCACCTCCGGCAGAGAGCCGCCGCGGATCCATTCCGAGACGATCAGGCCACCGGTACCGGTGCGCACCACGTCCAGTACCCGCGCGATCCCGGGCATGTTGATCCTGCTCAGCCGCAGCGTGTGGGACAGGATGCTCTGCACCTCATCGGGGGACAGCCGCCCAGCGGGGTCGACGAACGTCAACGCCACCTGCCGGTTGAGCGCGGTGTCCAGCGCCTGCCAGAACTGCAGGTTGTCAGGACCGCCGTGGAACACCAGCAGGCGGTAGCGACCGTTGCCGATGCTCGCGCCCGGCACCAGGCCGGATTCGCTTTCGGAGCGCGAGGAGTCGGCCGTGTCGGGTGGCGCGGCGATGCCCATCGACTCACGGGTGGGATCGCCTGCGAAGTCGCCCGGCGGCGGGCTGGGTCGGGGGATCGCCAGCGGCTCCTCGTGGGCGTCGGCCGCGAGGTCGGGGGCCGCCACGTCGGGGGCCGCCACGTCGGGGGCCGCCACGTCGGGCTGGAAGTCGTCGGCGAGGGGGCGAGTCAGTCCCGTGGTGGCGTCGGGTGGCGCACTGCCCGCGGCTTCGTCGGTCACCGCCATCCCCTCCCACCCTTCGGCTCGGACGTCGCCTGGCCCGTGCCGGCCGGGCTCGGATCCCGTCCGCGGCCGCAGCGGGGACGGAAACCTGTGCTCAGGGTACGGGACGGAGGGATCGGGGCGCGGCTTGTCCGAAAACGTCATCGAGGGGGCAGGACCACCCGGAGTGGCTCCGCCGAGGCGATGCCTGACCGCTGCGAGG
Source organism: uncultured Actinomycetota bacterium (assembly GCA_963828065.1). Classification (GTDB taxonomy): domain Bacteria; phylum Actinomycetota; class Actinomycetes; order Mycobacteriales; family Mycobacteriaceae; genus Mycobacterium. The sequence goes on along the minus strand of CAWHDL010000004.1, from coordinate 709,095 downwards.
GCCGCCTGCGCTTCGGGCACCCTGGCGGTCAGCATCACCGCGGCAATGATCGGCAGCATGATCAGCGCGAGCAGGAGAAGCCGCAATAGCGAACCACCGCCGCCGTGGTCCGCCGTCAGTGTGTAGAGCCGGAGCAGCCGGTCGGCCAGGTAAGCGACGAGGCCCGCCAGCATCGACGCGGCGATGGTCACCAGGACGGTGCGCAGCACGTCGGCGCTGAACATTCCCCCGCGAGCGGGAGGTGCCCCCAGCCCGCCCGGGGGGTTGAGCGCCGGGCGCAGTAACAAGTAGCCGACCGTCGCGCCGGCCAGGAAGCCCAGCCCGTTGGCGAGGCCGAGGTAGCCGGCCACCATCTCGGGGTTGCCAATCACGTGGTGCGCGGCGAGTTCCCGGACCGCAAGCGATGCCGCGATTTTGACGGTCGTGATCACGAGGATGATCAAGATCGGCGTCCACGGCTGCTGCCGCGCGTAGAACACCCGCAGCTGAAGCAGAACCATCGCATAGGGAAGCAGCGTGAAGGCCGACAATGCGATGGCGCTGCCAAGGTAACCGGCGTCGACCGAACCGAACTTGCCGTACGCGAAGAGCGCGGAGCCGATGGCGGAACCGCCCACCGTCATGAACGCAACGGTGGGTATCAACGTCAGCATCGTCAGGCGGGTAGCCAGCGCCAAATCGGCCAGCACGGAAGGGATGTCGTCGGCTGCGGCGTTGCGGGAGAGCCGGGGCATCACCACGGTCAGCACCGTCACACCGATCATGCCGAATGGCAGCATCAGCACCAGCCACGTGTAGTTGTAGATCGCAGGGCCGGAGGCCGCCGCCCAGCTCGCGATTCGGTTGCCGACGACCAAGCCGAACTGGCTGATCAGCACGTAGAGCACCATCGCGGCGGCCATCGCCCCGAACTGCTTGAGCCGGTCGTCGATGCCCCACAGCGGGCGCAGGCTGATGCGTTCGCGAGCAATGGCGATGCGTAGCACAAGTGCTTGCATGAACACGCCCAGGGTCGTGCCGATGCCCAGAACCAAGAGCTTCGTATTGCCGATTTCCACCGAAAGCTCGCCGGGAACGATGACATACACGCCGAGAGTGGTGATCGCCACAATGTTGTTGACGACCGGCGCCCATGCCGGTACACGAAACATGTTGCGGCTGTTCAGTATGGCCATAAACACCGAAGACAGTCCGTAGAAAAGCACTTGTGGCAGAAGCAGATACGCGAACGCGACGGTCAGAGGCTTGCTCACTTGGGAATGGCTGCCGAGCATCATCCCCACCAACAGTGGTGCGCAGGCGACCGACAGTGCGGCGGTGAGCAGCAGCAGCGTGGTCGCCAGGGTTACCAGCCTGCGGACGAAGTCCGCTCCGCCATCGGCGTCCTCGCGTTCGGCGCGGGCCAGGACGGGCACGAAAATTGCGGTGAAGGTGGCCTCCAGGACGAGCGCGGCGATGAGAGTCGGCAGCTGATTGGCCACCGAGTACGCGCTCGCTATCGCGGCGCCGAGAATGGTGGCCAGCAACACGATCTTCGCGAAGCCGGTGATGCGGCTGATCAGGGTCGCAAACGCCATCCCCCATGACCTCGACACCACCGCGGCATCCGTCAGTTCGGGGCGTCGCCCGGACGCCGGTTCCGGTGCGGTTCGCGGTGCACGCGGCGGCGGTGGCGGGGGACGCCGCCCACCGGTATTGGGAACCCGCGGAGCCGGTGGACGGGCTGCTCGGGGGAGGCCGTACTGCGGAAGCTGCGCTGGGCGACCGGGCGGTCGCCAGCCGCCGCCGGTCACTCTGGTTCCGGGCGGTCGAGGTCAGCCGGGTCGGGCTGGCCGCGGAAGCGGTGCCACAGCCGTCGGCCGGCCAACAGCACCAGCACCGCCGACGCGACCATCGTGATCGCGAACAGCACCTTGCCGTACGCGTTCGAATGCACGGAGAGCCGGACCGGCTCACCCAGCGGGAGACCACCCGGGGTACGCAGCGTGACATCCACCGCGACGCGTTGTGTGAAGTGCACCTCGATCGGGACGCGCAGCGGGAGATATCCCGGTGGCAGCTCCTGCTCGCCGATGTCGGTCACGTTCATCCCCGGCGGCGCATCAACCTGTAGACGGACCCTGATCGGCACCGGGAGGTCGTTGCGCAGCGCCAGCGGCAGCGGACTCTTTTCGGTGGCCAGCGTGTACGACCCGCCCGGGTTGACGATGGTCACCGCGTGGAACATGTCGTTGACCGTGGTGTCGACCGAGGCCATCCGCTGCTGTGCCTGTCCATCGCGGCCGTCCGGCGGCACCGCCTGGCTGAGCGCGCGCAGCATGTCCTCCCGCAGTGGAGCGGTGTACTGCGCACCGGTCAGCCCGGTGCGCGGATCCGTCGTCATCGCGGCGGTCAACCCCCACAGCCGCCCGACCTGCCTGCTCATGTCGGCGGTGACCTGGTCGTCGACTCGCCCGCGCTGCGCTGCGGCCGGCGGCGTCTGCGCGGCCGGGACGGCGGCCGCGGCGGACTCGACGATCAGCGCCGGCAGGGGCCGTGGTACCGCCAGGCCGGCATGAATCGCGGTGGACAATGCGGTCAGAATCGTCTGCGCGTCCGCCTGCTGCAGGTCCCACAAGAGCGGAGGCACCAGGATCTGGCTGCGGGGCGCGTCGTCGGGGCTCAGCCCCAGCCACAGCATCGCGCTGATCGCGTCCTGGCGGCGCGCAGTGGACGAGTCGTGCCCGTTCGGAATGACCAGCGAGTGGTCCAGATAGGACGGCGAGGCCGGAGTACGGCCCGCCGCCGCGAAGGCCGCACCGACGGTCGGATCGAACGGCGCGGCCACCAGATCGTCCGACACCCGGTGCGGGTTGACGTTCGCCGGGCGCGGCTTGCCGTCGAGCCCGTCCTGCGCGGTGTACTCGGCCGCGGCGATCGCGACGGTTGGTCCCTGGCCACTGAGCAGGTCAGCGGCACCCGAGGTGAGGGATCCGTCACCGAGCAGCGTGGCACCCCGCGTGGAATTCACGCCGAGGATCTCGTCGACGACGTCGCCGGCCCCGTTGGTCGCGATGGTGGCCAACCCCGGGTCGGCCACCCGGTGCAGGGCATCCAGATCGGCCTGCGCGTACGGCGTCGGCGCGACGCACATCCGATGGGCGAGCGCGCGCAGCCGGTCCAGCCAGGTCGATGCGGCCGCCTGGCCCGCGCCGGGGTGGGTGGGGGAATTGCGGTCGTCGGGATTATCGGACACCACATAACCGGCGGACATCGCGTTGGCGGTCACCAGCAGATCCGGGTCGACAGTCAGGCAGAGCGCCCCATTGACGCGGCCGCCCGGGTCGACCGACGGCCCGGTGGCGAACTCCGCGGCCGCCAGCAGCGTCTCCAGGCGCCCGCCGGGCGCGAGTGATACCGCGAGCTCGTCGTCGATCAGCCGCACGGGTGTCACGCCGCCCGGCGCCCCGGAAGCCAGCCGCGGGCGGTCCGCCAGGGGCCAGAGCATGGTGACCTGGACGGGCTTGGATGTGTCGGGTGCCACAACGTTGGTCATCGGGTCCGCCTGGGTGACCAACGGGTCGGCCGGGACGCCCAGCACGGGCAGCAGGAAGCGGCCGTCGTCGAGGCGGGCCGCTTCGCCGTAGTCGGGTGTGCCATTGGCGTTGACAAGCAGGGGGTAGATGCCGGGCTGGTCAATGCCGAGCGACGGCACGGACGCGGAACGCACCGGGAAAGACAGCGTGAACGTGCCGGCCTGGCCGCGCTGCAGTTCGGGTGCGACGGGGATGAAATCGCCGACCGGCTCGTACTGGTCGGTGCTGCCGTCGAGGTTGGTGCGCAGCCCCTGGGGCGACGTGACAGCCCCGGCATGCTCGAGCCGGACGACGATGTCGCGCACCGGCCGGTCGCCGACGTTGATCACGGTGCCATTGACGGTGACCGTTGCGTCGCCGGCCGTGGTGACGATCTCCGGGGTTACCCGGTCGATGCGCACTTCGAGGAAACGCAGGTCACCGGGTTCGCCTGCCGCCGCCCGCGGCGCGATGGCGGCCAGCACCGGCATCGCAACCAGGATCGCCGCGACGATGAACCGCAGACCCGCGCGGCGCCGCTGGTGGCTCACTGTCTAGGCGCTCATCGCTGCTGCCCGTGACCGTTCGTCCGGCCCGAGCCCGGCTCGTCGGAACGACGCCGGCGGGTGCGGGAGTGGGTTTGACGCCGGCGCCACGGCGAGCTGTGCGGCAGCGGCGGCAGCGCCCCCGGCCCGTGTGTGTGCAGCGTCTGGATCAACTCGCCGGCGACTTCGGCCAGCCGGCGTTCGTCGGCGTAAGCCAGCCGCGACGGCAGCTCGGCCAACGGCACCCAGGCGACCTCGCTGACCTCGAGGTCGTGGTCGGAAAGCTCGCCGCCAAGGAACCGCAGCAGATAGTGGTGCACGGTCTTGTGCACACGGCGGCCTTCGGTGACGAACCAGTAGTCGATGCTGCCAAGGGAGGCGAGCACGTCGCCCCGTATCCCGGTCTCCTCGGCAACCTCTCGGATGGCCGTTTGTTCCGCGGTCTCGCCGAGTTCGATATGGCCCTTCGGCAGCGACCACAGCGTTCGGCCCCGCCGGTCGATACGGCCGATCAACGCCGCGACCTGGCTGTCCCGTGGCCCGTCCAGCCCGTCGACCACCAGCCCGCCGGCCGACGTCTCGTGCACGGTGCGCAACCGATCTGCCGATTGCCGGCCGGCCCGGGACTGCTTCGCCGGGGTCGACTCACCCTGTTCGGCGCACTGCTTGGCACTGGTGTCGGCAGGAGCGGCGGCGCGCTTGCCACGGCGCCGACCCCGGCGCCGCCGCGGTCTTGCCTGTTCGCCGTCCGACACCCAAGCGATAGTAGCTGGCATGACTTTTCACTCCCGCCCCACGCGCCGGTGGGAGGCGGAGGGCGTTTAGCGGGTCGCCGGGCACCAATCGCAGGGGAGTGCGCATTAGGGTAATCGAACGTGCCTGAAACCGCTGCCGACGCCGAACTGCTGGCAGGCGCCCTGGTCGCGTTGAACCGGCACGCCGAGACGCTACGCGCCCTCGGTGAGTCGTTCGCCGACGCCGACCACGATCTCTACCTGGTGGGCGGCAGCGTCCGCGACGCGATCCTGGGCCGCCTGGGCGGTGACCTCGACTTCGCCACCGACGCCCGACCGGAGGATGTACAGCGGATCCTGCGGCCGTGGGCGGATGCGTTGTGGGACACCGGGATTCGGTTCGGCACCGTCGGCGCGGCCAAAGGTTCGCACCGCGTCGAGATCACCACGTACCGCTCCGACACCTACGACCAGGTCTCTCGCAACCCCGAGGTGGCTTTCGGCAGCAGCATCGACGCGGACTTGCTGCGCCGCGATTTCACCGCCAACGCGATGGCCGTGCGCATCACCGCGGACGGGCCCGCAGAGTTCGTCGACCCGCTCGGCGGGCTGGCAGCGATCCGGCGCCGGGTGCTTGACACGCCTGCCGCGCCCGAGGTGGCGTTCGGCGACGACCCACTGCGCATGCTGCGCGCGGCGCGGTTCACCTCGCAGCTCGGCTTCACGATCGCGCCCAGGGTGCGCGCCGGGATCGAGCAGATGGCGTCGCAGCTGGGCCGGATCACGGCCGAGCGGGTGGCCGCCGAGCTGGACAAACTCGTGCTGGGCGAGGACCCCGTCGCCGGCGTCGAGGTGATGGTCGACACGGGGGTGGGCGATGTGGTGCTGCCGGAAATCGGAGCGATGCGACTGGCCATCGACGAGCACCACCAGCACAAGGACGTGTACCGGCATTCCCTGACCGTGCTGCGCCAGGCGATCGGCCTCGAGAAAGAAGGCCCCGACCTGGTGCTGCGGTGGGCCGCGCTGCTGCACGACATCGGCAAGCCCGCCACCCGCAAGCACGAGCCGGACGGCGGGGTGAGCTTTCACCATCACGAGGTCGTCGGAGCGAAGATGACGCGCCAGCGGCTGCGGGCGCTGAAGTACTCCAACCAGATGGTCGATGACGTCTCACAGTTGGTGTATCTGCATTTGCGGTTCCACGGCTATGGCGACGGCCGGTGGACCGACTCGGCGGTGCGGCGCTACGTCACCGATGCGGGTCCACTGCTGCCCCGGCTGCACAAGCTGGTTCGGGCCGACTGCACGACCCGCAACAAACGCAGGGCCGCGCGGTTGCAGGCCGCCTACGACGACCTCGAGAGGCGCATCGCGGAGCTGGCCGCCAAGGAGGATCTCCAGCGGGTGCGGCCCGATCTCGACGGCAACGAGATCATGGAGCTGTTGGGCATCCCGGCCGGGCCAGAGGTGGGGGAGGCCTGGCGGTACATGAAGGAGCTCCGGCTGGAGCGCGGCCCGCTGAACAAGGACGACGCCACCGCCGAGCTGCTGACTTGGTGGAACGCCCGCCGGTAGCTCGGCGTCCGGACCGGTGTGGATGCCGTCTCGGCGTTAACGCCCCGGCCCCGGCGGCCCCGCGAACGCCTGTGCGATCGTCAGCCAGCGCTTCGCATCGCCGCCGTCCGCGACGATGTCGAGCGATGACGCGGGCCGCCGCTGGGTGACCAGGTAGCAGAAGTCTTCGGCCGAACCGGTGATCCGCTGGGTGGCAGCCTCAGGACCCCACGCCCACGTGGAGCCGTCGGGCGCGCGCAGTTCCACACGGAACGGCTCCGCCGGCGGGGCCTGCTCGTTCACCGCGAAGGCGTAGTCGCGGGTGCGCACGCCGAGGTGGGCAATCGAGCGCAGACGCTCTGTCGGCTGCCGCTGGACACCGAGAGCGTCCGCGACATCGAGTCCGTGCGCCCAGGTTTCCATCAGCCGCGCGGTGGCCATCGAGGCCGGGCTCATCGGCGGCCCGAACCACACCAGCTTGCGATCCGGGGGCACCGCCGACAACGCCGCGTGCAGCTGCCGGCGAGTCGAGCGCCAGTCGTCCAGCAGCTCGGCGGCCGACCGGCGGGCCTCCGTACCGGCCGCCGCGTCGACGAATCCCGTCGGGTCGGCCGCGGCCGCGGTCAGAAGGTCGGAGAATGCAGCCTCATCGGTGACCGACGTCAGCGACACCCGATCCGTCCACAGCAGGTGGCCGATCTGATGGGCGATCGTCCAGCCTTCCGCGGGTGTTGACTCACGCCACCGGGTTCCGGGCAGTGATGCCACGAGCGCGTCGAGTTCGTCGCTCTCCGCCGCAAGATCGTCGACGATGGGGCCCGCATCCGCCATGCGCGCCACCATAGCTCTACGGCGCGGGGTGGCTGGCGGGGTAGGCGTGGACGAGTGCGGTGGACAATTTGGGCACCGCGTGGGTGAGGGCGTGCTCGGCGTCGTGGGCAAGTCGATGCGCGTCGCTGAGGCTGGTCGCCGGGTCGATGTCGAGTTCTGCGTCGGCGTGGATTCGGTGCCCGATCCACCGCATCTTCACGCTGCGCACGCCTGTCACTCCGGGTTGGGCGGCCAGCGCCGCCTCGGCGGCGTCGACCAGTTCGGGGTCCACAGCGTCCATCAGCCGGCGAACACGTCGCGCACAGCGGTCCGCAGGACAGCGAGTATGGCGATGGTGATAAGCAGACCGACGATGGGGTCGGCGAGCGGGAAGCCCAGTGCGACACCGCCGGCGCCGAGAAGCACTGCCAGCGAGGTGAATCCGTCGGTGCGGGCGTGCAGTCCATCGGCGACCAGGGCGGCCGAACCGATCTGGCGGCCGATGCGGATGCGGTAGATCGCCACGAGTTCGTTGCCGATGAAACCGACCAGACCGGCGACCGCGACCCAGCCCACGTGATTTATCGCGACGGGATGGATGAGCCGCCGTATCGATTCGATCGCGGCGATCGCGGCGGACAAGGTGATCATGGCGACCACGAACAGCCCGGCGAGGTCTTCGGCGCGGCCGAACCCGTAGGTGTAGCGGCGGGTGGCGGCGCGCCGGCCCAGCGCGAAGGCGATCCACAGCGGGATGGCGGTGAGCGCGTCGGAGAAGTTGTGGATGGTGTCGGCCAGCAGTGCGACAGATCCGGAGATCAGCACGATGACGAGCTGGGCGATGGAGGTGGCGCCGAGCGCGAGCAGGCTGATCTTCACCGCTCGGATACCGGCGGTGCTGGATTCCAGCGCGCCGTCGATGCTGTCGGAGGCGTCATGGCTGTGCGGAGCGAACACCTCCCGTAGCGCCGCGCCGAACTTCCCGCCCGGACCGTCATCGCTGTGCCCATGCCCATGCTCGTGGCCATGCTCATGCTCGTGGGGGGTGGCGCTCGGCTCGTGGGTCATGCGCCTGCTGTCTTCGGTAGCGGTCGTAGCTCGCCGCTCTGGCGATGGTGGCCAGGGATGCCGGGGCCGGCGTGTTCGGCATTGAATACCGCGTCGGTGACCAGCTGCGCGACGTGGTCGTTTTCCAGGGTGTAGAAGATTGTGGTGCCGTCGCGGCGGGTCCGGACCAGCCGCGCCATCCGTAACTTCGCCAGGTGCTGCGACACCGACGGAGCGGGCTTACCGGCGTGCTCGGCGAGCTCGTTGACCGACATCTCCCGATCGACCAGCGCCCACAACACCTGAACGCGGGTGGCGTCGGCCAGCATCCGGAACACCTCGACCACCAGATCAACCTGATCGGCGGGCAGCCGCCGCCCGCATGCACCCGTATCTGCATTCATACGCAGATAGTATCTCAGTGTTTGGGTAGCGCGGTCACCAAGGTGCGGAAGACGGCGCCGGGGCAGTCGGCGACAATCCCGGATGTAGCCCTGTTTCTTGGGCTTTCACCACGAAATAGACGTTCTGTCCGGGCGCAAGGTCGAGATCGGCGGCGGCGGCGGCGGTAATGTCGGCGGCGAGGCCGGTGCTCCCGTCGGGCTGATCGGCGCCCCGGACCCGGACCGTGGTTCCGTGGATGTCCATCTCGGCGATGGTCACCGGGAGCAGGTTGCGGGGACTCCCATGCGGCGGGTCGAGGTGCACCGCGACGGCGCTGGGCTGAAACAGGGCGATCGCGGCAGCACCGACGGGTACATCGCCGGTGCCCGACACGGCTGCCCCCCAGGGGGTTTGGAGAATTCCCGGCCCGGTGACTACTCCGGCGATGAGGTTGACACCGGCGATTCGGGCGGCGAAGGCGCTGCGCGGGGACGTCAGAACGGTCCGAACGGGGCCGCTTTCCACGATCCGGCCGCCCTCGACGATGATCACCCTGTCGGCCACGGCGAGGGCGTCGAGCAGGTCATGGGTAACCATCAGCGCGGTGCGGCCATCGTCGCGCAGGATGTGGCGCAGCAGCCGCCGCAGCGCGGGCGCGGCGGTGACGTCGAGGGCCGACATCGGTTCGTCGAGGAGCAGCACCTGCGGTTCGGCGGCCAGCGCCCGCGCCACCGCGACGCGCTGTGCCTGGCCCCCGGACAGTTGTGCGGGGCGCCGGTCGGCGAGGTCGTGGGCATCGACGGCCTGAAGCCAACGCTGCGCGATGGTGCGGGCGGCGGTCCGGTTCTTGCCCTTGCAGCGGGGAGCGAAGGCGACATTGGCCGCGACGCTCATGTGCGGGAACAGCAGCGCCTGCTGCGACAGCATGGCGACACCTCGCGCATGGGCCGGCACGAACACGCCCGTGTCGGTGTCGGTGATCACCCGGCTGCCGAGCTGCACCCTGCCCTGGTCGGGTCGCAGGAGCCCGGCAATCAGCGACAGCAGCGTGGATTTGCCGGCGCCATTGGGCCCCAGCACGGCGAGTACCTCCCCGTCGGCCAGGGTCAGATCGAATGCAACGTCGCGCTGGTCCACCCGGGCCTGCACGCGCAGGCCGCTCATGCTTCGCCCGCCACGCGGCGCCCCCCTGCGGTGATCACCACGGCGGCGGCGACCACGATGAGCAGCAGCGACAGCGCGATCGCCGCGTGGGGGTCGGTCTCGCGCTGCAGATAGATTTCCAGCGGCAGGGTCCGGGTGACGCCCTGCAGCGAGCCCGCGAAGGTGAGGGTGGCCCCGAACTCGCCGAGCGAGCGGGCGAATGCCAGGACCGCGCCGGACACCAATCCGGGCACCACCAGCGGCAACGTCACCCTGCGCAGCACGGTGGTGGGGCGCGCGCCGAGAGTGGCGGCGACGGATTCGTAATTGTTGCCGGCGGTGCGCAGGGCGCCTTCGAGGCTGACGACCAGGAACGGCAGCGAGACGAAGGACTGCGCCAGGACCACTGCGGTGGTCGAGAACGCGATCCGGATCCCGAGGACCTCAAGCTGATGTCCGAGCAGACCTTGCCGGCCGAAGGTGTAGAGCAACGCGATACCCCCGACGACCGGCGGCAGCACAAGCGGCAGCAATACCAGCGCCCGCAGAATCGACTGACCGGGAAATCTGCCGCGGGCCAGCACCAACGCCATCGGTACACCGATCAGCACGCACAGCACGGTGCTCGCTGCCGAGGTCTTCAGACTCAGAATCAATGCGGCGCGTGAGGATTCCGAGGTGATCAGCGGGATGAAATGCGCCCAATCGATCTCCAGCAGGATGCCCACCAGCGGAACGATCACGAACAGCGCACCGACCGCGGCCGGCAGGTAGACCCAGCGCGGCAGCCCCACCTGGATCAGGCCACCGGACCACCGCCGCTCTGTCACGGCGCAGCGAAACCCGCTCCCGCCAACACCTTTCGGCCGTCGGGGCCGGTGACAAGGTCGACGAACGTCTGTGCGGTGGCGCCGTTCTTCGATCCCTTCAGCACCGCTATCGGGTAGGTGTTCACCGCACCGCCGGCCTCCGGGAACGCGACGGCGGTGACCTTATCGCCGGCCCCGGCGGCGTCGGTGACATAGACCAGGCCCGCGTCGGCCTGACCCGAAGTAATTTTTCCGAGCACGTCGGTCACCGTGGATTCCTCGCTCACTGGCGTCAGGGTGGTGCCGGTCGCGGCCTCGACCTTTTTGGTGGCCGCGCCGCAGGGAACCTGTGGTGCGCACACCACCACCTGAGTGCCGGGCTTGGCCAGATCCGCGAACGAGGCGATGTGCTTGGGGTTCCCGGGCGGGGTGACGATGGTCAGGGTGTTGGTGGCGAAGTTGACGGGAGTACCGGCCACCAGAGAAGCGTCGACAACGTTGGTCATCGTGGCGGTGTCAGCGGAGGCGAACACGTCCGCCGGTGCGCCCCCGGTGAGCTGCGCGACCAGATCCGAGGAACCCGCGAAGCTGAACTTGACGTGCGTTCCCGGGTTGCCCTTCTCCAGTTGGGCGCCCAGCGCGGTGAACGCCGACTTCAGCGACGACGCCGCGAACACGGTGATGTCGCCGCTGTTGGAGCTGGAGTTCGAGCATCCGCCAAGTATTGTGGCTGCGGTGAGCGCCGCGGCGGCGGTACCGAGGATGCGTCTCATGAGGTTCCTCCGGGCGTTTCGACGATCACGGTCGTCGCTTTGACCACGGCCACGGCCACCTTCCCCGGCTCAAGGCCCAGTTCGCCGGCCGATGCGCTGCTCATCAGTGAGACGACCGTGAAGGGGCCGCACTGCATCTGCACCTCGGCCATCACCTGGTCGGCCGTCACCTTGGTGACCAGGCCGACGAACCGGTTGCGGGCCGAACTTCCCACGCCGACCGGATCGGATGGCGGCGTGGCGTGTTCGCGGGCGAAGGCGGCCAGGACGTCGCCGGCGATGACTTTGCGGCCGGACTCATCTTTGTGCGCGGCCAGGCTGCCGCCGTCGATCCAGCGGCGCACTGTGTCGTCGCTGACCCCGAGCAGCTCGGCGGCGTCTTTGATCCGGATCGCCGACATGCGCACCCCCTCCTGCGCCGTTCGGCGACGGCGCTCCAGCGTGCTCCGCGTATGCGACATTCGCAGAGTATTAGATCGGTGTACGCGGCACTATCAGTACGGAAAGATCCGCAGCTGCGACAAATACTAACCCCGGTGGTCTCCGGGCCCGCGGCGCCCGACCACGGTGTGCAGAACAAGGCCGGCCAGGTAGACCCCGGCTCCCGCGAGCGCCAGCGCAGGTGAGTGCCCGTCGGCCGGAATCAGGGCGGCGGTCACCGCGGTGGCGGCGACGAACGAGAGCCAGAACAGCGCGTCCTGCACGGCGAACACGTGGCCGCGGAGCGGGTCGGGGGTGTCGATCTGCATCGCGGTGTCCGCGCACAACTTGACGACCTGCCCGGCGGCGCCGAGCAGGAACCCGCACACGAGCATCACCGGCAGCACCAGCCCGGCGCCGGCCAACTGGATGCCTGCCGCGGCGGCGAGCGCCATGTTCGCGGCGGCGAATCGGCCGACACGGCGCACGATCGCCGGGGTCAGCACGGTTGCGATGAAACCGCCGCCGGCGGTGGCCGCGATGAACACGACCGCGATGCCCAGCCCGGCGACCACCGCTGCGGTGTGCCGCACGATCACGAGCATCAGCATGGTGTTGATTCCGAAGACGATGCGGTTCGCAGCCAGCCCGATCAGCGTCGCGGCCACGCTGGATGTGCCGACGACCGTCCGCAACCCGTGCTGCCAGCCGGTGGCGACCGCGTAGAACACCGAACCGCGGATCGCGCGCGCCGTGTCGTCCGGTCCGAGGGTGCGGGACGCGAACCTCAATGCCAGTAGCAGGGCCACCAGCACCGGGACGAGGGCAATGAAAATTACTGTGGCGGAGCCAGTGTCGTTCGCACCGAAGAACCAGCGGGGGAGCAGCATGAAGTTGGCGCCCATGAAGGTCGCCGCGGCACCGACCGCGGTGGCGACCGCGTTCATCGTCACCACTTGCTCGCGGGGCACCACGTGCGGCAGCGACGCGGACAGGCCGGAACTGACAAAGCGGCTGACACCGTTGACGAGCAGTGCCGGGGCAAGGATCGACTGGTCGGCCGAGCCGAGGGCCAACAGCACGCCGACGGCGGCGAGGAGCACCAGTCGCGCGGCGTTCGCGCCCACCAAGACGAGCCGCCGGTCCCAGCGATCCAGCAGCGCACCTGCGAACGGCCCCATCAACGAGTAGGGCAGGAACAGGACCGCGAAGGATCCGACGATCGCCCAGGGAGTGGCGGCCCGCCCAGGATTGAACAAAATGGCGCCCGCCAGGCCAGCGTTGAACAGCCCGTCGCCGAACTGGCTCGCGACCCGCACCGCGAGAAGGCGACCGAACTGGGGCATGGCCCGTACCGAGCGCCACAGGGCGCGCGGTGCGTGCGTGTCAACCACCGAAATCACTTTCCGCCACCCGCCGCCGGGAAGCAGCGAGGAACCTACAGTACAAATTCCTGAACGGCATTCGTCGTTCGCCCCAATTGCGGTGTGCTGGTGCCATGATGGTGACGTGGCCCACTCAGAAGATCCGGAGGACTACGCACCCACTGCGCATCGGGTGCGGTCGGGGACCCTTCTGTTGGCCAACACCGATCTTCTCGAGCCCACCTTCCGGCGGAGCGTGATCTACGTCGTCGAGCACAACGACGGCGGCACGCTTGGGGTGGTGCTGAACCGGCCCAGCGAGACCGCGGTGTACAACGTGCTCCCGCAGTGGGCCAAGCTGACCGCCAAACCCAAGACGATGTTCATCGGCGGACCGGTCAAACGCGACGCGGCGCTGTGCCTGGCGACGCTGCGGGCCGGGATGACCTGCGACGGGGTGCCCGGACTGCGCCACGTGCAAGGCCGGATGGTGATGGTGGACCTCGACGCCGATCCCGACAACATCGCGGCGATGGTGGAAGGCGTGCGGATCTTCGCGGGGTATTCCGGCTGGACCATTGGCCAGTTAGAGGGCGAGATCGAGCGCGACGACTGGATTGTGCTGTCCGCGTTACCAACTGATGTGCTCGTGGAATCCCGGGTGGATCTGTGGGCGCGCGTGTTGCGGCGTCAGCCGCTGCCGCTGTCACTGCTGGCGACACACCCGATCGACATCGGCCGCAACTAAGGCGGGCGGCGAACGTCCTCGTCCGGCGCGGGCACTCGGGAAAGCCGACCGGCGATCACCGCACACACCAGCAACTGAATCATGTGAAAGAGCATGAGCGGCAACATGATCAGACCCACGCTCGCCGAGCCGAAGAGCACCAGTGCCATCGGCAGCCCAGACGCCAGGCTCTTCTTCGACCCGCAGAACAACAGCACCACCGAGTCGCCGCGATCGAGCCGGGCGACTCGGCCCATCACCGTCGTGATGCCCAGCACCAAGGCCAGCAGCACCGCGCAGACCACCGCCAACGCAACCAGCCGCCGCGGCGTGACCGTGCTGAAAATATGTTCGGTCACGCCGTCGGAGAACGCGGCATACACCACCAACAAGATCGAGCCGCGGTCGACGATTTTGGTCAGCACAGTATGCCGGTGCACCCACGCGGCGAGCCATGGCCGCAGCAACTGTCCCACCGCGAACGGCGCCATCAGTTGGAGCACGATGTCGGCCACCCCCGACCCGTCGAATTTCACGCCGCCGGTGGTGGTCATCAGTGCCACCACCAGCAGCGGTGTCAGGAACACCCCGAGCATGTTCGACAGGGTCGCGCTGACAATGGCGGCGGGCACGTTGCCGTGTGCTATCGACGTGAACGCGATCGAGGATTGCACCGTCGACGGCACAAGGCACAGGAACAGCACCCCCGCGTAGAGGCCTTTGGTCAGGACGGCCGGCTCGAGGACGTGCGCGGCGAGCCCCAGCAGCGGGAACACCACGAACGTCACCGACAGAACCATCAGGTGCAGGCGCCAGTGCCGCAGGCCGTGCCAGGCCTGTGCGGGCGACAGCCGCGCACCGTAGAGAAGGAACAGCAGGGCGATCGCGATCTTCGTCGCCACCGACACCACTTCCGCGGCGCCGCCGCGGGCGGGGAGGAGCGCGGCCAGCCCGATCGTCGCGAGCAGCAACACGACGAACGTGTCGATCGGGAGCCGAAGAGGAGACAGCCATCGATGAGCGCTTGCGCGAAGAGGAGACAGCCAGCGTCTTATATGCACGACAGGGTGCAGGATGCGCACCGCTGGTCAGCGGAGCGCCGGCACGCCGTCGGGGAGTCGCTCGTGCGAACCGTCGCATGCGCGTAGCGGGCACCCTGCCAGACGCCCGCGGCAACCGTCCCCACCGCACCGGCGACGCATAACACCAGCAGACCGATCGACGGTTGGTTCGACAGTGCGACCACGCTGCCCGCTGCCAGCATCACCGCTGCCGCTAGTTGTGTCGGCGCGACGGCCCGCAACACCTTCTGCGCGCCCTCGGCCGCCGCGGGCCGCGCCAGCGCGCGCGCACCCAGAACCGCGGAGGCTGCAGCGGCGCACAGGCACAGCACCCCCGCAATGAGCATGGGGTCACAATACGAGAGGTCTCGGCCGCGTGCAGATCGGGCCGATCGGTCACGTCGTCGGCGGCCGCGGCGCGGGTGGCGGTGCGCCCGGCGTTGTGGGTGTGACGCGAAATCCGTTGACGATCGCGTCGGTGGCGTCGGCCGTGGCGGTCGCCCCCTGGGTGGTCGCCGCATACGTCACCGACAACGACACGAGATAGGAGTCTGGACCGGACGTCGCGATCACATGGCGCCGAGATGTGTTCAGCGTCATGTTGTTCTGCCGGTAGGCGCCCTCGATGATCGACGACGGGAATCCATCGAAGTCGGCCAGCGACGCGTCGGTGCCCTGCCAGGCGGCCAAGGACTGGCTGTCGACGAACCCGTGAGTGATGGCCTCCTTGGGATCGAAGTTACCGACGAGCTTGTAGATCACCACCGCAGCGTTGGGCGTATAGAGGTCGGGGCTGTTCCGGTTAGCGATCACCCCGAACGCGTCCGGAACGTTCGGATCGGGTACCTGCGACCAGCCCGCGGGCATCGGCAACGTGATGTTGAAGGCCTGGAAGCCTTCGGCGCGCTGCGGTTCAAGGGTGACGTTGTGGCTCTTGAAGTAATCGGTCACAGTGCCGGTGGTGGCAGGCATGGGTGTGGTTGCGGCTGGCGGCACCACCGGAGTCGTTGCCGCCATCGGCGCAACCGGGACGGACTGGGTGACCGTCGTGGGAGTCGGCACGGGGGCAGGCATCGGATCGGCGGCGGCAGTTGCGCTGGTCAGGCAGATTACCGCGGCGATCGTTGCCGTCGAGGCACCCATCACCGCCAGCCGAGCCCGGGCGTTGTCGATCATCTCGCAGCCGCCTCCCTCGCATTCATGCGGACGATCCGATGTGGTTGCACACAGTAACAACTGTCACTCCGGCACCACCAGTGCCGGAACCGAGCTCTGACCGGTCCGCAACGCAACCGAGACCTGGCCACGGGGTCAGTGGGCTGTTTTTCGCTGACTAACCTGTTGGGGTGACTGACGCCGACGCCGACGTACCGAAGTTCCGCTACACGGCGGAGCTCGCAGGCGAGATCGAGCGCGGCTGGCAGCAGCACTGGGCGCAGGCGGGCACGTTCAACGTGCCCAACCCGGTGGGGTCGCTGGCGCCGGTGGATGGCGGCAAGGTGCCGGACGACAAGATGTTCGTTCAGGACATGTTCCCTTACCCGTCCGGCGAGGGTCTGCACGTCGGTCACCCCCTAGGCTACATCGCGACCGATGTCTATGCGCGTTATTTCCGGATGACGGGGCGTAATGTGTTGCACGCGTTGGGCTTCGACGCGTTCGGATTGCCCGCCGAACAGTACGCGATCCAGACTGGCACGCATCCGCGCACGCGCACCGAAGCCAATATCGTCAACTTCCGCCGTCAGCTGGCGCGGCTCGGGTTCGGCCACGACTCTCGGCGCAGCTTCTCCACTACCGACGTGGAGTTCTACAAGTGGACGCAGTGGATCTTCTTGCAGATCTACAACGCGTGGTACGACATCGGCGCGAATCGAGCCAGGCCGATCGCCGAGTTGATCGCCGAATTCAACTCGGGTGCGCGGACATTGGATGACGGGCGGCGCTGGCAGGAGCTGTCGCCGGGGGAGCGCGCCGACATCGTCGACGCGCATCGGCTGGTTTACCGAGCCGATTCGGTGGTGAACTGGAGCCCCGGGCTGGGCACGGTGCTCGCCAACGAAGAGGTCACAGCCGACGGGCGCAGCGAGCGCGGCAACTTTCCGGTCTTCCGGAAACGGTTGCGGCAGTGGATGATGCGGATCACCGCCTACTCCGACCGGCTGCTCGACGACCTCGACGTGCTGGACTGGCCCGAGAAGGTCAAGACCATGCAGCGGAACTGGATCGGGCGCTCCACCGGCGCATCGGCGTTCTTCGGCGCCACCGGCGCGCCTGCCGGCATCGAGGTGTTCACCACGCGGCCGGACACGTTGTTCGGCGCGACCTACATGGTGCTGGCGCCCGAGCACGAATTGGTCGACGCGCTCACGGCGGCGGACTGGCCCGACGCCGTGGACCCGCGCTGGACGTTCGGCGCCGACAGCCCGGCGGCGGCGGTCGACGCCTACCGGCGGTCCATCGCCGCGAAGTCTGATCTGGAGCGGCAGGAGAACAAGGCCAAGACCGGTGTGTTCCTGGGCTCGTACGCGACGAACCCGGCCAATTCGGAGCGCATCCCGGTGTTCATCGCCGACTACGTGCTCGCCGGCTATGGCAGCGGGGCCATCATGGCGGTGCCCGGCCATGACCAGCGGGACTGGGAATTCGCCACCGAGTTCGGTCTGCCGATCGTGGAGGTCATTGCCGGCGGCGATGTGTCACTCGAGGCGTACACCGGCGACGGTCCGGCGGTGAACTCCGACTATCTGAACGGGCTGGATGTCGAGGCGGCCAAGGAGGCGATCACGCGACGGCTGGAGGCCGACGGCCTCGGTCGGGCCCGGGTGGAATTCAAGTTGCGGGACTGGCTATTCGCGCGGCAGCGCTACTGGGGCGAGCCGTTCCCGATCGTCTATGACTCCGACGGGCGTGCGCATCCGCTGCCCGAGTCGGAACTGCCCGTGGTGCTGCCCGACATTCCCGACTATTCGCCGGTGCTGCTCGATCCCGACGACGCTGACACCGAACCGTCGCCGCCGCTGGCCAAGGCCACCGATTGGGTGCACGTTGAGCTCGATCTGGGTGACGGGGTCAGGTCCTACACCCGCGACACCAACGTGATGCCCCAGTGGGCGGGCAGTTCCTGGTACGAACTGCGCTATGCCGATCCGCACAACTCGGAACAGTTCTGCGCCAAGGAGAACGAGGCCTACTGGATGGGACCGCGACCGGCCGAGCACGGTCGGAACGACCCCGGCGGTGTCGACCTCTACGTCGGCGGAGTGGAGCACGCGGTGCTGCACCTGCTGTATGCGCGGTTCTGGCACAAGGTTCTGCACGACCTCGGACACGTCAGTTCCCGTGAGCCGTACCGCCGCCTGGTCAACCAGGGCTACATCCAGGCGTTCGCCTACACCGACGCACGCGGCGCCTATGTGCCGGCCGCAGAGGTGGAAGAGCGTGACGGGCGGTTCTTCCACGCGGGTCCCGACGGTGAGATCGAGGTGTTCCAGGAGTTCGGCAAGATCGGCAAGAGCCTGAAGAACTCGGTGTCGCCCGACGAGATCTGCGAGGAGTTCGGCGCCGACACCCTGCGCGTCTACGAGATGTCGATGGGGCCGCTAGAAGCATCGCGGCCGTGGGCCACCAAGGATGTGGTGGGCGCGTATCGATTTCTGCAGCGGGTGTGGCGGCTGGTGGTCGACGAGCAGACCGGCGAGCCACTTGTGACCCAGCAGAACCTCGACGATGACACACTGCGCGTTCTGCACCGCACCATCGCCGGCGTCGCGGAGGACTACGCTGGGCTGCGCAACAACACGGCGGTGGCAAAGCTCATCGAGTACACGAATCACCTGACGAAGCAGTCGATCACCGCGCGTGACGGCGTCGAGCCGTTGGTACTGATGCTGGCGCCGGTGGCACCGCACCTTTCCGAGGAGATGTGGCGGCGGCTGGGCCATGATCGGTCGCTGGCGCACGGCCCGTTCCCGCAGCCCGATTCGCGATATCTGGTCGATGACACAGTCGAATACCCCGTCCAGGTGAATGGCAAAGTGCGGAGCCGTATTTCGGTTTCAGCCGATGCGAGCGCGGAAGCACTCGAGGCCGCCGCGCTGGCCGACGAGAAGGTGTCGGCGTTCCTGGCCGGGGCGACGCCCAAGAAGGTGATCGTCGTGCCGGGCCGGCTGGTCAACCTGGTCGTCTAACGCTGCCGAATCACGATCTGGTGCACGTGGCCGTCCGGCGGCGTGGCGACGATGTCGGCGATCGCGCGGGCGACGGTCTCCGGTCGCAGGAAGTGCTTCGGGTCGTACTTACCGCCCTCGAATTCGATCAGCTGGCGCTGCATCGCCGTCGCGACGCGGCCGGGGTGTACCGACGTGACCCGCAGTGTCGGCTCCTCGGCGCGAAGCGAATCAGCGAACGCGCGCAGCGCAAACTTGCTTGCCGAGTACGACGCCATCCCGGCCAATACGTTCAGTCCGGCACCGGAGTTGACGAAGATCACCTGACCTTTGGCACGGCGCAGGGCCGGCAGTAACGCATGAGTCAGGGCTACCGGGCCGATCACGTTGACCTCGAACGTCGTTCGCCAATCGTGAATACGCGACTCGACAAACAGATCCGGGAACGCCACTCCGGCGTTGTGAACCAGGACGTCGAGCGCGTCGACGATGTCGGAGTGCGCGGCCAGCGCCTGGATATCCTGGGTATCCGCGAGGTCCAGCGCTACCGTGCCGGCGCCCAGGCGCCGGGCGACGTCGTCGAGACGTTTCGACGGGCGGCCGGCGAGCAGCAGCGTGTGGCTGGGCGCGAGGGCGGCGGCGATGGCGGAGCCGAGGCCGCCGCCGGCCCCGGTGATCAGCGCGGTCGGCATGTCGGCAACCTTATCCGTGCTTACGCCGCCGTCGGCGGCCCTCGGTGGGCGAGCGCGGCCGGGCGGCCGCATGATAGAAGGGATGGCACCGGATCCCAGCTTCTCGCCGACGCAGCTCGCCGCGCGCGCCGCGTATTTGTTGCGGGGCAATGACCTGGGCGTGATGACCACGGCGGCGCCGTTGCTGTATCCGCACATGTGGAGCTGGGACGCGGCGTTCGTCGCGATCGGACTGGCGCCGCTGAGCGTCGAGCGGGCGGTCGTCGAACTCGACACCCTGCTGTCGGCGCAGTGGGCGAACGGGATGATCCCGCACATCGTGTTCGCCAAGGAGGACGACGGCTACTTCCCCGGACCGGCGCGTTGGGCCTGTTCAGCGTTATCGGCTGATGCCCCCCGGAACCGCGACACATCGGGAATCACCCAACCCCCCGTGCACGCCATCGCAGTCGAGCGCATCCTCGATCACGCCCGCAGGCGGGGGCGGTCCACCCGGCAGGTCGCGGAGGCGTTTCTCGACCGGCGCTGGGCCGACCTTGTTCGCTGGCACCGGTGGTTGGCGGAGGCCCGCGACCAGCATGGCCGGGGCCGCATCACGCTGTATCACGGTTGGGAGTCCGGCATGGACAACTCGCCGCGGTGGGACGCGGCCTACGCCAACGTGGTCCCCGGTGCGGTGCCGGAGTATCAGCGCAAAGACAACACGATCGTGATGGACCCGTCGCAGCGGCCCACCAACAACGAGTATGACCGCTATCTGTGGCTGCTCGAGGAAATGAAGACGGCACGTTACGACGACGAACTGCTCCCGAAGGTGATGAGTTTCGTCGTCGATGACACCTTCGTGTCGGCTATCTTCTCGCTGGCATGCGAAGTGCTGGCCAACATCGGCGAGGACTACAGCTGTCCGCATGCCGACGTCCGGGATCTGTACTCGTGGGCACAGCGATTCCGCTCCGGTGTGGTCGAGTCGACGGACGAAAGAACCGGTGCGGCGAGAGATTTCGATGTCCGAAGCGAAAAATGGATCGCGACCGAAACTGTCGCTCAGTTCGCTCCACTGCTGTGCGGCGGCCTGCCGCACGATCGCGAACGCGCCTTGCTGCGACTGCTCGAGGGCCCCAGGTTCTGCGGGCACCCGGACCTGCGGTTCGCGCTGATTCCGTCGACGTCGCCGGTGTCACGGGACTTCCGGCCGCGGGAGTACTGGCGTGGTCCGGTCTGGCCGGTGATGACGTGGCTGTTCGCCTGGGCATTCGCGCGTCGCGGCTGGGCGGAACGATCGCGCACGCTGAGCCGGGAGGGGCTGCGGCAGGCCAGCGACGGTACGTTCGCGGAGTACTACGAGCCGTTCACCGGTGAGCCGCTGGGCAGCATGCAGCAGTCGTGGACTGCGGCCGCCGTTCTGGACTGGCTGGGTTAGCGGCTGGGTTAGTGGCGAATTCGCAACCGGCGCTGCAAACTAACCGGTCGACTGCTCGGCCAACCGTTCCAGCGGCGCGAGCGCCTTGGCCAGCGTTTCGCGGTCGTCGTCGGACAGCCCGGCGAGCATCGCGGCCAGCGCCGCGCGCCTATTTGCCAGTGACTCGCGGTGCACCGCGAGCCCCTTTTCGGTGATGTCGACGAGCACCGCGCGCAGATCGGACTGGTCCTTGGAACGCTTTACCAGGCCGAGCTTTTCCAGGCGCCGGATGGCGACCGTCGTGGTCGGTGTGCGCACCCGCTCGTGCGCGGCCAGCTCGGTCATCCGGATCGGGCCACGGTCGATGAGTGTGACCAGGATCGAGAGTTGCGCCAACGTGAGGTCACCGGCGAAGACGCGGCTGGTGTCCCCGCGGCGCAGCACGGAGGCCAGCTTCGAGAGCACCCGGTGCAGTCCTTCGGCCAGCTCGGTGACGTCGTGCTGTGTCTCTATCATAATTCGCCAGTCTAACCTGTCATGGCCTGCCATGAACGGTTCCGACAATTTCTGCGAAATTCACAAAACCTGCGACAAAAACCGCTTCAATCGATCGGTTTGCGCAGCTTCAAAAATTTGCTCAGGTGGCCCGGTCTCGACTACCTGACCGTGGTCCATGAACACCACGGTGTCGGCCGCCGACCGTGCAAAACCCATCTCATGGGTGACGACGATCATCGTCATGCCGTCGGCGCCCAGATCGGCGATCAACGCAAGGATGCCCTTGACCAACTCGGGGTCGAGCGCGGACGTCGCCTCGTCGAAGAACATCACCTGCGGGGCCATCGCCAGCGCTCGCGCGATCGCGACTCGTTGCTGCTGACCCCCCGACAGCGTCGCCGGACGCACATCGGCCTTGTGCCGCAGGCCAACTCGCTCCAACTGCGTCAGCGCGACCCCGCGCGCCGCCGCGACCGGCAAGCGCTTGAGTTTGCGCGGTGCCAGCATGACGTTGTCGATCACGGTGCGATGCGGAAACAGGTTGAAGTTCTGGAACACCATCCCGATCCGCTGGCGGAGTGCGTCGGGGTTGTCCTTGAGCACCGATCGACCGTCGAGCAGGATGTCGCCTTCGTCGGGTTCGTAGAGCCGGTTGAGCGTCCGCAGAAGCGTTGACTTGCCCGCCCCGGATGGCCCGATCACGGCCACGGTGGTGCCGGCCGCCGCGTGGATGTCGACACCCCGCAGCACGGCGCTGCGCCCAAGGGAAAGGTGAATACCCCTCCCTGACAACGAGACCGGCTCGGTTCGGGTCACTTCGGCCACCGCTACACCATCTCCTGCGGTAGGGGTGCCAGCGGATCTTCGGACTCCGTTTCAGCTCGGCCCTGCCGGAGCCGGCGGTCGATGTAATTCACCAAGTGGGTGAGCGGAATCGTCAGCGCCAGGTAAAACAGTCCGGCCGCCACCAGAGGCGACAGGTTTCCGGTCTGCGCGTTCAGGTCGCGGCCCACCTGGAAAAGCTCCCGCTGCCCCGCGACCAAGCCAAGGAAATACACCAGTGCCGACGCTTTGAGCAGCGAGATGAACTGGTTCACCAACGCCGGCAGCACACGGCGAATACCTTGCGGCACAACCACAAGCCGCATCGACCCGCGATAGCTGAAACCCAGTGCGCGCGCGGCCTCCAGTTGCCCCGACTCGACGCTTTGGATGCCCGAGCGGAAGATCTCCCCGATGTAGGCGGCGGCCATCAGACCCAGCGCCGCGATACCGAGCGGATACGGGTTGTTACCGGTCAAGCCACCCAGCACGGGGCCTACGCCCAGCCCGATCAGCAGGATGATCACCACCTCCGGGAGCCCGCGGAAGATGTCGGTGTATACCCGCGCCGGCCAGCGCAGCCAACGCGCCCGCGAAATGCCGGCGATCGCCAGCGCCATTCCCAGTGCCACGCCGATGATGCTGGCGCTGATGGTGAGGATCAGCGTGTTGGGCAGGCCGGTGCGGAACAGGTCCGGGATCGCCTGCTTGTACAGGTCCCAATCGAAGAACGAGTCTTTGAGTTGAGCCAGCGTCGATTTCGGCGCCGGCGCGGTGGTGGCGCGCGGGGGGTTTCCGGCCGCGATCGCCGCGAAGTCGGGCAGCGCCGGTCGCGGAGCGGACTTGGAACCCGGCTTCCAACCGGGCGGCAGCGCGCGTGGCACCCACTCGGAGTACAGCCTCGCCCACGTGCCGTCGGCGATGATCGCGTCCAGCCCCGCATTGAGCGCGTCGGTCAGCGGCGTGTTCTCCTTTGCAACCGCCCAAGCGACGAAATTGTCCAAGCTGAAGGTGTTTTCGACGATCACCGCCTGATCGCCCGGCCGCATTGTGCCCAACGCCTGCTGTGACGGCGCGACCCAGGCATCGATCTGATGCGTTTTGAGGCTGCCGTACACCGTGTTGTAGTCGGGAAACTTGACCGGTTCCAGGTGCAGGGTGTCGACGACGTAGGCCTCCTGCACGGTGCCCTGCACCACGCCGATGCGCTGGCCCGCGGCGAGCTTGTCGAACCCGGTGATCGGCGACCCCGGGGGGACGACCAGCGAGAAGTAGCCGAAGTCGTAACCGTTGGTGAACCCGACGGTCTTCCGGCGCGCGTCGGTGGTGGTGATCGACGCCGAGCCGACGTCGAACCGCCGCGACGCAACCTGCGCGAGCAGCCCCGAGAAGTCGGTGCCGACGAACCGCACCTGCAGCCCGAGCTTGTCGGCGACCGCGCGTAACAGTTCGTTGTCGAAACCGGTGAATTGCCCCGCCGAATTGATGCAGACGCTCGGTGGCGCGTCCGACAACGTGCCGACGACGAGGGTGCCGGGTGTGCCGAGGCGCAGCGCGCTGAGGTCGACGGCATCGAGCGGCTCGACGGTCCCGGTTGTGTACCTGTCCTCGGCGGGGCCCTTGGCGGCCTTGGCGAGGTTGGTCGGTAGCGTGCTCGCGGATTGCACACCGGGTGGCGAGCACTGGTCGGCCGACGCCACCGGCGCTGCGCCGAGGGTGGCCAGCAGCATCGTGATAGCCAGTGCTGCTGCTGCCCGCACTATGAGTCGACTCACTGAGACTTGACTCACCGGGACTCGACTCACCGGTTGAACCTAGCGGCGGTCCCTCCACCTGCACAGCGCTTCGGCTCTGCTCAAGTCATAGTCGGGACCGTTGACACCGACGGTCAGGAAGGTGACGCCCAGCGCGACGAACGCGTCGGCATCGGCCAGCAGCGCATCCCCGGAGGCTGTCACGCCCGCCGAGCGTTCGATCGTGGCAGGGTCACGGCCAACGGCGGCGCAATATTCGGCCAGGATCTCGGCCTTGCGGGGGTAGGTTCCAAGGTCGGTGAAGCCGTGCCAGATGTCGGCGTGCTGCGCCACCAGCCGCAGCGTCTTCTGTTCACCCTGGCCACCGATCAGGATCGGGATGTGGCGCGTCGGCGGCGGGTTCAACTTCGGCAACCGGGCCTCGATCCGCGGCAGCGCCCCGGCCAGGTCGTCCAACCGGCTGCCCGCGGTGCCGAACTCGTAGCCGTACTCGTCGTAGTCCTTTCTCTTCCAGCCCGATCCGATCCCGAGGATGAGCCGGCCGGACGACATGTGGTCGACTGTGCGGGCCATGTCCGCGAGCAACTCGGGGTTGCGGTACGAGTTGCAGGTGACCAGCGCGCCGATCTCGATGCGCGAGGTCTGCTCGGCCCAGGCGCCCAGCATCGTCCAGCATTCGAAGTGGGGTCCGTCGGGATCACCGTAGAGCGGAAAGAAGTGGTCCCAGTTGAAGGCGACGTCGACGCCGATGTCCTCACACCTGCGGACGGCGTCGCGAATGTCGGCGTAGTCGGGCGCGTGCTGCGGCTGCAGCTGCACGCCGATGCGAATCGGAAAGGCCATGGGGGCCACCGTATCGCGCCGGTCGGTGGCCATTGCTCTTCGCGCAAGCGCTCATCGGTGGCCATCTGCTCTTCGCGCAAGCGCTCATCGGTGGCCATCTGCTCTTCGCGCAAGCGCTCATCGGTGGGGACAGTTCTGGTATTCGTCGATCAGCGCTTGTTCGGCCGGGGACGGTCGGTAATCGCGCTTCATGCACCCGCCGATCAGTATCGTGACCGGCCCGGTGGCCTGCCCGTGAAACCCGATGTGCCCCTGGAATTGGTCGGTCGCGCTGTACAGGACCGGCGCCGCAAGCCTGGCGACGATCGGCAGGTGCTGTTCGGCGAGCCGAACCGCCACGTCCGGGTCGTGCGTCGGGAGCTTCTCCGATGCCCAGAACGGTCCGGTGACCGCGCCGTTGATGGTGAAGGCGACGGCATGCGGGATCGACTGGTCGGCGTTGAGCGCGGTCCAGACGCCCATCTCCGCAGGCGTAGGCAGGCGCCGCGACATGCGGATCTCCGCGGGGCGCTGGTTGCCGGCGCTGACCGTCCAGTCCCCGCCAGTCAGGTCGCCGAATCCGGATGCGAGCGTGCCGAGGGCTGCAGCGACTCCGGTGTAGTCGGCGGCGTCGGGCAGTTGGACGCTGCCGGCCGCCGCGGGGGGCGGGCCGGGTGCGTCGCCGGCATGGCTGATCGCCGCACGCAACGTGACGGTGCTGCCCGCGAACTGCCGGCGCAGTGCCACCCAACTGCGGGCCTGGCTCAGGATCTGCACGCGGTTGTTCACCGGGCGAGGTCCGCTGGCGACGACGAAGACGTTGCCTGCGCGCCGCACCGCGAGCCCGGCGCGGTAACCGGTGTAGTCCTCGGCGCGGAGATTGTCGAGATAGGCGGCGGTGACGGCGGCGACCTGGTCGCCCGTGACGTCGTCGACGACGTCGACGTCCACCTCGAAGAAAGCGGGACCCCGGGCCTCGTTGTCGCCGAACGTGTTGTCGGCCGCAACCACGCCGGGCATCCCGCGGAGCTGCCGGGTCAGCTGGTCCACTTGTGGGTGACGATCGGGTGGCGCTGCGGTGCAGGCGCCGACCGTGAGCAACGCCACGGCGAGCAGAAGGCCGACACGACAGCACTGGTGGACGCGCATCAGCCGATTGTGCCAACCCGCCCGCGCTAAGGAATCCAGGGAACTCCCCGCTTACTCTCAGCTTATTGCCGGGAAGGCATGTAGAAATTGCTCTGTGACCCTAACTGACGAGACAACGACTGTCCCGGTAGATCCGGCAGGGCCCGCCGGCACCGAGCCGGGCCGCGGGGCTCGGTTGAGCGCGCGAGCGTGGGACCGCATCGGCCTCGCGGTTCTGCTGCTCGCTACCGCCGCGATGTACCTGTGGGACATCACGATCAACGGGATGGGCAACCAGTTCTACGCAGGGGCGGTGCAAGCCGGCTCGACGAACTGGGAGGCGCTGCTGTTCGGTTCCTTGGACACGCAGAACTTCATCACGGTCGACAAGCCGCCGGTCTCGCAATGGGTGATGGGACTGTCGGGCCAGATCTTCGGGTTCAGCAGCGCAAGCATGTTGATTCCCGAGGCGCTGATGGGGGTTGCGTCGGTCGCGCTGCTGTACGCCGCGGTCGCACGAATCACCACCCCGAGAACGGGTCTGTTGGCCGGTGCGGCGTTGGCGCTGACGCCCGTTGTCGCATTGATGTTCCGCTACAACAACCCCGACGCGGTCATGGTGCTGTTGATGATGGCCGCTGCATATTGCGCCGTGCGCGCAATGCAACGCGCGAGTGCGAAATGGCTTGTGCTGGCCGGTGTCGCGCTCGGCTTTGCGTTCCTGGCCAAGATGCTCGAAGGCTTGATGGTGATGCCGGCGATCGGTCTGGCGTATCTCGTTGTGGCCCCGGCACCGTTGCGCCGGCGACTGCTCCATCTGCTGGCGTCACTTGTGGCGTTTGTCGTGTCTGCCGGCTGGTTCGTGGTGGTGACCCTGCTGTGGCCGGCGTCGTCGCGCCCCTACATCGCGGGCTCGACGGACAACAGCTTCATGAACCTCGTGCTGGGCTACAACGGTTTTTCACGTGTCCTCGGACGCAACCACTTTGACTTCGAGCGGCCCGGTCCCCAGATCGGCTCGGCCATCTCGCAGATGGGCAATAACCACGGCTGGGGCGGTTTCGGCAATCAAACACCGGGCCTCCCGCGGTTATTCTCCGGGGAGTTCGGCTTCGAGATCGGCTGGCTGCTACCGGCCGCGTTGCTGGCGGTGGTGCTCGTGCTGATCTCCCGGGGCCGCGCACCGCGCACCGACCTGGTGCGGGGAGGCGTCATCCTGTTCGGCGGCTGGATCGTGGTGGACGGGCTGGTGCTGAGCTTCATGCACGGGATGGTCCACCCGTACTACTGCCTCTCGCTGGCGCCGGCGGTCGCGGGCATGTTCGCAATTGGCATACACGAGATGTGGGTCAAGCGGACCACGCGGCTCGGCCGGATCGGGCTCGGCGCGATGCTGTTGAGCACCGGCGTCTGGAGTTGGTGGCTGCTGCAGCAAGACGCCGGGTGGCTGCCCGCGCTGCGATGGACGATCTTGGCGTTGAGCGTGGTGGCGACGGCCGTGCTGGTGGTGGCGTTGGTCAAGTCCCGCGCACGCTACGCGGTCGCCGCGCTCGTGGTGGCGCTCGCGGTGGCGCTCGCCGGATCCGCCACATATACGATCGCCACGATCGGGCAGCCGCACAGCGGCGGCGGCCCCTCGGTCGGGCCCGCCGAGGCGGCCGAGTCGGACGGTCACGACGGCGGGCCGGGTGGCGCGCGAAACAAGGCCTTCGGTCAGCTGGACGACAACCCGCAGCTCGACACGATGCTTTCGCAGACGCACACCGACTGGTCGGCGGCGATCGTCCGGTCGTCGGCTGCCGCCGGCCTCGAGCTGCAGACGCACACGGCCGTGATGGCCATCGGCGGTTTCTCGGGTACTGACCCGGTGCCGACGCTCAGTGACTTCCAGCAGTACGTGGCGACGCACCGGGTGACGTACTTCATCGTGCCCGACGACAGCCATTCGGGGATGGGAAACCATGGGCACTCCGATGTCACCGACTGGGTGACCGCCAACTTCACACCGGCCAAGGTGGGATCGGACACCGTCTACGACCTGACGGTGGCCCCGAAGCACTAGTGTCGTGACTCGTCAATTCGTTGGCAGCAGGGCGCGGCGAGCATCCAAACTGAATCCGTTGCGATACTCGTCGGCGTGTCTTCGCAACAGGTTCAGTGTCGCGGGTGGGATGGGCCGGCCGGGAATCTCTAGCCGGCCAGCATGGGGCGCAGGATGTCGATCAGCACCAGAGGCTGGTCGCTGTGCACCGAGTGCCCGGAGTCGGCGACCATGTGCACGCCGAGGAATCCCGGTGCCGTGCGGCCGAACTCGGCGGCGTCCGCGTCGTTGACGAACGCCGAGTTCGCGCCGCGCACCAGCGTGGTCGGTGTGGTCAGGGCGGGCACGTCGTTCCACAGGCCGTCGAAGCCCTCGCCCTTGCGGATGGAGTCGTACCGCCACGTCCAGGTGCTGTCGTCAAGCCGCTTCGAGTTATGGAAAACCCCGCGCCGCAAGGACTTCCGGTCGCGATGAGGAGCGGCGGCCGCCGTCACGTCGACCATCTCGGCGAAGCTGCTGAATGTTTTCGGGCCCTGCATCAGCGCAACGGTCCCCTTTTGAGCGTCGGTCATGTCGGTGTGGCGTTGCGGCGCGGACGGGGTGACGTCGACGAGCACCAGCCGCTTGACGAGATCGGGGGCGCGGGTGGCCAGCCGGAGTGCCGTCAGCCCGCCGAGTGAATGCCCCACGACGAGCTCGGCATTCGGCGCCCATTCGCGCAACACGGGCAGCAGCGTCTCGGCGTTCTGCACCGGTCCGTAGTCGCCGTCCTCGCGCCAGCCCGACCGGCCGTGCCCGGGCAGATCGACCGCGAGCGCCGGCTCGCCGAGCCCGAGGATCACGGTGTCCCAGGTGTGTGCGTTCTGCCCGCCGCCGTGCAGGAACACCACTCGGGGTGGAGAGGTGCCGAACTTCAGCGCGCTGATCGGCCCGTCCGCGATGCGTTGCACCGCGGGCGGCGGCCCGTCGACACCCGCCTGCTCGACGTTCTCGGGCAGCAGCGCGAACTCATCGAGGGTCAGGAGTTCGTCGTCGTCGTCGGGGACCACGCGACTGACATTAAACCTGCGCCGGCACTCAACCTGTGCCGGCACTAAACGGCGCCGGAACTAAACCGGCGCCGGTTTCCGGGCAATGACCGTTGTGCCCGCCTCCCAGCGACAAATTCGCCCATGTGCCCCGGCCGGCACCGGACACCTAGCCTTCGATGAAGGCTTCCAGCTTGGTGCGCGCGACGTCGTCGGGCATCTGCTCGGGCGGGCTCTTCATCAGGTAGGCGGAGGCGGGGATGATCGGGCCGCCCAGGCCGCGATCCTTGGCGATCTTCGCCGCACGCACCGCGTCGATGATCACGCCTGCGGAGTTCGGCGAATCCCACACCTCGAGCTTGTACTCCATGTTCAACGGCACGTCACCGAACGCACGGCCCTCGAGCCGGACGTAGGCCCACTTGCGGTCGTCGAGCCAGCCGACGTGGTCCGAGGGGCCGATGTGGACGTCCCTGGTCTTGAACTCTCGCTGCAGGTTGCTCGTGACGGCCTGCGTCTTGGAGATCTTCTTCGACTCGAGACGCTCCCGCTCCAGCATGTTGAGGAAATCCATGTTGCCGCCGACGTTCAGCTGCATGGTGCGGTCGAGCTGGACGCCACGGTCCTCGAACAGCTTGGCCATCACGCGGTGGGTGATCGTCGCGCCGACCTGGCTCTTGATGTCGTCGCCGACGATGGGCACACCCGCGTCGGTGAACTTCTTGGCCCACACCGGGTCCGACGCGATGAACACGGGCAGCGCGTTGACGAACGCGACACCGGCGTCGATCGCGCACTGGGCGTAGAACTTGTCGGCCTGTTCGGAACCGACGGGCAGGTAGGAGATCAGCACGTCGACCTTGGCGTCGCGCAAGACCTTGACCACGTCGACCGCTTCGGCGTCAGACACCTCGATGGTGTCGGCGTAGTACTTGCCGATGCCGTCGAGGGTCGGGCCGCGCTGCACCACCACGTCGGTGGGCGGTACGTCCGCGATCTTGATGGTGTTGTTCTCGGACGCATAGATCGCCTCCGACAGGTCGAAGCCGACCTTCTTGGCATCGACGTCGAACGCGGCGACGAACTTCACGTCGCGGACGTGATACGGGCCGAAGCGCACATGCATCAGGCCGGGAACTGTCGACGTCTCGTCGGCGTCCTGGTAGTACTGCACGCCCTGCACCAGTGATGACGCGCAGTTGCCGACGCCGACGATTGCGACGCGCACGTCCGACCCGGCGCCGGTGTTCTTGCCACTCATGTGCGGTTCTCCTTCTCCTGCCACTCTTCACGTTCTGACACGTTCGCGCTGCGAGTCGTCGCCCGGCTTAGATCTCCCCCGAGCCCTGTGCAACTC
Organism: uncultured Actinomycetota bacterium; assembly: GCA_963828065.1. Lineage (GTDB taxonomy): Bacteria > Actinomycetota > Actinomycetes > Mycobacteriales > Mycobacteriaceae > Mycobacterium. Next base: position 678,454 of record CAWHDL010000004.1, on the reverse strand, counting down.
GTTCCGCGGCGATCAACTCGTTGAGCCATTTCACTTCCCGTTCGCTGGACTCGAGGCCCAGCTGGTGCAGCTGGCGGGTGTAGCGGTCGAGCGAGCTACTGGCCCGCGCGACTGCATCACGCAGACCTTCCCGCCGTTCCTCCACCTGACGCCGGCGGCCCTCCAAGATCCGCATCCTGGCCTCGGCCGGAGTGCGGTTGAAGAACGCGAGGTGAACGCCGAAACCGTCGTCGGTGTAATTCTGTGGACCGGTGTCTGCGACGAGTTCGCCGAAACGTTGCCGGCCGGTCTCTGTCAGCCGGTACACGCGGCGGGCGCGCCGCACTGCGGCGCCGGTAGGCGCCATGTCCTCGGCAATCAGCCCGTCCGCCTGCATCCGGCGCAGCGCCGGGTACAGCGAACCGTAGGAGAATGCCCGGAAAGCGCCCAGTAAACCGGTCAAGCGCTTACGCAGCTCGTAGCCGTGCATGGGTGCCGAGAGAAGAAGTCCCAGGATGGCCAGCTCCAGCACCGAGCCACCTCCCTTTGCTTGACCGCTACGACGTGTCGACACCTCGGGCCATAGTATCGCGCCGATATATTCGATGCCAAGTCCGGATCTGCCTGCAGGTCACGCCGCAGGGGGATCGGTCACGCCGCAGGGGGATCAGGACGGCGGGTACTGGTTGATGACGTTGCCCTGGGGATCGACGGTCAGGTATCCGCTGTTGCCGTAGTTCGTCGAGACGTGGATCTCGATCTGGACGGCATCCGGGGCCGTCGGGTCTTTGCTCGGTTCGACGATGAAGTACACCGTCTTCACGTCGCGCTGTTCGATGCCGAGAATCTGTGGCGCGCCGCGTACCCGGCCGATGACGGCGTTCACGTCGAACTTGCCGAGGTCGACCAGCCTGTCGTCACTGTCTTTGCTGGTAACGGATGGGCTGTCCCAACCGCCCCGGTAGTTGTATTCGAGCTTGCGACGATCGTCGTTGGGGTCCGCCCGATCCATCGACCCGTAGTCCGGATAGACCAGGAGTCGGTATCCCATCGTGTCGCGGAACTTCTTGCGAGCCTGGTCCAGCAGACCGCCGAGGCCGTACGCAGACTGCAATTGCCTCGGTGGTGCTTGCGTGTTGGCCGCGATGCCGTCGGGCCTCGTGCCCGGATCGAAGACAGAGCGCAGCGGCGAACCGTGACCGAAGATCCCCCAGCCGACTCCGACGCCGAACGCCACGAGCACCGCGGCCACCGCGATCCGCATCCCCCAACCACCGCCCGCCAGCCCCGCGGAGGTCTTGAGTTTCGGCAGCTGTACCGGCGCGCTGGACGTCTGTAGGTCGGAAACAAGCGACTGCAGCTCGCCGAGCGTGGTGGCGGTCGTCGCGGCGCCGACGCGCTGGCGGTGTTCCTCCATCGACAGCTCGCCGTCGCTCAGCGCGTGGTCGAGCACCTGGCAGGTGGAATCGCGGTCGCTGTCCTTGGCCCGGGTGCCCGCCGGTTGCCGCGTCGCCACGACGACGATCGTAAGAGGCAAAGCGAGAATTTGATGTGACAACCGCCCAGCCCAGAGCGCAAACGGGAGGCACCGGCTCAGCCTTGGGTGCCTCAGGGGTCGGAGGAGGGACGTACTCTGGTCACCGTGCGACTGCAGCGACAGGTGGTGGACTATGCGCTTCGGCGTCGGTCCCTGCTGGCCGAGGTCTATTCCGGACGCACCGGTGTGACGGAGGTCTGCGACGCCAACCCGTACCTATTACGGGCTGCCAAATACCACGGCAAGCCAAGTTCGGTAATGTGCCCGATCTGTCGCAAGGAGCAACTCACTCTGGTGTCGTGGGTATTCGGCGATCACCTTGGCGCAGTGTCGGGTTCGGCTCGCACCGCTGAAGAATTGGTGATGCTGGCCGCGCGATACGACGAATTCTCGGTGCATGTGGTGGAGGTATGCCGAACCTGCAGTTGGAATCACTTGGTCAAGTCATACGTGCTCGGCGCGGTCCGTCCCCCGACGCGATCGCGTGGCACTCGGACGGCGCGCAACGGCGCGCGCACGGCGAGTGAATAGCGGGGAGCGTCCCGACCGGTCAGCCACCGAAATCCGTCAGGGAACGGGGGCAGACCGTGTCGCGGGGCCAGCACGCCGAGCCGGGGGTCCCGCGCCCCGTCAAGCACCGCCGGCCCGACCGGGCGGGCCGCCGCCCCAGGCCCCCGCGCCGCGGCCGATTCCGCCCGACGGGCGCCCGACCGCTGTCATTCCGGCCGTCACCGAGGACACGGCGCCACTTCGCGACCCCATCGACGAGGTCAAGGCCGCACTCGACGGAACGCCCCCACCGAAACCGCCGCCGGGTGGACCGCCAGGCGGCAGACGCCCACCGGGGCCGCCGCCGGGCCCCAGGCGCGCGCTCAACTGGAAGTGGGTCAGGCGTGGGCTGATCATCGGGGTCGTCGCGATCGTTGTGTTGCCCATCGTCACCTTCGCGATGGCCTACCTCATCGTCGATGTGCCGCAACCCGGTGACATTCGGACCAACCAGGTGTCGACCATCCTCGCCAGCGACGGCACTACCGAGCTCGCGAAAATCGTTCCGCCCGAAGGCAACCGCGTCGACATCAATATCAACCAGGTACCCCAGCACGTGCGTGACGCCGTCATGGCGGCCGAGGACCGCGACTTCTACTCCAATCCCGGGTTCTCGTTCAGCGGATTCGCGCGCGCAGTGAAGAACAACTTGTTCGGCGGGGACACGCAGGGCGGTTCGACGATCACGCAGCAGTACGTAAAGAACGCACTGGTGGGCTCGCAGCGAGCCGGCATCGGCGGTGTCGTGCGAAAAGCCAAGGAATTGGTCATCGCAACGAAGATGTCCAATGAGTGGTCGAAAGACCAAGTCCTGCAGGCCTACCTGAACATCATCTACTTCGGCCGTGGCGCCTACGGCATCGCGGCGGCGTCGAAGGCCTACTTCAACAAGCCCGTCGAGCAACTCACCACCGCCGACGGCGCGCTGTTGGCGGCGCTGATCCAACGACCGTCCACCCTGGATCCGGCCGTCGATCCGCAGGGCAGTGCCGCGCGCTGGAACTGGGTGCTCGACGGCATGGTCACCATCGGCGCACTCGCGCCGACCGACCGCGCCGCGCAGGTGTTTCCGCAAACGGTCCCGCCCGGCCAGTCCCGTGCGGAGAGCCAGACCACCGGCCCCAACGGTCTGATCGAGCGGGAGGTCACCCGGGAATTGCTCGACCTGTTCAACATCGACGAGCGGACCCTGAACACGCAGGGCTTGCAGATCACCACCACGATCGACCCCAAGGCGCAGGAGGCGGCCGAGAAGGCGGTGAACAAATACCTCGAGGGTCAGGACCCCGACATGCGCGCCGCTGTGGTGTCGATCGATCCCAAGAGCGGCGGGGTCAAGGCCTACTACGGCGGTTCCGATGCTCAGGGTTTCGACTTCGCGCAGGCCGGCCTGCAGACGGGTTCGTCGTTCAAGGTGTTCGCGCTAGTCGCGGCGCTGGAGCAGGGCATCGGGCTGGGCTACCAGGTGGACAGTGCGCCGCTGAACGTCAACGGGATCACGATTAGCAACGTGGAAGGCGAAAGCTGCGGCACCTGCAGCATCGCCGAGGCGCTGAAGCGATCGCTGAACACCAGCTACTACCGACTGATGCTGAAGCTCAAGAACGGACCGTCGGATGTGGCCGCGGCCGCGCACCAGGCCGGCATCGCCGATAGCTTCCCCGGTGTCGGGCACACGCTGTCCGAGGACGGCAAGGGCGGTCCGCCCAACAACGGGATCGTGTTGGGGCAGTATCAGACTCGGCCCATCGACATGGCGTCGGCGTACGCCACGCTGGCCGCGTCGGGCGTCTACCGCGCCCCCCATTTCGTGCAGAAGGTCGTCAACTCCGAGGGCCAGGTGCTGTTCGACGCGTCGACGCAGGACAGCGGCGACAGTCAGCGCATCGACAAAGCCGTGGCCGACAACGTGATCTCTGCGATGCAGCCCATCGCGGGGTATTCAAACGGCCACAACCTCGCGGGTGGACGGCCGTCGGCGGCCAAGACGGGCACGACACAGCTCGGTGACAGCGGCGCCAACAAGGATGCGTGGATGGTGGGCTTCACCCCGTCGCTGGCGACCGCTGTCTGGGTGGGCACCACCCAGGGCAACAAGCCCTTGGTCAACAAGTGGGGTTCGCCGGTGTGGGGGTCGACTCTGCCGTCTGATATCTGGAAGTCGACGATGGACGGCGGGTTACAGGGCACGTCCAATGAGTCGTTCCCCAAGCCGGCGGCGATCGGCGGATACGCGGGCGTGCCCGCTGCCCCGCCGCCACCTGCCGCGCCACCGCCGTCCGCGCCACCAACGGCGGCACCCGGGGAAACGGTGATTCAGCCGAGTATCGAGCTGGCGCCCGGCATCACGATTCCGATCGGGCCGCCCACCACGGTTCCGGCGGCGCCGCCGCCTGGCGGTGAACCCGGTGCCCAGGGGCCGCCGCCAGGACCTCCTCCGCCACCGTGACGGACGATGAGATCGCGGAGCATGACACCGCTGCGGTAGCGTCGCCGCAGCTGCTTGCTGCTGACCGACGCAGCCTCGACGAACGCGATCTCCCCAGTCGCACAGATGTTCTCGGCGCTGCGCTGTCCGAGACGATCGGCGGGCCCGTGGGTCGGCATGCGCTGATCGGCCGCCAGAGATTCCTGACGCCGCTGCGGGTGATGTTCCTCATGGGGCTGGTGTTCCTCGCGCTGGGTTGGTCAACGAAAGCAGCTTGCCTGCAGAGCACTTCGACGGGTACCGCCGACCAGCGGGTGGCCATCTGGGAGAACGACCGGGCCTATTACGAGCTGTGTTATTCCGACACCGTTCCGCTCTACACGGCGGAGATGTTGAACCTGGGGAAGTTCCCGTACAAGTCCAGCTGGCTGGAGACCGACTCCAGCGGCAAGCAGCGCACCCAGTACGACGGCCGTCCGGCGGTGCGGTACATGGAGTATCCGGTGCTCACCGGCTTGTACCAGTATGCGTCGATGGCGTTGGCGAAGACGTACACGGTGCTCACCAAGGTGGTCGGGATTCCGATCGTCGCCGAGGTGGTGATGTTCTTCAACGTGGCCGCTTTCGGGTTGGCGCTGGCGTGGCTGGCGACGGTGTGGGCCACCGCGATGCTCGCGGGCCGGCGCATCTGGGACGCGGCCCTGGTGGCTGCGTCGCCCGTCCTGATTTTTCAGATCTTCACGAACTTCGACGCGGTGGCGACGGCATGCGCGATCGGTTCGATGCTGGCGTGGGCGCGGCGCAAACCGGTTCTGGCGGGCGTGCTGCTAGGACTTGGTATCGCGGCGAAACTTTATCCGGCGCTGCTGCTGCTGCCGTTGGTGTTGGTGGGTGTCCGCGCCGGGCGGTTGCGTGAAGTGGGGCAAACCGCGGCGGTGGCTGCGGTCACGTGGTTGCTGGTGAATCTGCCCGTGATGGTGCTGTTTCCGCGCGGATGGTCGGAATTCTTCCGCCTCAACGCTCGTCGCGGTGACGACATGGACTCGGTGTACAACGTGGTGAAGTCGTTCACGGGCTGGTCGGGCCTGGATGCGAACCTCGGATTCTGGCAACCGCCGGTCGTTCTGAACAGCGTCGTCGCCGTGCTGTTTCTGGCCTGCCTCGGCGCGATCGCCTACATTGCGCTGACCGCACCGCGCCGTCCGCGGGTCGCGCAGCTGGCGTTTCTGGTGGTCGCGACCTTCCTGCTGACGAACAAGGTGTGGAGTCCGCAGTTCTCGCTGTGGCTGGTACCGCTGGCGGTGCTGGCGCTGCCGCATCGGCGAATTCTGTTGGTGTGGATGACAATCGACGCACTGGTATGGATACCGCGAATGTTCTACCTGTACAATGACCCTAACCACGGGCTGCCCGAGCAGCCGTTCACCGTCATGGTGCTGCTGCGTGACGCGGCGGTGATGGCGTTGTGCGCGATGGTGGTGTGGCAGATCTACCGCCCGGAGCATGACCTGGTCCGGTTCGGCGGAAGCATCGACGACCCGTCGGGTGGGGTCTTCGACAATGCTCCCGACGCGCCGCCGGCCTGGCTACCGTCGTGGTTACGCGCGCGCACAGCCGCGCAACGCGAGCCAGAGGAGACAGTCGATGAAGGTGGCGATCGCGCTCTTCCCGCGCAATACGTCCCTTGACGCCATCGGCCCCTATGAGACCCTGCAACGGGTGCCGTCGATCGACGTCGTGTTCGTCGGCCACCGACGAGGCGAGGTCCGTAGTGACAACGGAATGCTCGGCCTGATGTGTGATGCGGCGTTCGACGAGGTCACCGAGCCCGATGTGGTGATCTTTCCCGGCGGGATCGGCACCAGGACCCTGATCCACGATGATGTCGTGCTGGACTGGGTCCGCGAAGTCCACAAGCACACCCGCTACACCACGTCCGTGTGCACGGGCGGGCTGGTGCTGGCCGCGGCCGGTCTGCTGAACGGGCTCACCGCCACCACGCATTGGCGGGTGAAAGACCTGTTCAACTCCCTTGGGGCGACGTATGTGCCGCAGCGCGTCGTCGAGCATCTGCCCGAGCGGATCATCACGTCGGCCGGGGTGTCGAGCGGCATCGACATGGGCCTGCGTCTGGTTGAGCTGCTTGTCAACCGGGAGGCGGCGCTGGCCAGCCAACTGATGATCGAGTACGACCCGGAGCCGCCTTTCGACTCCGGCCACCTCGCCAAGGCCTCCGCGGCGACGCTCGAGCTGGCGCTCAAGTTCTATGAGCACCGCGAGTGAGCGATTTCGCAGCTCACCACGTCTTCCGCTACTCTGGTGCGGTTGCCGACGCAGGCGACCCTCCTGCCGCGGATCGACCGTGGCCGTAGATGACCATAGGAGGTGATGAGGTTCCCATGCGTCCATACGAAATCATGGTCATCCTCGACCCCACCCTTGACGAGCGCACGGTGGAGCCGTCGCTGGAGGCGTTCCTCAACGTCATCCGCAGCGACGGTGGCAAGGTCGACAAGGTCGACATCTGGGGCCGCCGCCGGTTGGCCTACGAGATCCTCAAGCACGCCGAGGGCATCTACGCGGTGGTCGACGTCACGGCCAAGCCGGAGACGGTGTCCGAGCTCGACCGTCAGCTCAGCCTCAACGAGTCGGTGCTGCGGACGAAGGTGCTGCGCACCGACAAGCACTAGACGCGTCGGTGCCTCTGCGTAGGCTCGCGCACGACAAGTACCGCGCCAATCCCAGGAGGACCTCGTGGCTGGTGACACCACCATCACCGTCGTCGGAAACCTGACTGCCGACCCCGAACTGCGTTTCACGCCGTCGGGCGCTGCGGTCGCGAACTTCACGGTCGCGTCCACGCCGCGCATCTACGACCGCCAGAGCGGGGAATGGAAGGACGGTGAGGCACTGTTCTTGCGGTGCAACATCTGGCGGGAAGCCGCCGAGAACGTCACGGAGAGCCTGACGCGTGGCTCCCGGGTCATCGTCACCGGACGGCTCAAGCAGCGTTCATTCGAAACCCGCGAGGGCGAGAAGCGCACAGTGTTCGAGGTCGAGGTCGACGAGATCGGCCCCTCGCTGCGCTATGCCACGGCCAAGGTGAACAAGGCCAGCCGGGGCAGCAGCGGCGGCGGATTCGGCAGCGGCTCACGGCCCTCCGGCGAGAAGCCCGCCGACGATCCGTGGGGCAGCGCACCCGCGGCCGGCTCGAGCGGGGGCACCGACGATGAGCCGCCCTTCTAGAAGGCGGCTGGCGACGATGAGCCGCCCTTCTAAAGACAACTCCGTACAGCAATTGAGAAAGAGAAAGACCCATGGCCAAGTCCAATAAGCGGCGTCCGGCGCGTGCGCCTGAAAAGCCGATCAAGGCACGCAAGTGCGTGTTCTGCTCCAAGAAGGGCCAACCGATCGACTACAAGGACACCGCACTGCTGCGGACCTACATCAGCGAGCGGGGCAAGATCCGTGCCCGGCGGGTGACGGGCAACTGCGTGCAGCATCAACGCGATATCGCGATCGCGGTGAAGAACGCACGCGAGGTCGCGCTGCTGCCGTTCACGTCCTCGTCCCGCTGACCGCTGACCGAACAGGAACGACGATGAAGCTGATTCTCACCACAGAAGTCGACCATCTCGGTTCGGCTGGTGATCTCGTAGAGGTCAAGGACGGCTATGGCCGCAACTACCTGCTGCCTCGCGGGTTCGCGATCCCTGCCACCCGCGGCGCGGAGCGGCAGTCCAACGAAATCCGGCGTGCCCGTGACGCCAAGACCGTGCGCGACCGCGACCATGCCAGCGAGCTCAAGACCGCGATCGAGGGTCTCGGCACGGTGTCGTTGCCGGCCCGCACCGCGGGTGGCTCCGGGAAGTTGTTCGGCTCGATCACTGCGGCAGACGTCGTGTCGGCGATCAAGAAGGCGGGCGGCCCCAACGTCGATAAGCGCACTGTGCAGATGCCCCAGGTGCACATCAAATCCATCGGCAGCCACCCGCTCGTCGTGCGGCTGCATCCCGAGGTTCAGGCGACCGTTTCCCTCGAGGTTGTCGCAGAGCGGTAGCCCGGCCGGACGCTATTGACTGGGGCGGGGGAAGAACGGTCGGTTCGGCCCCTGTGTCACCGTCTGCGTGACCGTGCTGGTATTGGTGACTGTCGACGGCGCCGCCGTGGTGGTCGGCGTGTCGGTGCTGGTGGTGGGCGTCCCGGTGTCGGTGCTACTCGGAACGGGGGTTCCCGTGTCGGTGGCGCCCGGTGGCGGCGCCTCCGTCTCGGTGATGGTCGACGGGCCGCCGTTGTGCGTGCGGTGCGTGGGCCCGGCGGATGTGCTGGGCGCGGCCGAGGCGCTGACCGGTGTGGTCGCGGGTGGCGTGCTCGGCGCGGTGGTGGGTGACGGACTTGTCGTCATTTTCACCACCGCATAGATGATCGCAGCAACGACGAGAACAGCGACGCCTCCCGCGACGAGCAGAGCGACGGTGCTGCGGTGCCACGGCGTGCGCGGAGGCTCCGGCGGCGGCGGCGGGGGCTCGGCCTGTCGGGCGTACCTCGCGGCCTGGGTCGGCTCGGAGTAGTAGTCGGAGTCCTCGTAATACTGTGGCACCGCGGCAACTTAACAACGCTGTCTGGCAAATCGGTGTATGCCAGCATAGAACTCGCTGGTGGATGCCGAGGTGACCCGCCTACGTTGGGGCGTGCGGATCAGATTCGGGCGCAGTGGATTTCACGCGGGCAGCGATCGTCCCGGCGACCGAGGTGGCGGCGATGGTCAACAGCGCGCCCAGCATCAGGGCGGCGGGCTCACCTGGTCGCAACAGATGTGTCTGGGTTCCGATCGTCGCCGCGGCGACGGGAACGCCGAGCTGGGCGGTCGACATGATCGCCAGCGCCACCGGTTGCTTGAGAAGCGATCCCGCCGCGTGCGCGACGACCGCGCCGGCGCCGAGTGCGACGCCAAGCAGGATCAGCCACGGGTGTGCGCCAAGATCGCGCACCTGCAGCGAAGCGCCTAGCCAGACGAAGAACAGTGGGCCAAAGAAGCCCTCGGTGATCCCGAACAGTTGCCGGCCGAGCCGGCGCGGTTCCCCGATCGCCGCGAGCACCAGCCCCAGCGCAAACCCGGCCAGCATGATCGACACGTGCGTGGTCGCCGCCAGGGCGCAAAGCCCGAACAGGATCGCCAGGCTGAGCCGCAGTTCCATTGCCCACCGGCGCTTCTCGGAAATGTGGTGCAGGCGCTTGCGCCACCCCGCCCGGACGCCGTACCGGAGAACGACGAAAACGACGCCGGCGCAGGCGGCGACCGCCGCCGTCCCCAATGCGGCCTGTGGCGCGCGGCTGGGGTCAATGACCAGCGGCAGCAACACGATGCAGGCGGTATCGGCGATCGCGATCTGTGCGGTCACCGCCAACACCTGGGGGCCGCCCTTCTTCAGCCCAAGTTCGGCTATCACAGGCAATGCGAGTGCGGCCGACGACGACGCCATCAACACCGCGTACAGCGCGGCGTGCCCAGTCCCAAAGATCGCGGCGATTCCGGCGCCGAGTCCGGCGGCAACCGCACCGACCAACGCCGCGCGGACAAGCGCCCAGGGGATCGCAGAGCGCAACGTGCTGTCGTGCACCGGGACGTTAGTCCCCACGACGAACATCACCAGCGCGAAGCCCACGTTGGCCAACAGCACCAGGGTGGGATTTGTAGCGTCGATAATGCCAAATCCGGTTCGGCCCAGAACGATTCCGACCAGCAGTTCGCCGATCACGACGGGCACCCGCAGATGAGGGATCGATGCCAGGAGCGGGCCCACGAGTCCAACGACTACAAGCAGCGCGAGGGTGTCGAAACCGAGGCCCGGCATCTTAAGAGGGCGTTATTGCCAAGACACCAGTCGGCATGGGATGTCCGTGTTCTCGTCGGTCACATAGCTCGCGCAGACCCGGTGATAGCCGTCGGCGATTTGCAGTGGCGTCGAACCGTCCGCGGCGCCGCGGACCAACAGGATCGGGGAGAGTTTCTTGCCGGTGCCGATCTTGGCGAGATCGGCCTTCACGTGCACGTTGCTCTTCGGCAGAAGTGGCAATCGCGCCGCCCTCAGGATGTCTTTCGCCTGGCGGTACACAGTTTTGGCGTTACGCAACGCAGCGATTGTCTTGTCCACCCGCTCGGGCTCCGCGACCATCGTCAGATAGTCGGCGGCGGCTGCGTAATCGTGCGCTTGGGGTTCATCGAGCCACTTGACAGCCATTTCGACACCCTACGACGAGGCGGTGCACCGGAAGCTAGAAAGGGCCTGCGAGTTCTACCGCACGCCCAAGACGGCGCGGCCGGTCCCCGGGAAGAGACACGTTAATCAACGCGTGAGCAAATTACCTGGCATCGTGATTGACCCCGCGCTGGCCCCGCCATCGCTGGCCGGTGCCGGCGCCTGCGCCGAGTCGACGCTGGTCGCGTTGCGTGCTGGCGAACTGTTTGCCGCCCCGGCCGCACAGCGAATCTAACCTGACGTTAACCTGTGCCATAACTCGGCGCAACACAACACGCCCGAGATGGCAACCCGGAGAGACACGCCGAGGCGATTGCGATGCACAGTGCCCACAGTCTCCCAAGTCGGGTTTAGCAGGCCATATGTGGATAAGCCGCGCGGTTATCCACAGCTTCTGCACAACCGCTCAACACACCTGACGCGGATATCCACACACCGTCCACAAGGTTATCCACAAGCACCATTGGCGCTGCCGCCAGCAACGTCTACCGTGAACCGTCCAGGGGTGCCCTCGGCGCGTCGAGACGGCGAATTGTCGGCGTCGTGACCTATCGTCGAGACAGCTGAGGCGAACGTACGTTCGGAGGGAGGTGGGGCCCCGGCATGGCCGTCGTTGACGATCTCGGACATTCGGGCATGGACGCCCCACCGGCGAACGAGGAGTTCGGCCGGCAGCCACCTCAAGACGTCGTCGCCGAACAGTCGGTGCTGGGCGGAATGCTGCTGAGCAAGGACGCGATCGCCGACGTGGTCGAGCGGTTGCGGCCCGGCGACTTCTACCGGCCCGCGCACCAGAACATCTACGACGTTGTCGTGGACCTGTCGAGTCGCGGTGAGCCGGCCGATGCGGTGACGGTGGCCGCGGACCTGGACCGGCGTGGGCTGCTGAGGCGCATCGGCGGGGCGCCGTATCTGCACACGTTGATCTCGACAGTGCCGACCGCAGCCAACGCGGGGTACTACGCGGGCATTGTCGCGGAGAAGGCGTTGCTGCGGCGCTTGGTCGAGGCCGGTACCCGGGTGGTGCAGTACGGCTACGCCGGTGCCGAAGGCTCGGATGTGGCCGAGGTCGTCGATCGCGCGCAGGCGGAGATCTACGACGTCACCGATCGGCGAATGTCGGAAGACTTCGTGCCGCTGGAACAACTGCTGCAGCCCACGATGGACGAGATCGACGCGATCGCGTCCAGCGGAGGCCGGGCAAGCGGCGTGCCGACGGGGTTCGTCGAACTGGACGACGTGACCAACGGGCTGCACCCGGGACAGATGGTCATCGTCGCGGCCAGGCCGGGCGTGGGGAAGGCGTTGGCGCTTGATACGCCGCTGCCGACGCCGACGGGCTGGACGACGATGGGCGATGTCACCGTGGGCGACGAGCTAATCGGCGCAGATGGGCGGCCGACACGAGTAGTGGCCGCTACCCAGGTGATGTTCGGGCGACCATGCTATGAGGTCGAGTTCTCGGACGGCACCACGATCGTCGCGGATGAGCAGCATCTGTGGTCGACAACACGCGGGGTCGTTGAGACTGGTTCACTGCGGCTGGATGAGGATGTCATTGATCCGAAGGCGTCATCCTCGACTTGGAAAGTCGGAACCGTCCGCAAAATCGCCAGCACCCCCGTTCGCTGCGTGCAGGTCGACGCCGCGGACCACCTGTACCTGGCCGGGCCGGGCCGAATCCCCACGCACAACTCCACTTTGGCCCTGGACTTCCTGCGGTCCTGCTCCATCAAGCACCAGATGGCGAGCGTCATCTTCTCGCTTGAGATGAGCAAGTCCGAGATCGTCATGCGTCTGCTGTCGGCGGAGGCCAAGATCAAACTCGCCGACATGCGCTCCGGCCGGATGAGCGACGACGACTGGCGGCGCCTGGCGCGGCGGATGAGTGAAATCAGCGAGGCGCCAATGTATATCGACGACTCGCCGAATCTGACGATGATGGAGATCCGCGCGAAAGCGCGGCGGCTGCGACAGAAATCGGAGCTGAAGCTGATCGTCGTCGACTACCTGCAGCTGATGACGTCGGGCAAGAAGTTCGAGTCCAGGCAGCAAGAGGTGTCGGAGTTTTCACGAAGCCTGAAGCTGTTGGCAAAGGAGCTCCAGGTGCCAGTCGTGGCGCTGAGCCAGCTCAACCGCAGCCCGGAGCAGCGCACCGACAAGAAGCCGATGCTGTCCGATCTTCGCGAATCGGGCGCGATCGAGCAGGACTCGGACATCGTGATCCTTCTGCACCGGCCGGATCTGTTCGATCAAGACAACGAGGAACGGCTGGGCGAGGCCGACTTGATCATTGCCAAGCATCGGAACGGTCAGACGAGGACGGTCACGGTCGCGCACCAATTGCACTACGCGCGCTTCACCAACATGGCGAAGTAGGGCAACGGCGGCGAGCACGTGCTTCGATGTCCCCCGACGGTTCATCCAGGAGTGCCCGATGATCAAGGTTTTCGGATACCTGAAGCGCAAGCCCGGCCTGTCGCCGCAGGAGTTCGCCGACTACTACGAGCACAACCACGTACCACTCGTGCTGAGCAAGGCGTTCATGCCAATGGTCTACAAGCGCAACTACATCCAACGTGGGGATGCCTTCAACATCGAAGGTAATGAGATCAGCTTTGACTGCATGACAGAACTCGTCTTCGCCGACCGGGACGACCTGTCCGCCTGGATGGCCAGTCTTGGCATCGATGAGATTGCCCGAGACGAAGAGAACTTCATCGATCGAGCCGCAACGCGAGCCTACGTGGTGGACGAGCGCTCCAGCGCGGGCTGAGCGCCACGCCTGACTAGGACACGTCTCGGAGCTGGCCGTTCATCCGATTTCTGTCCACACCGAACCAACCACCAACTCTTTAGGTGACCTCACAGCTTAGCTGCACCGGAACCCCAGGATGCAGGCGAAGACTGAAAACAACCGGAATAACGCGAACCTCCATCGCGCTACAAACTGAATAACGACGTGGGATCCACGCGCAACTGGGGGCACATCGTTTGCTGACGCGGTGACGTGAGTTGACCCCGCAGCCTGGCCGCGCTTGCCAGTGGGCACCCAGCGGCGCGCCGGTCGGCGGGGAACGCGGCAGACGATCTGCCATCCCGATCAGGAGAGGAGTCGGGCCCGATGAACCGCGCAGTTTGGCTTTCTCGTTGTCGCGGGGGAATGGTCGTGCTGGCTTCCGGCGCGCTAATTTCGTTGTCGGTGCTCACCGGGGGCATCGCGCCGGCGCTCGCCGGGCCCGGCGCCCCACCGATAATTCCGCCGGCTCCGCCGGCGCCCCGGATGGCAGCACCGCCGCCGGCACCAGCGCCCCGGCAGGCACCAGCGCCCCGGCCTGCACCGCCGCCCCGGCCGGCACCAGCGCCCCGGGTGGAGCCCCAGGCGCCGGTTCACGACGCAGCGCCGGCTCCCGAGCAGACCGCACCGCAGCCTCCCGTTCACGATGCGGCGCCGGCCGCGCCGAATTCAGAGGCCGCTCCGCCGGTCACCAGAGACGAGCCCGCGACGCCACATGACACCGTTGGGCCGCCGACCCAGCCGGCACACGGCCCCCAGTCCGCCCCGGCGAGCATTCCCCCGCAAGCGGGAGGTGCCCCCAGCCCGCCCAACCAGGACGGCCCCAACGGGTCATCGCCTGGGCCGAACCAGCCCGGGCCCCGAACGGGGTCGGCACCCCAGAACGGGGTGGGCCCCAACGCGGCCCCGCGCGGGGCGTCGCCGGCTGGCCAGGCGGTCACCGTTCATCAGGCCACCACGATGCGAGCGCCGCAGCAGAACGTCGCCACCGCCGAGGCGTCGGTTCCCGTCGAACACAAGCCGGATCCCGCACCGGCGGCAGACGTCGCCAATCTGCGAGACAAAGTCAACTCGCGGCCTACCGATGCCAACGGGTCGAACCGCGACGGTCACGATCGGCCTGGGCCCGGCCCCGACCGCCCCGATTCCGACCAACACCAGTGGGATCACCAGGTGCGGCAGTGGGACCGCAACTGGGTGCGCTACGACGACGATTACCGGCCCATCATCTGCAACCCGTACGAGAACCAGTTGCAGATCGTGTACGACTACGACGGAGCGCCGGAGATCGTGGTGATACCGCCACTGGGCAGTGCGGTGTTGGAAGCCGCCGACTACGGCGCCTACAACTTCACGGCGCTGGTGCTGGACGCTGCGGGGGAGGCCGTCGACGCCGCAGTGGGAAGCTTCTTCGGTGGCGGATATGACCCGGGAGACGGTCTGCTGCCCCCACCGCCGTACCCGCTGACGACCTACGACGACGTCCCGGTCGCCGTCGACTATCCCGACCAGAGCTATGACCCGTTTATGGTGAACCAGGTCGTCGACGCCGGCCCGGATCCGCAATACGGTGAGGACAAGGCGCTGCTCGACGGCGTCACACCGGTGTGGGGTGATTGGAAGCAAACACCCGACGGGCAACGCGAATTCGACGTGCATAAAACCCAGCAGTTCCCGGGCCTGGATGCTCCGGCGCCGGGACCGCTGCCGGGCAACTACCAGCTGCACCTGGCGAGCAAGGCGTCGCCGGGCATGCCCGCCCGGGACGTCTACATTGTCGCGGTGTCGGCGGTGGCGGCGACGCTGGGGTTGTGCGGGGCGGTGGCGTTGACCATTTCGCGGCGACGACGTCCGCGGACTTGGTACTACCAGTTACCACGCTGACGTTAGTGACATAGCTGGCCGGCCGTTATTCTGCGCTTTCGGTTGCGGGAATCGTGATTTCGCGGCGCACGATCTTTCCGGTCGGTCCTTTCGGGAGGCTGTCGACGAACCAGATCCGCCGCGGGTATTTGTAGGCGGCCACGCGCTCCTTGACGAAATCGCGGAGCTCGTCGGGTTCGACATGTGCGCCTTCCTTGATTGCGACCGCCGCACCGATCTCCTCACCCAGCGAGTCGTGCGGGATGCCGACCACCGCGGCCTCGACCACGGCGGGATGCTCGTAGAGAACCTCCTCGATCTCGCGCGGGTAGACGTTGAATCCGCCGCGAATGATCAGTTCCTTCTTGCGGTCGACGATGTAGTAGTAGCCGTCGTCGTCGACCCTGCCGATGTCGCCGCTGGCGAACCAGCCACCGGGCGAGATCGCCGCCGCGGTCGCGTCCGGCAGATTCCAGTAGCCCTTCATGACGTTGTGGCCGCGGATCTGGATCTCACCGGCCTCGCCCGGCGCTACCTCGTTTCCGTCCATGTCGACCACCCGCATTTCGACGCCTTCGATCGGGGTTCCGATCGATCCCGGCTTGCGCTCGCGATCGGGATGATTGAAGGACGCGACCGGGGAGGTTTCCGACAGTCCATAGCCCTCCAGGATCATGCAGCCGAACGTCTTCTCGAAATCGTTGAGCACCTGAACCGGCAGCGATGCGCCACCGGACGCGCATACCCGCAGCGAATCGGTAGCGGACTGCGGAAAGTCGGCCGCCACCCCCAACAGTGCCGAATACATCGTCGGCACACCCTCGAAGACCGTGACGCCGTCGCGTTGGATCACCTCGATGGCTTTTCGCGCGTCGAACCGGGGGATCAGGGTGAGAGTGGCACCGACCGTCACCGCCGCGTTCAGCCCACAGGTCAGGCCGAAAACATGAAACAGCGGCAGGCAGCCCATCACCACGTCGTCGGGTCCGGTCTCGATCAGGGTGCGCGTCGCGACCTCGGCGTTGCGGGCCAACCCGCCGTGTGTCAGTTGTGCACCCTTGGGCTTGCCGGTGGTCCCCGACGTGTGCAGCACCACGGCCGTGTCGGCGTCATCACGGTCGACAACCTCCGCCTGTGGCGGCAGGTCCGAGATCATCGCCGCGAGGCCGGCGTCATCGACCAGCCACGTCTTGGCGCCTGCAGCCTGGGCGCCGGCGCTCGCCGCGTCGGCGAACGTCGGGGTCGCGAACAGCGCCTTCGCCCCGGTGTTGCGCAGGTAGAACTCGACCTCACGCGCCTTCAGCAGCGGATTCATCGGTACCGCGACCGCGCCGCGATGTGTGATGCCGTAGTACGCCAGCGCAAAAACGGGGCTGTTGGGCAGCATCAGCCCGACCCGGTCGCCGGGCTCGATGCCTTCGCGGTCCAAGAAGGTGGCGACCCGTGCGGCGGCCGCGTCGAACTCGGCGAAGGTGTAGCTCAGATCGTCGCAACGCAGTGCGATCCGGTCGGGGAAATTGCGTGCTGATTCGACAAGTTTCAGACTCAGATTGGGCATAGCAGGCCTCCCTCGAAGAACCAGTCCGACAAGTCCATGGTTACCCTGCGACACGCTCGAAGTCGATGGTGGGCAAGAACCTGCCGAGTGCCCTCGATCTTGCTGCGGATCAGGTAGGTGCGCCCCACTGCGAATCGCCATGGTCGCGGTCGCGCTCGTCCGGCGTCGCCGCTCCACCGTCCGGCGCGAACCCTGCCTGCCTGAGGATCCGTCGCAAGTCGACGATCAACTGCTCGTCGATGTCTTTCCCACGCGGGCGCTCGAGCACTTCGGTTTCGGGGCCGAGAGCGACTTTAAATTTGCCGTTGCGCTCCTCTGTCGTGGTTCCGATGTTCTCCAGCAGTGATAGAACATCACGCCACTCGATATTGCCGCTGGCCGGATGACTGAAAATCTTCGCGATCGTGTCGCGATGATGACTACTGAGGTGCGCGTCCAACAGCCGGTCCTTCCGAGTTAGATTCCCATCGACGCCTCAGGAAGCTGGGGCGACCCGAAACACTGGATAGTCCTCGACGATCCGCTCGAAGTCGCCCAGTGGCGCCCGGCGGTCGATCGGAAAGAATGGGCGGGCGCCAGCTGCGAGCTCGAGATATCGGCGCAGAATCGCGGCGCGATTACCGGAGGAGTCCTCCACCAGGGACACGTTCTCGCGCGTCCGTTGCAGCAAAACGGCATGACTGTCGGCGCGCACGTTGCGCACCCAGTTCGTCTTGTCGCCCAGCATGGCCACCAGGTAGCGGTCACCCTCGTAGGGGACGACAACTACGGGAAACGAGATCTTCCGCCCGGTCTTGCGGCCTCGAACCTCGATTGTGGCAGCTTGGCTTGGTCCGATGCCAGCCGCAAAGGCGATGGCGCCCAGGCGGTTTGAGAGGCGTGCGAACCCACCCGGTCGCCCGTCGCGGTACTGCCACCTCTGGAACGCGCTCACCGCGCCGCGCCGCATGACACGAGCGTAGCCGAGCCCGGATGCGGCGATTACCAGGCATCGACGAGTCCGGACGAACCAAAGAGGACTATTGGGCGGCGCGGTCATCTGCACCGAGCGCGCCCTGGGCCGCCTTCGCGCCGGCCGCAGTTGCCCGACCCTTCAGGATGTACTCGAACCCGACCGCGATGGTCGCGCCGATCATCGGTCCGACCAGGTAGATCCAATACGTGCTCAGCTGCCCGCCGACGACCGCCGGCGCAAGCGAGCGCATCGGATTCATCGACGCACCCGTGACCGGTGCAGCCCAAACGGCGACGATTCCGATGTACCCGCCGACCGCGATCGCTGCGTTGGTTCCGATGTTCCGGGCTCCGGACGACGTCCCGAGGATGACGCTGACCAGGCCAAGTGTCAGCACACCCTCGATCGCAACGCCCACCCAGTCCGACACACCCGAAGCCGGCACCGTCGCGCCGTGGCTGATCCCGCCGATCGTCCACCGCAGGAACAGGCACGCCAGGAACGCCCCGATCGCCTGCGCCACAATGTAACCCGGCACGCGGCGCCACGGGAAGTTGCCGCGCAACGCGAAGGCCCACGTCACAGCCGGATTCAAATGTGCACCCGAGACGGTGCCCATGAAGTAAATGATGGCCATGACCATCACGCCGGGCGCTATCACCTTCACCGGAAGGGTCAGCCCGCCGCCGTAGGGCTGTGCGCCGACCGCGCCGGCACCAACGGCGACCAGCACCAGCAGGAAGGTCCCCCAGACCTCCGAGAACAATCGACGGTACTCAAGCCGGTCATCGAGGAACGCAGTGAGTCCGGGTCCTTCGCGCTCATCCGTCATGGCTGTCTCGTCCCGCCTCGTGGAAGGGGTGAATTCTCGCCGCCGTGAATCCCGCGGCCACTGTGGCACGGACCCCGTGCCGAAGCACGGTATCTCTGGATTCGGTCTCGCGGACCATCGGGCGATTGGGCCGCCAGCGGAACGCCTTATATCGCTGGGCGTAGCCGTGATAGTCAACGCCGGGTGGTAGCCCCACCAACGCCGACTCGGTGTACTCGTAAACGTGGCAGTCGTGACCTTGGATCCGAACCGGAAGGACCGGTTCGTGGCCCTCGCCGGTTCGCTCTTTCCATATCTTTGCAATCAGGATCGCCTTGGCGGCGAGCGAGATTGCGCTGATCGATCCATAGGGCAACCGGTCCGGCGTGATGGGATCGGAGCCGTAATAGGTGACCTTACCTCCGGAATCGGAAGTTGTTGCCCCTAAGCTTTGCAGCAAGGACTCAACATGTGCAGGTACGTCTATCGAGCTGCTCTGTAACGGATTGTCGTAGTTCTCGACTATGGCTTTCGCTAAAGCTTCTGCCGCATTCACAGGCCATCTCCCTTCGAGTTGTAACGAAGCCACTTCTGCCGACTCAAGCCGAACCGCATGCGCGCTTCCCCTGTGTAGTCGAGCCGCGAAGTAGTCGAGCTGCGAACAGCCCCTGTCACCACATACTCGGGAGAACATCCGATGGGGTCGATGTCCTGAGAAACAACGATTGGCGGCTGTTCTTGTGTCACATCACACGGGGCTACAACTGTCGTGTTGTCTGCTGGGGCTGCGTACCGGGCGGCTCTCCGGGCCAGACCCCGTCGACCGAGTTCCCGCATACGCCGTCACGGCTCGGCGCGGTCGAGAAATGTTTCGCCAGGGTGATGCGCCGACTGGGCGCTCGGCCGCGCCGACCCCACGGCACCGTCGGTGGCCCACGTCGTCCGCGAACACGTGCACATCACCATCTGCGGCTACACCACCACCCCGCCGCTGCTGTGCGCGCTGCAGGTGTTCGGCGCCGACCGCATCCTGTTCTCCACCGACTACCCCTACGGCGACCCGGTCGAGCATGCCCGGTTCCTCGCCCAGGCCCCGATCAGCCCGGCCGACCGCGACAAAATTGCCTACCGCAACGCCCAGCACCTATTCCGGCTCTGAGCACGCCCGCCAGAGCCTGGCGACCCGCAATCGGGTTGCCGAATTCGGCGCATGTCGATGCGGCGCAGTCTCATCGGTCAGTCGGTTAGCGTGGTGAGGCGTTCGTCGCGTGCGATGCGAAGCAGGGTGGCGCGGAGTTTCGCTGCTGCTGATTCGCCGAACACGTCGTCGAACCGGTCCTGTGCCAATTTCCACGCTCGCCGGCCCTGCGCGAACTTGGCGCGTCCCTTTGTGGTGAGCACCACGCGGCGCCTTCGCCGGTCATCGTCGCCGGCTACCAAAGCGATGAGACCGTCGCGCTCCAATGGTCGCAGGTTGTGCCCAAGGGCCGACCGGTCCAGCACGAGCGTCTCGGCCAACTCGCCCATAGTGGGCGGAGCAGCGGCCTGCCGGTGGAGCTCGTCGAGGATCGCGTACTGGGTCGAGCGCAGTCCGGCCTGCGCCAGGGCGTCGTCGTAAAGCTGCGTCATGCGCCGGGTGGCCTTACGCATGGCCGTTGCGCTGCATGGATTTTCGCCGGCTGCCTCAACGCGACCGGGCATGATCGTCTGCACCCTTCTGCTTGATCAGATGGCTCCCGCCTATACTAGGGCATATGCCCCCTTTACAACAAGAGGCATATGCCCTAATTGGGAAGTGTGACCCAATTGCAGATACGCACTGATTAAGGACCTACACCATCCTCCGCAACGAGGACTAACAGCGTCGCGACCTATTCGGGCCAGCTGTTGTTGAGGATGATGTCGACGAAGTCGTCTCGGACAAACGAGCCGTCATAGTGGGCGAGCACGTCGGCGTTGACGTTGCCGAAGGTGCTGCGCGGCCGGTGGATGTTGCCGTCCGTGAATGCCTGGAGGATACGGTTTTTGAAGTTGGGCCGGGGGTGGGTTGCGGTAACGGCAGCGAGTGCTTCTGCGGGCAGCGCGTCGCGGTCGATGCCCAGAACGTCGGTCTCGACACCGGCGGTGACCAAGGCGATCTCGGGGTCCAAGAATTCCGGCACGCCCGGGGTGGTGTGCAGCGCGATGCTCAGCCAGACCTTTCGGGCGGTGGCGTCATCGACGCCGCGTTGCAGCAGGAAGTCGCGGGCCGCGTTGGCCCCGTCGACCTCGAAGCGCAGTTGCGAGGTGCGGTAGGCCTCGGTGAGTCCGATGTCGTGAAACATCGCACCCACGTAGAGCAGCTCCAGATCCGGCTGCAGTCCCCGGCGACGACCCTGTAGTGCACCGAACAGAAACACGCGGCGGGAGTGATGGAACAGCAAATCATTCTCGGCGTCACGGATCAGCGCGGTGACGTCGCGTACCAGCGGGGTGTCGGGAATGACGATGTCGGCGATCGTGTCGGCGGGTGCGGTAGGCATGGGAACTCCTTGGTAGGTCAGGGACTATCTATAGCCAGTCTGGGGTCGCGGCGGTCCAGCCAGGTATGGCCGATCAGCCATGTTTCACACAAAATGCGACACAATGGTCTTGTGGCGCAGACTCATCCGCAGCCGCGTGAGGTGGTGATCGTCGTCTTCGACGGCGTGAAGCTGTTGGACGCCGCAGGGCCGGCAGAGGTTTTCGCGGAAGCCAACCGGTTCGGCGCCAACTACCGGCTCCGGATCGCATCGGTGGACGGGTGCGATGTCAGGCCCTCGATAGGGACGGGTTTTGCCGTCACCGATCGCATCGCGTCAATCGAGTCTGCCGACACCGTGCTGGTCGCCGGCGGCGACGGCCTGGTCGGGCGGCCGATCGACCCGGCGCTCGTCGACGCACTGAAGACGGTGCCGGCCAGGACGCGGCGCCTGGCGTCGATTTGCACCGGGTCGTTCATCCTGGCTCAGGCCGGGCTGCTCAACGGTCGGAGGGCCACGACACATTGGCGACATGCCCGGCTACTTGCCCGCGCGTTCCCGGATGTGTCGGTCGAGCCCGATGCGATCTTCGTTCGCGACGGGCAAGTCTTTACCTCCGCGGGGGTGTCCGCAGGCATTGACCTGGCGCTGGCCCTCGTCGAAGACGATTACGGCACCGAACTCGTCCGAGACGTGGCCCGGTCACTGGTGGTCTATCTCAAGCGTGCCGGCGGTCAATCGCAATTCTCGGTGCTTGTCGAGGCGGATCCGCCACCGCAGTCGGCGCTGCGCGCGGTCACCGACGCGATCGCCGCCGACCCGGGCGGCAACCATGGCGTGAAAAGCCTTGCCGCGCTGGCATCGTTGAGTACACGGCAGCTGACCCGGCTGTTTCAATCCGAGCTGGGGACCACGCCCGCCCGGTATGTGGAAATGGTTCGGATCGACGCTGCACGAGCCGCGCTCGACGCCGGACACAGCGTGACAGACACCGCCCGCCTCGCCGGTTTCGGCAGTGCCGAAACGCTCAGACGGGTCTTCGTCAACGAACTCGGCGTGTCACCGAAGGCCTACCGGGACAGATTCCGCACGACGTCCCGAAGTTGAGCCTGCGGTAAGAGGTATTGGCCGCCAATGCTTGTGGCGTCTCACCTGCCGTGTCCGCCGCCATGGCCGCCGGCGAAACCGCCACCGAAACCGTGACCATA
Source organism: uncultured Actinomycetota bacterium (assembly GCA_963828065.1). Lineage (GTDB taxonomy): Bacteria > Actinomycetota > Actinomycetes > Mycobacteriales > Mycobacteriaceae > Mycobacterium. The sequence continues at coordinate 656,008 of CAWHDL010000004.1, read as the reverse complement.
ACCGCCGAAACCGCCGTAGTAATCGCCTTCCGCGTAGGGATATTGGGGCGAATACACGGTTGGCCCAGTGGAGTCGTTGATCTGGTTATTGCCGGGCAACTCGCCGGGGGGCAGGGTGGAGTGGGTGTTGGGGCACACCCCATTGGTGCAGGCGTGCGCAGCAGGCGCGGGCGCGGGGTGGGCGCGGTCGCTGCCGCGGCCGTCGGTGCGGCGATGATCGCGACCGCGGCGGCCCCCGTTGCCAACAGTGGGGCGATGTGGCTGAACTTGATTCGCATGGTGGAGTCCTTCCAAGGCGAGCGTTATCTGCACGGGTTGCAGAACTTAACTAGTTCCAGATTTGCCCTTCGGCGAACCGGTGTCGTCACTGCTAACCCCAATCAACGGGCCCCGCGAGCCGGAATGGTGCTTACCCGGTCAGCGTGAGGTGGTTGTGTTGGCGTGAGCGGCGGCGAAGAATTCGCAGAAAGCGTCGTAGGCACGAGCACCGTAGACGGTGGCCGGCCCACCCTGCATGAGGAAGCTGACGCCGATCGCTTCGGCCGCCTCTTCTTTGGATGCTCCTGCGAGAACGGCGCCCCGTGCGTGTGCCGCGATGCAACCGTCGCACCTGTCCACCACCCCGATGATCAACGCCATGAGCTCTTTGATCTTGCTGTCGAGGGCGCCCGGCGAGAGCACCGCGGTGCTCATCATCCCGAATCCGCGGTATACCTCGGGAATCATCTGGCGCAACGCACGGCCCTGCGGATTGAGGTCATCGAGTACGTCTTGGTGGTGGTTGTGTTCGCTCATGTCAGTAACCAACGACTGCGAACATTTGGTAATTGCCGGCGGGCAAAAGATTCCGGCTAGCAGTAAGGGTGTGTCAGCTTGCCAGGCTGGCGAGCAGGCGCAGGCTTTCCTCGGATGGTGAACCGGGGTCGGCGTGGTAGGTGACGAACAACTGGCGTCGATCCGGTAGGTGCAGGATCGTGTAGTGCAGATCGAGCGGCCCGACTTGCGGGTGGTAGAAGGCGCTCGGACCGGTGCTTCGATGTTTGACGTCGTGACGCGCCCACAATGTGGCGAAGCGCTTGCTGGCGATGCTGAGTTCGCCGATGAGTTCGACAAGTTCGCGATCGGGAGGCTCCGCGCCGAGCACGGCTCGCAAAAACGGGACCATCCTGGTCGTGAACCTGTCCCAGTCACGGTAAAGCATGCGCATTTCGGGCTCGAGAAACGCTGCGCGCAGGATGTTTTCGCCCGGCGTGAAAAAGCGTGACAGCGCTCGGGCCACGCGGTTGGACGCCAGTATCGTCATGTTCCTGTTGACAACGAACGTCGGGGTAAACGGCCAACTGTCAATGAGTGTTTGCACTGCCGGGTCGAATCTTTCGGGGACCGAGCGTCGACGCCGACGCGGTGCCGGGCGCGCTAACTCGCGGAGGTAGGTGGCGGCGTCTTCATCGAGTTGCAGCGCCCGGGCAAGGCCGTCAAGAACCTGGTCGGAGGGCTGGTGGTCTCGTCCTTGCTCGAGTTTCAGGTAGTACTCGGTGCTGATACCGGCAAGCATCGCGACTTCTTCGCGACGCAATCCCTCGACGCGTCTGCGCTCGCTGTCCGGCAGGCCGACATCGGCGGGCTTGAGCAATTCCCGGCGGGCCCGCAGGAAGCCCGCCAGCCCATGGGATGTCTCCATCGATCAAGGCTAGGGCGCCGTGCCGGAGAAAGGGTGACCCTGGGATTACCAGTAACGACGTGGCCTGGATACCCGGTGTGTGCGGGTGCATCGTGGTCGCATCGGAATGAGCGGCTCTACCGAGTCGCGCCCGAAAGACGGGAAGGAAACCGGCTAAGCCGCTGCCGTCAGGAAGGAGCCCGCCATGCCCACCACCAAATACGGAGCCGCGACCACGGCGGCCGAGATCGTTACCGACGTGGATCTGCACGGGCGGCGAGGGATCGTCACGGGCGCCAGTTCGGGGATCGGTGTCGAGACCGCCCGAGCACTGGCGTCCGCGGGCGCAGACGTCACGTTGGCGGTGCGCAATGTCGAGGCCGGCACCAAAGTCGCCGACGTGATCGCCGAAAAGCTGTCGCCGGGCGCCGGAGCTGTGCACGTCGCCCGGCTGGACCTTGCCGATCCTGCCTCGGTGGCCGATTTCGTCCGTGCGTGGACAGGGCCGTTGCACATCCTGGTCAACAATGCCGGCGTGATGGCGCTGCCCCAGCTCACCCGAACGCCGTCCGGTTACGAGATGCAGTTCGCCACCAATCATCTCGGGCACTTCGCCCTGGCCACCGGCCTGCACCAGTGGCTGGCCGCGGCGGAGGGCGCCCGCGTGGTGTCCGTCGCCTCGATCGGACACCTGTTCTCCCCGGTGGTCTTCGACGATCTGCACTACCTCTTCCGCCCCTATGACCAGTGGACTTCCTACGGCCAGTCCAAATCGGCCAATGTGCTGTTCGCCGTCGGCGCCGCGCAACGTTGGGCCGACGACGGCATCGTGGCCAACGCGCTGATGCCCGGCAACATCGCCAGCACCGCGCTGGCCCGTCACATGGGCGCCGACGACCTGGCCAACTTCGGAGAACAAACAGAACTTGGGCTGCCGCCGGTGAAGACCATCGAGCAAGGCGCCGCCACCTCGGTCCTGCTCGCGGCCAGTCCCGTTGTCGAGGGCGTCACCGGCCGTTACTACGAAGACTGCGCCGAGGCCGCACAGGTCACCGAGCGCGGCACCCACACCGGGGGTGTCGCGCCCTACGTGCTCGACCTATACAACGCCGAGCGGCTCTGGCAGGTCTCCAACCAGCTAACCCAGTAGGTGTGGGTGCACGCTGGAGGCGTGGCAACGACTCAACGCGTGCTGGATGAACTCGGGTACTACCTGCTGGCCGGGGCCGGCGGGGAAGGCCCGGCGACGCTGATGGACGAGGCGCGCCGCGGCGAGGAGATGGGCTTTGGCACCGCGTTCATCTCCGAACGCTGGAACGTCAAGGAAGCGTCCTCGCTCGTCGGCGCCGCATGCGCGGTCACCAACCGCATGCAGATCGCCACTGCCGCAACGAATCACAACACACGTCATCCGTTGATCACGGGGTCATGGGCGACGACGATGCATCGGCTCTCCGGTGGGCGGTTCACGCTGGGCATCGGGCGTGGCGTGGCCGCGATGTACGCGGCGTTCGGGGTGCCGGCCGTCACCACCGCCCAGATGGAGGACTGGGCACAGGTGATGCGCCGGCTGTGGCACGGCGAGGTCATCTTCAATCACGACGGGCCGATGGGCCGCTACCAGGTGTTGTTCCTCGATCCGGACTTCAACGAGGACATCCGGTTGGCGTTGGTGGCGTTCGGGCCCAACACGCTTGCGCTGGGCGGGCGCGTCTTCGACGACGTCGTCCTGCACACCTACTTCACCCCCGAGACGTTGCAGCGCAGTGTCAAGATCGTGAAGGACGCCGCCGAGGAGGCAGGCCGTGATCCCGACAGCGTGCGGGTGTGGTCGTGTTTCGCCACGGTCGGTGACCACCTGCCCGAAGAGCTGCGGCTGAAGAAGACCGTCGCCCGGTTGGCGACATACCTGCAGGGCTATGGCGACCTGCTGGTGAACACCAACAAGTGGGATCCCGCGGTGCTGCAGCGGTTCCGCGACGACCCAGTGGTGACGTCGATCCCGGGCGGCATCGATCACAAGGCGACGCCCGGGCAGATCGAACACATCGCCACGTTGATTCCCGACGAGTGGTTGGAATCGTCGGCCACCGGGTCGGCACAGCAGTGCGTCGACCGGATCCGCAAGGAGTTCGACCACGGGGCCGACGCGGTCATCATGCACGGCGCCACCCCCGACGAGCTGGAGCCGATCGTCGCGGCGTACCGCGGCGCCGAGCGCTAGCCGGTCAGGCCCGGATCGACAACCCAGGATCCACGGCGCAGCACGCCGATCACGGCCAGATCCGAGCTCAGCACCACGAGGTCGGCAGTCGCCCCGGGGACCAGACCTGCGGACGGCCGACCTAGCACCCTGCCGGGGTTCATCGACGCCTGGCGAACGGCGAGCATCAGCGCCTCGTCCCGCGGCAGTCCGCTATGGGTGACGGCGAACTTGAACACGCGGTCCATGGTGGCGGTGCCCCCCGCAATGGTGTTCGTTCCGGCGACCCGGGCCGCGCCGCCGGCGACGTCGACCGCCAGCGTCCCGAGCCGGTACGCTCCGTCGGCCATGCCCGCCGCGGCCATCGCGTCGGTTACCAGCGACACCCGGTCGGGTCCGGCGCTGCGGGTGACGTGCCGGTACAGCGCCGGGTGGACGTGGATGCCGTCGGCGATGAGTTCAACGGTCACCCGGGAATCCTCCAGCAGCGCGATCACCGGGCCGGGCTCGCGCTGATGTATCGGGCGCATCGCGTTGAACAGATGTGTCCCCACCGTCGCGCCCGCGTCGATCGCCGCCCGCGTCTGCGCATAGGTGGCCTCGGTATGACCCACCGCCGCGACCACACCCGCGTCGACGATCCTGCTGATGGCGGCCAGCGCGCCGTCCCGCTCGGGCGCCAGGGTGACCATCCGAATCGTCCCATCGCCCAACGAAAGAACACGGTCGATCTCGACGCGTTCCGGGTCGCGCATCAATGACGGCTCGTGCGCGCCACACCGCTCGGTGGACAACCACGGGCCTTCCAGATGAATCCCCGCGATCAGGCCGGCGCGCACCTGGTGGGCCAACTCAGCGACCTGGCGGGCCAACTCGGCCGGGCCGGCCGTGACCAGGGACGCGACGAGTGTGGTGGTGCCGTGCCGCAGGTGCAGTGCCGCCGCGGTCGACGTGTCAGCGGGGTTCGCCGTCGAGAAGCTCGCGCCGCCCCCGCCGTGCACATGGGTGTCGACGAAGCCCGGCACCACCGTCGCCGCACCGAGGTCGGCGTCCACGCGGCGGGGCGCAGCACCGGAGCCGATCGCATGCACCGTGCCGTCGGCAACCTCGATCCACCCCGGCCGCAACAGTTCTCGACCGGTGAGCACGGCGTCGGCGCTCAGCAGCATTCCCATGCCTCTATTTGTGGGAAGTGAAAAGTGTTTCACGGGTGGCGATCTGGACGCCGTTGGTCACCGCGTCAGCGGCGATCACGTTCGCGGGTTCCCGTTCGTCCATGACCACCACGGGAACAATGGGATTGAGCCCCGCCGCCTCGACCGACGGCACGTCGTAGGTGATGATGAGCTGGCCCGCAGCGACGGTGTCGCCCTCCTTGACATGGGCGGTGAAACCCGCGCCGTTGAGCCGGACGGTGTCCAGACCGAGGTGGACGAGAACGCCCACGTTGTCTGCGGTCATGACCAGATAGGCGTGGGGCAGCAACTTCAGAAGCTTGCCGGCGACCGGAGCGACCGCGTCGACGACCCCGCGCGGCGGGTCGATCGCGGCTCCGTAGCCGACCATGCCCTGGGAGAAGACGGGGTCGGGGACGTCGTGAAGCGGCACCGCTCGCCCCGCGACCGGGGCGAGGACCGGCGTCGTGCTCATGCCTTCTACTCTTCGCGCAAGCGGCTCATCGCGCATTCGACTCCTTCGTACGGTGTGCGCACCCAAAGAATAGGTAGTGGTGGCCGGACATCCGCGACAGAGGAGGTCGGTGAAGATGACCGGTATTCCCGGTTTCGGACAGCTGCAGCGGCTGGGCAAGAGCCTGATGCTGCCGATCGCCGTGCTGCCCGCGGCGGGGATCCTGCTGCGGCTGGGCCAGGACGACCTGCTTGGCAAGATTCACGCGCCGGTCATCGGCCCGTTCTTCGCGGCCATGAGCGCCGCCGGCGGTGCGCTGTTCACCAACCTCGGACTGCTTTTCGCCGTTGGCGTCGCCATCGGATTCGCGCGCAAGGCAGACGGTTCGACGGCGCTGGCCGCGGTGGTCGGCTACCTGGTGGTGCAGGCGGTGTTCAAATCCATGTCGCCCATCGTGCTGGCAGGCGAGGTCGACAAGACCGGCGCGCAGGCCCAGATCAACTACAGCGTGTTCGCCGGAATCGTGGTCGGCCTGGTGACGGCGGGGCTGTTCGACCGGTATCACACCATCAAGCTGCCGGCCTATCTCGGATTCTTCGGGGGCCGGCGCTTCGTCCCGATCGTCGTGTCAGTGGCCTGTCTGGTGATCGCCTTTGCGATGAGCTACTTCTACCCGATTTTCGATGCCGGGCTGACGGGGCTGGGGAGGTTCATCGGGGGTTCCGGCGCGGTGGGCGCATTCGTGTACGGATTCACCAACCGCATGCTGATTCCGGTTGGGCTACACCACATTCCGAATTCCTACATCTGGTTCATCTACGGCGACTATCAGACCCCCGATGGTCATGTCGTCACCGGCGAGCTCACGCGGTTCGCCGCCGGCGACCACACCGCCGGAATCCTCACCTCGGGCTTCTACCCGATCCTGATGTTCGGGCTACCCGGCGCGGCCCTGGCCATGATCCACGTGGCCAACAAGCGCCAGAAGAAGATCGCTTTGGGCATCCTGTCGGCGGCGGCGCTCACCGCGTTCCTCACCGGTGTGACGGAGCCGCTGGAATTCTCGTTCATGTTCGTGGCTTTCCCGCTGTACGTCATCCACGCGGTGCTGACGGGGCTGTCGCTGGCCATCGCCTATCTGCTCGACATCCATTTGGGATTCTCGTTCTCGGCCGGTCTCATCGACCTGCTGCTGTACGGCACCGCTCCGGCCGCGAAGAACATCCCCTACCTGATCGCCATGGGCGTGGTGTTCTTCGTCGTTTACTACGTCATGTTCCGATTCGCGATCACGAAGTGGAACATGAGAACGCCGGGACGCGAGCCTGAGGCCGACTTCGAGGCCGAGGAAGCGGCCAACCTCGACGAGGGTGCCCCGGTGGTGGCCGACAGCGTGGCCGAGCAACTGATCGCGGCGTTCGGCGGCAGGGAGAATCTCGTCAGCGTCGATGCCTGCATCACTCGCCTGCGCGTGGAGGTCGCGGACAACAGCAAGGTGGACAAGGCCCGGTTGAAGAATCTGGGCGCCGCGGGTGTTGTCGAGGTCGGCAACAGTGTCCAGGCGGTCTTCGGAACACAGGCCGAGTCGTTGAAGAGTGACATCGAGGAAGCCCTCTAAGTCAATACACTCGCGAGGTGGCTCCCGAGGATTGCGATCGGCTCTCCGATGACGACGCACGCATCCTGGGGCTCGAATCGGCGACCATCACCGGACACACGCTGAAGCTGATCGTCTTGGAGCCGGGCCGGGATCCGTTCGAGCTCGACGCACTCCGTGCCGCCGTGGCGCAGCGACTTCCGCGCGAGCCGCGTGCCACCCAGCGGGTCGACACGTCCGGATCTGAGCCGCGGTGGGTGGATGCGACCGATTTCGACATCTGTCACCATGTCCGGCGGTGGGCGAACCCGGACTGTGTGTCGCAGGCCGATCTTTGGCGGGCGGTCAGCGGGTTGATGTCCGAGCACCTCGACCGCGAGCGGCCGCTGTGGGTGCTCGACGTGATCGGACCACTAGGCGATGGCCGCGTAGCGATCGCGGCCCGAATTCACCACGCAATGGCCGACGGGATCGCCGGGGTCCGCTTCCTGGAGGCCGTGCTCTGGGATGCACACCTCGATCCGCAGGAGTTAGAGGATCCACAGGAAAGACCGCGACCCGGCCTGCGTTCCGCTCCGGCTGCCGTGCGCTCGCGGCTCGCCGACGCGTGGGGGATGCCCGGGGCGGTCCTGCGCGAGCTCGGCCATCCCGGTTCGCGCTCGCCCTTCGACCGCCCGATCACGGCATCGCGCGAGCTGGCCTTTCTGGTCGCTCCGCTGGCTGAGGTGAAGGCGATCGGCGCTTCGCGCCCCACGCGCACGACGGTCAATGATGTCCTGCTCGCCATCGTCGCCGGCGGCCTTCGCACGTGGCTCGGTGTCGGTCAAACGGCGGCACCTCACCTTCATGCGCAGGTTCCGGTCAGCCTCCACCACCGCGATGAAGGGGCGAGCGATCTCGGAAACCGCGACTCGTTCATCAACGTCGATCTGCCGCTCGCCGAGACGGACCCCCTCGTGCGACTCGACCGGATCACCGCCGAGACCAGTGTGCGGATACACCTCGGCGACGCCGAGGAGCTCTACGATCTGTTCCACGCGCTCGGACGCATCAAGCACGTCGGTACCGCCGTGCAGCGAGTCGCCAAGAGTGCGCGCGAGTTCAGCGTCTCGATCTCGAACGTCCCCGGCCCACCCAGCCCGATCACCGTCGCAGGACGCAAGGTGCAGCACCTGTTCTCCTCCTCCGAGCCCGCGGCCCACCACGCGCTTCGCATCTCGGCGATCTCGTGCGCCGGGGACATCGGGATCGGGCTGTGCACCGACCCGCAGGCGCTGCCCGACGTCGCGCGGTTGGCAGTCGCGATCGAGGACTCCTACGCCGAATTACGCAGCGCAGCGATGGGAACTGAATGAGCAGCAAGCGCGTGGTCATCGCGGGACTTGGCGACAGCGGTGTGCTCACCGCGATCCGACTCGCGCGGCACGCAGACGTGGTCGGGATCTCGGCTAAACCCGCGTTGGTGAGCGGCCAAGAACTCGGCTGGCGGCTCAGCCGTCCGGACGACTGGGCCCGGGCCAACTGGATCCCGTTCGACCGGTTCCGCGGCCTTGATCGGGTGCGCACCGTCCACGGCACGCTGACTGGCGTCGATCTCGCGTCCCGGACCGTTTTCATCAAGCGAGACGACGGCTCCACCCAGAACGAGCCGTACGACGCGCTGATCATCTCGACGGGTGTCACGAACGGGTTCTGGCGACAGCCGAACATGCAGTCGGCGTTCGAGATCGGCGCCGATCTGCGTTCCGCGCATGACCGCCTGGCCGCCGCCCGATCGGTGATCGTGGTGGGCGGCGGCGCCGCGGCCGTCAGCAGCGCGGCGAACCTGGCGAGAACCTGGCCGGACAAGCGGGTCGATCTGTACTTTCCCGGCGAACGTTTACTCATGGCCCACCACCCCCGGATCTGGGGACGGGTTCGGCGCCGCCTGACCGAAGTCGGTGTCGGGCTTCACCCGGGGCACCGAGCCGTGCTGCCGGATGGTTTCGCGGGCGATCAGATCACCGGCGAACCGGTCCGATGGAGCACCGGACAACCGCCGGTGTCCGCCGACGCCGTGCTCTGGGCGATCGGGCACGTGCGACCCAACACCGACTGGTTGCCCAGGGAACTGCTCGATGAGCACGGCTTCGTTCGGGTGACGCCGCAGCTTCGGGTTCCCGATCACCGAGGCGTGTTCGCGGTCGGAGACGTCGCGGCCACCGATCCGCTGCGAAGCTCGGCCCGTAACCGAGCGGATGGGCTTCTCGCCCACAACGTCCGAGCCGAGTTCGCAGACCGACCGCTGCGCGCCTACCGCGCCCCGAAACGGCGTTGGGGTTCGGTGCTCGGTCCGCAGCCCGACGGGCTCGAGGTGTTCGCCCCCAACGGCCGGGCTTTCCGCTTCCCCGCATGGTCATTCGACCGCGTGCTGATGCCGTTGATCGTGCGGTGGGGCATCTACCGGGGGGTGCGGGACAACCGCCGGAACGTTATGGACGAGGTGACGTAACCGTTCTGGGGCTGTCCTGGGTTGTCGTCGTCAACGGTTGACGCGTCTTCGGAAACCGCGGCCGCACGCTGACGTGGGTGAGCAGCCCGGTGAGCTCCGATATCGGGACGCTCTCGAGATTTTCAACGGTATCGACGATCGTGTTGCGTAGCGTGTCGTCGGCGTATTGCTCTGCAAGCCAGTGAAACTTCTCCACGGTGCGGTCCCACGTCAGCGGCCGGTGAGCCGCGCCTTCGAAGTCGTCCTGCTCACGGGACAGTCGCCGGCCGTCGTGCAGCACAACGGTTATCCGTACCGGGGTGGCGCGCGGGTAGCGGGCGGTCAGCGCCTCGTCGGGCCGAACATCGATACGGCTAAGCAGGTCTTGGACATCCGGCCTGGAAATTCGTGCGGTTTGCAGTTGCTCGGGGCCAACCTGACCGTCGATGAGTGCCGCGGCAAGCAGGTACTTCAGGTTGTAGTCGGCCTGTTCCTTGGTGGCGGGTGTGTCCTTCGTCCCGAAGCTGCCGCCCCCGGCGATGTCGTAGGCGGTCTGAAAGACCTCAACCTGCATCGACGCGATGTCGCGAGGCGAAATGTGGTGGTCGGTGGCGAGAGTGAGAACCGTTTCGATGGGCGCCTGCGCGTGGATCAGTGCGCAGAACTTCTTCAGGTAGGTGTCCTTGACGACGCCGAGGGTCGGATCAGCGGGCCGCAGATCGATGGGCTGGCCGAAGAGTTGCTCAAGACCGTTGGGGCCCTCGAAGATCCCACGCGGTCCGGTGATGCCGCGCTGCGCGAGCGCGGTCGTGTACACGGCGCGCTGGGCGGTGATACCGGGCGAGATTCCCTTCCAATTGGACACCGGCTCGGAGTGGATCGCCGCCAGCGACACGTTGTCTGCCACCGCGATGGCGATGGCGTCGGCGGTCTGGTCGGCGTTCAGATGCAGCAACTTGGCGGCGCCGGCCGCAACCGAGATCGCCAGTTGCAGTGCATGGTTGAGCCCGTGCGCCATCACCGGAACCGACGCCGAGAACCGGCATTGCACCTCATACGCGACAGCCAGCGCCAGCAGGAAATCGGAACCGCTCGCTCCGGCGCTTTCCGCGACCGCCAGAATCGCGCCGAAATTGTCCGCCGGATGACATAGGCCACCCGGCGTCAGATACGTGTCGAGCAGATCCACGTATCGGACGGCGACCGAGTTGAACAACGCGGCCTGATCGACCGTTGACATACCGCCGCCGATCAGAGAGGCCCGGGGCCGGCCGCCGACGGACTCGACCTGCTCGCGGATCAACCGGACCGTCGCACCGTCGAGCGCGGCGATTGCGCAGCCAAGGCTGTCGATGGCATTGCGGCGCAACAGCATTGCCGCGCCATCGGGCAGATCACCGGCGTCCGCCGCGACCACGAACTCGGCGACCGCATCCACGGTGTGGCCCATCATCCGGCGCCCATCACGGGGTCGTTCGGATGCGGGGTGAGCGGCGTGGCCTCGACAGTCATCCAGACATGAAGCGGCAACGATTCCAGCGTGGCCGTCAGGCCTGCTGAGTCGCTGGCGCTCCAGAGCCCCAAGGTGCGCCACTGCGCGGGTTGGCTGGGTGGCGTCCAGAGCCGGACCAGCCGTCCTTGGTCAGCGAGTTCGCGAGCGCGTACCGCTTCGCGCGCCTTCAGGTCGTCGACCGCCTGGTCCGGCGTGCCCTCCGGAACGGTGAGCGTCAGCATGGTCAGAAACTCTGCCGGCTGTGCTCCCCGGGAGTTGCGCGGGTCGTTGGGATGCGGCGAAAGCGGTGTGACCACATCCGTACGCCAAACGTGAAGCGGCATCGACGCGAGAGTCTTGTCGAGCTCGCGATCGTCCTCGGCGGCGAACAGCCCGAATGTGCGCCACTCGCCGGGCGCCAGCGGTGGTCGCCACAGCCGTAGCAGCCGCCCGTCGGCAGAGAGTTCGCGCGCCCGAGCCGCTTCGCGTCCGCGGATGTCGTCCACGGTCTGTTCGGCGGTTCCCGTCGGAACGTGTGTCGTCATGTCAACGAAGTACTCCATGGCTACTTCCTTTGAGGCCTTTGAAGGTGTAGTGGGAGGGGATGTTTCAACGTCCGGCGCTCTGACCGCCGTCGACGTGCAGAATATCCCCGGTGACGAACGGGGCGTTCTCCAAGTAGACGATGGCGCCCACGACATCCTCGATCTCGCCGATCCGGCCGAGGGGGTGAAGCGTGGCGAGCGCGTCGTATGTCTCGGGTGCGTGCATCGGAGTGCGGATGACGCCCAGTGCGACGGCGTTGACCCGGATCCCGCGGCCCGCGTACTCGATTGCCAGTGCCTTGGTGACAGCGTTGAGCCCACCCTTGGTCAGTGACGCCAGCGCGGAAGGTACCCGCGAATCGGCGTGATCGACGAGGCTGGTCGAGATGTTGACCACATGTCCGCCGCGGTCATCTCCGCCGTCGTCATGTCCGTCGTCGTCGCGCGTGAGCATGGCGGCGATGGCACTGCGGGACACCTCGAAGAATCCACGCGAGTTCACACCTGTGACTGCGTCGTAGTCCTCGTCGGTGTAGTCGGTGAACGGCTTGCCGATGAAGACGCCGGCGTTGTTGATGAGCGTGTCGATCCGACCGAACCGGCTCAGGGCGGCCTCGACGATCCGGGCTCCTGCGCCTTGCTCAGCCACGTCGACGGGCACGGCCAGCACCTCGGGATCGTCCGATTGAGCGACGGACCGGGCTACTGCGACGACCGCGTAGCCGAGCTTGCGGTAAGCGGGAACCAGGCCGGCGCCGATGCCGCTTGAGGCTCCGGTGATGATGGCGACTTTCTGCGGGTGGTTCATGGGAAAGGCTCCTTCGTGTTCGGCTTCGTGTTTGGCGTACCGATGCAACGATCGTGCGCCGCCCGCGCATCCCCTGGCCATGACCGGTTTGCTCGGTGCTGGGAGGCGCAGGCTCCTACCGCACTAGGATGACCGGGTGGAGCTGCGGCAGCTGCGCTACTTCGTCGCCGTCGCCGAGGAGTTGAACTTCGGCCGGGCCGCAGAGCGGCTGCACATCGCGGGTCCCTCGCTTTCGCAACAGATCAAGGCCCTGGAGCGAGACCTCAGGGTGCAGCTCTTCGAACGCAACCGCCGATCGGTCGTCCTCACCGCGTCGGGTGCGGTGCTGCTTCCCAAGGCCCGGGAGCTGTTGGCGCAGGCTGACCAACTGCGCAGAGTGGCGGCCGGCCTTTCTGACACCGAGCCGGTGCGGCTCGGCTACGTCAACTGGCGTCCGGCCGATCTGGCGGAACGGACCGCGGGCGTCGCGCAACTTCGCGTCGACGCCTGGGTACTGCCGTCCCACGCCCAGGCCGCCCGCGTCGCGGAACACGCCATCGACCTGGCGATCTGCTGGGTGGAGCGCAGTGATCTCGATGAACACGGGCTCGAGGCCCGCCTCATCGGTGCGGACCTGCTCTATGCGGTCGGCCCAGGTCCCGACACTGCGGCGGTCGCCGCCAAAGACGCGTTGGTTCTGCGCGACTCGGACACGGCCAGCTGGTCGTCCTGGAATCGGTACGGCGAGCAGTTCGCCCGGTACACCGGTGCTCGAGTGGTGCGCGTCGACGACGGCGGTGTCACCGGGCCGGCGTTCTTCGAGCACGTTCGCCGCCTACGACGACCGGTGATCAACTCCCCGAAGAGCCAAACCACGCCAGTGCCAAACGATCTCGTGCGGCGTCCGGTCGTGGATCCCCAGCCGTACTGGACATGGTCATTGGTTTCGCGGTGCGGCGAGAAGCGGGCCTCCGTTGCGGCCGTTATCAACGCGCTGACCGCCGACACGGGCCGGCTTGGTTTGGATGACGCCACGGCCTGGTTACCCACCGGCGATCCGCACCGGCTCTCGTAGGAGCGGCGGGTCAGTCGGACTGCGTCGGAGCCTCGGACAGTTTCACAACCCGTGCGTCCGGCCGCGCCGGGACTTCGTCGGCGAGAAACCAGCGGAAGGCGAGGTTGCCGCGCGGATAGCCAAGCGTGGTCAGCGAATTGGGATGCGGGGTGATCTGGCTGGAGATCACGACCGTCACCGAGCCGTCGGAGTTCGGGACCGCGCTGTGGCCGTTGACGGAGCAGCGCGCGTCGGTGACGCCGTGAGTGGCCATGAACTGATTCCACACCACCAGGTTCCAGAACCTGCATGCCGGCGGCCGATGCGTGATCACCAGTGCCTCGTCGTCCTCGAGCTCGAAACTGCCGTAGGCATAGCAGGCGTCGCGCGCCGACCACCCGAAGTTCGCGTCAGGTACCTGGTAGGGGTCAGCGAATTGGTTGGCGGCATGGGTGATCTCGTGGCCCAGCGAGTGTGCGTCGTCGACCCGCGCTCCGACCGCCAGTGGCAGGATCGCGAACATGGTGCGAAGCCAGGCGGCGCCGGCCCGCAGGGCCGCTGCCGTTTCGGCGTCGCTGTGGCGCACCGGCTCAGGCTCGTCGAGCGCTTCGATGTGCCAGCTGACGGGCCGGCCGGTCAGTGGGTCCGCCTGGTAGTCCCGAGTCATCAGCACGGCCGCGTCCGGCATCGGCCCGAGTTCGAACGCGAAGTTACCGGCCGCGTCGATATCGAGATCGTCGTCCCGCATAATCGCCACGATCCGGTCCGACCAGGCGCCGGGTGACGGTTCGTTGTAGGCGGTCACCGAGAAATAGACGCTGTCGCCCTTGTTTCCGGTGATGCGGTAGCGGCGCTCGGGGTCGACCGGGCACATGAGGTAGTAGGCATCGGTGTTGTCGCCGCCCCACCGCCGGTCGCGGCGGAACGGTGTGTTCACCTCCACGAACATCGGTCGGCTCGGATCGGCGAAGAGGTAGGTGTCAAAGGCCACGCCCAGCGTGGTGGCCATCATGCGGTAGCCGTCGGCGATGTGGCGGTCGTCGGTGACCGCGCGGTCGCCCTCGAGGAAGGAGCGGTCGAGGCCGCCCAGCGTCTCAAGGAGCTCGCGCCACGCGGCGGTGGATTCGTGGGGCGTTTCGGGGATCGATTCGTGGATCGATTCGGTCATGCGCTGATTCCTCTCGTGATCAGGGTGGCCGTGCGCTCGACCCAGGCATCGTCGAGTGCTTCGCCGCGGGTGAGCAGCGCCAGGAACGTGATTCCCGCGAGTGCTTCGACAAGATCAGCCGCGGTGACGTCGGGTCGGACTGCACCCCGTGCGGCGGCGGCGTCGAGGCGCTCGGTCAGCCCACGCGAAAGGATGTCGCCAAAGCGCTCCAGCAGCGCGGCGTGCAAGGTCAGGTCGGTCGCCATCTCGCCGACCAGGCCGGGAAGTGCGGCCCGCGCGGCCGGGCTGGTCAGCACGGCCACCGTACGACGCATCATCTCGCGCACGTCGCCGGCCAGCGAGCCGGTATCAGGTAGCGCGGTCGCATCGGCGATCGGGAACACCGCCTCATGCACGAGGTGCGCCTTGCTGGGCCAGCGCCGGTAGATCGCCGGCTTGCTGGTGCCGGCCCGCCGGGCGATGGCGTCGACCGACAGATCGGCGTAGCCGGTCTTGCCGATCAGCTGAACCGTCGCACGCAGCACCGCGTCGTCGATACGCGGATCGCGGGGGCGGCCAAGGTCTGTCGTCATTACGAAACTCAGAGTAACATAAGTCGCCATGACCGACGCCGCATCCCGTCCACCTTGACGACCTCGCCGAACCCCGCTTCAGCCCCGAGGTGGGGCAGCTGCGCGAGCTGATGGGTTCGATGGCGGCCGACTGTCCGCTCGACGCCGATGCGCTGCACGACAGGGCGAGGGCAGATACCGGCCTCGACGACTTCGGCCCCGACGATTACCGGGAGCGTCTCGACGTCTACCTCGCAGCACTGCACGAGATCAACGGCATGCACGCGCCGGGCATCGTCAACTTCTTCTCGCAGCTGGTCCAGTGGCTGAAGAACCGGTTGCTGCTCACCGACCTGCTGTCGCGACACCCCGAGATCAACGGCATCGAGCTGCTGCCACCCGTTGTCATCGCGGGCCTGCCCCGCACCGGCACCACCCATCTGCACAACCTGCTCGCGACCGGGTCCACCTTCCGGTCCATGCCGTACTGGGAGAGCTTCGAGCCGTTTCCGTTGCCGTCGGAGATTGGAGTCGAACCCGATCCACGGCGGGTGCGGATGGATGTCGCGGTCGAGTTCTTGAATGCCGTCATGCCGTACTTCGCGCTCATGCACGAGATGACCACCGAACATGTCCATGAGGAAATCCAGCTACTGGCCAACGACTTCTCCTCGATGCTGATGGAAACTCTCGGGCATGTGCCACGGTGGCGGGACTACTACTTGGCGCATGATCAGACGACGAGCTACGAATACGTCGCCACGCAGCTCAAGGCGATGCAATACCTGCGAGGCGGCAGGCGCTGGCTGCTCAAGTCGCCTCAGCACCTCGAGCAACTGCCCGTACTTCAGCAGGTCTTCCCGGGCGTGGTCATCGTGTTCACGCACCGAGATCCGGTGCCGGTGGCGCTGTCGATGATTGCGATGATCACCTACTCCGCGCGCATGCACTGCTCCCCGGTGCCGGTGCAGGAGATCGCCGCCTCCTGGGTCGATCGCCTCGAACGAATGCTCGCCGCGCTTATTCGCGATCGCAGCGTCATCGGGCCGGAACGCTCGGCCGACATCCGCTTCGACGACTTCATGGCCGATGAGCTCGGCGTCGCCGAACAGGTGTACGCCTTGGCCGGCGAGCCGCTCAACAGCGAAACACGCTCCGCGATAGCCGATTACCTTGCAGGCCACCAGCGCGGCCGGCTCGGCCGGGTTGCGACGTCGTGCGAGATGTTCGGACTCGACGAAACGGACCTGCGCGCCCGCCTCGCACCGTACGTCAAGCGCTTTCTGGGGTAGGCCGGCGTGCTGCCGGCTCAGAGGTCGAGCACCACGTCTTCGTCTGGAGCCGCGCAGCAGATGAGAACCGTTGCCTCCGGGGGCTCTTCGAGCGGGGGCTGAGTGTATCTGGTGGTGCCGGTGACGATTCCGGTCACACACGTGTGGCAGACCCCACTTCGGCACGAGAAACGGGTGGGAACGTCGCACGCTTCGGCAAGTTCGAGGAGGGTGCGATAGTCGGGCGACCAGTTGACGTTCAGCCCGCTCCGGGCGAAGGTGACCACCGGCCCGGTCCCGGGTGTGCCGGACGGCGGATGCGGCCGTGGGGGCCGAGAGGCGGCAACCACGCCCGGGTTGATCGGCGGGAGGGCGCCGAACAGTTCGGTGTGGATGCGGCCGGAGTCGATTCCGGCGGCCGTCAGCGCTGCGCGCATGTCGTCCATGAAAGGGCCCGGGCCGCAGAGGTAGACGGTGGCGTCGGTCGGGAGGCCCAGTGCGGCAATGGATTTCTGGTCGAGGCGCCCGCGAACCACGGTGTCGTCGTCGCTCTCGCCCGCGGTGTAGAAGACGTGTTGGCGAGCATCGGGCAAGGACTGGACAAGGCCGGTAGCCTCGGCGGCGAAGGCGTGCGTCTCGCGATTGCGTGTCGTGTGCAGCCACCAGATCGGCCGCTGGCTGCGGGCGGTCGCCAGCGCATGCAGCATCGCCAGCACCGGGGTGGCGCCGATACCCGCCGAAAGCAGCACGACGGGGGTGGCGTCGTCGGTGAGGCAGAACTCGCCGCGCGGTGCGGCGGCCTCCAGGACGGATCCGGGCCGGACGTTGGCGTGAAGCCATCGGCTGACCTGGCCCCGGTCTTCACGTTTGACGCTGATGCGGTACCGGCCGGCGGACCGCTCCCCGGACAGGGAATAGCTGCGCAACGGGATCGGTTTTCCGGCGTCGGGGATTCTGACCGTGAGGTACTGGCCGGCGAGCGGCGTCGGCAGGGGCGTGTGATCGGCGGGTTCGAGTCGGATCGACAGAACGTTATCGGTTTCGCGGTGAGTCGCACTGACCCGCAATGGCCGGAATCCGGTCCATCCGGGTTCGGTTCCGATGGGTGGAGTCGTTGGCGCTACGGCGTTCTCGTGGGCGGCGAGCATGTCCCGAAAGGATTGCCGCCAGCCCGGGCTCAAAGCCGGCACGTCGACGGCCTTTGCGACTTGCTCGATATCGCGGTCGGGCAGATAGAGCAGCGCGTCCACGTCCGCGACGCTGAGTTCATTCCGGCCGCGACGGGTCCGGACGATCACATCGCCGGCCTGCACGCGTCCTTCTGCGATGACACGGAAATAGAAGCCCGGACGGTGGTGAGCAACAAGCAGATTGGGCATGTCCGGTTCGCCGAGACGCATTCCGACCCGAAAGCACGTCACCCGCGGCTGGGTGACCTCGAACTCCGCCTCGCCGATGCGGTACCGGTCGCCGATGCAAACCTCGCTATCGGTCATGCCGTTGATGGTGAAGTTCTCGCCGAAGTGGCCCGGTAGCAGATCGTCGCGTCCGAGCAACGACTTCCAGTAGTCGTACGACTCGGTCTGATACACCATGACGGCGCGCTGTTCGCCACCGTGTCCGGCACGATCGCCTTGGCCGTCGCCGTCGAGATTGAGCCTGTGCACCATGACGGGTCCTTCGACGGGCTCCTTCCAGATGCCGGTGTGCACGATCTTGCTCTGCCATTGCACGTCTTTGGGCATACCGACATTCACTGAAACAAGCTTCGCCACCGCTTCTCCTCGTGCGTCGTCCCATCGCCAAAAAGGTTAGGTCAGCGGTTCGCCGCCGTCGACCTTCAGCGTCACACCGGTCAGGAAGCTGTTGGTCATCGCGAACAGCACCGCGTCGGTGACGTCGTCGGCTACCGCAACCGAACATCGTCGCCGCCGATCTGCGCGATCTCGCCCGTCAACTGGGTGAACGCTCATCCAGCCCTGATGAGCGGAACCTCGGCGGCGATGCGATCCAGTAATGCCGGATAGCGGTTGGCCTCACGATGCCTGCCGGGTTTGCCGCTGCTGATGAGCCCGGCGGCGAGCCCGCGCTCGGGATCGGCCCAGACCGCGATATTGGTCAATCCGGTATGACCGAACGCGGCAGGCGCGTTGCGCCCGAACGGCCCGAACCGCTTCGATCCCAGCATGTACCCGGTTCCCCAGCGCAGCGGTGCAAGCCCGACGGCGAGATCGGGCCGTAGCCGCCGGCACTGCGTCACGGCGGCGCGCAGTGTCTCCGGTCGCATGACTCGCACGTCGTCGAGTTCACCACCGCGGCGCAGGATTTCGGCGAAGCGGGACAGCTCGTCGGCGGTCGAGACCGTGCTGGAGGACGGCATCACACCCGTGAGGAACAGCGGGGTATTCGTGAACGGGATGATCTGGTGCAACGTCCCGCCGACCGCGGTGCGGAAGGCCGCCGCGATCGGCGCGGGCAGGGGCTTCCCGGTGGCGTGGCTCGGGGCAACCAATGGGACATCCTGCTCCGCCACACCGTAATTGGTCCACCGGAAGCCGAGCGGATCGAGGATCTCCGTGGCGAGAATGTCGCGAATGTTCTTGCCGGTGGCGGCCGATACGATCTCTCGAACCAGCGGGCCCCACGTCAGCGCATGGTAGATGTGCACCAATCCCGGACGGTAAAGCGGTTTCAACTCACCGAGCTTCTCGCGGGCGTACTCGCTGTCGTTCATCCGTTCGACGTCCGGCCGCGGCCCGGTAGGAAACGGAACCCCTGCGCTGTGTGTCATCACATGCCGGATCGTGGTGCGGTCCTTGCCGTGACTGGTGTAGCCGGGCAGGTAATCGCAGACGCGATCGTCGAGCGAGAAGCATCCGCGTTCGACGAGCATGTGGACAACGGTTGTGGTGATGGCCTTCGCCGCGGAATACGCGCAGAACGGTGTCTCGGTGGTGACCGGAACCTTTTCGGAATCGGGCGGATCATCGGGGGCGTTGCCCCAGCCGTGCCCGATCGCGCGGTTGAGCACGACCCTGCCGTTGTGGCGCAGGCACAACTGGATCGCGGGGTGCATCCCGGCCTGATACCAATGCCGAGCGGACTGCCAGATCCGCTCGACGGACGCCGGGTCGATCGCGGAGTGGTCTTCCTCGCCCACCGCCGTCACGGCGTCGAGATCCGCCGGGACTTGGATCCGGCCGTCAGGGGTCACGCTTGCTTCCTGTGCAAAGTCGCGGACAAGTGGTGTTGCAAGGGCTGGCCCACGGCCCCCAAGCGAAGCGTGTAGGTCAGTTCATCGCCGCCGACGCGAATCGAACGGCTCAGTGCCGTCACATCTTTGGCCGACGCGGTGCGCCCAATCGTTGTCGCGGTCAATTCCATTTCGACGGTGGTTCCACTGACCGACAGCGTGCCCTCCTGGATCTCGGTGATGCCGGTGGGGTGCGCCAGAACCCATTCGACGCGGCCGGGCGACGGCACCCGGACATAGCCGGTCTCCGCGTGAAGTGGACGGCCGTCGTCACCGGCCGTCGTCCGCTGGCCATAGGTGAGGAACGGCTTGCCGGCGTGACCGAACATGACCTCCTCGACATAACCGAACGGCTCAATCGTCGGATATTCGCCCGCGCCTTGACCGGCCCAGGTCCCCAGCAGGGGCGCGAGGACGGCAATGCCGGGGTGGAGGTCGGACACGTCCGTCAGGGTACGGCGTCACGCGGCGCCGCCTCAGCCGAGCGTGCGTGCCATGACCGTGCGCCGTGCGCGGTGCCATCAGGAGTTTGCCCAGGGCTCACGGTCTGGCTACTTGCGGATGGCAAAGTAGCAGCGTGCCGGTCGCAACGCCGAACCGAATCGGGCCGACCGAGCGCTTTCACCGGCTCTGTGTGGCGACGGTGGCCCGCCTGCCGTTCGGGCTGGATTCCATTGTGGCACCGACCTTCCTGGGTTTCTGCGTTATCAACGGTTTCACATTCGGAGTCGATCTTCTGTTGCTCACCGCCTTGCACGGCGGACTGAGAATCCCGCTGCCTATCGCGGTGACAGCCGCCTACGCATGCGCGTTCGCGCTCAGCTACCTGCTCAACCGGACCATGAACTTCCGCTCGCACGCCGCGGTCGGCCCGCAGATCGCGATCTACGTGGTGGTGGTCGCGGTGAACTATCTGGCGTTGGTCCTCGGTGTCTGCAGTGCCCTGTCCGCCGTCGGCGTCGAATACCATCTCGCGCGGATCGTGGCGGGTGTCTGCGAAGCGGTCTTCGTGTACAGCGCGATGCGGTGGGTCGTGTTCCGGCGCTGAACAAGACCGGAATCAACACCGCATTACGAGCCCAGCAAGGCCTACTCTCTTAGGGTCCGCGCGCGGCGATCCTCGCAGCCCACTCACGGAAGAGTCGTCATGGATTTCATCGCTCGGAAGCGGTTCATCGTCGGCGCTGGGCTTGGCCTGATCGGCACGGTGGTGGCCGCGTGCAGTGGCAACAAGCAGACCGCAACCGGCGACCAGAGTGCTGCATCGACCACCTCGGCTGCCGCGCCGGGATCGCCCGCACCGGCGAAACCCATCGCCAAGACGTCCGCAGTGCCGGTCGGATCAGGTGTGATCGTCGACGACCTCGTGGTGACGCAACCCTCGGCGGGGGTGTTCAAAGGGTTCTCGGCGACCTGCACACATTTGGGATGCACGGTGTCCGCGGTGGCCGACGGCACCATCAACTGTCCGTGCCACGGGAGCAAGTTCAACCTCGACGGCTCGGTGGCGCAGGGCCCGGCGGCGCGTCCGTTGGACACCAAGAACATCGCAATACAAGGCGATTCGATCGTCCTGATCTGAGAACCTGTCTTCCCTGATCGCAACGGTGGTCCGGTAGGGTCGCGCCAGCAATCTGTGGTGTCAGGACTGGGAGGCGACATGTCGGGACGGACGTTTTCGTTTGAGGTCAACCGCACCAGCCGTGCGCCGGCGGCGACATTGTTTCTGCTGGAGACCGACGGGGGCCGCTGGGCGGACTGGGCGAAGCCGATCGTCATGCAGTCCGGTTGGGAGCGGCAGGGCGATCCGGCACCGGGCGGGATCGGGGCCGTTCGCAAGGTCGGGACGTGGCCGTTTCTGGTGCGCGAGCAAACGGTCGAATATGAGCAGGACCGCCGCCACGTATACGAGCTGATCGGACCGCCGACGCCTGCGAAGAACTACCGAGCCGAAGCCGTCTTCACCCCCAACGATGCGGGCGGCACGGACCTGCGCTGGAGCGGTTCGTTCACCGAGGCGATCCCCGGGACGGGGCCGGTCATGCGCGCCATCCTGCACGGCGCAATCAAATTCTTTTCGGCCAGGCTCGTGAAGGTCGCCGAGGCGAGCCGCTGACGCGCCTGCGCACCTTCCCTGCTGCCTGCGGCCGCGAACTCACTGTGGATACCTCGTCCAAAAGCGCCGATCACCGACACCAGAGCGGGACGGTTTCGCCTAGAGATGTAAAGATGCCACCGGACCCCGGGCAACGCGGGCTGCAACGCACACCATCGCAGTGGCGAACATCGCGGCACCAATCGTGTCGGTCAAGAAGTGGTACGTACACGCGAGTCCGAGCATGCCGAGCAGACTGGCCGTGACCGCTGTCAGCACGGCCCACAGTCGGCCGCCGGCGATCAGCACGACCATCCCCATGATGGTCACCATCAGCGTCGTGTGGCCGCTGGGATACGCCAACGCGCCCCCTTTTTCCCGGTCGAAGATCCTCTTCAAAACCCAGGTGATTTCAATCGCGGCGAGCGGGCACACCAGGATCACGGTGGCCAGTCGCCACCGCCGCCGATAGAGCGCGACTACCAGGCAGACGGCAAGCACCGGAACGAGAAGCCACCACTCGGTGAAGATCAGCAGGAAGTGCTCGGATGCGCCGAACGTGCGGTCGGCGTCCCGCAGGAACCAGTCGTCAATGGGCGTCGAGTTCTTTCCGACCAGCAAACCCAGCACCAGCATCGCGAGCACACCGACAGGCGGCCACCAACGAACAAACCTGTTGATAGTCACTGCGTCAGTCATTTGCGTTCAAAACTACGCCCGGAGTCGATGGCAACTCATAGCCACTCATAGCCCCGTCATAGCCCTGTCACAGGCCTGCTTTGTAATTTCGCCTCAGAGGCGTCAACCGGAAGTCGCATCATGACAACGAAACACCGAGTTCTCACCGCGGCGATCGCGGCCGGCATCGAAGTGAACTTTATCCTGTTCGGCCCGGCGATAGCGAACGCAAATGCCTTGCCGTTGCCGGCAGTCGCACCCGGCCCGGGGTCGTTTCCGCTCTCCCCCAGCGAGCCGTCGCCGCCGTCGCCGAGTAGTGACTCGGGGTCGTCGTCGTCCTCGTCGTCGATGTCGTCGATCGATATCCCGTCGGCGCCGTCGATCGACATTCCGTCAGCGCCGTCAGCGCCGTCGATCGATATTCCGTCGGCGCCGTCGATTGACATCCCGTCCGCGCCCTCAGCGCCGTCAGCGCCGTCTGCGCCGTCGATTGATATTCCGCAGGCTCCGTCCGCGGCGTCGAGTCCGATGATCGACGTTCCAAATATCCCGTCGGTGAACACGGGCCCAAGCGCACCACAAAGCATTCCCGGGCCGCCGCCGCCGAACAGTGGTCCTCCGGGGCCGCCGCCGCCGAATTCCGGTCCGCCGGGCAACATGGGCCCGCCGCCCAACGGGGGCCCGCCGGGCAACATGGGCCCGCCACCGAACGGGGGCCCGCCGGGCAACATGGGCCCGCCACCGCGCAGTGGTCCTCCCGGGCCGCCCCCGCCGCACGGCGGCCCCCCCGGCGGCCCGCCGCCGAACGGCGGCCCCGGCGGTCGCCCGCCGCGCCCGCCATTCCCGCCGCGCCCGCCGTGGTGGTGGTGGCAGCTGCAAGACCAGGACACGTACGACGACACTGACCTTCAGCCGCCGACGTGTGAGTTGCTCCCGCACGACGTGCAGGCCCCACCGCCGTTCCAGTACCAGAACCAAACGGTGACACCGGCATGGGACGACAACCTTCAGCAGTGGGGTTTCTCGTTCGGCGGAAAGTGGCACCCGCTATACGACACGGGATGCTGACCGCGTCGATACGGTGGTCGCGGCTCGGGTGAGGCGCCGTCCGATGGAGCTGACCTGTCGAGAAGTCAACGCCCGCAAGGGATGAACGCACACGATGAGCGCGACGCGTTGGCGATGGGCGAAAACAGGTGCAGCGATCGTGGCGATAGGTTGCGCCTCTCGTGCCGGATCGTCATCGGAGAGGAAGCCGATCGTCGTGTATTCGACGACTAGTTGATCCATGATCTTCCGCAGGTGTGCGGGCATGCCGTCCCGTTGCAGCGTGCCGACGACTTGGGCGGCCTGCGCCAGCGCCGGAGTGGTCCAGTCGACGTCGAACCCACGCTCGCGGGTCCTGGCCAGCACCTGTTCGAGCCGTCGCGTCAAGGCCGCGTTGCCGGCCGCGGCACGTTGCACCCACTCGTGCTGTTGTTCTCGGGTGTCCCAGGCGGCGAACGCGACGCCGAAGGGCGGGGCGTAGGGGATGCGGTCACCGGTGCCGGGACGCTGTCGGACGTCGCCCTCCTCGTATGCGGTGATGACCATCGCGTCACCGAGTCGTTCGACCACCGAGGCCGGGTAGCCCAACTCGTTCGAAAGCTGTTGTGCCGCTTCGCGCGCGGCGTGTGCCATCGGTCGCGCTACGTCTGCGCGCTCCGCCACGAGGCTCAGCGCAGGCCCCAGCGAGAACATCTTGTCCGCGGGATCGCGGGTCAGCCACCCCCGATCGCACAGCGTCGTCAAGATGGCGTGGGCTGTGGCCTGGGTCAGGCCGAGTTCGCGCACGACGTCAGAGAACCGGAGCCGTTCGTTGCCGGGTTGGGCAAGCAGCTCGACGATGTCCAGCACCCGAGCGGTTGGGGCCGAGGCCGATCCCGGAATGGCTTGACTCCCTCCGGTGGACTTCCTAGAGTCGGTCGTTGTCGATAGTTTGAGAATTCTATCTCGATTATTCGAGATCCTCAAAGGAGCCGGCCGCGTGCGAGCAGTGGTGTTGAGGGGTGGCCGACTGGAAGTCCGCGAAACTGCCGACCCGGTGGCCGGCCAGGCCGAAGTGTTGCTGCGCACGTTGAGCACCGCGATCTGTGCATCCGATGTGCATTTCATGGACCACCCGGACCTCGGCGTGAACGATCCGACCGGACGATCGCTCTACGCCGCCGATCGCGACATCGTCCTCGGCCATGAGTTCGTCGGTGAGGTCATCGGCCACGGTCCCGACTGCACCGATAGGTTCCCGCTGGGTGCCCGGGTGACATCGATACCGATCCGGCTGATCAACGGCGGTGCCGACGGCGCGCGGATCATCGGCCAGCACCCGGAGGCCCAGGGCAGCTTCGGCGAGTTGGTCGTCGTCGGCGAGGCGCTGGCCAGGTCCGTCGAAGGCGACGCCGCCAGCGACGCCGTCGCACTCACAGACGCGTTCGCGGTCGGCGAGTTCTATGTGCGCTCGGCCCGGATGGAGCACGGCGAGATCCCGATCGTGATCGGCGCCGGCGCGATCGGTCTGTCCGCGGTCGCTGCGCTCTCGAGTAGAGGCGTCGAGCCGATCATCGTGTCGGATTACAAAGCCGACCGCCGTGAGCTCGCCCGCGACAGCTTCGGGGCGCACATCCTGGTGGACCCGGCGGAGAGGTCGCCGTTCGATGTGTGGCGGGAGCTGCGTGCCGATTGTGGTCTGTGGGGGCCGGCCGTCGTGTTCGAGTGCGTCGGTGCCGCGGGCCTGGTTCAGAAGATCGTCGATTCCGCCGAGATGGGGACCCGCATCTACTGCGCCGGCGGCTGGTACACCGGGGACACGTTGAACATCACCAACGCGACGCGTCAAGGCGTCACGCTTCAGTTCGGCGGCGGCCCGCACCCGCAGGACTGGTACGGCACCCTCGACGCGATCGTGGCGGGCAGGCTGGACCCGATGCCCAGTGTCGGCAAGATCATCACCCTCGACGAGGTTCCCAACGCGCTCGACCTGGCCCGCAAATCCGACGGCCCGCCACGGATCATGGTCCACCCCAACGGAGACACATCATGAGCGACCGAGAAGACCGGCAGGACATCACCGATCTGCTCGTGCGCTACGCCACCGGGATCGACCAGCGCGACTGGCCGCTGTTCCGCACGGTCTTCACCGACGACTGTGAACTCGACTACGGCGAGATCGGCACCTGGACAGGCGTCGACGCGGTGGCCGAATTCATGGAGCAGTCCCATGCGATGGCGGGGCACACGATGCACCGGATGAGCAACCAGGTGATCACCGTCGACGGGGACACGGCAGCGGCACGCACGTATGTCGACGCGGTGATCTTGGTCGGCGACAACACGGCTGGCGTCAATGCGACCGGCTTCTACGACGACGAGATTGTCAGGACCAAGAACGGATGGCGTATCGCCCGTCGCCGGTTCACACCCGTGCGGGTGACCACGGTCGGTGAGGGGTAGGGAGATAACCGTGACATTTGCCGCCAAGTACGGACCGTGGGCCCTCGTCGCCGGCGCCTCCGACGGTGTCGGCGCCGCGTTCGCGGAGGGACTCGCCGTGCGCGGGGTCAACGTGGTGCTGCTGGCACGGCGCCAAAGCGTCCTTGACGAGGTCGCCGCGGGCATCACCGAACGGACGGGTGTCCAAACGCGCACGCTCGCGGTGGATCTGGCCCAGCCCGACGCGACGGTAGCGATCGTGAATATGGTCGACGATCTCGAGGTCGGTTGCCTGGTCTACTGCGCCGGCTCCGACCCCAACTTCGAGCCGTTCCTCGCCAACTCCATTCAGAACGCCGAAGCGATGGTGGTGCGCAACTGCATCGTGCCGATGAAACTGTGCCACCACTTCGCGCCCGCAATGGTCGAGAGAGGCCGCGGCGGAATCGTCATTTTCGGTTCGGGCGGGGGATTCGTCGGCGGACCGAACATCGTGACCTACTCGGCCACCAAGGCATTTGACATGGTCTTCGCCGAAGCGCTGTGGACCGAACTGCACGACAAGGGCGTCGATGTGCTCGGCCTCATCCTGAGCAAGACCGACACGCCCGCGTTACGTCGTCTCGAACACAGCAGAGGCCAGATCAGTTCCGTCGACGAGCCGGCACCCCATGCGGCGACCGTTGCGGAGGTGATTGCCGAGGCGTTCGACAACCTCGCCAACGGGCCGACGTGGATCGTGGGCGAAAACATGCGCGCGGCATACCAGATGATCGGATCGGCCAACCGCAACGAGGCGGTCCAATTCATGGCGCAAGCCAGCGCCGCGGCAATGGGCAGCGATAGACGCCGAGCGTGAAATCAGCGACGCCGATTCGGCGTGTCGCGTCGCTCATTTCACTGTCGGCGATTGTGCCAGTTCGCGCTGGCCCGCACCGGTTACTTAGGCGCGAACCGCTGCCCGGCGTCCAGTCGGATGCACTGGCCGTTGAGCATCGGGTTCTCCACGATCGCGACCGCCAGCTTGGCGTATTCCTCGGGACGCCCCAGCCGGCGCGGAAACGCGGCATCCTTCGTTAGGTTGGCGGCGAACTCGTCGGGAATGCCCTCGGTCAACCCGGTGGCGAACAGGCTTGGCGCGATTGCCAATACGCGAATCCCCAGGCTGCCCAGGTCGCGGGCCATCGTCAGGCACATGCCGGCGATCGCGGCCTTGGATGCGGTGTAGGCGACCTGGCCGATTTGCCCCTCGAACGCGGCGATCGACGAGGTGTTGATGATCACGCCGCGTTCCTCGTCTTCAGGCTCGTTCGTGCTCATGTGCCAGGCGGCCAACCGGCTGACGTTGAACGTCCCGATCAGGTTGAGATCCACAGAGGAGCGAAACGAGTCCAGGCTGTGCGGGCCGGACTTCTTGACGGTGCGCTCGCCGATCCCGCCGCCCGCGGTGGTCACCGCGATGTGCAGCCCGCCGAGTCCGTCAACCGCCTGCTGCAAGACCTGCTCGGTGCCAGCGAAATCGGTGACGTCGACGGGGTAGAACGCTCCGCCCAGGCCGTCAGCCACCTCCTGACCTTTTGACTGCGGCCGATCCAGCACCGCCACGGTCGCGCCGCGCTTGACCAACGCTTCAGCGGTCGCGCGTCCGAAGCCCGATGCTCCGCCGACGATCACCGCTTTCTTGCCCGCGATCTCCATGAAGCTCCCTTTCCAAATCGTCGTCGAACTGTAAAGCAACTTAGCGGAGCACTGTTCTTGTGCTCAGGCCGCCCGCCCGCGGGTGGGGTTTGAGATGATGACCCCAGCGGCGCGAGAGGCAGTGATGGCTGGACGAACGGATACGGTCGTTTACTACGACCCGTACGACGTCGGGATCACGGCGGACCCGTATCCGACGTACGCGCGTCTCCGAGAGGAGGCGCCGATCTATTACAACGACCGCTATGACTTCTGGGCGCTGTCGCGCCACCCGGACGTTGAGAAGGCCCTGTCGAACTGGGAGGTCTTCTCGAACCAGCGCAGCGACATTCTCGAGCTGATGAAGTCGGACTTCGACATGCCCAACGGCGTGATGATGTTCGAAGACCCACCCGTGCACACGATGCTGCGCGGGCTGATGTCACGGGTCTTCACGCCGCGGCGGATGGCCGAGATCGAGGACCAGATTCGGCAGTTCTGCATCCGCTGCCTCGACCCGCTGGTCGGGTCGGACGGTTTCGACATCATCGCCGAGCTTGCCTCGATGATGCCGATGCGCGTCATCGGCATGCTGATGGGCATTCCCGAGGATGAACAGATCAGCGTTCGCGACGCCAACGATGCCAACCTCCGCACCAGGCCCGGCGCGCCGATGAAAGTGGTGAAGGCCGATGCGATCGCGGACGGCAGTGTCTACGCCGACTACGTCGACTGGCGCGCCAAGAATCCCTCCGACGATCTGATGACGGCGTTGCTCAACGTCGAGTTCGAAGACGAGAACGGCGTGAGGAGAAAGCTCACGCGCAAAGAGGTGCTGCACTACACGCAGGTGGTCGCCGGCGCCGGCAACGAGACAACCGGGCGGCTCATCGGGTGGCTCGCCAAGGTGCTCGCCGAACATCCCGACCAGCGTCGCGAGGTGGCAGAAGACCGGTCGCTGCTCCTGCGAGCGGTCGATGAGACACTTCGCTTCGAACCCACCGGGCCGCACGTAGCCCGTTATATGGCACGGGATTTCGAGTGTTACGGGACGACGGTGCCGGCCGGCAGCGCCATGCTGCTGCTGTTCGGTGCCGCTAACCGCGACCCGCGCCGTTACCAGGACCCTGACAACTTCGACATCCACCGCGACAACATCAGCCACCTCACGTTCGGTAAGGGGCTGCACTACTGCCTCGGCGCGAACCTGGCGCGCCTGGAAGGACGGGTCGCGCTCGACGAGCTGCTCAATCGCTTCGGGGAGTGGGACATCGATTACGACAGCATGCAGCTGGCGCCGACGTCCACCGTTCGCGGCTGGGAGCGACTGAGGCTGGTGCTTCCCTAGGTGTTCTGACCTAGGTCGCCAGCTCGGCGATGACCGCGGAAGCAAGCAATTCAAGCGTGTCGTCGGATGCGCGGTCATGGGTGAACAGCACCACTTGCTGAAAGCCGAGCTCCTGCAACTCGTTCAGCCGATCGACGATGGCCTGCGGTGTACCGATGAGCCCGCTGTCGTGCAGACCGAACCCGGGCCCGCCGAACCGCCGTTCGGCAACCTCCCGCGCCTTCGGCAACGATGCGGCGTCCGGCGCAAGGGCCATCACGGCTTCTATCGACAGCACAATGGACGCCGGATCGCGGCCGATGGCATCACAGTGCGACCGCAGCACCGACAGCTTGTGGTCAAGCTGGCCGAGCGCGTAGGTCGGCACATTCCAGACGTCGGCGTAGCGGGCGACCAACGGGAGGGTGTATTTCTCACCGACGCCGCCCACGATGATCGGGGGGCGGGGCCGTTGTACCGGTCCGGGGACGATCGGCATGTCCCGCACCGTGTAGTGCGTGCCCTCGAAATGGATCCTCCCGTCGGCGAACGCCTGAATCACGATTTCCAGCGTCTCGCCCAACCGTTCGGACCGCTCGCGAAAAGTACCCCAGTCCAGGCCCATGCGGTTGTGCTCGTCTTCAATCGAGCCGCTGCCGATCCCGAGCTCGAGCCGGCCCGCCGAGATTTGATCGAGGGTGGTCGCCATCTTGGCCAGCACCGCGGGATGGCGAAATTGATTGCACAACACCATGTGTCCGACGCGCAGGCGCTCGGTGCGGCTCAGCAACGCGGTCGCCAGCGTCCAGGCTTCCAGCGAGGGGATCTCGGGCGCGCCGGGGCCGTACATGTGGTCGTAAAGCCACACCGATCCGATGCCCAGCTCCTCGCAGCGCACCGCACGGTGCAGAACATCTTCATACGAGAACGCCATCTGCGGCACGTACACGCCAATGTCGAGCCCAGTCATCACCGCAACTCCAATCTGCCGTGGCTGATCGTCTTCACGCCGTTACACGTCGCCTCGAACGCGACGGCCCGTTCGTCAATGCGATAAGCGGCCAGGACCAGGTCACTGCCGAGCGGTGTGGGCGAGGCGAACCGCACCGCCACCCGCGAAACCCGGCCGGGATCATCGACGCCGAGGATGCCGAGAACCCGGTGAGTGCAGATTGCCATGGTGCACAGACCGTGTGCGAACAGGAAGTCGAAGCCGCTGGCCCGCGCCGCGGCGATATCGAAGTGGTGCGCCGACCAGTCGCCGGACACCTCGGCGTAACGGTGGGCGACCTGCTGGTCAATGTGGTGAGTCGCCGAGCCGATCGGATTCTGTCGCGCCGAGTCGGGAAATCGGTGGGCGTCGGGCGGCGCCGAAAGGTCTGCCATCTCATGCAATCCGAGAAGCACTGTGGTCCACCATTGTTCGACGACCAGCTCGGCGTTGGTATCGCACTGTTCGATGTGCAGCACGACTTGTGTGCCCGCCCGCACCGTACGGATCGCCGAAATCGCCGACCAGGTCTGCAGGGACTCGCCGGGAATCAGCGGCCGATGCAACACGATGTCGTGCGCGCCGTGCACGCCGCCATACGCCTGCTGCCACGCGGCAGCCGGCAGGTCTGAATTGGCCGCCTCCTGCGCACCGAACGCCAAGATGACCGGAAAGACCGCGGGTACCGCATCACCGGCCAGCGCGGCGGTCGTCTGATCGCCGGTGGCGGCGGCGTAGGCGGTGATCCGGTCGGGCTCGATCCGGCCCGGAAACGGCCCGTGCCGCAATACCGGTTCAGCCACAATGCTTTTGCCGCGTTCATCCATCACCGCAAGCATGCCACTCGGCGAGTCTCCTCAGCGTGTCTGGGGCATGCCGAACGCGGTAAACAGCGACGGATCGAGAAACACGGTCATCGCGCCGATCCCGTCGCCCCGGGTACCGAGGACGTGTATCGAATGGGCCCGCATGACGCCGTCGGCGGTGCGACGATACTCGGCAACCGCGGGCTGCCCGTTCGCGCCTGTCGGGACCATCGCCACATCGCCGGGCGTTGTCGAACGCGCGCACTGTAAGGAACCGGATCACCGCATCGCGTCCGGTGAACCACATCGCGAATGGTGGCATTTCGAGCTTGACGTCGGCCTGCAGAAGCGCGGTGAGGGCGGCGACGTCGCCGTTCTCGAACGCCGCGCAGTAGCGTTCGACGAGCGCGAGGCAGTCCTTGTCTTCGGGCTCGGCCACGTCGTCGTCGGTGGCGGCGACATCGGCGAGGTGGGCACGGGCGCGCTGCAGGGCGCTGTTGACGGCGGCGGGGGTGGTTTCGAGGAGCTCGGCCACCTCGGCGGCGCTGAACTGGACCACGTCACGCAGGATCAACACCGCCCGCTGACGAGCCGGCAGCTCCTGCATCGCGGTCACCAGCGCGAGCCGGACGCTCTGCTTGGCGGAGAACGCAGTCTCGGGAGTCAGCGAATCGGGAAGTGGCTCCAGCCAGTGGTAGCCACCCTTGCTCGCGTCGACGTCCGCCTCCGGGTCGACCGTCGCGGCGCCGAGGCCCGCAGGCAGCACACGGCGGGCACGGTTCTCCATCGCACGCAGGCATGCGGTGGTCGCGATGCGGTACAACCAGGTCCGGAGCGCGGCGCGCTCCTCGAACGCCGCGTAGGCGCGCCAGCCGCGCAGGTACGTCTCCTGGACAAGGTCCTCGGCGTCGTGCACCGAACCGAGCATGCGATAGCAGTGCGCAATCAGCTCGGCGCGAAACGGCGCCGCCTGCTCGATGAAATCCTCTTGGACCGGCACACCAATCTCCTGATTCGAATCTTCTGGGGTCGGGACGACCGTTATCGAGTACAGATACGCCCGGCGACTCGACATTCATCGGTCGGCACCGATTAATCGCGGCCGCGCGAGGTATCAGAACAAGTACCGACAGAAAAAGAAAGCGAGTTCGAGCCATGAATCAACCAACAGAGGGCGGCGGCCTAGCCGGCACGACCGCGATCGTGACCGGTGCGAGCCGAGGCTTCGGCCGTGGTATCGCGGCGGCGCTGGCCGCAGCAGGTGCGCACGTCGTGGGCGTCGCACGCACCAGCGCGGACCTCGACGACGTGCACGATGAGCTGGGCGACGCGTTCACCGCGGTGACCGCTGATGCCGCCGATCCGGCTACTGCCGCCCGGCTCATCGACGAGTACCGGCCGCGCACGGTGGTACTGGCTGCCGGCGCGGCTCCGACGATGAGTCCGTTGCAGGATCAGACCTGGGAGAGTTTCAGCCAGAACTGGCATGCCGATGTTGCCCAGGCCTTCGGATGGATCCGCCACGCGCTGCGGCGGCCGCTGGCACCGGGCAGCGCCGTGATCGCCATCTCCAGCGGCGCCGCGATCAAGGGGTCGCCGCTGAGCGGCGGGTACGCAGGCGCGAAGGCGACGGTCAAGCTGATCGCCGACTATGCCGCCATCGAGTCTGAACGAGCGGCGCTGGGGATCAGCTTCGTGTCCGTTCTCCCCAACCTGACGCCGGCCACCGATCTGGGCGCCAAGGCCGTGGCGGCCTACGCCGAGCGACAAGGCGTCGACGTGGACACGTTCGTGCAGTCCTTGCTGCCAGCGCTCACGGCCGAGCAGGTCGGAAAGTCTGTGCTGGAGATCGCCACCGGCGGCCAGCGGGACCATCGCGCTTACACGCTCACATCCGCAGGCCTATCGCCGTTGGCCTGAACCGACGAAAATCAGCACAACCGAAAGGCGGAGATCACAGTGAACACACCCCCAATCGTGTCGGCGCAGGAGTGGGAGGCTGCGCGACAGAAATTACTGGTCAAGGAGAAGGAGCTGACCCGGGCGCGGGACGCGCTGGCCGCATCGCGCCGGCGCATGCCGTGGGTGGCCGTGGAGAAGGAATATGAATTCGACGGCCCCGACGGCAAGGCGAGCCTGCTCGACCTGTTCGACCACCGGCGCCAGCTGATCGTCTACCGGGCCTTCCTCGAGCCCGACGTGCACGGCTGGCCCGAGCATGCCTGCCCAGGGTGCTCCATGATCGCCGACAACGTCGGCCACCTCGCCCACCTGAACGCCCGGGACACGACGCTGGTGTTCGCGTCCCGCGGGCCGCAGGCCGACATCGAGCGCGTCAAGGCGCGGATGGGTTGGCAGATGCCGTGGTACACGATCACCGACGAGTTCGACACCGACTTCGGCGTCGACGAGTGGCACGGCACCAACGCGTTTATCCATAACGGCGACAAGGTGTTCCGCACCTACTTCATCAACAGCCGCGGAGATGAGGCGCTGGGCAGCAACTGGAGCTACCTGGACATGACCGCGCTCGGGCGCCAGGAGAACTGGGAGGACTCACCGGACGGTTACCCACAGACACCGCCCTACGAATGGTGGGACTGGCACGACGAATACGGCCAGCACACACCGTCGCGCTGGTTCGGGGAACCCGACCCTGACGACCCCAACGACCAACGGCCGCCACGCGTCGAATCGAAGAGCGCGACGTGATCGCCCTTGCCGGCTCGTCGTCACCCGTGGGCAACCGGGCCGGCCGACTGGTTACCGCGGCGTTGCTGATCACGGTCGTCGGCCTCGCGTGGTGGCAGACAGCCGAGGACGCCGGACGAATGCGGGGCATGCTCGATGGACTGGCGACGGCAGGCCGGGCCATGCCGTTCGACGGCAGCCCGACCAGCTTCGCGGGCATCTGGACCGTGATGATGGCGGCGATGATGCTCCCCGGGATCGTCCTTGCGGCAGTGGCATCGCGTGATGACGCGCGGCCGTATTGGTCGACCGGTGCCGCCCTGGCGTCGGGGTACCTCGTGGTGTGGATCGCGACGGGAGTCATCGCATTCGGCGCTCTGATCGCACTCAACGAGGTCGGTCATCCGTACGCATTGCTGGGTCGCACCGGTGGCGCGCTGGTTGCGCTCGCCGGTGCGTATCAGTTCAGCGGCCGGAAGCGCCGACTCTTGGAGCGATACGGCGAGGGCAGCCACATCGCGAGTGACAGGGGCGCATTCGGGGCGGGGCTATCCCACGGGCTGCGCTGTCTGGGCGCCTCGTGGGCGCTGATGGCGGTGCTTCTCGTCGTCGGTGTGATGAATGTTGCGTGGATGGCGGTGATCGGCGCGATCTGTTTCGGCGAGAAGGTGTCGAGTCACCGCGCGGCGCTTGCGACCGCGGTCGGCCTGGCGCTGGTCGCCGTGGGTCTCGTCATCCTCGTCGAACCCCGAGCGCTGGATGTGATCGCCGGGATCGGTTAGGTGTCCAGGAAGCGGGCGCGCACGTCGGGACCCGGGACCGGGCACGAGTCGTATTGACCGAAAACCCGGTACCGGATGCCCGCGAACCGGTCATAGAGCCAGTCGCTCAGGCGCGTCGGGATCAAGCCGGCCACCAGCAGCACCTTCCACGGACCACCGAGATAGCGCGCCACCCGCAGCGCCGCCGCCGATCGAACGCTGACGTTCTCCCCGGGCTGCCCGGGATCATCGACGAACACCATCGTGTCGACATCCGCCAGCGATGGGTGGCGATCGATGACCGTCCGCGCGAAATCACTGTCCAGCGCCGCGAACCGCAACGTGCCGGGCC
This sequence comes from uncultured Actinomycetota bacterium, assembly GCA_963828065.1. Taxonomy (GTDB): domain Bacteria; phylum Actinomycetota; class Actinomycetes; order Mycobacteriales; family Mycobacteriaceae; genus Mycobacterium. The sequence goes on along the minus strand of CAWHDL010000004.1, from coordinate 621,482 downwards.
GGTCGAATCGAAGAATGGTTCGCACCACGCCGTTGCAGAATCCGCACACGCCGTCATACAGGAGAACGGGACCCACTATCGCCACTTCGCGATGATGTCTTCGGCGAACCGCTCGATGGCCGCGCGGTAGCGGTCGGTGTTCTGGTTGCCGGCGGCGCGGTCGCCGTCGGGAACGTCGGCGAGCCCGGCCCATGGGTTCCACATCAGAGCGGTGATGCCGATGTCCTCTGCCCTCTTGTACAGGTCCGGCGTCGGCTGCTCGAGCAACGCGAACATGATCTCGAACGGCTCGTTCTGCCTGCCGTACTCGTTGCGCAGGGCCGTCAGCTTCTCGACGAAGGAAACCCCGACGTCCCATTTGTACGCAGAGCCCACCCAGCCGTCGCAGACGCTCGCCGCGCGCCGGAGCGCGGCGTCGGACTCACCGCCGCACATGATCGGCACCGGGGCGGCGGGATGTGGTTCGATCATCAATTCGGGCACCTGGTAGTAGTCGCCGCTCCAGGACACCCAGCCGCCACGCCACAGCGCGCGCAACGCCGGGATCATCTCGTCGAGCCGCTTGCCGCGGTTAGTGAAATCCTGGCCCAGCAGCTCGTATTCCTCGCGCATCCATCCGACACCGACCGCCAGCGAGACCCGGCCCCCCGACACCACCGAGGCCGTCGCCACCTGCTTGGCCACCTCCAACAGCGGGCGCGCGGGTGCTACGTACACCGCGTTGGAGAACCGCAGCCGGCTCGTCACGGCCGCCATCGCACCGATCAGGACCCATGAGTCGGGCCAGCCCGTGTCAGGGGTCCACCACGGACGCCCGCTCGGCGACGGATACGCCGACTTGAGCTCGCGCGGGTAGATGAGGTGGTCGGAGGCGACGATCCCGTCGAAGCCGGCCTCGTCGAGCATCGGCGCGACCGTGACGGCCTCCGTCGCCTGCATGAACGCCGTGCCAGACCAAAACTGCATTCGACCTCCGGTACCGGTACGCGGTGTCGCGGGACGCCAGGGTGATCATGGTGCCATGACCGCCGACGAGCTCGACGAGCTGTACTGGGTCAAGCCCGAGAACTTCACCGCAGTGCGCTCGCGGCTCGTTGCGGCGGCCAAGGACCGTGGCGACGCGGCTGCCGCACAGCAGATCGCCGGCAGCCGCAGGCCGACGACCGCGGCCTGGGCCGTCAACCGGCTTGCGCTGAGCCGCTCCAAGGCCAAGCAGCGACTGACCGAGCTGGGTGAGCGCCTGCGCGCCGCGCACGCCGCGACCGACGGCGGCCAGATCCGGGAACTCTCCGCCGAACAACGCAGGCTCATCGACGAACTGTCCCGGGCCGCGTTCGAGGCGGCCGAGCTGGCTGACCCGTCGGCGGCACTGCGTGAGGACGTCATCGGCACACTGCAAGCGGCGATCGCCGACCCCGACCTCGCGGCGCGGCTCGGCCGGCTGGCCAAAGCGGAGCGGTGGAGCGGCTTCGGCGATTTCGGCGTTACGGCGACGGTGTCCTCCGCGGCCCACGGCGCCAACAGGAAAACAGACCGCGACATTCCCGAAAAGCAGAGTGACCGGGAGCCGGCGCGTGAGCAACCCGACAGGGCGAGACAGACGTTGGCCGCTGCGGAGCGCGCGAAGTCCGAGGCCGACGCTGCGCTGAGCGAACGGTACACGGCGCTCACCTCCGCGCGGTGGCGTCACCAAGAGGCGCGCAAGGAACTCGACAAGGCCAAGCGCGAGCTCGACGCCGCCACGGACGCCCACGATAAGGCCAAGCAGGCCGGCCGCGATGCCGCGGAACTCGTGAAGGCAGCCAAAACCCAACTGAAGCAGACGCTTTAGACCTCGATGCGCGACCCCATGATCACGGTGCGGTCCAAGGGCAGGCCGAAGACGTCCGCGGCGTCGGCGGCGATGTAGGACGTCGCGATGAACAGTTGCTTGCGCCATGGCGCCATCGTCGGTGCGTCGCCTTTGGTCAGTTCGAGCTTCGACAAGAAGTAGGAAGCGGCCGCGATGGCGATCTGACCCTCGGTCTGGCTCGGATCGAGTAGCTGCAGTGTGCGCGGCACATTGGGCGTCTCCATGTAGCCGAAGCGCGCATTGACGTGGAAGATGCCGTCGCTGGCGTAGCCGAGATCGTCGATCTGTGCACGCGCTGCGTCCGGGACGCGCGGCACCGGCACGGTGTCGAGAGACATGATCACCACATGCTCGTGCAGCACGCGATTGTGTTCCACGTTCGCCCGCATCGCCAGAGGGGCCGTTTCGCTGCCCCGGTTCAGGAACACCGCCGTCCCCGGAATGCGTGCCAGCGGCGGGTCGCAGTGGGTGACGTGGTCGACGAATTCGCGTAGCGGACCCTCCGCTTTCTCGCGGGCGGCCGTGACGATCTCTTGGCCCCGCTGCCAGGTTGTCATCACCGTGAACGCGATGATGCCGATCAGCAGCGGCAGCCACGCTCCGTGAACCAACTTGGTCAGATTCGCCGCGAAGAACATCAAGTCGACGAACAGGAGACTGCCGCCACCAATCAGCACCAGCCACAGCGGCTTATGCCACCGGGTGTGCGCGAGATAGAAGAACAGCAGAGTGGTGATGGTGATCGTCCCGGTCACCGCCATGCCGAACGCGAATGCCAGCGCCTCGGAACTCCGGAACGCGAAGACCAGGGTGAGAACGGACACCATCAGCACGCCGTTGATCCACGGCACGTAGATCTGGCCCATCGTGGACTCCGAGGTGTGGGCGATCCGAAGCCGGGGCAGGTAACCGAGCTGCGCGGCTTGCGAGGCGACCGAATACGCCCCGGTGATCACGGCCTGCGACGCGATGACCGTTGCCGCTGTGGCCAACAGCACCATGGGAATTCGCGCCCATTCCGGGGTGAGCAGAAAGAACGGCGCGCTTGCGTTGCGCTCATCGGCGAGCAGCAGCGCACCTTGGCCGAAATAGCTCAGCGTGCACGCCGGCAGGACGAGAAACAGCCAGGCGCGGACGATCACCGGCCGGCCGAAGTGGCCCATGTCGGCGTACAGCGCTTCGGCGCCGGTGACCGCGAGCACCACCGCGGCCAACGCGAAGAAGGCGATGTGAAAGTGCCCGACCATGAAGCCGATCGCGTAGGTCGGTGAGAGCGCCTTCAGGATTTCCGGCCGGTCGACGATGCCCGTCACCCCGCACGCGCCGATCGCAACGAACCACAGGATCATCACCGGCCCGAAGAACCGGCCGACGGTCGCGGTGCCGTGCCGCTGCACCGCGAACAGCGCCACGATGATCACCGCGGTGATCGGCACGATCCAGTCGGCGAACCGGGGTTCGACGACTTTGAGACCCTCGACCGCCGACAGCACAGAGATCGCAGGGGTGATCATGCTGTCGCCGAAGAACAGCGCCGCCCCGAAGATTCCCAACGACGCCAGGATCATGACGGTGCGACCGGGTCCGGGGAGCCGCGTGCGACCAAACTTGATGACCAGCGTGATCAGCGCCATGATGCCGCCCTCGCCGTGGTTGTCGGCGCGCATCACCAGCGTCACGTAGGTATAGGTCACGATGATCATCACCGACCAGAAGACCAGCGACACGATGCCGTAGATGCTGTGCTCGGAGATCGGCACGGGGTGCGGGTCGCTCGGGTTGAAGACCGTCTGGATGGTGTAGATCGGGCTGGTTCCGATGTCCCCGAACACGACACCGAGCGCGCCGACCGCGACCGCCAGGCGAGCCGTGTCCGCAGCATTGACCGAGCGGTGCACCGACTCGGTGGTGGGATTCGTTTGCACGGCTCAGTCCTGGCTTTGCGGGCCTCGGGCCTGCTAATCCACGCCTATGGTCACGTCGGTCGATTTGATGAAGACCGTAGCGCGCTGGCCGGCCTCGAGTTCGAGTTCAACCGCGGCGTCCTTGGTGATCGAGGAGGTCACCACGTGGTCATCGCCGTCGAGGCGCACTTTCACCGTCGCCATGACGCTGCCGAGATCGACCTCCACGATCGTGCCGGGCAACTGGTTGCGAGTCGACAACCGCATGGCAGCTCCCTTCCGTCATCAATCCACTGGGATGGATTCGTTCGAGCAGTACAGGCTAGTCATGGTGTCACGTCTGACGGTGCTTGGCGTGCCACTCCGCCTGCATCGTCATCAGCGCGAGCACCGGCAGCTCCGCGATGTTCGGATCGAGTTCGCGGTACCGCTGATAAACGTTGACAACTAGGCGCTCGGCGTCGAGCCAGTTGCCGTACTCGCCGAGGTCGATGGTGTCGGCGGCTTCGGCGAACGAAAGCCCTTGCCGGTATGCGGCTTCGGCCTGCTCGGAGACATGAACGAGGTATCCGCGGACCGCGCGGATACCGTCGGGGTCGGTGATCGGACCGTGGCCCGGGACGACGGTCGGGGCATCCAGGGCGATCATCGTGTCGCATGCGGCAACCCAATTCGCGATCGGCCCGGCCCACACGATCGGGGTACAGCCGATGAACAGCAAGTCGCCCGCGAAGAGGACGCCGGCGTCTGGCACGTGTACGACTGTGTCGGCGGCGGTGTGAGCGGGTCCGAGGTCGAGGAGTCTCACCTGCCTGCCGGCGACGTCGACGCTCAGGTCGTGGTCGAAAGTCTGGTCTGCGTTACGCACGGTGATCCCGCCGAAGTCGAAGGGCCCGAATCGCTCTCGGGCATACGGGGTTCCGACGGGACCGAGGTCGGCGACCTGGGTCATCGCGAGCATCTCCGGCGCCATCCCGTGCGCGACTTCCTCGGCGGTGCCTCGTGCGGCGATGATTCGCACGGAACCGTCGAGCAACTGGTTGCCGTGGGTGTGGTCGCCGTTGGAGTGCGTGATCACCGCGTCAGTGATGGGCGCACCGTCGGTGATCGGCCGCATTGCGGCGAGCATTTCGCGCGTGAGCGGCAAGTCGAACAGCGTGTCGACGAGCAGCGACGCACCGTCGCCGGCGATCAGACCCGCATTGCTCCAGCCGTATCCGCCGTCGGGCAGGGTCCACGCCCACACCCGGTCGCCGACGCTGTGCAGGCCGCGTACGTAGGGAATGGGTGCCGGCGCCGGGTTGATGCGAACGGGTTTCGGCTTGGCGTCCGGGTTCGAGCGCGCCGGTAGCGGAAGCGGGCGAGGGGTGGCCCTGACCGCCTGGCGGGTCTGGCCCAGTCCTTCGACCCGCAGCGTCACGGTGTCGCCGTCGTGCAGCCAACCGGGGAAGGCGTCCGGTGCGGTGAGATCGAGGTGCTCGATGAGCGTGCAGGTGGGAACGGTGCCGGAGCCGATGACATCGCCCGGGTTGAGCGTCACGCCCCGCGACGCGTACGAGATGACCTCGGCGAAGCTCCAGTCCATGTCTGCCGTTGTCCCGGAGCCGATTTCGTGGTCGTTGACCAGCGCGGTCACCGCCAGGCCCAGTCGGCCGTCGCGGCGGTACGGAGCCAGTTCGTCGGGCGTCACCAGGTAGGGCCCAAGGGTGATTCCGCTGTCCTTGCCCTTGGCTTGTCCGATGCCCAGTTGGCTTTCCATGTTCTGAAGGTCGCGCGCCGACCAGTCGTTGAAGATCGTGTACCCGATGATCGCGGCTTCTGCCTGCTCGACCGACAGATCCTTACCGCCCACGCCGATGACCGCCGCGATCTCCAGCTCGAAGTCCTGCCACGCACTTCCGGGCGCCATCGGTGCGTCGTCGTGGGGCCCTAAAACGGTTGACGGGCAAGCGAAGTAGAACGCGGGAATCCGGTACCAGGTGTCCTTGAGGACCCGGCCACCGCCCATCGCCTGCTGACAGTTGCGCATGTGGTCCAAGAAGCACAGGCTGTCGCGGATCGACGGCGGAGTGGGGATCGGCGCCCGCAACCGGACCTCGTCGACGCGCACCACTTCCGAGGGGTGCCGCAGCGCCTCGTCTGCGGCCGCCCGCAATCCATCCGGGCCGCGGGCGACGAGGTCGATCAGTCGCGTGCCGGCCGGGAGCGAGTAGATGGACTCATCGGTGAGGACGCCGACCCGGTCGCCGTCATCGCCGCGATAGGTCGTCCACTTCATGGCTTCCGACATTACTCAGGGCGGCGGGTGGTGAACCAGCAGTACGGTTGGGCGACGCGCGCCGGCCCCGAAGGTCATCAACGATGGCACCATGCCCCGAGAAGGAGCATCATGTTCGATCTCGATGAAACGATCCGGCAGCGCCGTGCGACACGAATGTTCCTGCCCGACCCGGTGCCGCGACATCTGGTTGACGAGTCCCTGGCGCTGGCCATGTGTGCGCCATCGAACTCCAACGTCCAGCCGTGGCACGTGGTGTTCACCACGGGTGCGGCGCGCGAGCGGTTAGTGGCGGCCATGTTGGCGGCGGCGCGTGCCAAACCGCCGAATGTGCCGCAGCTTCCCGAGTCCCATGCACACCTGCGCCGTGAACTCGGCGCTGTCGTGTACGGGGCGATGGGAATCGCCCGCGATGATGCGGAAGGCCGGCGGATGGCCGTGCTGCGCAATTGGGAGTTCTTTCGCGCGCCGCTGGGCGGCGTCGTGTGTATGCACCGCGAACTCGGCGTCGTCGACAGCATGGGCGTCGGGATGTTCCTGCAGACACTGCTTCTGGCGCTGACCGCGCGTGGTCTCGGCACCTGCGTTCAGGTGTCGATTGCCGGCTATCCCGCGATCGTCCGCCAGGAACTCGACATTCCGCCGGAGCTGACGATCCTGTGTGGGGTCGCGATCGGCTACCCCGACCCGGACTTCCCGCCGAACAACATCCGGGTCGGCCGCGATGATGTCGACAAGCACGTCGTCTTCGTGGATGACTGACGGGTTCGCAGTCACCGCACCGTCGCGAAGAACTTGCGGACGTCGTCGACGAACAGCTCCGGTTGCTCGAACGCGGCGAAATGCCCGCCCCGCGGCATCGTCGTGAAGTGGGTGACGTTGTACATCGCTTCGCACCAGTGGCGCGGTGCCCGAAAGATCTCCTTCGGAAACGCCGCGATGCCCGTCGGCAGTTCGACGCGCCCGAACTCACCGAAGAAGGTGAAGCTTTCCCAGTACATCCGCGCCGACGATGCCGCCGACGCGGTGGCCCAGTACATCATCACGTTGTCGATGAGTTCGTCCTTGGTCAGCACGTTCTCGGGATGGCCATCGCAATCCATCCACGACCAGAACTTCTCGACGATCCAGGCCAGCTGGCCGGCCGGGGAATCCACCAGGCCGTACCCCAGGGTCTGCGGGCGGGTCGACTGCTGCTTCGAGTAGCCCGAATCCCACTTCTGGTACTGCTCCATGGACTCGAGCGCGGCCTGTTCCTCGGGGGTCGGTTTGGTCATTCCGGCGGGCGGAAACGCGATCGGCATGTTCAGGTGGATTCCCGCGCAGTGATTGTCGCCGGCGTTGCGCCCGATCGTCGTTGTGACCGCCCCGCCCCAGTCGCCGCCCTGCGCACCGTAGCGGTCGTAGCCCAGCCGGGTCATCAACGTTTCCCACGCTTCGGCGACCTTGCCGACGCCCCACCCGGTGCGCGTCGGCTTGCCGGAGAACCCGTAGCCCGGAAGGGACGGGCACACGACGTGGAACGCGTCCTCGGCCCGTCCGCCGTGTGCGGTCGGATCCGTGAGCGGCTCAATGACCTTGTGGAACTCGACGATTGAGCCCGGCCAGCCATGGGTGATGATCAGCGGGAACGCGTCGTCGTGCGGCGAGGACTGATGGATGAAGTGGATGTCGAGCCCGTCGATCTCGGTGGTGAATTGGTCGAACCGGTTCAGCAGCGCCTCGCGGGCACGCCAGTCGTAGCCGTCCGCCCAATACGCCGCGAGCTCTCGCGTGTAGTCCAGCGGGATTCCCTGGCTCCAGTCGTCGACGCACTCGGGCTCCGGCCAGCGGGTGCGAGCCAGCCGCCGGCGGAGGTCGTCGAGATCTTCATCGGGGACGGCGATGCGGAACGGGGTGGTTGCGGCCATGCCCCATTTGACCGCATCGCGTGGCGGGATTGCTATGGTCCGGTCCAATGCGGGCAAGCGCTCCTGGGGAGATCTCGGCCGACTACCTGGTGGTCGGCGCCGGCGCCATGGGCATGGCGTTCACGGACACTCTCGTGTCGGAGACCGAGGCGAGCGTGGTCGTCGTCGACCGCGAGCAGGCGCCGGGCGGACACTGGACCAACGCATACCCGTTCGTCCGGCTGCATCAGCCGTCGGCGTTCTACGGGGTGAACTCCCGCAAGCTGGGCAGCGACGTCATCGATGCGGTCGGCTGGAATGCGGGCCTCTACGAACTCGCCACCGGGGGTGAGGTGTGCGCCTACTTCGACCAGGTGATGCAGCAGCACCTGCTGCCATCCGGGCGGGTGTCGTACTTCCCGATGAGCGAGTACCACGGCGACGGCCGGTTCAGCACACTCGGCGGCGAGGAGTACACCGTCACCGCGCGACGGGCCGTCGTCGACGCCACCTACATGCACACCGTGGTGCCCTCGATGCGGCCGCCGGAGTATGCCGTCGCTGCCGAGGTCGACTGTGTGCCACCGAATGACCTGCCACGGCGCGCTGCGGGCCGGAGTCGCTACGTGATCATCGGCGCGGGCAAAACCGGGATGGACGCGTGCTTGTGGCTGCTGCGCCAAGGTGTTTCGCCGGACCGGCTGACCTGGATCATGCCGCGGGACGCCTGGCTGCTGGACCGGACGCTTCTGCAGCCGGGAGCGTCGTTCACGCGCCGTAGCGGGGCGGCTATCGCGGCTCGCATCGAGGCCATGACACTGGCGACGTCGGTGGCGGATCTGTTCGGTCGCCTCGAGGACAGCGGGGGTCTGCTGCGTCTCGATCGGGCGGTTCGCCCGACGATGTACCGCTGCGCCACAGTGACGAACGCCGAGCTCGACGAATTGCGCCGGATCACAGATGTCGTGCGGATGGGGCATGTGAAAGGTATCGAACCGGACAAGATGCTGCTCGAGGGCGGGGAAACCGCCACGGATGCGTCGACCCTGTTCATCGACTGCACGGCCGACGGGGCGGAAAGGCGCCCTGCCACCGCGGTATTCGACGCCGACCGCATCACGCTGCAGAGCCTGCGGGGCTGCCAGCAGGTCTTCAGCGCCGCGTTCATCGCACACATCGAAGCGACACGGCCGGATGAGTTGACCATGAACGAGTTGTGCACGCCGGTGCCGCATCCCGACTCGGATCTCGACTGGCTGCGGCTGGCGATCGCTGACAACCGCAATCAGATGCGGTGGTTGGAAGATCCTGAGCTGACGGCATGGCTGAGCGCTTCGCGGCTCGACCTCGTCGGCCGGCTCAGCGGGCCCATGCCGGACAAGCCGCGGGTGCGGGAAAGGGTGATGGGGTTAGTCAGCGCGGCCATCGCGGCCGCGACCGAAAATGCCGAATCGTTGCTCGAACGTGAGCAATAGGAGCAATAGGTCAGCAATTATCCAGGTCCGACGCTCAGGCGCTGGCGTTCACCCTCGCCGCGGCCGATTCCGGCATGGCCTCATAGCGGCTGAAGGTTCGGGTGAACGACCCTGCGCCGTGCGACAGTGACCGCAGGTCGATCGCGTAACGCGTGAGCTCCACCTCGGGCACCTCGGCCCGCACCACGGTGCGGTTGTCGCCGACGTTGTCGGTGCCGAGCAGACGGCCGCGCCGGCCCGAGAGGTCGCTCATCACCGCGCCGACCAGATCGTCCGGAACCACGACAGACACCTCGTCGACCGGTTCGAGAAGGTTGATCTTCGACGCTGCGGCCGCCTCGCGCAGCGCCAGCGCACCCGCCATCTGGAACGCCATGTCCGACGAGTCGACGCTGTGCGCCTTGCCGTCCAGCAGCGTCACCCGGATGTCGACCAACCGATAGCCCGCCGTCACCCCCTTGTCCATCTGCGCGCGAACACCCTTCTCCACGCTGGGGATGAACTGGCGCGGCACCGAGCCGCCGACGACCTTGTCGACGAATTCGAATCCAGAGCCCTCGGGCAGCGGCTCGACCTCGATGTCGCACACGCCGTACTGGCCGTGCCCGCCCGACTGCTTGACGTGCTTGCCGTGGCCCTTCGCCTTGCCGCAGAACGTCTCTCGCAGCGGCACCCGCAGATCGATGGTGTCGACCGTGACGCCGAAGCGGTTGGCGAGCCCGTCGAGCACCACACCAGCGTGGGCCTCGCCCATGCACCACAGCACGATCTGGTGCGTCTCCTGGTTCTGCTCGATGCGCAGCGTCGGATCTTCGGCTGCCAACCGCTGCAACCCCACCGCCAGCTTGTCCTCGTCGGTCTTCGCGTGCGCCTGCACCGCGACGGGCAGCAGCGGCTCGGGCATTGTCCACGGCTTGAGTACCAGCGGCTCACCCTTGTCGGACAACGTGTCGCCCGTCTCGGCACGGGTCAGTCGCCCGATCGCGCAGACGTCACCGGCCACCGCGGCCGAGGCCGGCCGCTGCTGCTTGCCGAGCGGGAACGACAGCGGCCCGATGCGTTCGTCCTCATCGTGGTCCGCGTGTGCGGTGGAACCGGAGCCCTCGCCAAAGAAGGACGTGAAATGGCCCGACACGTGGACGGTCGCGTCGGGTGTGATCGTGCCGGAGAACACCCGCACCAGGCTTACCCGGCCGACGTAGGGATCCGATGTCGTTTTGACGACCTCGGCCAGTAGCGGCCCGGCCGGATCGCAGGTGAGGCCGTCCCGCAGGGCTCCCTGCGAGGTGAACACCTCGGGCAGCGGGTGCTCCAATGGCGACGGGAATCCGCTGGTGGCGACTTCGAGCAGTTCCATCGTGCCGACGCCCGTCCCGCTGCACACCGGAATCGCCGGGAAGAACGAACCGCGCGCGACGGCCGTCTCCAGATCCTTGATCAGCACCGCCTGGTCGATCTCTTCGCCGCCCAGGTAGCGCTCCATCAACGACTCGTCCTCGGACTCCTCGATGATGCCCTCGATGAGCGTGCCGCGGTGCTCCTCGATCTGACCGGCGTATGAGGGATCCGGTGCCGCCTGTGTGCTGCGCTTGCCGTCGGAGTACCCGAAGTGCGTCTGTGACAGCAGGCCGATCAGCCCGTTGCCTGCCGGCAGGTAAATAGGTAACACCTTGTCGCCGAAAGCATTTTGGGCTTCGGCAAGCGCGCTGTCGTAGTTTGCGCGCGCGTGATCGAGCTTGGTGATCACCACCGCACGCGGCATGCCGACCCGGTCGCATTCATTCCACAGCGACTTCGTCGGCTCGTCGACGCCTTCGTTGGCCGCGATCACGAACAGCGCGCAGTCCGCCGCTCGCAACCCGGCGCGCAACTCTCCGACGAAGTCGGCGTAGCCGGGGGTGTCGATCAAGTTGACCTTGACGCCGTCGTGCACCAGGGGCGCCAATGCCAGACCGACCGAGCGCTGCTGCCGGATCTCCGCCTCGTCGAAATCGCAGGTCGTCGTGCCGTCGACGACCGAGCCGACCCTGGGCAACACCCCGGAGGCGACCAGGAGCGCCTCGACGAGTGTGGTCTTTCCGGCCCCCGACGGTCCGACCAGGACCACATTGCGGATGGCCGCGGGATTGTCCGCGCTCGGCGCGGCACCACCCCCTCGAGTTGTGCCCGCCTTGTCTGCCACGACATTCCTCCAGTCCCTGATCGCCTTTGGCCGTCGGAGTTAGTTACCCACAATTCCCCCAAGATTCACGGAGCACAAGGACTAACCAGCAGACAGCGGCGATGAGCGCTTGCGCGAAGAGCAGAGGACGGAGCCGACCGCAGTTGCCATGATGGGGGCATGGCACGGCGCGACCGCGATGCGTCCGGGTCTGCCCGGAACGCACGCCCGCGCGACCCGCTCGGCAGGCCGCTTCCGCGCGGCAGTGACGGGGTCGACCGGATCCCCGACGACCTTGACCTGCCGCCCGGCGAATCCCTCGACTACGCACAGGAGTTACTCGACCGCGGGCTCGCGTTCAACGCTCACGAGGTGCTGGAGGCCGCGTGGAAGAACGGCCCGGATGGGGAACGGACGCTCTGGCAGAGCCTCGCGCAACTGGCCGTCGGTATCACGCACGTCCAGCGCGGCAACGCCAAGGGTGCGTGTGCGCTGCTCGAGCGCGCCGCGGCCGGGCTCGGTGCGAGCGGCCGGCCGGTACCGCATGGGATCGACGCCGCCGGACTCGTCGCCTACTGCGCGGAGCTGATCGCGGACCTGCGTGCGGGCGCCGATGTGGGTCCCGACCGGCTGACGCCGCGACTCACCGCGGGGGATCGCCGCGCCAGCTGAAGCTGTTGACGTACTTGGCCATGTCAAGCGCGAGTTGAAGGTTGGCGCCCGACGGCTGACCGGTGCCGAAGTCGGGGGAGAACTTGTGGTAGGGCCCGGCGGCGGTGGCGATCAGGGCGAGCCCGTTCTTCACCGCCACCATTACCACCACCCGTAACCGCATGTATTTACCGGAGCCATCTTGTGGGTAGACGTCGGAGACCGCGCCGTATCCGAGTTGGTAGCCGACCATCGCATTGGGTATCTCGTAGTCCTTCACGGCGTCGGGGTAGGTCTGGCCGATGAGCGACTGCGCGATGTCCTGAGGCGTGCGCCCCACGGCGGGCTCACTGAACAACTGCAGGGTGCCCTTGTCGCCGCCGGTGAAGTCCGCCACGATCCCGTTCGGCTTCATCGTGACGGTGTATGCACTGCCCTGGCCTGGATAGGAGACCGAGAAGTCGCCGCTCGGCGATGTGAACCGGGGCAACCTCTCCACCGGCGTGCCGAATGGGGGCTGCCCGCAATCCGGTGGGCAGACATATCGCGGAGTGGGCGGTGTGAGCAGCTTGAACACGACCACGGCCGCGACGATCAGTACGCCGATGCCTGCGGCCAACCGCAGCAGCAGCCGGCGATGCGACGTGTGGCTTACCGGTGGGGCCGCATACGACCCGGGCGGCAGCGCGTATCCGGGCCAGACGGTCTCGCCCGCCGGGGCCGGGCTGGAGGGGGCGGTCATGGGCCCTGGTGCGGGGGCTCGATGCGCACCGGGCGGGCGTGCCGGCGCGCGGCCCGCGATGTTCTCGACGACGCGCGGGTGGCGACCCCGCAGGCCGGGCAGAACGCCATATCGGGCACGACATGGCCGCAGTCCTCACACAGCAACGGTTCCTTGGTGATCGTGTCGTGCTTTTCGCGCAGCAAGGCCATGTGCACGACGATCCGCAACGCGAGCACCATCAACAGCGCGACAGCCAGGTGGATGACCAACTGCCAGGTCTCGGCTACCGGGGACGCGTCGGTCACCCCCACAACCGCGAAGGCAATCAGCACCACGGTGATTGCGGGCACCGGGCCGGCGAGCCACTGCCCTTGATGTTGGTGGGCGGGGTCCGGGCGGGTGAACCACAGCGCGACGCCGACCATGCCACCGGCGGCGGCTGCGGTAAGCGACATCGCGACACCACGGATGCCTGCTTCGGCGATGAGCCCGACGAGGGGCCGGTCGCTTGCCATCAGGCCGGTGCTGAACTGCGGGGCCAGCCGCGTCAGCGTGGCGGCGGCGGTGAAGCTCATCGCCGCGATGGCCCCGATCACGAAGCCGTCCAACGATTCGTGGGTGCCAACATGTGACAGACGCGCGAGCACGATCGGGACCAGCATCACGATTGCGCCGCTCACCGGAATGGCCAGGCCCTCCCATAGCGGCTGTTTGAACTCCATGCTGGCCTGGAACGCGACGGCGTAGCTTTGCGCGATGACCGCCCCGGTCAGCCACGCCCATCCGACGCCGAGGCCGGCGGAGACCACCGCGATGACCAGCAGGGCGCGGCGGGGCAGGTCCGCGAACGCATCGGACTCGTACAGGTAGAGGTAAAACAGCACCGGCAGACCGAGCGCGCTGACCGCGACGAGCGGCGCTTGCCACCGCAGCACCGCGCACGCGACGAGCGCGATCACCAGGATGATCAGTGACAGCCGGAACGGCCCTCGTGCGCGCTGGTGCAGGTGCGGGAACAGCGTGCTCGCGACCGACGGCAGCAGCACATGTTCCCCCGCCGCCGCGCTGTATGTCCGCAACCGCAGCCAGGCCGGTCCGTCTCCGCGTTGCGACGTGAGGTGCGATCCGCAGTATCCGCAGAACGCGCCTGCCGGGACGTCGTGTTCGCAGATCGGGCAGTCCGCCGTCGGCACGCCGTCCGGGCTACTCATTGCCGGTGGTTTGGATGTCGAGCAGATTGCGGACGAGGTTGTCGATGTTCGGTGGGCCGAGACCGGTGACCAGGTCGTATCCGGGGGTCGCGGTGTCGACGGCGTTCGCACCGAGGCTCACGTCGCGAAAGGCGGGCCGCGTGGCGCCGGCCGCGATCCGGTACAGCATCGGGTTCAACGCGCCGAGCCTCCTGCCACCGTCAGCGATCAGGTACTGGTCCATCACCGCGGCGAGCGCGGCCCAGATCGGTGCTGCCTGCGAAGTGCCGCCGCCGATGTGGATCTGCTGGTCGAACACGATCCGCGCTCCGGTCAACGGGTCCGCTGCCGCGGCGACGTCGGGTGAGAGCCGGTGCGTGGCGTCGCGGCTCGACGAGACGGTGTGTTGGAAGTCGGGCCGCGAGAACAGCGCCGACACCCCACCGCTGCTGCCGATGCTCAGCGGCGAGTTGAACCAGGCCTGCTCGGCGAGCCACACCCCGGTCCCGTCGAGCGACAATGCGGTGCCCCCCACGGCGGTCATCTCGGGCAGCGATGAGACCGCGTCCAGCCCGATGTCGGAATTCCCCGGCGGCGACGAAAAGTCCTCGCCGCCTTTGCACTGCAGGCCGGCGTTGTCCCCGGTGGCAGCGAACGCCGACGTACCGTGCGATTGCGCCTCGGCCAGGGCCGCCCGCACCGGCACCAAATCGGCTGCGGTCAACAGCTTGTCGCACGCCCACCCGATCGACAGGCTCCACACCGCCCCGGGGAACTGCCGGTCGGCCTGCTCGAACATGCGGCCGATCTTTTCGAAGTTGCCGTCGCCCTGGAGGGTGGGAACGGCGTTTACGACGACCAGGCGCGCGTCGGGGGCGATCGCGTGCGCCACCTCGAGGTCCATCACGGCCTCGCCGGTGGGCTTGCCGGGTTCACCGCCGACCAGGGTCGGCGTGAAGCGCGGCAACTCCGAAAGGTCGGAGAAGGAATCGAGGTCGCGCTGGTCGAAGCCGTCGAACTCGAAGAAGACGATCGTCATGCCCTTGCCGGTGAAACCGGTCGACGCGAGCCTGCCGGCGTTGTAGGCCGTCAGCAGCTCGGCGGGGGTCAGCCCCTCTCTCCGTGGCGCCATCGGCGGGCGCGCCATGTGATGCGGCGTGTACCCGAGGATGCGGCCCAGCCCACTGACTTCGCCCTGCACCGACGCGGGCACGGATGGCTGCTGCGGCGATGCGTAGAACACCTGCCCGCGGCGGCCCCGATAGTTGTGCACGGACACCCCGAAGGTGTCGGCGACAGCCGTGGGCGCACCCTCGATGACTGCCCAATTGTCTCCCGGCCGCCAGCGCACCGACAGACCGTTGCTGCTCGCCCACGCCATCAGCGTTTCGGGCCGGCGCGGGTCGTTCAGTGCCGCGGTGACCCGTACCTGCCCGGTCGCCGGGCCGAGGTCGGTGGAGCCGGCGAGCAAAAACGCCAGCGGACCGCCGATGACGGCGGGCTGGTTCGCCAACGGCCACGGCCTCAGATCGGAGACCGCAAGCAACACAAGGCCGGCCGCCGCCAGTGCCCACAATCGACGCGCACGCGTCGGACGTCGACTATGGCCCGGCGGCGATATGGGAATTCGTCTCCGCACCGCGATCGCTCCCAGGGCCTACCCGTTCTGGTTTGCTTGGCGCTTGTGCGTGGACACCGTGGGGGCGGGTTGCACGGGTGTCGGCGTGAACAAGTTGGGGCCGCCGGGGTTGATATCGTTCACCGTCGAGGACACCGGCGGGGTCGTCGTGGTCGTCGTGGTGGTTGTGGTTGTGGTTGTGGTTGTGGTTGTGGTGGAGGGCTTTTCCTCTCCCTTGCCACCGCATGCCGCGGTAAGCCCACCCATTGCGATCAGAGCACTCGTGCCCGCAACAGCTGCGAGACAACGAACCCTGCGTGACCTCATGATGTTTCCTATCTATGCCCGACCAGCCGTTCTGCGGCGGGCTTGCATACTTGTGCAGCGTGGAAATCCGCAGATCAACGCTGTCGCTTACATTTGCACGTTACAGGAGAATCGAGACTTCGCCAGCGGATTCGGCCATCTAGGTGGGGCCATGTAGCGGCAGGCGCCCGATGGGGAATTTGCTATTCGCCCCGTTGAAGACCACCGAGCTGACGCAGGGCGCGAAACAGCAGCAGCCCCGTTCGAAGACCGAGCGCGATCGCGATCATCGAAATCAGCGTTACGGTGACCGCGGCGGTGCTGTCGGAACCGGCGAGCTGGGTGACGCCGATCAAGCCGATCGAACCCGGTATCAACAACCAGAATCCGGGCGCCAGCAGCGCCGCGGAAGGTGGAGTGTCGGGATGCAGTGACAGTGCCAACGCGAACATCATCAGCACGAAACCACCACCGAATCCGCTTGCGTAGCTGCCGAATAGGATGTTGGTGACAAATTGCCCGAGATATGCGGCGAACAGGACGGCCATCAGCCACGGCAGGAATCGCGTCGGAGGGCCGAAAATGCAGCATGATGCCGATCGCGTAGACCGCGACTCCCAACCACGGTGCCCACGCCCCGAACTTGTTCACCGGTGCCGTGCTGAGCTCCACCGCACTGACTCCCATAACCTGGGTCGCGATCAAGATGCCGAACGCCAACTGGGCCAGCCGCATGAACCCGGCGATGAGTCGGGCCGAGCCGGAAACGATCTCACGGGTGGTGAGCTCGATGACCCCCAGCGTGATCGCCGTGCCGGGCAGGAACAACGCGAGTGGCGGCACCAGTGCCCGCAGACTCTCTTCGCCGAGGTGCAGCCAACGCCCGAACCGACGACGGTGACCCACGCGGGAAACCGCGGGCGCAGGGCATGGATGTGGTCGAGTTCGTTGACCCCATCGCCGGGGGTGACCCGGCCCGAGGAAGTCGACGGCGGCTGCGTCGGAGGTGTGCTGGTTGCTCGTCACCGGTTGCTCGTCACCGGGAACGAGACTAAGCGTGTCGACCTAGGGTGAGCAGAATGACGAACTATCCGGAGTCGCCGCGCGAGGCGGCGCGCCGATTCACACCCGAACTGACCGCGCTCGTCGACAACCCGTTGTATTCCGATGTCTGGACCGACCCGCGCCTCAGTCCCCGGGATCGCAGCATCGCCACGCTGGCAGCGCTCACGGTCCTCTATCGCCCCGAAGAGCTCCCGGCGCACCTGCGGCGCGCGGTCGACAACGGTCTGACGCTCGATGAAATATCGGCACTCATCACCCACGTCGCGTTCTACGGTGGCTTTCCGGCCGCGATCTCGGCGTCGATGCTGGCCGCGGAAACGCTGCTGAACAATGAAGAAGGGGCTTAGCGTTCGACCGGGCCTTCGACCGGGCCTTGGGCTGCTTGCGCCTGTCGCACCAACTCCACTGCGGCAGAGCGCAGCTCTTCGACGGCGTCGATCGGGTGGGTGAAACCGACTCGGGTGTAGGCGATTCCGCGACCGCTGGTGACCTTCAGGTCAAGTCCGTAGCGGTCGACGCCGGTGCACAGTGCGCCATCCGCGTCCGGAAAGCCACCGAGCGTTCTGGCCATTGCGGCGAGTGCGTCGGCATGGTCGGCGTTGAGGTGGTCGATCGCGGCGCCGGCGAGTGGCTGAACCGGGTCAGGGGAGGCCGCGAGGTAATCCTCGCCAGTTGCGGAGTCCATCCGGCCGTAGCCGCCCACCCACCGGACCCGCTGCACATGCAGCACCCACAACGAGAAGTCGCTGTAATCGATGTAGTACCTGGCCGCGGTGACCGCCGCAAGATGCGCTTGCCGCGCGGCGATCTGCTCGTCACCGGCAGGCCGTTGCACGTTGCCGGCCAGCGTGATTCGGCCACTGGCCAACGGATCCGGATCGGTGCTGGGCGCGACGATCGCCAAGCTGGCCCGCGGGTCGTCTTCGAGATTACGGCCGTGCTCGGCCATCCGGGACACGCACAACACCGGCGCGCCGCCCAGCAGACCGTACGTGACGAACGACGCCCAGGGGTCCCCGGCGGCCGTCAGTGTCGCCAACGTGCCGATGTTGGTGGAGCTCGCAATGGTGCGCGCCTCCTCGGCAGCGGACGGACGGCGGGGATTCGCGACGGGCGTCAGCGGGGGCGGCGCGGACGGCGCATCGCCCGGGTCGCCATGATCGCGTTGCGGACTGGACGTCACGTCGGCACGATACCGACATCCCGGGATGGCGCACCGGGCGGGCGGACGGTTGTGGAGGCCGGTACCGAGTAGTACCGTACGGTGGTACGTTCGAGTACCACGACGGAATGGAGACGACATGGGCCAGGCGACGACCGACCCCGTACGGCTTCCGCCCGCACCGCCGATACCGAAGATCGCCGCGGGGGTGGGCTTTATCGGGGCCCGCGCAAAGTTAGTCGGAGTGCTGGCCAAGCGGTACGGCACAGCTTTCACTCTGAACCTCCCGATCTTTGGTAAGGCCGTGGTGATCAGCGACCCGGTCTTGATCAAGGACCTGTTCACCACCAGCACCGAGCTCGTCGGCCGGGCCTCGAACCTCGGCATCATCCTCGGTCCGGGCTCCACGTTCAGCCTGGACGGCGACGAGCATCGGGAGCGTCGCAAGCTGCTGGTTCCGCCGTTTCACGGCAAGCGGATGCAGGGCTACGAGCACATCATCGAAGAAGAGGTGATGCGCGAGATAGCCAGCTGGCCCGAGGGCCAGGAGTTCCCGACGCTTGCGCCGATGATGCGGATCACCCTCAACGCGATCCTGCGCGCGGTGTTCGGCGCCGAAGGTGAAGCGTTGGACGAGCTGTGTGAACTGCTGCCGCCAGCGGTGGCGCTGGGTTCGCGGCTGGCCGTGATGCCGCCGTTCGCGCGGCGCGACCTCGGCCGCTGGAGCCCGTGGGGCCGGTTCCTGTACTACCGGCGCCGCTATGACGCGGTCATCGACCGACTCATTGAAGAGGCGCGGTCCGACCCGGCGTTCGACGAGCGCACCGATGTGCTGTCGCTGCTGCTGCAGGCGCGGTACGAGAACGGCGACCCGATCGCGGATCGCCATGTCGCCGACGAATTGCTGACGCTTCTGACCGCCGGCCACGAGACCACCGCCACCACGCTGGCCTGGACGATCGAGCGGCTGCGCCGGCATCCGCGGCTGCTGACCCGGCTGACCGCCGAGGTCGACACGGGCGGGTCCGAGCTGCGACAGGCAACGATCTGGGAGGTGCAGCGGACACGGCCGGTGGTCGACGGCACACTGCGGATGATCCATCAACGAATACGGCTCGGGGAGTGGGTGATTCCAGCGAACCATGTGGTGATCGTCAGCATTGGGCAGGCGCACTCGTCGGAAGCCAACTTCCCGAATGCCAAGGCGTTCAATCCCGATCGCTTCCTTGGGGCCGCGCCGGACACGCACACGTGGGTCCCGTTCGGCGGCGGGGTGCGCCGCTGCGTCGGCGCCGCGTTCGCCAACATGGAGATGAACGTGACGCTGCGCACGCTGCTGCGTGAATTCGAATTCGGCACCACGTACGCCAGGGGCGAGCCGGTTCACTCGCGCGGCGTCACGACCGCGCCCGGCAGCGGCGGTCGAGCGGTCGTGTACCGCCGTGGGCCGGGTTCCCCGATGCCGACGGTGCAAGACACCGAAATGGTGTCCGCGTGACAGAGAGCGTTGTCGACGTCGGTCGTGGAATTCGGTTGTGCTGTGACACTATCGGCGACGCCGGCGACCCGCCCATGGTGCTGATCCCCGGGCTGGGTCAGCAGTTTCATGCGTGGCCACAGGAGTTCGCGGAGACGTTGGCGAGCCGCGGCTTTCTCGTCACGCGCATCGACAACCGCGACGTGGGCCGGTCCACCCACATGAGCTTTCCGGCGCCGAAGCCGTGGGCGATCGTGCGGGGAGGCAATAATCCCCGTCAGTACCACCTTGGCGACATGGCACGGGACACCGTGGGCGTCCTCGACGCGCTCGGCTACCGCGACGCTCACCTGGTGGGTATCTCGATGGGCGGCATGATCGCTCAGACTGTCGCCGCCCACTATCCGGGGCGGGTGGGGACGCTGACGTCGCTGATGTCCACTACCGGCGCACCGCGCATCGGCCGGCCCGCGTTGTCGACCTGGTGGCGGCTGGCCACTGCGCGCCCGCCACGCAACCGCGATGAGGCAATCGAGCGCGCGGTGCGCATTTTCCGGCACATCGGATCGCACGGGTTTCCGTTCGACGAGCAATGGGTCAGGAAGCGCGCGGGAATGGACTGGGACCGGGATCAGACGGCCGACGGCGTGCCACGGCAGCTGGCCGGGATCTTCGCATCCGGCGACCGCAGCCGGGAGCTGCGACAGATCGAGGTGCCGACGCTGGTGATCCACGGCGACCGAGACCGGATGGTCCATCCCACCGGGGGCGACGCGACCGCGAAGGCGATCCCGGGTGCGCGGCGGGAGACGATCGTCGGCATGGGTCACGACCTGCCGCGTCCGGCGTGGCCACGACTCGTTGACCTCATCGTCTCCCACGCTTACCACGCATACCCGCATGAACTCGAGGAGCAACGGTGACAAGATCTTTACGGTCCGCGCGAACTATCACCGGCCGCACCGCGGTGATCACCGGCGCGGCATCGGGTATCGGTCGCAGTCTGGCGCAGCGGCTCTCGGCTGGCAGCTGCCCGGTCGCGATCGCCGATATCGACGAGCGGGGATTGAAGGAAACCGAGACGAGCCTTTGCGGCCCGGTGCTGGCACGGGTGCTCGATGTCCGGGATGCGCAGGCGCAGCGCGACTTCGCCGACGAGGTGCGGGACTGGACGCCGGCCCGCCTGGGTGCGGTGTTCAACAACGCCGGCGTCGCGGTCGCGTCAAGTGTGCTCGACGCCAACTCCGACGATGACCAATGGTTGTGGGACATCAACTTTCACGGCGTGGTCTACGGCACGCGGGCGTTTCTGCCGATCCTCGTCGAGCAGGATGAGGGCGCGATCGTGAACACCTCGAGTGTGTTCGGGTTGGCCGGCATGCCCAACCAAAGCGCCTACTGTTCGGCCAAATTCGCGGTCCGCGGGTTCACCGACGCGCTGCGTCAGGAGCTGCGCGGCACCGGCGTCACAGCGATCAACGTCCATCCGGGTGGGATCAACACCAACATCGTGCGCAACGCGCGGTTCCGCAAGGACCCTGAGGGACGCGGTCGCACGCACGAGCAGATGGCTGCCGAATTCGCCGCGATCACAATGACCGAGCCGGACAAGGCCGCGGAGATCATCCACCGCGGTGTCGAGGCCGGCAAGGCGCGCATCCTGGTTGGCCCGGATGCGTACCTCTTCGACATCCTCACCCGGCTCGCCCCGACCCACTACTACGACGTGCTGAACAGGTTCCAGTCGCGCATCAGGGCGCGCCGGGCCGCGGCCGTCAACGCGTAGGCTCCCGATGAGCTTGCCGCCGGACCTCACGAGCTTGCCGCCGGACCTACCGGTCCCCGACGACGACGGGGCGGCGGATCACCTGGCCGGCGTTCAATCGCCCGAGCTGACCCTGATCAGCACGGCGGGCGAGGCGATCCACCTCGATGCGCTCGGCGACGGGCGCTCGGTGATCTACATCTACCCGCTGACCGGCCGCCCGGGCACCGACCTCCCTTCGGGTTGGGATGCGATCCCCGGAGCGCGCGGTTGCACACCCGAATCCTGTAGCTTCCGGGACCACTACCAAGAGCTTCTGGACGCGGGCGCCGGCCGGGTATTCGGGTTGTCCAGCCAGGATTCCGACTACCAGCGTGAAGTCGTCGAGCGTCTGCAGCTGCCTTTCCAGATGCTGTCCGACCCCACGTTGAGCCTGGCCGCCGCGGTCGGGCTGCCCACGTTCGAAGCCGGCGGCGCGTCGTTGTACAAGCGGCTGACGTTGATCATCCGCAGCGGCCTGATCGAGCACGCGTTCTACCCGATCTTCCCGCCGAACGAGCATGCCGAGCAGGTGCTGGCGTGGTTGCGCGACAACCGGTGACGATCACTTCTGGTGATCTGATGCTTGGGCGGCGAGGCTCAGCAGTTCGCCGCGTCCGATCTGGGTGACCAGGCTGGCCGAGTCGAAGTAGATGCGCTCGTTGACGATCCGCTCCCCTTCGAAGAAGAAGATTGCAATGATCGGGACGCGAAACGCCTTGCCTGTCGGGGGCAGTCCGTAGAACTCGCCGAGATTTGTTCCCAGCAGGTCAAATTCGACGATCACCGCGTCGTCCGTGACGTGAAATCGGGAATTGTCGTGACGCTGGTCCGGAAACGCGGTTCTCGTCGTGAGGTAGTAACCCATGACCTCGGCGTCGCCATCGAAGACCTGGCCGGTGGCCATGATTTCGTAATGGGGGTGGCCATTGAAGGTGGCCAGGGTTTTGTCGAAGTCCTGGGTGACCTCGGTGTCCATGTGCTCCTGTATGACCGCGAGGCGGCGCCGGCGGAGGTCGTCGGAAATCATCTGTGCTCCTGGAGTCTCGGACGAGCCGCTAGAACCAACCGTCGCGCATCTCGATCGTGGTGCGGTCGAGGCTTTCCAGCAGATCCAGCTGCGGCCCCGTCTTGGGCAGCTCATAGCGGAAGAAGTACCGGCCGGCCTGCCGCTTGCCGTCGTAGAAGTCGCCGGTGCGACCGTGAGCGGCGCGCATCTGCTCCAGCCACATCCAGGCGATCACAAGATGTCCGACGGCCTCCATGTACACGACGCTGTTGGCCAGCGCCGCCTCGATGTCGCCCGACGCGAACATTCCCGTGGTGACGTCGACCAGACGCTGCCACGCGACGCCGAGTTGTGCTGCCAGCGTTGCCGATTCGCCTCCCAGCGCGCCGGCCTCGGACACGCTGTGGTTCACAATATCGGTCAACGCGGCCAGGCTTGCGCCATTGCGCTGAACCACCTTGCGGCCCAGCAGATCCAGGCTCTGAATGCCGTGCGTGCCTTCATGGATCGGGTTCAGCCGGTTGTCCCGATAGTGCTGTTCGACGTCATACTCGCGGGTGTAGCCGTAGCCGCCGTGCACCTGGATGGCCAGGTTGTTGGCCTCCAGGCACCACTGTGACGGCCAGCTCTTTGCTATCGGAGTCAAGATGTCCAGCAACAGCGTCGACGACTCGAGCTCCGCGTCGCTTTCGGGGCTGTGGCCGATGTCGATCAGCCGCCCGCAATACAGCGCCAATGCAAGGGCACCCTCCACATATGATTTCTGCGCCAGCAACATTCGTTTGACATCGGGATGCTCGACGATCGGCACCTGCGCGGCAGTCGGGTCCTTCGCGGTCACCGGCCTGCCCTGCGGGCGGTTGCGGGCGTAGTCCAATGACTTCAGATAACCGGTGTAGCCCAACGCGATAGCGCCCAACCCGACGCCCAGGCGCGCCTCGTTCATCATGTGGAACATGTAGCTCAGACCGCGGTGCGGCGCACCGACCAGATAGCCGACCGCTCCCGCCTCGCCGCCGGGACGGAACCCGCCCTCACCGAAGTTCAGGACGGTGTTGGTGGTGCCGCGGTACCCCATCTTGTGGTTGAGCCCGGCGAGCACAACGTCGTTGCGCTCGCCGATGGTGCCGTCGGCGGCGACGAGGTATTTCGGCACGATGAACAGCGAGATGCCTTTCGTGCCCGGCGGACCGCCGGGGATCTTCGCGAGCACCAGATGCACGATGTTGTCGGTGAGCTCATGTTCGCCACCGGAGATCCACATCTTCGATCCGAACAGGCGGTACGTGCCGGCGAACGGGCCGGAGTCGCGTGGCTCGGAGTCGCGCGGCTCGGAGTCGCGCGGTTCGGCGCGCGTGACGATGTCGGCGAGCGACGATCCGGCCTGCGGCTCCGACAGGCACATCGTCCCCGAAAATCGCCCTGCGAGCATCGGTTTCAGGAATGCATCGATCTGCTCGGCGGTTCCGTAGGAGGCCAGCAGGCTCGCGTTGGCCTGGGTCAGCAGCACATAAGCCGCTGTGCTGGTATTCGCGGCATGAAACCAGGCCAGCCCGGCGCACGCCACAGCCATCGGCAGCTGCGCGCCGCCCAGTTCGGCGTCCATGCCCATCGCGATGAGGTCGGCCCGCGCGAACGCGTCGAGCGCCTCCTTCACCTCGGGAATGATCGTGACCGTCTTGCCGTCGAAGCTGGGCTCGTTGGCGTCGCTCTTCTTGTTGTGTGGCGCGAAGTACCGGGTGGCCACTGATTCGCACAAGTCGAGGACTCCTGCGAACGTCTCCTCGGAGTGCTCCGCGAAGCGTTCCCGCTTCGTCAGCTCGTCGACCCGCAGCCACTCGAACAGGAGAAAGTCAAGATCGCGGCGCGACAATAGGGTTGACTTCATGGTGTTCTCTTATTGTCACAAATCCTGACGCCCCGGCGTCTCATAGTCATGAGATTAGTAGTCCGCAGGGTGCTTTTGGCCGTTCTGCTGCTCGTCGCGCTGTCGCTGGGCCTCTGGGCGTACGCGACGCCGCGAAACTGGTACGACGCGTTTCCGGGGTTCGGTCTGCGGTGGGTCGCGGTGACCGGTCCCTACAACGAGCACTTCGTGAAGGACATCGGCGGCATGTACCTGGCGCTGGCGGTGCTGACCGCGGGCGCGCTGTGGTTCGCTGCAAGCGACGCAACGGTGCGCATCACCGCGGCGGCGTGGACCACGTTCAACGTGCTGCACCTCGGGTACCACGTGTCGATGCTGCAGATGTACGACGGCCGCGACAAGGTGCTGGTCGTGACCTCGCTGGCGATTCTGTCGCTCGTCTCGGCGGCCCTGCTCCTTCCGCTCAGCCGCCGAGAGCGGCGATCAGCTCCTTGATCCGGGCCGCCTCATCTTCGGTGGGGGTCTCCTCGACCTCGACTGCCTCGATCAGGTCGGCCCGCATGCCGATACCGTTGCCGGCCTCCTTGTGGGAGAGCTTGGCGCGCCCACGGGCGATGTACAGCCGCTGACCCAGCGTGGCGCCCGGCGAGTTCGCCGCCGCGGCCATCAGGTCGTCGTAGCGGCTGCGCACCGTGGAAAGGGCAACGATCACCGCGGGCGTGGTCCTACTGCGGCCTGCCGCATCGGTCAGTGCCGATTCGAGTTTGCGCAGGCCGGCCAGAATCACCGCGGCCCGGCCGGGAAACTGCTCGTCACCCGGGTCCGGCAGGGATTGGATCGCCGAGGAATACATGTGCATCGCCGCGTCGGAGAGGCCGACGATGACCGGCGATTCACCGTCGTTCGGTTGTGTGCCGTCAGCCATGGAGCATCCTTTTGTCGTGTCCAACTGTTGTCGTGTCCAACTTGACGAAAGCCGCCGAAACTGCTGCGTCTTTCGACCTGGAGTTTTGCACATGAGTCTGAACGGCGCCCGACACGATTGGGTTTCCGCCAGCCGGGGTAGGTGACACCCTGATGGGGATGACGCTGGACAGGAACGATGACGAACACGATCCCGGCCCGGATCCCGTCCAGGGCAGCCACGTAGAAGACGGCCTGGTCGAGCATCCCACCGCGGAGGACTTCGGGCAGGCGCGGATACTGCCTGCCGACCGGACGTGGTTCAAGCGCGCGGTGTTCTACGAGGTGCTGGTCCGGGCTTTCTACGACGCGACCGCCGATGGTGCAGGGGACCTGCGGGGGCTGACCGAGAAACTCGACTACCTGCAGTGGCTGGGCATCGACTGTCTATGGCTGCCGCCGTTCTACGACTCGCCGCTGCGTGACGGCGGCTACGACATCCGCGACTTCTACAAGGTGCTGCCCGAGTTCGGCACCGTCGAGGACTTCGTCGAGCTCCTCGACGCCGCGCACCGTCGCGGTATTCGTGTGGTCACCGACATGGTGATGAACCACACCTCCGATTCGCACCCCTGGTTCCAGGAATCACGGCGCGACCGCGACGGCCCGTACGGCGACTTCTATGTCTGGAGCGACACCAGCGACAAGTACACCGACGTCCGGGTCATCTTCGTCGACACCGAGGAGTCGAACTGGACCTTCGACCCGGTGCGCCACCAGTTCTACTGGCACCGGTTCTTCTCCCATCAGCCCGACCTGAACTACGACAACGCCGCCGTGCAGGAGGCGATGATCGACGCGCTGAGGTTCTGGCTCGACCTCGGCATCGACGGCTTCCGGTTGGACGCGGTGCCATACCTTTTCGAGCGGGAGGGCACCAACTGCGAGAACCTCCCCGAGACGCACGCGTTCCTGAAGCGGTGCCGCAAGGTGATCGACGACGAGTACCCGGGCCGGGTGCTGCTCGCCGAGGCCAACCAATGGCCTGGCGACGTGGTCGCGTACTTCGGCGACCCGGACACCGGCGGCGACGAGTGCCACATGGCGTTTCACTTCCCGCTGATGCCGCGCATCTTCATGGCGGTCCGGCGCGAGTCGCGGATCCCGATCTCGGAAATCATGGCGCAGACGCCGCCGATCCCCGACACCGCGCAGTGGGGCATCTTCCTGCGTAACCACGACGAGCTCACGCTCGAGATGGTCACCGACGAGGAGCGCGACTACATGTACGCCGAATACGCCAAAGACCCTCAGATGAAGGCAAATGTGGGCATCCGAAGACGGCTGGCCCCCCTGCTGGAGAACGACCGCAATCAGATCGAACTGTTCACCGCGCTCCTGCTGTCGTTTCCGGGCTCGCCGGTGATCTACTACGGCGACGAGATCGGGATGGGCGACATCATCTGGCTCGGCGATCGCGACGGTGTGCGCACGCCGATGCAGTGGACACCCGACCGCAACGCCGGCTTCTCGAAGGCCAACCCGGGTCAGCTGTATCTGCCGCCGAACCAGGACCCCATCTACGGCTATTCGTCGGTCAACGTGGAGGCACAACTCGACAGCTCGACGTCACTGCTCAACTGGACCCGGACGATGCTGGGCGTGCGCCGTCGGCACCCCGCGTTCGCGATCGGCACATTCAAGGAGCTCGGTGGCTCGAACCCGTCGGTGCTCGCGTATCTGCGCGAAGACGGAGACGACGTCGTGCTGTGCGTCAACAACCTGTCCCGGTTCCCCCAGCCGATCGAGCTGTACCTGCAGCAATGGAACGGGTACGTGCCGGTGGAGTTGAAGGGCAACGTGGAGTTTCCCCGCATCGGCCAGTTGCCCTATCTGTTGACCCTGCCGGGCCACGGGTTCTACTGGTTTGCGCTTCGCGCGTCCGAGGAGATGCAATGAGCCTGCCGTTCACGGAATGGCTTCCGCGTCAGCGCTGGTATGCCGGGCGCAACCGCGAGCTGTCCTCGGTTGAGCCGGCCCGGGTCGTGCCGCTGGCCGACGACCTCGACCTGATGCTGGTCGACGCCGCCTACACCGACGGGCCGGCCGAGCGGTACCAGGTGATCGTGCGGTGGGACACCGCGCCGCCGGAGGAGTACACCGACGTCGCGACGATCGGCAGCGACGACGGCCGCACGGGATACGACGCGCTCTACGACCCGGAGGCCGCCCAGTTCCTGTTGTCGTTGATCGACTCGTCGGCTGCGCGCGGCGACGTGACGTTCGCCAAGGAGCCGGGTGCCACCCTCCCGACGGACGCGGCGCCGCGGGTGTTCGAGTCCGAGCAGAGCAACACCAGCGTGATCTTCGAGCAGGAGGCGATCCTCAAGGTCTTCCGCCGGATCGCCCCCGGCATCAACCCCGATATCGAGTTGAACCGGGTGCTGGGCCGGGCGGGCAATCCGCACGTGGCCCCGGTGCTGGGATCCATCGAAATGTCGCTCGACCGCGAGGCCTGGCCGCTCGGCATGGTGACAGAATTCGCCGCGAATTCGGCCGGGGGCTGGGATATGGCGACCGCCAGCACCCGTGACCTGTTCGCCGAGGGTGACCTGTACGCCTACGAGGTGGGCGGTGACTTCGCCGGTGAGTCACACCGTCTCGGTGAGGCAGTCGCCTCGGTGCACGCGACGCTGGCCGAAGCGATGGGGACGTCGTCGGCCGATTTCCCCATCGACGGGATGCTGGCCCGGCTGTCGGCTGCCACCGCCTCGGTGCCCGAGATACGCCAATACGCTCCCGCGATCGAAGAGCGGTTCCACAAGCTCGTCGGCGAGACAATCACCGTGCAACGGGTGCATGGCGACCTGCATCTCGGCCAGACCCGTCGCACGCCCGAGACGTGGCTGCTGATCGACTTCGAGGGCGAGCCCGGACAACCGTTGGACGAGAGGCGCAGACCCGATTCACCGTTGCGGGATGTCGCGGGAGTGCTGCGCTCGTACGAGTACGCGGCGTATCAACGGCTCGTGGAGGACGACACCGATGACCATGGCAAGCAGTTGGCCGCTCGCGCACGCGAATGGGTGGATCGCAACCAGGCGGCGTTTTGCGACGGTTATGCGGAGGTCGCGGGAGCCGATCCGCGGGCCTGGGCGACGGTGCTGTCGGCGTACGAATTGGACAAGGCCGTCTACGAAGCTGCGTATGAGGCGCGGCACCGGCCGACGTGGTTGCCGATCCCGCTGCGAGCGATCGCGCGGCTCGTTGGGTGAGGCGGTGCTGGGTGGCTTGGGTCGCTTGGGTCGCTTGGGTCGCCCAGACTGAAGCCACCGCGACGTTTCACGGCGTGTCGTCGCAGCAGTTTAAGTGTCGGCGAGCGTGACGATGCCGTAGCCGCCGACTTGGTCCGCCAGCACGCGCAGATGTTCGGCCGGCGAACCCAGTGTCTGCTCGAGCGCGGTCAACCGTGCGGTGTAATGGCCAACCGGATACTCCGCGGTCATCCCGATGCCACCGTGCAGCTGGATAGCCTCCTGGCCGACGTGCCGGCCCGAACGGCCGATCTGGAGCTTCGCCCGGGATGCGATGACCGGATCCAGGTTTGAATCGGCGATCGACATCGCGGCGTAGTTGCACATGCTGCGCGCCATCTCGAGCGACACGTACATGTCGGCGGCACGTTGGGTCAGCGTCTGAAACTTGTTCAGCGTCACGCCGAACTGCTTGCGGGTCTTCAGATACTCGGTCGTGAGCCGCAGCGCTTCCTCCATCGCGCCGACGGCCTCCGCGTCGAACGCCGACTGCATGCGGACGAGAGCGGCGCTGATCTGGGCTGACGCGTCGACCGCGGCACCGAGGGGTTGGGCAGGGGTCGCGTCGAAGTCGATCTGGGCGCCCCGCCTGCCGTCGAACGTGCGGTACGGATGCCGGGTGACTGCCTTGGCGTCGACCAGGAACAGGCCCGTGCCGCCATCCGGCAGGGTGGCGCTGACGACCAGCGTGTCGGCGCTGTCACCGGCCAGCACAGGGTTCTTGCGACCCGTCAGCGCCCACGAATCACCTTGCCGCGCGGCGCTTGTGACGCCATCGTGAGCAAACGCGAGTAGCTTCTGGCCTGCGGCGACCTCGTCGAGAATGCTGCGCTGGTCGTCGCTGCCCGACTCCGCTATCAGGCTGCCCGGTCCGAGTGCGGCCTGGACGACAGGCTCAGGCGCGAGATGGCGCCCGATCTCGGTCATCACCACCATCACCTCGATCTGGCCGCCGGCCTCCTCGTCGAAGCCGAGGCCGAGGATGCCGATCTCGGCCAGCTGGTTCCATACATCGCGACTGAAGCCAAGTTCGGTGTCGGCGATCTTGTTGCGGCTCTCCTGGTCGTAGCTTCGTGACAGCAGATTGCGGGTGGTGTCGCGCAGCAGGACTTGCTCGTCGGTCAGTTGAAAGTCCATGCCAGCCTCACAATCCGAGAATCGTTGATGAGATGATGTTGCGCTGCACCTCATTGCTGCCGCCGTAGATCGAGGTCTTGCGGTAGTTCAGGTACACCGGAGCGGCGCGCTGCGCCCAGTCCGGCGACGTGATGTCGCCATCGGCCCGGTAGGGCAGCGCGTCGGGACCGGCTACCTCGACGAGCAGCTCGGTGGCGGCTTGCTGCAGCTGACTGCCACGCAACTTCAGCACCGACGACACCGGGTTGGCCTTGCCGTCCGCCGAGTCTGAAACGACCCGCATCTGCGTGAGTTCGAGTGCAAGAAGCTCGTTTTCGACTTCGGCCAACCGTGCCGCGAACAGCGGGTCGTCGAGCATGCCCCTGGCGGCGGCGTGCCGTTTGACGTCTGCGAGCCGAACCTTGGTTCGGCCGACCGCGGCGATGCCGGTGCGCTCGTTGCCCAGCAGGAACTTCGCGTACGTCCACCCCTTGTTCTCCTCACCGACCAGCTGATCGGCGGGGACCCGGACGTCTTCGAAGAACACCTCGTTGACTTCGACACTGCCGTCGATCAGCTTGATCGGCCGCATCGTGATGCCGGGCGTGTCGAGGTCGATCAACAGGAATGAGATTCCTGCCTGACGTTTGGGAGCCTGTGGGTCGGTACGCACCAGGCAGAAGATCCAGTCTGCGTACTGGCCGAGCGTCGTCCAGGTCTTCTGCCCGTTGACGACGTACGTGTCACCGTCGCGTTGAGCCGTGGTCCGCAGCGACGCGAGGTCCGAACCGGCCTCCGGTTCGGAGAACCCCTGACACCACCAGATGTCGAGGTTGGCCGTGGCCGGCAAGAAGCGCTCCTTGACCTGCTGCGAGCCGAACTCGGCGATCACCGGTCCCACCATCTTGGTGTTGAAGTTCAGCGGTTCGGGCACGCAGGCGAGCTGCATCTCGTCGACATAGATCTGGTGCTGCGTGGGCGTCCAGTCCTTGCCGCCCCACTCGACCGGCCAGTGCGGGACCGCCAGCCCGTTGGCGTTGAGGATCTTATGGCTGGTGGCGATCTCGTCGCGGCCCGCCAAGGTGCCGAGACGCATCCGCTCACGGAGGTCGGCCGGGATCTCGGTGGTGTAGAACTCGCGGAGCTCATCGCGAAATTTCGCCTCGTCATCTGTCAGCGCTAGCTGCATCTGATGCCTCCATTCCTGAACTTATCCTTCGAACAGTAGGCTTTCACGCCACCAAGCGATGAGCGCTTGCGCGAAGAGCAGACGGCAGCGATGAGCGCTTGCGCGAAGAGCAGACGATAGCGACGACGGAGGTGGCATGCGCGCAGCACGGGTGATGCGGCTCGAGGGCCCGGACGCGATCGAAGTCTCGGAAATCGACGAACCCGACGGTGACGGCGTGGTCGTCGACGTGCACGCGGCCGGTGTCGCGTTCCCTGACGCGCTGCTCAGCCGCGGTCTGTACCAGTACAAGCTGGAGCCGCCGTTTGTGGTCGGCGCCGAGATCGCCGGCGTGGTGCGCAGCGCGCCCACCGACAGCCAGGTGCGGCCGGGCGACCGTGTCGTCGGGCTGACGATGATCGGCGGCGCCATGGCGGAGACCGCGATCCTGGACCCGCAGCGGGTGTTCAAGCTGCCGGACAACGTGAGCTTCGAGGCGGGCGCCGGCCTGCTGTTCAACGACCTCACCGTGTTCTTCGCGCTGTCGGTGCGGGGCCGGCTGCAGCAGGGCGAAACCGTGCTCGTGCAGGGTGCCGCGGGCGGCATCGGCACGTCGACGTTGCGGATCGCGCCGGTGCTTGGTGCGTCCCGCACGATCGCGGTCGTCGGAACCCAGGACAAGGCCGAGATCGCGACCGCCGCCGGCGCCACCGACGTCGTGCTGGCCGACGGCTTCAAGGACGCCGTCAAGGAATTGACCGGCGGTCGCGGCGTCGACATCGTCATGGACCCGGTGGGTGGCGACCGTTTCACCGACTCGCTGCGCTGCCTGGCACCGGCGGGACGGCTGCTGGTGGTCGGCTTCACCGGCGGCGAGATCCCCACCGTCAAGGTGAACCGGTTGTTGCTCAACAACGTCGACGTGGTGGGCGTCGGTTGGGGAGCATGGGGTTTGACGCATCCGGGCGCTCTGGAAGAGCAGTGGGCCTCGCTGGAACAGTTGCTCGCCTCGGGCCGGCTGCCGGCACCCGACCCCGAGGTGTATCCACTCGACGAGGCCGCCGCCGCGGTGGCCTCGTTAGAGAACCGCACCGCCAAAGGCAAAGTGGTGGTAAAGGTGCGGGATTAAGAGGCAGCTACCAGCTGGGGTACCGACGCCGTGGTGGCGAACCGCAGGCTGTCGTCGGTGACCGGTCCGTCGCGCAGCACCTCGACATCTCGCCGGAAGTCCATCACCATCTGCCACGGACCACTGTCGCCTTGACGCGGCAGCTGGTCGACGGCGCGCTTGATGTAGCCGGCGTCGAGGTCCAGCAGTGGCCTGGTGGCCATCTCGGGATCGCCGAGTTCCGGGTAGCAGGTGTCGTAGCCATGGATGTCCATGTGGGCCAGCAGCTTGCAGAAGTGCTCGCACAGCGGGCCGACCTTCAGCGTCCACGACGAGTTGGTGTAGCCGAACACGAACGCGAAGTTCGGCACGCCCGACAGCATCATGCTCTTGTACGCGACCCGGTCCGGCAGGTGCACCGGCTCGCCATCGACGTTGAGCGCGATCCCGCCGAACGCCTGCAGGTTCAATCCTGTCGCGGTCACGATGATGTCGGCCTCGAGCACCTGACCGGACTCGAGCTCGATGCCCTGCTCGGTGAACCTGACGATTTTGTTGGTGACCACCGAGGCCTTGCCGTCGCCGATGGCCTTGAACAGGTCGGCGTTGGGCACCGCGCACAGCCGCTGGTCCCACGGGTTGTAGGCGGGGTTGAAGTGCTCGTCGACGGGAAAGCCCGCGGGCAACTGCTTGGCGTTGATGGAGCGGATCAGGCGCCGCGCGGCACGCGGATAGCGTTGGCACATGCGGTAAACCGCGCGCTGCTTGAGCATGTTCTTGCGTCGGGTCACCGCGTAGCCGCGCTCGGGGCCGAGCACCTTGCGCAGCGCGTTGGCGATCGAGTCCTTCGACGGCACCGGCATGATGTACGTCGGCGAGCGCTGCAGCATCGTCACGTGCGCGGCGTCGTCGGCCATCGCCGGCACCAGCGTCACCGCGGTGGCGCCGCTGCCGATGATCACGACCCGCTTGCCGCGGTAGTCGAGATCGGCGGGCCAGTGCTGGGGGTGCACGACCTGGCCGCGGAAGGACTCCCGGCCCTCGAAGTGCGGGGTGAATCCCTCGTCGTAGCGGTAGTAGCCGCCCGCGGCGAACAGCCAGCCGGCGCTGATCGTGGTGCGCTCGCCGGTGTCGGCGCGCTCGACGTCGACGTACCAGCGGGCGTCGGCGCTCGACCAGTTCGCGCCGAGAACCTTGTGGTGGAACCGGATGTTGCGGTCGATGCGGTTCTCGGAGACCGTCTCGCGAAGGTACGCAAGGATCTTGTCGGCGCTGGCGATCGCGTCCTCGTCCTCCCACGGCTTGAACTCGTAGCCGAAGGTGTGCAGGTCGGAGTCCGAGCGGATGCCGGGATAGGAGAACAGATCCCAGGTGCCGCCCGTCGCGCCGCGGGCCTCCAGGATCGCGTACGACTTGCCCGGCTGCTGCTTCTGCAGGTAGTAGGCCGCGCCGATGCCGGAAATGCCCGCGCCGACAATCAACACGTCGATGTGATCAGCGCCGATGTGGGACTGGCCGGTCTGGGACTGAGGTGTGGCGGTCATGGTGTCGATGGTCCCTGTTTGGCGGCGAGCCGAACAAGCGCAAAGTGCACCTATATCGCCTCGTGGTGGTGCACAATGCACTATGGAGTGGGAGCGCCCGTCCGAGCGGATTTGTGAGCTGATGCGCAGCGGCGCCGAGACCATCGTCAGCGTGCCCCAGGAATGGCTCGAGGAGATGCACCGGGCCACCCTGTCGTCGGAGTACATGCGGACCATCGCCGGTGACCCGGTCCTGGCCGAGGCCACCCGACGGAGCAACCGCGCGAACCTGCTGCACTGGGCGGCGGCCAACATCAGCCACCCGTGCGAGCCGGTGCCGGCGAACCTGGGTCCCGAACCGCTCGCCATCGCCCGCGATCTCGTCCGGCGCGGGCTCGACGAGTCGGCTGTCGACGCGTACCGGATCGGGCAGAACGTGGCGTGGCGGTTCTGGATGCAGATCGCCTTCGGCCTGACGTCGGACCCGCAGGAGCTGCGCGAACTCCTGGATGTGTCAGCGCTGTCGATCAACTCGTTCATCGACGCGACGATCGCGGGCATCTACCGGCAGATGGAGGTCGAGCGCGAGGAGCTCACGGGCGGAACGCACGCCGAACGGCGGGAAGTCGTCGAGCTCATCCTCGATGGCGCGCCGATCACCCGGCAGCGCGCGGAAAGCAAGCTGGGCTACCGCCTCGATCAACGCCACACCGCCGCGGTGGTGTGGGGCGGCGAACCCGACACCGACCTGTCCCACCTGGACCGCGCCGTCGAGGCGCTGATCCCTACCGGCGGAGGGCGCCGTCCGCTGTCGGTGCTGGCCAGCGCCGCGACCCGGTGGGTGTGGCTGCCGGGGCGGGATAGCCCGGACCTGACCCGCGCGGCGGCCGCGCTCGAGCAACTGCCCGGGGTGCGCATCGCGGTCGGGCCCGTCGCCGCGGGCATCGAGGGTTTCCGCCGCAGCCATCTCGACGCCATCACCACTCAGCGCATGGTGGTCCGGATGGGCTCGGCCCAACGGGTGGCGAGCTATGAGGACGTCGAGCTGGTCGCGCTGATCACTGCCGATCCCGAACGCGCGGACCGTTTCATCAACCACACGCTGGGCGATTTCGAGTCCGCCGGCCCGGAGCTGCACCAATCGGTGCTCACCTTCGTCGCCGAGCAGTGCAACGCATCACGTGCGGCTGCCCGCCTCTATACGCACCGAAATACTCTGCTGCGCAGGCTCGCTCGTGCCGAGGAGTTGCTGCCGCGACCGCTGGCGACCACCAGCGTGCATGTCGCGGTAGCGCTGGAAGCGCTGCGCTGGCGAGGCGCCGCGAGCTGAGTGGAGGGTGCACTTCGGCCCCGGCACGTCGGTGTACCGGGGCCGAAGTTGTCTAACCGTCAGGCGGTGGGCTCGGCGCCCAGCACCCGCTGGAGGTCGGGCTTCATGGCCTGCAACTGAGCACCCCAGTAGGGCCACGAGTGCGTGCCGGTTTCCGGGAAGTTGAACACGCCGTTGCGGCCGCCCGCGGCCAGGTAGTTGTCGCGGAACGTCATGTTGGTCCGCAGCGTGAAGCCCTCCAGGAACTTGGCGGGCATGTCAGCGCCGCCCAGCTCGTTGGGTGTGCCGTTGCCGCAGTACACCCAGACCCGGGTGTTGTTGGCGACCAGCCGCGGAATCTGCACCATCGGGTCATTGCGCTGCCAGGCCGGATCGCTCGACGGACCCCACATCGACGTCGCGTTGAAGCCGCCGGAGTCGTTCATCGCCATGCCGATCAGCATCGGCCACCAGCCCTCGGAGGGGTTGAGGAAGCCGGACAGCGATGCCGCGTAGACGAACTTGTCCGGGTAGTACGCCGAAAGGATCAGCGCGGAACCGGCGGCCATCGATATCCCGACCGCAGCGTTGCCCGTGGTGGACACGTTCTTGTTCGCGGCCAGGTAGGTGGGCAGCTCCTGGGTCAGGAAGGTTTCCCACTTGTAGGTCCAGGTGCCGCCGTTGCCGACCGCCGGCTGGTACCAGTCGGTGTAGAAGCTGGACATGCCGCCGACCGGCATGATCACCGACAAGCCCGAGTTGTTGAACCACTCGAAGGTGGGCAGCTCGATGTCCCAGCCGTTGTAGTCGTCACGGGCCCGCAGGCCGTCGAGCAGGTACACCGCATGCGGGCCGCCGTACTGGAACTGAACCAAAACGTTGCGTCCCATGGACGCCGACGGCACCTGCAGGTACTCCACCGGCAGGCCGGGCCGCGAGAACGCGCCCGCTGTTCCAGCGCTGCCGCCGAGTCCGATGAGGCCGGGCAGCAACGCTGCGAGCAACGCGGCGATCGTCAGCCGGCGTCCCCAAGAGCCTCGTAATTTGTCGAGAAACTTCATGGTTCCTAACCCATCCCATCTTTCGTATGCCGCACCACATGCGATCGACGCTGTCCTGTTCTGCCGTAGTGAACCATCGCCGGCGCGCAATTCCGGCGATCTACACCGGGATGTGACGTCGCGGTTGGCTAACGATTCTGATTCGACAAGGACTCGACGCCGCGGCGAGGGGGGAGCTGAGCGCACCGTAATAGCAAGTAGTGGGCCAATTTTCGTTGCAGAATTCTGGTTTTTGATCGGGTAAGCGGGTGGTGGGAACGAACCCAGCTACGGGTTGATCGAGTACTCGCCGACCTGACGGCCCCACACGTAGTCGATCGCGAACGGCTGGCCAAGGCTGAGGTGGTTATAGGGCGCCAGGCTGAAGCCGGTGTCCGTCACCAGGTATGGCGCCGGCCACAAGTCGTGGGTGATTGTCTGCCAACAGCCGGGCTTGCCTTCCGGACCGCCGTGGGCATTCACCCGCGGCAGGTTGTCCGGGTAAATATACGGATTGCCCGCGCCGAACAGCGTTCCCGCGGACCTCAGCGAGTAGCCGTTGTTGCCGCCGAGGATCTCGTACACCTTGGGTGCGACCAGCGCGTAGTTGCGGATCGTGCACAGGATCTCGGGGCTGTAGTAGTTGAGCAGCTGTGAGGTGGGGACGAGGTCTTCGGCGCCGCGGATCAGGTACGGACCGCCACGCTCGAGGACATCGGCGCCGGTGTTGCTGATACCGATCGAGGCCATCAGCGCCGCGTCCAGGTTGAGCTGCTGTCCGTTGAGGGTCCGCGCGGTGATCACCGCGTTCCGCAAGGCTTCCCAGAGGTCCGGGGAGGCGTCGGCGTACACCCCGGCCAGGTCGGCCAGCTTCCGGGTGTCGTCCCGGATCTGCGGCATCCGCTCGTTCAGGTCGGCGAGAATCGTCGTTGCTGTTGGCGATCGACTGGCCGAACCGATCGCCGAGTCCGTCGAGCGCCTGAGCGGTCGCGGCCAACGTCTCGTTCACCTTGATCGGATCGATCTTCTCGGTTATCGACACCACGGTCTCGAACAGCGTGTTGAACTCGGTGCTCACCGATGACACGTGGATTTCGTGGGCCGGTGTGATCCGCTGCGGCGCAGGGTTTTCCGGCGATATCAACGACACGTATTTGTTGCCGAACACGGTGGTGGCGGTGACGTGTGCATCGACGTTCTCGGGGATGGACGTGATGTAGCGCGGGTTGACATCCAGCGACAGCTTCGCCTGCGGCGTGCCATCGTTGTCGATCTGGTCGACCGCGGCGACCCTGCCGATCTCCACCCCGTTGTACGTCACCTTCGAGCCGGGATCCATGACCAACCCGGCGCGCGGGGCGATCATGGTCAACCGCGTCTTTGGCGTGAAGTCGCCGCGGAATTGGTGAAACAGCAACACGAGGCCGATGGTGAGGATCACCGTCAGCGCCAGTCCCGCCAATTTGTACGGCGGCGTCCGAGGCGAGTTCAGCGGCTTCAAAGGCTTCAGCGGCTTCAACGGCTTCAACGGCGGAGTCATCGCGCTACACGGTAGGGGGTGGCCGGGTGAAATTTGTGGCGGCCGGCCGAAATGTTTAAGCCCGGCGGCCACATGGTTTCGACATGACATGGTGTTCGACATGACTGGGTGTTCGACATGACCGACGACATCGCGTTCGCGGGCGCGGCCGAACAGGCGCGCCTACTGGGCGAGGGCGCGGTCACCGCACCGGCGCTGCTCGAGACATACCTCGACCGGATCGACCGGCTGAACCCGGTTCTGCGCGCATACCGGGTAGTGCTGGAGGATTCGGCGCGTGCGGAGGCGGCGGCCGCGCAGCGCCGGCTGGACGCGGGCGAGCGGTTGCCGCTGCTCGGTGTGCCTGTCGCGATCAAGGACGATGTCGACGTCGCCGGCGAAGTCACCACGATGGGCACCGGCGCGCACGGCCCGCCGAAAGATGAAGACGCCGAGGTGGTGCGCAGGCTTCGCGCGGCGGGCGCGGTGATTCTGGGCAAGACCATGGTGCCGGAGCTGTGCATCTGGCCGTTCACCGAATCGCTCACGTTCGGCGCCACCCGAAATCCATGGGACGTCGGCCGTACGCCGGGAGGCAGCAGCGGCGGATCTGCCGCCGCGGTGGCGGCCGGTCTTGCCGCAGTGGCGTTGGGCTCGGATGGTGGCGGTTCCATTCGCATTCCGTCGACGTGGTGCGGCCTGTACGGCATCAAGCCCCAGCGCGAGCGCGTGCCGCTGGCACCGCACCACGGCGCGTGGAACGGCCTGTCCGCCAACGGTCCGATCGCCCGCACCGTCGCCGACGCGGCGCTGTTCTTGGACGTCACCACCGCGATGCCGGCGCCAGCCGGCGGGTTTGTCGCCGCCGCGGCGCGCCCGCCGGGCAGGCTGCGAATCGCGTTGAGCACCAAGGTTCCGCCACCGCTGGTCGCCCTTGTCGGGAAGGCGCAGCGCCGGGCGGTCCGCGATGCTGGTGTGCTGCTGCGCGAGCTCGGCCACGACGTCGTCGTGCGCGACCCCGATTACCCGGTCACCGCGACGTTGACGAATATGATCCCGCGTTACCTGCGCGGGGTCGCCGACGACATGGCAATGATGCCGTCGCCGCAACGGGCGGAGGCGCGAACCCGCACGATCGTGCGGCTGGGCGGCCTGTTCTCGGATCGCCGGATCGCCGCGGCAGGCGTTGCAGAGGAGCGGATTTGCGCGCGGGTGCTGTCGATCTTCGACGACGTCGACGTGGTGATCACGCCCGGCACCGCAACGGGTCCGTCGCGAATCGGTGCCTACCAGCGTCGCGGCGCGGTCGCGACGCTGCTGCTCGTCGAGATGCGGGTGCCCTTCCAGGAGATGTTCAACGTGACGGGACAACCGGCCGCGGTGGTGCCGTGGGGACTCGACGGGGACGGTCTTCCGTTGTCCATTCAGCTGGTCGGCAGGCCGTGTGACGAGGCCACGCTGCTGGCGTTGAGCGGTCAGATCGAGGGCGCGCGGCCCTGGTCGCGCCGTCGGCCGCCGGTCAGCTGAGCTCGCTGGGGCGCCGGTGGGTCCGGGCCGGTGGGTACGGCGGGGATTCCGAGCGACACGCGATCAGCGTCCTATTCACACTCACGGCGGTTCACGATGCGTCAGTGGATGACGAAGTCGTCCGGATCCGGGGTGCGCGTCCACGCCCAGAAGTCGACGAGCCGCCACGGACTCAGCGAATGGACCTTGCCGGCAGCGTCTTTGTAGAAGCTGTGCTTAATGCTCGGCTGCGACCACACGAGAGTTTCCAGCTCGGCCTGTGAGCGGGCGTACCAGTCGTCGTGGCGGTCCTGTCGCGGCTCCATCGTTTTCGCGCCGGTGCGGATCAGCAAGTCGAGACATTGCATCACGTAACGGACTTCGCACTCGGAGTGGAAGATCAAACTGCCGCCGCTCGCCAGGTTGGTGCCCGGGCCGTAGAGGCAGAAGAAGTTCGGGAACTTCGGCACGGTGATTCCGAGATAGGCAGCCGGCCGCGGACCCCACGCCTTACGTAGGTCTAGGCCGTCGCGGCCGAGGACTTTCAACGAGGAGATCATATCGTTGACCCGGAATCCGGTCGCGTAGACCAACACGTCAGCGGGGTAGCGCCGGCCGTCGGTTCCGACGACGGCCCGCGGTTCGATGTGATCGACGCCGTCGCGCAGGAGCTCGACGTGGTCCTTGGTGAGTGTTTTCAACCAACTTCCGTTGTCCTGGAGTGTTCGTTTGCCGGTCGCGGGGTAGTCGGGAACGACCTTTGCGAGAAGCTCGGAGTCGCCGTCGATTTGGCTGGTGATCCACTCGGTGAACATGATTCGCGCCATGTCGTTGGCGGCGCTGACCGCCTGTTGCTGATCGGGCCAGTCCGGATCGACGCGCGCGGCGGCAAACGCGGTGTCGCAACCCGGCCAGAACAGCAGGAAGCGGTACCACCGGCCGTAGAACGGCAGGTGCCTGAGCGCCCACTGCACGCCGGGGCCGACCTTCGCGTGGTAGTTCGGATTGGGGAACATCCACTGCGCGGTCCGCTGAAAGATGGTGAGGCTGCGTACCTTGTCGGCGATGGCGGGCGCGATCTGGAAGCCGCTCGCGCCGGCACCAAGCAGCACGACATCCTTTCCGGCGAGGTCGACGTCGTGATTCCAGCGGGCGGTGTGGAACGCGGGTCCCTCGAACGTCGCGGCGCCGCTGATGTCAGGAATGAAGGGCCGGTTGAGTTGGCCGACTGCGCTGATCACCGCGCGGGCGGTCAGGGTTTCGTACGTTTCGTCTGTTTCGTCTGTGTCGTCGGCGGCGGTGCGGATCCGTACCGACCACGTCGACGTCGTGTCGTTCCACTCGGCGCTGAGCACTTCAGTGGAAAACCTGACGTGGTCCGCGATTCCGTGTCGATGCATGACGCCTTCGAAGTACGCCTGCAGCTCTGGCTGTTGCGCGAAATACTCAGACCAGTGGTCGGTCGGCTCGAAGCTGTAGCAGTAGAAATGGTTTCCGACGTCGACGCGTGCGCCCGGATAGGTGTTCTCCCACCAGGTTCCGCCGACGCCGGGGTTCTTCTCGACGACGGTGTAGGGAATGCCCGCCTCTTGCAGCCGGATCGCGGCGAGCAGGCCGGATTGGCCGCAGCCGACGACGACGACGGGAAACTCGGCCCGGGCCTCGGCGCTGGATTCGAACGCGGTGACGCGTGAATCTCGCCCGTCGAGTTCCATCTCCTCGAGCATCATCGGGACGTATTCCCCCGGCACGTCCGTGCATACGAGCCAGTCCATCATCCGCTTGAGCCGGTGGGCGTCGATCGGCCCGGG
This sequence comes from uncultured Actinomycetota bacterium, assembly GCA_963828065.1. Lineage (GTDB taxonomy): Bacteria > Actinomycetota > Actinomycetes > Mycobacteriales > Mycobacteriaceae > Mycobacterium. Next base: position 580,733 of record CAWHDL010000004.1, on the reverse strand, counting down.
TTCGGGGCAACCTCGATCGCGATAGTCGCGGATCACGTCGAACGCCAACTTGCGCGCGGCGGCTTGATCCTGCTCGGACATGAAGCCCTGCACCTCGTTGAGAAAGATCCCCGCTGGACGTAGCGGCCCGTCGAGCAGCGAGGCGTCACCGGTCATGTGGACGCAGGACAACAGCAACGCGGGCACCGACACGTCTTCCAGCGCCGCGGCGATGTCGCCATCTGACGTGGTGAATGGCTCGCCGGAGTGCGGATTCCGCATCAGCGGCGCCTAGGGCGGTCGGACTGTCTCATGTTGCGAATGTAGGGCAGAGGGCCGCGGTGCTTAATGGCCGCGGTGTTTAATGGTCGGGTGACGTGGGAAATCGGTCGACATGTCGGATGAGATGCTGAGCCCCGAGGAGTCGCTGGACTCCGACGAGGTTCGCAATGACGACGGCGACGAGGTGGTGGAGCCGCCGGACACCTGGCTCGACCCTCGAGACGACGAGTCGCTCGACGAGAAGCTGGCAGAGGAAGAGCCGGACACCTCCGTCGACACGCCGCTGTCCGATGCGGCGTTCACGGAGGACGGTATTTCATCGGCGGAATATGCGGTGAAGCACGCGGAAGTGGTCGAGGGTGTGATCGTCCAGGACTCGCGGGTGGACCGCGGTCAGATAGACGGCACGCCCGAAGACGGCGAGTCGTTCTTCGGCGTGGATTGATCTGTTTCGGCGGCTTCGAGGTCTTGTTCGGCGTCTCATGAGTCTGCGACGGTCACGCCCATCGCGCGCAGACCGTCGATGGCTTTCCGCGACGTGTCCGTCGCGACACCGGCGGTGAGATCTTCGAGCACCGTGGTGGTGAACCCGGCGCGGGCGGCGTCCTGCGCCGTTTCGAGCACGCAGTAATCGGTGGCGATGCCGACCACGACCACTTCATCGACGCCGCGTTGACGCAGCCAGTCGGTGAGCGGAATTCCGAGCTCGCAGGCGCCTTCGAAACCGCTGTAGGCCGCGGAGTACTGGCCCTTGGTGAAAACCGCTTCGATGGCGGTTTTCTCGAGGTCGGGGTGGAACTCAGCACCCGGCGTGCCGACGACGCAGTGACGCGGCCACGACGTCAGAAAGTCGGGATTGTCGGAGAAATGGCTGCCCGGGTTGATGTGAAAGTCCTTGGTGGCCACGATGTGGTCGTACCGGGTGCTTGCGAGATGGTCGTTGATGTCCCGCGCGACGCGTGCACCGCCGGCGACCTCCAGGGAGCCACCCTCACAGAAATCGTTCTGGACGTCAGTGATGATGAGCGCCTTCATCAACCCACCGTAGCTAACCCGGCGTAGCTGCGGATCAGTCCGACCAGGGCGTCGTAGGGCGGTCCCGTTGCCGGCCGTCGACGATCACATCGACGCGCTCGTCGAAGAAGCAGACATGGTCGCGGACCGGCTCGGCCTCGAGCAGTGGCTCGGGGTATGTCCACGCGACGTCCGCACGCACATCGGGAAGCGACGCGACGTCCGCACGCACATCGGGGAGCGAGAAGTACGATGCCCGGCCCTTGTATGCGCAGTAGGACACCGTCTCGTTCGGCTGGAGTTCAGAGGTGACGTCCGCACGCGGGAGGTAGAACCGCACCGGCAGAAGGGTTTCGAACAGTAGGACGGGCGTGGACGACTCGGCCAGCAGTCGTCCTTCGAGCTCGATGCGGACATGGCGGCTGCTCCGGAGAATGTCGATCCGGTGAAACGGGTCGTGGGGATGGCTGACGATGGGCTCGTCTTCTTCGAGCCAGTCGAAAGACCCGAAGTCCAGCAGAATGTGGCCGGCGAGGTCGGGGTCGTCGGAGCGGAAGGCGGCCGATGGCACGCGCCTGATCGCGAAGATGGAACACCTCGGCGTCGAAAAAACCACCGTCGGTGTCGTGGTGCCGACCGGCTACTCGTTCAACCTCGACGGCACAGCGATCTACCTGACGATGGCAACTCTGTTCATCGCCGATGCGATGGGTCATCCGCTGGCATGGGGCGAGCAGCTGGGGCTGCTGGTGTTCATGATGATCGCGTCCAAGGGCGCGGCCGGCGTCACCGGCGCGGGCCTGGCGACGCTGGCCGGCGGGCTGCAGGCCCACCGCCCCGACCTGCTCGACGGCGTCGGACTGATCGTCGGCATTGACCGCTTCATGTCGGAGGCGCGCGCGGTGACGAACTTCTCCGGCAACGCGGTGGCGACGATCCTGGTTTGGCTCGTGGACCAAGACCGTCGACTACTCCAAGGTGGACGCGGTGCTACGCGGCGCCGACCCGTTCAACGAGCTGACGATGGTCGACGATCGACCGGCCGAGTTAGCGCCGAAGGAGGCGGTGGCCCCCTGACGAACCCGAGCGTTGGGCACCGTGTCGTAGAAATCATTGACTCCATCGACACTCGTGACGTCGGACAGCTTGCTGCCGTGTGCAGACATCCAGCGCGGCGCGCGCTTAGGCTTCGCGCGTCAGGGCACAACGGAAGGAGCGGCGCATGGCGGGCGGTGAACTCACTTGGAATGACATCGAGCCGGTGATGCAAGGGCTTGCCAAACGACTCGATTACATCGAGGAGCATCTAGTTCACCTGGGCGAAGCAGTCGGATACCGCTATGCCCCAATGAACTCAGGGGTTCCGCCGGAGGTCAAGGAACTGGTGCGCGCAGGTAAGACGCTCGAGGCACTGAGGCGCTATCGCGAGGTGACAGGCGCAAGCTTGGAGCAGGCCAAGGCGGTCGTCCTGAGTCTTTGAGCCGTGCCCGCAGCGACGGCTGCCCGACCGCGTTACCCGGGAGACGTGCCTGGAAAGTCGCGAGGCAAGACGTGGACGAGTTCGGTGCGTGACCGAATACCCATCTTGGTGAACACCTTTCGGAGGTGGTATTGCACCGTGCGGGGGCTCAGGAACAACTGGGTGCCAATTTCGGGATTGGAGAGTCCGTCGCGTGCCAGCCGGGCAACCTGCCACTCCTGGGGGGTCAGGTCGTCTCGTGTGTCGATGGTGCGCCGGCGCGCGGTTTCGCCGGTGGCAAGCAACTCACGGCTGGCGCGATCGGCGAACGCGTCGGCGCCGATGGCGGAGAACATGTCATGGGCGGTCCGCAGCTCACCACGCGCATCGACTCGCCGGTTTTCGCGGCGCAGCCATTCACCATAAATGAGGTGGCCGCGGGCAAGCTCCACCCCGAGGTGGCTGCGACCGAGATGCTCAAGGGATTCCCGATAGAGACGGTCGGCAACATCGCCGTCGGCCAGCAGGGCTCGCAGGCGTGCTTCGACACCTAACGCCCACGGGGTGGGGGTCACTTGCGCACGTTCCGAGACATAGGCCGCCGCTGCCGCGACGAGCTCGGTGTCGCCGATGCGCGACGCCGCCTCGGCCAACTCGGGTATAACCAGGGCCGCAAAGCCGACGTGATCACTGTCGAACACCCGCTTAGCGGCCACACACGCCGAATCGTGGTTGCCCAGGCCGTTGTGAAGCACGGCGCGCGCGTAGACCGCGAAATCAGCGACCTTGCGCAGGCCGCCAGCGGACGCCGCGGCTTCGGTCGCATCGATCATCTGCGACGCCTTGCCCTCCTGTCCGCGCCAGGCTGCAAGCAGCATCTCCGCGAAGCCGAGGGGCGCGGTGCCCGTCGCGCCCGCGAGTAGACGTTCTTCGTCGATGACCAGGGCTGCTGTCGCGAACTCGCCGCGAAGCACATACGTCCAGGCAAGGTGGTTCAGCGCAAACTGAAGGTAGATGGGGGCGCCGGCCAGGCGAGCGAACTGGGTTATACGTAGGGCGAGGGCATGCCAGGATTCGGCGTCCCACACCTCCGCGGCTGGGACAGCGAAGACTTTCGAGCGTGCGAGCACGAGCCAGCGAGTGTCATCGTCCGGGTCAACCTCCGGCGCGAGGACCAGTTTGTTCGCGCGGTCAAGGAGTGGGGCGCCGGCCGCATAGCCCTCGGTATACAGGACCGCGAGAGCGTCCAGCAGGAGGTCGACCGGCCCTGCCGGCTGTGGGTCCCGCGGGCAGGCCCGCGCGGCGGCCGCGGTCTCTCGGATGCCGGCCGAACCCTCCAGATCGCCGAGCCACATCGCTGCATCGAGCGTCCGCAGGCGCGCCTCGCGGGCAGACTGGGCGTCGATCGGTTCGAAATGTTTTGCCGCGCTTTGCAATAGCTCAGCGGCGTCGCGGACACGCAGCTGGTCGAAAGCGATCTCGCCCCGCAGGTACTCCGATTGTGCTGTCTGCAGGGCGTCAAGTCGGCCAGCGTCGACCGCGACCAACAGCCCAAGTGCAGCGTCCAGGTCACCCGCGTCGCGCTTGGCCCTGGCCGCGATCAGCATCCGCCGAGCTCGGCGAGCGGGCTCCGGCGTCAACGTCGCCGCGCGTTCCAAAAACGCTGCCGCCGCGGCCAACCCGCCGCGGGCCCGGGCCCGGTCAGCCGAGCGATCCAGCTCCTCGGCGACGTCCTCATCCAAACCCGGGGCGGCCTGGGCCCGGTGCCACGCGCGCCGGTCGGGGTCAATCCGCGGATCGGTGGCCTCGGCCAATGCCCGGTGCGCGTCTTGTCGCTCGGCCAGTGAGGCTGAGCGGTAGACCGCCGAGCGAACCAGCGGATGACGAAACTGAACCCGTATTCCGACATCGAGAAGCCCGGCGTCGATTGCCGGTGTTGCCGCCTCGAGGCCGATTCCGAGACTGGCTGAGGCGTTCCAGAGTAGCGACGGCTCGCCCACGGGGTCGGCCGCAGCCACCTGCAGCAAACGTCGGCATGCGGGCGGCAGAGTGTCGAGTCGCCGCAGGAAGCTCTCCTCGATGCGCCCCGACAACAGCATCACGCCCGGCAGTGCGAAACCACCCGCCAGGTCGGCCGGCTTCACGCCTCGTGGCAGCTCAAGCAACGCAAGCGGGTTACCTCGTGTCTCGGTGACGATCTGGTCGCAGATTCGCGAATCCAGCGGTGCGGTGAGCACCGAATCCAGCAGCGCGTGGGCATCCGCATCGGGCAGGCCCGCAAGCACAAGCTCCGGTAGTCCACTCAACTCGTCGCTGGTTTCTCGTGCGGCAAAGATCAGGCCGACCGACTCTGCTTCCAAGCGCCGAGCAACAAACGCCAAGGCCTGGGTGGAGGCGGTGTCCAGCCATTGCTCGTCATCCACCACACAGATCAGCGGCGCTCGCTCGGCGACTGCCGCCAGCAGGCTCAACACCGCCAAGGCGATGAAAAACCGATCAGGGGCCGCCCCAGCAGTCACCCCGAAGACCGTCCGCAGCGCCTCGCGTTGCGGCTCCGGCAAATGCTCCAAGCGGTCGAGGACAGGTGCGAACAACTGATGCAGTCCAGCGAACGCCAACTCCATCTCCACTTGGACACCGGCAGCACGCAGAACTCGGAAGTCGGCGGCTGTCGCCCGCTCGACGACACGGTCCAACAACGCGGTCTTACCCACGCCAGGCTCACCGCGAAGCACGAGCGCTCGGCTCTGACCGGAACGGACAGCGTCGAGGATTTCACCGAGCACACGCGTTTCGGTGCGCCGGTCAACCAGCCTGACGGCGCTCACTGCAGGACCTGGGCCATTTTCTGCAGACGGTACACCCCGTTTTGGCTGGCCAGTGGGCTTTCAAAGGTGTCGCGCGGAAGGCTCAACCGACTTCTGCCCAAAGGCCCGACGTGCCAAGACTGGTCAGCCGGACTGTGCACTGGCGGATGTGAACGCGCCGTGCCCGGGCCGATGATGATCACCGACATCCCGGCGCCGTGCTGTCCCAACCCGTGTTCAAGAGCGCGAGCGGCACTTCCGCCGGCAGTCGTGCGCCGAACGTGATTGTTTATGAGGTAGCCATGGACGAACTGCTATACGCCGACGAACTTCCGGTCGACGAACTCGCCGTGTCCGTCGATGATGCGCAGCTGTACGCCGAGTATCGCCGGCTCGCCGCCGAACAGGCCGCGTTGCGCCGAGTGGGCACGCTGGTGGCGCGGGGCGTTGAACCGTCGGAGGTATTCGACGCGGTGACCAACGAGATGCGCGGATGCCTGCATGCGGCTACCGCCGGGTTGTGGCGATTCGAAACGACCGGCGAAATTACGCTGCTCAGCGTCGCGGCTTACCTTCCCGACGGGGCGATGAAGTGGCCGGTGGGCACGCGGACACCGATCGAGGGCAACAACCTCGCTGCGGTGGTGCTGAGCCACGCGCCGGGCCCGCCCGGATGGACAGCTACGACAATGCCGCCGGAGCGGTCGCCGAGCTCGTCCGCGCGGTGGGCCTGCGCGCTGCGGTGGGTGTCCCCGTCATCGTCGATGGACGCGTGTGGGGCCTGGCGGCCGTCGGCTCGGACCGGCCCGGCCCAATGCCGGCCGACACCGAGGCCCGGATCAGCGGCTTCGCCGAACTTGTCGCCACTGCCCTGGTGGCCGGATACCGCGACGAGCAGAAACGGCAGATGGTCGGCGCGACATCGCAGCGCCCGCTTCTGATCGACTCACTGCTCGAGGGCCGCGTGAACGACCATTGGAGCCTGTGGGAAGTCGCCGGCAACCTTGGCTTGCCCAGCAACGGTCCCTTCGTGGTCATCGCCGCAGAAGTCTGTGCCGGGGGCACCGAGGCACTGCCCGACGTCGAACCCAAGCTGCGCAGCCTCGACGTTCATTCGGTATGGCGGCTGCTGCCCGAATTGCAGGTCGGCATCGTGCATGTCGCGTCCGAACAGCATCTGGACAAGGTGCTGGCGCTGATGTCGCGGATGGAGGCCGGGCGCGTCGGGGTCAGCGCCCGCTTCGACGATCTGCGCGACACGCCACAGGCTCTGCACTTCGCGAAGGTGATGCTGCGCGGCCAGACCGACCGTTCGTCCCGCGTCGCCGTTTTCGACGGCTCCATCCTCGCGACTGCCGCGGTCAGCGCCCCAGAGACGATGATCAAATCGGTCCGCGCCGCGTTGGAGGGTTTTGGCGACCTGTCCGACGAGGAGCGCGAGCTACTGTTCGAGACGTTTCGGGTATGGCAGGAGAACGACGCATCGGTGAGCGCCTCCGCTGAACGACTGTTCTGCCACCCCAACACCGTGCGCCACCGCTTACGCCGAATCGAAAAACTAACCGGCCGATCCCTCTCGCGTCCAAGGGATGTCGCGGAACTTTGTTTGGTCTTTGAGGTGCATCGCCAGCTGATGTAGCCGAGACCGTACCGCCCACGCACCAACACCTACCAGCACCCCGAATACACGTCACAGACGAAGACGACCACGCGGAGTAGGGCCGCCAATGTGTGGTCGGCGCCTCGGTGAAGTAATTGCCAAGACCCTTTGAATGAAGGCGGCATCGAATGCGTTGACCGCGTCCACGGCGTCGTTTGTGTAATGACGGCTTTCCTGGTTGCGGATCAGGTAGATCGCAGCGAGGACGGGAACCACGACGTACGGCCCGTGAAGAGGTAGAACATCGGCCAGAATTGAGTACCTCAACTGGAACATGGTCAACGGAAAGGACGCCGACATGACGAACAGGTCGGGTCACAGGCCACCCACGGCGTGCCATGACGAGGCTCCGGTCATGCGCCAGCGCGTCTGGCTAAAGCCAACGATGACGATCACTACGCTGGCGCTGATCGCGTTGTCGACGCTCGCGGTAACCATCACGGTCCCGGCAACCGCTCACGCCGATGACAATTACCGGCGGTTTCAGTCACCGTCGGGAGACATCCTGTGCGTGATGTTACGCAACCATGACAGCGGGGACCCGGCAAATTACGGCAAAGGGGAAGGGACGTGCCAGGTCCAAGATTCCACCTACGCGGTGCCGCCGCGCCAATATGTTGCTGCAGCCGATGGACAGTTGGGCTTTTGTTTTCTGAGTGGCTGGGGCAGCCAGTTCTCGCTACCTCAGGGCAGCCCGCCACACCTTGATTGTGTCGGCGGTGACCTCACATCTCTGCCGGTGCCGACACTGGAGTATGGGCAGGCCATGTCTCTCGGCGCCATCACCTGTGCCAGCGAATCCTCGGCCATGACGTGCACCGATACCAGTTCCGGGCGCTTCTTCCGGGTATCGCGCGACTCCTACGAGCTCGGGTGAAGTTGCGTGGGCGGCGCGTTCCTAGGACTCGCGAACTGATCGACGCTCCCGACAGTTCTGCGAATCAGCGGGCGGTACAAGCACAGTGATCGGAGCGCCCAAACTCGCCGCTCCCGAACGGGCTCTATCGCACCCGCGCCGACCGTCGAGCAAGCTGCACCCGGCGGCCAGCGGCCGCCCGTAGGTGACGGCGCCACCCATGCAGGATGGCGCACCGGGCCTACGTCGCCGAGAGCTTTGGTTTGGGCGGCGGATAAACCGACCTGGCAATCGTCGCCGAGACCCACCCGATCAGCCACCCGAAGCCGACCAACAGGAAGGTGTGCAGGCGGTTGGGGTCCATAGCTGCAACAAGAGTCAGAATCACAGCCCACACGACTGCGCAACCGATGCTGTAACCCGTATAAGTCTTGCGCCACGACATGACAACAAGGCTAGGCCCATACTCTGCCGGCGCTGGCGAGTCCAATAATCAGCTAATTTGTTGCCTTTGTGGTCGCGTGGACGTTGCCCGAATGGATCCCAGCGAATACGTCCTGCGAGCATGATCATCATGTCGAACGTGATCGAAACGCTGTTGCTGCGTAATCTGCAGGAAGTCTTTGGTGAAGGCGACCCCGAACGCCCACGCTCCGCTATCGAGCAGTTATACACCGAAGATTGCGTGGTCAACCTGCCTGTCGGCCAGTACCACGGGCACGACGCACTCGACAGAATCTGCGGTGAGTTGCGCGCCAGCCACCCCAGCTATATCTACACCCCACATAACGCGCCGATAGTGGTACAGGACGGCGGACGTGTTGACTGGGGTTCCGGACCCGCAGGCGAACCGCCGCGATATACGGGTATCGACATCATCATTACCCGTGACGACAAGATTTCAGCCCTTTATGTCTTCCTCAACTCCCCGCCGATCTGAAGGTGGATCGGTAGCGCGCAAGTCAGCCGCTGATGTCTCAGGGATCGGCGACTTTGTTATCCACGCGGTCGCGTGGACACGGTCCTTTGGTCTGCGACGCCCGGATTCGCTTGAACGCCGTCGCATTCGAAGCCAGGTGACCCCCGGCGGTGAAGGCCCAGGGGGCGACGTTAGGGCGGACCGAACAGCCGCGAAATTTGAAGGCGCGAAATTGCTTCATCGTCAATTGTTCATTTGTGGGGTTGTCGACGGAAAACCATGTGACCGGCTCAGCACGCTGCGATATTGAGACGGATGTGGGGACTGAGCCTCGACACCAGCAAGGGGACCGGACACATCGTGCTCGCCCCCGACGGAACCGTAAAGGGGACCTCCGCCGACTTTTGATACCGGAAGGCGGCCACGACATGGTCGTCACGAAGGCGCCGGCCTCGTGACGGGGACATGCATGTGCAGCACGGCATGACCGTGGCTGTCAGGGCGCCCTGAATCTGGGCTGGGTCTACCGCCCGGTGAACGTGGCGGCGCGGCGTTCGACGAACGACTGCAGCCCTTCGGCGGCGTCCTCGGTGCCGAACAATCGGGCCACCTCGGGGCGCAAAGCAGCGATGGCCGCCGCGTCGCCCTCGTCGCGCGCCCGGTGAGCGGAGGCCAGTGCCGCGCGCACTCCGAGCGGCGCGGCGCGATCTGCGATCGTGTGGGCGATCTCGCGGGCGCGCGTCAGGGCGGCCTCCGCGTCGGATGTGATCTCCTGCACCAACCCGATCCGATGCGCCTCCGTGGCGTCGAACTCGTCGCCGGTGAGGATCCACCGCATGGCGTTGCCCCAGCCGACCTCCCGCGGGAGCCTCAGCGTCGCACCGCCGAACGGATAGATGCCACGGAGCACCTCGATCTGCGCGAACAGGGTGTCGGCGGCCGCGACGCGGATGTCGGCGGCGAGCAGCAATTCGATGCCGAGGGTCAGGCACCGGCCATGGGCTGCGGCCACCAGAGGGGTGGACCAGGTTCCGTCGAGCCGCCACGGGTCGCGGCCGTCCTCAGGGAGCAGGTCGGTGCCGCTGGTGATCGCCGGACTGACGTCGATCAGATCTAGTCCTGCGGTGAAGTGCTCGCCGTGGGCGAACAGCACCCCGGCGCGTAGCGAGTCGTCTGACTCCAGCAGCGCGTACGCGCGGGACAGGTCGGCGAGCATCGCCAGCGTGAAGGCGTTGCGCTTCTCGGGGCGGTTGAGGCCAATCAGCAGCACGTGCCCATCGCGCTCGAGCGAAACGGTGTCCACGACGCCTCCTTAAGGCCGAGAGCGGAGACTATGCTAGGTAGCATAGTTGTCGAGGTCAGATAGCGGAATACCGACCTCGTATAACGCTCAGATCACGGTAGTTTGACGAGCTAGTATGTTTAGAGGCATAGTCAGAGGTGCGGAGTCTGGAACGGCGCCGCGAAAGAGGTAAATGCCATGACGACCATCGAGCTCAACATCGCGGGACTTCACGTCACCGGATCGACGCCCGACGTCACCCGCGAGGCCTTGAAGCAGTCATGGCAGCGCAACTGTCGGGCACTGCGCCAAAGCGTCAAGAACGCCAACTGGCGACCGGCGCAGCTGCGTCCCCGACACGCTGCCGAGCGTCCAGCGGCATGACGGCCGGCCGTCCGGCCAGCGTGACCGCGCTTCGCGAAGTGCACAAGCGCGGCGCGACCAAGCGCGCGATGTTGGCGAGCGCCGCCGAAGTCTTGCGCGAACGGGGCGCGGCGGGCGTGACGATCGACGAGGTGCTCAGCCGCAGCGGCGCGCCGCGCGGCTCGGTGTACCACCATTTCCCCGGCGGCAGGAACCAGATCCTTCTCGAGACCCTGCAGTTCGCGGGCGACTCGCTGTCATCGGCGATCGGGGATGCCGCATCGCAGGGGCCGATGTTTTTGTTGCGTGAATTCGTCGACCTGTGGGAAGAGGTTCTGCGCGACAGCGATTTCGCGGCGGGCTGCCCGGTGGTTGCCGCGGCTATCAGCACCAGCGACGAGGATCCGCGCCTCGCCAACGACGCCGCACAGATCTTCGACCGCTGGCGCGCGGCGCTGACGCGCTCGTTCGTCGCCGACGGTTTCGGGGAAGGCGAGGCGGAGGCGTTGGCCACCACGATGCTCGCGGCGATCGAGGGAGCGGTGATCCTGTGCCGGTCGCTGCGCAGCGCGCAGCCTTTGCGCGACGTCGCGGAGAACATCGAATTCCTGGTGAACGGAAAGAAATTCGTCGGCCGCTATGGGAAGCCGGCGGTGCCTCAGGAGGTCTGAGCGCCGGCGGCGACGAGCGCGATCGACGCGGCCACCGCGGTGTCGACGATCTCGCGAACGTTCTTGTCGTCCTCGACCGTCAGCGCTGCGAGCTCCCGTAGCCCACCGACCAGAATCAGCGCCATTTGCCGTGAGGCGGGCGGGATGTTGTCGCGCCGAAAACCGGGATTGCTGCTGATATCGACCATCATCTCGATGAATTGCTCGATGCCGCGCCGCTGCACGGACCGGACCACCGCGCCCAGGGCCGGCAGTTCGCGGATCCAGCTCAATATGACCGCGGGCCGAGACTCGATCACGTCGACGTACGCGCCGATCGCCTGCTGAATCTGGTCGTGCCAGAACGCCTGTGGGTCTACCGCGCCGGCAATCTGCCTGATCATCTCCTCGTTGGAGGTGCGCAGCAGTTCGATGAAGCATTCCTCCTTGCTGCTGAACTCCTGATAGAAGGTGCGCTTCGAGGTGCGGGCGTGACGCACGATGTCGGCGATCGTGGTGTCCCGGTATCCGCGTTCGGTTATCGACTCCGCGAGACCGTCGAGCAGTCGGCCGCGAAACGGATGTCCGGCGACTTCTGCGCCGACGGGAGTGGCGGGCCCGGCGGGCGCGGCGACATCAACGGTCATCACGCGCCTCCTTCCGGCATTCACCGACAGGTCTTGCCGTTCCACGGTACTACCCGGTACCGTACTACATGACACCGCCGGTACTGCGTGGTACCACGTCGCGTTGGGAGTGATCGATGAGCAGCTTGTCCAGCCCGTCGGCCGTCGAGGTCGCTGCGAAGCTTCCCCCGGCCGTTTCGCTGCCGAAGGTGGTCCAGGGCGTCGGCTTCGCGGCGGCCCGGGTCGGGATGATGCGGGCGGCCGCCCGCCGCTATGGGCAGGTGTTCACGATCAACATCCCGGTCTTCGGCCGCACGGTCATAGTGGGCGACCCCGCGCTTGTCAGGCAGGTGTTCGCCGCGGGCACTGACGACCTGATCAACATCCAGCCGAACCTCAGCCGGATGATGGGTTACGGCTGCGTCTTCGCTCTCGACCGCGCCGAGCACCGCAACCGCCGCAAGCTGCTCACGCCCCCTTTCCACGGCAAGAGCATCAAGAACTACGAGCAGATCATCGAGGAAGAGACACTTCGCGAGGCAGCGAATTGGCCTGTCGGAGAAGAGTTCCGGACACTGGAGCCGATGATGCGGATCACTCTCAACGTGATCTTGAGGGCGGTCTTCGGCGCCGACGGCGTCGAGCTGGACCGGCTCAGGCAGATGTTGCCGGCGTGGGTGACGCTCGGTTCGCGGCTGGCCACCCTGCCGCAGCCGCCGGCCGCTCTCGCGAAACTCGGGCCGTGGCGGAAGTTCGCCCAGGCGCGGCGCGAGTTCAACAGCATCGTCGCGACCCTGATCGCACGTGCCGAAGCCGACCCGCACTTCGAGGACCGCACCGACATCCTGTCCCTGCTGCTTCGCAGCACATACGACGACGGATCGTCGATGTCACACGAGGACATCTCCGACGAGCTGGTGGCCCTACTGACCGCCGGCCACGAAACCACGGCGTCAACGCTCGCCTGGGCATTCGAACGGCTGCGCCGCCACCCGGACATCGTCACCGCGCTGGTCGCAGAAGAGGACGGCGATGGAAATGAGCTGCGCCAGGCCACGATTCTGGAAGTGCAGCGCGCCCGGACGGTCATCGAATTCGCGGGGCGGCACGTCGCCGCGCCGTCATTCGACTTGGGTGAATGGCGCATCCCGCATGGCTACTCGATCATGGTGAACATTCGGCTGCTGCACTCGAACGCCGGCGCATTCCCGGAACCCGACCGATTCGACCCGTACCGCTACGTCGGCAACCGGCCGCCGACGTTCGCGTGGGTGCCATACGGCGGCGGAACGCGGCGTTGCATCGGTGCTGCGTTCGCGAACACCGAGATGGACGTGGTGCTGCGAACTGTGTTGCGGCAGTTCGCTCTCGATTCGGTCAACGACCCCGGCGAGAAGGTGCATTCGCGCGGTGTTGCGTACACCCCGAAGAAGGGTGGCCGAGTCGTTCTGCACCGTCGCTCCGCTGCTTAAGCGGATCAGGGTTTCGCCGGATCAGGGTTTTGCCGGGGAAGCTGAGTGCCAGAAATCCAGTCCGACAACGAGATTCACTGTTGCGGCGAGGATAACGGCACCGAACACGTAGGACGCGCCGGAATGCAGCAATACCGCTTTCCTCATCTTGTGAGAGGTCAGCGAGGTGTCTGAGACGGCGTAGGCCATGCCGATAGTGAAGGCCACATATGCGAAATCGGTGTACCTCAGGTCACCCGACCCGGTCTTGGTCTGTTCTTCGGCCTGACCGGGGAAATCGATTCCGCTTTCACCGTGGGTAAAGTAAATATCGGCGTAGCGCACCATGAACACGGTGTGGATCGCCAGCCATGACACCGCTATCCCGAACAAGCCGGTCAGGGTCGGTCTAAGCGCGGCCGCGCCACTCTCGGAGGTTGCCCTCAGAATTTCGCCGACGGCACCGAGGCTCAGAATCGCGCAAAAGACGACAACCGTGCCGACGAAGTGATGAGCCCTGCCGACGCCCTCGCCGTGTGCTTTCACCTGGGCGGGGGTCAGCCTGAACACATAGCACCACGTCAAAAGGACGAAGACGCCGGCACCGACGCCCCACCCGTCCAGGGCACGCTGAGGCCAGCCGTGTGCAGAAATCCAGTGGGCGGCAGCGCCACCTGCCACTATCGCGATCGCGGCTCGAACAAGGACTCCGACCTTGTCCTTGGCGCCCGCCGAAGCCATCGACGGCACGTGTGCAAGCTAAGCACCAAACCGCTACTACGTGGTTTCGGCGCGCCGCGGAAGCTTCCAGCCCGGGCGGATGAAGTGGCATGTGTAGCCGGTGGGGTACCGCTGCAGATAATCCTGATGCTCCGGCTCTGCCTCCCAGAAGTCACCTGCGGGAGTGACTTCCGTGACGACCTTGCCCGGCCACAGCCCGGATGCCTCGACGTCGGCGATGGTGTCCAGCGCGACCCGTTTCTGGTCGTCATCGACGTAGAAGATGGCTGACCGGTAGCTGGTGCCGATGTCGTTGCCCTGCCGGTTCTTCGTGGTGGGGTCGTGAATCTGGAAGAAGAACTCGAGCAAAGCGCGGAAATCCGTGAGCTCGGGGTCGTAGGTGATCTCGATGGCCTCGGCGTGGCCGGGGTGGTTGCGATACGTGGCGTTCGCGTTCTCGCCGCCGGTGTAGCCGACCCGGGTACTGATCACGCCCGGCTGCTTGCGGATCAAGTCCTCCATGCCCCAGAAGCACCCACCGGCCAGGATCGCCTTCTTGTAGGTCACGAGGTTGGCTCCTTTTCGTCGGACATGTCTTCGTCGAACATGCTGAGGTACTGCCCGTACCCTTCCTTCTCAAGGTCATCGCGGGGGATGAACCGCAACGACGCTGAGTTGATGCAGTAGCGCAGACCACCGGCCTCCCGCGGACCGTCGGGGAACACGTGGCCGAGGTGGCTGTCCCCATGCGCCGACCGGACTTCGGTGCGGACCATGAAATGGCTCCGATCCCGGTTCTCGACGACGTTGCGATTGTCGACCGGCTTGGTGAAGCTGGGCCAGCCCGTGCCGCTGTCGAACTTGTCGACGGACGCGAACAGCGGTTCGCCCGAGACGATGTCGACGTAAAGACCGGGCTCGTGGTTATCCCAGTACTCACCCGTGAACGCCGGTTCGGTGCCGCTCTTCTGGGTTACTTGATACTGCTCGGGCGTCATTGCTTCGACCGCTGCGGGATTCTTGCTGTACTGGTGCGGCTGGTCATGATTTGGCACAAGCCCCTCCTTGACTCGCCAGATACAACCGGGACGGGGACGGGAATCATCCGCTCTACCGATCGTAGGCGAGCAGCCGGGCCTGCATCTGGCCATAGGGTGTCGCGGCAGGGATCGGGCCGCCGTCGCGCACTGCCAGCGCCGCCTGGGCCGCGGCCGCCATCGCCGCCCGGTAAGGCAGCGATCCCGTCGACACTCGCCGAACGCCCCAATCGGCGAACGTGTGCGCCGAGACGTCTGGTGACGCGAGAACGTTTACCGGCCGGTCGATCACTGCGCACAGCTCCCGAACCGTGTCTTCGTCGGCGACGCCCGGAACGAAGATGCCGTCGGCGCCTGCCTCGACGTAGCGGCGTGCGCGGTCAACTGTCGGCTGCAGGGCTGCGTCCTGCCCGAGCCAGTACGTGTCGACACGTGCGTTGACGAAGACCCCCGGACAGCGGGACTTGACCGCGGCGACCTTGGCGGCGTGCGCTTCCGGCCCGATCAGTGCTTCCCAGCTGCTGTCTTCGATGTTGACGCCCGCGACGTCGAGCCGGGCGACGTAATCAGCGACCGCCTCGGGATCGTCGGCGTAGCCGTCCTCGATGTCGATGCTGACAAGGCAGTCCAGCGCTGCCAGCGCGGCAGCCAACCGCACGTTCGCCTGCATGGAGTGGCGGGCCCCGTCGGGATGGCCACGACTGGCCACCACGCCGAAGCTGGTGGTGCCCACCGCGACGAATCCGGCGTCGACGAACGCCAGCGCCGACGGCACGTCCCATGCGTTGGGCAGCACCAGCGGCGTGCTTGCGAAGTGAAGATCCCGGAAGCTGGCGGCCATGCCCACACCGTAGGCCGGGGACGGTTCGACGACCGTCGAAGTACCGGCCCCCCGGACAACCGGCGATAGAACGTGTTCTAGTTTTGAGCTGTGACAGGGTTCGGCCGCGACGAGTTGACGGCGGCGTTCGAGAAGTTCGAGCAGGCAGTCGCGCGCGCCGCCGAAACGCGCGACTGGGATCCGTGGTTGACGCACTACACGCCCGACGTCGAATACATCGAGCACGCGGCGGGCACCATGCGGGGCCGTGACGAGGTGCGTGCCTGGATCTGGAAGACGATGACAGCGTTCCCGGGCAGCTACATGACGTCGTTCCCGACAATGTGGTCGGTGGTCGACGAATCGACCGGCCGCATCATCCTCGAGTTGGACAACCCGATGCGTGACCCGGGCGACGGCACGATCATCAGCGCGACGAACATCTCGATCATCACGTACGCCGGCGACGGGCTGTGGTGCCGGCAGGAGGACATCTACAACCCGCTGCGGTTCGTCAAGGCGACGATGAAGTGGTGCCGCAGGGCGCAACAGCTCGGCACGTTGCCCGATGAGGCGGCGCGGTGGATGGAGCAATACGGATGACAGCTGCACCGAAACTCGTCATCGGAGCGAACGGATTCCTCGGCTCGCACGTCACCAGGCAATTGGTCGAGAGCGGCGCCGACGTCCGGGTGATGGTCCGCGAGGGCGCGAAGACGATGGGCATCGACGACCTTGCGGTGCAACGGTTTTACGGCGACATGTTCGACACCGAGGTCCTGCGCGAGGCGATGACGGGCTGCGATGACGTCTACTACTGCGTGGTGGACACCCGGGCATGGCTGCGCGACCCGTCGCCACTCTTCCGCACGAATGTCGAAGGCACACGAAGTGTGCTCGAGGTTGCGAGGTCGATGGACCTGCGGCGGTTCGTGTTCACCAGCAGCTACGTGACTATCGGTCGGCGGCGCGGTCACGTTGCCAATGAACAGGACACGCTGCGCTGGCATCGATCCCTGGGTCCCTACGCGCTGTCACGGCTGCAGGCTGAGGAGCTCGTGCTGCGCTACGCCGGTGAGCACGGTGTGCCGGCGGTGGCGATGTGCGTGTCGACGACGTACGGCGGCCGAGACTGGAACATGACACCGCAGGGCGCAATGGTGGCCGGCGCGGCGTTCGGGAAAATGCCGTTCACGATGAAGGGCATCCGGCTGGAGGCCGTCGGCGTCGATGACGCCGCCCGCGCGATGATCCTGGCGGCCGAGCACGGCCGCGTCGGCGAGCGCTACATCGTCTCGGAGAAATTGATGGCCAACCCCGACATCATGCGCATCGCCGCGGAGGAGGCGGGCTTGGCGCCGCCACGTCGGTCCGTTTCGCTGCCGATGCTCTACGCGATGGCCGCGATGGGCAGCCTCAAGGCGCGGCTGCGGGACAGTCACGAGCAGCTGACGCTGAGATCGTTGGGGCTGATGCGCGCCGAGCACGAGGTCGACCACGGCAAGTCGGTCCGTGAGCTCGGCTGGGAGCCGGAACCCGTCGAGGATTCCATCCGGGCCGCCGTCCGATTTTTTGTGGAGTTGCGCGCCGCACGACGGAAAGCCAAAGCAACGCAAACCGATTAGCCTCGTGGCCGATGTGCAGCGATGCTGCTAGGCGGCTTCGGTCTCGTCGGTCTCGCTCGCTGCAATATCCGATACGTCTGGAAGTGGGGGAGCGGCGGACTTGTACCTTGCACCGGTAGGGGTTACGAATTCCGCTGTGTGCGTGCCATTTTCGTCGCCGGCTTTAACCTGCCAACCGGGCGATTCTTTGGCGTAGTTGCACCGCTCACACGTGCCGAGGCCATTTTCAGCCGTGGTGGGTCCGCCACGGTTATGGGGTTGGGCATGGTCGCGATGCCTGATCGGAGCATCGCAGTAGGGTGTGCGACATGTTTGGTCACGCAGCCCGATGAACTGGGCCAAGCCTTGTGGAAAGCACCGCGCGCGTGACTCCATCGCCACCAATGAGCCAGTGCGTGGGCGCCGGTAGAGCCGGCGCAGTGTGGCCTTGGCGGTCTCATCCGTAACCGCTTCGTGGACGAGCCCGCGTGCGACCGCGGCAGGGATGGGCCCGTAACCGCCGATCAGGGCTGGTGTGTCGGCTCCGCCCAGCAGCGCCGCATCGGAGATCACTAGGTTGACCGCCACTGGTTCCGCCTGCCCGGCGGGCCGCCCGGTGACACGCTCCACAAGCGTGTCCGCCATTACCTGGCCGCGGGATCGTCCATCGAAAGTGGTGTCCGCCGCACGCTTGAGAGCGGCGTACACCCCGACACCTTGGGCAACTGGGAGCAGTGCGGTCACGTACGTCATCGTGTCGGGTGCCGGCCGAATTGTGACTGTCCGCTCTTCAGGCGCCTTGGCCGCGCGATCGACGACGGCCTGCGCGTCGAGCCGATAGGCGATCTCCTTGGCCGCCGCTGCGATGCGCGCATCGCCCATCCCGTCCAAATTCGCCATGTCAGAGCACAGCTCTGCGTCCAGGGTCTGACGATCCTCGACCGCCAGGCACGCGGACTCGCGCACGATGAGGGTTGCGCGCCACTCCGACAGCACGCCGGTCTCGAGGGCGGCCAAGGTGTGCGGCATCTCGTACACGAGCGCCTTCGCGAAACCGAGATGTCGCCCGCCACGCGCCGGAGAATCGCGGCGGGCGAGGGCGATTTCGCTGGAGACACCGCGTCCGCGCTGACGACGCGGAACGCCTGCCGCCGCCTCATCCGCGCGTCGCCGCTCATCCAGCGCCGCGGCCGCACGTGCCTGGCCTGCCGCCGCAGCGGCCTTCACGCGCTCCAAGTCGGCGATGCGCTTGATCAGCGCCGCCTCGTCGGCATGCTGATCCATCGCCGGGAATATCCTATCGAACATACGTTCGATCGTAGTTGATGGGTATGACAGGTTCATCGGGATAGAACGCCGGGGTTGAGAATCCTCAAGGGGTCGAGGAGGGCTAGGCGGCTCGCATACCGAGCACCGGCTGTCGCCCTCGGCCGTCGTTGAAAGCGGCTGACCACGGCCAGCGGCCACGCCCATCGGCCCACACCAGCTGGAGTGCCGAAAATTCGGCGCCCTGGAATGCCACCGCCATGTCCATGTGCGCATCGGGATGGTCGATCGTCACGATCTCGATCAATGGCCCTGCGGGAAGCTGGATTCGGTCGCCCGGCGTCGGTGGCGCGTCGCGCATCGCGTTCCTGGCAACACGGTTCAGCAGGCGTTGAGCTCGCCTCGGCGAGACGCCGGTGACCAGCAGTTCGGGCAGTTCGTAGTCGTGCAGCCCGATGGTGTAGGCGTACGGTGTTCGGTCGTTCTCGACGTATTGCACCGCCCAACCGTGCTCGAGCATTTTCGCGCGTAGTTCGTCGAGGTAATCGTCGATGGTGCTGCCCGGGTGGTCGCACATCCAGCACATGAAGCCGTCCCTTCTCGTCGGATTTACGGCCAGAGTGCGCGTGGGGTCCGACAAGTTCGGGACTAGCTTTCGGCCTTCTCCTTCAGCCGGTCCAGCGTGGCCTTGATGTTCGCGGCATTGGCTGCAGTGCGGTCCGGCACGCCGGTCGTGAGGCCGGCCGGTTTCCTGAACCACCGCGGCCGTCGGTCCCACGTCCGCTCGGTGACCCGGCAGCCGCCACCATCCATCGGCTCGATGTCGTAGCGCCAATGCGAGATCGGAAAGATGGTGTAGCGCACGTCGAACGCGAACACCCGCCGGGGATCGGCGTCGGTCACGGTGCAGGTGGTCGCCCACTTCCGCCCGCCGTTGCGGTTGTGCCCTTTGAAGACTGCGCCGCGCTGGGCGGAGGTCCCCCTGCGCCACTCCATCGTTGCGATCTCATCGCCCAGTGACGCAAGGGTCGGCAGATCGGTGATCAATGCATAGACGGCGGCCGGGTCGGCGTCGATGGTGACCTCAGCCCCGGCCGTGGACGCATCAGGCTGAGTCATCCGGGCATCTTAAGTCGGGAAAGTGGAAGAAAGACCCCTGATTGGGGTGTTGGGTTCTGTTATGAGCTCACGTCAAATTCTTCAGCCGACCGAACAGCATCCGATCACCGTCGCGCCGACGGGCAGACACGTCGCCGTCCGCGTCAACGGCGAGCTGGTTGCCGAGACCGACGATGCGCTGACGCTGCAGGAGTCGACCTATCCGGCGGTCCAGTACATTCCGCTCACCGATGTCAACCGCACCCTGCTGCGGCCGACCGACAGCACGACGTACTGCCCGTACAAGGGTGACGCCAGCTACTACAGCGTGGTGACCGCGGCCGGCGACACCGTGGACGACGCGATCTGGACCTACGAAGAGCCGTATGCGGCTGTCGCCGCCATCGCCGGGCACGTGGCGTTCTATCCGAACAAGGCCGAGATCAGCGTCGGTTAGTCAGCGGCGGGTGCGGACCGCATAGCGCCGTTCGGCGTACGCCAGGTCGTCGCGCCACAGCCGGGTCGCGGCGTACCGCATCAGCGGCGTGATCAACGGTGCAACCCGGCGGGTCTGTGCGAACCCCGACCGGTCGGAGTGAGCTATCACCGCCTCGATCACCGCGGTGCGCGGCCGGCCGTCGGGTCCGGCGCCCACCGGCGTGGCATGCGTCTCGACCACGCTCCCGGCGCCCTCGCCGTCGACGATCCGCATCACGATCGTCCGCCGTTCCGGGCTGGTGAACTCCGCGATCACCGGCACGCCGAAGCGGCCGACCTTGAACGTGACCGCGACGAGGAAGTGATCGTCGTCCTCACCCGCGGCTTTCGGCGGCGCGCTGAGAACCTCGAGCTGCGTGAACGAGTACGGGTGATACCAGGCGCCGTGCCACGGGTCGAGCCGGTTGGCGATGACGTCCGCCGGCTCGCAGGTGCCGACCAGCCGGGTAACCGCATCCAGCGCGAAGCCGCTCGGCCGCGTCGGGATCACCGGTTCATCCAACGGTTCCTCGCCGCCGACACGGTCGAGCCGCACCCAGACGAGCACCCCGTCGTCGTGGCCGGGCAGCGGCTTCCAGCCAAGTTCCTCCTTGCCGAATTCGCGCTTGCCGGATAGCCGCAGTCCGTGCCACGGGCAGATCAACGCGCCGCAGTCGATGGTTCCGGTGGTCAGGTCCGCGCCCAGATGCGGGCACACCGCAGGGCCGACATGCAAGCCGCCGTCAGTGTCGCGCCAGGCGACGATCTCGACGCCGGCGACCGACGTGCCGAACGGCCGGTTGGTGCGCACGCTTGCGCTGGCGGCGAAGACGTACCAGTTGCCCGAGGGCCTGCGCTGCGAACGCGTGAGCGCTGCTTCGATGATCGCCGGCTCGGCGTCACGGTAGGTGGGACGCAGCTCTGCGGGCTGTTGGCGTGGAAGTAGCCGGAACGGCGAGGTTTTCGGCCATCTCATCGGGGGGCTGCCTTTCCGGAAGCAGCGAGCCGGCGCAGCAGTGCGCTGCGGCCCCGCGTCGGAACGGTGTGCAACGGGTGCCCCGCAAGACCCCAACGGCTCAGCAATCGGTTGGCGGCCGACCAGCCGGTGGTGGCCGCGCGTTCCATCAGCGCGACCGGAAGGTCGATTCGGATGCCGTCGCCGGCCAGCATCAGGCCGGGATGCGGCGACACGACATGAGGACGGCGGGCATGGTCGCCGGGGGCGAAGCGCGGGCAGTCCGCACGGCACAGGGTCCGCTCCGCGACGACGCGCGCGTCGCGGGTCTCGGGGTAGAGCGCGTGAAGGCGGGCGCGCAGCCCGTCGGCCAGCCCGGCTGCGACTCCGTCGGGGCACGCGTCGCGCACCGCGTAGGAATGCAGCTCGATTACTGAACCGCCGTGCCTGCGCGCCCAGTCGATGGCTTGTCGCTCGTAGCGATCGAGCACGCTGACATTGTCCAGCGGCTCGAGTCCGCCGGTGCCCAGGAACGCCGGGCGGTCCGCCGCGACCGGCCGGTCCAGCCACAGCCGGTGCACGACGAACGGCGGTGCTGACCGAAGGTCGCGCACCACACGACGCCATTCCTCGTCCCCGAGATCTCCCGAGGCGGCGACAATGCGCTGCAATCCGGCGATGTCAGCGGCGACCACCACCGCGTCCACATCGAAGTGAGCACCGGAATCGTCGTGCACGCGAAATGCTTTGGTGGCACCCGCTTTGATCTCGGGGGCTTCGATCCCGGTGACCGATACTCCGGTGTGGAACCGGACACCCCGACGAGACAAATACTCGCGCAGCGGGTCCCATAGGCAGGTGTCGAAGTTCTCGCTAGCCACATCGAATACCAGCCCCTCGCTGGAACCCAAAAAGTAGATGTGGAACATCGCGGCGAGCTCGGCCGCCGACAGCCTGGCCGGCTCGGCGAAGAAGCTACGCGAGAACACCTCGAACGCGAGATGGCGAGCCGCGTCGGGGAAGTTGATGTCCTGCAGGAACGTGTCGGCGTCAACGTCGTCGAGGCGGTGGTAGATCTCGGGCACCGAGACCGCTGCCAATGGCGCCGCTGCACGCGCGTTCAAACCGGCCAGGTCGCGCAGCCGGAACGTCGGGCTGCGAAGCGCGAACATCAGCGCGTTCCACGGCGGCGTGCGGGGCAAGCCGCGAAATGTGTCGCGGCGTCCTGACGCGTCGATCAGCGGGTAATCGTCGACCGGGGTCAGCCGGCGCAGGCCGAAGTCGCTGCGGCGCAGCAGGTCCCGCAGGTTGTAGTACTGCCGGAAGAACGCGTGGAAGCCGCGGTTCATCGCGAGGGGGGTGCCGTCGGGCAGCAGTTCGGTCCATCCGCCGACGCGGCCGCCGAGGTAGTTCTCGCGCTCTATCACGTCGACGGACACACCACGCTCGACCAGCCCGGTGGCGGCGGCCAGTCCGGCGATGCCTGCGCCGACAACCACGGCATGCGGCCGCGACCTGAGCAGTCCCGCGTCGGGCAGGCCGGGATGCGCCGGGTGTGTGACGCGACGCGGGTCGAGGTGGCCATTGGTCATGCGGGAGTTGGTCGTGCGGGTGTTGGTCATCCGGGCGCCTGCGCGAGGAATGTGTGAACGATGTTGCGCTGCCAGCCGCCAACCGTCGCGCTATGCACGTCGACGAAGCCGGCGTCGGAGAGCCTGCGGCGGAATCGGGCGGCCCCGTCGAACGCGAGCACGCTCCGCCAGAGGTGCCGGTACAGCGTGGTGTCGCGGGTGTGCCGCCACCCCGACGGGATGATGATGCCCCAGCAGACCGCAGTCCAGGTCCACACCGCGGGCCGCGAATCCCGCACCGAGTACTCGTGCACCCCGAGCGTTGCGCCGGGCCGCAGCAGTTCGAGGAATCGCTTCAACTGCCCGTCCGGATCGGGCAGGTTGCGCACGAGGTAGGCCGCCAGGATTCCGTCGAATGGCCCCTCGACGCCGAGGTCTGCGAGATCCTCGATGTGACCCTGGATGAATCGCACAGACGACGGCCACGGCTTCGCCCGCGCCTCACGCAGCATCCCCTCGGACGCGTCGACCGCCACGATCTCGGCCTCGGGCGCCGCCGCCAGCAGCGCGGCGGTCGACGCGCCGGTGCCGCACCCCGCGTCGAGCAGCCGTGTCCCGCGGCCGCCGTTGGGAATTCGCATGCGGTGCGCCGACATTCGCAGATGATCGTGGTAGCCGGGGTTGGCACCCACCATCCGGTCGTATGCGGTTGCACCGACGTCGAACGCCGCAGGCACCGCGCGGCGCGGCAGGCCGGTGTCACCGACGCTCACGTTGCCGCTCCCACAACAACAGCACAGCCGTCACCAGCGCGAAACCGAACAGGAAATCCTCCACGGGGATGTCGAACGGGAATCGCAGTCCGCTGGTCTGCTTCTCCTGGTAGATCACGATCGGGGAGCTGAGCTTGGTGAGCCAGCCGTCGACCGGAATCTGGAAGCCGACCACGATCAGCATCGACAGCCAGTAGGCGGCCCGACGGAACAGCCCGGTGTGAAACACCGCGAGCTCCAGCGCGACGACCACGGTGACCGCGGCGACGGCCGGGAGCGTGTAACCCAGGCCGGTCATGGACGCTTGATCCGGTTCAGCATGGCGGTCACCGCGTTGTAGGTGAGCAACCCGCACAACGGGATCACGATGAAAAACAGCAGTTCCTCGAGCGGGATGCCGAATCCGATGGTGACGCCGGTGATGTAGCGCGGGTTGTAGGTCCACACGCCGGCCGCAATCGCGACCGCGTCCCAGATCAGAAACACCAGCGCCACAGGCAGCACGGCGCGGACGGAGCGCCACGGCTGGCGGTACACACCGTCGCCGAACAGCTCCAGCGGAGCGGTGATCGCAAGACAGGCGGCCAGCACGATCAGGTACTGCCAGTGATCCCCTGTCATCGACGTCGCGCCCGCCATGCCTGGATCAGTGCACCGCCCGCGACTTGCATGCGGCGCGCGGTACCGACGCTCGCTCGCTGGCTGAACACTGCGAAGTCGCTGGCCTCGATGCGGTCGAGGATCTCGGAGTAGAGGGTCAGCGCGGTGGCCACGCACGGACGCGACCACGGGACCAGCATCTGCACGCCTTCACCGGCGAAGCGATAGATCCCGCGGGTGACGTGGTGCTGCGCGGCCAACGCGCTGCGCACCCGGGGATCTGTGCGCCGATTCACGTGACACCAGGTCAGAAGATCCCGGTCGACGTCGAACGCGGCGAGCTCGTCGGCGGGCAGATACACCCGCTCCCGGTTCAGGTCCTCATCGACGTCACGCAGAAAGTTGGTCAGCTGGAACGCTTTTCCGAGCGCCGCAGCGTAGGGCGCGGCTTCGTTGCGGGGGCCCACCGTGCCGAGCACCGGCAACAGTTCCAGCCCGATCACTTCGGCCGAGCCGTGCATGTAGGTGTTCAGCGAGGCGCGGTCGGGATAGTCGGTGATCGTCAGGTCCATCCGCATCGACGTCAGAAAGTCGCTGAACAGCTGCTGGTCGATGCCGTACATCGCGGCGGTGTGGCGCACCGCGGCGAGCACCAGGCCCATCTCGTCGTCGTCCATCTTGTCGTCGTCTTTAGCGCCGTTTTCGAAGAACCGGTCGGAGAACCGTTGCAGCATCGTTGTTTTCGCGGCCTCATCCAGTGGCGGGTCGAGGTCGTCGAGGATGTCATCGGCCAGCCGGGCGAATCCGTAGAGCGCGTGCACCGCCGGGCGCTGTGCCGGCGCCAACAGCCGGGTGGCCAGAAAGAACGTGCGGCCGTGGCGGGCGTTGAGCTGGCGGCAGCGCCGGTACGCGGCGCGCAGCCGCGGTTGCGAGACACCCGCTGCGTCAAGCTCGGAGTGGATCATGCGGTTCGGCCTTCGGGGGCGATTATCCGGCGTGCGGGACGCCCGCGCACCGGTCCGGTGATCCGGTCGGCGGCGAGGCGCCCGGAGAGCATCGCGGTCGGCACCCCTACGCCCGGCACGGTCGACGAGCCGGCGAGCACGGCGTTGGCGATGCCGCGCACGGTGTTGGCCGGCCGGAACGGCCCGGTTTGGCCGAAGGTGTGCGCCAAGGCGAACGGCGTGCCGGCGACCATTCCCTGGCGGGCCCAGTCGGCGGGCGTGACAACGTGCAACAGCTCGGTGTCGTCGCCGATCTCGGGCAACCGTGCCCGCACGATGTCGAGCATGTCCGCGGCGTAGGTGTCGGCGATCGCGTCCCAGTCGAGATCGCCCCGGGTCAGGTTCGGCGCCGGCGCCAGCACATACAGCAGCTCCCGGCCGTCCGGTGCGAGCGACGGGTCGCCGGCGGTGGGGCGAGTCACGAGCAGTGACGGGTCGGCCATCGGCCGGCCGGCGCGGATGATGTCGTCGAACGTCTGCTGCCACGCCGCGCCGAACAGGATCGTGTGGTGCGCGCCGGGATTGACAGGCTTGCAGCCGAAGTGCGCGACGACCGCCGACGGCGCGGGACGCAGCCGCAGCGGCCGCCTGGGCGTGCGCGACAGCAGTCGGTAGGTCTGTGGCAGCTCGGTGGTCAGCACGACGGCGTCGCATTCGACGCGATTGCCGCCGTCGGTATGCACGGCGGTCACCCGGTCACCCGACCGTTCCAGCGTGGTGACCGGTGACGAGTACTCGAACCGCACGCCGGCGTCGGCGGCGGCGGCCGCGAGCGCGTCGGGTAGCGCCCGCATTCCCCCGCGTGGAAAGTACACGCCCGCAACGGTATCCATGTACGCGATCACGGCGTACACGGCCAGCGCGCGGTGTGGTGGAACACCCGCGTACAGCGACTGGAAGGTGAACACGCGGCGCAGCCGCTCGTCGGTGATGAACCGCTCGACGACCCGCGCCCATCGCCGGAACCCGCCGAGTGCGGCCAGCCGCGCCAGCTGCGGCGTCACAAGCGACAGCGGTGAGTCGAAGTTCGCGGCGATGAAACCGTCGAACTCGGTGCGGTACAGCCGGGTAAGCCAGTCGCGCAGCCGCAGATAGCCGGCCGCCTGGTCGCGCCCCGCGAACGCCTCGACAGCGTCGGCCATCCGGCCGGCCTCGCTGTGCACGTCGAGTGCGCTGCCGTCGGCGAACGTGGCGCGGTAGGCGGGATCGACGGGCAGCAACTCCAGCAGGTGGGCGCGGTCCGCTCCGACCGCCGCGAAGGTGTCGTCGATGATGTCGGGCATCGTCAGCACCGTCGGCCCGGTGTCCAGCCGATAGCCCCGGGTGTCGACGCGTCCCACCCGTCCGCCCGGAACGGCGTCACGCTCAACGACGGTGACCTGCCGACCGCGCCCGGCCAGGTGCAGCGCGGCCGACAGTCCTGCCAAGCCGGCGCCCACCACTACAACGTGATCGGCTCGTCCGCCGACGGTGCGAATCACACTTGCGCTCCCTTTCTACCCCGTCGCCCATGAGACCAGTCAGGGCCATGAGGTGTCACTATTGGTTCATCAATTCCACAACTTGGACCAGTGTCGACTGCAGCGTCGTCTTTCGGGGGCCGGCGCGGCCCCTTGTCACATTGTCTCCGCTGCGGCGGGGCAGCGGGGATCCTTGTTTCGTGATCACGCAGGACGGCGCGATCTGGAAGACCAGCATGATGGCCAGCGGTCCGGTGACGGCGCGGATCACCGCATCGGCGCCCGACGTGGTCGATTGCGAGGCGTGGGGAGATGGCGCGGCCGAGTTCGCCGACGCGGTTGGCGCGCTGCTCGGCGCCGCGGACGACGCGACCGGTTTCGCTCCGGCGGAGCCGATGATCGCGGCGGCGCACCGCAAGGCGCCCTACCTGCGCCTGGGCCGCACCGGACGGGTGCTCGAGGCGCTCGTCCCCGCGGTGCTCGAGCAGCGGGTGGCCGGCGCTGATTCGTTCCGCTCCTGGCGGCTGCTGGTCACGAAGTTCGGCGCGCCGGCGCCCGGGCCCGCTCCGCCGCACATGCGGGTGCCGCCGTCCGCCGAGGTGTGGCGGAGCATCCCGTCGTGGGAGTTTCACCGGGCAAACGTCGACCCGGGCCGTGCGCGCACCATCGTCGGCTGTGCTCAGCGTGCGTCGTCGCTGGAGCGGCTCACCTCGCGGCCCGCCGAGTCGGCCCGCACCGCGCTGACTTCACTGCCCGGTGTCGGTGTGTGGACCGCGGCGGAAACCACGCAGCGTGCCTTCGGGGATGCCGACGCGCTGTCGATCGGTGACTACCACCTGGCCAAGGTGATCGGCTGGACGCTGCTGGGCCATCCGATCGACGACGCGCAGATGGTGCGGTTGCTGGAGCCGATGCGACCGCACCGCTACCGGGCCGTGAGGCTCCTCGAGGTCAGCGGGCTGGCCCGCAATCCGCGATTCGGCCCGCGCCAGGCGATCCGCAACCTCGCCGGGTTGTGACGCAGGCTGGTTCGCCAATCAGGGCTCCTCAGCCGCTCGTCGCTCCGCCGCGGCCGTTTCACGGTTGAGTCGCTGCGCGCGATAGATCGACACCGGGGTGCGGGAGATCAGCAGATACGCGATCCCGACCGCGACCATCGCGCACGGCACGACCGAGAACGACGCCGTCATCTCGGCGACCATGATCATCACCGCCAGCGGGGCGTGAGCGACGCTCCCGAAGCACGCCATCATGCCGACGACGACGAACACGCCGGGGTTGGCAGGCAGGCCGGGCGCGTGCACCAAGTCCGCCAGTCGCCAGATGGCCGCGCCGGTGAACGCGCCGATCACGATGCCCGGCCCGAAGATGCCGCCCGAGCCGCCGGTGCCGATCGACAGCGAGGTCGCGACGATCTTCGCGAGCGGCAGGATCAACACGATCCACAGCGGAATCGCCATCAGCGTGTCGCGGGCCGCGGCGGCCTGCGCCCACCCGTAGCCACTGGACAGCACCTGGGGAAGCGCCAGCGCGAGCAGTCCGACCGCCAACCCGCCGATGGCCGGCTTGAGCACCTTGCCGCCGGGCAACCGGGCGGTCAGGCCGACGGTGCCGTAGAACGTCTTGGCGTACAGGTAGCCGATGCCGGCCGCGACGACTCCGAGCAGCACGAACCAGATCAGTTGCAGCGGTTGGTGAAACTGGAAGTCCGACGCGACGGACCCGAATATCGGGTTGAAGCCGAGGACTGAGCCGAACACAGCGTAGGCGGTCGCCGAGGTGATGAAGCCGGGGACCAGCGATCGGTAATCGAAGTCCTCGCGGTACACGATCGAGGCGGCCAGCACCGCGCCGCCCAAGGGCGCACCGAAGATCGCACCGATGCCGGAGCCGATGCCAAGCGACACCGCGACGCGGCCGTCCTCATCGGAGAGGTTGAGCCGGCGGGTCAGCAGCGAGCCGAAGCCGGCGGAGATCTGAGCGGCCGGGCCTTCGCGTCCGGCGGAGCCGCCCGAGCCGATGGTCAGCGCGCTCGCAATTGTTTTCACGACGATCGTGCGGCCACGGATTGCCCGTGGGTCGGTTTGCACCGCCTCGATGGCGCTGTCCGTGCCGTGCCCTTCGGCCTCAGGGGCGAACTTCGCCACTATCAGTGCCGACACCAGCGCCCCGCCGAACGTGACCAGCGGGATCGCCCATGGCCTGGGGTAACCGTGGGACCCGGGGTTGCCGCCGTCGCCCTTGGGCTGCGGGATCTGGTAATCGGCGAGGTAGCCGAGCAGAAATCGTCCCGCGTAATCGAGCGCCAGATAAAACACGACGGCCCCGACCCCGGCGATGATCCCGATCGCGATGCCCAGCGTCAGCCACTTGCGCAGGTAGCCCGCCCGATTTATCCCGGCCCCTGCCCACCGGCGCGCGGTGCCGGCGGACGAGCGCAGCGACGAGCGCAGCGAGGCCAGCATGCAGCGGATGGTAGCGGGCGTCCGCCGGCCGGGCGAAGTGGTGCGGACCGGCGTGAAAAAGGCCGTGAAAAAGGCGTCGAAAAAAACTGTCACCGTTCCGGCCGCTGCGTGCTCCTACCTGTGACCGAGGTCTACGGAAGGCCGCAGGGAAACGACCATAGGAGCACTTCATGACCACCAGCCACACGACCACCAGCCACGAGGTGGACCGCGAGTACCGCGGTTACCGTGAGTACCGCCCGGTCGGTGAGGCGGCCGAGCCGAAGTCGGTCGTCAAGGCCCTCGCGCTGAGCATCGGGGCGGCGTTCGTCGTCGGCGCGGGTGTGGCGGCGGGTATGGCCTTTCTGTCTATGCCTCTGCCCGCGCATCCGGCGGTGGTCGTCGCGGCGCCTGCCACCCATTCGAGCGTGATCATCGGGGTTTAGGCGTCAAGGTCCTGCTGGACGAGTTCGGCGATGGTCCGCATCGCCTCATCGTCCTCGGAGGCGACTGTCACCTGTGCGCCGTTGCCTGCGCCCAATGTCATGATCATCAGCGCCGAGCCGGCGTCCACCGGTTCGCCACCGTCGAGTGACAGCGTCACGGGGACAGCGGCTTTCACTGCGGCCTCGGCGATGATCGCAGCGGGCCGGGCGTGCAGGCCGATGGCGGATCCGACGATGACGGTCTTGGTGTGCATGGGGATACCTTCGTGGCGTCACTTGGCGGGGCCTGGCTTGAATACCGATTAGATCAAGACGTTCTTCGTAGCCTGGTGCACATGACAGTCCTCGGTGGCGTCCCGGTCGTCGCCGGGGTCGGCTATGCGCCGGTGATCCGGCCGGGCCGGATGCCGGTGATGGACGGCGTCGACTCGCTGCCCGACGTCGACGAGTCGCAGCGTCCGGCGGAGTCCGCCAGGTTCACCGCGGCCGCCGCCGCGGTGGCCGACCGGTTGCGCGAGCGCGCCCAACACGCCATCGGCGCGGCGTCGGAGGTGCTGGCGGCGACCGCGGGGCTGGCGCAGGACCGGGCGTGGCTGGCCGCGGCCGAGAAGCGAATCGCGGAGGGAAACCCGGCGATTCGGGCCACGATCCAGGCCGTCGCGCAATTCATCGACCAGTTCACCCAGATCGGTGGTCTGACGGCAGAGCGAGTGACGGATCTGCGAAACATCCGGGACCGCGTTGTCGCCGAGCTGTCCGGCCTGCCGGAGCCGGGCGTGCCGCAACCCACGCGGCCGTCCATTCTGTGCGCCGAGGACCTGGCCCCGGCCGACGCCGCCGGCCTTGACCCGAACCTGATCGTCGGGCTGGCCACCGCGCTGGGCGGCCCGACCAGCCACACCGCGATCATCGCCCGCCAGCTGGGCATCCCGTGCGTGGTGGCCGTCGACGGGCTCGACGACGTCGCGGCCGGCGCGATGGTGCTGGTAGACGGCACAGTCGGGACGGTGACGGTCTCGCCGGACGAATCGGCGGTCAACGCCGCGGTCGCAGCGGCCCGGCGCGCCGCGCAACTACCTGCCAGCTGGTCCGGCCCGGGTGCCACCGCCGACGGCCACGCCGTCGCGGTTCTCGCCAACGTCCGGGACGGTGCCGCGGCGCGTGCGGCGCGGCAGACGCCGGCCGAGGGCGTCGGCTTGTTCCGCACCGAGCTGTGTTTCCTCAACCGCGACACCGAGCCGTCCGTCGACGAGCAGGCCAAGATCTATGGCGAAGTCCTGCAAGCGTTCTCGGGCATGAAGGTGGTGATCCGGACACTGGATGCCGGCTCGGACAAGCCGCTGAAGTTCGTCCGCCACCATGACGAGGCCAACCCGGCGCTCGGTGTGCGCGGCTTCCGGATACGTGCCGGCAATCCGGGGCTGCTGGAGCGCCAGCTCGAGGCGATCGCCGCCGCGGGCGCGGCCACCGGCACGTCGCCGTGGGTGATGGCGCCGATGATCGCCACGCCCGATGAGGCCAAATCCTTCGCGTCGCTGGTTCGGTCGCATGGCCTCACCCCGGGCGTGATGATCGAGGTGCCCGCCGCCGCGCTGCTGGCCGACAAGGTGCTCGAGCATGTCGACTTCCTGTCGATCGGGACCAACGACCTGGCCCAATACACGATGGCCGCCGACCGGACGTCAGCGGAGCTCGCGACACTGACCGACCCGTGGCAGCCCGCGGTGCTGGCACTCGTGGCGGCCACCGCCCGGTGCGGCGCCGTTGCCGGCAAGCCGGTCGGCGTGTGCGGGGAGGCGGCCGCCGATCCATTGCTGGCCTGCGTCCTCGCGGGCCTGGGTGTCACCTCCCTGTCGGCGGCGGCCGCTGCGCTGCGCGGTGTCGGCGCCAAGCTCGGCTCGGTGAC
This sequence comes from uncultured Actinomycetota bacterium, assembly GCA_963828065.1. Lineage (GTDB taxonomy): Bacteria > Actinomycetota > Actinomycetes > Mycobacteriales > Mycobacteriaceae > Mycobacterium. The sequence continues at coordinate 549,204 of CAWHDL010000004.1, read as the reverse complement.
GCTTAAGCAATGCCGCGACGCGGCCGCAGCGGTCCTGGCCACCGCGAGTCCGGCGGCGGCTCGGGCGACGGCTCGTGCGGCCCTCGACTGAGGGCTGCGGCCGGGCTACTCGGGGAAGGTGGCGAACCGGCCGGAGTCGAGAGCGTCGAGCAACTGGCCGGTGATCCACTGCAGAGTGACTTTGTCCCCGGGCAGGCTGCATTGCTCGTAGCCGATCAGAAGATAGACAGCCCAGTCGGCGAACACCCGGGCTTGACGTTCGTCGCCCAGGATCTCGAGCGCCGACTTGCGCATGACGTCGTGGCGTGCCTGGTCGACTGCCGCCTGGGCGGCGTGCACATCGGGATCGAGGTTGCTCCAGGTGCGGATCGCCGCCTCGGTGCGGTGCGGCAGGTTCAGCGCGTTGTTGATCAGCTCATCGATGCATCGCCGAGGATCCGGATTGTGGGGGCAACAGTCCAACAGCTCGGTGGTGCTGGCCTGCTTCCAGTGGTTGACCAGTCCGTGGGTGTAGGCCGACCAGTTGCTGAAGTAGTGGTAGAACGACCCGCTGGTGACGCCCAGACGACCGCAGACCTCGGCCAACTTGAGCCCGGCATAGCCTACGTCCGACAACACCTCAAAGCCCGCCTCGAAGTACGCGTCGCGTGAAAGTCCGGTCGCCACGTCAGGGAACATAACCGAAAAGCGATCAAGCTAATCCGGTCGAAGAATCCTCACAGTCAGCCAGGACCGGGCGTGACACATTGACCCGTGGGTAAATCGTGTGTCCAACCTGCGATGAATACAAACCAGGTGTGACACAATGCGGGCGTGGCAAAGGCGTCCAGAGGCCCGGGCAGGCCGCCCGCAGCGAAGGCCGCGGAAACTCGCGAGCGCATCGTGCGGGCAGCCCGTCAGGTTTTCAGCGAACTCGGCTACGACGCCGCGACCTTCCAGGAAATTGCGGTTCGCGCCGATTTGACCCGGCCCGCGATCAACCACTATTTCAAGAGCAAGAACACGCTCTACCAGGAAGTGGTCGAGCGCACCAACGAAATGGTTGTCCTGCAGAGCGTGCAAAAGGCCGGCGAGGCGACCACCCTGATCGAACAGTTGGAAGGGTTTATCAACGCCGCGGTGGGTGCCGACGCAGGCGATCGATCGGCCGCAGCGTTCCTGGTCACCTCGATTCTGGAATCGCAGCGCCATCCGGAACTAAAGCGCCACGGTCACAACGCACTGGTGGGCACGCGTCAGTTCCTCACATGGGCGATCACGGGCGCGATCGAGCGCGGTGAACTCACCACCAACGCTCCGGTGGGACCGCTGGTCGAGATGTTGACCGCGATGTTCTGGGGCATGGGTTTCTATGCCGGCTTCGTGGGCAACCACGAGGAACTGGAGCTGATCACCGGCGAGTTCAAGAACCTGTTGATCGGCAAACTCTGGGACTGGAAGACGACGTAGCACTCCGGTGATCTGCGGCACAACACGTATAGGCTGCCTAACTTTTTGTGTAGCATGGCTCAAGAAATGAGTGAGCTGCAGACATCTGTCGATGACATCCCTTCGGTGCGGACGCCGGGGGACAGCTGGGCCATCACCGAAAGCGTCGGCGCGACCGCGCTCGGCGTGGCGGCGGCCCGGGCCACCGAGACCGCGCAACCCAATCCGCTGATCCGTGATCCGTTCGCGTCCCTGTTGGTCTCGGCCGCGGGCCCGGTGTGGGCCGAGCTGGCCGGCGGACAGTCGAGCTGGTACGGCGACGACGAGCGCGGGCGGCGCATCGACGAGATGTCGCGCAGCTATCAGGCGGTGCGGACGCACTACTTCGACGAGTACTTCAGCGTCGCATCGCGAGCGGGCATCCGTCAGGTCGTCATCCTGGCGTCGGGCTTGGATTCGCGGGCCTACCGCCTCGACTGGCCGTCGGGCACGACGGTGTTCGAGATCGACCAGCCCAAAGTGCTTGCGTACAAGGCGGCCACGCTCGAATCGCATGGGGTGGTGCCCAGCGCGACGCGCCACGCGGTCCCCGTCGATCTGCGCGACGACTGGGCGGCCGCACTGATCGATGCCGGGTACCGGCCGGGGCAGCCGACCGCCTGGCTGGCGGAGGGCCTGCTGCCCTACCTGCCCGCGGACGCGCAGGACCGGTTGTTCGAGATGGTGACCGCGCTGAGCGCGGCGGGCAGTCGGATCGCAGTCGAAGCATTCGACGCGCACGCGTCGCGGACCGACGAGCAACGCGCCGCCTGGCGGGAACGCACCGCGCGGTTACGCAAGCAGTTGGGCCTGGACAACGACTTCGAGGCGCTGATCTACCAGGAGCCGGGGCGCGCCGATGCTTCCGGCTGGCTGACCGGGCACGGTTGGCAGGTGGACGAGGTCGACAGCCATGACGAGATGGCCCGGCTGGGTCGTCGGGTTCCCGACGACCTGGTCGAGGATGCTGTCGCCAGCACGCTGGTCCGCGCGCGGCTGGACGCCCAGTCGTAGGTCCCCAGTTGTAGGTCCCGGCGACAGCGAAAATATAAGCCACACAATCATATTCAAGACAATTCAGGAGAGAGCAATGAGCGCCCTGCGCACCGACGACGACACCTGGGACATCGCGACGAGCGTGGGCAGCACCGCGGTGATGGTGGCCGCGGCCCGTGCCGCCGAGACAGCCAAGCCCGACCCGCTGATCAGCGACCCGTATGCGGCGATCCTCGTCGCCGGTGCCGGTGCCGGCTTCTGGGAGTTCATGCTGGACGACACGATCCCCGCCAAGCTCGCCGAGTCCGACCCCGAGGCCGCGGCGATCTTCGAGTACATGCAGTCCTATCAAGGGGTGCGCACGCATTTCTTCGACGCGTACTTCGGCACCGCGGTCGCCGCGGGCATCCGTCAGGTCGTGATCCTGGCGTCGGGGCTGGACTCGCGGGCGTACCGGCTGGACTGGCCTGCGGGCACGACAGTGTTCGAGATCGACCAGCCCAAGGTGCTCGAGTACAAGGCCGCGACGCTGGCCGCGCACAACGCGAAGCCGTCGGCCGATCGGCACGAGGTGCCGGTCGACCTGCGCCAGGACTGGCCGGCAGCGTTGTGCGACGCCGGTTTCGATCCCGCGGTTCCCACCGCCTGGCTGGCCGAGGGTTTGTTGATGTACCTGCCCGCCGACGCGCAGGATCGGCTGTTCGAGCAGATCAGCCGGCTCAGCGCCGCAGGCAGCCGCGTCGCGGTCGAGACAGCGGGCAGCCGCGCACCGCAGCGGCGGGAAGAGATGCGGGAACGCTTCGAGCGGATCGCCGAGGAGCTCGGAATACCCGAGGTCATCGACATCTCCGACCTGACCTACGACGACCCGGACCGCGCGGACGTCGCGGAATGGCTCAATGCCCATGGCTGGGCGGCAACGGCGGAGCCGTCGCACGAGGTACAGCGTCGGCTGGGTCGCCACGTCGAGGTGCCGATGGACGACGGCGATGCGTTCGCCACGTTCGTCACCGCCGAGCGTCACTAGGTTTCACTAAGTTATTGCCATGGCGCGCGCCGAGAACGACAGCTGGGATATCGCGACGAGCGTGGGCGCGACCGCGGTGATGGTCGCGATGGCCCGCGCGGCCGAGACCGGCAGCGAGCACCCATTGATTCGCGACGAGTACGCCGAACCGCTGGTGTCCACCCCCGCACTTGCCGAGGTGCGTGAGCGGATCGCGTCGTTATGGCGGACGCCCGACGAGGCGCAAGACCCCGTCGCCGGGCTCGCAATGCCCTTCCAGCAGATGGTCGACTATCAGGCCGTCCGCACCCATTTCTTCGACGAGTACTTCTCGGCCGCGGCGGCGGCGGGCCTGCGCCAGCACGTCCTCTTGGCCGCCGGCCTTGATTCCCGGGCGTACCGGCTGGACTGGCCGGCCGGCAGCGTCGTCTACGAGATCGACCTGCCCGCAGTGCTCGAGTACAAGTCCGCGACGTTGGACGCGCTGGGCGCCGCCCCCGCGACGACGCGGCGCGAGGTGGCCGTCGACCTGCGCGGAGACTGGCCCGCTGCGCTGTGCGCCGCCGGTTTCGATCCCGCGGTTCCCACCGCCTGGCTGGCCGAGGGCCTGCTGCCGTTCCTGCCCGGGCAGGCGCAAGAGGCGATGTTCACCGCGATCGATGGTCTCAGCGCGGCGGGCAGTCGGATCGCCGTCGAGGTTTTCGGTGTCGACGAAGCCTCCCGCCAGGAAGTCGAGGAGCAGTGGAGACAACGGCGGGCCGAGCGCGAAGAGCGTGGTGAGGCCGTCTTGTTCGACCCACTCGAGCTCTGGTACGACGACTCGGACAGGCCCGAATGTGCGGAATGGTTCACCGCCCACGGCTGGACCACGCGGTCGGTGGACAGCCGCGACGAATTCGAGCGGCTGGGCCGGCCGGCGTCGCTTCCGGTCGACGACCCGCAGCACTTCGTCAATTCTCTCGTCACCGCCGAACTGCCGCGCTGACCGGTTGGTTAGGATCGCGTCATCGCCGGTCAGGATTGCCGGTCAGGATTGCCGGTCAGGAAGGACGCGTCATGACCACCGAATCCGCCGCACCACCGCAACAGGCAGCAGTCGCGCCATCCTCGGGGATTCCGGAGACCGTTGCCCGGCTCCGCCGGACCTTCGCCAGCGGCCGCACCCGCAACGTGGAGTGGCGAAAGCAGCAACTCCTTGCGCTGGACAAGATGATGGTCGAGGAGGAAGAGGTCATCGCCGCCGCGCTTGCCGACGATCTCGATCGCACGCCGTTCGAGGCATGGCTGGCCGATTCGGCCAGCACAGCCGCAGAAGCCCGGTTCGCGGCGAAACGCGTCAAGCGGTGGACCCGCCGCAAGTACCGCATGCTCGAGGTTCCACAGCTTCCCGGCCGCGGCTGGATCGAGTACGAGCCATACGGCACGGTGCTGATCATCGGCGCCTGGAACTACCCGATCTACCTGACGCTGGGACCGCTGGTGGGCGCGATCGCGGCGGGAAACACCGTGGTGCTCAAGCCATCTGAGATCGCTCCCGCCTCGGCGCGGCTGATGGCAGAGCTGGTGCCCAAGTATCTGGACACCGACGCGATCGCGGTGGTCGAGGGCGACGGCGCGGTCAGCCAGGAGCTGATCGCGCAGGGCTTCGACCGGGTGATGTTCACCGGCGGCACGGAGATCGGCCGCAAGGTCTACGAGGGCGCCGCGCAGCATCTGACGCCGGTCACATTGGAGCTGGGCGGCAAGAGCCCGGTCATCGTCGCGGCGGACGCCAACGTCGACGTCGCGGCCAAGCGAATCGCGTGGATCAAGCTGATGAACGCGGGCCAGACCTGCGTCGCGCCCGACTACGTGGTGGCCGACGCGAAGATCCGCGACGAGCTCGTCGGCAAGATCGGCGAGTCTCTCAAGACGATGGAGGGCGGTGAGTCGGCCGGAAAACGCATCGTCAACCAGCGGCAGTTCGACCGGCTGGCCGGCTACCTGACCGCGACCAAGGGCACGGTCGCCGTCGGCGGCGGCACAGATCCGGCACAGCTGCGGATCCAGCCGACCGTCGTCGTCGATCCGGATCCCGACGAGCCGATGATGACGAATGAGATCTTCGGGCCGATCCTTCCGGTGATCACCGTCCAATCCCTGGATGAGGCAATCGCATTCGTGAACTCGAGACCCAAGCCACTGGCGGCCTACCTGTTCACCCAGACGAAGAATGTTCGCGAACGCGTGGTCAAGGAAGTGCCGGCGGGCGGGATGATGGTCAACCACCTGGCGTTCCAGGTGGCGACGACACGGCTGCCGTTCGGCGGGGTCGGACCGTCCGGCATGGGTGCCTACCACGGCAAGTTCGGGTTCGAGGAGTTCAGCCACCGTAAGTCGGTGCTGACCAAGCCGACCCGGCCCGACTTGTCAGCGCTGCTCTACCCGCCGTACACCGCCAAGACGTGGAAGTTGGCGCGCAGGATTTTCTAGTGCGCTCGCTGTGCCACACGTAACCGCCGCCCGTAACTCACGAAAGGAAATTCATGCCAGGAGTGCAGGATCGCGTCGTCGTCGTCACCGGAGCGGGAGGCGGCCTCGGGCGTGAGTACGCGTTGACGCTCGCAAAGGAAGGCGCCAGCGTCGTCGTCAACGATCTCGGTGGTGCGCGTGACGGCACCGGTGCCGGCTCGGCGATGGCCGACCAGGTGGTCGCCGAGATCAAGGACGCCGGCGGACGGGCGGTGGCCAACTACGACAGCGTCGCCGAGGCCGCGGGTGCCGAAAACATCGTCAAGACTGCGCTCGACGAGTTCGGCGCGATCCACGGCGTGGTGAGCAACGCGGGCATCCTGCGTGACGGCACGTTCCACAAAATGCCGTTCGAGAACTGGGACGCCGTGCTGAAGGTGCACCTCTACGGTGGCTACAACGTGATCCGCGCGGCGTGGCCGCACTTCCGCGAGCAGAGCTTCGGCCGTGTCGTGGTCGCCACCTCGACCAGCGGGCTCTTCGGCAACTTCGGCCAGGCGAACTACAGCGCGGCCAAGCTTGGCCTCGTCGGCTTGATCAACACGCTTGCGCAGGAAGGCGCGAAGTACAACATCAAGACCAACGCCGTCGCACCGATCGCCGCGACGCGCATGACGCAGGACATCCTGCCGCCCGAGGTGTTCGAGAAATTGACACCGGAGTACGTGGCGCCGGTGGTGGCCTACCTGTGCAGCGAGGAAGTGCCCGACACCGCGTCGGTGTTCATCGTCGGCGGCGGAAAGGTGCAACGGGCGGCTCTGTTCGAGAACGCAGGCGTGACGTTCTCGAACGTGCCGTCGGTCGACGACGTGGCGGCCAAGTGGAACGAGATCGACGACCTGTCATCTGCGAAGCAGGCCAACTTCTCGCTCGGATAACCAACAGTGAAAGCTGTAGTCGCCGAGGAGCTTTCCGGCCCATCGGGGCTGGTGTACCGGGACGTTGACGACATTCCCGACTGGGTGGACGGCGCGGTGGTCATCGATGTGCGCGCGGCGGGGGTGTGCTACCCCGACCTGCTGGTGATCCGGGGCGAGTATCAGATGAAGGCGGCGGTACCCTTCGTTCCCGGCTCGGAGGTCGCGGGCGTGGTGCGGTCCGCTCCCGAGGGCACGGGCCTGTCGCCTGGCGATCGGGTGGCCGCCGCCACGATGCACGGTGGCTACGCGGAGCGGATCGCCGTTCCGCCGGACGCGGTGGTGCCCACGCCTGCGGGCATCGACGACGCGCAGGCGGCGGCGCTGTTGCGCAACTACTCCACGATGTACTTCGCGTTGGCGCGGCGTGCGGCTCTTCGGCCCGAGGAGACCGTCCTGGTGCTTGGGTCTGCCGGCGGTGTGGGATCGGCCGCGGTGCAGATTGCAAAGGCATTGGACGCCAGGGTGATTGCCGCGGTGCACCGCCCCGAAGCGACCGACTTCGTGGCCTCCCTGGGTGCCGATGCGGTGCTGCCGTTGACCGACGGCTGGCTGCAGGCGGTGCGCGACCATACCGGTGGCAAGGGCGTGAACGTGGTCGTCGACCCGGTCGGCGGCGAGGTGTTCGACGATGCGATACGCGCTTTGGCGCCCGAGGGCCGGCTGCTGGTGATCGGCTTTGCGGCGGGCAAGATTCCGACGATCAAGGTAAACCGGCTGCTGCTGCGCAACGTCGGGGTGCTCGGTGTGGGGTGGGGCGAATTCTTCCTCACCCACCCCGGGGCAGAGCAGTTGTTCGGCTTCGGTGTCAGCCAGCTGGTCAGCGCGGGTCTCGAACCGCCTCCGCCGGTGCGGTATCCGCTGGCGAAGGCCGCGGAGGCGCTGGAGTTGTTGGCCGACGGCGGGGTGTTCGGCAAGCTGGTACTCGAGCCGTAGGCGTCGATCCTTCGGCCCAGAGGGGAGGACAATTGGCATGGCCAGGACATGGGTGAGACTTCGCGCCCTTGCGGCGGGGGCCACCGTTCCGTTCGTGATCCTCGGTGCGGCAACCCCGCCCGCGTACGCAGACGATGTTGCGACAGACGATGTTGCGACAGACGATGTCGAGATCGGTCCCGATGTTGAGGTCGGCCCAGCGGTCGAGATTAGTCCCGCCGGTACAGCCGTTCTGTCAGACGACATTTGGGCAATGATCGACGAAGGCTCCACTTTGCAACCGCCGCCGAACTGAATGATTCAATGAGTACGGCCGGCATTTTTCTGGTTGCGCTGGCAATCGCGGTCGGGCTGGTCGGCATCGTCGTGCTGCTGCCCGGACTGCTGTTGGTGTACGGCGCGATCCTGGTGTGGGCGGTCGTCGAGCACACCGTCGCGTCCTGGCTGACGCTGGGCATCGTCACCGTGGTGGTGGGCGCCACGACGGCGGTCAAGTACCTCTGGCCGGCACGCCGGATGCGCCGCGCCGAGGTGGGAACCTCGGCCCTGCTGGCCGGCGGCGTGCTGGGCATCGTCGGGTTCTTCGTGATTCCGGTGGCCGGGCTGGTGATCGGCTTCATCCTCGGCGTGTATCTGGCCGAGCTGCTGCGCCGGCAGGATCTGAAACGTGCGTGGGCCTCGACGGTGCACGCCATCAAGGGAGTGGCGCTGTCAATGGGGGTCGAATTCGCGGGTGCGCTTACCGCCGCGGTGACGTGGCTGGTCGCGGTGCTCGTCAGCTGAACGCCGGCTCAGATGAGCACGGCGCGCAGCGCGTCGACGTCGGCCTGGCCGACGCCGGCCTCCCGCAGAAAGGTGTCCAGCGACCCGTACGTGTCATCGATGGCGTCGCGGGCCGCCACCAGGTACTCCTCGCGGACACCGAGCACCTCATCGGTCAGCCGGGCCTCGGCGAACATGACGGCTTCGGGCGTCAGCTCCGAGCCGGCGCGCTCGTTGACCATCTCGAGGATGCGGACGCGCAACTCCGGGACCGCCTCGTTGCTGCGCAGGTAGTCCGCCAGGATGGCGTCGCGGTCGACGCCCAGCGCCTCGAGCACGATAGCCACCGTGAAGCCCGTGCGGTCCTTCCCCGCGAAGCAGTGAGTGATCACCGGCCGGCCGCTGGACAACAGCGAAATAACCTGGCGCACAGCTATTCTGGCACCGCCCAGGGTGGGGAAACGTTGGTACTCCTGAGTCATGTACCGGATTGCGGCCTCGATCGCCGGTTCGTCGCCCGGCTGTTCGGTCAGCATCAGGGTGAACGAGTGCTCATGCGGCGCCTCGTCGTCGGTGTCCTCGGCCAGATCGGGAAACGGCAGCAGATGGATTGCAACGTTGTCGGGCACCTGACCCCGCCCGCGGCGCTCGACCTCCCGCGGCGAGCGCAGATCGGCGACGTCGGTGATGCCCAGCCGGCGCAGCTCGTCGCGTCCGTCCTCTCGTAGAGTGCTCAGCTCGCTCGACCGAAAGAACCGGCCCGGCCGCAGACCCGTGGCATCAGCTACATCTCGAAAGTTCCACGCTCCGTTCAGCTTCGGCATGCTCAATTTGTGGTTACCGCCGCGGCGAATGCGCTCTTCTCGCCGCCGATCTCGGTGCGGGCGATGGTGCGCATGTGCACCTCATCGGGGCCGTCGAAGATCCGCATCGCGCGGTGCCAGGCATACAGCCGCGCCAGCGGGGTGTCGTCGCTGACCCCGGCCGCACCGTGCACCTGGATGGCGCGGTCGATGACGTCGCAGGCCACCGTCGGCGCCACCGCCTTGATCTGCGACACCAGCAGGTGGGCGGCCTTGTTGCCATGCTGGTCGATGGTCCACGCCGCCTTCTCGCACAGCAGGCGGGCCTGGTCGATCTCATTGCGCGACTTGGCAACCGACTCCCGAACGACTCCCTGCTCGGCCAGTGGCTTGCCGAATGCCACCCGATTGCGAGCGCGGTCCACCATCAACGCCAGCGCACGCTCGGCTGCGCCCAGCGCCCGCATGCAGTGGTGGATACGGCCCGGTCCCAGCCGCGCCTGGGCGATTGCGAACCCGGCCCCCTCCTCGCCGAGCAGGTTCGCGACCGGGACCCGGACGTCGTTGTAGATAATCTCGCAGTGCCCGGGCTGGTCGTGCCAGCCGAACACCGGCGTCGACCGGACGATTGTCACCCCCGGCGTGTCGATCGGCACCAGGACCATCGACTGCTGCTGGTGGCTCGCGGCCTCCGGGTTGGTGCGGCCCATCACGATCAGGACCTTGCAGCGCGGATCCGCCGCGCCTGAACTCCACCACTTGCGCCCGTTGATCACGTAGTCACCGCCGTCGCGGGCGATCGAGGTCTCGATGTTGCGGGCGTCGCTGGACGCCACCGCCGGCTCGGTCATCGAGAACGCGCTGCGGATCTCGCCGGCCAGAAGTGGCTCCAGCCACTGCTTGCGCTGCTGCTCGGTGGCGAACAGGTGCAGGGTCTCCATGTTGCCGGTGTCGGGTGCCGCGCAGTTGGTCACTTCCGGAGCGATGTACGGGCTCCACCCGGTCAGCTCGGCCAGCGGAGCGTAGTCGGTGTTCGTCAGGCCCGATACGGATGGCAGGAACAGGTTCCACAGCCCCCGCTCACGGGCCAGCGTCTTGAGGTCCTCGATGACGGGCGGCACCGTGTGGTCGCCGGGGCCCTTCTCGAGGCGGTACCGGTCGTATTCGGCCTCCGCGGGGAAGACGAACTCCGTCATGAAAGCGGACAGCCGCTTGTGATAGTCCTGAGCCTTGGCCGACATCGAGAAGTCCATGGTCGTCACCTTACTTCCGCGCCACGGTGGGCTTCAGACGCGCCGAGGCCCTTCCACCCGGTAGGAAGGGCCTCGGCTTGGGAGGGCGGGGGGCCATCACTTCCCCGCCGTGGTCTGACGCTGCAACTACTGTCTCCCAGCAGGTCCGGTTCCCGCGTCGGCCGATCGGCCCCCACAGCGGATGAATCGTGTGTCCCCCGATCGGGGGACCGCAGCGTGGCCGCTGTGGGAAGCTCTTTTCATGCCCGTGTGGACGGTCCCTTGACCCCAAAGGTGCGGGTGGTGGTCGGAGACGACCACCCGATGTTTCGCGAGGGCGTCGTGCGTGCGCTTGTCACGAGCGGCGAGGTGGACGTCGTCGCGCAGGCCGATGACGGCACAACCGCCCTGGAGCTGATCAAGACCCATCAGCCGGACGTCGCGCTGCTCGACTACCGAATGCCCGGTATGGACGGAGCGCAGGTTGCGGCCGCCGTGCGCCGCGACGAGCTTTCGACTCGGGTGTTGCTGGTGTCGGCACACGACGAATCGGCGATCGTCTATCACGCGCTGGCGGAGGGTGCCGCGGGGTTCCTGCCGAAGGAGTCGTCCCGCACGGAAATCGTCAACGCGGTGCTGGCCTGCGCGAAGGGCACCGACGTGATCTCACCGGAGCTGGCCGCCGGCCTGGCGGGCGAGATCCGCCGCCGTGCCGAACCTGCAGCGCCGGCGCTCAGCGCGCGCGAGCTGGAGGTGCTCAAGCTGATCGCCGACGGTATGACCATTCCGGCGATCGCGTCGCGGCTCTTCCTTGCGCCGTCGACGGTGAAGACCCACGTGCAACGGCTGTACGAAAAACTCGGCGTGGGCGATCGCGCGGCCGCGGTCGCCGAGGCGATGCGGAGCAGGCTGCTCGAGTAGCGCCTGAGCATGCTACTTCGCGGTCAGTGACCGCGCGATGACCAGGCGCTGAATCTGGTTGGTGCCCTCGAAGATCTGCATGACCTTCGCCTCCCGCATGTACCGCTCGACGCGGTAGTCGCGCGTGTAGCCGACGCCGCCGAACACCTGCACGGCGTCGGTGGTCACCTTCATCGCGGCGTCCGTCGCGATCAGCTTGGCCACGCTCGCGTGCGTCGAGTACTCGTGGCCGGCGTCGCGGCGTCGCGCCGCGTCAAGGTAGGTAGCGCGGGCGCTGGTGACTGCGGCGGCCATGTCGGCCAGCAGGAAGCCCAGCCCCTGATGGTCGACGATCTTGCGGCCGAACGTCGTTCGTTCGTTGGCGTAGGCGGCGGCGTCGTCCAGCGCGGCCTGCGCGAGACCCACCGCGATGGCTGCGATGCCGAGCCGCCCAGAGTCCAGCGCGGAAAACGCGATCTGCAGGCCCTGCCCTTCCGCACCGATCAGACGGTCGGCCGGGATGCGGGCGTGGTCGTAAAACGCCGTGGTGGTGGGCACCGCGGCCAAGCCCATCTTCTCCTCCGGCTTGCCAAAGCTGAGCCCGGGCAGATCGGCAGGTATCAGAAAGCACGAGACACCGCGCGAGCCTCCCCCGCGAGCGGGAGGTGCCCCCACACCGGTGCGGGCGAACAGTGTGTAGAAGTCCGCCCGGCCGCCGTGGGTGATCCACGACTTCGACCCGTTGATCAGCCAGCCGCCGTCCTCGGCGTGGGTGGCCGAGCACGTCAGCGCTGCAGCGTCGGATCCCGCCTGCGGCTCCGACAGGCTGTATGCGCCGATCTGCTCACCGGAGAGCATCGCCGGCAGCCAGCGTTGGCGCTGCTCGTCTGACCCGAACCCCAGCAACGGGTGACACGACAGGCTGTGCACGCTCACCGCCACCGCGATCGCGGCCCACCGGGCGGCGATCTCCTCGAGTACCTGCAGGTACACCTCGAACGGCTGTCCACCACCGCCCCACTCCTCGGGCTGGGGGAGGCTCAGCAACCCGGCAGCACCGAGTTGGGCGAACACGCCATCGGGATATGATTCCGCTTTCTCGTGGCCGTCGACGATCGGCGTCAGCACCTTGTCAGCGACGTTGCGGGCAAGAACGATGAGGTCCGCCGCCTCCTCGGTTGGCAGCAGGCGCTCGACAGGCATGCGGATACCTCCCTCTAAGGTGTCTGCACATGCATACCGCAGGATGCGGGGGAAGTTGATGACAGACAAGCTGAAGACCGGATGTCGCCGGCCGCGGCTCCGGTGATCGGGGTGGTCCGGGAGTCGGCCGACGGCGAGCGCCGGGTGGCGCTGGTGCCGAAGGCGGTCGGTGCGCTCGCGACCCGCGGTCTGGCGGTGGTGGTGGAGTCCGGCGCCGGCGAGGGCGCGCTGCTGCCGGACGATCTCTACACCGAGGCGGGCGCGACCATCGGCGACGCCTGGGCCGCCGACGTCGTGGTCAAGGTGGCGCCGCCCACCGCGGAGGAGGTCGGCAGGCTGCAGCGCGGCCAGACGCTGATCGGTTTCCTGGCGCCGCGCGACCCCGACACCACAATCCCGGCACTGAAGGACGCCGGCGTGGCCGCGTTCGCGCTGGAAGCGATCCCACGGATCTCCCGCGCGCAGGCGATGGACGCGCTGTCGTCGCAGGCCAACGTCGCGGGTTACAAGGCGGTGCTGGTCGCCGCATCCGAGGCCACGCGGTTCTTTCCGATGCTGACGACTGCCGCCGGGACGGTGAGGCCGGCCACGGTCCTGGTGCTCGGCGTCGGTGTGGCCGGCCTTCAGGCGCTGGCCACCGCGAAGCGGCTCGGCGCCCGCACCACCGGGTACGACGTGCGGCCGGAGGTCGCCGAGCAGGTCCGGTCCGTCGGCGCGCAGTGGCTGGACCTCGGCATCGATGCGGCAGGCGAAGGCGGCTATGCGCGCGAGCTGACCGAGGAGGAACGCGCGCAGCAGCAGAAGAAGCTCGAGGAGGCGATCAAGGGATTCGACGTCGTGATCACCACAGCGCTGGTGCCCGGACGCCCGGCGCCGAAGCTGGTGACCGCCGAGGCGGTGGCGGGCATGGCACCGGGCAGCGTCGTCGTCGACCTGGCCGGTGAGGCGGGCGGCAACTGTGAGCTGACCGAGCCCGGCCGCACCGTCGTCAAGCACGATGTGACGATCGCGTCGCCGCTGAACCTCCCGGCGACGATGCCCGAACACGCAAGTGAGCTATACAGCAAGAACATCACCGCACTGCTGGAGCTGATGGTCACGGACGGGCAGTTGGCGCCCGACTTCGATGACGAGGTGATCGCTAAGTCGTGTGTGACCGGGGCGGCGTCGGGGGGAGGCAACTAGATGTACGACCAACTGCTGGCCAACATCGCGATCCTGGTGCTTTCCGGTTTCGTCGGGTTCGCGGTGATCTCGAAGGTGCCCAACACGCTGCACACGCCGCTGATGTCGGGCACCAACGCGATTCACGGCATCGTCGTGCTGGGTGCGCTGCTGGTGTTCGGGACGATCGAGCACCCGTCCATCGCCGCGCAGATCATCCTGTTCGTCGCGGTGGTGTTCGGCACGCTGAACGTGGTCGGCGGGTTCGTCGTCACCGACCGCATGCTCGGCATGTTCAAGGGCAAGAAGCGGTCCGCCAGAGAAGTCCGCCGACCCGGCCGCCGCGGAGACGAACGAGGCGGCCCGATGAACAACGTGATCGCGGTCGCGTACATCGTCGCCTTCTCGTTGTTCATCTACGGCCTGATGGGCCTGACCGGTCCCAGGACCGCGGTTCGCGGTAACTGGATCGCGGCGACCGGCATGGCCATTGCGGTGATCGCGACGCTGGTACTGATTCGGCACACCACGAACTGGCCGCTGATCATCGCGGGCCTGCTCGTGGGCGTGGTGCTCGGGGTACCCCCGGCCCGGCTGACGAAGATGACCGCGATGCCGCAGCTGGTGGCGTTGTTCAACGGCGTCGGCGGCGGCACGGTCGCGCTCATCGCGTTGGCGGAGTTCATTGATACGGACGGCTTTTCGACCTTCCATCACGGCGAGTCGCCGACCGCACACATCGTGGTCGCGTCGCTGTTCGCCGCGATCATCGGCTCGATCTCGTTCTGGGGATCGCTCATCGCGTTCGGCAAGCTGCAGGAGATCCTGCCCGGCCGGCCGATCGGGATAGGGAAGGCGCAACAGCCGCTCAACATCCTGCTGCTGCTGGCCGCGATAGCTTCGGCGGTGGTAATCGGCATCGCCGCGCACCCGGGCGGCGGGGCGCCGCTGTGGTGGATGATCGGCCTGCTGGCCGCCGCGGGCGTGCTTGGGCTGATGGTGGTGCTGCCGATCGGCGGAGCCGACATGCCGGTGGTGATCTCACTGCTGAACGCGATGACCGGATTATCAGCTGCCGCAGCAGGTTTGGCGCTGAACAACACCGCGATGATCGTCGCAGGAATGATCGTCGGCGCATCCGGGTCGATCCTGACCAATTTGATGGCCAAGGCGATGAACCGGTCGATCCCGGCCATCGTTGCCGGCGGATTTGGCGGCGGTGGGGTCGCCGTGTCGGGTGGCGACGACGGCGACCGCACCGTGAAGCCGACGTCGGCCGCCGACGCCGCGATCCAGATGGCCTACGCGAATCAGGTGATCGTCGTGCCGGGTTATGGCCTGGCGGTCGCGCAGGCTCAGCACGCGGTCAAGGACATGGCCACGGTGCTCGAGAACAAGGGCGTGCCGGTGAAGTACGCGATCCACCCGGTGGCCGGGCGGATGCCCGGACACATGAACGTGCTGCTGGCCGAGGCCAACGTCGAGTACGACGCGATGAAGGAAATGGACGACATCAACGACGAATTCGGCCGCACCGACGTCGCGATCGTCATCGGTGCCAACGACGTCACCAACCCGGCGGCGCGTAACGAGCCGAGCTCGCCGATCTACGGCATGCCGATCCTCAACGTCGACAAGGCGAGATCGGTGATCGTGCTGAAGCGGTCGATGAACTCCGGGTTCGCCGGGATCGACAACCCGCTGTTCTACGGCGAGGGCACGACGATGCTGTTCGGCGACGCGAAGAAATCGGTCACTGAGGTCACCGAGGAGCTCAAGGCGCTGTAGCCCGGGCTACGGTAGGGCATGGGTGCTTTCGTCCCGCCGGGGCCGTCGGGAAGACGTGCGCTGCGCTACTGGGCGCAGATGCTTCACGATCCGCTGGCGACGTACGGCGCGTTGCGGCGCGAATACGGTGACGCCGTGCGCCTGCCCCTCGGCGGCAAGCGGTCGTTCTTCATGCTGAGTCGCCCGGAGCACGCCGAGCACGTCCTGGTACAGCACCAGGACCGCTACGTGAAGGCGTTCACCTACCGCCCGCTGAAGGCGTTCCTCGGCGACGGCCTGCTCACCAGCGAGGGCGCGGTCTGGCAGCGGCACCGCAGGCTGGTGCAGCCGGTGTTCAGCCACCGGCACGTCCAATCCTTCGCCCCGGCGATCGTCGCGGCCGCCCGGCGCCGCGCCGCGCAGTGGACAACGGGCGCAGGCGTCGATGTGGCCGCCGAGATGCGAACGCTGACGATGGACGTGACCGGGCGGGTGCTGTTCGGCACCGACCTCGCAGGCGACGCCGAGCCCGTCGGCCGTGCGGTGTCCCGGCTGCAGGGCGCGACGGTGTTCGCGTCGATGATGCCGGGATTCGTTTCCCCGCAACGTGTTCGGTCAATGGCCTGCCGGGTTGTCCCCGGCGTCGCCCGGGCGGCTGAGACGCTGGAGTCGCTGGTCACGAGGATCATCGACGATCGCATCGCCGCTCCCCACCCCGAGCCCACCGATCTGCTCGACCTGCTGGTGGCCGCCGGGCAGGATGAGCAGCCGCTGGGCCGCGACGAGATCCAGAACGAGGTGATGACGCTCGTCCTCGCCGGGCACGAAACAACCGCGAACGCGTTGACCTGGGCGCTGACGTTGCTGTCGCGGTACCCGGCCGCACGCGACCGGTTGGCCGCCGAGGTGGAAGAGGTGCTTGGCGATCGCGACCCCGACGCGTCGGACGTCGATGCGCTGCCGTGGACCCAGGCGGTGGTGTCCGAGACGATGCGGCTCTACCCGCCGGCCTGGACCGTCGAGCGTGACGCCGTGCAGGACGACAACATCGCGGGTATCCCGGTCGCCGCGGGGGATACCGTCGGCATCTCCGCATACCTGATCCACCGGCACGCTGAATTCTGGCCCAACCCGGAGGGATTCGACCCACGACGGTTCTTGAGCGACAACGCGGCGAACCGCCCGCGGTATGCGTTCATCCCGTTCGGCGGCGGCCGGCGGATCTGCGTCGGCGCCGGGCTGGCGCAACTGGAGGCGACGCTGGCGCTGGCCGTGCTCGCGCAGTCGGCACGGCTGGACTTGGCGCCGACCGCTGAATTGCGGGTCCGCGCCGACGTGACACTGCACCCGCGCGGACCCGTGGTCGCGACGGTTGCGTCACCCGTGCGTGCCGCGACACGAGTGGCATCGCGATGACCGACAGGGCTTTGACAGACAGGGCGATGACCGAAGACATGTTTCGACTCGACGGCAAGATCGCCGTGGTGACCGGTGGCGGGCGTGGGATCGGGCTGATGATCGCGCGCGGCCTGTTGCAGGCCGGCGCCAAGGTGTACCTGTCCAGCCGTAAGGAACCAGAACTGGCCGCCGCGGTCGAGGAGCTGTCGCCGCTCGGGCCGGTCGCGGCGATACCGGCGAATCTCGGTACCGCAGAAGGGGTTCGCACGCTCGCGTCGTCACTGGCGGACTCCGAGGACGCCGTCCACGCGCTGTTCAACAATGCGGGCGCGGCGTGGGGCGCGCCGTTCGACGAGTTTCCCGAGTCGGGCTTCGACAACATATTCGCGATCAACATCAAGGGCGTGTTCCTGCTGACTCGGGCGCTCGTTCCGATGTTGAAGGCCGCCGCCACGCCCGACGATCCGGCGCGGGTGATCAACACCGGCAGCATCGACGGCATTCGTCCACCCGGACCGGGCAGGGACAACTTCTCCTACAGCGCCAGCAAGGCCGGCGTGCACATGCTGACCCGCCATCTCGCGGGAGAGCTCGCCCCCGACATCCTCGTCAATGCGATCGCGCCCGGGCTCTTCCAATCCCGGATGACGAAGGAGCTGCTGGCCGCAGGCGCTGACGCCGTGGGCGCCCACCTACCGTTGGGCCGCATCGGCCGTCCCGACGACATGGCCGGGATCGCTGTGTTCCTGGCAAGCCGGGCCAGCACCTACATCACCGGCGCGGTGATCCCCATCGACGGTGGGGTCAGCTCACTGGGCTGGGGTTAGACCGGCGGATATGCGGGGGGCGGGTAGCCTCCGCCAGGTCCGGGAATGCCGCGCAGTCCAAACGCGAACCAGTTGAAGAAGTACTCGATCTCGTCGCTGGCGTCGTAATCCGGGTTGGGATCCACGTAAGCACCCCCTCGAAGTCGGCTTGCCGGCGAGTCTAGCCCGGCAAGCTTGGAGAGCGAAGGGCTCCGCGAAAGCCGACCAAATCAACCGGTTGATTGGGTGAAGCGCGGCGACCCCAAATATAGTGACTCGCCATGCGACCAAGTAGCGGGACGGACAACGGTGCCGAGCCGTCGCGTCGCGAGGAGCTGCTGACCGTCGCGACCAAACTGTTCGCGGCCCGCGGCTACCACGGCACCCGGATCAACGACGTCGCCGACGTGGTCGGCCTCAACAAGGCCACGGTGTATCACTACTACGCCAGCAAGTCGCTGATCCTGTTCGACATCTATCGCGAGGCCGCGGACCGGACCGTGGCCGCGGTGCACGACGAACCATCGTGGTCCGCGCGCGAGGCGATCTTCCACTTCACCCGCCGGCTGCTGGAGAACATCGCGAACAACATCGATGGCGCCGCGGTGTACTTCCAGGAAAGCCCGTACATCACCGAGTGGTTCACCGAGGAGCAGGTCGCCTACATCCGCGCCGCGGAGGCCGCCGTCTACGAGCATGTGCGCGATGTGATCGACCGCGGAATCGCCAGCGGCGAGTTCTACGAGTGCGACTCGCACGTGCTGGCGCTCGGGTACATCGGTATGACGTTGGGTGCATATCGCTGGCTGCGGCCCACCGGCCGGCGCAGCGCCGAGGAGATCGCGATCGAGTTCAGCACCGCGCTGCTGCGCGGGCTGATCCGGGATCCGTCGGAGCGTGAGGATTCGCCGCTCGGCGTTCCCCTCGGCGCGGTGCCGACCCCGGAACCGCGACCCTAGCGGCGGGCCAGGTCTGAACCACCCGGTTCAGCTGAAGTCATTCTGTGACGCCCTGTTTCGTATGCTCGGGCAATGCCGATCGTCAGCAAGACCGTCGAGGTTGCCGCCAGCCCTGAGACGGTCATGTCCATCGTCGCCGACTTCGAGGCGTACCCGCAATGGAACGAGGAGATCAAGGGCTGCTGGGTGCTGGCCCGCTACGACGACGGCAGGCCCAGCCAGTTGCGGCTGGACGTGGCCGTTTCGGGCATGGACGGCAGCTACATCTGCGCGGTGTATTACCCGAATCCGGCCGAGATCTACACCGTGCTGCAGCAGGGTGATCTGTTCTCCAAGCAGCAGCAGAACTTCTCGGTGGTTCCGATGGGCGCGACGTCGCTGCTGACCGTCGACTTCGACGTCGAGACCAAGCTGGCGATTCCGAAAGCGATGGTGAAGAAGGTCGTCAGCGACGCGCTCGACTACCTCGCGGACAATCTCAAGACACGCGCCGAACAGCTGAGCGGGTAGCCCGGTTGTCGACCGCGAGCGCACGATGTTTGATCAGTATCGAGGTTTGATCGATATCACGTCTGCGCAATCCCGGGAGCTCAGCAGGTGACCACACAGCCGTCCGCCACCGACCAGCCGTATGCGGCCCGTCGCCAGAACTGGACCAACCAGCTGGCACGTCACGCGTTGATGCAGCCGGATGCGACGGCGCTGCGTTACCTCGGCCGGACGACGACGTGGGCTGAACTCCAGCACAGGGTGAACGCGCTGGCCGACGCGCTGAGCCGGCGCGGTGTGGGGTTCGGCGACCGGGTGTTGATCCTGATGCTGAACCGCCCCGAGTTCGTCGAGTCGTTCCTGGCGATCAACACGCTGGGGGCCGTCGCGGTGCCGGTGAACTTCCGGATGACCGCCCCGGAAATCGGCTTCCTCGTCGCCGATTGCGAAGCCCGGGTGGTCATCACCGAGTCGGTGCTCGCCGGCGTTGCTGCCGCGGTTCGTGACCTCGACCCCACGCTCGCCACAGTTATCGTCGCCGGATCCGGGTCCGAGGAGGATCTGCCGGGCTACGAGGACCTGCTGGCCGAGGGCGGCGAACCCCACCCGGTCGTGGACATCGGCAACGATGCGCCCGCGCTGATCATGTACACCGCCGGCACCACAGGGCGGCCCAAGGGCGCCGTGCTCACGCACATCAACCTGCAGGGTCAGGCAACGACGGTGCTGTTCACCAATGGTGCCGACATCAACAACGACGTCGGGTTCATCGGCGTCCCGCTGTTCCACATAGCCGGGATCGGCAGCACGGTCATCGGCTTTCTGCTCGGGTCGCCGACGGTCATCCACCCGGTGGGCGCTTTCGATCCCGGCGAGCTACTCGACGTTCTCGAGGCCGAGAAGGTGACCGGGATCTTCCTGGTGCCCGCGCAGTGGCAGGCGGTGTGTGCGGCTCAGCGGGCAACCCCGCGCGATCTTCGCCTCCGCGTGTTGTCCTGGGGTGCGGCGCCGGCCTCGGATACGCTCCTGCAACAGATGTCGGACACTTTCCCCGGGACCCAGATCCTGGCGGCATTCGGACAGACCGAAATGTCACCGGTCACCTGTATGTTGTTGGGCGGGGACGCAATTCGCAAACTCGGCTCCGTCGGCAAGGTGATCCCGACCGTTGCCGCGCGGGTGGTCGATGACGACATGAACGATGTCGAGGTCGGCGAGGTCGGCGAGATCGTGTACCGGGCGCCGACGCTGATGGCCGGCTACTGGAACAACCCCGAGGCCACCGCGGAGGCCTTCGCCGGCGGCTGGTTCCACTCGGGTGATCTGGTCCGCCAGGACGACGAGGGCTATGTCTGGGTGGTCGACCGCAAGAAAGACATGATTATCTCCGGCGGCGAGAACATCTACTGCGCCGAAGTCGAGAACGTTCTGGCGGCGCATCCGGCAATCATCGAAGTGGCCGTCATAGGGCGTCCGGACGACACGTGGGGCGAAGTTCCGATCGCTGTCGCGGCGGTTGCTGAGTCCGGCCTCACCCTCGCTGATCTTGATGAATTCCTGACCGGGCGGCTGGGGCGTTACAAGCACCCGAAGGGCCTCGAAATCGTCGGCGCGCTGCCGCGAAATCCTGCTGGCAAAGTTCTAAAAACGGAGCTGAGAACGCGGTTCGGCGCGGGCCCGCCGACAGGCCCCGGTCAAAGCGACTCTGCGGCAACAGTTTCTGCCGGAGCAACAGAGGGTTGATCATGGGAGACGTGTTTGCTCACTGATGGGAAGTCAATCGTGGGGATGCGGTGTACGACCGGGTATTCATCGGGTACAGTCCTGTGGTCCGTCTTACTACCAACCGGTAGGGAGACGGAGGTCACGTGGTCGGTACCGGGGCAAGGAGGGGGCGTGCGGGACGATCTGCCGTTGCGCCGCGTTGAACGCGGCTACTACGTGCGGCCGCTCGGGTGACTTCGTCAACCGGGATCGCCGGTTACGTCCGCGATCAGAGCAGGCCCGCGCTGGAGGCTGTCGGCGGCTTCTTCCGGATGTGCGTGCTGACGGCGAAGGCGTTGCTGAAGCCGTTCATGTGGCGTGAGTTCATCCTGCAGGGCTGGTTCTTGATGCGGGTCTCGTTCCTGCCCACCATCGCGGTGTCGATCCCGCTCACCGTGCTCCTCATATTCACGCTGAACATCCTGCTGAGGGAATTCGGCGCCGCCGATGTCTCCGGAGCGGGCGCCGCGATCGGCGCGGTGACCCAGCTCGGGCCGCTCACCACGGTGCTCGTGGTGGCAGGCGCCGGTTCGACGGCCATCTGCGCCGACCTCGGCGCCCGGACCATCCGCGAAGAGATCGACGCAATGGAAGTGCTGGGCATCGACCCGATCCATCGCCTTGTCGTTCCCCGTGTCGTCGCCGCGACCCTCGTCGCCACATTGCTCAACGGCCTCGTGATCACCGTCGGCCTGGTCGGCGGCTACATCTTCGGTGTGTATCTGCAGAACGTGTCGGGTGGCGCCTACCTGTCGTCGCTGACGCTGCTCACCGGCCTGCCCGAGGTGCTCATCGCGACGGTCAAGGCCGCGACGTTCGGACTCATCGCCGGGTTGGTCGGCTGCTACCGCGGCCTGACCGTCGGCGGTGGCTCCAAGGGATTGGGCACCGCCGTCAACGAGACCGTCGTGCTCTGCGTCGTCGCGCTCTACGCGGTCAACGTGATCCTCACGACGATCGGCGTTCGATTCGGAACGGGGCACTGACCGTGAGTACCACCGCCGTTGTGCGTTCCCGCTTTCCCAGAGCGTATGCCCGCACCGCTCAGTACGCGGCCATGCCGGGGCAAGCGCTCGACTACATCGGAAACCTCGCCTGGTTCACGTTCACGGCCATCGGGTCGATGGGGCATGCGCTGCGCTACTACCGCAAGGAAACGCTGCGGCTGGTCGCCCAGATCGGGATGGGTACCGGTGCAATGGCCGTCGTCGGCGGGACCGTCGCGATCGTGGCGTTCACGACGCTGTCCGGCAGTTCGCTGGTCGCGATCCAGGGCTTCGCGTCGCTCGGCTACATCGGTGTCGAGGTGTTCACCGGGTTCTTCGCCGCATTGATCAATGTGCGCATCGCCGCCCCCGTCGTCACCGGGATCGCGCTGGCGGCCACGGTCGGCGCCGGTGCGACCGCCGAGCTGGGCGCGATGCGGATCAGCGAGGAGATCGACGCGCTCGAAGTCATGGGCATCAAGTCGATTTCGTATCTGGTGTCCACCAGGATCATGGCCGGGCTGGTGGTGATCGTCCCGCTGTATGCGGCGGCGATGATCATGTCATTCCTGTCCCCGCAGGTCGTGACCACGATCTTGTACGGACAACCGTCCGGCACCTACGACCACTATTTCCGCACGTTCCTGCGAGCCGACGACGTGATGTGGTCGTTCCTGGAGGCCATCATCATCGCGTTCCTCGTCATGATCACCCATTGCTACTACGGGTATTACGCCAGTGGCGGCCCGGTGGGTGTCGGCGAGGCCGTCGGGCGGTCGATGCGTTTCTCGCTGGTATCGGTCCAGGTCGTCACCCTGTTCGCCGCGTTGGCGCTGTACGGCGTCGACCCGAACTTCAACCTGACGGTGTAGCCCGATGACCGCGCCGCTGAACACTCCCCGCACCCCGCCCTACAAGTTGGCGGGGGTGGTGATGCTCGTCATCGGCGTCGTGATCGTGGTGCTCGTCTATCTCCAGTTCCGTGGCGATTTTCTGCCGCGCACGCAGTTGACGGTGATGGCCGATCGGGCCGGGCTGTCGATGAACTCAGGCGACAAGGTCACGTATAACGGGGTCGAGATCGGCCGGGTGGCCAAGATCCAGGAGGTCAGCCAGGGAGGCGTGCCGAAGGCGAAGTTCACACTGGACGTCGATCCCAAGTACATCAAGCTGATCCCAGAGAATGTGGTTGCGCAGATCAAGGCCACCACGGTGTTCGGCAACAAGTACGTCTCGTTCACATCGCCGCCGGACCCGACGGCGGCGCGGGTGAACCCCAGTACGCCGATCTCAGTGAAATCCGGGCCCGGGGGAGTGACCACCGAGTTCAACACGCTGTTCCAGACGGTGGTGTCGATCTCGGAAAAGGTGGATCCGGTCAAACTCAACGAGACCCTGGCCGCCACCGCGCAGGCGTTGGACGGGTTGGGCGATCGATTCGGCCAGGCGATCGTGCACGGCAACGAGATTCTGTCGGACCTGAATCCGAAGATGCCGCAAATCCGTTACGACACGCAGAGGCTGGCCGATCTGGCCGACACCTATGCCAACGCGTCGCCGGACCTGTTCGATTTCCTGCACAACGCGGTCACCACCGCGCGGACGCTGAATCAGGAGCAGTCCAACCTCGATGCGGCGCTGATGGCCTCGGTCGGGTTCGGCAACACCGGCGGCGATGTCTTCGAGCGCGGCGGCCCGTACCTGGTCCGCGGCGCCGAAGACCTGATCCCGACCTCTCAGCTGCTCAACACCTACAGTCCCGAACTTCTGTGCACGATCCGCAATTTCCACGACGTCGCGCCGAAGATCGCGGATTCGCTTGGCGGCAACGGCTACTCGCTGCGGGCGCACGCCGAGGTCGTCGGCGCCGGCAACCCGTACGTGTATCCGGACAACCTGCCCCGGGTGAACGCACATGGCGGTCCTGAGGGCCAACCGGGCTGCTGGCAGGAGATCAACCGCGATCTCTGGCCCGCGCCGTACCTGGTGATGGACACGGGTGCGTCGCTTGCGCCCTACAACCACCTCTCACTGGGCTCGCCGTTCGCGATCGAGTACGTCTGGGGCCGCCAGATCGGGGAGTACACGATCAACCCATGAAAATCACCGGTACTGCCGTCAGGCTTGGAGCATTCGCCGTCGTGCTCCTGTTCTTCACCGCGGTCATCATCGTGGTCTTCGGACAGATGCGGTTCGACCGCACCACCGGGTATTCGGCGATATTCACCAACGTCAGCGGCCTGCGCAACGGACAGTTCGTCCGCGCATCCGGGGTGGAGGTCGGCAAGGTCTCCAACATCACGCTCATCGACGGCGGCCAGCGCGCCAGGGTCGACTTCGCCGTCGACCGATCCCTGCCGCTGTACGAGGGAACGACGGCGGCCATCAGGTATCTGAACCTGATCGGCGACCGCTACCTCGAGCTGAAGAAGGGCGACAGCGACAAGAAAATGCCGGGGGGCGCGACAATCCCGCTCGAGCGCACGCAGCCGGCGCTGGACCTCGATGCGTTGGTCGGCAGCTTCCGGCCGTTGTTCCGCGCGTTGGACCCGCAGAAGGTCAACACCATCGCGCAGTCGATCATCACGATCTTCCAGGGCCAGGGCGGAACGATCAACGACATCCTCGACCAGACCGCGTCGTTGACGTCGGCCCTTGGCGACCGTGACCAGGCGATCGGCGAGGTGATCAAAAACCTCAACACCGTGCTGGACACCACCGTCAAGCATCAGAAGGACTTCGACCAGACCGTCAAGAACTTCGAGGTTCTGATCACGGGGCTGAAGAACCGCGCAGACCCGATTGCGAACGCCACGGCCGAGATCAGCAACGCCGCAGGCACGATCGCGGACCTGCTTGCCGACAACCGGCCGCTGTTGCACAGCACGCTCGATCAGCTGGAAACCATCCAGCAGCCGATCATCGACCAGAAGGATCAGCTCGACGACATCCTGATCAAACTGCCCACCTCGCTGAAGATCATCGGCCGCGCCGGCGGTGTTTACGGCGACTTCTTCAACTTCTACGCGTGTGACATCACGCTGAAGCTGAACGGGTTGCAGCCCGGCGGCCCGGTGCGAACTGTCCGCATCACGACGCAGCCCACGGGTAGGTGCACGCCGCAATGAGGACACTGGAGGGTTCGGACCGGGTACGCAACGGGTTGATGGGCGTGCTCGTCCTGTTGCTCGTCGTCGCGGTCGGACAGAGCTTCACAAGCGTGCCAATGCTTTTCGCGTCCCCGAGCTACTTCGCGCAGTTCAAGGATGCCGGCGGCATCCACCCCGGCGACAAAGTTCGGATCGCGGGTGTCAACGTCGGGCAGGTGAAGACCCTGGCGATCGACGGTGACCGCATTCTGGTCGGGTTCACGCTCGGCAGCGCGCAAATCGGCAAGGACAGCAGGGCATCGATCCGCACCGACACGATCCTCGGCCGCAAGAACGTCGAGATCGAGCCGCGCGGTACGGATCTGTTGAAGGCCAACGGGGTTCTGCCGCTTGGCCAAACCACCACTCCGTACCAGATCTACGATGCGTTCTTCGACGTGACAAAGGCCGCGTCGGGGTGGGACATCGAGACCGTCAAACGTTCGCTGAACGTGTTGACACAGACGATCGACGAGACCTATCCGCACCTGAGCGACGCTCTCAAGGGCGTCGAGCGATTCTCCGACACGATCGGCAAGCGCGACCAGCAGGTCGATCAGCTGCTGGCCAACGCGAATCAGATCGCCGGCATACTCGGCAACCGCAGCGGGCAGATCAACGCGCTTCTGGTGAACGCGCAGACACTGCTGGCCGCGATCAACGCACGCGGACAGGCGATCACGTACCTGCTGCAGCGCGTATCGGCGTTCTCCCAACAAGTTAAGGGCTTCATCGACGAGAATCCCAACCTGAACCACGTTCTGGAGCAGTTGCGAACCATCAGCGATGTGCTCGACCAGCGGAAGAACGACTTGGCCGATTCGCTCACCACGTTGAGCAAGTTCACCGCATCGCTGGGCGAGGCGATCGCCTCCGGCCCGTACTTCAAGGTGATGCTCGTCAACCTGGTGCCGTACCAGATCCTGCAACCGTTCGTCGACGCGGCGTTCAAGAAGCGTGGCATCGATCCCGAGAACTTCTGGCGCGGCGCCGGCCTGCCGGCCTACCGGTGGCCCGACCCGAACGGCACCCGGTTCGCCAACGGCGCACCGCCGCCGGCACCGACCCCGCTGGAGGGCACACCGGACTTCCCGGGACCCGCGGTGCCCGCGGGCACGCCGTGCTCGTACACGCCGCCGGCCGACGGCATCCCGACAGCGGCGGACCCGCTGCCGTGCTCGCATCTCGGGGTAGGACCATTCGGCGGGATCAGTTACGCGCCACCGGACGTGGCGACGTCGGCACCGAACCCGAACGGCCCCGGGTACACACCGGGCATCACCAGCGCCGGTGTGCCGGGGCAGAGCCCGCCGGACCTGCAGGGCGTCCCGGTCCCGCTGCCGCCCGCGCCGCCGGGTGCGCGGACGGAACCGCTTCAGGGCACGTCGAACCCGTTCCCGCCGTACGGCGTGCCGCCCGCCGACCTGCCGGGACCGCCACCACCTCCCGGACCCGGCCCGCAAGTGCCGGACGCTCCGCCGCCCGGTGTGCCGTTGCCCGTGGACACTGGAGGTCACTGACCGATGTCGACGATCTTCAACATCCGAAACATCAAGATGCCCGGCGTTTCCCGGACAGGACTGGTAGTCGGCACGGTGATCGTGGTGCTGGCGATCGTCGGTGGGCTCATCGGCTGGAACGTGTACAAGAAGCTGACCCACAACAGCGTCGTGGCGTATTTCCCCGAGACCCTTGCCTTGTATCCGGGCGACCGGGTTCAGATCATGGGCGTCCCGGTCGGTGCGATCGACAGCATCGAGCCCGCCGGCGACAAGATGAAGGTGACGTTCCACTACGACAACACGTACAAAGTTCCCGCCAACGCCACCGCGTCGGTCCTCAACCCCAGCCTGGTGGCATCGCGCGACATCCAGTTGTCACCGCCCTACACCGGCGGACCGGTGATGAAGGACGGCGCCGTCATCCCGATCGAACGCACCCAGGTGCCGGTCGAATGGGACGAGTTGAGGAACTCGATCAACCGCATCCTGCAGGGTCTCGGCCCAACACAGCAACAGCCCAAGGGTCCCTTCGGTGACGTCATCGAGTCCGCCGCCAACGGGCTGGAGGGCAAGGGCCAGCAGATCAACAAGACGCTCAACAGCCTTGCGGAGGCGCTCACGGCGCTGAACAAGGGCCGCGGCGACTTCTTCGGTGTGGTGCGCAGCCTGGCGCTGTTCGTGAACGCGCTGTATCAGAGCGACCAGCAGTTCGTTGCGCTGAACACCGACCTCGCCAGCTTCACCAACAAGTTCACCAACACCAACAACGAAGTCTCCAACGCGCTGCGGGACCTCAACCAACTGCTGACCACCACCCGGCAATTCGTCGACAAGAACGGTGACGTGCTGATCCACGACATCGACAACCTCGCCGACACCACGAACACGATCCTGCAGCCGGAGCCGCGGGACGGCCTGGAAACCGGCTTGCACGTGTTCCCGAACCTGGCGGCGAACATCGTCAACATCTCGTCGCCGGTTGCCGGCGGCATCGTCGGCCTGCCGGTCCTCGCGAACTTCGCCAATCCAATGCAGTTCATCTGCAGCGCGATTCAGGCCGGCAGCCGGCTGGGCTACCAGGAGTCGGCGGAACTGTGCGCGCAGTACCTGGGGCCGATCCTGGACGCGATCAAGTTCAACTATCTGCCATTCGGACTGAACATGGCCACTGCTGCCGCCACGTTGCCGAAGATGATCTCCTACTCCGAGCCGCGGCTACAGCCGCCGGGGGGCTACAAGGACACCACTGTGCCGGGCATCTGGTCGCGGGACACGTTGTGGTCGTTCGGCAACCACGAGCCGGGCTGGACCGTCGCTCCCGGCATGCAGGGGGTGGACGTGCAACCGCTCACCCAGAACATGCTGACGCCGGACTCGCTCGCCGAACTGATGGGCGGACCGGACATCGTCGCGCCGCCTGCACCGCCCGCGTTCGGGGTGCCGCCGGGTGGGCAACTCCCCGGTTCACCGGACTCCTACAGCAACAGCAGCCCGCTGCCGCCGCCGTGGTATGTGCAGCCCGGTCCGCCGCCGGTGCCGGCGCCCGGTGTGGTTCCCGGGCCTCCGCCCGGCTTAGCGGCCCCCGTGTCGGCACCGGCCGGCGGCTTCCCAGCTGAAGGGCCGGGACAGTGAAGCGGCTGCATCGGATCTCGATCGGGCGGCTCGCACGTCGCGGCGTAGCGCTGGCGACGGTCGGCATTGCCCTGACAGCGTGTGGGTCGTGGCGCGGTATCGCCAATGTGCCGATTCCGGGCGGGCGAGGCACCGGCGCGGGTCACATGAGGATCTATGCGCAGATGCCGGATACGCTGGCGCTCTACGTCAACAGCCAGGTGCGTGTTGCCGATGTGGCTGTCGGCACGGTCAACGCGATCGAACTGAAGAACTGGGTCGCCACCCTGACCCTGGACGTCGATTCCAGCGTCAAGCTGCCGAAGAACGCGACCGCGAAGATCGGCCAGACCAGCCTGCTGGGTTCGCAGCACGTGGAGTTGGCTTCGCCGCCCAATCCGTCGCCGGAGCTGTTGAAGAACGGGGACACGATCCCCCTGAAGAACGCGGCTGCGTTCCCGACAACCGAGCGCGTGTTGTCCGCAATCTCGATGATCACGCGCGGCGGCGGCATCTCCAACCTCGAAGTGATCCAGAACGAGATCTACAACATCGTGACGGGCCGAGAGGATCAGATCCGGGACTTCTTGGGCAAGCTCGACACGTTCACCGATCAGCTCAATCAGCAGCGCAACGATCTGACGCGGGCGATCGACTCTTCGAACCGGTTGCTGTCGATAGTGGCGCAGCGTAACGACACACTCGATCAGGTGTTGACTGAATTCCCGCCGCTGATCAAGCATTTCGCCGACACCAAGGACCTGTTCGCCGACGCGGTGGTGGCCCTGGGCCGCCTCGGCACGGCGGCGGACAACGCGCTGTCCCCGGCCAGCCCCAACGTGCACAGGAACCTGGAGTTGCTGCAGCCGGCGCTGCGGGAGCTGGGTAAGGCATCGCCGTATCTGATCGGCGCACTGAAGCTGTTGCTGACCGCGCCGTTCAACATCGAGAACGTGCCGAAGGTGGTTCGCGGTGACTACATCAACGTCTCGCTCCTTGTCGACCTGACACTCAGTGCGATCGACAACGGCGAGTTGTCAGGTACCGGTGTCTCGGGCATGTTGCGCGCGCTCGAGCAGTCGTGGGGCCGCGATCCGGCGACGATGATCCCGGACGTGCGGTTCACGCCCAACCCGCACGACGCTCCTAACGGGCCGTTGGTGGAGCGGGGTGGTGGTTAAGACGTGTTGACGCGGCTCATCAGGATTCAGCTCGTCCTGTTCTCGATCGTCACCGTGCTCGCCCTGGTGTTCCTGGGCTGGTACTACCTGCAACTTCCGACGCTGGCCGGTGTCGGGCAGTACACGCTGTACGCCGATCTGCCCGCATCGGGCGGCTTGTACAAGACGGCGAACGTGACATACCGCGGCATCACGATCGGGAAGGTCACCGATGTGGAGCCGACGGAGCGGGGCGCGCGGGCGACGATCAGCATCAGCGACCGGTACAAGATCCCGGTGGACGCGTCGGCGAACGTGCATTCGGTGTCGGCGATCGGCGAGCAG
Source organism: uncultured Actinomycetota bacterium (assembly GCA_963828065.1). GTDB lineage: Bacteria > Actinomycetota > Actinomycetes > Mycobacteriales > Mycobacteriaceae > Mycobacterium. The sequence goes on along the minus strand of CAWHDL010000004.1, from coordinate 519,371 downwards.
TACCTGGACCTGGTGCCCGAAGGCAACGGCAACCAGTATCTGGCCGATGGGCAGACGATCGCGAAGGGCTCCGTGCCCGACGAGGTGGGTCCGGCGCTGGATTCGGCCAACCGCGGGTTAGATGTGCTGCCCAAGGAGAAGATCGACTCGTTGTTGAGCGAGGCGGCGCAGTCGGTGGGCGGGTTGGGGCCGGCGCTTCAGCGGCTGGTGGATTCCACCAGCGCGATCGCCAGCGACTTCCGCGACAACCTCGATCCGGTGAACAACATCATCGCGCACTCGGCGCCGATCCTGGACTCGCAGGTCAACTCCCGGGACGCGATCGGGCAGTGGGCGGCCAACCTCAACGTGATCGGCGCGCAGGCCGCTCAGCAGGACGCGGCGCTGCGCAGCGGGATCGAGCAGGCCGCGCCGACCGCCGATCAGCTCAACTCGGTGTTCAGCGGTGTGCAGGATTCGTTGCCGCAGACGCTGGCCAACCTCGAGATCGTCATCGACATGCTCAAGCGCTACCACAAGGGCGTCGAGCAGGCGCTGGTGATCTTGCCGCAGGGCGCTGCGATCGCGCAGACCGCGACATCGATCTACCCCGGCGAGGGCCTGCTGCACTTCGCGCTCGGCCCGATATTCGCCGGGATAGGCGCAAGCCTGCTGTTACCCGGAATCATCCCGCCGGGTGCCGGGACCGACCTCGGCCTGCCGCCGCCGTGCTTGACGGGATTCCTGCCGGCATCGGAGTGGCGGGCTCCGGCGGACACGACGACGATTCCGCTGCCGTCGGGCACGTACTGCAAGATCCCGAAGGACTACCAGGGCAATGTCGTCCGCGGGGCGCGCAACTATCCCTGCGCGGATGTTCCGGGCAAGCGGGCGGCGACTCCGCGGGAGTGCCGCAGCAACGAGCCGTACGTGCCGTTGGGCACCAACCCGTGGTACGGGGACCCGGACCAGGTCCTGACCTGCCCGGCGCCGGCGGCGCGCTGTGATCAGCCGGTGAAGCCGGGCTATGTGGTCCCGGCGCCGAGCATCAACAACGGGATGAATCCGTTGCCGGCCAACCTGCTGCCGCCGTCGGGTTCGCCGGCGCCGGTCAGCGACCCGTTGTCGCGGCCAGGGCAGGGTACGGTGACCTGCAGCGGGCAACAGCCCAACCCGTGCAACTACACTCCGTCAGGACCGGTGGCCATCTACAACCCGCAGAGCGGTGAAGTGGTGGCGCCCGACGGGTCGCGCTACAGCGTGAAGGATTCGACCAGTACAGGAGACGACGGATGGAAGGAGATGCTGGCGCCAGCCGGCTGAACCCCACCGGGGGACCACCCCCAGCCGATGACTCGACAGACCGACAGACGACGAGGTAGCCACCGAGGCACCGGCCGAATCGGCTCCGGAAGTACAGACATCGCCCGTTGATCGACCGTCGCGGATGAGCCGAGCCTGTTTCGTCGCGGTCTTCGCGGCGTTGTTGGTGCTTGCAGCGGGCGTTGCGACGGGTGGCTACCTGGCGCTGCATTCCCATGACCACAACGTGGCGGCGGCGCGGGCAGAGGATCAGGCGGTGGCCGCCGCGAAGGACTGCGTCTCGGCGACCAACGCACCCGATCCCGCGACGATGGCCGCCAGCGTGCAGAAGATCGTCGACTGCTCGACCGGGGACTTCGGCGCGTACGCCAAGATGATGGCTCCGATGATGGTCGAGGCGTATCAGGCCGCGAACATCAAGGTCGATGTCACGGACATGCGAGCCGGAGTCGAACGCCACAACCCCGACGGCTCCATCGACGTGCTGGTGGCGTTCCGGTTCCGGGCGCCGTCGAACCCGGACACCCAGAACCAGGAAATCGGGCTGCGCCTGCGCGCGCTGATGGCCCCGGAGGACGGGCGATACAAGATCGCAAAGCTCGACCCGGTGATGAGTTGACCGCGCCTGTTGCTCTTCGCGCAAGCGGCTCACCGCCGGTTTTGGACCAGGCGGACGCGGATTCGGTCACCGACGAGGCCGAGACCAACCCCGTCGCGTCGTGGCTGTCGCGGGCGGGGGCGTTCGCGCTCGACGTGCTGTTCGGCGTGGGCGTTGTCGCTGTGCTGTTCCTGGTGGCGCTGACGTCGCCGCTGTACGGCTGGCTGTGGTGGCTGTCGATCGTCGTCGGCGGTCTGGTCTTTCTGCTGATCGCGCTGAACCGGCTGTTGGCGCCGGCGATCACCGGATGGAGCCTGGGTCGCGCGCTGTTCGGAATCGCCGTGGTGCGGCGGGGGGGCGACAGGCCGGGGCCGTGGCTGCTGCTGGCGCGTGACGTCGCGCACCTGCTCGACACCGCGGCGTTGTGCATCGGGTGGCTGTGGCCGCTGTGGGACTCCCGCCACCGCACATTCGCCGATCTACTGCTCCGGACCGAGGTGCGCCGGGTTTCCGGTCAGCGGCCGGATGTGCGGCGTATCGTCGCCGCGGTTCTGACGGCCGGGATCGTGATCGCCGCGGCAGGCGCCGGCCTGACGTACCTGACCGTGTACCGCCACGAGCAGGCCGTCGACGCCACCCGCGCACAGATCGCCGATCAAGGGCCGCGAATCGTCGAGCAGATCCTCACGTACAACGCCGGCAGCATGAAGGACGACTTCGCCCGCGCGCAGAGCCTGGTCACCGACGACTATCGCAAGCAACTGGTGCAGCAGCAGCAGGTGGTGGAAAAGAACGCGGCCGCGAGCAACGATTACTGGGCGGTGACCAGCTCGGTGGTGTCCGCCGGCACCGACAAGGCCACCATGCTCGTCTTCCTGCAGGGCCAGCGGCAGGCCCAGCAACAGGACCTCAAATTCATCACCGCGACCGCGAGCGTCTCGTTCACCAAGTCCGCAGACGGCAAGTGGCTTGTCTCTGAACTCAGCGTGCTGCCGGGGCCGGTGCTCAACAGGGGCGGGAAATGAGTCCGCGGCGGCGGATCGAACCCGGCGGCGACGGGTTGCGCGAAGAGAAGGCAACCGCGGACACCGTCGTCGCGTCAGGTCCCAAGCTGAACTGGCGGGAATGGCTTCGTCGCGGCCGGGGACTGCCCGGACTGAGCATCGTGGCCGCGTTGCTCGTCGCAGGGGCGGTCGCGGTGACCAGTTTGATGTTGTGGTCGCATGAAACCGACCACCGCGCCGAGGTGCGGGACGCCGACGTGCTCGGCTACGTAGGCCAGTTCATGACCCAATACACCACCCTGGATCCGATGCGCGCCAACGACTACGCGGACGGCATCGTCAGGCACGCGACGGGCGATTTCGCCAAGGAGTTCAAGGACAAACAGAATGAGATCCTGATCCACGTCGCACAGGCCGAACCCACCAGGGGCACGGTGATGGAGGCGGGAATCGAGAAATGGCACGACGACGGCAGCGTGAGCGTGCTGGTGGCGACGAAGATCAGCACCACGGTCGGGAACCCGAGGAAACCGGTCGAAAGCGGTGACCGATGGGTCGTGACAGCCGTCAAGGAAGGGCAGCAGTGGAAGATCAGCCGACTGACTCAAGTGATCTGACGGACACCGGCGGGGCGACGGACACCGGCGGGGCATCGAAGGACACCGCGGCGAGCGCCGTCGACAAGCCGGCGCCGACTCGCGGTGGCGTGCCCGTCGGCAAACGTAGCGGCAGGCACCGAACTTTCCGACCGCGTCCGGTGGTGGCGGGGAAGACCGTCGAGGCGGTCGAGGCGGTCGAGGCGCGGACAGTCCCGGGGTTGAGGAGACCGTCGAGGCGGCGACTCCGGCCGTTGAGGAGACCGTCGAGACCGAAATCCCGGCGGAAGCTTCGCCAAAGGCCAAGCGGCGCCGTTGGTTCCGCGGTCGTGCGGACAAGGCTGCGGACGCGACGGCCGGGGCCGAAGCGGTCGAGGAGCCTCCCGCACCGTCGGAGATCGCGGAGTCGGCTGACGACGCTGAAGAGTTTCCCGCCGAGGCGCCCGATGACGAGGAACCCGACGCCAAACCCGTCGGACCGAAACCCGTCGGCAGGAGGATGGTCATCGCGGTGGCCGTGGCCGCTGCGCTGTTCGTAGCGGCGGGCGCGTTCGGGGGCGCGATGCTGCAGCCGTACCTCGCCGACCGGACGGTGGCGAACACCAAACTGAACATTGCGCGCACCGCGGCGTCCGCCATCACGACGCTGTTCACGTATACCCCCGACGACATGGACCAACTTTCGGCCCGGTCGGCGAAATACCTGGGCGGGGATCTCCGGGATTCCTACGCCAAGCAGGTCGACGCACTCGCCGCGACCAACAAACAGAACCAAATCAAACGGAGCGCTCAGGTCGTCGGTGCCGCCGTCGAATCACTGAACGGTCCCAACGCGACGGCCCTGGTGTACGCCAACATCACCTACAACAGTGCCGCCACCAAGGACGTGCCGAAGATTTTCTTGGTTTCCTACCGGTTGACGATGCAGCGCAAGGGTTCTGATTGGGTGATCACGAATATGCCATGGATCACCTCGAAGGACTTGACGCGCATCACGCCCTGATGGCTGAGAGGGGCAGACCGGATGGGGTAGCCGCACCCGGCCGCCGGGCAGGGCTCTAGGGTGCAGACATGCCATCAGTTCTCGTCACCGGAGCCTCGCGGGGCATCGGGAAGACCATCGCCACCCACCTCGCTGCCAGCGGCTGGGACGTTATCGCGGGCGTCCGTACCGAAGCCGACGGGGCCCGCCTGCGTGCCGAAGATTCTCGGCTCACCCCGGTGATCCTCGACGTGACCGACGAGAATCACATTGCTGCCCTTGACCAATCGCTACCACAGCGACTCGACGCCGTGGTCAACAATGCCGGGGTTGCGGTCGGCGGTCCGATGGAGACCGTGCCGCTGGGCGAACTGCGCAGGCAACTGGACATCAACGTGATCGGCCAGATCGCGGTGACGCAGGCGGTGCTGCCGCGGTTGCGTGCCTCACGCGGCCGAGTCGTGTTCATTTCGAGCTTGAACGGCAAGATCGCATTCCCGCTGTTCGGTTCTTACTGTGCATCGAAATTCGCGATCGAGGCCGCGGCGGATTCGCTGCGGATCGAACTCAAGCCGTGGGGGATTCACGTTTCGGTTGTCGAACCCGCTCAGACCGACACCGACATGTGGCGCACCGCCGATGCCACGGTGGACGACACCGTCGCCGCGATGACCGAGGACGCCCGCCGGCTATACGACAGACACCTGGTGGGACTGAGGAAGTCGATCCTGATGTCGCAGAAGATCGCCGTGCCGCCGGAGAAGGTCGCGCGGGTCGTCGAGGAGGCCCTCACCGCGCGGCATCCCCGCGCGCGCTACGTCGTGGGGCTGGGCCCGAAGCTGCAGTTAGCGCTGATCACCGTCCTGCCGACGGCGGTTCGCGACCGCCTCCTGCGTGGGTTGGCCAGGCAACCGGGCCGATGAGGCTGATGGGGCGTGGCCGACTTCATCAAGCGCAATCCGTCTGCGCCACAGGGCTTCTTCGCCAGCGAGGCGGCCGGTCTCGGCTGGCTCTCGAAGGTTGACGGAGGTGTGCCCTGTGCGCAGGTTCGCCACCACGACGAGACGAGTTTGACGCTGCGCCGATTGAACTCGGTGGCGCCGACCCCCGATGCGGCAATCGACTTCGGAGCGCGGCTGGCCGTCACCCACAACGCAGGCGCCGCGGCCTTCGGCGCGGGACCGGAAGGCTGGAGCGGACCGGGGTTCTTCGGGCCGGTGTCACAACCGTTGCCGATGTCGTTGACGCCGCACGACACCTGGGGCGGGTTCTATGCGGCCGAGCGCCTGACGCCGATGGCGAAACGGGCGGCCCCATGTCTGTCCGCCGGCGGCCGGGCAGCTGTCGAGATGGTCGTGAAGCGCTGTGCTGCTGGCGATTTCGACACCAACGACGAGCCCGCACGACTGCACGGCGATCTGTGGAGCGGAAACGTCATGTGGACGCCCGATGGCGCGATGCTCATCGATCCGGCGGCGCACAGCGGTCACCGGGAGACCGACCTGGCGATGCTGGCGCTGTTCGGATGCCCCTATCTGGCCGCCGTGCTCGACGGCTATCAGTCCGTGCGCGTCCTGTCGCCCGGATGGGAGCAACGGATCGGACTGCACCAGCTGTACGCGCTGTTGGCGCACGTGGTGTTGTTCGGAGCCGGTTACGTCCGCCGGGCCGAAGCTGCGGCCAGCAGCGCGCTTATCAGTTGAACGCCAGCCAGCTGGGCAGTGCGCGCTCGTGCGAGTCGCACAGCACTTGCCGGGTGTCACAGTTACCCCGGGGTGAGCCCGCGCCTGACCACATTCCGCCGGTTTCCCGGCGCAGCACGATCGCCGACGATCCGCCGCCGTCCAGCAGGACGGCGTTGTCGGCGCCGAGTCCCCGGAACAGGTCCTGCATGTTGTCGGGCGTGTAGTTGCCGCCCTGGAACACGTACATCTCGTCGTTGGACCGGTTGTATCCGATCGCGGTGCGGGCCGCCGCAGGGCCGCCGTCGCCGAGCTGGCCGGTCGCGCCGGGGGCGAGCAGCCCGATGCCGCTCACCGCCACGAACCGTGCGCCCTGGTCGAGCAGCTTCTGGATTTCGGGTGCGGCGGCGTCGTAGTCGTCGTGGTTCCTCGGCATCACGACGTAGGGAGTGCCGGCCACCGGAAGGATCATGGTGGCCAACGCTTTCCAGTTCTCGTCACCACCGGACAACGCCTGCTTGCCGGCATATACGACGGTGCCGGTGACCGCTGCGTTCGTGCGGCCCTGGCCGCTGGTGTTATCGACGTAGGCGCCCAGCGGCGAACTGCAGTTGGTTTGCTTCCACGATCCGCCCTTCTGCGGGCGTACGTCGAAGAAGTTCGCGTTGATCGCGATGATCGGCTGCCCGAGTACTTGCCATGCCTGCAGCGGCGGATAGGTTTCCGACGCCTGCCACAGCCCCTCGTTCGTGCGGGCTCCGGGGTTGTTTTCGCATCTGGCCTGGAAACTTTGATGCGTGTCGACGAGCAGCTTCGGGTTCAGCCGCGACGAGGCGTTCTTCATGATCATCAAGTGCCCGCCGTTGTCGAGCGTGTACTCGCGGCCCGCGGCGTCGCGGAACGGCGCGGCGAAGTTGCTGCCGAAGTTGTAGACGAGGTACGAGCCCTTCGTGTTGGCGATCGCCGCGAGAAGCACCGACCGGGCATCGTTTTCAGCGCGTGCGAGGGCCGCCGCGGACAGCATCGCGCACAGCGTCAAGGCAACCGCACCCGCCGCCAGACGCTGTAACGGTGCTGTGGGGCTTTGCACGTCACCCTTTCGACAGAGGTCACCGACTTCACAACGATAGCCACAGTAATCACAATGTCAACTTGCGTAACAGCGCAGTTACGATTCGGTACCGGTCGAATTGACCTCTGCCGCTTTAGCTTTGCCTGTCGCACGCGAGCGCCGTCAGCAACGCCACCGAGATCACAATCGGCAGGCTCCAGAACCGAACGGTGTGTGTCGCCCTGGGAATGGCGAGTCTGGGCGGCGCCGCGTGCCGGGGTTGATTGGGCATTTTTCGGCTCCTGTTCGTCGAAGCGAACCGCTATGCCGGGGCTAGTGTTAAGGGGCGGCCTATCGTGGCCATTTCGATGGTCTGACCGTTATGCGCACCTGATAGACCGAAGGAATCCCGCAATACGTGCGGCAGCGGAAGGAGTGGTCATGATCTGGCACATCATCTGGATGATCGTCCTGGGTCTTATCGTTGGCTTCATCGCGCGATTGATCGTGCCCGGTGAGCACAAAATGGGCTGGATCGCAACGGCGGTGCTCGGCATCGTCGGAGGGTATGTCGGCGGCACGCTCGGCAGCTTGGTATTCGCACCGCACCAGTTCGACATCACCCCGCCGGTGAAGCACTCCTTCTTAGGTGCGCTGATCGGCGCAGTGATCCTGTTGTGGCTCTACGGTTTGGTCCGCGGACGCGTTTCGAAGACGTAGCCGGTCCCTGTCACGCGGCCAGCGCGGCGTGCATCTCCCAGACCAGGATCTCTGACGGCTCAGTGGCGGTGACTCGCTGCCCCCCAGTGGCGGTGAAGCGGACGGCGTCGCCCTCACTCAGCGGACCCGCGCCTTCCAGCGTCACGCCGCCGCGCGCGACGAACAGGTGAAGATAGGGCGCCTGTGGCAGCTCAACACTGTCGCCGGCGTCCAGCCGGGCACCGTGCAAGGCTGCGTAGCGGTTGTGAAGCGTGATGGCCGACTGGTCCCGGTGCTCGGGCATGCCCGACGCGATCGTGGCGAATCCGCCGCGCAGGAGTTCGTCGTCGATTTCCAGCTGCTGATATCCCGGGGTGATACGGGGCTCGTCGGGAACGACCCACATCTGAATGAAATGCACTGGTTCGCGGTGCGTTTCGTCGCCAGTGAGCCGCCACGAGTCGTTCTTCTCGGAGTGCAGGATCCCGGTTCCGGCCGACATGCGTTGTGCGAGCCCGGGGTAGATCACTCCCGAGTTCCCGGTTGAGTCCTGGTGCACGAGCGACCCGCGCAACACCCACGTGACGATCTCCATGTCGCGGTGGGGATGTGTCTCAAAACCCGTTCCGGGGTCGACGATGTCGTCGTTGTTGACCAGCAGCAAGCCGTGGTGGGTATTGGCCGGATCGTAGTGTTGGCCGAAAGAAAACGAATGCTTGGAGTCCAGCCACGAGATCTTTGTCGTGAGCCGGTCCGCTGCTCGCCGGATGTCGACGACGGGTGCGGTGCTCATTTCACTCCTCTTGTTGCTGACAGCGTAGGTGCCTGCCACTGCACTCAACAACGTAGATGATGTGTCATGTATTCCACAGGTTGTCCGACGAGCAGCAACGGGCGGGGCGGCGCTGCGCTCGCCGATCGACCGAGTGCTGGGGCCGTTGGCTACCAGTCGGCCTCGTCGTAGCGGATGACACCGCGGATGTTCTTGCCGTCGAGCATGTCCTGGTAACCCTCGTTGATGTCTTCGAGACGGTACGTGCTGGTGACCATCTCGTCGATCTTGAGCAGACCCGACTTATAGAGGCCGACCAGGCGCGGCGTCTCGACATGGCTGCTACCGCCGCCGAAGATATTGCCTTTCAGCGTCTTCTGCAACATCGTGAACAGGAACAGGTTGAGCTTGACGTCGACGTCGGTCATGGCGCCCATCCCCGTCACCACGCAGGTGCCGGTCTTGGCGGTCAGCGTCATCGCCTCTTCGATGTACTCGCCGCGCATGTCACCGACCGTGATGATCGTCTTCTCGGCCATGAAGCCCTCGGTGAGGCCGATGACGGGTTCGATCGCGGCACTCATCGACTCGTAGGCGTGGGTGGCGCCGAACTTGAACGCCTGGTCGCGTTTGTACTCGACCGGGTCGATAGCGATCACGTGCTTGGCGCCGGAGATCACCGCGCCCTGCAGCGCGCTGATGCCGATGCCGCCGACTCCGATGATGACGACCGTCTCGCCGGGCTGAACCTCGGCGACGTTGGTGGCCGAGCCGAAGCCGGTGGGCAGCGCACAGCCCATGATGGCGGCCGACTCGAACGGCACGCTGTCGTCGATCTTGACGACGGAGTCCTTGTGCACGGTCAGATGGGGAGCGAACGTGCCGAGCAGGTTCATCGGCGACACCTCCCGGCCGCCGGCATGCACCCGACTGGTGCCGTCTGCGATCGCCTTGCCGCCGAGCAGCACAGCGCCGCGGTCGCACAACGACCGGAAGCCCTTCAGGCACGGCTGGCAATGGCCGCAGCTGGGGATGAACGCAAGGATGACGTGGTCGCCCTCCTGGACGTGTGTGACACCGTTGCCGACCTTGGTCACCACGCCCGCGCCCTCGTGGCCGCCGAGGGCCGGGAGGGCGATCGGGGTGTTCCCGTTCACCAGGTGATAGTCCGAGTGGCACATGCCCGCGGCGTGCAGCCTGATCTGTACTTCATCGGTGACCGGGTCGCCGACCTCGATCTCGTCGACCCTGAACGGTGAGTTGAGCTCCCAGAGAAGAGCACCCTTGGTCTTCATAGCCGGCCATCATAGAACACGTTTCAGAAACAGGCGTCAACCGGCCTCTCAGCTGCGAGACAGCCCATTAGATGGCGTTGTCTACTCGTCTAGATGGTGTGGTCCACCCGTTCGGGAGGTCCGATACGTCGGTGGGTTGATCGCGGCGGCGTCGACCACCACCACGGTCGCGTCGTCGCTGCCGCCCGCATGGGTCGCGGCGTCGACCAACGCGTCCGCGGCCGCTTGCGGGTCGCGCGTGGTCTGAAGCACCCGCCGGATGGTCGAGTCGTCGACAACCGACCACAGGCCATCGGAGCAGACCAGCATTCGGTCACCGGACTCTATCGGTAGTCGCCACACATCGGGGGAGTGTTCAATGTCGGAAAACACCGCACGGCTCAACATATTCCGGAGCGGCATATGCCGCGGCGCCGATTGACTGACCACCCCTGAGTCGATCAGTTTCTGGGCAACGGAATGGTCGACACTGATCTGATGCAATCCGGCCGCGTCCAACCGGTACGTGCGGGAGTCGCCGATGTTGACGACCATCCAGCACGGCACGCCCCGGAAGTGAGTAACGACAACACCGGTGATCGTGGTTCCCGGCGGTCGATCATCGTCGGAGGCCGGGATCCGAGCAATCCGAGCCCGCGCGTCGGCTAACACACGGTTGACCATCTCGGCGGTCACCGGCTGGCGGGCGGCCAGCGCCAGAAGTGCCTGCACGGCTTGGTGACTCGCCACGTCGCCGGCACTGTGGGAGCCAATACCGTCGGCGACGACGAACACCGGTGGATGCGCGCCGAAGGTGTCCTGATTGCGCTCCCGTGTGCGACCAACGCGGCTGGCCGCGCCCCATTGGACAGTGACCGCATCGATCACGGCGCGAGACCCGACCGTGCACACCCGGACGCACCGCGCGCCAAGATGAATCGTCGAGGCAGGCCGGACCGGCACGGCCAGCCCCGGCTCGAGGGGTGTTACTTGTCCGTCGAACTCGATGTCAGAACCGTTGGTGGAGTGACAATCCCGCACCCACAACCCCGCGTTGCCGACCCCGAACTCGAGGTGTGTCCGTGACACCGAGCAGGCGGGGTCGGTCACGGTGACCAGATGTGTCGGCCGCTCGCCGTCAGGCGCCACAGGCTCTCGCCCGATCAGCCCGCGCCCTCGCGCGACGAGAAACGATCCGTCGTCGAGCTCCAGTCCGAACCGCGCCGGTCCCAGCGGCGATGACAGCGCGGCCGCCGCCCACGGGGCCTTCGGCGCCGCGGCAGACGACAGATGCCGCCGGGGATCCACCAATCGGGCGGTCGTGCCGTGGGGCATGTGCTAGATCCTGTCGAGGATCGATGACTTCAGAGTAATTACCCTGTGAGCGCGCGGACGAAACCCGAGAGCATGGCCCGTCAGCTGCGCGAGTCCGCTCAGTTGAACGCGAGCCGAAATGAGACTTACGCGAAGGTTAAGCGCTTGGAGGTGCTCGGACGCGTGTTGTCTTGTCAGAGGTCGTGGCAGCTGAACGTAAGGAAAAATCGGTTTGACTTGTCGGTTAAGACCAGGGTGAGACCCGTCGTCCCGGCCTTCAGAGCCGTAGGCTGGTCCGGTCCGCAGTGAGCCGTGTCGAGACGATTCATCCGAAAGGACTCAGGGCGCCACCGGAAATGCCGGAGCGCTATCCGCGAAGTGGCCACGTGCAGATGGATGTTTCTTACGAGACCGCGGCTACACACGCGAGGCTTATGCGTGCAGCGCAAGCCTCACAATGAACAACATGGGGAGAACAACATGGCCAGGCGAGGACAGATTATGAGAAAAACGACCAGCGCGTCGGTTGCAGTTGCGGCCCTCACCATCCTGATTTGGAGCTCTGGTGCGCTGAGCGCCGCCGCTCCCGGTGCGCCTGCTCCCGCGGATCCGCCGCCTCCTGCTCCGACGACCTCTTCTACGCCGGCGCCCGCTCCGACGGTTCCCGCCGCCTCGGGAAGCTTGCCGTCTGGAAACCTGCCTTCCGGTGGCTCAACCTCGGGCATGAAGGACAACTATGGCGGCAGCGCCGGTTCCGGCGGCAACCCTGCCAGCGGAACTACAACGGGTTTAACGGGGATGGACATGGGTGGCAGCAAGGGCCCCGGCACAAACCCTGCTGGCCGGACATAAGCTCTGGACGGACATAAGCTTCTGACGGCGGCATGGCGCCTGTGCGGGGTCCAAGGGGCGGCGCCGGAGCTATAGCGATTCGGGCAGGCCGAACTTCGCGAACAGCGTGGTGTCAAGAAATGCCACCACGTGCGACACCCCGTCGGCGGTGAAGTCGACGACGTGCAGCTGCAACGGCACGTGCTTGTCGCCCTCGCGCAGGTACATCGCGGCCGCGGGTTGGCCGTTGGCCATGACCGGCAGGAGCCGCATGTCGCCGGGTCCCTCTGCGGGGCACTGAAGGTGGATCATCGACCCGATGGTCTGCGGTCCCCGATACCAGCTGTCGAACGGCGGCATCTCCCAAACCGCCTCGGCGGTAAACATCTTCACAAGGCCGTCGATGTCATAGTTCTCGAACGCCGCAATGTAGCTCGCCAGCCGGTCCTGCGTCTGGGGCGAATCCACCGCGGCCAACGCGTCGTCAGGGCTCGGGCCGACGGCGTCGAGTTGAGCCCGCGCCCGCTGCAGCAGGCTGTTCACCGCGGCCGTGGACGCGCCGATCGCATCGGCCACCTCGGCGGCCTTCCACTGCAGCACGTCGCGCAACACCAGCACCGCTCGCTGACGCGGGGACAGGTGCTGCAACGCCGCGATGAACGCCAACCGCACCGACTCCCGGCCGCCGACGATGACCGATGGATCGCCGGGGTCGTCGTGGGTATCCGGCAGCGGCTCGAGCCACGGCACCTCGTGGCGCTCGACCAGCTCGTCGGCCGGGCCGGCGCTCGGGGCGCCCAGACCGGTGGGCAGCGGCCGTCGTTGTCTGCTCTGAAGCGACGTGAGGCAGGTGTTCGTCGCGATCCGATACAGCCACGTCCGAAGCGACGACTTCCCCTGGAAGCCCGAATACGCCTTCCAGGCGCGCAGATACGTCTCCTGGACCAAGTCCTCCGCGTCGTGCAATGAGCCCGTCATGCGGTAGCAGTGGGCAAGCAGTTCGCGCCGATGTGGTTCCGCATGAACGAGAAATTCGTCGTCTGACTCGCGGGCGAGGACGCTCACGGCAGCGAGCCTACCCGCGGGGGCCGCTACGCTCTGCTGATGGCTACCACCCGCAGCGAACGCTCGTTCGACGGCGCCGCAGGAGTGCGGATCGTCTACGACGTCTGGACACCCGAGGGCACTCCGCGCGGAGTTGTGGTGCTGTGCCATGGATACGCTGAGCACGCACGCCGCTACGACCACGTCGCACAGCGGTTCGGCGACGCCGGGCTGGTCACCTACGCACTCGATCTGCGCGGCCATGGCCGCTCGGGCGGCAAGCGGGTGTGGCTCAAGCGGCTGTCGGACTATACCGACGACTTCGGCACGCTCGTCGACATCGCCGCGACCGATTACCCGGACCTGAACCGCGTTGTGCTCGGCCACAGCATGGGCGGCGGCGTCGTGTTCGCGTACGGTGCCGAGCACCCGAAGGACTACACGGCGATGGTGCTGTCCGGGCCGGCGGTCGCGGCACAACTGGAGGCTTCGAAGATGGTCGCGGCGGTCGGCAAGGCACTCGGCAAGGTTCTTCCCGGGGCGCCGGTGATGAACCTCGACGCCGACGCCGTCTCACGCGACCCGGAGGTCGTTGCCAAATACACGTCGGATCCGCTGGTGTACCACGGCCGTTTTCCCGCCGGCGTTTCGCGGGCTCTTCTGCTGGTCGGTGAGAACGAGCCGCAGCTCGCGGCCAAGCTCACCGCGCCGCTGCTCATCGTGCACGGCGAAAAGGACCGGCTCATCAACGTCGAGGGCAGCCGGATCCTCGCCGAGAACGCGGCCTCGGCCGCGGTGGCGCTGAAGGTCTACCCCGGCTTGTTCCACGAGGTGTTCAACGAGCCCGAAAAGGATCTCGTGCTCGACGACGTCACCGCGTGGATCGAGACGTATTTGTGAGACGCGTTGTCCGCCATCAGGTTTGGTGGCTGATCGTGGTTCTGGTGGTGGCGGCCGGATGCTCGTCAGAACGGCCAAAGGCGCCCGCCGCGTGGGTGGAGGACGAGGTCACGTTCGTCGCCGACGGTCTGACGATCTACGGCACCTACCGGCATCGCGCCGACTCGCCGCCCGGACCGGCGGCGCTGCTGATCAGCGAGAGCGGCAACACCGACCGCAACGGCGACAATGCCGTCGCCGGCAAGATCGGCACCCTTCGAGCCATCGCCGGGCTGCTGTCCGACCGCGGTGTCGCCAGCCTGCGATACGACAAGGTCGGCACCGGCCGCACCGGCCTGGGCCCGTACGCCAGTCGGCCATCGGATGTCGGCAGCACGGTATACACCGAGGGGGCGAAGGCAGCTGTGCGGTTCCTGGCGGGCCAAGCAGGCACGGACCCGAACCGAATCTCGGTGTACGGCCACGGCGAGGGCGCCACCCACGCGTTGATGCTGGCCACCGACACCAGCCCCGGAGCGCCGAAGATCGGTTCGCTCGGGCTGCTTCAGCCACTCGCGGGCCGATACCTCGATCTGATCACCAACCGGGTCCGAGCCGATGTGGGCGCTCAGGTCAACGCCGGCAGCATCACCCGGCAGCACGCCGATGACGTCGTGTCGGCATGGACCGCGGCCGTCGCGCAGGCTCGCTCCGACGGTACCGTTCCCGCCCAGCTCCCCAACGGGCTGGGCGCCATCCTCAACCCCGGCAACGTCAAGGCCGTCATGGAGTCCGACGCGATCAACCCGGTTGCGCTGGCGATGCTCGTTCCTGGCGGAACGCCTGTCCTGCTGACATGCAGCGACTCGGACGGACAGGCGCGCTGCGATGCCGTCCAGCCGATGGCCGCCGCCTTGGCGCACACCCGACTGGACTTCGTCGCGCTCAAGGGCGTCAGCCACGTGCTGAAGGACGACCCTACCGACAGCATCACCAACTACGCCACGGATCAGCCACTGTCGCAGCAGTTCGTCGGCGCGCTGGACGGCTTTTTGAATCACTAAACTTCGGCTCGTGACCCATGCCCGCGGGAAAAGTCGGACCTCTGCCTTAGCGTGGCGACCGTGAGTGAGGAACGAGAAGCGAAGCGGATTGCGCATGACTGACGACAAGATGTTGGCGCGCATCGCGGCCCTACTTCGCCAGGCCGAGGGCACGGACAATGCGCACGAAGCCGAGGCCTTCATGGCCGCGGCGCAACGGCTGGCCACCGCCACCTCCATTGACCTGGCCGTCGCGCGGTCGGCCAGCCCAACCCGCACAAAGGCGCAGGACCCCGTGCAACGCACGATCACGATCGGCAACGCCGGCACCAAGGGGCTGCGTACCTACGTGCAGTTGTTCGCGGTGATCGCCGCTGCCAACGACGTGAAGGTCGACGTGGCATCGAACTCGACTTTTGTGTACGCGTACGGATTCGCCGAGGACATCGACGCCAGCCACGCGCTGTACGCCAGCCTGGTAATGCAGATGGTCCGCGCGTCCGAGAGCTACCTCGCCTCGGGCAAGCACCGGCCGACACCCACCATCACTGCGCGGCTGAACTTCCAGCTGGCTTTCGGCGCTCGCATCGGCCGGCGGCTGGCGGATGCGCGCGACGAGGCGACCCGCGAGGTTCAGACCAAGCCGGCAGCTGATCCGGGAACCGCAATCGCATTGCGCAACAAGGAAATCGAGTTGCAGCACTTTTACGGCCGGGAGTCGAAGGCGCGCGGAACCTGGCAGGCGCATCGGGCGTCGGCGGGCTACTCGTCGGCGGCGCGACGAGCGGGCGACAAGGCGGGCCGTCGGGCCCGGCTGGGCGACAGCTCTGAGCTGGCCAACGGACGCAAGCCTCTCGAAAGGTGAGCGCGCGCGACTCGCAGCGCGGCAAGGTCTATGCGGCCGAACAGTTCGTGCGCACGCTATTTGACCGGGCGGCTGAACACGGATCGCGTGCGGTCGACTTCTTCGGCTCGCCGCTCACACTGCCACCGGAGGGCCGGTTCGCGGCGGTGGATTCGATGCAGCGATATGTCGACTCGGTGCTGAATCACCCCGGAGTACGGCGACGCTGGCCCGACATCACACCCGTTACCGTGCGGCCACGACGCGGAGTCACCGCGGCGCACTACGAACGTCGCGACGGCGACGGGGCGATCGCGGTGCCCGCGCACCACGACCGCTGGGCAATGCGGGAACTCGTCGTACTGCACGAGATCGCGCACCATGTGAGCGACGCGACGCCGCCACACGGGCCAGAGTTCGTCGCCGCGTTCTGCGAGCTGGCCGGGCTGGTGATGGGACCCGAAGTCGAGCACGTGCTGAAGGTGGTTTACCTGAAAGAAGGTGTCCGCTAAGCGCGCCGGGATTAGCGTGGCACCGTGAGCGAGCCGCAGGCGCGCGATGTTGACGCGTTGTTCGACCGGTTGCTGATCGGCGACGATCCGGCGCTGACCGCCGTGCGCGAAACCACCGCCGCCGGGATGCGGCCGATCGAGGTGTCGCCCCAATACGGCAAGTTCCTGTACCTGCTCGCGTCGGCGATACAGGCGCGGCGCATCCTCGAGATCGGCACGCTCGGCGGATTCAGCACGATCTGGCTGGCCCGCGCGGTCGGGCCGTCCGGCCACGTGGTCACGCTGGAACGCGAGCCCAAGCACGCCGACGTGGCGCGGGCCAACCTCGAGGAGGCCGGTGTCGGCGAACGTGTCGAAGTGATCGTCGGCGTGGCTCTGGACACGCTGCCGCAGTTGGCGACGCGGCCGGGGCGTGAGCCGTTCGACCTCGTGTTCGTCGACGCTGACAAGGAGAACAACGTTGCCTACGTCCAGTGGGCTATCGACCTGAGCGAGCCCGGCTCGATCATCTTGGTGGACAACGTCGTTCGCGCCGGACGCGTGCTGTCACCGGCGACCGACGACAGCCAGGCGCAGGGCGTTGCCGCCATGCTGACCATGGTCGCCGAGCATCCGCGGCTGGAGGCGGCGGCGATTCAGACCGTCGGCGTGAAGGGCTGGGACGGCTTCCTTCTGGCTCGAGTGACGTAGGCAATCTCGAGTGACTTAGGCAATGGAGTGACTCAGGCACTGGACAGGCGGGAGGAACCTCCCATAGCGGCAGACCAAAGGAGTTCCAGGTGAGCGCGTTACCGCCGGGCCGGCACTTTTTCCGTGGTGACGACGGATATGAACAAGCGCGCCGGGCGACGGTGTGGAACCAACGCGTGCCGGACCGGTATCCCGAGGTGATCGTGCAGGCGCGCGACGCCGACGACGTCGTCGCAACGATCGCGTACGCGAAGGCCGACGGTCGACAGGTCGGCATTCGCTCGGGCGGGCACAACTGGGCCGCCAACCATCTGCGCGATGGGGGTGTGCTGCTCGACGTCCACGGCCTCGATGACAGCTCGATTGACGCCGAACGAAAGGTGGCGGTGGTCGGCCCCGGCAAGGGCGGCAGCGTGCTGGCCGCGGAACTCGATGCGGTGGGGCTGTTCTTCCCTGCCGGTCACTGCAAGGGTGTCTGCGTCGGCGGATATCTGCTCCAGGGTGGATATGGCTGGAACAGCAGGGTTTTCGGGCCGGCGTGTGAAAACGTGGTCGGCCTCGACGTCGTTACCGCAGACAGTGAGAAGATCTACTGCGACGCGGACAACCATTCGGACCTGTACTGGGCGGCACGCGGCGCGGGGCCGGGCTTTTGCGCCGCGGTCACCGCGTTCCACCTCAGGCTGTACCCGAAGCCGGCCGTCTGCGGAAGCAGCCTGTACGCCTACCCATTCGAGTGCGCCGACGAAATCTACACCTGGGCCCGCGCGATCAGCGCCGACGTGGACCGGCGGGTGGAACTGCAGATCGTTGCGTCCCGCGGCGTGCCGAGTGCCGGTCTCGACGGCCCGGCGATCGTGTTCGCGTCGCCGGTGTTCGCCGACTCCGAGGCGGAAGCCGAGACAGCGCTGGCCGTACTAGCCAGCTGCCCGGTCATCGATCAGGCGATTGTCAAAATCCCTTATATGCCAACGGATCTTCCGACCTGGTACGAGGGCGTGATGAGCAACTACCTGGCCGATCACCGCTACGCCGCGGACAACATGTGGACGTCGGCCCCGGCCGAAGACCTGCTGCCCGGAATTCGGCGCATCATCGAAACAATGCCGCCGCACCCGTCGCATTTCCTGTGGCTCAACTGGGGTCCGTCGCCGGCCCGCCAGGACATGGCGTACAGCCTGGAAGACGAGATCTATTTGGCACTGTATGGCGGTTGGATCGACGCCGCGGACGACGCCAGGTACGTAGACTGGGCGCGGTCCAACATGGCGGCGATGGCCGACCTCGCCAGCGGCATTCAACTTGCGGATGAGAATCTGGGCCAACGTCCGGCGAAGTTCGCCACCGACGAGAACATGGCCCGCCTCGACAAAGTGCGCGCTACCTATGACCCGGAGGGCCGCTTCTACAGCTGGATGGGACGGATCTGACATGGCCGACGACGCTTACCTCGGTTACCGCGACGGCGACGCCGACACCCCGTTCGGCAAGTTCTTCCAACCGGAGATGGCCCCACTGCCCAGGCACGTCGTCGAGGCCTTGGAGCACGGTCCGCAGGCCGGGCCGGCGCTGCTCGCGTTCGAAGACGCCGTGACGCTTGATCAGGAGGGCTATCAGCAGACCGAGAACGGCTACGCCGCGGTCGACGACGGCAGCGTCCGGGTGGCCGTCCGTACCGACATGCCCGGTGTCACGCCGCCAATGTGGGAGTGGTGGTTCGGCTGGCACGGCAGTGACTCGCGCCGATACAAGCTGTGGCACCCGCGCGCGCATGTGTCGGCGGAGTGGCAGGACGGGGACGACGACCGCCGACACGGCTCAGCGCGTTACGTCGGGCGCACGTCGTTGATCAGCGAGTACATCGGCTCATCGATGCTGCGGGCCGCGATTCGGTTCGTCACACCTGCGACCCTGGGCCTGCCCGCGGCTGACGACAGCACGGTCGGTATCTGCGCGCGACTCGGCTCCAGCGATGTGCCCGTGGACGCCGGCTGGTTCGTTCACCACATCCGGGCGAGGGGCGACGGCAGCGAGATGCGATCCAGGTTCTGGCTGGGTGGACCGTACATCGCGGTCCGCGGCGCGCCCGGACTGGCCAATCGTGTCATCCGCCCGGTTGCGTCGAAAATCCTTGGCGCGTCAGCTGACAGCGCCCGCAACCTGATGGTCCACTGCGCGCAGGAGATGAACCATCTCGCGGGTGTTCTACCCGCGCTCTACGAGCAGTTCGGCACCGAATAGCCGCGAAAGCTCAAGTGCAGACCGCGCCAAGCGCGGCCGAGCCGACCAGCTTGACGTACTTGGACAGCACACCGGTGGTGTAGCGCGGGGGCAGTGGCGTGAAACCCTCTTGGCGAGAGGCGAATTCAGCGGAATCAACGAGCACGTCCAGCGTGGAATTCGGAACATCGAGGCGGATCCGGTCACCATCCCGAAGGAACGCGATCGGGCCGCCGTCGGCGGCCTCCGGCGCAATGTGGCCGACGCACAACCCGGTGGTGCCGCCCGAGAATCGGCCGTCGGTGATCAGCAAGACGTCTTTGCCGAGTCCGGCACCCTTGATCCCGCCGGTGATCGCCAACATCTCCCGCATGCCGGGCCCGCCCTTGGGTCCCTCGTAGCGGATGACCACGACATCGCCTGCTTGGATTGTGCCGTCCTCCAGCGCATCCAGTGCCGCGCGCTCCCGTTCGAAAACCCTTGCCGTGCCTTCGAACACGTCGGAGTCGAAGCCTGCGGTCTTGACGACCGAGCCTTCGGGTGCCAGCGACCCGTGCAAGATCGTGATGCCGCCGGTCGGGTGAATGGGGTTGTCCAGCGCGCGCAGCACCTTGCCGTCGGGATCCGGAGGAGCGATGTGCGCGAGGTTTTCCGCCATCGTCTGCCCGGTGACCGTCAGGCAATCCCCGTGCAGCAGGCCGGCGTCCAGCAATGCCTTCATGACCACCGGCACACCGCCGATGCGATCGACGTCGAACATCACGTGCTGGCCGAACGGTTTCACGTTGGCCAGATGCGGGACCTTCGCGCCGATGCGGGTGAAGTCGGCCAGCGAGAGCTTGACGTTGGCCTCGTAGGCGATCGCGAGCAGATGCAGCACTGCGTTGGTCGAGCCGCCGAACGCCATCACCACCGCGATCGCGTTGTCGAACGCCTCCTTGGTCAAGATGTCGCGGGCCGTGATCCCGCGGCGGAGCAGCTCGACGACGGCCTGGCCGCTGCGCCGGGCATAGCCGTCGCGGCGGCGGTCGGTGGCCGGCGGCGCGGCGCTGCCCGGCAACGACATGCCGAGCGCTTCGGCGGCGCTGGCCATCGTGTTGGCGGTGAACATGCCACCGCAGGCACCCTCGCCCGGGCAGATCGCCCGTTCGATCGCGTCCACGTCCTCGCGCGGCATCAACCCGCGCGCACAGGCGCCGACCGCCTCGAACGCGTCGATGATCGTGACGTCTCGCTCGGTGCCGTCGGACAGCTTGGCCCGGCCCGGCAGAATCGATCCGGCGTAAAGGAACACCGCAGCCAGGTCGAGGCGCGCCGCCGCCATCAGCATGCCCGGCAGCGACTTGTCGCAACCCGCCAGCAGCACCGAGCCGTCCAGCCGCTCGGCCTGCATCACCGTCTCGACGCTGTCGGCGATCACTTCGCGGGAGACGAGCGAGAAGTGCATGCCCTCGTGGCCCATCGAGATGCCGTCGGACACTGAGATCGTGCAGAATTCCAGCGGATAGCCGCCCGCCGCGAAGACACCGTCCTTGGCGGCCTTCGCGAGCCGGTCCAGCGAGAGGTTGCACGGCGTGATCTCGTTCCACGACGACGCGATACCGATCTGCGGCTTGGCGAAATCGTCGTCTCCCATGCCTACTGCTCGCAGCATGCCCCGGGCGGCGGCTTTCTCCAGGCCGTCGGTGACGTCGCGACTGCGCGGTTTCATGTCGATGTCTGGCATTTCTGGCATCGTTCAAGTATGCCTTTGCCCAAGCGGGCGTCAGACGGCGGTCAGCGACACCTTCCCATACCCCTTGGGGGTACCGGCTAGGGTGGCGGTATGAGGTCTGCGACGGCACGCATCGTGGCCGTGTTCGCGGTGCCGCTCACCGCAACGATGCTGACCGCGTGCGGTGGGTCGCCGGATCGGCACGGCGCCCCGTCCAGCACGGACCGGAGTTCCGGGCAGGCCGATCACAATGCCGACGACATCGCGTTCGCGCGCACCATGGTCCCGCGTCACCAGCAGGGCGTTCAGATGGCGCAGATGGTGCCCACAAACACGACGAATCCTCAGGTGATCGCGCTGGCCGATCGGATCATCACCACTCAGGCGCCAGACATCCAGGCGTTTCGGACGTTTCTGATGCAGTGGCAGGACGTCCAGGGCCATGACGCACCGGGCACGGACTCGAGCGGCGTGGGCATGGTCGACCAGGCCACCATGGCCAAGCTGCAATCGCTTACCGGGACCGGATTCGACCGGTTGTGGCTGACGTCGATGATCGACCAGCACCGCGGCGCGATCGCGATGGCGCAAGACGAAGTCGCGCACGGGCGCAACGCTGACGTCATCTACCTGGCGAGGTCGATCATCGCCACTCAACAGCCCGAGATCGATCAGATGAAGCAGATGCTGGGAGGGTGAATGGCTGTGCCACATGGATATTCGTATCGCAAGGACGACTACTCGAAACGGTTGCGCCGCATCGAGGGTCAGGTTCGCGGCATCGCGAAGATGATCGACGAGGACAAGTACTGCATCGACATCCTCACCCAGGTCAGTGCCGTCAACAGCGCGTTGCAGTCAGTGGCGCTCGGGCTGCTCGAGGAACACCTGAACCACTGTGTGACCAACGCCGTTTCGGCCGGGGGCGAGGAGGCCGACGCCAAGCTCGCCGAGGCGTCGGCCGCGATCGCGCGGCTGGTCCGGTCCTGACGGGCCGAGCGGCTCTTCGTTGATATAACTCGTTCGTATGTAACTGCTTGCCATAGAAACTGGAGAATAGGGTTCTCCGAGTTGCCGGGGTGATCGGCAGAAGATTGTTGCCCACTTTTCAGGTGTAACGAATTCCCAGTTCAGGCGGATGTATCAGGTAGCTGTAAGGGGGCCGGGGGCCTGTTCGTTGTCATGACGACCTCTTGCCCTATGCGACACTGGGAGCATTGCGAGGTCTGGAGGATTTGATGAGTACACGAACCCGAGCCGCACGGCACTGGGCATCGTGGCAGTGGATGACGCGCATGATGACCTCGGTTTTTTGTGCTGCCGGAGTGGCTGCCGGAGTGGCGGCCGCGTTGGTCATGGCCACCCCGACGGCGGTGGCCGACCCGGAGCAGGATCCGGGTAACCCACTGCCGCCCGCGCCGATCGTGCAGGCCCCGCCGGTTGACCCGATGGCGGCGCCGGTGCCGCCCCCGCTACCTGACGTCGCCGCACCGCCGGTCGATCCGAACGCCCCGCCGCTCGCGGATCCCAACGCACCGCTGGCGTCCGTGGGGCCCGTGGCGGGTCAGAACCCCGAGCCGTTCACCGGCACGCCGCCGTTCAGGCCGCCGACGTTCAACCCGACCAACGGCTCGATGGTCGGCGTCGGCAAGCCGATCTACATCAACTTCGCGGTGCCGATCACCGACAAGCCGATGGCTGAGCAGGCCATCCACATCTCATCGATCCCGCCGGTGCCCGGCAAGTTCTACTGGATGAACGACAGCCAGGTGCGGTGGCGACCCCTCGACTTCTGGCCCGCGCACACCACGGTCAACATCGATGCCGCGGGCACCAAGTCGAGCTTCACCACCGGGGATCAGCTGATCGCGACCGCCGACAACGCGACGCACCAGATGACCATCACGCGTAACGGCAAGGTGGAGCAGACCTTCCCGATGTCGATGGGAATGCCGGGACATGACACACCGAACGGCAAGTACTACGTGCTCGAGAAGTTCCCCGACATCGTGATGGATTCCGCGACATACGGAGTGCCGAACACCTCGCCGCAGGGCTACAAGGTGCACGTGCAATTGGCCGTGCGGTTCGACAACAGCGGCAACTTCGTGCACAGCGCGCCGTGGTCGGTGGCCGACCAGGGCAAGCGCAACGTCAGCCACGGCTGCATCAACATCAGTCCGTCCAACGCCAAGTGGTTCTACGACAACTTCGGCAGCGGCGACCCGGTCGTCGTGGTGAACTCCGTCGGTGTCTACAAGCAGAACGACGGCGCGCAGGACTGGCAGATCTGATCTGCGTCAGTTCCAGATCCTGACCCGCTGCGCCGGGTCCAGGTACAACGCGTCTGATTGCGCGACGTCGAAAGCCTGGTAGAACGCGTCGACGTTGCGGACCACGCCGTTGCACCGGAACTCCGGCGGGCTGTGCGGGTCGGTCGCCAGGCGGCGAATGGCCTCGGCGTCACGTGATTTCGTCCGCCACACCTGCGCCCAGCCGAACAACACGCGCTGCAGGCCGGAAAGCCCGTCGATGATCGGCGGTTGTTCGCCGTTCAGCGACAGCTGATAGGCCAGCAGCGCGATCGACAGGCCGCCCAGATCCCCGATGTTCTCGCCCACCGTGAATGCGCCCTGGACATGGGGTGAGCCGGGTTGCGCGCTCAGCTGGCGGGGGATGAATGCGTCGTACTGCTCGATCAACGCCTTTGTGCGGGCACCGAATTCGGCGCGGTCGTCGTCTGTCCACCAGTCGACGAGGTTGCCGTCGCCGTCATATTTGGCGCCCTGGTCGTCGAAGCCGTGCCCGATCTCGTGGCCGATCACCGCGCCGATGCCGCCGTAGTTCGCGGCGTCGTCGGCCTGCGCGTCGAAGAAGGGCGGCTGCAAAATCGCTGCGGGAAACACGATCTCGTTCATTCCCGGGTTGTAGTAGGCGTTGACGGTCTGCGGTGTCATGAACCACTCGTCGCGGTCGACCGGTGAACCGAGCTTGGCCAGCTCGCGGTCGTAGTTCACGGCGTTCCCGCGCAGGTAGTTCCCATACAGGTCGGCGCGATCCGCCCGAAGCGTCGAGTAGTCGCGCCACCGCTTCGGGTAGCCGATCTTGGCGGTGAACTTGTCCAGCTTGGCCAGCGCCCGCTTGCGCGTTTCCGGCGTCATCCAATCCAGCGACTCGATGCTGACCTGGTAGGCCTTCCGCAGGTTGTCCACCAGAACGTCCATCCGGGCCTTGGCCTCCGGTGGGAAGTACCGCTCGACATACACCCTGCCGACCGCGTCGCCCATCAGGATTCCGACAAACGCTACGCCGCGCTTCCAGCGGTCGCGGTTCTGTTCGGCGCCCGTCAGGGTGCGACCGTAGAACGCGAAGTCTTCGGCCACCACGTCGTCGGTGAGCACGGCCGCGCGGGCGTGAATCACCCGCCAGCGCAGCCACCACTTCCAGTCTTCGATGTCCTCGCCGGCCCACAGCGCGGCGAACGCCGTCAGGTAATCAGGTTGGCGCACAACCAGTTCCGCGGCTGAATCGGTTGAACTGCCCAGCGCCTGTACCCAGCCAGACCAGTCGAAACCGGGCGCCTCGTCAGGCAGATCGGCGAGCTTGCGCAGGTTGTAGGTCAGGTCGGCATCGCGGCGCTTCACCACATCCCAGTGGGCGGCGGCGAGTTTGGACTCCAGTGCGACGATGCGCGCGGCCGTGTCGGCGTGGTCGTCTGTACTGCCGCCGTACACCAGGGCGAACATCGCGGCGATGTGGCGCGGGTACGCGGCGAGGATCTCGGCGTGTTGCTCGTCGCGGTAATAGGCCTCGTCGGGAAGGCCCAGCCCCGACTGGCTGACGTGCAGCAGATACCGCGACGAGTCCTTGGAGTCGGTGTCGACGTACACGCCGGCGCCACCGCCCACTCCGGCGCGCTGCAGGCGGCCCACCACCTCTGCGAGCACCGTGGTGTCCGGTGCGTCGTCGATGGCTTTCAGCTCTTCGTGCAGCGGCGCCAGGCCGACGCGCGCGACGGTGTCTTCGTCAATGAAGCTCGCGTACAGGTCGCCGATGCGTTGCTCGTCGGTGTCGGGCGCCGGGTTCGACTCGGCGGCCTGCGTGATCAGGTCACGCACCTGCTCCTCCGCCCTGTCGAACAGCGTGCGGAAGGCGCCGTCGGTGGCACGGTCGGCCGGGATCTCGTAGTCCGCGAGCCAGCGCCCGTTGACATGGCCGAACAGGTCGTCTTGTGGGCGGGCCGCCGAGTCCACGTACGAGAGGTCGATGCCGGAGTTGATCGTCACTTCATCATTTTTCCACGCTCGGGATAGTGCAGCCGTCAGCGGTATCGGGTCGCCACGCCAGTCGATGCATTCGCCATGCCAGTCGATGTATGGGTACCCTCGCCTTCGTGTCAGAGAATGACACTCCCGACAGCGGGGAGGATGAACACGGGGCGGACGACCGCCACCCCGTGTTCTCCGGCCTGGGCATCGCTTCTGCCGTGCTCGGCCTGGTCTGTGTCGCCGCGGTCGTGTTGACGACGATGATCTGGTCGGCGCACCGCCAAACGGAAGACGACCTGGCCTACAAGGCGCGGGTGCTGCAGGTCGCGGTGAGCTGGGCAGGCGTTCTGATCAACATGAACAAGGACAACATCGAGAGCAGCGTGCAGAAGCTGCACGACGGAACGGTCGGCGAGCTCAACACCGAGTTGGACAAGGCGATCCAGCCATACACGAGCCTGGTGAAGACGTTGCAGGCCAAGACAACCGGCCAGATCAACTCCGCGTCGATCGAGTCGGTGTATCACGACCTGGACCGCCAGCCGGGAGGCCCGCCGCCGCACCAGGATTTGCCGAGCGGGGTGGCGTCGCGCACTGACACCGTCTTGATCGTCGCGGACTCGGTCAGCGAGAACGCGGGCGCGAAGCCGCAGACCGTGCAGTGGAATCTGCGAATCGGCGTGTCCGACGTCGACGGGCAGCTGCTCGTCTCGCACTTGGACTTCCTGCGATGAGGAATGCGTGGCGCGTGGTCGCCTTCGACGTCGCCGCTCCATTGGCCACGGTCGCGGCGCTGCTGATGATCGGATACGCGCTGGATTGGCGCATCTGGTGGGTGGCGGTGTGCTCGGTGGCGTGCACGCTGATCGTCGAGGGCGCGATCGTCAACTTCGTGCTGTTTCGTCGCGACAAGGTGACGCTCGGCACCGACGACGACGGGCCGGGGCTGCGCCTGGCAGTGGTAGGTCTGAGCACGGCGGCGCTGGTGGCCGCGGTGCTGGTGACCTACACGCAGTGGACACGGTCGGACCGTGAGCTCGCGGGTGGCATGGATGAAGTCGTGCGGCTGGCAGCCAGCGTGTCCGAGGCCACGGCGACATTCTCACCGCAGGATCCGACATCGTCGATCGACAAGGCAGCGGCCTTGATGGGCCCTGAGCAGGGTGCCGCGTACAAGGAGGCGTTCGCGAAGACCGCTTCCGAACTGGCAGCCAAAAACGTCAGCGCGGAGGCCCACACGATCTCCGCCGGCGTGGAGGCCATCGGGCCGGACGCGGCCAGTGTCGCGGTGGTGATGCGGGCCATCCAGACGAAGCCGAGCGCGCCGCCGGACCGGGTGGTGGTGGCGCTGCGCGTCACGCTGACCAAGACGAACGGGAAGTGGCTCGTTTTCGACGTGACACCGGTCAACCCGACCTCGGACCAGCATCAGGGCGGTTCCTGACTCACAGCAGCCGCGCGTGCTCCACCTTCAGGCAGCGATCCATCACGACCAGCATCCCGGCCGCCCCCGCATCGAGTGCCAACTGCTCGTCCCACAGGCCCTGCTGCAGCCAGATGCTCTTCGCGCCGACGGCGATCGCCTG
The DNA here is from genome assembly GCA_963828065.1 of uncultured Actinomycetota bacterium. Lineage (GTDB taxonomy): Bacteria > Actinomycetota > Actinomycetes > Mycobacteriales > Mycobacteriaceae > Mycobacterium. The sequence continues at coordinate 492,466 of CAWHDL010000004.1, read as the reverse complement.
GTCCAGCACCGGCCGCAGCTGGTCCGCGCGGCGGAACACGTCCACCATGTCCGGCACAACCGGCAACGCGGCCAGGTCCGGATACACGGGCGAGCCGTCGAGCTGGTCGATCATCGGGTTGACCGGGTACAGCTCGTAGTCGGACGCCGACCTCAGATAGTGGTACACCTCGTTGCTCGGCCGAAGCGGGTCCGGCGACACCCCGACCACCGCCACCGTGTTGGTGCCGCGCAGCAGGTCACGCAGCGCTGGATCGTCTGGTTCGGTCCACATGCGGCCCGCTCAGTCCGGGCGCGCCGAGCGCTGCGCCTTCATCTTCGCGAATCGGTCGGACAGCCGGCGCATTCTTACCAACTGCGCTGCCGAGGGGCTGACGCGGGCCTCCAGGTATGTCACGAGCTCCTCGCCGGACACGCCGATGCGCGATGCGAATTCGCGGGCGCCGAGCCCCGAGCGGTCGATCAGGGCCTGGATCTGTCGTGCGACCTCGGCGCGTTCGTCGACCTCGAGCTGCGTTCGGCTGCGGGCAAGCACCTCGGTCAGCGCGTTGGTGATGCCGGGTGACGAGGTCGTCTCGACCACCTCTTCGATCTGCCGCGCCGTCCGACCGTACGGATCACGTCTGAGCGCCAACACAATTCGCTGCCATATCGTCAGATCGCCACTTTCCACCGCCAACCGGATAGCGGCAGTGGGCCAGAACTCCACGGGTTTGTTGTCGTAGGCGCTCAGCCGAAAGGGTTCTCCTGTTGCGGTGAAGCGAACTGTGCGCGCAGCCTCGTCGTGCGCATCCAGCGCCACCGTCACCTCGCCTCCTCCAGCATCGCCACGGCCACCGAAAGGCACCGCTGCTTGACCTCGACCCAGTCCACCTCCGGGTCCACCTCATCGTCCGACGGCCGGGGGTCGGCCAGTCTGCGCACGAGTTGGGTGGCAACCCATTGTCTCCGGGGGTGCTGACCACAGTAATACTTATCCATACCGGCCAGCACCAGCGCCGCCGTCTGCGTGTCCATGGTCTCGACCAGCTCAGCAAACTCGGCGTAGTCGCGGCTACTGTTGCGGCACATCAACAAATAGCCCTTCATCCTCAGCGTTTCCGCCCCGGTGGGGATTTGCAGACGGTCACCGGTCGGCAACTGAACACTAGTGGTTTCCACCGGGCTGCGCCGTTCAACGGGCCGCTCATCGGCCCGGGCGTCCACCTCCAGCGCGTCCAGCGCGACCGACAGCCTGCCGCGCCACATCGTCACAGGGTGCACCCGACGGCCCGCCCACGGCATCTTGTTGCGGCTGTTGCGGCTGTTGCGGCTGCTGCGGCTGCTGCGGCTGCTTCGCAGTGGCGAAGGGCCATGCGCACGAGCCGGACTGCCGTTGACTGCGTGGCCGTTAGTGGACACCGCCCCCTGATCCTGAAGCGACTCCTCGTCGCGTCCGCAGCCGCTGAACGCGAACGGGTCGGCCACCGTAATCGCATTCGGCGCGAGGTCTTTGAACTTGGCCGCCGACTTGACCACCATGCGAACGTCGGAGCTCGGGGCCATCAGGGCCGAGATGTCATCGGGGATGACGACGACGTCGCCGATGTCGACCTTGGGCAGCGGCCGTTCGAAGTCGACCGATGGCAGAATGCGCGCCAGCCAGTGCGGCAGCCACCAGTTCCACTGGTCGAACATCGCCATGAGCGCGGGCACCAGCACCAGCCGCACCACCGTGGCGTCCACCGCGATCGCCACCGCGCACGCGACGCCGAGTTCCGCCACCAGCGGCATACCGGCGAATGCGAACCCGATGTATACCGCGATCATGATCAGCGCCGCGCTGGTGATGGTCCGCGCGCTGGTGCTCACCCCCCACGACACCGCATCGCGGGTGTTGTTGGTCTGCAGGAAGCGTTCCCTGATGCGGGTCAGCAGGAAGATCTCGTAATCCATCGACAGGCCGAACGTGATCGCGAGCACCAGCGGCGGCACCGAGCTGTCGAGCGATGAGATTGGCTGGAAGCCGAGGTCTTTCAGCCAACCCCACTGGAACACCATGACAATGCTGCCGTAGGCGGCGGCGACCGACAGCACGGTCATCAGCACGCCTTTGAACGCCAGGAACACCGACCGGATCGAGATCAGCAGCATCACGAACGCGATCAGCGACACGAACAGGAACACCCATGGCTGGGTCTGCGCCACCCGATTGTCGAAGTCCTTGATCAGTGCCGTCGGTCCGCCGACGTCGATGCGGGTGTTCTGCGCGCCCGGGACCTGCGCCAGCTGTTCGCGCATCCAGGTGATGGTGTCGCGGGCCGACATGTCTTCGGGATCCACCGACAACACGGCGGACACCAGCGCGCTCTTGTTGTCGTCTGCGAACGCCGGCGGCTGCACCGTCACGATGCTGGGCGCCTCGCGCATGCGCATCCCGATGGCGTTGATGAACTGCGCGTGCTCGGGGCCAGACGCATCGCCGTCGGGAAACTCGACGAGCACGCGAATCGGTCCGAGCGCACCCGGCCCCAGCGCCTCGGCGGCCGCGTTGACGCCGCCGCGGATCTCGTGCGTCGGCGCGAACTGGCGCTGCATGCTGTTCGACAGCGTCATCGCGAGCGTCGGCGCGGCCAGCGTGAGCAGCACCAGCGAAGCTCCCAGCGCCGATGCCCAGGGCCGCCGCATCACAAAAGCGATCCAGCGGGTCCAGAACGGCGACTGGGTGGATTCCGGGCGGCGTGACCAGTGCAGGAACCGGGACCGTCTGGCGGCGGCCCGCCCGAACGTCGCCAACACCGCGGGTATGAGCGTGATCGACGTCAGCACCGCGACCGCGACCGTCATGACCGCGCCGGTGGCCATCGACCGCAAAACCGGGGTGTTGATCAGGTAGATGCCTGTGACCGACGCAATGACCGTCAGGCCCGACAACAACACTGCGAGGCCGGAGGTGGCCATCGCGGCGTCGGTGGCCTGCTTCGCGTCGCGCCCCGCTCGCAGCTCCTCGCGGTAGCGCATCAAGATGAACAGCGAATAGTCCACGGCCAGTGCGATTCCGAACATCGACACCGTCGGCGTCACAAACACCGACATCGTGGTGTGCATCGACAAGACAATGACGAGGCCCATGGAGACCGCAACGGTGAGGATCCCGAGGAGCAGCGGCATCGCCGCTGCGGCCAGCGAGCCGAACACCGCGAGCAAGACGATCAGGATGATCGGAACGTTCCACTGCTCGGCTGCGGCGATGTCGTGCTTGGTGTCCGCCTGAGCGGCTGCGCCGAGCGCGCCCTGTCCGATCACATGAAGGTCGACCCGGCCGTTGTCCAGGTGTCCCGGTTTGTCATCGTGGATGCCGACACGGCTGCGTAGCTGCTTGGCGACGTCGACCGCGCCGGAGTTGTTGAAGTCCAGCTTCAGCGGGATGACATAGGGCCGATCAGGCCGGGGCGGCGCCTGCGGCGCGTCCGGCGCCAACGACACGCTGGGCACCTCGGCGGCCTTCTTCTTGAGCAGGTCCACCGCGGCGACCATGTCCTCAGCGGTGGCGCCGGCGCGCGGCTCGGCGACGAGCGCAAGTGGCGATGCACCCTGATCGGGGTAATGCGTTTCGAGCTGCCGCTGCACATGCAGCGACTGCGACCCGGCGACCTCGAAGCCGCCGCCGGTGAGTTTGTTGGACTCGTGCAGCGAGACCAATACGGCGGGCGCCAGCACCAGCAACCACGCGGCGAACACTGCCCAGCGGTAGCGGCGCAGGTTGCTGCTCAGGCGCATCATGAATTGCTGGATGTCGGTACTCGCTTTCTCCCGGCGACGTGAGCCTACAACAGCTTGCTGTTGGGTTCATGCTTGCTGAGATAACGTTCAGCGCCGGTCAGCGGCCGGTAGTCGGCTGACCCCCGGCGGGCCGTCGGGAACACCAACTACCAGGATGTTCACCCGCTCGGTTGGCGATCCTGACCGGTCGCATGGCAGCATCCGCTCGACCGTTTGCTGCGCGCGCACCATCAAATCGACAAGGGCAGCGATTCGGGGTGACATCAAATCGTCTACAAATCGTAAGTAGTTATCCATGAAAACGCCTGCCCCGGCCGTGCGCGGCGCCTTCCACGGGGCTGCAGTTCTTGCAGGCGGCCCAGAACGGTCAGTCGGCCAACACGGCTGCAGTGGGGCTATCGTTGCCCCAAAATGGTGCGGCGCGAACGGCCCCGGGACCGCTGCCGGGTGCGGCGCCGGCTGCGCGCTGACCCCGTCTCCCGTCTACCAGCTGCGACGGCGGCGATCGACGGGTTTTTCAGGATTTGATTTACCGCATGGCAAGAAACCGCGGACCAAGTCTGCTTAGCTTCACTATGTCGGTAACCATCACGGTTACGGTCCTGAACACGTGAGAAGGAGCTGTTTCGATGTTGCTCTCCGGCCGTAGCACACGCCGCGTGGTCGCAGGCGCGATCGGTGCAAGTGCGATCACCGGTGCGATGCTGCTCGGCGGCATCCCGTCGGCGCTTGCGGATCCACCGCCAGGCTGCACCGCAGCCGACCTGGCGGGTGTGGGGGCCAGCGTCTCGGCGGCGACCTCTGTGTATCTGTTCGATCATCCGGATGTGAACAACTTCTTCACCGGCCTCAAGGGTCGGCCCAAGAGCGACATCCGCAACGACGTCCAGAACTATCTGAACGCCAACCCGCAGGCGAAGGCCGACCTGCAGGGCATCCGACAGCCGCTCGTCGACCTGAAGAGCCGCTGCCAATAATTACCATTACGTAGTGCCGGGCGAGATGGGGACCATGCCCGCGTCAGTGGGAGACCCACCTGCACGCGATGGCGGCGCGGGCCCCGTGGTGTTGATGGTCGACGACGACCCGGACGTGCGGACCTCCGTCGCCCGCGGTTTGCGACATTGGGGGTTCGACGTCAGGGTCGCGGCAACGGGTAAGGAAGCGCTGCGCCTGCTGTCGAGTGAGTCGCACGACGCGCTCGTGCTCGACGTGCAGATGCCCGAGTTGGACGGGGTCGCGGTGGTGACGGCGTTGCGGGCGCTGGGCAACGACATCCCGATCTGTGTGCTGTCGGCCCGGGACACGGTCAACGATCGCATCGCGGGCCTGGAGGCCGGCGCGGACGACTACCTGACCAAGCCGTTCGATCTGGGCGAACTGGTTGCCCGGTTACATGCGCTGCTGCGCCGTTCATCGCATTCCGACGAAGAGTCGGACGCGATGGCCATCGGACCGTTGACCATCGACACCGCGCGCCGCCTGGTGTTCGTCGCGGGCGAGCGTGTCGAACTGACGAAGCGGGAGTTTGATCTGCTTGCCGTACTTGCAGAGAACGCCGGGGTGGTGCTGACCCGGCCGCGGCTGCTGGAGCTCGTCTGGGGGTATGACTTCGAGGTCGACACGAACGTCGCTGATGTGTTCATCAGCTACCTGCGGCGCAAACTCGAACGCGAAGGAGTTCCGCGGGTCATTCATACGGTTCGCGGGATCGGGTACGTGCTCCGGGCGGAGCCGTGAGGCGGCGTCGTCTGCTGGTGCGCCGATCGATGTCACTGCGTACCCGGGTGGCAATCGCTGCGGCGCTGGCGGCGGCGGCCGTGGTCGCGCTATTCGCGTTGGTGACGTCGGTCCTGCTCGTCAACAACGACGCGGCCCAACTCGACCGCCGCCTTGACGCGATCATCGACACCAGCATCGACCCGAACCGCAACGCCGCGGAGCCGCGCGCGATCCTGCAGACCGTTCGATCCCGTACCACCCATGAGGTGGTGTATCAGCGCGGCTTCCAACTGCCGTCGCTGCCGGTGGGTACATCGACCGTCACGGTGAACGGGGTCGACTATCGCGTTCGCACCGTCGAGAGGTCGCAGCCGGACGGTGACGTGCTGGTGTCCATCGGCATCCGCATCGACAGCATCCTGTTGGACCGTACGCGGATTCCGTTGTATCTCTTGATCGGCGGGGTGGCGGTGTTGGTCGCCGCGGGGCTGGGTTGGCTCTTCGCCGGCCCCGCGGTGCGCCCGCTGCGACGGCTGACCGAGCACACCCGGCGACTCGGCAAGGGCGGGGACGCGCTGCCCGCGGTGCGCGGGAACCGCGAAGCAGAAGACCTCGCCGAGGCGATGTCGGGAATGCTCGCGCGGCTCGCGTCCGCGCAGGCGTCGACGACGAACTCGCTGCAGGCCGCCCGGGACTTCGCCGCCAACGCGGCGCACGAACTGCGCACGCCGCTGACGGCGATGCGCGCCGATCTGGACACTCTGCGCATTCACGACCTCCCCGCCGAGGAGCGCCAGGAGGTGGTGGCCGATCTGTCGCGTGCGCAGCGGCGGGTAGAGGCGATCATTACCGCGCTGGGCCAGTTGGCGTCCGGGCAGTTGGCCCAGACGGCAGATCGTGAACCGATCGACGTGGCGGAGCTGTTGGAACGGGTCGCCCGGGAGAACAGTCGCCCTTCGTCGACGGTCGAAGTCGAGCTTGCCGCTGACGACGCCGGCACCATCATGGGCTGGCCCGGGGGCTTGCGGCTGGCCGTCGACAACCTGGTTCGCAACGCAATGGGGCATGGCCGGGCGACGCGCGTGGTGCTGGCCGCCTACCGCCGCGACGACCACCTGGACATCATCGTCGACGACAACGGGTGCGGCCTGCCCGCCGAGGAGCACCGAAATGTGTTGGGCCGCTTCGCCCGTGGCAGCACGGCGGCATCCGGTGGTTCAGGCCTGGGACTGGCGCTCGTCGCGCAGCAGGCCGCACTTCACGACGGCAGCATCGAACTGTCCGACGGACCGCTGGGCGGTTTGCGCGCGACCTTGACCGTGTCTACGCTCGGCGGCCCGAAGATCGACGACCAAGAGCCGCGGCCGCCCGCCAGCCCAGGAGCAGCGCCGCAGTCACCGTCGAAGCGACGATTACGAAAGTGACTGCGACGCCGCCGGAGTTGAGCTTGCGCAACACCATTCCGACGGCGATCGTGCACACCCAGACGGCCACACCGGTCGGAACCACCGCCAGGGGTCGGCGCCATCCGCCGCTCACGAGCCAGCCGACAGCCGCCCCGACCAGAAACGGCCACGCGGTCTCCGCGACGCCGGAGACGGTCACGCCCTCCGCGTGGCTTCGCCTGCCGACCGCGCAGAACGCGAGCACACACACCGCATCGGCTGCCACCGCCGACCACACTTGCCTGCCAGGCACGCCGTGAAATTCCACGTCATCGATCCGGGTACGTCATGACGTCCAAATACAATGGCATTCGGTAGGTTTGGTCGCCGGCCGGTATCCCGTGTTGCATCTGCGCCTGCCCGCCCCCGTCGAAGGGCTCATTGCCTGCCGGGTCGATCCGTGAATCCAGCCGGAACTTGTCGAACATGAACGGTAGCCCGTTGGCCCGCAACGGGTCCGAGGCACTCATCAGCTGGAAATGCAGGTGCGGAGTGTCGGTGTTGCCGGTGTTGCCCACCGCCCCGACGACTTGACCGGTGGTGATCTTGTCGCCGACTTTGACTTTGACGCTGCCGGTCTTCAGATGCGCGTACATCACATAGTTTCCGGCGCCGATGTCCTCTATGACGTGGTTGCCGGCGTACTGATCGAGCGGCAGACCGACCGGACTGGCCCCCGGCACCTGTTCCGGCAGATTGTCGACGACCGCGGCCACCTGTCCGTCGGCGGCGGAGTGCACGTCCGCACCGAAGTACGGGTAGCTCAGCAGATCGCCTCTGTCGCCGGTGAACAATCGCCCGTCGGGCGTGAGTTGGACGTAGTCGATGGCGTACCGCTCGGCTGCCCACGGTTGTCCGTTCAGCGGGTTGATCGCCATGCGGTGAGGTGTCATGGCACAGCAGCCGTTGGCGTCCACCCAGTTGGCTCCCGACAGCGGCGGTGAGATGGTCACCGGTTTGCGGTTGTCCACGGTTGTGGGTGCGATCGTCTCGGTCATCGTCGCCTCGGTCAGGGGCGGCTGCGGCTGCGGAAGGGACATGCCGATGATGTGGCTGATGTCGGCGGGGATGCCCGCCGCGTCGTCGACGATGACGTCGAACCATATCAGCGCGGTCTGCGCGGGGCCGATTGTCGCTGTCGGCGTGGGGGTGCCCACCATTCGCATCCAGTAGGCCAGGTCATTACCGGACAGGCTCAGCAAGGTTCTGCCTCCCGACACTGCGGCCACCGACGTCACAGTCACGTCCTGGCTGCTTGTGTTCGTCAGCACCAGTTCATAGGCCAGGTGCGTCTTGCCGTCAGTCGCGGCCACCGGCATCGGAGGAGCGAGCACGGAACCGACGATGGGTGTGACTGCCACCGGGCCCAACGGCGTCGGCGTCGCGGGCGGTGGGCCGGTGGTGACGGTCACAGTGGACGGAGGCGGTGCGGGCGCGCCGGATTGAGAGCCGGTGGCACACGATGTGAGGACGAGAACCGCGGTCACGGTGACGAGCAAAGAGCGGCTTGCGCGAAGAGCCGAAGGCAGCGATGAGCGTCTTGCGCGAAGAGCCGAAGGCAGCGATGAGCGTCTTGCGCGAAGAGCCGAAGGCCCTGAAATGCGCAGCTGCATGCGCACATCCAATCATGCGACGACTCTGTCAAGGGTCGGGGTCGTTCGAATCGTCGTGATTCTCGAAAGGTTTCGGCGCGGCGTCGATGCCGCCGCGCTCGGCAGTGGCGTCGGGGTCGATCTTGCTCTCGGTGCGGAACAGGAAGAAGAACAAGATCCAGCCGATGACGGCCAACAGAATCCAGCTGACCAGCCGGTAGATCAGCATCGCGGAGATCGCAGCGGGCAGCGACATCCCGCTGGTCACCAGGCCCGGCACCAGCACGGCCTCCACGATGAGCAGCCCGCCGGGCATCAGCGGGATCGACCCGGCCGCGCGGGAGGCGGCGAAGGCGACGGTCAGCCCCGGCAGCGACGGGTGGCCACCTGCGGCGTATGCGGCGAACGCGAGACAGGCGATGAGCGTGACCAGGTTGAACAGCGACCAGCTGAACGCCACCGCGAGCTCGCGACGGCTCAGGCTGACCGACTCCAGCTGGCTGAGCGTCTGGCGCCATTTCTCCAGGCCGGTGTCTTGCGGTTTGTCGCGCACGGAGTTCACCCACGACAGCACCTTCACGCCGATTCCGTCGATCAGCTCGGGGCGGCTCGCGACAGCCTGCGCGAGCAGAATCAGCGCGATGAAGACGCCGAGGGTGAAGATCAACGTGAACGGATTGTTTTTGGCCCCCAACAGGAATGCGCCGGCCAAGCCGAGAAAGCCCAAACCAACAACCTGGAGCACCCCGCCCATTACCAGCTGCCACGAGGCGACCACCGGCGACGCCCCCCACAGTCGTTCCTGGCGGTAGATGAACGTCGCGGACAGCACCGGCCCGCCGGGCAGCGTGGTGCTCACTGCGTTGCCGGCGTAGAAGGCGGCCTCGGACCGCGACTGCTTGACCGTGACTCCTGCCGACTTCAGCAGGGTGCGCTGGATCTGGGCGAAGCTGTGCATCGATGCCAGGGCGGCTCCGATAGCGGCGAGCACCCAACCCCACTTCGCCGTGTACAGGCTGCGCCACGCGAGCGCCAGTTGGTCCCACACCAGCACGATTTCGACGATGAGTACCACCAGGGCGACACCCACGATCGCCCACCGCAGCCACCAGTATTTGCCGCGTGACTGTCCCTCCCCGCTGCGAGCGTCGTTCACCGGCGCGTCGTGGGACACGTGCTACAGGTTAACGGTGCAGGTGCCGCCGCTATCGTGGCTCGCGCGGTGGGGGTGCAGGTGTGGCCCAACTGATACTTTGCGCCCGGCGGCGTAACCGGTTTCCTGAGGAAGTGCTGCGGTTACGCTACCGGGATGCCAGCATCCGAAGACTTCGCCGTCACGCCCCTGGTGCGCAAGGGCGCGGCGTGGTCGTGGCGGGTGCTCGCGATGTTCGGGGTCGTGCTCGCGGCGCTGTGGGTGTTCAAACACCTCGAGGTGATCTTCGTGCCGGTGGCACTCGCGTTGATGCTCTCGGCGCTGTTGTTGCCGGGCGTGGATTGGCTGGACCGCCACCGCGTTCCCCGAGGCGCCGCGGTGTTCTTGCTGTTGCTGCTGGGGTTCGCGGTGGTCGGAGGAATCCTGACTTTCGTTGTCAGCCAGTTCATCCAGGGCCTGCCCGGTCTCGTCGACCAGGTCAAGCACAGCATCGACAAGGCGACGACTTGGCTCATCCACGGCCCGGCGCATCTCAACCAACAACAGATCGACAGCGCGGGCAAGTCCGCGATCGAGGCGGTGCGGAACAACCAGGAGAAGCTGACCACCGGCGCGCTGGCCACCGCGAGCACCATCACCGAGATCGTGGCCGGCTCGTTCGTCGTGCTGTTCACGCTCATCTTCTTTCTCTACGGCGGCCGCAACATCTACGAGTTCGTCACGAAGATCTTCCCGGCCCACGTGAGGGAGAAGGTTCGCGCGGCAGGAAAGGCCGGCTTCGGATCGTTGATCGGCTACGTGCGCGCGACCTTCCTGGTCGCGCTGGTCGACGCGGTCGGCATCGGCACCGGCCTGGCGATCATGGGGGTGCCACTGGCACTGCCGCTGGCCTCGCTGGTGTTCATGGGCGCGTTCATTCCGCTGGTCGGTGCGGTGATCGCCGGTTTCCTGGCCGTCGTCGTGGCGCTGCTGTCCAAGGGCTTCATCTACGCGCTCATCACGCTGGGGCTGATCATCGCGGTGCAGCAGTTCGAGGGACATGTGCTGCAACCACTGGTGATGGGCCGGGCCGTGTCGATTCACCCGCTGGCCGTGGTGCTCGGCATCTCGACGGGCGGCGTGCTTGCGGGCATCGTCGGCGCGCTGCTCGCCGTTCCTACAATTGCGTTCTTCAACAGCGCCATTCGCGTGCTGTTGGAACGCGACGACGACGTCGGCGAATCGGGGGACGAGGACTACGAGCCGGTGGGGATCAGCATGCGGCCCGATCAGATCGGGCCCGCGTCTGCGTCGCCCGTACCGGAGGAGTAGCGCGGCCGTTGTGGCTGTGCCGGGCCGCTACAGGCGGCCTTCGCGCCGAAGCAGGTCCTGCGCGCTGAGGCCACCGCCGCGGCGGCGGTCGTCGTCTGGGCGCTGGCCGGATGTCTTCTGTTGCTTGGGCAGTTTCTCCGTCGACTCCGGATCGGGCTTGGCTGCGGGGGGCGGCTTCGGCTTCTTGGGTGGCTCGCCGCCCGTGGGCCGCTGCACCGGGATCGCGGTGGTCTCGGCGGCGTCACCGGCCGGCGCGGCCGGCATCGCCCGGGTGGCGTCGGCCGACGGCTGGGCCGCCGGTGGCTCTGGAGGCGCAGTGCCGCGCAGTTCACCGAGCCACGATTCGATCTCGCGCTCCTCGCGCGGCGGCGGCGCCGCGCGAGGCGTGCGTTGGGTGATCGCAGACGCGTTGTTGATGACGGCCTTCGCGGCGTTCTTCGCGGCAACCGACAGCCGCGTAGTGGCCGGTTCCGAGTGTCCGGAGGGTGTGGTTCCGGAGGGGGGCTGACCCGCGGTCGGCATCCGGGTGGTGCCCGAGACCGACGGGGCCTGCGATTGCGGCGGACGACCGGGTCGTGGCGCCGGCCGCGCCGCGCCGGGACGAGTCGCGCCCGCGACCGCCGGATGCGTGGGGTCATGCGGCCGTCGCGGGATGGCGGCGGCCGCGCCGGCGCTGACCAGCGCCGCCTCCGGCTCACGAACCGCGGGCCGCTTGCGCTCGTCGGGCAGATGAATCTCGCCCAGCCCGATGCGGTTCTGCAGCCGCTTCATCCACCGCGGTGCCCACCAGCAGTCGTCGCCGAGCAGCTTCATGACCGCTGGCACCAGGAACATCCGGACCACCGTGGCGTCCAACATCAGCGCCGCGATCAGGCCGACCGCCAGGTACTTCATCATCACGAGGTCGGAGAACACGAACGCGCCCGCGACGACCACGAGGATCAACGCCGCCGCGGTGATGATGCGGCCCGTGGTGGCGGTGCCGATCCGAATCGCTTCGGTCGTGGACATGCCACGCTCTCTGGCTTCGACCATTCGGGACACGAGGAACACCTCGTAGTCGGTGGACAGGCCGTAGACCACCGCGATGATCAGCCCGATGACGGGGGCGGTCAGCGGCGTCGCGGTGAAATTCAGCCACCGCGAGAAATGCCCGTCGACGAAGATCCACGTCAAGATGCCGAGCGTCGATCCCAGCGTCAGCGCGCTCATGACGGCCGCCTTGATGGGCAGCACCAGCGACCCGAATGCCAGGAACATCAGCAGTGTTGTCGTCGTGATCAGGATCAGGCCCATCAATGGGAGCTTGGCGGCCAGGGTGTGGATGCTGTCCTGTTCGAGCGCCGGGGTGCCACCCACCCAGATCGTCACGCCCTTGGGCGTTTGAATCGACCGCAGCTGATTGATCTTGTTGGGCGCGTCGTTGCGGACCTGCAATCCGTTTTCCAGAACGGTGACGTTGGGGTCGGTCTTGGTGCCCGGATTTCCGTTTGAGTCACTGGAAACTGCGCGCTCTTGCCAGCTCGGGTTGGTGAAGCCGCTGATCCGCCCTGCCTCACTCTTGATCTCGTCCACCTGCGCGGGGTCAGCGTTCAGAATGACGAGGGCGAGTGTCTCAGTGCGATAGCCCGGGAACGTCCGGTCGAAGTCCTCCTGCGCCTGTCGGACCGGGTTGTCGGGCGGCAGGTACTTCTCGCTGATGCCGCCCAGCGTCAGCCGACCCAGCGGGACGATCAGCAAGATCATCATGAGCAGGATCGGCGCGGCAAACAGGATCGGCCGCTTGGTGACGACGTTGATCAGCTTGCCCCAGAAGCCCTTCTCGACCTCTTCGCGCGTCTTGGTCTTTTGCAGGCGATCGGCCAGCCAGTTCAGATAGGTGTTGATCCACTTCACATTCCGGAACAGCGGCACCCGCAGCAGCGTCCGCACGCCGAGTGCGTCGACGTGCTTGCCCAGCACGGCCAGACACGCCGGCAGCACTGTGATCGACAGGATCGCCGAGAGCATGACGGACGCGATGCCCGCGTAGGTCAACGACTTCAGGAAGCCCTGCGGGAACAGCAACAGGCCGGCGAGCGACGCGACGATGAGCACCGCCGAGAACGTGACGGTCCGCCCTGCGGTCATCATCGTTCGTCGCACCGCGGCTTCGGTGTCGTAGCCCTCGGCGAGCTCTTCTCTGAAGCGGCTGACCACGAACAGGCCGTAGTCGATCGCGATACCCAGACCGATCAGCGTCACGACGGGTTGCGCGAAGTAATGCACCGGGCCGTTGATCTCGGCGATCGTGCGCATGATGCCCAGCGCGCCCGCGATGGACAGGCCGCCGACCATCACCGGCAAGACGGCCGCGACGACGCCGCCGAACACGAAGAACAGCACGACCGCCACCAGCGGTAGGGCCAACACTTCGGCGCGTTGCTGGTCCTTGGCGATGGTGCCGGTCAGTTCATTGGCCAGCGGCTGCAGCCCGGCCAGCTCGATGTTGCCGTCGTTGACGTTCTTGAGGTCGGCCTCGATGGCCTTGTAGTTGTTGAGGATCGTGTCGTCGTCATCACCCTTGAGGCTGATGTTGACGAACGTCCGCGTCTTGTCCTTGGTGGCGGTGCCCCTGAGGTAAGCGTTCTCCTGAGCCGCCTTGGCGGCGTCCGGGTTCGACGACGTGATCGCCCGCAGGTAGCCCGCCCAGCCCAGCACCTGATCGGGGTGGTCGGCCTTGAACTTGTTGAGGTCGTCGACGACCTTCTTCGACCAGTCCGGATCGTCGACCGTCTTGCCTTGCGGTGCGTCGAAGATCGCCACAATGTGTCCGCTCCGGTCCCGGCCGTACACCTGGTCGGCGAGCACGGAGGCCTTCACGGACTGGCTGCCGTCGTCGTAGAAGCCGCTCTGCGTGACGTGTTTGCCCAGGCTCGCCCCGAAGACACCGCCGATCAGGCAAAACCCGACCATCACCCCGATTACCAAGAACCGGAAGCGGTAGACCGTTCGACCCCACCAGGCGAACACGTAAGCTCCTTATATCTCTCTCGCACGACCGCGCATCAGGCCTGTTCCTCTTCTTCCCGGTCGCCTATGCGCGCGCGGTCAGCAGCGACGACAGCGGTCGGAACGGCTGCAGCCACGCCCCTTGCTCTGGTAGCGAATCTAAGCCCACCCGTGGCAGGGGTTCCCGGAAAACGCCAGGAATGTCTTCCAAATCGACGAAGTCCAAGGTATCCGAGGCTAGCGCCCAGCTGGCGTGTTCGCGAAATCCCAGGACCTGCACCGCCACGCCGGAGCGGGCGATGTTCTCCAGCGGCTGGCGAAACGCCTGGCCATCGGCCGAGGCGACCAGGAGACCGGCCAGCCCCTCGCGATGCCGCACCGCGATGTGGTTCAGCATGTCTGCGTCGACGTCGCTGTCGTCGTCGACCTTCGGTTTGGCAAAGACCGCGAACCCCACGTTACGCAATGCCTCCACCCACGGCCGAACCACGTCGGCACTGCCAGGCGCAATGTTGGTGAACACCGTCGCCTCAGGCTCCAGTGACACATCGGCGCGGCCGGTGGCCAGCTGGGCGGTCCGCGCCAGCAGCCAGCGCCCGAGCGCGTCGAAGCGTGGTCGGTGGGCGGCGGTCGGCCGGCCGCCGAGGATGGACCCGAGCCCCATGTCGAGGTTCGGTGCGTCCCACACCAGCAGGACCCGCGCGGGCGCGGGCGCGACCTCGGCGTGCGCGCCGATTGTGACGGGAATCTCATCGGTGAGACTCATGGCTTCTCCCAGAGCAGCTCGGTGACGGCGTTTCCGGCATGCTGCGCCTTGGACTCGTACTTGGTGGTCGGCCGCCGCACGGAGATCGGGAATGCGCCCGCGCCGGGCTGCGCCCGGCGTAACCGCGGTTGGCCATCTCCGACGGCCTCGATCTGCTCGGCGTAGCCCTCGTGATCGGTGGCGACGTGCAAGATCCCGCCGCTCCTGAGCCGGTCGGCGATCAGCTCGACGGTTCCCGGCTGCAGGAGCCGGCGCTTGTGGTGGCGCGACTTCGGCCACGGATCCGGGAAGAACACCCGCACCCCGGTCAGCGACTCGGCGCCGAACATGTGCTCGAGCACGTCAAGGCCGTCGCCGCGAATCAGCCGGATGTTCGTGATCTGGTCGCCCTCGATGGCGCCGAGCAGCTGGGCAAGGCCCCGCTTGTATACCTCGACTGCGACCACGTCGATATGCGGCTCCAAGATGGCCATTGCCGCAGTGGATGTACCCGTGCCACAACCTATTTCGAGGACGACAGGCGCCGATCGGCCAAACCAGGCGGCGGTGTCGACCGGGCTGAACGGCTGCGCTCCGGTGAGCTGCGCTTCGGCGCCGAGCTCGGGCCACAGACGCGTCCAGGTCCGTTGCTGGGAGTCGGTGAGCGCGGCGCGGCGGGAACGGAAACTGGTTACTCGGCGGTGCAGATGCGGCGGTGGCTGCAGGTCGGAAAGCCCATTGCGCTGCGTGAGCATCCGTTAATGGTGGCCCATGAAGTTAAGCGGCCGCCTTATCCGGCTCAGATTGATATCCAACAGTTGCCTATTACTGGTATGAGCATCGCCACCGAAGCTGACACGATGTGTCGATAGCAAGGGCGGGGGACCAGTGAGCAGGTACGGGTACGCACTGTTTGCCAACCGGTTGGCACGGTTCGGACGAGACATCGACCGGCTGTGGCGCCGCAGCGCGGCCACACGAACGGTCACATGAACGAAGGCCACACCGAACGCCAGGACGCCGTCGACGCCCTGGTGACGTCGCTGCGGCCGGACGTCGGAGCGGGCCCGGTCGTACAGACGCGCGACGTGATCCTGGTCACCGGCCCGTGGCTCGCCGGCTCGACAAGCGTGGCCGATGCGCTGCGGCAGCGGCTCGGGGAGCGGACCTTCGTCGACGCCGCCGATCTGGGCGACGACGATGCGCCCGCGGCGGTGGTGTTCGTGACCTCAGCCGTCGCGCCGCTCACCGAATCGGACTGCGTGCTGCTCGACTCGGACGCTGCCAATACCGACTTGGTGATCGGCGTGGTGTCGAAGATCGACGTGCACCTGGGCTGGCGTGACGTGCTCGCGGCCAACCAGGCGGCCGTGGCCGCGCGCAACCCGAGGTACGCCAACATGGTCTGGACAGGCGTCGCCGCAGCACCCGAAGTCGGCGAGCCACGGATCGAGGATCTGGTCGAAGCGCTCGAGGAGGGACTGGCGCACAGCCACCTGCCGCGACGAAATCAGTTACGGGCGTGGGAAACCCGGCTCGGGCGCGCCCTGCGCCGACACGCGGACGCGGCGGCCGGTGTGGGCCGTGAAGCCAGGGTGGCGGCGCTGCGCAATGAGCGCAGCGAGGCGCTGCGGCAGCGTCGACTGGCACTGTCGGAGCGGACCATCGAACTGCGCAGCCGGGTGGCGCAGGCAAAGGTGCAGCTGACGGACTTCGCGCACAACCGGTGCGCATCGGTGCGCTCGGAGCTGGGCGACGACGCCGCGACGATGACGCGCCGGCGGCTGCCGGAGTTCGAGACCTATGTGGGCAGGCGGATCCAGGATGTGGTCGGGGAGGTGCATGGCGATATCGGCACGAATCTCGGCGACCTGGCGACCGAGTTCGGGTTGACCCCACCGCCGGACGAGCCGCCGCCCGCACCGCCGTCGGTTTCCCCGCCGCCGCTGACGGCCGGTGGTTGGGTGGCCCGGCTGATGCTGCTGCTTGGCGCCGTCTTCGGGCTGGGTGTCGCGTTCGCCGTGAGTCGGCTGTTCGCCGGTCTCGCGCCCGCTTACATCGCGGCCGGCCTGGCCGCCGGCGCGGCGGTGGGTCTTGCGGTGGCGGTGGGGGCGATCGGCCTGCGCCGCGCAGCGAGCGACCGCGCTGTGCGGGACCGCTGGGTGGCCGACATCATCAATGAGCTGCGTGCGGTCCTCGAGCAGCACGTTGCCACGCGAGTACTGCACGCTGAGCCGGTACTGACCGCCGAGCAGGCGCGACGCGACGAGGCGGAGGCGGCCAACGTGGCCGACCGGGTCGCCGTGATCGACAGCGAACTGCGCGAACACTCGGTCGCCGCGGCGCAGGCAACGGCGAGCCGTGATCGCGAGCTGCCGGCGTTGCAGCGCGCGTTGGACGCGGTACACGCCGAGCTGAATGGCGACTCAGCGAGAGACAGCGACTCGGTGACAGACACAAAGGACTCGGTGACAGACACAAAGGACCCGGTGACAGACACAAAGGACCCGGTGACAGACAGAAAGGACCCGGCGTCAGACGCAAAGGACTCGGTGACAGACAGAAAGGACCCGGCGTCAGACGCAAAGGACTCGGTGACAGACAGAAAGGACCCGGCGTCAGACGCAAAGGACTCGGTGACAGACAAAGATGGAGACTGAGAACGACAATCTGAATCGTTCGTGTGAGTAATTCGGCTGCCGCCCGGTTCACCAGACGGCAGGAAGTGGCGTTAACCTTTAGTTCAGGGACGACCGCCGCCCGCGCAGCGCGGCCTGTGTCGTCGAACGGAACCGAACGCAGGAGCGATTGATGACCACAGCGACCATTCCGGGTCTGGAGAATGCACCGACCGACCACGAGGGGCTGCTCGCCTGGGTCCGTGACGTCGCCGAGCTGACCGAGCCTGACCGAGTGGTGTTCGCAGACGGGTCGGAGCAGGAATACAACCGGCTGTGCCGGCAGCTCGTCGACGCCGGCACCTTCGTCAAGCTGAACGAACGCAAGCAACCGAACTCCTACCTCGCGGAATCCGACCCCTCCGACGTGGCGCGGGTGGAGTCGCGGACGTTCATCTGCTCCGAGCGCGAGATCGACGCCGGCCCGACCAACAACTGGATGGACCCCGCCGAGATGCGGGGCATCATGACCGACCTGTACCGCGGATGCATGCGCGGCCGCACCCTATGGGTGGTGCCCTTCTGCATGGGCCCGCTCGGCGCCGACGACCCCAAGCTGGGGGTTGAGATCACCGACTCCGAGTACGTCGTCGTGTCGATGCGGACCATGACCCGGATGGGCAAGGTGGCGCTGGAGAAGATGGGCAAGGACGGGTTCTTCGTCAAGGCGCTGCACTCGGTCGGTGCGCCGCTGGCGCCCGGCCAGAAGGACGTGCCGTGGCCCTGCAACGACACCAAATACATCACCCACTTCCCGGAGACCCGCGAGATCTGGAGCTACGGCTCCGGCTACGGCGGCAATGCGCTGCTGGGCAAGAAGTGCTACTCGCTTCGGATCGCGTCGGCGATGGCCCACGACGAGGGCTGGCTCGCCGAGCACATGCTGATCCTCAAGCTGATCTCGCCGGAGAACAAGGCCTACTACATCGCGGCCGCGTTCCCGTCGGCGTGCGGAAAGACCAACCTCGCGATGATCCAGCCGACTGTCCCCGGCTGGCGCGCCGAGACGCTCGGCGACGACATCGCGTGGATGCGGTTCGGCAAGGACGGCCGGCTGTACGCGGTCAACCCGGAGTTCGGGTTCTTCGGCGTGGCGCCCGGCACCAACTGGAGCTCCAACCCGAACGCGATGAAGACCATCGCCGCGGGCAACACCGTGTTCACCAACGTCGCGCTCACCGACGACGGCGGCGTCTGGTGGGAGGGGCTCGAGGGTGAGCCGCAGCACCTGATCGACTGGAAGGGCAACGACTGGACGCCTGAGTCCGGCGAGAAGGCCGCGCACCCGAATGCGCGGTACTGCACGCCGATGTCGCAGTGCCCGACACTGGCTCCCGAGTGGGATGACCCGCAGGGTGTGCCGATCTCCGCGATCCTGTTCGGCGGCCGCCGCAAGACCACCGTCCCGCTGGTGACGCAGGCCAACGATTGGCAGCACGGCGTCTTCATCGGAGCGACCCTGGGGTCGGAGAAGACCGCGGCCGCTGAGGGCAAGGTCGGCGTCGTGCGCCGCGACCCGATGGCGATGCTGCCGTTCCTCGGCTACAACGCCGGTGACTACATGCAGCACTGGATCGACATCGGCAAGAACTCCGACGAGTCCAAGCTGCCCAAGGTGTTCTTCGTGAACTGGTTCCGCCGCGGCGGCGACGGGCGCTTCCTGTGGCCGGGCTTCGGCGAGAACAGCAGGGTGCTGAAGTGGGTCATCGAACGGGTCGAGGGCACCGGATCCGGGCAGACCACCCCGATCGGGGTCGTGCCGAGCGCCGCGGACCTGGATCTCGACGGCCTCGATGTCGATGCCGCCGACGTTGACGAGGCGCTTTCCGTCAACGCCGCGGAGTGGCGCGACGAGGTGCCGCAGATCGAGGAGTGGTTCGAGTTCGTCGGCGAGAAGCTGCCCACCGGCCTCAAGGACGAGTTCGACGCGCTCAAGCACCGCCTCGGCTGAGCTGGGTTGGCCAGTAGCGCCGAAACTGAATCCAGCGTGGTTCCGAGCGGCGTGTCGTCGCAACTGGTTCAGCGTCGGCGGCTAGCGCTTCACGCACCGCCTTGGCTGAATCTCGCTGACGGGTCGGCGGTCGCTTCGATCTTCACCACCAGGCCGTCGCGCACGGTGAGCACCAGCACGGCGAACAGATGCCGCTGCGCGTAGCCCAGCAGCACCGGCTGTCCGACCGGAGCGCCGACGAGCGTGGCACCCGGGCCGAGATAGAGCAGCAAATTGGTGGCGACCGCGTCCGGACCGTGGTTGATCTGCGGCGGCAGCGGGGGTTCACCCAGCAGCGTCGCGACGCCCCAGACCGTGGGGTCCAGCACCGCGGTCAGCGCTGCCAGATCGCCTGTCGCGCAGGCTGCGATGAACTTCTCGATGACCACGCGATGCTCGTCACTGCCGACCTCTTTCAGCGGTGGCCCTGCTCGGAGAATCTTCGCCCTGGCCCGGCGGGCCAGTTGCCGGCACGTCCCGATCGGCCGCCCCACGGTTTCGGCGATCTCATCGAACGGCACCTTGAACACGTCGTGCAGCACGAACGCGACCCGCTCACCCGGACTGAGTCGGCCAAGCACTTCCAGCAAGGCGTCGCCGACCTGATCGTCGAGCGTGACGCGATCAGCCGGGTCGGCGGCACGGTGCGCCGAATGCGCTTCCAACGCCGCGGTGTCAGTGGCCGATTCATATCTGTGACGGGCCGACCTCACGAGGTCGAGGCATAGCCGGCCCGCGACGACGGTGAGCCACCCGCGGACGTCGTCGATGCCGTCGGCCCGTGAGAGCCGGGTGAAGGCCTCCTGAGCGACGTCTTCCGCGTCTCCGATGTCGCCGACCATCTGATACGCCAGGTTGACGAGATATGGGTGGTGACGCCGCCATGCCTCCTGCAGCTGCGCGTCGGTCATTCCCATAGGACGAAGCAAAGCACCAAAAAGTTACGGCGGCCCGCCGGGTGACTTCAGTAACTTTTCGCGCCGCCGCTTCGTCCTTGGTTGAGAACTCGAGAAAGGAGTCGATCATGGCAATAGTCATTACCGGCGCGACCGGCAACGTCGGGCGGCCGTTGGTCGCCGAGCTGGTCGCTGCCGGCGCGGAGGTGCGGGCGGTGAGCCGTCGGCCGGATGCCGCCGGGTTGCCCGCCGAGGTGAAGGTGGTCGACACCGCATCGGCAGCGATTCCGGGCGCCTCGGCGGTGTTCCTCAACTCGCGGGCGCTCGGCGAGGAGATGGCCTCCGCGGTGCGACAGGCGCAGCGCGAAGGGGTCAGGCGGCTGGTGGCGCTGTCGGCGATCAACGCCGATGACGACTTCTCGCGGCAGCCGTCGCGGTACCGCGGTGACCGCAACAGGGAAGCCGACCAGCTGGCGTCCGAATCGGGTCTGGAATGGGTGAGCCTGCGGCCGTCGGTGTTCGCGACCAACTTCGCCGGGATGTGGTCTGCCCAGACACGGGCGGGCGATGTTGTGAACGGGCCGTACGCCACGGCGTCGAGCGCGCCGATCGTGGAGAGTGACATCGCCTCGGTCGCTGCGCGGGCGCTGCTGTCAGACGACCTGGTCGGACAGCGGATTCCGATGACCGGGCCGCTGGCGCTGACCAACAGCGAGATGGTCGAGATCATCGGATCGGTCCTGGGGCGGCCTCTGCACTACAACGAGATTCCAGCCGAGTTCGTGCGGCAGCGGTTCATCGGGTTGGGCTTCGGAGCCGAGTTCGCCGACGCGTACATCGCGATGCTGGCCACCACCCTCGATCGGCCCGCGCCGGTCACCGACGACGTCGAGAGGATCCTCGGCAGACCGGCGCAATCCTTCGAGCGATGGGTCTCGGAGCACACCACCCTGTTCACGAATTAGACTTCTTAACGAATTAGCAAGGGAGACAAGATGTCCAATCCACGGCCGCCGCGGTACCTCAAGCCGATGAACAAGATCATGATGGCGGCCCAGAAGCTCGGCATCCCCACCGGGCCGGCCATGGTGCTGACGGTGCCGGGGCGCCGATCGGGACAGCCGCGCAGCACACCGATGACACCGTTCACGTACGGCGGCAAGCTCTACACGGTTGCCGGGTATCCGGGCTCCGACTGGCCGCGCAACGCGCGGGCAGCAGGTGAGGGGACGTTGAGCCGGGGCCGAAAGTCAAGGCGCGTCAAGATCGTTGAATTATCGGCCGACGAAGCGCGGCCCGTGTTGCGGGAGTTTCCCGTTCAGGTTCCCGTCGGCGTCGGCTTCGCGAAACGCTCAGGGATGGTCGTCGACGGCACACCAGACGAATTCGAGGCGCTCGCGGGGCAGTTGGCGGTTTTCCGGTTCGACCCGGTCAGCTGACGGGTTACTCCGCCGGTGGTAGTTCGCGGGGACCGGCACTCCCGCGAACTTCACCGGGTCGGTCCCAGTCCGCCAGCTCGGGCCGGCGCTCGCGTGCGGTCAGCGACGCGCGTCCTGGGGCCCTGGACGATTCGACCCGGCGCGGGACGCCGTCCGCCTCTGTGGCCACCGACGCGGTCTGCTGGGTCGACTCGGCGGTCTCCTCGGAGTCGATCGTCACCTTGTGGGTGCGCTTGAACGCGAACGTGATCTCCTCGACCTCTTCGAAGACCTGGCGAGCGGTGCGAAGCGGCTGAGTCGTCGTATCGATGGCCTTGGCGACGATCGGCGGCACGAAGGGACGTATCCACCGTGCCGCGGCCTTCGTGACGTTCGGAAGCAATGACGGGCCGGACTCGGTGCGAGCAGGCAGGTTCTCTTCGCCCACCGGTTCGGGTGCGCGCTGCAATGCGGCCTGGACCGGAGCATCGAGGGTCTCGGCGATACGACGGCGATGCAGCTCGCGATCGATCTCGTTCTGTGCTTCTACGGCGAGCCGGGCACTGGCGAGCTGTTGATCGGCCCACATGTTCTCGACAGCGGCGCGCACCTCCGCACGCTTCACGGCGATCGCGGTGTCCGCGTCGACCTCGGCGCGATCGCGCTGGGCGCGCGAGGCTGCACCGCGATCGTGGGTGGTCTCGCCGCGCAGCCAATTGAGGATCAGCGGCAGCAGGCTCAGCAATACGAAGAATGCGATCGTGATCGCCCACAGTACGAGTGCGCCCGCGCCCGCCAGCGTGTGGTCGTGCATGGCGACCCAGCGGGCACCGAGGCCGCGGTCGGTGTTCGCGATTGCGGCCTGGCGTGCGGCCGCCAGCGTCTGCTCGGCGCCGGCGATTTCTGAGTCCAGCCCGGGTGCTTGACGGTCACGCGCGGCCACGGCGTTGTCGAACTCCCGTTGGGTGTCGGCGAGAAGCTGGTTCGCCGTTCGGGTTTCGGGTCCGGCGCCGGGGACACCGGTGATGCGGGTCTGCGGGCAGCCGGGCGTCGGGTTGTACTCGCAGCGCGCGACGACCAACGCCTGGTCCTGGCGAATGCGGGCCCGATCCACCGCGTCGTCGAGCGCGTCCCGCGCCCGCCCGAGCCTGCCGACGTCGGCAGACGCCTGCGCGACGGCGGGCGTGGAATCGGCGGCGCGAGCCGCCTGCGCGTCGATCCGGCGGTCGATCGATCCGGAGAACAGCACAATCGCGGCAAGCTCGCCGACAACGGCGCCGACGAGAACGGCGACCGCGCCACGGCCGACGATGGACCACCCGCGTGCCGGCCCGCTCGCGACGGCACGGGTCACCGCGCCGACCAGCAGACCGAACAACAGAGTCAACGGCAGGATCGCCCACACCGGCCAGTCGGTCGATCCGGCAACGGCGAGAGTCGCGACGAGCCATGCGAGCGCAGCACCCACCAGCACGACCACGCCGGCGACCGCGGTGGTGGAACGCTCGTGACGCTCGCCGAGCTCACGCCAATGCCCACCGCCCAACCAGGTCAGCACCGCCTCGACCCGGGATCCGCTCGAGTGTCGTTCGAATACAGTGTGCGCGCACATCGGACCTAAAACACCTCCAGTTCTCCAGCGTGACAGGGCGATAGCCGACACACCCAATCCAACAGGCGGCGTGTGGTGCGCTTCACAGCCGATGAGCACCCAGCTGGGCCGCGATGCGCGTTGACACCCGTCAAGTACAGTTTTGTTCATGCAGATCCGCGAGCATGTCTCCGACAAGCCCGCCGTCATCCTCTACCCGTCGGGCACCGTCGTGACGTTCGCGGAGCTGGAGGCGCGCGCGAACCGACTCGCCCACTATTTCCGAAAGGCCGGGTTGCGCGAGGGTGACACCGTCGCGGTGATGTTGGAGAACAACGAGCACATCCACGCGGTGATGTGGGCCGCGCGACGCAGCGGGTTGTACTACGCGACGATCAATAGCCACCTCACCGCGGCTGAGGCGGCATACATCATCGACAACAGCGGCGCGAAGGCTGTCATCGGGTCGCGCGCCACGCGCGAGGTGTGCGCGGGGCTGGCCGACTATCTGCCGGGCGGACTGCCGGGGCTGTTGATGATGGCCGACGGAGCCGGTGGGTCGGCGACAATCGCCGACGGAGCCGGTGGGTCGGCGACAATCGCCTCCGGAGACCTCCAAGGGTGGCGGCGCTATCCCGACTGCGTGGCCGACGAGCCCGACACCCCGATCGATGACGAACTCGAGGGTGATCTGCTCCAGTACTCGTCGGGAACCACGGGGCGTCCCAAGGGGATTCGCCGCCCGTTGCCCCATATCAGTCCGGCGGAGGCGCCCAACGTGCTGAGCGCATTGCTGATGGCGATCGGGATGACTGACGACGCCGTCTATCTCAGCCCTGCGCCGCTGTACCACACCGCACCGTGTCTGTGGTCGATGTCTGCGCTGGCGATGGGTGCGACGGTGGTGGTGATCGAGAAGTTCGACCCCGAGCAGATGCTCGACTGTATTCAGCGACACGGCGTCACCCACGGCCAGTTCGTCCCGGTGATGTTTGTGCGCATGCTTAAACTCCCTGAGACGGTTCGTGATTCGTATGACCTGTCCAGCCTGAAGCGGGTGATCCACGCCGCCGCGCCCTGCCCGGTGGAGATCAAGCAGCAGATGATCGACTGGTGGGGCCCGATCGTCGACGAGTACTACTCCTCGTCGGAAGGTGCCGGGATAACGTTCATCTCGGCCGATGACTGGATGAAGCATCCGGGCTCGGTGGGTAAATCGCTCCTGGGCGAGGCGCACATCCTCGACGAGAACGGCGAGGACGTGCCGCAGGGGCAAGCGGGCCAGATCTACTTCGACATCGGGCGCGCGGCTTTCGAGTACCACGGCGATCCGGAGAAGACCGCGGAGTCCCGCGACAAGCACGGCTGGGTGACCGTCGGCGACGTCGGGTATCTGAACGACGACGGGTACCTGTTCCTCACCGACCGCCGCCACCACATGGTCATCTCGGGCGGCGTGAACATCTACCCGCAGGAGGCGGAGAACCTACTGGTCACGCACCCGAAGGTGCTCGATGCCGCGGTGTTCGGCATACCCGACGACGAGATGGGCCAGTCGGTCATGGGGGTCGTGCAGACCGTCGATCCCGCCGACGCGACCGACGCGTTCGCCGACGAGCTGGTGGGCTGGCTGCGAGAACGCCTGGCCCATTACAAATGTCCCCGGTCGATCTCGTTCGAGGCGCAACTGCCGCGCACCGACACCGGCAAGCTGTACAAGCAAGAACTGATCAAGAAATACTCGCCCTAACAGTTCGACGGAGGCGCAATGAGCGGCGGGCCCTACTTCGACGAACTGCGGGTGGGTCAGGTCTTTGACACCGCGCCGTCGATGACCCTGACCACCGGGGTCGCCGCCACGCACCAGGCCATCCTGGGTGACCGGCTGCGGTTACCGCTGGACGCGCACCTCTCGTACGCGGTGACCGGGGCGACGGCGGCGCTGGCACACCCGGGGTTGGTCTGCGACGTCGCGATCGGGCAGTCCACCCTGGTCACTCACCACGTGAAAGCGAACCTCTTCTACCGCGGGCTGGTGTTCCACCGCTTCCCTGTCATCGGCGACAGCCTGTTCACTCGGACGGAAGTGGTTGGCCTGCGCGAGAATTCATCGAAGCCGGGCCGGGCGTCGACGGGGATGGCGGCGCTGCGGATGACGACGATCGACCAACTGGGCCACTTGGTGCTCGACTTCTACCGCTGCGCGATGCTGCCGCTGGGCCCGGATGCCGACCCGGATCGCGAGCCCCACGCCGACGATCTGTCGGCGATCGGCGCCGAAGCGGTGACCCTGACGAAGGCCCTTAAGAAGGCCATCGAGGAGTGGGACGCCGACGCATTCCGGCAGCGCGTTCCCGGGCCACATTTCGACCGGGGGTTGGCGGGTTCGGTGCTGCACAGCGGTGCCGACGTGGTGTCCAGCGCACCTGAACTGGCCAGGCTTACCTTGAATATTGCGGCTGTACACCATGATTCGCGTGTCGGCGGCGAACGGTTGGTGTACGGCGGCCATACCATTGGGTTGGCGCTGGCTCAGGCCAGCCGACTGCTGCCCAACCTGGTCACCGTGCTGGGCTGGGAGTCTTGCGACCACACCGGGCCGGTGCGTGAGGGTGACACCCTGGTGAGCGAGCTGCATGTCGAGGGGGCCGATCCGCTGCCCGCGGGCGGCGGCATCCTGCGGCTGCGCTCGCTGGTCAAGGCTGTCGGTGAGGAGGCCATCGGTGAAGCCGACCGGCCGGTGCTGGACTGGCGGTTCTCGGCCCTGCAGTTCTGAACCCTTTCAGCCGCGGGCGAACGAGGGCATACCCGCGGGTTTCCTGGTGCTCAATGGGTTATGGCCGGCGACCGCCCGCGCGACGACGAAGCGCTTGATGCGTATTCGTCGGTCGTCATTGCCGTGGCCCGCACGGTGTCGCCCAGCGTCGCAAGCCTGGCGGTCCGGACCTCGCGCGGCGACGGTGGCGGGAGCGCGAGCGTCATCACCCCGGACGGCTACCTCCTGACCAGCGCGCACGTGGTCGCGGCCGCGAAGTCAGCGGACGCCCACTTCAGTGACGGCACGTCCGTCCGCGTCGACATCATCGGGCGCGACGTGCTGTCGGATCTCGCTGTCCTCAAGGCGCGCGGGCAGGTGCCGCCGCCGGTGACGATGGGGCGCGCCGAGGAACTGCGTGTCGGTCAACTGGTGGTCGCGGTCGGCAATCCGCTCGGGCTGGCCGGCAGCGTCACCGCGGGCATCGTCTCCGGGTTGGGCCGGTCGCTGCCGACCCGCAACGGGCGCGTCGTCGACGAGGTGATCCAGACCGACGCGGCGCTGAACCCCGGCAACAGCGGCGGCGCGTTGGCAGACAGCCGCGGCCGGATGGTCGGCGTCAGCACGGCGGTCGCCGGTATCGGGCTGGGCCTGGCCGTGCCCGTCAACGACTCCACACACCGGATCATCGCGTCATTGATGAGCACCGGCCGCGTCCGCCGGGCCTGGCTGGGCATCGCCGGTGCGCACGTTCCTGTCGCGCCCCCGGTCGCAGCCAAGCTGGGCACAGCGGATGGCCTGCAGATCGCCAGCGTGGTTTCTGGCAGCCCGGCGGCCGAGGCCGGTTTGCGCCGCGGCGACGTCGTCGTCAGCGTCGACGGACACAACGTCGTGACCGCCACCGCGATCCAGAAGGTGATGGTCGAGGATGCGATAGCGCGCAGGATCGAGATGACCGTCTGGCGCAATGGCGCGCTGGTCGACGTGTTCGTCGTGCCGCGTGAACTCGCCGAGAAGTGAGTGCGCCCACGACACCGGAGCCGTTGAGCGGTCAGGTGCCGAGGATTCGCAGTCGCTGAGTCTGGAACTCCTCGTCGGAGAGCATGCCTGCGGCATGGAGATCTTCGAGGCGCTGAAGCCGGTCGTCGACCGGGTGAATGTCGGTCGGCGCGTCGAGGATCGCGTGCGACGGCGCATCGAAGTTTCCGGCCTGCATTCCCTGCATTCCCTGCGTTGGGTCAAAGTTGACTGCAGTGGACGCCTTCGCGCGCCGACGGCGGACAAAGATCAGTATCGCGACCAGCCCGCCGCCGAGGATGAGGTACGGCACCAGTAACAGCCAGCTCAGCGGGCCGCCGCTGCCGGGGACGAGATGCCAGAACCAATAGTGGTGCCGCCGGCGCGTTCTCTTCGTCGGCCTGGCCGGTGTTTGTGGCATGGGGCCGAGGCGGGCGGGGCTCGATTCGCCGCCGGGGGTGCGAGCCGGTGCGAGAATGGCGCTAACAAGTTCCGGCGCTTGCGAATTGACCTGGTGTGTGGTTGTGACCAGTGATTCGGCGGCGCTGACGGGCGCGCCGGTGCACATCAGGACGGCGATCAGCGCGAGGGCGGCCAACCTCAGCAGCAGGCGGCGAGAACTGGGCATCGTGCGAATGTAGCAGCGTCCGGCCTGCTAGCGGGCACGTTGATCAGGGCTTGAGCGCTGCGCGAAGCGCTTCGCATTGGCTGTCGAAGTACGCGCGTGACACCGGTGCCCTTGCGTAGACGCGGTCGAAAGCGTGAAAGGCCCCCTGCACCACCTCGAGATGACACGGCACCGACGCGCCGCGCAGGCGTTCTGCATAGGCGACGTCTTCTTCGTAGAACAGATCGACGGTGCCGACGCCGATCCACGCCGCGGGCAGCCCGGCCAGGTCGGTGCGGCGTGCCGGGACGGCGACGTCGGGATCGGCGCCGCCCAGATACGACGCCCAGCCGAAGCGGTTACTGCGTTCGTTCCACAGCCGATAGTTGCGCGCGACAGCCGGGTTTGACACGGTCCGGTCGTCGAGCATCGGATAACTCAAAAGCTGGAGGACAGGAGAGATCTCGCCTCGGTCGCGAACCATGAACGCCAGTGCGGCAGCCAGGCCACCTCCCGCGCTCTCACCGCCGATCGCGACGCGCCGGGAATCGACCGACGGCAGCGACACCAGCCACTTGAGTGCCGCGTAGAGATCCTCAAGCCCAGCCGGATACGGGTGCTCCGGCGCGCGCCGATACGACGGGGCCGCGACGGTGATGCCGAGCGTCCGGCTGAACTGCCCGCAGGCCTGATCGCCCTGCTGCGGGTTGCCAAACACATACCCGCCGCCATGAATCCACAGCATCGCCGGCGCCGGCCCGACGTCGCCGGGTGGCCTGTGCAGCCTGACCTGTCCGCCCGACGCCAGCGTCAGCGCCTCGACGTCCTTCGCCCCGCGAAATACCAGCGACTCCAGCACCCGCACGACCGGTAACAAGGCGGGTGCCGCCAAGGTCGGGGGCAGGAACCGCGCGGTTCTGCGAAAATCTGGATGAAAGTCGTTGTCACGAGGCATAAATCGGCTGCCCTTCCTTGATGGTCTCGACGACCTTGATGTCCTTGATCGCCATCGGATCAACCGTGAGCGGGTTGGCGTCGAGGATCACCAGGTCGGCGAGCTTGCCCACCTCGATGGAACCCTTGCTGCCCTCTTCAAAGTACTGATACGCCGCGTCGATGGTGACGGCCCGTAGTGCCTCCAGCGGAGTGACCCGCTGGTCCGCTCCGATCACCTCGCCGCCGCGTGACACGCGGTTGACCGCCGACCAGATCACAAACAGCTGGTCGATCGGGGTGACGTTGAAGTCGGTGTGGTTGGTCGGCCGCAGGCCCGCGTCGAGGGCCGCCCTCATCGGGCTCAGGAAGTTCGCCTGCTCACGACCGCGCAGCCGGACGTGAGCGTCGGCGAAGTAGAACGCATGCGACGTGAAGAACGACGGGATCACCCGGTCACGGCTGTAACGCTGTAACTGATCCCGCCGAACGAACTGGGAGTGGATGGCCGTTGTCCGACGGTCGCGCTCTTGCGCGTCATCAGCGGAGGCGGCCTCATGCGCGGTCAGGAGCATGTCGATTGCCGCGTCGCCGTTGGCGTGGATCAGCAACTGCAGGTTCAGGTCGTAGACATGCTTGAACCACCCCGTCACCGTGTCTTGGCTGAACGCTTGCTCACCGCGCCAGTTGTGTTGTCCCTCAGGCCCGTCCACGAGATACGGCGTGGTGAAGTACGCGGTCCGGCCCTGCGGCGACCCGTCCAGCGTGATCTTGACGCCGCCCAGCTTGACGCGGTTGCGGTACGTGCCGAACATCTCCGGCGGATACGTCTGCAGCACCGTGTCGAGCTCGAGGATGAACGGGTATGCCACGACGTCGATCAAGGTGGCGCCGCCCTGCGCCGCGCGGTAGATCAGATCGATATCGGCTTGATGGGACAAGCCTTCCTGCGCCGTGGTGATCCCCGCCGCGGCGTACATCGCCTGCGCGGCCTTGCTCCACTCGATCTCCTGACTCGGAGTGGGCTTGGGTAGCGAAGCGAATACCGGCAAGAACGCCGTCTCCATCAGAAGACCGTCGGGCTCATTGCCACCTTCCTTGCGGACGATCACGCCTCCGCGCGGTGTTGGTGTGTCCGCCGTGATGCCCCACTTTCGCAACGCCGCCGAGTTCAGCACCCCGCCGTGCAGCGAAACATGTTGCACGATAACGGGATTATCGGGGAAGTCGGCATCGAGATCCTCGCGGTGCAGCGTCCGGCCACCCATCAGCGTGTCGTCGTAGCCGTAGGCCATAATGACCTGGCCTGGCGGAATTCGCTTGGCGTCACGGAAGTTTCGTAATGCGGTGACGATCGAGTCGATGCCGGTGGCTGGACCGGCAGGCGGCGCATACACATTTACCTGATTGGCCACCATCAGCGAGTTGATGTAATGGCTGTGCGGGTCGATGAACGCAGGTAACAGCGTGTTTCCATCGAGGTCGACAACACGCGTCTGCGCGCCGCGATGCCGGCCGATCACCTGGTCTGCGGCACCGACCGCGGCAATCCGGCCGTTTCTGACCGCCACCGCCTCGGCGGTGGGCTGAGCGTCGTCAACAGTGACGATGTCACCGGTGTAGATAGCGTCGGCGGCCACGATTGGACGCTATCCGGCGTGGTCACGGGTTGGTAGGGCGCCGGGCGAAAGTTTTTGCGTTCCCACGAACTGCGCCGGGGGTACAGTTCGCGAATGGTTTCCCGACATCCCGGGCGGCGCAGGCCGAGTCTGAGGTCCCGGGCATTGTGGTTCGTGCGTGCACGGCCCGTCGATTACATGCTGGCAATGAGCGAGTTCTATGCGACGTTGCCGCTGGTCGGCAAGCATCTGGAGCCGCTCGGCGGGTTCACCGCGATGGGTGTGTGGGGCTATCGGCATGCGCCGCATCTGGTGTCCGCGGCGGTCCGCAACCGGGCGCCAGGAGCGGCCGGCCAACGGCGCCAAGAGCGCGACATGACCAATGAGGTGGCGGCCGCCGCGCTGCGCGAGTTCGTCACGCCCGAACGGATCAACGTGACGTGGCCGGCGCCCGACCGGCTGGCACCGGTGCTTCGCGGCGCCGGACAGCGGCGTCGCCATCTGTACCGCAGCAATGTCCGCTACGGCGACTCGCCTGCGCAGCTGTTGGATGTCTGGCGGCGACGGGACCTGACGGGTCCTGCGCCGGTGTTGGTGTTCGTGCCGGGCGGCGCGTGGGTGCACGGAAGCCGGATGCTCCAGGGGTATGCGCTGTTGAGCCACCTTGCCGAGCAGGGGTGGGTATGTCTGTCCGCCGGCTATCGAGTGTCTCCGCACCACCGCTGGCCAAGGCATGTCACCGACGTGAAAGCCGCTGTCGCGTGGGCCCGCGCGAACGTCGACCGGTTCGGAGGTGATCGCGACTTCGTCGCGATCGCAGGCTGTTCGGCGGGCGGCCACCTCGCGGCGCTGGCAGGCCTGACGCCCGACGATCCGGAGTTGGCCGCCGATCTTCCCGACGACGCCGACACCTCCGTCGATGCGGTCGTCGGCATCTACGGTCGATACGACTGGGCGGACACCTCTACCGAGGAACGCGAACAGTTCGTCGACTTCCTGGAGCGCGTCGTCGTCAAGAAGCGGTTGTCCCGGCACCCCGAGGTGTTTCGCAACGCGTCACCGATCGCCCGGGTGCGGGCTGACGCGCCGCCGTTCCTGGTCGTGCACGGGTCCGCCGATACCGTGATTCCGGTGGAGCAGGCCAGGGCTTTCGTGGAGCGGTTGCGCGCCGCGTCGCGGTCGACGGTCGGCTACTTGGAGTTGCCCGGCGCACACCACGGCTTCGACATGACCGACGGCTCGCGCACGGGCTCGGCGGCGACCCTGATCGGCTTGTTCCTCAACGAGATTCACCGAAGGCATTTGCTGAGCAGGGAAAAAGACGTCATATAGTCGTCCAAAGAGGTGCGGCGTGAAACGGCTCAACGGCTGGGACGCCATGCTGTTGTACAGCGAGACGCCCAACGTCCATACGCACACGTTGAAGATCGGCATCATCGATGCCGCCGACTTCGACGGAGACTTCACGTTCGAGGTGTTCCGGCGCACCCTGCGACGGCGGCTGCACCTGCTGGAGCCGCTTCGGTACCGGCTGATCGATATCCCGCTGAAGCTGCACCACCCAATGTGGCTGGAGAAGTCGGACATCGACCTGACCAATCACCTGCGCCGGGTGCGGGTGCGACGGCCCGGCGGGCGCCGCGAGCTCAACGAGGTGATCGGCGAGATCGCAAGCACGCCGCTGGACCGCAGCCGCCCCCTGTGGGAGATGTATTTCGCGGAAGGCATGGCCGACAACCGATTCGCGGTGATCGGCAAGGTGCACCACGCGCTCGCCGACGGGGTCGCGTCGGCGAACTTGATGGCCAAGGCGATGGATCTGAAAGGCCCGATCCAGGACGAGCGCGACCTCTACGCCACCAACGCACCGCCGTTGACGGGTGAGCTGGTGGCCGGGGCGTTGCGCGACCACATGAAGCAGCTCGGCAGGCTCCCGCGGTTGGCCAGAGAAACCGCTGCGGGCATCAGCCGGGTCCGCGCGCGGGGCAAGGAGCGGGGTGAGCACCCGGAACTGGCGAAGGCATTCTCGCCGCCGCCGACGTTCTTCAACCACGTTGTGTCGCCCGGTCGCCGGTTCGGCACGGCCACCCTGGCGCTATCCGACGTCAAGGAGACCAGCAAGCGTCTTGGCATCACGATCAACGACCTCGTGCTCGCCACCGCGGCCGGTGCGCTGCGAGAGCTGTTGTTGCGCTACGACGGTCGCGCCGACGCGCCGCTGATCGCCTCCGTTCCGGCGAGCCTGAACACCTCCCCGGACCGACTGACCGGAAACGAGTTCTTCGGGTTGAACGTGTCACTGCCGGTGCATGTCGACGACCCACTCGAGCGGGTGCGGCTGACGTCGCTGGCCGCCGGGATCGCCAAGGAGGACTTCCACCTGATCGGGCCGGATGTGGTGAGCCAGTGGGCGGCGTATCTCCCACCGAGCATTGCGCCTGCAGTCTTCCGCTGGCTGTCGAAGCGCGAGGCACAGAGCAAGCTGCTGAACGTGCCGATCTCGAACGTGCCCGGGCCCAGGGAGCGGGGCCGGCTCGGCGGCGCGATGATCAGCGAAATCTATTCTGTCGGACCGTTGATCGCGGGCAATGGCATCAACATCACGGTGTGGAGCTACGTCGACCAGCTCAATATCTCCGTGCTGACCGACGACATCACCCTCGGCGATCCGCATGAGGTCACCGACGCGATCGTGCACGCCTTCACCGAAATACGTTTGGCTTCCGGACTTTCCGGCAACCTCACCGAGGTGCCGACGGCAATGGCGCCAGCCACGGCGGTAGGCTGATCAGTCTCGGGCTAACCACCCAGTACAGGTCTGCCGACAGCTCACGGCCCTGCGTCAGAGCATGGGAGGTCGTTACCACGGCCCACCACGCGGGAACCCGGGGACTCCGCAATGTTGGGCGAATGCCGCACGAAGAATCATGATCAGCAATGCGCGCGAGGTTCTACCGAGTCAGTGTTGGCGGGCCACGATGACCGGTGCGTGCGCGCCGTGCACCACCGCGGTGCTGACCGATCCCAGCAGCATTCCGGCGAATCCACCGCGCCCGTGGCTACCGACGACGACCAGCTGGGCGGTCTCGGCATGCTCGAGGATATGGCGCGCGGGCCGATCGAGAACGACGACGCGCCGCACGCGGACGTCGGGGTAGCGTTGCTGCCAGCCGGCCAGGCGCTCGCCGAGGGTCTCATCCGCCCTGGATTCTCCGCCGACGCCCCACTCCAGCTGGTGAACGCCGGAGACATCTGTGTCGAAGGCGGCGTGCATGGCCACCAATTCGACACCGCGCCAGGAGGCTTCGTCGAATGCCAATGCGGTGGCCAGCTCCGACGCGGGCGATCCGTCGATACCGACGATGACCGGTGCGTCCGCCGGCGGCTGTTCGGCCGCGTAGTGGATGACCGCGACGGGGCAGTGTGCGTGATGGATCACTGCGGTACTGATCGATCCGAGCGGAATCGACGGCAAGAACCCCCGGCCCTGCCGGCCGACCACGAGCATTTGTGCATCCTTGGACAGGTCGACCAGCGCGGGTACGGGTGCGGAGAAGATCCCCTCGGTTCGGACCTGGATGCCGCCGGCGGTTTCGTTGGCAACCTGGGCGGCCTCGTCGATCAATTCCTGAACAAGCTCTTTCTGTGCGCTTACAAGTTCGGACAACGCCGGCGCAGTCCAGACGAGACTCGGTGAACCGGCTGCCACGGGGACCGCGGCATGCACAAGCGTCAATCCCGCGTTGCGCATCGCCGCCTCACGTGCGGCCCACCGTACCGCCGCTGTCGAGGGCGCGGACCCGTCGACGCCGACCACGATCCCGGAATGTGCTGAATTTCTGGACATTTCGCTTCCAAGTGATAGTTGAGTAACCCTCGACACCGTTGAGGCTAGAGAACCGATGCCCGGGCGGGCAGGAGGATTACTTCCCGACACGAGTGGCCAAAATGCCCTATCCCGGCGACAGCGTCATGTAAACGATTTCGGCTCGTTCCCGTAACCCGGCGCCGATACCCTCAGCGGTGGCTGCGACCGCCAACGCCGACAGGATCGGCCCACTGGAGCCGGCCCGTGTGGTCGGCTCGGGCTAGTCTCGGGTCCTCACGTAGACCCAGGACAGGAACTGCGCCACCGCCTCGGCGGTCTTGTGCGCGCGCGGCGAGCCGTACATCTCGAATGCATGCTGCGCGTGGGGTAACTCGGCGTAGAGCACGGGGCGTTTTGCGACGTCGCCGAGCTCTCGCACGAAGTCCCGCGCCTCGTGGACCGGGATAAGCGAGTCGTCGCGGCCATGCAGCACGAAGAACGGCGGCGCGTCGGAGTGCACGCGGGCGATCGACGACGCGTCGACGTACACTTGCCGGTGCTTTTTGAAGCTCTTCTTCACCACGAATTTCTCAAGGAACTTGATGAACTCTGGCCGCCCCTCGCCTTCGGTTGAGTACCAGTCGTAGCGTCCGTAAATCGGCACGGCCGCCACGACGGAGGTGTCCGCTTCCTCGAAACCGGGCTGAAATGCCGGGTCATTCGGCGTCAGTGCGGCCAGCGAGGCCAGGTGGCCCCCGGCTGAGCCACCGGTGATCGCGATGAAGTCAGGATCACCCCCGAACTCCGCGATGTGTTCGGACACCCAGGCCAGGCCCCGCTTGACGTCGACGATGTGGTCCGGCCAGGTGTGCCAGGGGCTGACGCGATAGGCCAGCGACACGCACACCCAGCCGCGATCGGCCAGGTGGCTCATCAATGGGTAGGCCTGCGGACGGCGCATACCGATGATCCACGCGCCGCCCGGAACCTGCACCAGCACAGGTGCTTTGGCGTCGCGGGGCAGATCGCGCCGGCGCCAGATGTCGGCCAAGTTCGCGCGGCCGTACGGGCCGTAGCGCACGATGTCCTCGCTGGCGACGTAGCGCCGGCGTATCTGGGTGGTGCGCAGCGCGCCGCTGGGCCGGCCTGTTCGGGAGGGGGTGGACGGCAGCGTCGCAATCACGTCGGCGTAGTCGTCGCCGAGGCCGTCGCGCAGCGCCGCGTTGAGCACGGGCCCAGGCGTGGTCATGTTGCGGCGGTAGATGACCGCCAGCGCCGCCCACGCGGCGGCCGTCAGGGCCAGCGCCACCTTGCCGCGGGATCCGGCGAAGTCGCCGCGGCGGCCGCGACGCACGGCGTCCAGCATGGACGCCGTCAGGTACAGTGCGGGCACCTCGGAGGTCGGCCACCCGAACCAGAACACCGCGATCGTCTTGTAGCCCTTGCGGCCGAGAGGCCGTACCCCGTTGAGCGCGTTGACGAGTTCGACGGCTGCACGCAGTAACGGGCGCGGGCGCCGCAACCGCGCCAGCCCGCCGGACGATTCACCCATCGGCGCCCGCGCGTGCCTTGAGTTCGTTACGCAGAATCTTGCCGGTGCTGCTGCGGGGGAGTTCGTCGAGCACGAGGATCTCGCGCGGCACCTTGTAATTGGCCAGGCTGTCCCTGACGTGCTGCTTCAGCGTGTCAGGGGTGGCTGACGCGCCCGGAGCGAGCACGACGAATGCGGCGAGCCGCTGCCCGTACTGTTCATCGTCCACGCCCATCACCGACGCCTCGGTGACCTCCGGATGAGCCGCAAGCGTCGTCTCCACCTCGATCGGGTAGACGTTCTCGCCACCGGAGACGATCATCTCGTCATCGCGGCCCACGACGAACAGCCTGCCGTCCTCGTCGAGATATCCCATGTCTCCCGAAGCCATGAAGCCCTCGCGGAAGTCCTTGGTCTTACCCGAGGTGTAGCCGTCGAACAGGGTGCTGCTGCGGACGTAGATCTGGCCGACGTCTCCGGTGGGCACCTCGTGAAAGTCCTTGTCCAGGATCCGAATCTCGGTGCCGGGCGCCGGCTTGCCTGCGGTGTCGGGAGCTGCCCGCAGGTCTTCGGGTGTGGCGCTGGCGATCAGGCCGGCCTCGGTGGCGTTGTAGTTGTTGACGATCACGTCGCCGAACTGGTCCATGAATGCGATGACGACGTCTGGGCGCATCCGTGACCCCGACGCCGCGGCAAAGCGTAATGATTTGCAGCTGTACCGCTTTCGGACGTCGTCTGGCAGATCCATGATGCGGTCGAACATCACCGGGACCACGGCCAACCCCGTCGCCCGGTGCCGGTCGATCAGCTCCAGGGTGGCCTCGGGATCGAACTTGCGCCGCGTCACAATCGTGCATGCCATCGACGCCGCGAAGATCAGTTGTGAGAACCCCCACGCGTGGAACATCGGCGCGACGATGACGACTGCTTCCTCGGTACGCCACGGAGTTCGGTCGAGGATCGCCTTGAGCGCGAAAGCATCACCGCCGGTGAGCTTGGCGCCCTTGGGGGTACCGGTGGTGCCCGAGGTGAGCAGAACCGTTCTGGCCTTTTCGGTGGCGCGTTCAGGCTGCAGGCCGCAGTGTGCGTCGATCAGTTTCTCGAGGGTGACGTCGTGGGCCGACGGCGTGTCGGTCCACGCGATGATCCTGGTGGCATCGGGACGGTCGGCCAGCGCGCGATCGACGGTGTCGGTGAACTCCTCGTCGTAGATCACTGCGTCAGCGTCTTCGCGCGCAACGACTTCCGCGAGTGCGGGGCCCGCGAACGACGTGTTCAGCAACAGCACGTCGCTACCGATGCGGTTGGCGGCGACCAGCGCGTCGACAAAGCCGCGATGGTTGCGGCACATGATCCCAATGGTTTTCGGAACCGCGGCGGCGGCGACATTGGGTTTCGGAGCCGCGGCGGCGGCGACATCGGGTTTCGGAGCCGCGGCGGCGGAATTCTGCAACGCGGCGCCGAGCGCGTCGGCGCGCTCGTCGAGCTGCTTCCAGGTCAAGGTGCCGAGCTCGTCGACCAGTCCGGGCCGGTCCGGACACCGCTGCGCCGC
This sequence comes from uncultured Actinomycetota bacterium, assembly GCA_963828065.1. Taxonomy (GTDB): domain Bacteria; phylum Actinomycetota; class Actinomycetes; order Mycobacteriales; family Mycobacteriaceae; genus Mycobacterium. Next base: position 455,351 of record CAWHDL010000004.1, on the reverse strand, counting down.
CGACGCGAAACCCGACGTGGCGGCCATGTTTTCGCGGCGCATCGCGGCGGCGATCCTGACGTACTTGTCCGGCCGCATCGGGGCGATCAAACCGGCGCGCCGCATCGTTGCGATGAGGCCGACGGTATTGGTGAGTCGGTCGAGTGCGGACACCGATCAACCGAAGATCGGGAGCCGGCGCTCACGACCCAGCCTGTCGAGCGCGCTCTGCATCACCTCGCGCACATGGGCGTCGACCGCAGCAATGTCGGGGTTCTCGCCGAACTCGGCGACGATGTCGATCGGCTCGAGCACCTGTGTGACGATCTTGGTGGGCAGCGGGAAGTTCGGTGGGATCATTCCGGCGACGCTGAGGCCGAACGGGAATCCGAACGAGATCGGGACGATCTTCGTGCGGGCCGCGCGCGCGATCGGCCCGAGCCGCTCCGCCAACCCGCTTCCGCGCGTCAGGTACAGCTGGTTTTCCTGTCCGCCGATCGACACCGCGGGCACGATCGGAACCCCTGCCTCGATCGCCGTCCGGACGTACCCCTTACGGCCGTCGAAGTCGATGACGTTCTGCCACACAGTGGGTCGGCACGCGTCGTAATCCCCGCCGGGGAACACCACGACGAGGTGGCCGGAACGCAGCGCCTCCGCGGCGTTCTCGGGAGTCGCCCGGATGAAGCCGGTGCGACGCAGCACGGTGCCAATCGGTCCGGCGAACAGCATGTCGTGGCTGAGCGTGTGGATCGGGCGGTCGTAGCCGAACTTCTCGTAGAACTCGACGGCAAGGATTGGAACGTCTGCCGCGAATTGGCCGCCGGAGTGGTTGGAGACCAGCAACGCGCCGCCGGCGGGTGGGATGTTCTCCAAGCCGCGCACCTGGGTCCGGAAATATCGTCTGATGAGCGGCCGCAGGATGCCGATGACGCGCTCGGTGAACTCGGGATCCCACTTCTCGATCTCGACACGATCGTTGTCGGCGTCGCTCACGGTTCTCCTGTGCTTGTGCTCTTCGCGCGAGCGGCCCATCGGTGCTTGATGCTCTTCGCGCGGCTCGTCTGTCCTGGGGGAATGGTACCGACCGCGGTTTTGGGGCCGTCGGGTAGTTTCAGGTACTCATGAGCCAACCGTCGGATGAAGCGCCCGTACTTGTCGAGCAGCGGGATCGCGTCCTGCTGATCACCATCAACCGCCCGCAGGCAAAGAACGCCGTCAACGCCGCCGTGAGCCGCGGTCTCGCCGACGCGATGGACCGCCTCGACGACGATCCGGGGCTGTCCGTCGGCGTGCTGACCGGGGCCGGGGGCTCGTTCTGCGCGGGCATGGACCTCAAGGCGTTCGCTCGCGGCGAGAACGTGATCGTCGAGGGCCGCGGCATGGGCTTTACCGAGCGGCCGCCGGTCAAGCCGCTGATCGCGGCGGTTGAGGGGTACGCGCTGGCCGGCGGCACAGAGCTGGCGCTGGCCACCGATTTGATCGTCGCCGCGACGAACTCTGCGTTCGGGATCCCCGAGACCAAGCGAGGGCTGGTCGCCGGGGGCGGCGGGCTGTTGCGGCTTCCACAGCGCATCCCGTACCAGATCGCGATGGAGCTCGCGCTCACCGGCGACAACCTGCCCGCCGAACGGGCGCATGAACTGGGCCTGGTGAACGTGCTGACCGAACCGGGCAAGGCCTTGGACGGCGCGCTCGCGCTGGCGGCGAAGATCACCGCCAACGGCCCGCTCGCCGTCGCGGCCACCAAGCGCATCATCGTCGAGTCCCGCGGCTGGGCGCCCGCTGAGATGTGGCGCGAGCAGGTCAAGATCCTGGGGCCGGTGTTCGTCTCGAATGACGCGAAGGAGGGCGCGATCGCGTTCGCCGAGAAGCGCCCGCCCCGCTGGACGGGAACCTGAGCCAGACCAAACCCGCGAATATCGCCCGCTGGCAATTGACGTGCGCGATAGTTGCCGTTGGGGCTATTCGGCTCCTTCCGGCAACCAAAGGGATGCGGCATGGCCGACGTCGACTACTGCGTGATCGGTGCGGGTTTTGCGGGACTGTCTGCGGCGCTGCGGCTCAAACAGGCGGGCCGCTCGGTGGCGTTGCTGGAGGCGCGCGACAGAGTCGGGGGTCGGACGTTTACTCAGGTCCTTGACGACGGCACGTGGATCGACCGCGGCGGCGCCTGGCACGGCCCCGGACAGGACCGGATCCGCGCCATGATGAGCGAGTTCGGGGTGTCGAGCTACAAGCAGTACCTCGGCGGCGAAGCGATGATGATCGTGGACGGCAAGCAGACCCGCTACAAGGGCACGATTCCGCTGACCATGAGCCCGTGGGTGGTGGCCAACCTCGGCGCGGTTTTTCTCGAGCTCACGCAGATGTGCAAGGCGATCCCGCTGGATGCGCCGTGGACGGCCAAGAACGCCCAGAAGTGGGATCAGATAAGCCTGGCGAAATGGCTGAACAGCAACACGCTGAGCAAGCCCGCGCATGATCTTCTCGACACGGCGATCGCCGGGTGCTACACGTCCGCTGCATCTGAGGTCTCGATGCTGTGGATGCTCTATCAATTCGCGTCCGGCGGCGGCCCGAACTTCGTTCTCGGCACGAAGGACGGGTCGCAAGACTCCCGGGTGGTCGGCGGAATGGGCGCGATCTCGGGGCCGATGGCCGCCGAGATCGGCGACTCGCTGCACCTGTCGCAACCCGTCCGGCGGATCGAGCAGGACGAGGACGGGGTGACGGTGCGCGCCGACGACATGACGGTGCGCGCGCGGCGCGCCATTGTCGCGGTGCCGATCGTCATCGCGAACCAGATCCTCTACGAACCGATGCTGCCGATCGACCGGACGTTTCTGCAGCAGCGGATGCCCAGCGGCGCGATCTTCAAGATCAACATCGTCTACGACGAGCCGTTCTGGCGCGCCGACGGGCTGTCGGGGCAGTCGGCGGCACCGTTCACGCCCGCGCCGGTGACCATCGAGGCCTGCACCGACAAGGACCGGCCCGGGGTGATGTGCGTCATCGTCGAAGGCTCGATCGCCCGCGAGCTCTGCAAGCTCGACGATTCGGAGCGGCGCACCGCGGTCCTCGGCGAGCTGGTGAAACGGTTCGGCGACAAGGCCGCCTCCCCCGAGCACTACATCGAACAGAACTGGACAGTCGAGCGATACTCCGGTGGCGGCATGATCGGCCACACGGGAACCGGCGTGCTGACCGAATTCGGGCACGCGCTGAGGGAGCCGTGCGGTCGCATCCACTGGGCGGGCACCGAGAGCTCGGCGGTGATGTGCGGCTGGGTCGATGGCGCGGTCCGCTCGGGAGAGCGCGCGGCCAGCGAGGTGACGGCGGCCGAGTCCGTGTCGATGGCCTGAGGACTCACCTGAGCCGCATCGTCAACCGCAGGTGGGCCAGCAGCCGGTCGACGTCGACGGCGGCGGTTCGGTAGCTGACGTAGCCGTCGGGACGTACCAGGCACGCCGCGGGCAGGAGATCGGCGTCGCCGAAACCGTATGCCGCGGCGAGGTTTCCGTCTGCGTCGCACAACACGCGCCCCGACAAATCGGCGTCGCCGGGCGCGATGACGTAGCCGCGCACCCGGTGACGAGTGCGGCGTTCGACGTCGTCGACGATCTCGAGCGCCCGCGCCACCGATTCAGCCCCGGTCGCCCACATAAGCAAGGTGTGGTCGGGGTGGCGGAACAGGTCATGGCAGCGCACGGCGAAACCGACCGCGGCCTGGCGCAAGCCCGAAGCGTCGGGCGCGCGCATCCCCGGGGCGGGATCAGCGTCGCGGTCACCGCCGACGATCGGGCTGTCGGGATAGCCGACGAGCAATTGGGCCTCCCGCATCAGCACCCGCTCGACACTGGTCTCCCCGGCGCCGATTCCCTCCCGCGCAGCGCGCACGGTCCGGCCCACCACCTCCTCGCCGACGGGATGCCGCTCGGCGTGATACGTCTCGAGCAGCCCGGCACCGGCCGTGCCGCGGACCGCGAGCGCGAGCTTCCACCCCAGGTTGTAGGCGTCCTGCAGCCCGGTGTTCATGCCCTGCGCGCCCGTCGGCGGGTGAATGTGCGCGGCGTCGCCTGCCAGGAACGCCCTGCCGACGGAGTACCGGTCGACCAGCCGGTGGCTGATCCTGAACACTGACGACCAGCGCATGTCATACGCGGTGGTGGGCTGGGGCGCCAACCGCTCGAGCACTGCCTGGATGTGGTGTAGCTCCGGCTGGGGCCCGGTCGTGGAGAGACCGTGAGCGGTGGTGTCATCTGGGGTGTCTTTCGCGCCGGACAACGAGAACTCGTCGGGCACCAGCATCGACATCCGGTATCGGCCGCGTCCCGGCAACGGAATGCAGACCAGCAGGTCGTCGGTGGCGCCGTCGGTCTGGTGCATCGCACGGATCCCGTAGCCGCGCGGCATGTCCCAGTCGACGCGCACGTCGGCGAGCATGTGCTCCTCGGGAAACGCGTCACCGGAGAATGCGACTCCCAACGACTTGCGGACGACGCTGTGGGCCCCGTCGGCGCCGATCACGTATTCAGCGGAAAGAGTTGTCTCTGAGCCCGATTCACGCACCTGCGCGTTGACGGCGTGCTCGCCGGCGGTGACGTCGAGCACCTCAACGCCGCGACGCACCGTGGCGCCGAGCCCGGCCAGATGCTCGGCGAGGACTTCCTCGGTGGCGTACTGCGGCAGCGACGCGAATCGGTAGGGCACCTGATCCGGCAGTCGCAACTCCATCCGCCCGACTTGCTCGCCATTGACGAAGATCAGCTGTCCGCGCATGGCGGTCGCCCGGTTCAGGGCGGCGCGGGCGACGCCGACCGCATCGAAGATCTCCACGGTCCGCGGCTGCACTCCGACGGCCTTCGCCCACGGCGCGACGTCATCGCGCTTGTCGACGATGACCACGTCGATGCCGCGACGGCGCAGTTCGATGGCGGCCATCAACCCGACGGGCCCCGCGCCGACAATCAGGACTTCGGTCTCCACCGGACGACACTTTACGTACGTTCCGTCCGTAAAGTGCCCGCCAGCTACGCACAACCGGTGATGTTGCAGCTGGTCCAGAAGGTAACCGGCACCGCTGAGTCGAGCGCTCTAAGATCTTTGCCCGTGACGAATCGCGACCAGCGGCCCGGTGTGCCCAACCGCGGTCAGTGGTACGAGCAGACCCCGGTCGTCGCCGCCGCCGGTGTTGCCGGCGTGCTCGCCGTTGTTCTCATCGTGTTCGCGGTCCTGCAGACCTCCCGACACTCCACTGCTCCGGCGGGTACGTCGTTCACGTCGTCGTCGACGACGACCACAACCTCCTCGGGTGTTCGGCGCCTCAGCACCACGACACCTACGTTCACCCCGACCGGCAGCTCAACTGCAACACTGTTCCCGCCCGACACTCCATCACCTGGTTCACCTGGCGACACAACCGAACCCGACGACACGACTACCACCAGCACCGGGACCACCACGATGTCCAATATGTTTGCGACAACAACAACTCCCAGGTAGCTACCGTTAAGAAACCGTTAGAAGTCGCGACCGTGCGCCTTGTTTGGCCGTGCGGCAGGTGAGTCGCACCTAAACTACGCGCTAGGTTGAGATGACAGCCTGCCGAAAGCGCCACCCGGGAAATAATTATCGCGCTGTTCAATTTCGAGTTCCTGCGCCCCAGGCATTTTCGGCCACCATCAGCGACAGACTCGACGAGGGTAAGTCAATGAATGCTGTGCACACCCAAACGACATCTGAGGACCTTCACGGCACATCGGTAATCGATTGCGGTAGCGCACTTTTGACGGCACAGGTCTACAACTGGCTGACTGTCGTCACGATCAGCGGCGAGATCGATGCTACGAACGCCGATCAGTTGAGCCACCACGTTGTCGGGCTGGTGCCCGACGGCGGCGCAGTCATCGTCGATATGGCCGACACCGATTTCATCGGTGTCGACGGCCTGCGCGCACTGTTCGCCATGAACATCGAGTGCGCGCGAACCGACACCCGCTGGGCGGTCATCGGCAGCCATGCCGTCCACCGCCTGCTGCGAGTCGGCGATCGAGACCGGCTCGTTCCCGCGGTGAGGTCCGCGACGGAAGCCCTGCAACGGGTGCGCCGGTCCGGAGGTAAACGCGGGTCGCTGCAACTCGTGACCTGAGCGCGGCGCCCGCCTTTTCCTCGCCCGGCTGAGCCGGCGCGAGAAAGCCCGCGCCGCTGCAGACCCCTGACGGGGACTACGCTCAGATGTCGGCTCTTTGCGCAAGCGCTCATCGCGGCGCCATCGCGACTAGGAAGGGCGCTAGTCATGGGGCACTACAAGAGCAACGTCCGGGATCTCGAGTTCAACCTGTTCGAGGTTCTGGAACTCGACAAGGCCCTCGCCAGCGGCGAGTTCGGTGACCTCGACGGCGACTCGGTGCGACAGATGCTGATCGAGGCGGCCCGCCTGGCCGAGGGCCCGGTCGCGGAGTCGTTCGCGGAGGCGGACCGTCATCCGCCCACGTTCAACGTCGACGAGCACACGGTGACGCTCCCGGAGCCGTTCAAGAAGTCGCTGCGGGCGTGGCAGCGGGGTGAGTGGTTCCGCGTCGGCCTCGACGAGAACGTCGGCGGCGTGCCGGCGCCCGCAGCGGTGGCCTGGGCCATCAACGAGTTCGTCCTGGGCGCGAACCCCGCCGTGTTTCTGTTCCTGGCCGGCCCGGTGTTCGCCAACATCCTGTACCACATCGGCAACGACCAGCAGCAGCATTGGGCGGCGCTGGCGATCGAGCGCGACTGGTGCGCGACGATGGTGCTGACCGAGCCGGACGCGGGGTCCGACGTCGGTGCGGGGCGGACCAAGGCGATCGAGCAGCCCGACGGCACATGGCACATCGACGGCGTCAAGCGGTTCATCACCAACGGGGACACCGACGACCTGTTCGAGAACATTCTGCACGTGGTGCTGGCCCGTCCCGACGGGGCCGGCCCCGGAACCAAGGGCCTGAGCCTGTTCCTGGTGCCGAAGTACCTGCCCGATCCCCAGACAGGTGCGCCCGGAGAGCGCAACGGAGTGTTCGTCACCGGGCTCGAACACAAGATGGGGTTGAAGGTCTCGGCCACAACGGAATTGACGTTCGGCGGGCACGGCGTGCCGGCGACCGGCTGGCTCGTCGGGGATGTGCACAGGGGCATTGCGCAGATGTTCGAGCTGATCGAATATGCACGAATGATGGTGGGTACCAAGGCCATCTCGACGTTGTCGACCGGTTATCTGAACGCCCTCGAGTACGCCAAGACCCGCATCCAGGGCGCGGACATGACGCAGATGACCGACAAGACGGCTCCGCGCGTGACGATCATCCACCACCCCGACGTCCGCAGGTCCTTGATGACGCAGAAGGCGTACGCCGAGGGACTGCGCGCGCTGTACCTGTTCACCGCGGCGTATCACGACCCGAGCGTGGCGCATATCGTGTCCGGCGCCGACGCCGACATCGCCGCACGGGTCAATGACCTGCTGTTGCCGATCGTCAAGGGCGTGGGCTCGGAGCGGGCGTATCAATGTCTGACGGAATCTCTGCAGACGTTCGGCGGCTCCGGGTTCCTGCAGGACTACCCGATCGAGCAGTACATCAGGGACAGCAAGATCGACAGCCTGTATGAGGGCACCACCGCGATCCAGGCGCAGGACTTCTTCTTCCGCAAGATCGCCCGCGACCGGGGCGTCGCGCTCAAGCACGTGGTGGACCAGATCGAGAAGTTCCTCGCCGATGACGGCGCGCGCGGTGAACTGGCGGAAAGCCGGGCGATCCTGGCCACCGCGGTGACCGACCTGCAGGCGATGGTCGCCTCGCTCACCGGATATCTGATGGAGGCCCAGAACGATGCGCGCGAACTCTATCGGGTGGGGCTGGAATCGGTGTCGTTCCTGCTGTCGGTGGGCGACCTCTTGATCGGCTGGCTTCTCTTGCGGCAGGCCGAGGTCGCCCTGCAGGCGCTCGACGGCGAACCGGACGAAGACGACCAAGCGTTCTACGCCGGCAAGGTCGGGGTAGCCAATTTCTTCGTGAAGAACGTGCTGCCGCGGCTTTCCGCCGAGCGCAGGACCACCGAGGCGGTCGATCTGTCGCTGATGCAGATGCGCGAGGCGTGCTTCTGACATCGGGCGTCTCACACCCGGGCTTCTCACATCGGGGGCACGGACGTGGTGGCGCACGTCAAAACCGCCATGGCTAAGGTCGGATTCGCAGCAGCAGCCGGAAGGGAGCACGCCAATGAAGGTGATTTCATCCATCGACGACGCGGTTGGTCTGGTCGGCCAGGAACTCGGGGTCGGCGAGTGGCACGAGATCGACCAGCAGCGCATCAACGAGTTCGCCGATGTCACAGGTGACCACCAGTGGATTCACATAGACGTCGACCGAGCAAAGACCGAAAGTCCTTACGGCACAACGATTGCGCATGGGTTTCTGACGCTGTCGATGATCCCGGCAATGAGCAAGGACAACTTCCGCGTCGACAATGCCAAGATGGCGATCAATTACGGGCTGAACAAGGTCCGCTTCCTCGCGGCTGTCCCCTCGGGCGGGCGGATCCGGGCGCGCTCCGAGCTCGTCGACGCAGCGAAGGTCGGCGACACGATGGCCAACCTCACGGTGCGGCACACCATCGAACTCGACGGTTCCGACAAGCCGGCCGCCGTCGCCGACACCATCGTTCGGGTGCTCTTCTAGCCGGCTATCCGGCGGTGTAGCCCATCGGAAGCAGCACGCTCTTGAGTTGGCAGAAGTGCTCGATGCCCTCGGGCCCGTTCTCGCGGCCGATCCCCGAGTTCTTGTAACCGCCGAACGGGGAGCCGGGATCGAAGGCGTACCAATTGATTCCGTATGTGCCCGTGCGAATCTTCTCGGAGACTTCGATGCCCTTGGTGATGTCGGTGGTCCAGACGCTGCCGGCCAATCCGTATACGGAGTCGTTCGCGATGCGGATCGCGTCCTGCTCGGTGTCGTACGGAATGATGGACAGCACGGGCCCGAAGATCTCCTCCTGCGCGATCGTCATTTTGTTGTCGACGTCGGCGAACACCGTCGGCTGCACGAAGTACCCGCTATCCAGTTCCGCAGGACGGCCGCCGCCGCACACCAGCCGAGCGCCCTCTTCCTTGCCCTTCGAGATGTACCCCTCGACGCGCTGTCGTTGCTTCTCGCTGATCAGCGGGCCGATCTGGGTTGCCGGGTCCGATGGCAATCCAACGGGTAGCGCCTGCACGAAGGTGCTTACCGCGTCGACGATCTCGTCGTACCGGGAACGGGGCGCCAGGATTCGGGTCTGGTTGACGCAGCCTTGCCCCGTGTTCATCACGCCGGAGAACACCATCATCGGAAGGGCTGCTGCCAGGTCGACGTCTTCGAGGATGATCGCAGCGGACTTGCCGCCCAGCTCCAGCGTGCACGGCTTGAGCATGTCCGCGGCGCGCTTGCCGATCTCCTTACCGACGGCTGAACTACCGGTGAAGGTCAGCATGTCGAGGTCGGGGTTGGCGGTCAGCGCCTGCCCGGTCTCGATGTCGCCGGGCACCACCGACAACACGCCCTCCGGCAGCCCGGCCTCGGCGAACACCTCCGCGAGCGCATTGGTCGTCAGCGGGGTTTCGGCGGCGGGTTTGAGCACCACGGTGCAGCCGGCGAGCAACGCCGGACCCAGCTTGTTGACGGCCAGGAACAGCGGCACGTTCCACGCCACGATCGCGCCGACCACGCCCATCGGCTCTCGCGACACGATCGACTGCCCGTAGGACCCGTTGCGGGTCTCCTTCCACGTCACCGTGTCGGCGGCGCCCGCGAAGAAGTTCAGCGCGCCCATCGACCCGGCCCAGTGCATCGTTTCGATAATGGTCAGCGGTTGCCCGGTTTCGAGGGTCAGCAGGTGGGTGAAGTAGTCCTTGCGGTCCTCGAGCAGCTTGACCACGGCCTGGATCACCGCCGCGCGCTCGGCAGGCGGAGTGGACGGCCACGGCCCGGTGTCGAAGGCCGCACGGGCCGCGGCCACCGCCGCGTCGACATCGGCGGGGGCCGCCATCGGCACCCGGCCGGCGTAGGAACCCGTGGCCGGGGAGTGCACCTCGATCACCTGGTCGGTAGACGGGTCGGTCCACTTCCCGCCGATGAACAACTTGTCCCATTCGGTCTTGTACTGCTCGGTCATCTCTCTCCTGTCATCGGGGTGCCTCGGTCTGTCGATAGGTGGTCTGTCGCTAGGTGGTCTGTCGCTAGGTGGTCTGTCGCTAGGTCCATCGCTTCGTCGAGGGTCCTGAAAGCGTTGGTGCGCTGGGGGCTTCGTATCGTGTCGATCGCATGCACCAACGCGGCATAGGCGATGTAGAAGTCGAGATTCCCCGGGTGGTAGCCGGTGATGTCGGCATACGTGGCGGCGACGTCCTCGGGGCGAAGGAAGTCGGGCAGACCGGGCCGTCCGGCGGCACGGGCGAGGAGGTCGGCGAACCGATGGCTCAGAATCATCGCGCCCAGGTCCAGCTCGCGGGGTCCGAAGGTGGCGTGTTGCCAACCCGTCAACGCCACGGACCCGAAATCTCGGTAGATCGCATTGTCGATGCGCGCGTCGCCCCAGCAGAGCACGGGCATCGATTCGCTCGGCCAGTGCTCGGTCAGCCACGCGAACGCGCGCTCGATCAACGGCGCGCGCAGGCCCGCGGAGCTCACTGCCTCGTAGCGCTCGGCGGTTTCACGGACGTGTGCCGACAATGCCGACTCACCCGGACGGCGATGGTCGAGGAACGCGAAGTCGGCCGGCGCGGCCGCGTGCACCCGGGCCAGCTGTTCCAGCGTTGCGATCTGCATGCGGTCTCGTTCGGCCGAAGTGGCCTCGGTGATCCACGAGGCGAACGTGTACGGCGTCTGGTACTTCGCCGTCGTCAGGCCGTCGAGGCGCGTCATGACGAAGAAGGGCGCGCCAAGGGCCCCCGGGTCGTCTTCGCACCACAGCACCGCCGGCACTGTCGGGCGCATGAGCTGGGAACTCAGCCGTTGCAGCGTCAAATACTGCAGTCGCGTCTCGAACTGGCCTGTCGACCCCAAGCGCACCACCAGCCGATGAGGCTGGCCATCCCAGCCGGCGTCAACCAGCACCGTGTGGTCGGCGGACAACGCGGCCGCCGCCACGGCCGCGCCGGGGTGTCGGGATGCCAGCCAACGCTCGAACTGGTCGCGCATCGATGTCTTCTGCGGTTGGCCGCTGACTGTGGACTGCACTGCCATGATGTGGCTCACACTACCTAGCCGCCGCCACAACGAGAACCTGTTCCAGTCTGCTGGACATCACGGCCGGAACACGAGCACCAGATTGCTCACCGCGAACTCCCGCAGCAGCGGCACAGACGTCAGCCACCAGGCCCATCGTGGGTGGTAGCGGGGAAATGCGGCGACCAGCGCGCCCGTCGACCTGGCCCAGCGCAGCCCGTCTGCCACCGACACGTCGAACAGCGACGACCCGTAGTCGTTCTTCGCTGGATGGCCGTGCCTGCGGGCGTAGAGGCGCGCTGCCCTCGCCCCGCCGAGGTAGTGCGACAACCCCATCTCGTGGCCGCCGAACGGGCCGAGCCAGACGGTGTACGACAGCACTGCGAGCCCGCCGTGCCGGGTGACCCGCAGCATCTCGTCGCCGAGTCGCCACGGTGCCGGCACGTGCTCGGCGACGTTGGACGAGAAGCAGATGTCGACGCTGTCGTCGGCGAACGGCAGTGCCATCCCGGACGCGCGGACGACGTTGCCGGTGAGGGGGCCTTCAGGCGGGGCGGCGTGCATCTCGGCGTGCATCTCGCTGGGATCCGGCTCGACGCCCAGATAGTGCAGACCGCGTTCGGCGAACGCGGACGCGAAATACCCCGGGCCCCCGCCCACGTCAAGCACAAGCCGTCCGGCGGCCGACTCGCCGTGGGCGCCGCGCCACAGGTCATCGATGAGTGCAGCGGTGTCGGTGGCCAGCGCGCCGTAGAAGCGACCGGGCAGGCGTTGCTCGTAGGAGAACTCGGCCAGCAGCCGCACCGACCGCCGCAACGTCGCGCGTCGTGCGAAGACGTCGGTGGGCTGCACTCGCGGAACGCTACGCTGAACCGGATGTCGCTGAACCGGATGTGGCCCGGCGCCCATGAACCCGGACGCGTCGGCTCGGTGCTGATGCTGTGCTGGCGCGACGTCGGCCATCCGCAAGGCGGCGGCAGCGAAACCTACCTGCAGCGAATCGGCGCGCAGCTGGCCGCCGACGGGGTGTCGGTGACGCTGCGGACCGCCCGCTACGACGGGGTGCCACGCGATGAGGTGGTCGACGGCGTCCGGATCAGCCGCGCGGGCGGCCGCTACTCGGTGTACCCGTTGGCGCTGCTGGCGCTGATCGGCGCGCGGCTCGGCTTCGGTCCACTGCGCGACGTACGGCCCGACGTGGCCATCGACACCCAGAACGGATGGCCGTTCTTCGCCAGGCTGGTTTTCGGCCGCCGTGTCGCGGTGCTGGTGCATCACTGCCATCGCGAGCAGTGGCCGCTGGCCGGCCGTCTGCTCGGCCGGTTCGGCTGGTGGTGCGAGTCGACGTTCTCGCCACGGGTGCACCGGCGCAACCAGTACGTGACGGTGTCGCTACCGTCGGCCCGCGACCTCGTCGAGCTCGGCGTCGGTGTCGATCGGATTGCCGTGGTACGCAACGGACTTGACACCGCGCCCCCGAGGACCTTGCAGGTGGCCCGCTCGGTTACTCCGCGGGTGGCGGTACTGTCACGGCTGGTGCCGCACAAGCACATCGAGGACGCCCTGGACGCGATCGCGGTGCTCCGGACCCGCATTCCCGATCTCCACTTGGATGTCGTGGGTAGTGGCTGGTGGCGGGATCGCCTGGTCGCCTACGCTTCCCGGCTCGGGATCACCGGCTCGGTGACGTTCCACGGGCACGTCGCCGACGTAGCGAAACACTATGTGGTGCAACGGGCGTGGGTTCACCTGCTGCCTTCCCGCAAGGAGGGTTGGGGACTCGCGGTGACCGAGGCGGCCCAGCACGGCGTGCCGACGATCGGCTACCGCGCATCGGGCGGGCTCACCGACTCGATCGTCGACGGGGTCACCGGCGTGCTCGTGGACGACCGCGACGGGTTGGTGGCCAGCCTCGAGGAGCTGCTCACCGATCCGCTGCTGCGCGACGAGCTGGGTCGTAAGGCGCAGGCGCGCAGCGCCGAGTTCTCGTGGCGCCAGAGCGCGGACGCGATGCGGATGGTGCTCGAGTCGGTGCTGGCGGGCGAGCTGATCAGCGGACTCATCAGCACGGACCCCTAGGAAAGGCCCCTAGGAAACGTCGGGGTTAGACACGTCGAGGCGCCAGCCGTCACCGTCGGGCCGCACCCGGCCCGCCGTGCGTCCCGCGAAGTGGGTGCCGATGACGAGCGCGCCGTCCTTCGTGTGCTCGTCGAGGAAGCGCCGACGGGTCGCCACGGCGGTCGGCGGATCGCTGTCGGAGGGCATCGACAGGTCGGGCACGGCGAACTGCACCGGGTGGTGGGACATGTCGCCGGTGATCACGGCTCGTTCGCCGCCGCTCTCCACGACGACGCAGACGTGGCCGGGCGTGTGGCCCGGTGTTGGGATCAGGTGCACCTGGTCGCAGATGCGATGGTCGACGTCGACCAGGTCGGCCGCCCCGGCCTCGATGACGGGACGCACGGTGTCGTTGACATTGCTGTAGTCATTGTGGTGGCTCGCCCAGTGCTCCCACTCGGTGCGGGCGATGAGGTAGCGGGCGTTCGGAAACGTGACAACCCACTCACCGTCGACGAGGCGCGTGTTCCACCCGACGTGGTCGTAGTGCAGGTGGGTGCAGACCACCGTGTCGACGTCCTCGACGGTGTAGCCGGCCTCGCCGAGCCGAGCGAGGAACGCGCTGGGCAGCGGAGGCAGATGCAGGCCCTCACGCATCTCGCCGACGCAGGTATCGACCAGGATGCGGCGGGTGCCGGTGTCGACGAGCAGACCGTGTATCGACATGCGGGCATTGCCGTTGTCGTCCATGAAGTCCGGAGCCAGCCATGGAAACCTGGCGAGCGCATCCGGCGGCGCCTCCGGCAGCAGCCCGTCGAGCGGCATGGGTATCTCATGCTCGACGATCTTGATGATCCGTACTGCGCCCACCTTCCACTCCATCTGGTCCATCTGGCACATCCTGCTCCAGGGCCGGGCGGCGGCCTGGAACGGCTCGCGTCTCGCGAGCGCGGCGCACCGCCGCGACGGCGGTCCCGACCGCACCGGCCGCCAGGACGGTCAACCACACCAGATGCGCGAGCAGCACCAGCGTGCGCCGCCTCGCGCCGGCGCCGGGGGCGTCACCGCCGACGCGGTACAGGGTCATGTCCGCGTCGTGGTACACGACCGGTAGCCCAGCCAAAGTCTTTGCTGCCGAGCCTATTTCACCGGCGGTTCCTGATTCGACGACCACCCACCCGATGCCGGCGCGGGCCAGCTTCTCGGGTTCGGCGCCGTCGAGCAGCAGGCGCTGAACATCGCGCGCCCTGCCGCCTTCGCCGAATACCGTGCGCCCGGAGATCGTCAGGTCGCCGGTCGACAACACGTCGGCGCGGACCCACCGCTGCAACGGGTCGAGCACCGGTGCGGGCCCGGACCACCCGAACCGCCGCATCGTGTCGGCGGGCAACACCGCGACCGGGCGTGGGTCGGTGTTGATGCGCGCGGCAACAGCTGCCCAGCCGCCGGGGTAGCGGACCGGCGAGATCGCGCCGCCGACACCCCAGGCCAGGTCGCCCAGCACCGCGATCAGCGCGACGCAGCACACGGCCGTTGCCGCGCTCGTCGGAAGCCACTTTCGCAGCGTCACAACGGCGCCGGCGCCCGCCACTGCGTAACCCGGCATCGCCAGGGCGACCCACTTCTGCCCGTCGCGCACCACATCGAGGCCGGGCATCGCGCGCACCAAGTGGTCCACCACCGCGATGCCCGCGTCGGTCGCCATCGCGGCAGGAACCAGCACGGCCACGACGCCCAGCAGCAGAAGCGCGACCGCGGCAGGTCGTCGGCGCACCGCCGGCAGCCCGGCCGCGACGATGCCGAGCAGCACCGCCGACCCGACGACCGCGAAGATCGTTGCGCGAAATCCGGGGACAGACTGCGCATTCCATATGCCGCCGAGGGCGGCAAGGCTTCCCAGCGTGCCCAAGCCCGGCTCCGCTCGGGCCGCGAACGGCGCAATGCCGGCCTGCACCGCAGGCAACGTGCCGGACAGCGCGCTGGCCGCCAGCCACGGCGACGCGACCAGCACCGCGACACCCAGGCTGACCACCGCGCAGAGCCAACGCGGCCGCCCGCCGCCCGGCACCATCGCGCACACCAGCGCCACCGTCGCCGCCAGCATCAGCCCCGTCGGCGTCAGGCCGGCCAGCGCCACCCACAGCACGAGCGGCCACCAGGAACACCCGGGACCGGCCCGCAGCCGCAGCATTGCCACGGCCACCCACGGCAGACACCCGTATCCGACCAGCAGGCTCCAGTGGCCCTGCAAAAGCCGTTCGGCCACATAGGGATTCCAGATTGCGATCGTCGTGGCGACGAGTTGCCCGCCGAGCCCGGCATCGGGAACCACCGTCGCGGCGAGCCGTGCGGCTCCGGCGCCGGCAAGCCACAGCGCGAGGATAAGCAACGCCTTGACCACGATGCCGCCGTCGATCAACCGGGACGCCAGGGCCACCGCGAAGTCCTGCGGCAGAGCGCGCGGCGCCGCCTCCGACAGTCCCAACGCGTCGTCGGACAGATAGGACCGCGGCGTGGACACCGCGTCGCGCACCAACAGGTAGCCCGGCGTGAACAACGGTGCGGTGATCGCGAGCACCAACGCCAGCGCATACACAGCCGCCGGGCAGCGCCGCGTCACTGACACGGCGGCTGCTAAGAACGCGGCTCGGGCGGTGGCCGGCGCTGTGTCGGCAGCTTCTCCGTCTCGGCCTCCGCCCCGGGCACCGGTTCACCCGACGGCCCACGCGGCCGGAAGAAGCCGTGGTCCGCGGTGTCCAGGCCCGGGTCGATCAACGCGGTATTGGCCCGCACGCCGAACAAGCCCAGCAGCGTGCCGCCGACAAGGCCGATGATGCCGAGGGCGGTGAACGAGATCGGCAGGATGCGATCCCACAGGGCCACCCGATCGCGCTCGTTGCGTGCGGCGTTCACCTGCCGCTCGACCGTCGCCTCATTGGAGGTCACGGTGAAGTCGACCAGCGTGACGTCGGGCTTGAGCGGGTCTTTGGCCTTGCATTCAGGGTCGCCGCACCGCACGTAGTAATGCCAGCCACGTTCCTTGGATTTGACGATCGTGCCGCTGACCGGGTCGACCCAGAAGTCGCGCTGGGCAGCGTAGTACCGCTTCATCGAGACCTGTTCCTCGGGCGGGCCGGACAGACCCCACAGCGCGGCGCGGGCACTGACATTCGCGTCCTCGTCGCGGTCGTACAGCGACGGATACTCGACCGGCGCCACCAGCTTGCCGTCGTTGTCCAGGCCGACGTTCTGCTTGAAATGAAAGGTCGTCAGCCCGAGGACATCGTCCTCACCGTCGTAGTTCGCGTCGAACGTCTTCTGCGCGATCGGATCGAAGTACGGATACGTCTTCTTCTCGACATTGAACGGGAACCGGTAGTTCAGCCCGTCGTGCTTGAGCGGGATGTTGGTGGGCGGCTTGGTGTCGTCCATAGTCCGGGGCTTCTGCACCGAACCGGCGGGGTTGTTGTCGCTGGACACCGCCATCGCGGTCCTGCGGTTCAGCGTCACCGTGTCGACGATCGCCAGCAGCAGCCCGGTCTCCTGTTGCTTGTCGGTGCGCCGCAGCGTGGTGCCGACCTGCAGCGTGACCAAGTCCGCGTTCGACGGCGTTTCCATTCCCGACTCGGTGTTGTATTGCTGCTGCTGGACCACGGGCACGTTGTTGTTGGCGACGAAGCGGTCCGTAGACAGCGACGCCGGATCCAATGCGAGCGCGGTGCCATTGCTGACCAGCGTGGTGTCGATGTCGAGCGGAATCTTGGTGATCCGGCCGGCGGTGTAGGTGGACAGCAGCAGCGCGGCGACGAGCATGGCCGCGCCGAAGCCCAAAATGCCGCACGCCACCAGGCGAAGCGCCCCTGCGCGGTTCAAGCCGTGCCTCCCTTCCGCTCGTCCGGCCGCCACCGGGTTCGCGCACGCGCGGTTACGCGCACGCGCGCATCCGGCGGCCGAGACGGATCGCAGCACCGTGCCGCCACCGCGCAGAGAGCCAGTGGAGGCAAACCCGTTCGACCCTAACAGCAGAATTTAAGGTCCATGCATAGCCTGGCGCTGGAGCTTCGGAACCCGCCGCGCGCGGGCTGACTACCCGATTTGCGCTAACTTTCGCCGTGCCGGGCAGACTGGTCGGCGTGACGGAGTCGCGGGTGTCGGAGCCGGGGGTCGGGGGCACCCGCAACTTCCTGCCCGCTGTCGAGGGCATGCGGGCGTGCGCTGCCGTCGGAGTCGTGATCACCCACGTCGCGTTCCAGACCGGGCATTCCAGCGGGATCGACGGTCGGCTGTTCGGCCGATTCGATCTGGCGGTCGCGGTGTTCTTCGGGCTGTCCGGATTCCTGCTCTGGCGAGGGCATGCCGCGGCGGCGCGGGGGCTTCGGCATATCCCGCCGACCGGTCACTACCTGCGTTCGCGGGTCATCCGAATCATGCCCGCATACCTGGTGGCGGTCGTGGTCATCCTGACGCTGTTGCCTGATGCCGAAACATCAAGCGCGACAGTATGGTTAGCCAATCTGACACTGACGCAGATCTATGTCCCGCTGACACTCACCGCGGGACTGACTCAGATGTGGAGCCTGTCGGTCGAGGTCAGCTTCTATCTCGCGCTGCCGGTGCTGGCGCTGTTGGCGCGTGCGCTGTCGGTCAGGGCGCGAGTGCCGGTGATCGCGGCGGTGGGTGCCGCTAGCTGGGGCTGGGCATTCCTCCCGATTCACACGCCGGTGGGCGGCAACATGCTGAACTGGCCGCCGGCGTTCTTCTCCTGGTTCGCCGCGGGCATGCTGCTCGCTGAGTGGACCGTCAGCCCGGTCGGCTGGATGCACCGGCTGGCGCGCCGGCGGGTGCTGATGGCGGTCATTGCGGTTATCGCATTTCTGGTCGCGGCCTCGCCGGTGGGCGGGCCAGAGGGGCTGATCCCTGGCATGATCAGCCAGTTCATTTTCAAGACGGCGATGGGCGCGGTGCTGGCCGCGGCCCTGATCGCCCCGCTGGTGCTGGACCGTCCGGATACGCCGCACCGGTTCCTCGGCAGTCGGCCGATGGTCACGTTCGGCCGGTGGTCCTACGGGCTGTTCATCTGGCATTTGGCCGCCCTGACCATGGTGTTCCCGGTGATCGGTGAGTTTGCGTTCAGCGGCCACATGCCGGTGGTGCTGGTGCTGACGGTGATCTTCGGGTTCGCGATCGCCGCGGTGAGCTACGCGCTCGTCGAGTCGCCGTGCCGGGTCGCGCTGCGGCGTTGGGAATACCGCCGCACGGCGCCTCCGCTGGACAGTTCGATCACCGACACCGCGAGTGCGCCGATGGCGATGAGCGCCAGCAGCTGAACACCCCACGAGTGCCCGGCGTATCCGCTTACCGAGCGCCAAGGGTGACGGGACAGCGCCGCGCCGGCGAGGATGAAGCCGGTCGCCGTGGTGCCGAGCGTGATCGCGTCCGACAGCCCGGGCCGATGGCGAAGCGCGTACCGCACGCCCAGCAACGCGCCGAACACCACAATTCCGGCGATCCCGGCGATCAGCCACCCCGCGGCCAGCATCGCTACCGCGGCCACGGTCGGCGGTAGGCGCCACGGCTCAGCCGGCTCGTCGACGACCTCACGGCGGGGCCGCACCAGCGCCAGCAGCGCGAGCAATGGCAGCAACGCCAGGCCCCAGCCCAGTCCGGCGCGGTAAAGGGCGTTGGACGGGAACGTCAGCGTGATCGTGCCCCCGGTCCCGGCAGGCAACACCCAGCCCTGCTGCCAGCCGTTGACGACGACTGGCGTCAACTGTGTGCCGTCCGCGGTGTGTGCCACCCAGCCGGGGTTCACGCTCTCCGGCACGACGAGCACCCGCGGGTTCGGCGACGCGTCGGTGCGGACCTCCCGGCGGTCGGGTCCCCAAGCGCCGATCTGCGCGGTGGCCACGGCCGCCGGAGGTGGCGTGGGCCGGGCGGTGACGAGCTGAGCGCCGTCGACGACGAATCCCTCGCCGGGGCTGATCAGCAGCTCTTCGTTACCGGTGGGAAGTGCGATGGGCTCGCGCTCGCACGGCTGCGCTTCGATCGGTTCGCCGGCCAGCAGCGCCCCGACGGTGGTGTGAATCGCGGTGTGAACGAACCGCCCGGCGATCGCGATCGTCGGGCCGCGACCGCACTCGAGGTCGACGGGACGAGCCTGGTTGCGGGCGGCGTCCGCGGGTGCGATCGGCTTGCCGTCGGGGCCGAGCGCGGTGATCTCCGCGATGCCGGGCGGCTTGAGCTGGTCGAATCCGAGCGCCGTGCGGTCGATGACGTCGTCCCAGTCGAGGATGCTGATCGTGATGGTGTCGGTGACCCGCGGTTTCAGTGTCAGCGTGCGGCTTTCGCCGTTGCCGTTGCCGTCGCTGTCGCCGTCGCGGTTGCCGTCGCGGGACATCGAGCGCACCTGAGGGCCGTCGCCGAGGTCGACCGCGACCAGCCGGGGGTGGGCCGGGACCGAGGACGCACTCGGTGTCAGCCGCAGCCCGGTCACTTCTGTCGGCCGCGGCAGCTTCAGCGTCAGGTTGGGCGGTGTCCTGTCGTGCACGACGTTCTGCGGCGCGATCCACGACGTGCGCGGATCGCCGTCCGCCGCGGCGAATGCCGAACCGTCGACGTCGATCACGTCGGCATCACCGATGGCCCGGGCGGCGCCGGGTTGCGCGATGAGGTCGGCCAACTTCGGGCCCTGGCGCGCGCGCACCCAAACCGTCGGGGTCACCGTCACCGGTTCGGGCACGGTGAGCGTGCGGCTGAGGTTCACCGGTTCCTCCGACGCCATCGCCATCGTCGCGGCGCAGCGGACCCCGTCGGGACCGTCCGCACAACCCGAGCGGCCCAGCAGCTCCGTGCCGAGATCCCACAGGGCGATGGCCGGAGCCGGAGGGCCGGCGACATTTGGACCCGGAGCCAGAGTCGCGCGCGGAGCCGGCACCACGACCGTGTGCCGCAGGTCGACGGGATGGGCGAACCCGTTCGCGTCGTACTGGGTGATCGCCAGGTCGGTGATGCCGAACTGAACCCCCGCGGAGCCGTCGTCGGTGCCGACGGCCGTCACCCGTACCCATGGCGTCTCGCCGTAGGGCAGCGCCGCCATCAGCGGCTGTCCGGGTTTGTCGTAACGCAGTGTGGTGGTGCCGTTAGCGGTGGCGATCTCGATTTTCCGGACCTGTGCCCCGACGGCTGTGGCGCTCGGGGTGATCGTGATGGTCGCGTTGGTGATCGGGTTGTCGAAGTCGACCTGCAACCACTGACCGACCGCGGACTGCAGTGCATTGGACACCCAGCTGGTCGCCGGGTCGCCGTCAATTGCCGCGGCCGGGATGGTCGCCGGAGAGACGTTCGGCAGCGCGGTGGAGTCGCCTGCCGAACTGGATGCCGTCAGCCTGCCGCCGATCCAGGCGCCGTAGACGGGCTGCCCGTCGGCGGGGTAGTCGGGCACCCTGTTGAACGTGTGCCTCTGGTCGCCGGGCGCACGGATCGCCGACGAGTGGTCGTCGACGCGGCCGTAGTCGGTCTCACGGGCCAGCGGGGTGTCGGTGACGGTCACTAGCGGGACCGGCAGCCCGGCCCGCTGCGCGTCGGTGGTCAGCAACGCCGGGCCAAGCGGCGGCTGGCCCTGCAGCCGGCGGCGCTCGGCAAGCCGCAACAGCGCCTCGGGCCCGCCGTCGATGCGTGGGAGCGCGGCTGCGTCGGCGACGTACGGCGTGCCGGGGTTGGCCGCCCCGGCCTTCTGCTCTTCGCGCCAGCGCTCATCGCCGGCCACCCGGTAGATCTCAACCGCCGGATACCGCGGCCGCAGGTCGCTGTCGGCGACGAACCCCGGCACCGTCCCGGCGCCGACCGGATCGCCGAACTGCGCGACCTTCGTCAGGCCGGGACTGCCATCGATCGCACGGTGCACGAGGATCGGCCGCGCCGAGCGCGACGTGTCCGGGTCCAGATCGTTACGTACGACGACATACGAAATCCCTTGCAGTGCTAGGGTATCCGCTAGCCCAGCGGAAGGCCGGCCGGCCGCGAGGAGTCGTTGCACGGAGTCCACCGCACGGATGGTGGCCGGTGGCGTGAGCGGCACGGAGTCACGCACGCCCCACGGGCTGTCGCCGAGCACCTGCAGCGGCTCGTCGTGAGTCGTGCCCCACACCTGGGTGGCGAACGGAGATCCCGGCACCACCAGCACGCGGCCTGGGGTGGGGCCGCGTGCGTTGTGCTCGGTGAGCCAATTCGCGGTGTCCTGCCAGTAGCGGGGTATCGCGCTGAACGTGCCCGGCGGCGACAGCCGGCCGGTCCACGCCAGCGAGGTGCTGACCGCCAGCGCGACGAGCACGACGATCGCGACCGCGACGCGTTTGTCGTGCTCGGGGTGGGCCAGGGCGTGTATCCATACCTTCCGGGGCACATCCCCCGGCTTGGGGCTCAGGCCGGGCACCCGGCCGAGAAGGTGGGCGAGGCCGAGCACCAGCGGCAGCCGAATCACCGGCTCGAGCTTGTGCACGTTTCGCAGCGGCGCTCCGCCCGCGTCGAGGAATGCCTGCACCGCGTGGGCGACCGGGGACCCGAGCCCGCCCGAGTAGCCGACGGCCAGCAGGACGATGCCGACCAGCAGCGTGGTGACCAACCGGCCGCGCGCCGGCATGGACCGCAACGCCAGGCCCGCCAGCCCCGCGGCCGCGACGAGCGTGGTGGCCAGGATCGCCACCGAGCTGGTCACGAGCGATGCGCCCGCGGTGGCCGCGGGCGCCACGTACGGCGCCCAGCTGTCGGTGCCACGCAGAACCTCGGTCAGCGACGTCCACTGCGTGGTGACGCCAGAGGATTCGATGAAGTCCAGGAACGGCGGGCTGACCTGGCCGAGCAACGCCAGGGCGACCAGCCACCAGAGCGTCGCCAGTGCGAGTGAAGGCAGCCACCAGGCGGTGAACCGCCACCACAGCCGGTTCGGTCGGTGACAGGCCCACCAGATGACGGCGGCCAGACAGCCCGTCAGGGTCGCGACCGCGTTAACCGCGCCCATCAATGCCACCGCGAGCGCCGCCCGCGCGGCCAGCGTGCGGACGGATCCGTTTCCGCGCAGCGCGAGGATCACAGGCAGCAGAACCCACGGGGCCAGCATCATCGGCAGCGTCTCCGATGAGATCGACCCCAGCGTCGTCAGCACACGCGGCGACAGCGCGAACGCCGCCGCGGCGATCACCCGCGAACCGGTGGTGCCGATGCCCAGGGTCTCCGCCACCCGGAGCAACCCCCAGAACCCGATGGTCAGCAGCAGTGCCCACCACAGGCGCTGCGTCACCCATCCGGGGATGTCGAGCATGTCACCGAGCAGGAAGAACGTGCCGTGCGGGAACAGATAGCCGTAGGCCTGGTTCTGAGCCTGCCCGAACGGCAGCTCGCTGCTCCACAGGTTCGTCGCGCGGGTCAGGAACCGCAGCGGATTCGCGGTCAGATCGAGCTTGGTGTCGGGCGAGACGAGCCCGGGCGACTGGGCGAAACACAGGATCAGCGCGACGGACCCGACGGCCCACAGCCAGCGGCGTGACACGGGCGCGACGGGCGACTGCTCGGTCGCCGTGACGCTAGCTACGGTCGCCGTACTCCACCCGGTTGAGAATCGATGCGCCCTCACCGATCGTCAGCGGGGGCCTGGTGTCTTGCTGCACCATCAACGTCACGCCGAAGATCGCGGCCGCGCCCAGCAGCAGGCCAACGACGATGCTGGCCGCCGCGGGCAGCACAAACCGGTTCATCGCTCGACTCCTAGCGAATCGACATCGGGAGTTGTCGCCAAGGTAGCAGACGGCGCGGCAGGTGCAGTGCAGGCAGCGATGGGTACCATCCGGCAGTGCCGTTAATCCGGGGGATCTCGTCAATAAGCGGTCGGCGTCAGGCACGGCAACGATCGCCGATCATCCCCATCGTTCTCGCGATCGTGTTCGTCGGCACCATCGCGGCAGCCGGGTTCACCCTGTACCGCAACAGCCACTCCGCGGCGCCGGCGGTCACCGCGTCGCCGGCAGCGAGCACCGCCAAACGGGTGGCGCCCAGCGGACCGGTGCCGCCGCCCGCCGCACCTGCCTGTGGTGACGACGGGGAGCTGCTGGCGCAGATGTCGCCACGCGACAAGCTCGCGCAGCTATTGATGGTTGGCGTCACGGGCCCCGCCGATGCCCGCGACGTGGTGGCCAAGCACCACGTCGGAGGGATCTTCATCGGTGGCTGGACCGATCTGTCGATGCTGAGCGACAACACGCTGCCCGAGATCAGCGCGTACGGGCCGTTGCCGTTGGCGGTCAGCGTCGACGAGGAGGGCGGTCGGGTGGACCGGCTGGCGTCGCTGATCGGGCCCGCGCCGTCGGCACGCTCGCTGGCGGCGAGCGCCTCGACGGACGCGGTGTACGAGCAGGCCAAGCAGCGTGGCCTGGCAATGCAGAAGCTTGGCATCACAGTCGATTTCGCGCCTGTCGCCGATGTCAGTGACCAGCCGGACGACACCGTCATCGGCGACCGGTCGTTCAGCAACGACCCCGACGTGGTCACGCAGTATGCCGGCGCCTACGCGCGCGGGCTGCGCGATGCCGGCCTGCTGCCGGTGCTCAAGCACTTCCCCGGCCACGGGCACGGGTCCGGGGACTCGCACACCGGGGCGGTGGTGACGCCGCCGCTGGAGGCGCTCAAGAACGACGATCTGGTGCCGTACCGGACGTTGTTGGACCCGGGTGTGGACCAGGGCCGCGTCGCCGTGATGATCGGACATCTGCAGGTGCCCGGCTTGACCGGCGACCTGCCGGCGAGCCTGAGCCCCGCGGCGATCGGCCTGCTGCGCAGCGGCGACTACGGTGCCCCGCCCTTCAACGGCCCGGTGTTCACCGACGACCTGTCCAGCATGCGGGCGATCGCCGATCGCTACGGTGTCGCGCAGTCGGCGCTGATGGCGCTGCAGGCAGGCGCCGACACCGCGCTGTGGATCACGACCGACGAGGTCCCGGCGGTCCTCGACCGGCTGGAGGCCGCGGTGAACGGCGGCGAATTGTCGATCGACGACGTCAACCAGAAGGTGCTGCGGATGGCGGCGGTCAAGGGCCGCAGCGCGCAGTGTGGTCGCTGACTTACTCTGGACTTTGCTTACTCTGGAGTCAGATAGGCGACCGGACGGCGTGAGGACTGACGATGGCGGGTGGCACCAAGCGGCTGCCGCGTGCCGTGCGTGAACAGCAAATGCTCGACGCCGCGGTGCTGATGTTCTCGCGGAACGGCTACCACGAGACTTCGATGGACGCGATCGCGGCCGAGGCCGAGATCTCTAAACCGATGCTCTACCTGTACTACGGCTCCAAGGAGGAGTTGTTCGGCGCCTGCCTGAACCGCGAATTAAGCCGGTTCATCGAGGCGGTGCGGGCCGACATCGACCTCAAGCAGAGCCCGAAGGACCTGCTGACCACGACGATCCGGGCGTTCATGCACTACATCGACGCCAACAGGGCGTCGTGGATTGTGCTCTACCAGCAGGCCACCAGCTCGCAGATGTACTCGCATACCGTCCGGGAAGGGCGGGAGCGGGTGATCGACCTGGTGGCTCGGGTGCTGAGCGCGGGAACGCGACACCCCGACCCGGACACGGACTTTCACATGATGGCCGTCGCTCTGGTGGGCGCGGGCGAGGCCGTCGCGACCAGGGTCAGCAGCGGCGAGGCGGACGTCAACGATGCCGCCGAGCTGCTGATCAACCTGACCTGGCGCGGCTTGAAGGGTCGGCCGGCCGACAAGGACGCGGCCGACAGGGACCCGGCAGACAAGGACAGGGCGGATACCCAGGCGGCTACAGCGATCTGACCGCACCGGTGAGGTGCGGCCGGCCCTTCGCGTCGCGCAGCGCCAGCTCCCAGCCGTCGGCCACCCGGTCCACGTAGAGGTTTGCCTTCGCGGGCAGTAGCACGGGCTTGCCGAAACGCACCGAGTACCGCACCGCATCGGGCAACTGGCCCTCGATGGTGCGCAGGACCGCAGCGGCGGTGAACATTCCGTGCGCGATCACCGTCGGGAACCCGAACAGTTTGGCCGCGATCGGGTTGGTGTGGATCGGGTTGTGATCCCCGCCGACCGACGCGTAGCGGCGGATCTGGCCGGCGCTGACGGTCAGGACACCGTTGGGCGGCGGCAATTTCGGCTGCTTCTTGGGCGGCGGCTTGGGCTCGCCGGACAGGCTGGTGCGCTGCTGATGCAGAAAGGTCGTCACCTGGTGCCACGCCGGATCGTTGCCGATGCTGACATCGGTGATCAGGTCCACCATCAGGCCGCGGCGGTGCTCACGCAAATTCTCGGCATGCACCCGGACGTCCACCGCGTCGGTGACCGCGATCGGGCGGTACTGGGTGATGTGGTTCTCGGTGTGCACCGAACCCAGTGCGGCGAACGGAAAGTCGAACCCGGTGACAAGTGACATCACCACCGGGAAGGTCAGCGCGAACGGATACGTCAATGGCACGTGGTCGCCGAAGCGCAAGCCGGTGACGGCGGCGTACTGCGCGACGTTGGACCGGGCGATCTGAAGCCCCTCGACCTTCAACGTTCGATCTGGCAGCTCGTCGCTGCGGGGGATGAACGGCAGGCCGCCGGCCGCGGCGCGCAGCAGGTTGCGCAGGCCGCTTGGCCGGTCAGTCGTCTGGACGGTCCTCACGTCAGGCCCCGAGCATCGCTTGGCCGCACACCCGAATCACGTTACCGGTCACCGCGTTCGACGCCGGGCTGGCGAAGTAGGCGATGGTCTCCGCGACGTCGACGGGCTTACCGCCCTGGAAGAGCGAATTGAGCCGGCGCCCCACTTCGCGGGTGGCGAGCGGGATCGCGTCGGTCATTGCGGTTTCGATGAAGCCCGGTGCGACGGCGTTGATCGTGATGCCCTTGTCGTATAGCGCCGGTGCGAGCGCCTGCGTGATGCCGATCATGCCCGCCTTGCTGGCTGCGTAGTTGGTCTGCCCCCGATTGCCGGCGATACCCGCCATCGACGACAGCCCGATCACGCGCCCACCCACGCCGATCGACCCGTTGTTGACCAGACCCTGCGCGAGGCGTTGGGGTGCAAGCAGATTCACCGCCATGACCGCGTTCCAGCGGGCGTCGTCCATGTTGGCCAGCAACTTGTCGCGGGTGATGCCCGCGTTGTTGACCAGAACGTCGGCACGGCCGCCGTAGTTATCGCGCAGGTGTTCGGTGATCCGGTCGACGGCGTCGTCGGCGGTGACATCCAACGTCATCGCGGTCCCACCCACTTTCGTGGCGGTTTCGCCGAGTGCGTCGGCGGCGGCCTCGACATCGACGGCGATCACGCGCGCCCCGTCGCGGGCGAACACCTCGGCGATGGTCGCACCGATCCCGCGCGCCGCGCCGGTGACGATCGCGACCTTGCCATTCAGCGGCCTGTCCCAATCGGCGGGTGGGGTTGAGTCGGCAGCGCCGACGTAGAAGACCTGACCGTCGACGTATGCGGACTTGCCCGACAGGATGAACCGCATCGTCGACTCGAGGCCGGTGGCGGCGGGCTTCGCATCGGGCGACAGGTAAACCAACTGCACCGTGGCGCCGTGGCGTAACTCCTTGGCCAGCGAGCGGGTGAACCCCTCCAGCGCGCGCTGGGCGATGCGCTCGTCGATGCTGCCGGCCTGATCCGGCGTGGTGCCGACGACGACGACGCGTGCGGAGTGACCGAGGTTGCGCAACACGGGAGTGAAGAAGTCGTGCAGCGCGTGCAGCCCCTCCGGCGCGGTAATGCCGGTGGCATCGAACACCAGGCCCCCGAACGAGTCGGCCCACCGGCCGCCGACGTTGTTGCGCACCAGCTCGTAGTCCTCGGCCAGCGCGCTGCGCAACGGCTCGACGACGCGGCCGTCGCCTCCGACGAGCAACGAGCCGGCAAGCGGCGGCTCGCCCTGGCGGTAACGCCGCAGCGGCTCCGGTTGCGGGATGCCCAACTGCTTGGCCAGGAAGGACCCGGGCGCCGAATTGACGACTTGGGATAACAGATCGGATGCCACGGAAGTGCCTT
This sequence comes from uncultured Actinomycetota bacterium, assembly GCA_963828065.1. Classification (GTDB taxonomy): domain Bacteria; phylum Actinomycetota; class Actinomycetes; order Mycobacteriales; family Mycobacteriaceae; genus Mycobacterium. The sequence continues at coordinate 428,042 of CAWHDL010000004.1, read as the reverse complement.
TCGTGTCGACGTTTCATCGCCGTCGTGGTGGCGACATCCTGCCGGTGAGGACGAACTTACTCCGCAGTAAGGAGCGTGATTAGTATGGGGTTAGTAGCCCGGCGAGGATGGAGGCAAACGTGGCGAGCAAGAAAACCAGCCGGCGGGTGGCGGTGCTGGGGGGCAATCGTATTCCGTTCGCGCGCTCCGACGGCGCATATGCGGATGCGTCCAATCAGGACATGTTCACCGCCGCGCTGGGCGGACTCGTCGACCGCTTCAGCCTGGAAGGCGAGCGGCTGGGCGCCGTCATCGGCGGCGCGGTGCTCAAGCACAGCCGGGACTTCAACCTGATGCGCGAGTGCGTGCTGGGCAGCGCGCTGTCCTCGTACACCCCGGCATTCGACCTTCAGCAGGCGTGCGGCACCGGCTTGCAGGCGACGATCGCAGCGGCGGACGGCGTCGCGGCGGGTCGCTATGAGGTCGCTGCGGCGGGTGGGGTGGACACGACGTCGGATGCGCCCATCGCCTTCGGCGACAACCTGCGGCGGACCTTGCTGGGACTGCGCAGAGCCAGGTCCAACGTGGAGCGCCTCAAGTTGGTCGGCAAGCTGCCGGCGACCGTGGGTGTCGAGATCCCGGTCAACAGCGAGCCCCGCACCGGGCTGGCGATGGGCGAGCATGCCGCGATCACCGCCAAGCAGATGGGCATCAAGCGCGTCGACCAGGACGCGCTGGCCGCCGCGAGCCACCAAAACATGAGCGCGGCATACGATCGCGGCTTCTTCGACGACCTGGTGACCCCGTTCCTCGGCCTGTACCGGGACAACAACCTGCGACCGGATTCGTCGGTTGAGAAGCTGGCCAAGCTGAAGCCGGTGTTCGGCGTGAAGGCCGGGGACGCGACGATGACCGCGGGCAACTCGACGCCTCTCACCGACGGCGCATCGGTGGCGCTGCTGTCGACCGAGGACTGGGCCGAACAGCACTCGCTCGAGCCGCTGGCCTATTTCGTCGACGGCGAGACCGCCGCGGTCGACTACGTCAACGGTCCCGACGGCCTGCTGATGGCGCCGACGTACGCGGTGCCGCGGTTGTTGGCCCGCAACGGGCTGAACCTTGCCGACTTCGACTTCTATGAGATCCACGAGGCGTTCGCGTCGGTGGTGCTGGCGACGCTCGCGGCGTGGGAGTCCGAGGAGTACTGCAAGGAGCGGCTGGGGCTGGACGCCGCGCTGGGCTCGATCGACCGGTCCAAGCTCAACGTGAACGGCTCGTCGATCGCGGCCGGGCACCCGTTCGCCGCGACCGGTGGTCGCATCGTCGCGCAACTCGCCAAGCAGCTTGCCGAGAAGAAGAAAGAGGTCGGCGGACCCGTTCGCGGCCTCATTTCCATCTGTGCGGCCGGCGGGCAGGGCGTCACGGCGATCTTAGAAGCCTGAGCGGCCCGCCGAAACGCGATCTGGCGGGATATGTGATCTGGCGGGATACGTGATCTGGCGGGGTGTAACGCGCCCGCCGGGGCAGCCGATATTGGGGTAGCCCCGTGTTGTCGTCTGACCCCCCGACCCGACGACAACACGGGGTGCCTCTACCGATTGGGGGGGTGAACCGCCGCTGGCGAGAGGGGGGCCAGCGGCGGTTCATTCATGCCTCACCCTCGTCGTCCTCGTCGTTGGGGTGCAGGTCATCGGGGTGCAGAAGTTCATCCGGATGGTGAATCCGGTTGCTTCGGGTGGTCCTGTGCCCACCTCCAGTGCGACAAACGCGACGTTCGTACAGGCGGTGGGCAAGGGCAACTTCGCCACAACTGTTGGCGGCGCCGGTAACCAGGTTTCGGCTGGCACTACCCTCACGCCTGCGACGCTGAGCAACGCGTTTGCGTTCGGGGGCAACGACAACTCGGTGCTCGCGGGCCCAGGCCCCTTCAATGTCGCCGGCCTTATCAACCAGAGCGGCAAAACGGTGACCAACAACATCCACTAGCCCGGGCCCGGATACCGGCAACGGTATTGCCGTAGGGCATCTGATGATGGGACCGAACGGGGCGTGGGGTAACACCCACGCCCCCAACCGGTGTTGCGAACATGCAAGAACGTCTGGCGGCGGGGCGGCTTCAGGATTACTATTCGGGGCACGACGGGTTCGGGAGTGACTGATCCGAAGTGCCGGCACAGGGTGAAAGCCGGACGCGCGAGAAAATGAGACGCCCCTAGTTGTCCTCCCGGACCCGCCCTTTTTTGTGTGTGCGTCTTTTTTGTGTGTACGCCGCGCAACGCGAAAGCCCCCGTTCCGCGGGGGGAGTCAGGGGCTTTAGCGGGTTTGTCGCGACGATCAGAAGGCCGCTTCGGGCAGCTCCATCACGTCGTTGTCGAGATCGTCGAGAACCGTGCGGGTGCTGGTCAGCAGCGGCAGGAAGTTCTTCGCGAAGAACGACGCGACAGCGATCTTGCCCTCGTAGAAGTCGCGATCGGCGCCGCTGGCACCGGCGTCCAGCTTCTCGATGGCCACCGCCGCCTGCTTCTGCAGCAGCCACCCGATCAGCAGATCGCCGACGGACAACAGGAACCGCACCGAGCCGAGGCCGACCTTGTAGACGCTGGCAGGATTCTCCTGCGCCGCCATCAGATAGCCGGTCAGCGACGCGGCCATGCCCTGCACGTCCTGCAGCGCGGTGGCGAGCAGCGCACGCTCGGCCTTCAGCCGGCCGTTGCCGTCCTCGTTCTTGACGAACTCCTCGATCTGGCCCGCCACGTGGGCGAGCGCCACACCCTTGTCGCGGACGATCTTGCGGAAGAAGAAGTCCTGCGCCTGGATGGCCGTGGTGCCCTCATAGAGCGAGTCGATCTTGGCGTCACGGATGTACTGCTCGATCGGGTAGTCCTGCAGGAAGCCCGAACCACCGAAGGTCTGCAGGCTCTCGGTGAGCTTGGCGTAGGCCTGCTCGGAGCCGACGCCCTTCACGACCGGCAACAAGAGGTCGTTGACCTTGACTGCCAGTTCGGCGTCGATACCGTAGACGGCTTCCGCCACTGCGGCGTCCTGATACGTCGCGTTGTACATGTAGACGGCGCGCAGGCCCTCGGCGTAAGCCTTCTGAGTCATCAGGCTGCGACGCACGTCGGGGTGGTGGGTGATGGTCACGCGGGGCGCGGTCTTGTCCATCATCTGGGTCATGTCGGCACCCTGCACCCGGCTCTTGGCGTACTCCAGCGCGTTCAGGTAGCCGGTCGACAGCGTCGCGATGGCCTTGGTGCCGACCATCATCCGGGCCTGCTCGATCACGTCGAACATCTGGGCAATGCCCTTGTGCACCTCGCCGACGAGCCAGCCCTTGGCCGGAACGTCGTGCTGGCCGAGCGACAGCTCACAGGTCGCCGAGGCCTTCAGCCCCATCTTGTGCTCGACGTTGGTGACGAACACGCCGTTGCGCTCACCGATCTCGCCGGTCTCGAAGTCGAACAGGAACTTCGGCACGAAGAACAGCGACAGACCCTTGGTGCCGGGGCCGGCGCCCTCGGGGCGGGCGAGCACCAGGTGGAAGATGTTCTCGAACAAGTCGCCGGAATCACCCGAGGTGATGAAGCGCTTCACGCCCTCGATGTGCCAGGACCCGTCGTCCTGCTTGATGGCCTTGGTGCGGCCCGCGCCGACGTCGGAGCCCGCGTCGGGCTCGGTCAGCACCATCGTGGCGCCCCAGCCGCGCTCTGCGGCGAACACAGCCCACTTCTTCTGCTCCTCGGTGCCGAGGTGGTAGAAGATGTTCGCGAATCCGGCGCCGCCGCCGTACATCCACACCGCGGGGTTGGCACCAAGGATGTGCTCCTGCAGAGCCCACAGCAGCGCCTTGGGCATCGGCATGCCGCCGAGCTCTTCTTCGAGGCCGACTTTGTCCCAGCCGCCGTCGATAACGGCGCGGACCGACTTCTTGAACGGCTCCGACAACGTCACCGAGTGGGTCTTGGGATCGAAGACGGGCGGGTTGCGGTCGCCCTCGACGAATGAATCGGCGATCGGACCCTCGGCCAGCCGGGTGATTTCAGCCAACATCTCGCGCGCGGTGTCCTCGTCCAGATCGCTGTACTCGCCTCGGCCAAGCGCCTTGTCAACGCCGAGTACCTCGAACAGGTTGAACTCCTGATCGCGCACATTGCTCTTATAGTGGCTCACGGTTCCTCCTCGTTGAGAGCGCCACACGTGGTTGGGTACTCGTAAGTTACCCACCAGTAACTGGTGCAACTATACCGCGCGGTAACTTATTCGCAAATGTCTCTGTGAGCTAACTAACACACCGGTTGGTTGGATATTCGACTAACCGCTGGTAGCCGTTCTGACCTGCGTGAATGATCTTGGACGAGGACGGGCGGCAGCGTGCCGACTCGCCTGTCGGGGACGGCGTCTGATGGGCCGCTGGTTATCCCTCGTTATTGCGCCGTGATCCGCGAAGGCGCGCACTACGCTTTTCAACTTGGGGGAGGGCGGTTCCGCGAGCTGATAGTGGCAGGGACGATAGTGATAGGGCAGCATCGCGGTCCGCTGACCCGCAACTTCCTCGGCCAGAGTCACGCGGAGTCGTTCATCTTCATCGCGATCGCGACGATCCTGCTCACCCGGTTGTATCTGAAACTGACCGGCTATCCCCAGGTCGGTGGCGGCGATCTGCACATCGCGCACACGCTCTACGGCGAACTGCTGACGATGCTGGCCCTGCTGGTCGGCTGGCTGCTGCTGGGAACGGGAGCCCGCACTCTTGCGGTGGTTACCAGCTCGACCGGCGCGGATGATCTTGGACGTAGGGTGAACTCGGAGGCAACGATGAGCGGCGGCAACCTGACTGAGGCTGCCCTGCGGGAGGCGTTCGGTCACTTCCCGACGGGAGTAATCGCGATCGCCGCCGAGGTCGGCAGCACCCGGGTGGGGCTGGCGGTCAGCACCTTCGTCCCGGTGTCGCTGGACCCCCCGCTGGTGTCGTTCTGCGTGCAGAACACATCCACCACCTGGCCGAAGCTCAAGGACGTGCCGCGGCTGGGGATCAGCGTGCTGGGCGAGTCGCACGACGAGGCCGCCCGCACATTGGCCGCGCAAACCGGCGATCGTTTCGCGGGGATGCAGACCGTGTCCGCCGACAACGGCGCGGTTTTCATCGAGGGCACGAGCGTGTGGCTGGAAAGCTCAATCGAGCAGTTGGTTCAAGCCGGTGACCACACCATCGTGATCCTACGGGTTTGCGACATCACCGTGCACCCTGATGTGGCGCCAATTGTGTTTCACCGCAGCACATTCCGCCGACTCGGCGCGTAACGCGCAGCCGTACAGCTACTTCCGGCGGAGTATCTTGCTGCCCAGCCAGACGACCGGGTCGTACTTGCGGTCCACCACGCGCTCCTTCATCGGGATCAGCGCGTTGTCGGTGATCTTGATGTGTTCGGGGCAGACCTCGGTGCAGCACTTGGTGATGTTGCAGAACCCGAGGCCGTGTTGCTCCTGGGCGGACTCCCGCCGGTCGAGGGTATCGAGCGGATGCATCTCCAGCTCGGCGATCCGCATCAGGTACCGCGGCCCGGCGAACGACGTCTTGTTCTCCTCGTGGTCGCGGATCACATGGCAGGTGTCCTGGCACAAGAAGCACTCGATGCACTTGCGGAACTCCTGGCTGCGGTTGACGTCCTTCTGCATCATGCGGTACTCGCCGGGCTGCAGCTCCTTCGGCGGCGCGAAGGACGGGATCTCCCTTGCCTTCTCGTAGTTGAAGGACACATCGGTGACCAGGTCGCGAATCACCGGGAAGGTCCGCAGGGGTGTGACGGTGACGACCTCGTCCTCGCCGAAGGTCGACATGCGCGTCATGCACATCAGCTTGGGCCGTCCGTTGACTTCGGCCGAGCACGAGCCGCACTTGCCCGCCTTGCAATTCCACCGCACGGCGAGGTCGGGTGTCTGCGTCTGCTGCAAGCGATGGATGATGTCGAGCACCACCTCGCCCTCGTTCACTTCGACCGTGAAATCCTGCAGCGCCCCGCTGGTCTCGTCACCGCGCCAGACACGTAGTTTCGCGTTGTAGGCCACTATGAACTCCGTCCCGGGTGGTCGGCCAGCTCCTCGTCGGTGTAGTACTTTCCGAGTTCGTCAATGTCGAACAGCTCCAACAGATCCGGTCGCATCGGAACCTGCGCCTCACGCGTCACGGTGACGTCCGGCACCACCGCGTCGCCCTGCGCGTGGCACACCAGGAGCGTCTTCCGCCAGTCGGCATCCATGCCGGGGTGGTCGTCACGGGTGTGGCCGCCGCGGCTCTCGGTGCGCGTGAGCGCGGCCTTCGCCACGCACTCGCTGACCAGCAACATGTTGCGCAGATCGATCGCCAGGTGCCAACCGGGGTTGAACTGGCGATGGCCCTCCACCTGCAGGTTCTTGAACCGCTCGCGGAGCTCGTCGAGCCTCGACAGCGCCTCGGCCACCTCGTCGGCCTTGCGGATGATGCCGACCAGGTCGTTCATCGTTTGCTGCAGATCGAGGTGCAATGTGTAAGGGTTCTCCGGTTTCGCGCCGTTGGACGGTCCTTCGAACGGCGCCAGGGCCAACTTTGCGGCCTTGGAAACCGCGGCATCGTCGATCGACGGGCGGTCGTTCAGGCCGCGCACGTAATCTGCGGCGCCAAGCCCGGCACGCCGGCCGAATACGAGTAGATCCGACAGCGAGTTGCCGCCCAACCGGTTCGAGCCGTGCATGCCGCCCGAACACTCGCCGGCGGCGAACAGCCCGGGCACCGTCGCCGCGGCGGTGTCGGGGTCCACCTCGATGCCGCCCATCACGTAGTGAGAGGTCGGGCCTACCTCCATGGGCTCACTCGTGATGTCGACGCCTGCTAACTCCTTGAACTGATGGTGCATAGAGGGCAGCAGTTTGAGGATGTCGTCGCGGGACCGACGCGACGCGATGTCGAGATAAACACCGCCGTGTTCGGTGCCTCGGCCAGCCTTGACCTCGGCGTTGATCGCTCGCGCCACCTCGTCGCGGGGCAGTAGGTCGGGCGTGCGCCGGTTGTTGTCGTTGTCGTACAGCCAGGCGTCGGCTTCTTCGATGGTCTCGGCATATTGACCTTTGAACACCGGCGGTATGTACGAAAACATGAACCGCTCACCCTCGGAGTTCTTCAGCACCCCACCGTCGCCACGCACGCTCTCGGTGACCAGGATGCCCTTCACGCTCGGTGGCCAGACCATCCCGGTGGGGTGGAACTGGACGAACTCCATGTTGATCAGATTCGCCCCGGCCCGCAGCGCGAGCGCGTGCCCGTCACCGGTGTACTCCCACGAGTTCGACGTCACCTTGAACGACTTGCCGATCCCGCCGGTGGCCATCACGATGGCGGGCGCCTCGAACAGGATGAAGCGCCCGCTTTCCCGCCAGTAGCCGAACGCTCCAGAGATTCGGTCCGGCTCCCCGGCTCGCTCTTCGAGGGCCAGGTCGGTGATCGTGCACTCGGCGAAGACCTTGATCCGCGCCTCGTAGTCGCCCAGTTCGGCGTGGTCTTCCTGCTGCAGCGAGACGATCTTCTGCTGCAGGGCCCTGATCAACTCCAGGCCGGTGCGGTCGCCGACGTGGGCGAGCCGCGGGTAGGTGTGACCGCCGAAGTTTCGTTGGCTGATCCGGCCGTCCTTGGTGCGGTCGAACAGCGCGCCGTAGGTCTCCAATTCCCACACCCGGTCGGGTGCCTCTTTGGCGTGCAGTTCGGCCATCCGCCAGTTGTTCAGGAACTTCCCGCCACGCATCGTGTCGCGGAAGTGCACCTGCCAATTGTCTTTGGAGTTGACGTTGCCCATCGCCGCCGCAGCGCCGCCCTCGGCCATCACGGTGTGCGCCTTGCCGAACAGCGACTTGCACACCACCGCGACCTTGAGGCCGCGCTCCCGCGCCTCGATGACCGCCCGCAACCCCGCGCCGCCGGCACCGATGACCACGACGTCGTAGGAATGCCGTTCTGTTTCAGTCATTGAGAGAAACCCCGCTTGCAGAATTCACTTGGTGCAGTGTTCATTTGATGGTGTGGCCGGTCAGCCAATGAATCTCGGGTCATGGATCGCACCGCTGGACACCAGCATGACGTAGAAGTCGGTGATCATCAGCGTGCCCAGCGTGATCCACGCGTAGAGCATGTGCCGGGTGTTCAGCTTGCTGACCTGTGTCCACATCCAGTACCGCACCGGATGTTTCGAGAAGTGCTTCAGCCGCCCGCCGGTCACGTGCCTGCACGAGTGACACGACAACGTGTACACCCACAGCAGGATCACGTTGACGACGAGGATGAGGTTGCCCAGGCCGAACCCGAAGCCGCTGGCCGTATGGTCGGAATGGAACGCCGTGATCGCGTCGTAGCTGTTGATGATCGAAATGAGGAACACCGCATAGAAGAAGTACCGATGCGAGTTCTGGACGATGAGCGGTATGCGGGTTTCGCCGGTGTAGCGCGAATGCGGTTCTGCGACAGCGCATGCCGGAGGTGACTGCCAGACCGACCGGTAGTAGGCCTTGCGGTAGTAGTAACACGTCAGCCGGAACGCCAGCAGAAACGGCAGCGTAATCGCCGCGTACGGGAGCCACCACACGTCGGGCAGAAATTGCGGCCAGAAGTGACTTGATCCGGCCACGCACCCCTTGCTGACGCACGGGGAGTAGAACGGCGTGAGGTAGTGATATTCCGGCACCCAGTAGTTGCTGCCCAAGGACGCCCGAACCGTGGCGTAGATGACGAACGCGGCGAAGCCGAGGTCTGTCCAGAGGGTGGGAACCCACCACCTGTCGGTGCGCAGCGTCCGCTCCGGTAGTTCTGCGCGGGTGGGGGAAAAGACTCCGGTGGCTTTGCGCTGCGTGGTGGGCGCGCTCATCGGGTACCGGACTGGCCGCCGACGCCCTCGTCGTCGACATCTCGCCAGAAGTCGGAGTCGTACTGCGTGTCCGGCACAGGAATCTTCTCTCCCGTCTGCTGCGAGGCCTTGCGTCCCTCATCCAGTTCGGCGGCGTCGATGTCGAGCCGATCGACATCGTTGAGCAGCCTGTCAGCGTCGTTGACGATGCGGCGCATCGCCGGGTTGTCACCGTAACGCGCCTTCAGCGACATCGCGCACCGCCGTACACCATTGATGAGGTGGTGTAGCTCCGCAAGTTCAGCAGCTGTGCTGGACAAGGGGTCCTCCTTGGGCTGAAGGTGTCAGGAGCAACAGTACGACACGCGGTGGGACCCGCATCATTGAGTCCTGCGTGAGAACAGTCACGTGACCGACCGGAGGTTTGCCTGGTGGAGCGCACCGCAGAACACCTCGCTCAGCGCGCGGTGACGTTGCTTGACCTGCACCGACCCGGTGATCCGGTGGTGCTTCCGACGGTGTGGGACGCGTGGTCGGCCAACCTGGCGGTCGACGCCGGGTTCGCGGCGTTGACGGTCGGCAGCCATCCCGTCGCCGACTCGGTGGGCAAGCCCGACGGCGAGGGCATGGCATTCGACGACCTGCTCGCACGCGCCGCCCAGATCACCGCGGCGGTCGATGTACCGGTCTCGGTGGACATCGAGTCGGGCTACGGCGAGCCCGCCCAGAGGCTGATCGACGGCCTCCTCGGCGTCGGCGCGGTCGGGTTCAACATCGAGGACACCGTCCACCGCGAGGGCAAGCGGCTGCGGTCGGTTCAGGAGCACGCCGATCTGGTCGGCAGGCTGCGGGCCGCGGCCGACACAGCCGGTGTGCATGTGGTCATCAACGCCCGCACCGACCTGTTCCTGCGCAAGGACGGCGACGAGGACTCGCGGGTGGACCGGGCGATCGCCCGGTTGCGGGCCGCGGCGGAGGCGGGCGCCGACGTGCTTTACCCGGTCGGCCGCCACGACGCGGCCACGTTGCGCCGCCTGACAAGCGAACTTCCGCTGCCCGTGAACGCCATCGCGGTGCCCGACCAGTCCGACCCGGCGTGGTTCGGGCCGTTAGGCGTTGGGCGGATCAGCTTCGGCCCGTACTGGCAGGCTGCGCTGACCGCCCGGTCCCGGGAGATCCTGCGGCGCTGGCGCTGAGACGCGAACCGATCAGTCAACCCGGACGGCGTGCACGACCGTGAACGGCAGGTACATGCGGTCGTCGTCGAGCAACGGGGCGATCATGGCGAACCGCTTGGCGACTTCCTGCATCTGCTCGAGCTGCTCCGGGGGCATCTGCTGACGCATCTGTTCCGGCAGATTGTTCGGATTCCCGCCGAATGAGCTGGTGTTGGCCAGGTAGGTGGTCGGGCCGAGGAACTCGATCCGCCAGCCGTTCGCGGTCAGAGTGTCGCGGATGTTCCGCTCCGTCACCGCAGCCCTGGGGGCGAGGACGCCGTTGACGTTCCCGTCGGAGAAGCAGTACAGATGCCAGCGCGCGCCGGACCGGGTCGCGCGGTGCAGGCCCGCGGCGTAGGAGAGGCGGCCGTCGTCGTCGAGGCAGTGATACAGCGCGCTGTCGATGACCGTGTCGAACCGTCCGTCGTAGCCGGTGAGGTCGGTGGCGTCGGCGACGCCGAACGTCACTCCCCCGCGAGCGGGAGGTGCCGCCACGACACCGGCCTCGGCGGCCCGCCTGCGGGCACGCGCGATGGCGGTCGCGGAACCGTCGAGCGCGGTCACCGAATATCCACGTGAGGCAAGGAAAATCGCGTTGTCGCCGAGTCCGCAGCCGATGTCCAGTACTTCACCGGTGATGCCGCCGAGCGCCTCGAGTTCCATCAGCCGCGGCTGCGCCTGTCCGACATCCCACGGGATTCCGGTCGGCGGCGGAGCGCCGTCGAACGTCGGCTCACCGCGGTAGAGCCTGTCGAACATCTCGTGGTCGGGGCGGAAGGCTTGTGGGCTGGTCATCCCTCCAACCTACGCGGCCTACCAGACGTCACCGGATCGCCAGTCGCACGCCAAATCTGCTGTCGGATCGAGCTTCACATGCACCGGCAGCACGAATACGGTGCCGTCGTCGTCCGGTGTCCGGGTCGGCCCTGCCGGTGCGAGCACGGATGTCGGGCCCTTCCACGGGATCCAGCCACGGTTGAGATACAGCCGGCGGGCCGGCTCCGACGGGCTGAGCGCGCCCAGCTGGTAGGCCCCGCGGATCACCTGCTCGGCCCCGTCCATCAACGCCGTGCCGAGGCCCTGCTCGCGCCAGTCCTCGCGCACCGCGACGCCCTCGATGTAGCCGGTCCGCAGCGGTGCCCCGCGATACATCAGCCGGCGCAGAACCACCGCAGCGTGGGCGATCAGCGCGCCGTGGTCGCAGATCAGCGCATGCATGCCACCGAGCGTGTGCTCCCAGTCGTCCTCGCTGAAGTCGCCCCCGAACGCGTCGATCAACAGCTCATGTGCGCAGTGCAGGGTCTCGCCGTCGAGGTCGGCGGTGTGGATCAGGCGGGCAGTGTGGACCTGAGTGTGCACACATCCGGGTCTACCACGCCGGGCGTGGCCGGGACCAGTGGAAGCGGACCGGCTGACCGGGCCGAATCTGGGCGATCCGGTCGATGTCCGCATCGGTGACCACACCGACGACGGGATAGCCGCCGGTCACCGGATGGTCGGGGCCGAGGATCACCGGCAACCCGTTGGGCGGCACCTGAATAGCGCCCCTGGTGGCACCCTCGCTGGGCAGTTGACGATCGGGCCAACGGTGCTGCAGCGGGTTCCCGACCAGCCGCATGCCCACCCGGTCGCTGCGATCCGATGCCACCCAGTCGGTGTGCACCAACGCGTCGGGATCGGTCAGCCAGTCGTCGCGCGGGCCGGGCACCACCGCGACCTCGATCAGGCTCCCGGTGAGCGACGCGACCGGCGCCTGATCGAGTTCGGGGAAGTCGGCGGTGTGATCGCCGACCGGCAGCACGTCGCCCGGCCGCAGCGGCGCGGGGCCGAGCGCAGACATCACGTCATGACTGCGGGACCCGAGCACGGGTGTCACGTCGATCCCGCCGCGCACCGCCAGGTAGGTGCGCAGGCCGGAGCGCGGGGCGCCCAGCGAGATCACCTGGCCGTCGTGTGCATAGTGAATGCTGTTGATGCCGAACGGTATTCCGTTGACGGCGGGGTCGGTGTCGGCACCGGTCACCGCGATCCCGACGTTGCCGCCGCGAGTCAGGCGTTGAGCCGCGCTGAGGACTGGTTGTCGGTGGGACCGTAATCGGGGAATGTCGGATCCGTTCGCAGCCAACGTTTGTGGGGCTCGCCGACGGGTATTGTTACTGACCGTGGCAGGCGGCGAACCGGGAGGTCAACCGATGCGGGAAGCGGGCCCAGGAGCTCGGTGGCATGACTGCTCCGTTGGTCGACCTCATTCGTCTGACGAGCACCGCGATGAGCCACGCGACGGCCGCCCTGTTCAGCACTGATCCTCCCGCGGCCGAGAGCATCGCTGCCGCCTATGAGACGCTGTCCGCGCTGCATCATGAGCTCGAGGACCATGCAGCCGTCCTCTTGGCACTTCGTGCCCAGTCGAGGGTGGCGGAGCTGCCGACAACCATCGCAGCTGTCCACGTCAACGCCGAAGCCGAGCGCATGGCGCAACTGGCGCGGGAGGTCGCCGACATCGCCCGGACCCGGCGTGCCTGGGCGTCGATACCGGCCCCACTTCTGGGCGTGCTTCGTGAGCTGAGCGAGAGTTGCCTCGACACAGTTGCAAAGGCAGCCGATGTCGTGGAGTCGCACACGACGGTCGGTGTGGCGGAGCTGACCGGGGGTGACGACAATGTGAATCGGTTGCGGCATCTGCTGTATCAGCAGCTGTTGTCCAATTCCGGTGTGATCGACGTCGACGCGGCGATCGACCTCACGTTGGCAGCGCGCTGCTACGAACGTTTTGCGGAGCATGCAAAAGCGGTCGCGAATTGTGGTGCGCTGCTCGCCGTGGGGGCACCAAGGGGCTGAGGGCAGTACGGCGACCGCGGTCTCGGGAGGATCAAGTTACCCAACGGCGCCGTTCGGGCACGTGGCGGGTCGTGATGAACGCACCGGCGGCCGGGCGGTTCACCTGCTCGCCGATAGAGTTGGTGCTCGGTGAAAGGGAGTCCTGGTGGCTGGTGCGGGGTGGCAGTTTTGGGTTGACCGGGGCGGTACGTTCACCGACATCGTGGCACGGCGGCCGGACGGGCGACTGCTGACGCACAAGCTGCTGTCGGAGAACCCTGCGCGGTACCGCGACGCGGCGGTTGCCGGGATCCGTGCGCTGCTCGGGACCGCCGAAGGTGTGCCCGTGCCGGTCGCGCAAGTGGAGGCGGTGCGGATGGGCACCACCGTGGCGACAAATGCGCTACTGGAGCGCAAGGGAGAGCGCACGCTGCTGGTGATCACCCGCGGTTTCGGCGACGCGCTGCGCATTGCCTACCAGAATCGTCCGCGCATTTTCGACCGGCACATTGTGCTGCCGGAGATGCTGTACGAGCGGGTCGTCGAGGTCGACGAGCGGATCGCGGCCGAGGGCACGGTGCTGCGCGCGCCGGATCTCGAGCTGCTGGGCGAACAGCTGCGGCAGGCCCACGCCGACGGGATCTGCGCGGTCGCGGTGGTGTGCCTGCACAGTTACCTGTACCCGGCGCACGAGCGGGAGATCGGCAAGCTGGCCGAGCAGGTCGGCTTCGTCCAGATCTCGCTGTCATCCGAAGTCAGCCCGCTGATGAAATTGGTCCCGCGGGGGGACACCACCGTGGTCGACGCCTACTTGTCCCCGGTGCTGCGCCGCTATGTGAACCAGGTGTCAGACCAGATGGGTGGCGTGCGGTTGATGTTCATGCAGTCCAATGGTGGGCTGGCCGAGGCTGGGCATTTCCGCGGCAAGGACGCAATCTTGTCGGGTCCTGCTGGGGGCATCGTCGGCATGGTGCGGATGTCGGCAGTGGCCGGGTTCGATCATGTGATCGGCTTCGACATGGGCGGCACCTCCACGGACGTATCGCACTATGCCGGTGAGTATGAGCGTGTGTTCAACACCCAGGTGGCCGGGGTCCGGCTGCGCGCTCCGATGCTGGACATCCATACGGTGGCCGCGGGGGGTGGGTCGATCCTGCATTTCGACGGCACCCGCTATCGGGTCGGCCCGGACTCGGCCGGGGCCGACCCGGGCCCGGCCTGCTACCGCGGCGGCGGCCCGCTCACCGTCACCGACGCAAATGTCATGCTCGGCTGCATCCAGCCCGCACATTTTCCGGCGGTGTTCGGTCCCGGCGGCGAGCAGCCGCTGGATGATCAGATCGTGCGGCGCCGCTTCACCGAGCTGGCCGCCGCCATTCGGACGGCCACCGGTGATGAGCGCTCGCCCGAGCAGGTTGCCGAGGGGTTCCTGCGGATCGCGGTGGCGAACATGGCCAACGCGGTCAAGAAGATCTCCGTCCAAAAGGGACACGACGTGACCCGGTACGTGCTGACCACGTTCGGCGGCGCCGGCGGGCAGCACGCGTGTGCGGTCGCGGATGCGCTCGGTATCCGCACTGTGCTCGTCCCGCCGATGGCTGGTGTGCTCTCCGCGCTTGGGATCGGCCTGGCCGACACAACGGCGATGCGGGAGCAGTCGGTGGAGATCCGGCTTGAGGCCGCCGCCCTGGAGAGGTTGGCCACGGTCGCGGACTCCCTCGAGCAGTCCGCGCGTGCCGAGCTGCTTGACGAGGGCATCCCGGCCGAGCGGATCCGAGCGGTTCGCCGGGTGCATCTGCGCTACGACGGAACCGATACCGCGGTCCCGGTTGAACTCGCTGGGCTTGAGGCCATGACCACGGCGTTCGACGCCACTCACCGTGGCATGTACTCATTCTTGATGGACCGTCCGCTGATCGCCGGAGCGATCTCGGTGGAGGCGACCGGGCTCACCGAGCAATCCGACCTGTCCCACCTGGGTGATCAGGTCGCCGACAGCGCCGCCTCCCCGGAAACCGTCCGGGTCTACTCGGGCGGATTGTGGCGCGAAGCCCCACTGCGTCACCGGGAGGGGATGCGGCCAGGGGAGACTATGACCGGCCCGGCGATCATCGCCGAGGCCAACGCCACCACCGTCGTCGACAATGGCTGGCAGGCGACGATGACCCAGTCCGGACATCTACTCGCCGAGCGGGTGGTAGCCCCCGGGCAGCCTGATGCGGGCACCGAGGCCGATCCGGTGCTCCTCGAGATCTTCAACAACCTGTTCATGTCGATCGCCGAGCAGATGGGCTTCCGGCTGGAGGCGACTGCCCAGTCGGTGAATATCCGTGAGCGGCTGGACTTCTCGTGCGCGCTGTTCGATCCTGACGGCGACCTAATCGCCAATGCACCGCACATTCCGGTACATCTCGGCTCGATGGGCACCACCGTCAGGGAAGTCATCCGCCGCCGGGCCGGCGCCATGAGGCCCGGTGACGTGTACGCGGTCAACGACCCTTACCACGGCGGTACCCACCTACCGGATATCACCGTGGTGACCCCGGTCTTCGACGCTGCGGGCGAGCAGGTCCTGTTCTTTGTCGCTTCACGTGGGCACCATGCCGAAATCGGCGGGATCACCCCCGGCTCCATGCCCGCGAACAGCCACGAAATCCACCAGGAAGGCGTGCTGTTCGACAACTGGCTACTGGCAGAAAACGGACAGTTCCGCGAAACGGCAACCCGGCGCCTACTCACCGAAGCTCCCTTCCCATCCCGCAATCCCGATACCAACCTCGCCGATCTCCGCGCCCAGATCGCCGCCAACCAGAAGGGCGTCGACGAGGTCCGCAAGATGATCGACCACTTCGGCCTCGATGTCGTGCAGGCCTACATGCGCCACGTCCAGGACAACGCCGAGGAAGCGGTCCGTCGCGTCATCGACAGGCTCGACGACGGCGAATACCGCTACACCATGGATTCCGGCGCGACGATCGCCGTCCGCGTCATCGTCCACCGCGCCACCCGTAGCGCGACCATCGACTTCACCGGAACCTCTCCTCAGCTGGACACGAACTTCAACGCGCCATCGTCGGTGGCGACCGCCGCAGTGCTTTACGTGTTCCGGACCCTGGTCGCCGACGAGATCCCCCTCAACGACGGCTGCCTGCGCCCGGTGCACATCGTCATCCCGGAAGGGACGATGCTCGCACCGACCTACCCGGCTGCGGTTGTCGCCGGCAACGTCGAAACCTCACAGGCCATCACCGGCGCGCTGTTCGCCGCGCTGCGTGTGCAGGCCGAGGGAGCCGGGACGATGAACAACGTCACCTTCGGCAACGAGCGGCACCAGTACTACGAAACCCTCGGATCCGGTTCCGGGGCCGGCGACGGGTTCGACGGGGCGTCCGTGGTGCAGACGCACATGACAAACTCGCGGCTCACTGATCCGGAAGTGCTCGAATGGCGTTTCCCCGTGCTGCTGCGGCAGTTCGGCATCCGTCGCGGCACCGGTGGTGCCGGACGATGGCGCGGCGGTAACGGCGCCGTCCGTCGAATCCAGTTCACCGAGCCCATGGTTGTGAGCACGTTGTCCGGGCATCGGCGAGTAGCGCCCTACGGTATGGCTGGCGGCTCACCCGGGGCGCTGGGACGCAACCGCGTGGAACGCGCCGACGGCAACATCGTCGAGCTGGCCGGGTGCGACTCGACCGAAGTCCAGCCCGGCGACACACTGGTCATCGAAACCCCCGGCGGCGGCGGATACGGCACACCCTGATCCCATAGATCGCATAGGTATCGATGAGCACGTCCTCCCGCGCAGTGTGAGCCGGGGAGGAAAGCGATAGCGGCAAATTTTGACCGAGGCGTCCCTGCGCGAGGCGTTCGGCATTCCCCATGGGCGTGATCGCGATCGTCGCTGAGGTAGTCGGCGCTCGGGTAGGACTGGCGGCCAGCACATTCGTGCCGGTGTCACTGGGATCCGCCGCTGGGGTCGTTATGTGCAGAATACGTCCACCACATGGCCGAAGCTGAAGGACGTTCCGCGGCTGGGCATCAGCGTTCTGGGCGAGTCGCACGATGAGGCCGCGCGCACGCTGACCGCGCGTACCGGCGACTGGTTCGCGGGGTTGCAAGCCATCTTGACCGAGAACGGTGCGGTGTTCATCGAGGGCACCAGCGTCTGGTTAGAAAGCTCGATCGAGCAGTTAGTTCCAGCCGGCGATCCCACCATCGTGATCCTGGAGGTCAACGACATCACCGTTCACCGCGAGGTGCCACCAATTATATTCCACCGCAGTATATTTCACCGCCCAGGCGCCTAATCAGCACCTACTGGCGATGGAACGGTGAATCGCCCTCCAACGCGTCGGCCAGCAGCCGGTAGGTGTTGCGCCGGGTCTCGTTGTCGAGGTCTGCGGTGTGGATGAGGCGGGCCGTGTGGACCTGCGTGCGCACAAGTGGTGTCTACCACCGCCGGCGTGGCCGCGACCAGTGCAAGCGCACCTGCTGACCGGGGCGGATCTCCGCGACCCGGTCGATGTCGTGATCGGTAACCACACCGATCGCCGGATAGCTGCCGGTCACCGGATGATCGGGGCCGAGAATCACCGGCAACCCGTTGGGCAGCACCTGAATCGCGCCGCGGGTCGCACCCTCGCTGGGCAGCTGGCGATCCGGCCAGCGGTGCTGCAGCGGCCGGCCGTCCAGCCGCATGCCAACCCGGTCGCTGCGGTCGGAGGCCACCCACTCGCTGTGCACCAGCGCGTCGGGATCGATGAACCAGTCGTCGCGCGGCCCGGGCACCACGTTGAGCTCGATCGGGTCCTCGGTGAGCGACGCGACCGGCGCCTGATCGACTTCGGGGAAGTCGGCGGTGTGATCGCCGACGCGCAGCACGTCGCCGGGCTGCAGCGGCTGTGGACCGATCCCCGACATCACGTCGGAGCTGCGCGAGCCGAGCACCGGTTCGACATCGATGCCGCCGCGCACCGCCAGGTAGGTGCGCAGGCCGGAGTGCGGGGCGCCCAGCGAGATCACCTGGCCGTCGTGGGCGTAGTGAATGCTGTTGATGCCGAACGGTATTCCGTTGACGGCGGGGTCGGTGTCGGCACCGGTGACCGCGATCGCGACGTTGCCGCCGCGAACCCGCGCCGTCAGCCCGCCGAACATCACCTCGATGGTCGCGCGGTCGCCGGGGTTGGCCACCAGCCGGTTGGCCAGGGTGTGAGAGCGACGGTCGGCGGCGCCGGAGCGGGTCACGCCGAGGTGGGCCAGGCCCGGCCTGCCGCGGTCCTGCACCAGCGCGAGCGGACCGGTCCGCATGATCTCCAGCGTGACCGGCGGGCAGCCGGGGGCGGGCATTGGCCGGGTCATCACGCTGCATCTCGCTCCCCCGCGAGCGGGAGGTGCCCCCACCCGGAACTGAACCGTCATGCCGTGGGTCAGCAGCGCCGGATCGGCCCGGTCGATGTCCCACAGCACGGCGTCCGTGCGCCCGATGAGCTGCCAGCCGCCCGGTGTCTGGCGGGGATACACGCCGCTGAATTCGCCTGCCAGCGCGACCGATCCGGCGGGCACGCGGGTCCGCGGTTCGTCCCGTCGCGGCACGTCGAGCCGCGGGTCGCCGCCGACGAGATAGGCGAAGCCGGGGACGAATCCGCCGAACGCCACCCGCCACGGCGTGCCGGTGTGGGCCGCGACGACACCGGCAGCGCCGAGTCCGGTGATGCGGCCGACCTCCTCGAGGTCCGCGCCGTCGTAGACGACGTCGATCACCATGTCGGGCACGCCCGGCGCGGCGATGCCGTCGTCGAGTACCGGCCGCAGCCTCTCGATGCGCTGCCGCGTCAGCGGCAGATAACGCGCACCGTCGACCTTGACCAGCACCGTGCGCGACGCGGGCACGATGTCGGTGACACCGAGGAGGTCGGCCTGCCGCAGCGCGTCCGCCCACGCCAGCACCTCCGCGGTGCTCTCGCATTCCAGCAGCAGGGCGCGATCGCCGTAGTCGAGCATCCTCAAATCGGTTGCCACACCCATCTACTCAACGTAGCGCCGGATTTCGTGCAGGGCACCAACCTTGAGCGCACTGCCAGAGCTGCCTTAGCAAAGTCTCAAGGGCTGACGTATCGGGGGCGAACGTATCGTCCTACACGGCAGGCTGATAGGTGGGCTCGCGGCGTTTGATGTGTGCGATCACCCGGTAGGTGATCGGCATGACGGCGGCTTCCACGGCCGACTTGTAGAACCAGCCCCAGATCACGTAGATCAGGAAGTCGCGCACCGTGTTGATGCCGATCGCCCAGGCCGCGAAGCTGCAGAACACCAGCGTGTCGGCGAACTCGCTGACGATGGTCGATCCGATCAGCCGGGCCCACAGATGCCGTTCCTTGGTGCGGGCTTTGATCGCGACCACGACCCACGCGTTCAGGATCTGGCCGACGACGAACCCGGCGAGGCTGCCGATGACGATGAGCGTCGACGCGCCGACGACGGCCTCGAACGACTCCTGGTTGGTGTAGAACGACGCCGCGGGCATGAAGATCGTCACCCAGAACGCCAGCACCGCGATCGACTGCATCGCGAACCCGACGTAGATCGCGCGCCGGGTCGCGCGGAACCCGTACACCTCGGCCAGAACGTCCCCGACCACGTAGCTCAACGGGAACAGAATGAAGGCGCCGTCGGTGATGATCGACAGATGGCCGACGACCGGCCCGAACGCGATCGCCTTGGTGGCCAGGATGTTGGAGATGATCACCAGAGCGGTGAAGACGCCGACCAGCACCGGATAGTAGACGGAACCGACGGAAGCGAAACCGGTGTGCTGCTGCTCCTGGTCGGGCGCATCGCCGATGGTCACCCGGCTATCCAAACACCACCCGGTCAGATTTGCCGGGATAGGTGATGGCTGACGTCGCCTGTGGCATCGATCAGCGAGTAATCGCGGTAGGCGAATCGCCAGCGGCCATCAACCCGCTCGAATCGGTCGTGGTACCGGCCCGTGACGATGACCTGAAGTGGCAAGTCGTCGGTGTGTTGCAGCACGGTGTAATAGCTGCGGCAGGTCGCGGTGCCCGCGGCGTCGTCGACTTCGATGATGGGGTTGGTGACGACGTGCTTGGTCCGCGGAGTGCCGTCGGGGTACACGATGACCATTCCCCGCCACAGCGACAGCATGGTGTCGGCATCCACGGTGCCGTCCCCCCGCCGCCGACCCGCAGTCGCGCGTGCCGGAAAAGGCTTGCCGCGCCGGCGAAGTCGCCGGAGTCCATGTATTCGGCATACGTGTACAGCAGGTTGGCGATCTCGGTCTCCGCGTGCGGCATCTCAGCTGACGACCTTGGCGAGCATGGGTGGCAACTGGGCGGCGATGAGGGGCAGGCTCAGCGGCGACGAGAACCCAATGGCCCCCGCCAGGTCCTTGCCGGTGAGCACGTTGCGTTTCTGGATGGTGGACCTCAGCTGAAGGAACGTCGGGTCGGCGACCAGCCGCGCCTGTTCGTCGTCGCTCTCCGTGGTCCAGATCAACACGTCGGCGGCGCCGAGCGCGTCGACCGCCTTGTCGCGGGGGATGAACGCGCGGCTGTCGTCAACGCCGAACTCCTTGATGTTGTCGGGCAGGGCGAAGCCCAGCTGGGTCAGGAAATTGGTGCGCCAGCCCAGCATCGCGATCACGTTGTCGCGGTAGACAATGCCCTGCAGGAGGACGGCTTTCCTGTCCTTGAACTGCGGGTTGGCCGTGGCCGCATCGGTGAACTTCTTGTCGACGTCGCTGATCAGCGACGTCATCTCGTCGGCCTGGAAGACCGCCTGTCCGATCGCGGCGGCCTGCACCTTCCATGGCTCGAAGAACGGGTTGTCGGTTGACTGCGGGATGGTCGGCGCGATGCCCGACAGCCGGTTGTAGCTGTCCTTGTCCACGCCGGCGTTGGTGGCGACGATGAGATCCGGCCTCAGCGCGGCGATCTTGTCGAAGTCGATGCCGTTGTCAAGAGACAGCACCGCCGGCTGCGCCGGACCCAGCTTGGGCTGCGCCCACGGCCACACCGCGAACGGCTGATCGCCCCACCAATTCGTCACGGCGATCGGCACGACGCCGACCGCGAGCAGGTCGTCCTGTTCGGTGAAGCCGGCGCTCACCACCCGCTTGGGCGGTGCCTGGATTGTGGTCTCGCCGAAGAAGTGTTTGACGGTCACCGTGGACGGCGAGCCGTTGGAAGGTTTCTTCGTGGAGCAGGCCGTCGCGGTGAGCAGCCCCGCCGCGCCTGCCAGCCCGGCCACTCCGACTTCGAGAAGGCCACGCCTGCTCAGCGATTGCATCCCGGTGAGCGTAGCCGGACGTCAGGCAAGCGGCATGCCCTTCTCCAGGAAATCCAGCGCGCGGAACATGTCGTCCAGTACCAGCGGTCCGGTCTGGTCGACGACGCCCATGATCGCGCCGGTGAGCGCGCCCGCGAAGACCCGGAGCTCGAAGTCGTCGCGATCCCGCCCGAGGCGCTGGCTCAAGGCCTCGGCGAGCATCCTGATCGTCCGGTAATACTCGTCGTAGTGGGCGGCCTTGATCTCGGGTATGGAGAACATCAGCCGCTGGCGGGTCCGTTCGACCTCCCACTGGTCTTCCGACATCGTCGCGAACGACTCTTCGGCGGCCCTGCGGACCGCGGCCACCGGGGACAGGTGTGCGGGTTGCCGCGCGAGCGCCGCCAGCATGACCGGGTCCAGGTCGTCGGCCAACAGCACCGATTCCTTGGACGGGAAGTAGCGGAAGAACGTGCTGGGCGACACCTCGGCGGCGTCCGCGATCTGCTCCACGGTGGTGTTGGCGTATCCGCTCTCGTCGAACAGCCGGAATGCCGCACGGCGGATCGCCTCGCGAGTCTTCAGCTTCTTGCGCTCGCGCAGGCCCACGGAGTGATCATCGACCGGCATACACCGATTGTCGCTCATCGCACGCGGGTCGCACGGAAGGAGGAGGCCATGAGCAGGGCCAGACGACGCCGGTTCGGGGCCATCCGCAAGCTGCCTTCTGGGCGTTGGCAGGCCCACTACCCCCTCGGTGGGAGACGTGTCCTCGCCCCCACGACATTCGCCACCAGGGAAGACGCCGAGTGTTGGTTGACCGATAGACGCCGTGACATGGACTTGTCCCTGTGGAACCCGCAGGCGGCAAGCAGGCCGCAGCACCACACCTTCGGGGAGTACTCCGACCGGTGGTTGGTGCAGCGCCGAACAGAGGGCAGACCACTCAAGCCCAGGACGGTGGCCAGCTACCAGTACATGCTCCAGAAGCACCTGTTGCCGGTGTGGGGGCAGCGTGAACTGTCTGGGATCACGGCAGCCCAGGTCAAGGTCTGGTACACGGGCCTGCTGCCCGGCAAGCCCTCGATGAGGATGCTGGTGTACACGCTGCTGCACTCCATCATGAGAAGCGCCGTGGCCGACGAACTGATCACCGCCGATCCGTGTCAGGTGCGCGGTGCTGACCGTGTCGAGCGTGCGCACAAGGTCGTCCCGGCCACGGTGGCCCAGTTGGACAAGGCAACCCAGGCCATGCCGGAGGGCCTCAGGGCCGCTGTGGCTGTGTGTGAGCGTGAACCCTGTTGTATTGCAATCGAATCCGAGCGGCACACCAGAGCGTTTCCTACTTAATCTGCAACGTCCCAACAGGTGTGGGTATCGATCCTTGTGTTCGTCTCGATGAGCGGCCCATCGCGCATGGTGTACGTCGAAGGGCGATAACGTTATTGCCTTCTCCTCGTTGGGGAACCGTCACCACCCTGCCCGCGCTACTCGATGTCTCGCACGGCGCGCGCTATGAAATCTGCCGCCTACACAATCCCGAATTTCGACGCCCGGCGTCTGACGCCGCCCAGGCATCGCGCTCGCAAGTCAGTATGAATTTCTGAACCGCCGGGTCGAAACGGCGTGGGATGCTTCGACCATGCCAGAAGACGATCTCGCCAGACTGGAAAACGGGCCCATCTACAAGTTCTCCGATTGGCCCAACCCATTGTTGCCGCGTAAGCCGGGTGTGTACACGATCTGGGACTCCGGCCAGTTCATCTATGTCGGGATGGCGGGTAGGGGCGTGAAAGCCGATGCCGTAGATGAGCCAAAGAAAACGAACGGGTTGTGGGGTCGGCTGGATTCTCACCGGAGAGGGGGACGCAGCGGCGATCAGTTCTGCGTCTATGTCTGCGACCGCTTCATCGTTCCAGCCCCCACACCCGAACAGCAGGAGCAAATCGGGGCGGGTGAGTTGTCACTTGACGACCTGACAAGGGACCGCATTTGCGAGCGGTACGAGTATCGGTTCGTCGCAACCCCTGACGAGAAGACGGCCCGCGCACTGGAGCGAGAAGTGCAGCACGGCGCTCTCAGCGAGGTTAAGCCGTACCTGAATCCTTTGCCCGCTGTGCGGCGGCGGTCGGCTCGATCCCGTTCTTGACCAGCGTGAGGTTGACCATGGGATCGCTCAAGCGATGGCGCAACGGATCAAGGGTGGCCCTTCTTGACCTCGAGCACCCGCTTGCGCAAGCCCTCGGTGGCGGTGTCCATCAGACCTTTGGCCCCTTTCTTGATCACGAATCCCGGGAGCGGCACGAGGGGGTCAACCGTGAGCTCGAAGCGGACCCGGGTGGAATCGCCATCGGAAGTCAGCGTGTAGCGGGCGTCCTGCGCGCGTTGTAGTTTGGCGCTGACCAGTGTCCAGCTCACGCCGTCGTCGAGAACGGTGTAAGCCAGCACCTGCTCATCGCTGACGCCCACAATTTTGACGACCTGCCGAGATTTGCTCGGGCGGCCCTGGTCGTCCCGCTCGAGAATCTCGACCCTTTGATGGGCTGAGGACCACTCGGTCAACGACTCGAGGTCGAACAACACGTCCATGATCTCATCGGGCGTTGCCTCGATGACGACTTCACGGGACTCGGTGACAGCCATACGGGAAACATAGCCAACGCCAATGACAGGCTCGGATCCGACGATGTTCGAGGTAGGACGGCGTTCCTTGTGACATCCTGCGTGGGTGTCCGCTGATCCGGCGGCTGCTCCTTCGGGGGTGGTGACGTTTCTGTTCACCGATGTGGAGGGTTCGACCCGTCGGTGGGAGACGGACGCCGAGGGAATGCGGGCGGCGTCGGTCGCGCATGACGAGGTTTTGTGCAAGGCGAAACGGGCCCTCAGATGGAAAGCGAGCAACAGTGAACGTTGATTCACTTCCTGAACTGGAAGGCGTGGAACACCGTTTCGTCGATCTGGGCGGAGGTGTCACGATTCATGTGGCCGACGCCGGGCCAGCCGACGGCGCACCGGTGATGCTGGTGCACGGGTTCCCGCAGAACTGGTGGGAGTGGCACGAGTTGATCGGGCCGCTGGCGGGCGATGGCTACCGCGTGCTGTGCCCGGATTTGCGCGGTGCGGGCTGGAGTTCGGCCCCCCACGACCGCTACTTCAAGACCGACATGGCCGATGACCTCGCCGCCGTGCTGGATCGGCTGGGCGTTCGGCCGGTGCGGCTTGTCGCCCACGACTGGGGTGGCCCCGTCGCGATCATCATGATGTTGCGCCACCCGGAAAAGGTCACGGGCTTTTTCGGGCTGAACACGATTGGACCATGGTCAAAACTTGATCTGGCATTGGTTCGTGATCTGTGGCGGTTGTGGTATCAGATCCCGATGGTGATCCCCATGGTGGGACCACGAATTATCGGCGACCCTAAGGGTCGCTACGCCCGGCTCGTAGCCCGCTGGGTTGGTGCCGGATTCTTGCCGCCAGATTTGGATCTGTACATCCGCCGGATGGGCGAGCCGGGTCACGCTGTCGCCGGTTCACGCTGGTACCGCACCGCCCAAGCCCGCGAACTCCCGCGTTGGCTGCGCGGCGAATACGCCGAGGCACGGGTCGACGTCCCGGTCCGGTGGCTGCACGGGATGGATGACCCCGTGATCACTCCGATCCTGCTGCGCGATTACGCCGATCGGTTCACCGATTTTCAACTCGAAACGGTAGACGGGGTCGGTCACTGGATCGTCGAGCAACGACCGGAATTAGTACTCGACCGGCTGCGGGCATTCCTGCGCGAAGCATGATGCGTCTCCACCGCTCTTGATACTCAAAACCATGTGTATCCGGTGACCGGGCCGGATCCGCCGATGTACGAGGTAGGCGCGGGTCTGTTGTGAGATTCTGCGTGGGTGTCCGCTGATCGGGCGGCTGCTCCTTCGGGTGTAGTGACGTTCCTGTTCACCGATGTCGAGGGTTCGACTCGTCGGTGGGAGGCCGACGCCGATGGGATGCGGGCATCCCTGCTGGCGCATGACGAAGTGTTGCGCGGGGCGATTGAGGCGCATGGCGGCTTCATGTTCAAGCACACCGGCGACGGTGTGTGCGCCGCGTTCGCCTCGCCCAGGTCTGCGGTGGATGCGGCGGTGGCCGCCCAGCGGGAGCTGGAGTTGCCGGTGCGGATGGGGATCGCCACGGGGGAAGCCGAGCTGCGCGACGGGGATTACTTCGGTGCGGTGCTCAACCGGGCCGCCAGAGTGATGGCAGCGGGTCATGGTGGCCAGGTCCTGGTGGCCGATTCGACGGCGGTTCTGCTCAGTGGAGTAAGCCTGCTCGATCTGGGGCCGCGACGGCTACGCGATGTACCGATGCCGGTCGGGGTGTTTCAAGTACGAGCGCCAGGACTACGCACGGAGTTTCCGCCGCTGCGGGCGCTGGATACGGCTCCGGGAAATTTGCGGCCCGCGACCACGAGCTTGATCGGGCGCGAGTCCGAGGTCGGCGAGGTGCAAGCAGCGGTCAAGGCTCACCGGTTGGTGACGCTGACCGGGGTGGGTGGGGTCGGCAAAACCCGCCTTGCAACAGAAGTCGCCGGGCAGCTCGCCGACGAATTTCCCGACGGGGTCTGGTTTTTCGAATTGGCTGCGGTCACCGATCCGGCGGCGGTGCCCGACGCACTGGCTGCGGTGCTGGGCATCACTCAGCAACCGGGCAAGAGCGTGAGCGAGTCGGTGGCCACCGCGCTGGAGGGCAGAGTCCGGCTGTTGGTGTTCGACAACTGCGAGCACGTGCGCGACGACGCCGCCGATCTGGTCGAGGCCATCCACGCGAGATCAGCGAGCGTCAAAATTCTGGCAACTAGCCGCGAGGGACTGGGGGTTGCCGACGAACAACTGTGGCTGGTGCCCTCGCTGGACGTCGGCGCGGGCATCGACTGCGCGGCAGTTAATCTGTTCGTTGAACGCGCCCGTAGTGTGGCCTCGCGCTTCTCGCTGGCCAACGCTGACGAGGCGGGCGCGGTCGTGGAGATCTGCCGCCGCCTTGACGGGATACCCCTGGCCATCGAGTTGGCGGCCTCGCGGATGGCGTCGATGACCCCCGTCGAGGTGCGTGATCGTCTCGATCAGCGGTTCCGGCTGCTGGTTGGCTCCCGACGCGGACTGGAACGCCACCAAACACTGCGGCACGCCGTCCTACGACCACCTCGGCGACGCTGAAAAAGCGCTGCTTCAGCGATGTTCGGTGTTCGCGGGTGGATTCGACCTCCAAAGCGCCTGCGCCGTGGCCGGGTGCGATGACTCCGATGACTACGTCATCCTCGATCGGCTGGACGCGCTGGTGCGTAAGTCGCTGCTCGTCGCCGACCCGTCATCGGGGCGGACCAGGTTTTCGATGTTGGAGACGATCCGCCAGTTCGCGGAGGAACAACTCGTCGCCACCGGGGCGGCGACCAACGTTCGGGCCGCCCACGCCCGCTACTTCGCCGGGCGCGAGGCCGACATCATGGCCCTGTGGGACAGCCCGCGACAGCGGGAGGCCCACGAATGGTTCAGGGCCGAACTGGCCAATCTGCGCACGGCGTTTCGGTGGGCCGCCGATCATGGCGACGTCGACGTGGCGGCTCCAATTGCGACGTACGGGCCGATCCTGGGCAATCAGGCCGGAAATTACGAGCCGATAGGCTGGGCCGAAGAGCTGATCGAGCCTGCCCGCGCCGTCGACCATCCCCGGTTGGGTGCCCTGTACGAGATGGCGTCGATGTGCTACTTCGTCGGACGGATCGAGGCGGCTGTCGGGTACAGCGACGCGGGTCAGACGCTTCTCGGCAGCGGCCGAGACTACGAGCTGCCGTTCGGCGGCGAGGGCGTGCTTGGCGGTCCATACCTATTCATCGCGCAGCCCGAACGGCAGGTCGAGTGGTGCCGCGCCCAGCTGGCACGCGGTCGCGACACTCATGCCCAGACCCAGACACAACTGGTCGTCGCACTGACGGCCGTCGGTGCTGTTGACGAGGCGATGACCGCCACCGAGGGCCTGATCGACGCCGCGGAAGCCACCCGCAACCCGTATGTGCTCTCACTCGCGCTTTTCGCGTACGGGTTTGCCTTCCGCGACGCCGATCCCGCCGTAGCACGCGAGGCCCTGCGTCGGGGCATGGTGCTCGCTCGGGACAGTGGCAACCGCTTCAACGAAGCAAGCCTGGCGGTCGCCCTGTCCACCCTCGAGGCCGCCCACGGCGACACGCTGGTCGCGCTCGACTACGTCTTTGTGGCTATCCGCCACTTCGACGACGCGGGCAATACCGGCCATATCGGCGTCCCGCTGGCTGTCCTCACTGCCCTGTTGGACCGGCTCGGACGCTACGAACCGGCGGCGGTCATCGCCGGTTTCGCCGTCGATCCCCTCAGCACGGCGGGCTTTCCTGAAATCACCACGACGATCACCCACCTCCGCGACGTCCTCGGCGACCAGACCTACGAATCGCTCCCCGCAAGGGCGAAACGATGACCACCGCCGAGATGGTGACCTACGCATACGACCAAATCGACCAGGCCCGAGCAGAACTGAACGCCGTCTCGAAATAGATTCTCAATGAAGTTGTCAAGCCGCTGCGGCATTAGGTGCGGCGGGTTGGTAGGGCTTGTGGTCGCGCAGCATCGCCCACATGACGTTGAGGCGGCGGCGGGCGAGTGCCAGCACGGCTTGGGTGTGGTGTTTCCCTTGAGCGCGTTTGCGGTCGTAGTAGATCCGTGATGCGGTGTCGGTGCGGATGGCGTTGTGGGATGCCAGGTAACAGGCGCGCAGCAGCCGTCTGTTGTAGCGGCGGGGGCGTTTGAGATTGCCGCTGATGCGCCCGGAGTCACGCGGGACCGGGGCCAGTCCAGCGACGGCCGCGAGGCGGTCGGTGTTGCGGAAAGCAGCGATGTCCCCGCCCGTGGCGGCCAGGAACTCGGCGCCAAGGATAACGCCGAAGCCGGGCATGCTCAGGATAATTTCGGCGTGGCGATGGCGGCGAAATCGCTCCTCGATCATCGCGTCGGTGTCGCCGATTTCGGTGTTGAGGGTCATCACCTCCTCGGCCAGCCGGGCCACCATCGCCGCCGCCAGTTGTTGCCCGGGTACCACGGTGTGCTGGGATTTGGCTGCTTCGATCGCCGCGGCTGCTACGGCATCGGCGTTGCGGGCCTTGCGTTTACGCAACCACGCCGCCAACCGGGCAGCCCCGGCGCGGCGCAGCCCTTCGGGGGTTTGATACCCGGTGAGCAAGATCAGCGCGGCCTTGCTAGCGCTGTAGTCAAATGCGCGTTCCAGCGCGGGGAAGTATTCCAGCAGCTGGGCACGCAGGCGGTTGATCGCCCGGGTGCGATCGGTCACCAAATCGGTGCGTCGGCTGGTCAGGATCCGCAGCTCCACCGCGATGTCATCCCCCGGGCGCAGCGGCTGCAAATCACGGCGCATCCGAGCCTGATCGGCGATCACCGCGGCGTCTTTAGCGTCGGTCTTGCCCTCGCCGCGGTAGCCACCCGAGGCGTGGTGCACGGTGCGCCCAGAGATGTACAGCAGCCGCTGCTCAGCGCCGATCAACAAGGCGATCAGCAGGGCCGCTCCACCCGCGTTGAGGTCGATCGCCCAGGTGAGCTCATCGCCGTCAGCCAGCGCGGTAATGGCGTTGATCAATTCCAGCAGCGCGGCTTCATCGTTGGCCACCCGCCGCGACAACAGCCGCTTCCCATCGGCATCGATGACCACGCAGTAGTGATCCGATTTCCCAGCATCAACACCAGCCCACAACGGTTGGCCCACAACCACCTCCCTGCTCGCTGTCGTTCCGATCAACAACCCAGCAGACGACCACGCCGTCGTGTCCTTACACAGCGATCCAATCGCATCTCTCAATTAGCGGTCGAGTCGTCGCGGGACAGCGGGCGGCCAATCTATTTTGGCCATCACAGCCGGCAACGACATAAAAGCCATACCCGCTGCCCCTGGGTGGCTCGAAGCCTAACGCCAGCGGCAACGAACCCCCTGCAAGAAAGGTAAGGACCACATACAAGACAAACCGAGCCTCTGTGGTTCGTGCCCCGTTTTGCCTGGTGGCGGTGTCTCAGAAGTCCGTCTCGGAAATCAATGTCTTGTAAATGGTGTTGTACCTATTGTGAGACGCACGGATGAGAACGGCATCCGCCCCAGCGCAGGCACCCGGATCGGGTACATGCGCGTCAGCACGGTGACCCAGACCTTGGATCAACAACAGGAGGCGCTGGAGACAGCTGGCGTCTCGAAGACGTTCTCGGACACCATGTCCGGCGCACGAGACGACCGACCAGGCTTGGCAGCCTTGATGGAGTACGTCCGTGAGGGCGACGCCGTGGTGGTGTGGAAGCTGGACCGGTTGGGCCGCAACACCTTGCACATCTTGGAGACGGTCAAGGCTCTCACCGACCGTGGGGTTACGTTGATCTCCACCAGTGATGGGATCGACTCCAGCACCGCAGCAGGCCGGATGATGATCGGTGTGCTGGGTTCATTAGCGGAGTATGAGCGCGAGCTGGTCCGCGAACGGACGGCCCTCAAGCGTGTAACCTCCCGAGCCAACGGGACCAAGTTCGGGCGCCACCGCAAGGTCGACGACATCAAGCACATCGCTACCGCGAGGCGGATGAAGTCAGACGGGCACACCGCTGGGGATGTCGCCAAATATCTCGGAGTGAGTCGTGCAACGTTGTACCGGTAAATTTCCGAAGACAGCACCGTGTGATCAACGATGGCTCAACGCATTTCATATCCTCAAGACACAGTTGGCCAATGGTGTCCGGCCACAGGGACCGGAATCAGCAGCTTGACCAGCGGGTAGCCCTCGATCGTGTAGATGCCTCAATGGTGTCCGGCCACAGGGACCGGAATCAGCCAACGCCGTCTGATACGGATATGGCCGCCGGATCTGATGTTTTCCCCGAGATTGGTCCGCGTCTGGGTGCACAATCTACGAAGTGAGTTCTCTTCGGCGGATTGGCCGAGCGCTGTTGGCGTTTGGGTTGGTGATCGTTGCCGGGACTGTGGGTTATGTGATCCTCGGGTTCGGATTTGTCGAAGCGCTGTACCAGACGGTCACGACGATCACGACGGTAGGTTTCCGCGAGGTTCACCCGCTGTCCACGGTGGGCGAGTTGTTCACGATCGCGTTGATCCTCGTGGGTGTGGGAACCGCGCTGTACATGTTCGGGGTCCTCCTCGAAGCGCTCATCGAGGGGCACCTACGCCAGCAAGTGGGGAGGCGGCGGATGGAGCGGCAGATAGGCCGGATGACTGGTCATTTCATCATCTGCGGATGGGGCCGCGTTGGTCGGGCCAGCGTGCTGTATCTCGACGCGCTCGGGAAGCAGGTCGTCGTCGTCGATCGAGACCCCGCCCGCCTGCAGGGTCTCGACTATCCGACGGTGCTGGGTGATGTCACCGACGACAGCATTCTGGAGGCCGCTGGCATCGGGCATGCCCATGCGCTGATCGCGGCGCTGAACACCGATGCGGACAACGTTTATGTGACCTTGTCCAGTCGAGCGTTGCGACCCGATCTCGTCATCATCGCCCGTGCCCGCACCGAGGAGTCGAAGTCCAAATTGTTGCGGGCCGGAGCCAACCGGGCCGTCAATCCGCAACTGATCGGCGGGCGGCGGATGGCGGCGTTTGCATTGCAGCCTCACGTGGCCGAGTTCCTTGACGTCGTCATGCACGACGAGACTCTCGATTACCGAATCGAGGAAATCAAGATCACTCTCGCCTCGCCTCTGGTCGGTCGGTGCTTGGCCGATACGGCGCATGGGTTGACAAACGGGGCGCTGGTGCTGGCCATAAGGACCGCGAGTGGCCAGTTCATCGCGAACCCGGCTCCGGACACGCGCCTGGATCCCGACACGATCCTGATCGCCCTCGGGACTTCGGCTCAACTCCGTTCCCTACGGAGCCATGTCGACTCGGCCCGATGACCGACGTCAGAATCAGAGCTCTGGCATGCCCGCGCCGCTGTCAGCGTCTTGCGTCGGTAATGCTTGGCACGGGGGAGTTGTCAGACCCCCGCGTCGACAAACAACGAGGAGTTATTCCGGCACCGAGAAGTCCTACGCGGCCCTTCTCGACGAACTGGCCGCCCCAGACCCGTCCGAGCGGCGTGAGGTGGCCGCAGCTCTGCGGACTGTGGCCGAGACCTTCGCCGAGGTGCCCGACGGTCCTCACACCACCCCGTGGCTGATCGTGCCTCTACGCCCTTCTCAGGCCCTTTTCCTGGTCAACAGCGCAATCCTGTTGCACAAAATTCCGGTATCGGCCCAGAACATGGTCTCTGACCTGCTATGATAGATCTCGGACGCTCCTTGGACGGGAAGTAGCGGAAGAACGTGCTGGGCGACACCTCGGCGGCGTCCGCGATCTGCTCCACGGTGGTGTTGGCGTATCCGCTCTCGTCGAACAGCCGGAATGCCGCACGGCGGATCGCCTCGCGAGTCTTCAGCTTCTTGCGCTCGCGCAGGCCCACGGAGTGATCATCGACCGGCATACACCGATTGTCGCTCATCTTGCCGCTGATTGATGGCCGCTTGCTGTCCCCGGCGGGTGCGGTGACGCCCGGTCGAACCTCGCCGCAGCACGGTCGCGGCGACGATCGCCAGCACCGCCGACATCACCGCGCCGACCAGCAGCATCAACGACATCCCGTGCACGAAAGCAGACTGCACGGCATGGACCAGATCCGGGCTGCCCACCGCGCGCGTGACCGCCATTCCCGAGGACACGCTGTCGTCGATCCGGGCCTGCACGGCGGTGTCGTGCACGATCGGCGCCGCGCCGCGATACCCGGCATTGATCACGGTGCCGAGCAGGGCGACCCCGATGGTGCCACCCGCTTGCCGCAGTGCCTGGATCAGCGCCGATCCCGAACCGGCCCGGCCCGGCTCCAGCGCGCCGAGCGCGGCGTTCAACGCCGTCGGCATCACCAGACCCATGCCGACACCGACCACGCCGAGCCACGTTGAGGTATGCAATCCAGCTTGCGCAATTTAGATTGCGGAGATAGCCTCATGGTATGGGCCGTCCAGTGTCGCGTTCCGCCGCCACCACCGCGCGCGAGGTAAAGGTGGTGTTCGGTCGTCTGCGTCGCCGTATCCGCGCGCTGGCGCTCATCGACGATCTGAGCAGCTCACAGGCCGCCGTGCTGACCCGGCTCCGCAAGGAGGGCCCGTCATCGACGAGCGTGCTGGCCGGCAAGGAGGCGGTCAGCCACCAAGCGATCGGCGCGATCCTGGCGGTCCTTGAAGAACGGGGTTTCATCCAGCGCAGCCCCGACCCCACCGACGGCCGACGACAACTCATCTCGTTGACCGCTGCCGGGGTGGGGCAAGCCGAAAACCACATCGGAGCGCGGGAGGAATGGCTGGCCAGGGTACTGCAGGACGGACTTACCGAAGACGAACGTCGAGTAGTGCGGCATGCGATGACACTTTTGGACCGGCTGGCCGAATCTGATTCGGGAACAACTGATTAGGGGATCACGATGGAGATAGGTTTTCACTTTGTCAACTTCGACGTGCCCGGCGGCGTGCAGGCGCTGCCGACCACGCTCGCCTCGGCGGCCAGGGCCGCCGAGCAGGCCGGCGCTTCCTGGTTCACCATGGCCGACCACTTCTTTCAGATGGACAACCTCTGGCCCGCCGAGTCGCCGATGCTGGAGGTCTACACCTCGCTGGGATATCTCGCGGGCCACACCGAACGGATCAAGCTTGTCGTGCTGGTCAATGGTGTGATGTATCGCTATCCGGGGCTGCTCGCCAAGACGGTGACAACCCTGGATGTGCTGTCGCGGGGACGGGCGGTGTTCGGGCTCGGAGCGGCCTGGTATGAGCGCGAGCACGCCGGCCTGGGGGTGCCGTATCCGCCGACGGCCGAACGCTTCGAGCGCCTTGAGGAGACCCTACAAATCTGCCGCCAGATGTGGAGTTCGGACGACGGACGTTACGACGGAAAGTACTACCAGCTCGCCGAGACGCTGTGCTCACCTCAACCGGTGCAGCGGCCCGCCCCGCCGATCCTGATCGGTGGCACCGGTGAGCGCAAGACGTTGCATCTGGTCGCCGAGTATGCCGATGCGTGGAACGGCAGCTTCCAAACTGTCGAAGAAGCAGCCCACAAGATCGACGTGCTGCATCGGCATTGCGAGGCGGCCGGGCGCGACCCCGCCGAGATCCAAAAGACGGTGATGATGATCGTCGACCCGCTGGCCGACCTCGACGGATTCCTCACGATCGCAGAGCAATACGCCAGGCTGGGCTTCGACCTGATTGATGTCATGCCGCCGGTGGACGAGACGGATCTGGTGGCGTTCGCCGGCCGCCTTGGCGAACACGTGATACCGCGGGCGGCCCAAATTGAGTGTGTCGGAACTCCGTGAGCCATGACCGAATTCGCCGACCCGGGACCCGTCGCGTCTGATGGGCTGCAACGACCAGTCGCTTGGCGTTCGAGGTGCATCGCCGGCTCATGTAGCCGCGTTGTTGGCCGCCACATCCGCGGCGGATGAGCGTTGTCACGGCGTCCATCGACAGCGCTGCTTGCCCGCCCGACGATTGACCCCGGGGATTGACTTGGACCTAAAGTTCGCGGGAGTGGGAGTCGCAGTGACCAACGTGAGCTGGTTTCTGACCGAGTCTGCCGACATGTACCCCGATGGGGTGGCGGTCCGCTCCGACGACGAGACCACGACCTATTCCTCGCTCGCCCAATGGGTGGCGCGGTTCGCCAGCGAGCTCGCCACGCAGGGGCTGCAACCCGGCGACCGGGTGGGCGTCATGGCACCCAACGTCCGCGACTTCGCGGTGACCTTCTACGGCGCTCTGCACGCCGGCGCGGTCGTGGTGCCGATCAGCCCGGAACGCAGCGCCGCCCACGTCGAGACCTTTCTGAAGAACACCGGAGCGCAGGTGGTGTTCTCGTCACCGGAATGCGCGGCGGCGTGCTCGGCCGGCGCAAAAGCCGCCGGCACGCGACATGCCCAGCTCGGCGAGCAGACTTGGAGACCGACCCGGGAATTGGAACGACATCCCCGACCGGTGCGCCGCGCCGCCGAGGACACCGCAATGATCGTCCACACATCAGGCACCCGCGCAGCACCCAAGGGCGCCGAACTGACGCACGCCAACTTCCTCAGAAACCAGGCCGTCGTCGCCCGAACCGTGCTCGAACTCCAGCCGGAAGACGTGGTGATGGCCGCAGTGCCGTTGTCTCACGCCTTCGGTATCACCTGTGGCCTGGGAGCCGCCTTCTACACCGGCGCCACGCTGGCGCTGCTGCCGCGCTTCGACCCCCGGCAGGCCCTGGCCAGGATCTCGACCGAACGAGTCAGCGTTTTCCAAGGCGTGCCGACGATGTACTCGGCGATGCTGGCCGCCGCCGATCGCGTCGACACCGACACCAGCTCGTTGCGCCTCTGTGTTTCGTCGGGCGCGCCGCTGGAGGCTGAGATTCTGCATCGCTTCGAGGACACATTCGGGTGCCAAATCCTGGAAGGATACGGGGCCGCGGAGACGTCGGGCGTGGCCAGCTTCAACCGCCCCGATCGCGTGTGTAAGGCGGGGTCGATCGGCACCCCGATCCATGGCGTGCAAATGAGGGTTGTGGACGAAGATGGTCGGGTTGTGCCCGCGGGTGTATCGGGCGCGATCCATGTACGCGGCCACAACGTGATGAAGGGTTACTGGAATTCTCCGCGTGACACCCAGATCGCAATGGTGCACGACTGGTGCGCAACCGGCGACATCGGCTGGGTCGACGCCGACGGCTACTACTTCCTCAGCCAGGACAGGTAGGGCGCGCACCGGCGAAGGCCGCATGGGCCGCCGCGACAGTGAATTCACCGACGCGACACGCCGATTCGGCGTCGCCAGATTCACACTCGGCGGTTGCCAAGCCCCTAGGACTTGGGATCACCGCGGGCCCCCGTCGGCGCCAAGGGTGACGTGCACAGATCTGTGATTGCCTGCAGGGTCGATGAAGTCCATGGTCACGCGGGCACCCGGTGCCCGCGACTGCACCGCTGCGACCAGCGCGGCGTTATCTTCGATCGCCTGGTCGTCGAAGTTCGTCACCAGCGCCCCGTCGGACAGACCAGCCGCCGCGGCCGGCCCACCGTCTGTCACGGCGATGATCCGGGCGCCACGGGCGTTGTCCTGGGTGCTCACCTGCGCTCCGAGCGAAGCGTGCGAGGCCCCACCGGTGGTCATGAGTTCATTGGCTATTCGCTTGGCGATGTCAACCGGAATCGCGAAACCGATGCCGATAGAACCGCTCTGCGATACGAGGCCGACTTGGCCCGGTGCCGCAGAGTTCATTCCGACCAGCTGCCCATTCATGTCGACGAGCGCACCGCCCGAGTTCCCCGGGTTGAGCGCGGCATCGGTTTGGATGGCGTCGTAGGCCGCCACCTGGTCGTCGCCAGTGGCCGTGAACACGGGCCGATTGAGCCCGCTGACGACACCCGCAGTCACGGTGTCGCCCAGCCCGAGCGGAGAACCCACCGCGGCCACCTGCTGGCCGACTCGAAGGTCGTTCGAGGTGCCAAACGAGACCGGGGTAAGCCCCGAAACACCCTGCGCCCGAACCACTGCGACGTCATTCGTCGGGTCGGTGGCGACCACCGTGAACGGCGCGGTACGGCCGTCGTTGAACGTGACCACGGCGCCCGACTCGGGTGGGGCGCTCGCGTCGCTCGCCACGACGTGGCTATTGGTCATGATCAGTCCGTCAGCCGTGAGGATGATGCCCGAGCCCAGTTCCGATTGGTCACTTTGGTCTGTCTGCAGCGTCACCACGCTGGGCAGCACCTTCGCGGCCACCTGCTCGAGCGGAGAAACGGAAACGTTGATCGCAGATCGCCCGACCGCAGAACTAGGTTCAAACAACTGGCTGCTGACGGTGGACGGATGGACAAGGATCGCTGCCGCTGCACCAATCGCCGCGGAAAACACCGCCAGCGCGAGGCCGCGCAGTGTCAAGGTTCCGATGTCGGTCAGCCTTCGCCGGTCGTTCTGCTGATCGTCTGACATCGCGTCATCCGGCAGCAGGCAGTGGCTCTGGCTCAACACGGGCGGCGTCGTCGCCGAGCAGACTGCGGAGTCGTTGTCGGCCGCGCTGCAGGCGCGACATCACGGTACCGGTCGGGGTTTTCATGATCGCCGCGATCTCCTTGTAGCGGAACCCCTGAACATCGGCGTAATACACGACGTCGCGAAACTGCGGCGGCAGAGCCTGCATGGCCGCTTTGATGTCGTTGTCCGGCAACAAATCCAGCGCTTCGTCCTCTGAGGAACGCGTCCCCATTGGTGTGTAGTGAGCGTAGACCTCGGCCAGGTGCTGGTCCGTGACCTGCTCGGTCGAGTACAAAGCCGGTTGGCGCCGCTTCTTCCGGTAGCCGTTGATGTACGCATTGGTGAGAATTCGGAACAGCCACGCTTTGAGGTTGGTGTCCGGTCGGAATGAGTGGAAGGCACCGTATGCCTTCAACATGGTCTCCTGCACCAAGTCGTCGGCATCGGTGTGGTTGTGGCTGAGCCGAAATGCGTGACGGTAGAGGGTCTGTTGCAATGGAACGACGTCCCGTTCGAACCGCGCGCTCAATTCGGCGTCAGGTGACCGCCGTTCGACCGGTCTGGGGCCTCGGGCCGATCTCGCGTTGTGCTGCGTAACGGTCATTTTCGTCCTTTCGTCGGCAGATCGCGGCGGGTCAATCGCTCACGCGGCCAGCCGCTTTGATATGTCGTCGACGGTGTGTTGTGCGGTTTTGGCGTGCTTGCGGGTTTGGAGCGCTTGCACGATCTGGACGATGCCGATGATGACCAGCCAGATGCCGACCGCCAGCGTGAGCACGGCGATGGAGTCGAAGGGCCACACCAGCACCACCAGGCCGGCGAGCACCGAGACGATGCCGGCGAAGACGTACCAGCCGCGGCCGGGCAGGTCGCTGTCGCCGATACCGGCGACGACCCCTGAAACACCTTGGAAGATGAAGCCGATTCCGATCCACAGCGACAGCAGCAGCACCGCGTAGGCGTCGCCGAAGTGGCGGAACGACAAGATGGCCAAGACCACCGACAGTGCGCCGCTGATGAACAGCATGACTCGGGTGGCGGTCGACAGCCGCACGGTGACGGCGATGAACAGTTCGGCGAGTCCGCTGACCAGCAGGTACACGCCGAACAGGGTCGCGGCGACCAGGATCGACGGCCCTGGCCATGCCAGCAAGATGGCGCCCACGACGATGGTCAGCACGCCTGCCATCAGCTTGTATTTCCATAGCCGCTGCCCGACAAGAGTATTCATGACGGTTCTCGTTTCATCGAAGGTATGGTCTTGTGATTTCGGTGCCGGCGTGGGTTTTCCGCCGACCCTTCGATCGTCGACCGCGTCGCCGCAGGTGTCGATGTCACCGCAGACAACACCAGACACCGTTCAATGTCACCACCCACACCCGCGCCACTCACGTGCCGTGGAACAGCGCTTCACACCCGCTCTGGACGCGCTGACGCCGTATCGGCGGCCGCGCGTCGAATGCGCGGTCGCGCGACAATATGTCGGCGATCGTCTCCCGGCGCACGAGTTCGCGAGTGCTTCCGTCCTTCACTGCGACCAGCGGTGGCCGGCCCACCACGTTGTAGGTCGACGCGATGCTGTGGTGATAAGCGCCGGTGCACGAGACGGCGAGCAGGTCGCCGGCACCCAGATCGGCCGGTAACGGCACGTCACGGGCGATCTCGTCGCCGGAATCACCATGCCGGCCAACGACAGTCATCGGCTGCGTCGGCGTGAGTGGGTGACGGTTGGCGAGCGCGACGCTGTAGCGAGCGTGATGTAGCGCGACCCGAGGGTTGTCGCCCAGGCCGCCGTCGACCACCACGGAGGTGCGCCCGCCGGGTTGTGACTGCACCCGCAGGACCCGATAGAGCGTGACACCGGCGCGCGCGCTGATCGCGCGGCCGGGCTCGACCACGATAGCCGGGCGGGGAAAATGCTCGGCAGCACACGACGCGTCGAGCGCATCGTCGATGAAGTCTCGCAACGCGTCGAGATCCAACTCCGCGTCGCCGGGCACATACGGGACGCCGTGTCCGCCACCGATATTCAATTCGGTCAGTATCACCCCGTGACGAGCGCGGATCTCGGCCATCAGTGGGATCAGTTGGCGGATGGCGTCGCCGTATAGCGAGGGGTCGGTCACCTGCGAACCGATGTGGCAGTGCAGACCGACCAGGTAGAGCAGCGGATGAGCCAGTATCCGCTCGACCGCGCCGGCGGCCTGCCCGTACTGCGCCGCGGAGTCGAACTGCTGGTTCGTCACCCCAACGCGGACTTGAACGGCTTGAGGCCGACGCACACCGCTGTCCAGAAAAGCGACCTCTAACGGGCTGTCCACGACAATTCGTCCGACCCCGACGCTTGCCGCTCCGCCTAACTCGCCCGCAGTTGTGGCGCAGCCATGCATCACAATTTGGTTCGGGTCCACGCCCGCGACGAGCGCGATCGCGAGCTCGCCACCCGAACACACGCCAAGACGTCCGCCCTCCTCGGCGACCCACTGTGCGACGGCAGTGGTCAGGAGCGACTGGGCGCCATAGACCAAGCGAACGTCCGGGAGCACCGCACGGTAGCGCCGAATCCGATGGCGAAAGTCGGCCTCGTCGATGACGTAGGTCGGGGTCCCGAATTCATCGGCGACCTCGGTCAGCGGCACTTCGCCGACACAGAGTCGTCCCAGCTCATCGACGTGGGCTGTGAGGGGCCATATCGCGCGGTCTATTCGGGGGGCAAAGTGCCGCAGCGACGGCAAGATCTCGAAGAGAGTCATCGGACCACCACGCCTGCGCTGGGACTCCATCTCCAGAGTTGGTCTCCGATGACGTTGTCCATAGAGCTCCTTAGCCGGGTCCGAGTACGGGCCAGGAACTCACATGTGCACGGATGTCGTTGCCAACGTGAATTTTTCGGGCCGACATCTGGATCTTCAGGGCGGCGAGCGCGGGCGTCGATGTAATCACGCACAACGCTGCGGACTAACTGGTGTCCAAGAAGACAGCGACACACTCGGTGACTCGTCGGACGATCGAGTTGTCCAGAGCAGAAGCCGGCACCGTTTCCGCGGATGCTACGAATTGAGTGCAGACAGGGTCGAGATGACTGTCACTAACCCAAACTTGAAGACGGTGCCTGACATGACGGGCATCAACGTGTTGACAATCGTCGGACTCCGCACGAGTTTCGTCACCCGCGCACTGGCAAGAGTCGCGTCCGACAGTTCAGCGGACGGGATAGCGTTGAATACGTTCGACTGCCTCAGCGACCTGCCCCGCTATAGCGAAGAATTGGAAAACCGCGGAACGCCGAAATCTGTAGGAGCCCTGCGCACAGCCGCCACGGAGGCGGACGCGGTGCTGTTCGTGACGACCTACCACGGGCGCATTCCCGCTACGGTGCACAACGCCATCGATTGGCTGACGCGGCGGTGGGATCAAGGCGACCTGCATGACAAGCCGCTGGCAGTGATCGGCCGTGCTGCCGGCTGCTACACCGGTGTGTGGTCGCGCCAAGTCGAGGATGCCGATGGCATTGCGGGTCACCGAGTCATCGAGCCCATCACTGTGGCGACTCTAGGCGAGGCAGTCAAGATGCTCGCCGGTGAAGTTCACGTATTACATGAGCCGGCGATGTACGTCGAAGACCAAACATAGTTCGGCGACCAGCGCGTGTAGCCCGACACCGTCGACGGACTCATTTGGGTTACCGCTGGCACGGCGCTCTCGCGCTCGGCTTCAATCGTCCGGCCACCGACGGCACGTTTCGATGTCGGGGTGGACAACAAACCGCGCCAATAGGTATCACGGTGGACAACATCGCGGCCCCTGGTTCGACAACACACCATCGTGGTGGCGACGTTGTCTTCCCATACAACGGTTTCAATCGGTTTCTGGCCAACAATCGGGACATGCTCACAACTCCCGGACCTACAGCCGGCGGCGGGAACAGGGCCCGCTTGGCCCTTATGGTCGGCGCCC
The DNA here is from genome assembly GCA_963828065.1 of uncultured Actinomycetota bacterium. Classification (GTDB taxonomy): domain Bacteria; phylum Actinomycetota; class Actinomycetes; order Mycobacteriales; family Mycobacteriaceae; genus Mycobacterium. The sequence goes on along the minus strand of CAWHDL010000004.1, from coordinate 387,809 downwards.
TCGGTGTCGTGTTCGGCGACATCGGGACCAGCCCGATCTACACCGTCCAGACGATCTTCAATCCCACCGACCCCCACCCCGTGCCGATCACCACGGACAACGTGTACGGCGTCGTGTCACTGATCTTCTGGTCGGTGATGATCATCGTCACGCTCACGTACGTCACGCTGGTGATGCGCGCCGACAACGACGGCGAGGGCGGAATCATGGCGCTCGTCGCTCTCGTGCGGCGGTGGGGCGCGCGGGGCGGTCGCATCACAATTGTGCTGGCCGCGCTGGGCATCCTCGGCGCCGCGCTGTTCTCCGGCGACAGCATGATCACTCCCGCGATCTCGGTGCTGTCCGCGGTGGAGGGCCTCAAGGTGATCGACCCGGGCTTTGCAGGTTGGGTCGTGCCGGTCACCGCCGTGATCATCGTGGCGCTGTTCGTAGTGCAGCGCCACGGAACGGGTGCCGTGGGCGGTCTGTTCGGTCCGGTGATGATCGGCTGGTTCGTCGCGATCGGCGCCTGCGGGGTGGCCGGCATCATCAACCATCCGGGGATCCTCGAGGCGCTCTCGCCGGTCTACGCGGTCAAGTTCATCGTTGGCGACTTCGGGACCGCGTTCTTCTCGCTGGCCGGCGTCGTTCTGGCGGTCACCGGCGCGGAGGCGCTGTATGCCGACATGGGCCACTTCGGTCCACGGCCGATCAGGCTGGCCTGGCTGTTTGTCGTTCTACCCGCGATCGTTCTCAACTACCTCGGGCAGGGGGCGCTGCTGCTCGGTGACAAGGCCACCCTGAGCGCGCCGTTCTTCCTACTCACCCCCGGTTGGGCTCGGTTGCCGATGGTGCTGCTGGCCACCGCCGCAACGATCATCGCGTCCCAGGCGGTGATCACTGGGGCGTATTCGCTGGCGTCGCAGGCCGTTCAGCTCGGCTACCTACCGAGACTGCGCGTGGTGCATACGTCCGAGTCCACCTACGGACAGATCTACATGCCGTGGATCAATGGCATGCTGATGGTGGCCGTGCTCACCCTGGTGTTCGCGTTCCGCAGCTCGGCGGCGCTGTCGTATGCGTACGGCATGGCAGTGACCGGGACAATCACCATCACCACATTGCTGTTCCTCTACATCGCCCGGATAAGGTGGCGGACTCCGATGTGGCTCCTCGTGATCGGCGGCGGCGCCCTGTTGGCCGTCGACCTGATGTTCCTGGCGGCGAACCTGACCAAACTCGTTCACGGGGCATGGCTGCCGCTGCTGATCGCCCTGATGGTGTTCACCATCATGACAACCTGGCAAACCGGCCAACAGATCGTCACCCAAGAGCGCGAGAAGGCGGAAGGATCGCTGCGCGAGTTCATCCACCAGCTCGCTGATCGTCATCACCGGGTCATGCGGGTCCCCGGCACGGCAATCGTCTTCAACCGCAGCAAACAGACTGCGCCACTTGCGATGCGGGCAAATTTCGAATTCAACCACATCGTCCACGAACACGTCGTGATTATGTCGATCGACACGATGACTGTGCCGCGCGTGGCAGAGTCGGAGCGGATAGAAGTCGACGAACTCGGCTCTGCCGATGACGGGATCACCCATATCACCGCGCATTTCGGGTACATGGAAACACCCGACGTCCTCGGCGCATTGCAGCTGCTCGATCCGGCGCAGATCCAAGACCCGATCGCGATCGACGATGCGTTCTACGTCTTATCGACGATCGAACTGACGATGGGTGAGTCACGAACCATGGCGCCGTGGCGCAAGCGGCTCTTCATCGCGACCTCATATCTGGCCGCGGACAGCGTCGAGTACTTCCACTTGCCGCGCGACCGCACCGTGATGGTGGGTTCGCGAATCGCGGTTTAGCAAACGGGCTGGATCAACAACAACACCAGCCGAAACTTGCCCATCTGAATCTCGTCGCCGTCGGTCAGCACAGCCGAATCGATCAGCCGGCCGTTGACGTAGGTGCCGTTGAGGCTGCCAATGTCGACCACACGTAATTCACCGCGCTCCGAACGGAATTCGGCGTGGCACCGGCTGACGGTCACCTCGTCGAGGAAGTAGTCGCTGCGCGGATCGCGGCCCGCCGATGTGACCGCCTGATGCAGCGGGAACCGGGAACCGGCGTTGGGGCCGCGCTTAACGACGAGCACCGCGGAGGCGGTCGATTCGACGTCCGGCACTGCGACGTCCGGCACTGCGACGTCCGGCACTGGGCCCTCGGCGATGGTTTCTCGAGACGTCTGGTCGTCGTACGTCTGGGTCACGGTTTGTTCCTTCAGGTCAGTTCGTCGTGCGGCAGCGCGTCCATCGCCCGGGCCATCGCCGCCGCGTAGGTGGCGGCGAGCAGCCTGGCCAGCCCATTCTCGAACCAGCGCCTCATGGGTACTCTCCCTCGCTCAGTGTGCCGTCCGGCGACGGCGTAAGCGGTCGTCGGATTTCGCTGTGGTGTTAAGAGAGAAGCTAATACGCGGTTCGCCGATCCGGGTTGTGGCGGTGACTAACGTTGATCAGAGGATCGTGTCGCGGCGAACACCGGCCCGATAGCGTATGGGCGCGGAGGAGGTTGCGGAGGAGGTTCTTGTTGTCGCGACCAATCAATTGCGGAACATCGTGGGCCGCCGAACAATGACTTCTCGCGTACCGGCACCCACGATTGGGGGAGCAGAAATTGCAACCAAGAAAGGACCGCCATGTCAGCGCTAAGCAAACTTCATCAACGTGCGGCTGAACATCATGAGCACGCAGCACGGCACCATCGCGAAGCCGCCAAGCTTCAGGAGGCGAAAGATCTTCTGGCGGCGGCGGATCAAGCGCATATGGCGCATGACCATCAGATGCATGCCATCCGGTATGCAGCGGAGGCGGCGAAGGAGCACGCGGCCTCGCGCCACGGCAGCTAGACAACGTCCGCCGTGTCTCCCGAAAGGCCGTTCGCATGATCCCTATCTCCGATGGCATTCGGGCCCGCCGGTTTCCGGTCGTCAACGTCGCGCTGATCGTTGCGAACTTCGCGGTGTTTCTGTTCTACGAGTTGCCGAACGGCGACGACGCGATTAACCGGGCGTCGTTCTATCCGTGTGACGTCGACAATGCCTGCCACATCGGCATACCGTGGGGCATTGGCTGGATCACGGCGATGTTCCTGCATGCCGGCTGGGATCACATCCTCGGAAACATGTTGTTCCTGGCGATCTTTGGTAAGAACGTCGAGGATGCGTTGGGGCGGCTGGGTTATCTGGTCTTCTATTTTGCGGGCGGATTCGTGGCGGCAATGACACAGACCGCGATGACACTGTTCTTCGGCGGCGCGTCCGACGCACAGATTCCGACCCTCGGTGCCAGCGGCGCGATCGCCGCCGTGCTTGGTGCGTATTTCGTGCTCTATCCCAACTCACGCGTCCTCACCTTCGTGTTGTGGTTCCCGATCAGGATCCCTGCGTGGTTCTACCTCGGCGGCTGGTTCTTGTACCAGTTCTTCGAGAGCAACTACTCACTGGTCCGCGGGTCCACTGGTGACGGTGGTGTCGCGTTCTTCGCCCATGTTGGTGGGTTCGTCTTCGGTGTGATCGCGGCCTGGGTTCTCGTCGGTACCGGACGAATTGCGGCCCAGCAGAATCGGCCGAGCTCACGCCTCGTCGAGGGTGGGGAAGAGTAGTTCCTGGGTGAGTAGCTGGATTGCCGCGGCGACTGGGATCGCAATGAGGGCTCCGACAACTCCCAACATCGTGCCGCCAATGAGGACAGCTACCACGGTAACGCCCGGCACCTGCACGGCCCGGCCGATGATCTTGGGCACCAGCAGGTAATCCTCGGCCAGCCGGAAAGCCATGTAGAACCCGGCGGTTGCGATGCTGACGGGGATGGAGACCGTCAATGCGACTGCGGTGACGATAATCCCGCCGACAGATGATCCGTATGGCAGCAGGTCCAAGAACGCGACGAAAGCACCCAGAAGGACCGGGTACGGGACATCGAAGGCGGCGCACCAGACGAAGGTGGCCGCCCCTGCGATGAGCGACGTCAACACATTGCCGAAGACATAGTCACCGACCTTGGCGAGGATCTCATCGCCGATGAGGATCGCACGCGGTCGCCGCGAGTTCGGCACAAACCGATACGAGGTTGCGCGGATGCGGGGCATGTCCGCCAGAAAGTAGACCGTTAAGACAGCGACGATCACGAGGTTTGAGACGGCGCCAAACACTGCCCTTCCGGCCTTGACAAGTCCGGTAAACGCATACCCGCCGGCGCCGTGGAGCGTGTCCGATACCCGTTGCTGGATTTGATACCGGTCGTTGAGCCTGCCGATGACCGAGGAGTGGTCCGGCCACGACGACGAACGCGACCCCAACCACCACAAGGACTGCCGCCCATCGCGGCATCTTGCGATTAACCAGCCGCGATACCGCGGGCTCAAGTCCGAGGGCCAAAAAAGAACGCCACACCGATCAACACCAGCGCCGACGACGCAGATCCGAGGACCCTCACCGCGGCGTATGTCACGGCCACGCCGGCCGACGCCATCAAGCCCAGATAGAACGTCGAGCCGCGATCGAATCGCCGGCCCGGCGGGCCAAGCGGGTGCTCGGGGGAGCGCATCTGTGCCGCACGCTGTTCGGCATCGGCGATTGGTCCCTCAGCGTCGCTGTGGGGCTGAGCCACGCGCGGGTGATGACCCTGGCCGGTAGGGCGGCGTTCAGGTTTAGGACCGTCGGTGGAAGCCAATGCTGTACCTCTAACGAGTAAACACCCTGGTGTAGGTCATGGCGCGATGAAGGAGGATGTTGCGCATGTCGTCGCTGTCGGCCAGGCGGGCGAGACCGCGGTCCCGAAGGAAGCGGTCCAGGCGTTGATCGAGAGGTCCGTCCACACGCTCGTCACCGGCGTCGTCAGACTTCAGGAATTCCCATGTGAGGGCATCAACGTCGCGGTCGGTCACGTGGAGCGCGTTGCCGTCGATAGTCGTCATGCCAATCCTCGTCAGCTCGTGCCCTTCGCGTTACAGGGGCTACCGCATCGATCGTCGGCGCACCAAGACCGCATGTCACTGTTCGGCGATACACGGTCTTCGAGTGGAAATTAGTCGCCGTCACAACCGAAAGCGAGCTACTTGGGCGGTTTTCGCCGTCGCGTGCGCATGTTTGTTCGGCTCTTCGCGCAAGCGGCTCATCGCTGTTCGCCAGTACTACTGCGCGGCAGCGATGTTGTCTGAGAACACATCGCCATATTCTTTCGCTAGTGGCAACATTGAATTGCCTTCGTACTGAGGACAATTTGGGAGTTATTGATGATCGCTACCGGAGGGCGCCGCGACGTCGTGGCCGCCGAAGGGCTCGCCGATCAACTCAGGGGTTGAGTGGTCATGTCAACAAGCATCGAACGTGCCCCCGGATGGTGGATTCTGCGGGCGTGCAGCCGCAATCCGCTGGTGCGTGCAATCGACCGACTGGAGCTGGTGATCATCGCGCTCGCATTCGTGGCTGTTCTCGTCGCTGCCTCGTGTGCGGGCGCACTCGGGACTGCCGTGTTCGATGCGCGCAGCCACGTGTACATCGCGCAGGCCCGGACGAGGCACGCCGTGACCGGCACTCTGCCGACGACTTGGGTGGACCGTGACGGCAATCCGGTCGGGGCGCCGGCGCCGACATCGCGGGCCGGGGTGGAGGCGGTCGGTGTCGCCCTTGCGGCATGGCAGACCGTGACCATTCTCGTGGCCGGATGGGCCTGGTGGACGCACTCGCACCTTGACCGCCGGCGCGATGCCGGCTGGGAACGCGACATCGAATCCCTCATTGACGATGGCCGGGGACGGAGAAACCGTCAACCAGGTCAATAGTCAAGGCAGGGACCGCAGGACCACCGCTGACCGCGGCCCGACCTCGAGCTCGCGCCCCGCGGTGCCCGTGCGTGACGGGTCGAAACTGTCGCAGACCATGTCCCACCGCCGCACAGAAAGTTCGGTGGCCACCCTGAAAGTCAACGGCTGCCACCACGAGTTGACGAGTATGAGGAAGTCGTCGTCGGTCATCGGTGTGCCGGCGGCTCCGACGTCGGGATCCGTTGCGCCGTCGATGAACAACGCGACGCTGCGGGCGATGGGGTCTGACCAGTTGTCTGCCGTCATCTCTGTACCTGCCGACGTGAACCAGCGCAGGTCCGCCGCTGATTTGCCGGTGGAGTAGCGGCGCCGGCGGAATACCGGGTGACGACGGCGCAGCGCGATGAGATCCTTCGTGAACTGCAAGAGCTCAAGATCGACCGCGGACCAGTCGAACCAGGTGATCTCATTGTTCTGGCAGTAGGCGTTGTTGTTTCCCTGCTGAGTGCGGCCGAGCTCGTCCCCGCCCAACAGCAGCGGTACCCCTGCCGAAAGTAGCAGGGTGACAAGGAAAGCCCGCTTCTGATGCGCCCGCAGCGCAAGCACGTCGGGGTCGTTCGTTGCCCCCTCGGTCCCGCAGTTCCAGGAGCGGTTGTCGTCGGTGCCGTCGCGGTTACCTTCGGTGTTGGCCTCGTTGTGCTTGCCGTTGTAGGAGACGAGATCGGTGAGCGTGAATCCGTCGTGCACGGTGACGAAGTTGACCGACGCGGCCGGGCGGCGTCCCTCGTCGGGACGGTCGTATATGTCGGCCGAACCGCACAGTCGCGATGCAAAGTCCGGCAGTAGCCCGCCGTGACTCCGCCACCAGTCGCGCACGGTGTCGCGGTACCGGCCGTTCCATTCGCTCCACAGTGGCGGAAAACGGCCGATGTCGTAGCTGTCGAAGCGACCGACATCCCATGGCTCGGCGATCAGCTTTACCTGTGAGACAACCGGATCTTGGCCGACGACATCAAAGAACGCCGAGAACGGGTCGAAGTCGCCCTCCTGCCGGCCGAGCGTCGGCGCGAGGTCGAAGCGGAAGCCGTCGACGCCCATCTCGGAGACCCAGTAGCGCAGGGAGTCCATGATCATCCGCAGGACCGTGGGGTGGCCGGTGTTAAGCGAATTGCCGGTTCCCGTCGTGTCGAGGTAGCGACTCGGATCGCTCGGGTCGAGACGGTAGTACGCGGCGTTGTCCAGCCCGCGGTGACACAGTGTCGGGCCGCCGGACCCGCCTTCGGCAGTGTGGTTGAACACGACGTCCAGCACCACCTCCACACCGGCCGCGTGCAACGCATTGACCATGTCCCGGAATTCCTCTACCTGGCCACCGGCTCGACCGGCCCGCACTGCGGCGGAGTATGCGGCGTGCGGGGCGAAGAAGCCGATCGTGTTGTAGCCCCAGTAGTTCGTCAGACCCCGATCGACGAGAAACGACTCGGGAACGTTGTGGTGCACGGGCAGGAGCTCGACCGTGGTGACGCCGAGGCCGACGAGGTGTTCGAGTGCCGCTTTATGCGCCAGGCCGGCATACGTGCCGCGTAGCTCCGGAGGAACGCCGGGATGTGTTGCGGTGAAACCACGGACGTGCACCTCGTAGATGACCGTGTCAGCGAGCGCGTACCCCGGCCCGCGCATCGATTGCGCGGAGCGCGGCGCCGTCACCAGGCTGCGCGGCACGTGATCGGCCGAATCCAACGCGCTGGGCGCCGCGGCGTTATCCGTTGCGTAGTCGAGCAATTCGAGTCCGAACCGCACGTCACCAGCGATCGCCCGCGCGTAGGGGTCGAGCAGCAGCTTGGCGGGGTTGTACCGCAGGCCACGCGCGCGATCGTACGGTCCGCTGACCCTGAAGCCGTAGGCCTGACCCGGTCGCACGCCCGGCACCAAGCCGTGCCAGATGTCGCCGTCGCGTTCCGGCAGAACCAGCCTGGTTTCCGCTCCGCCGGCGTCGAACAGGCACAGTGTCACCTCGTCGCCGCCCGATGACACGGCGAAGTTCGTGCCTTGCGGGCCAGGGGTTGCGCCCAGCGGTGTCGAACTGCCCGGCAGGATCATCGCGCTCATCACTTCTCCTCACCCTGGACGAGCCGCTGAACGATATCGGACACCGTGCGGTAGGCGTGGTGGCGGCGACGGATCACGTCGGCTACCAGCCCGGTCCAACCGGTCTGGTGCGATGCGCCCAGGCCTGCGCCGTTGTCGCCGTGGAAGTACTCATGGAAGAGCAGATTATTCCGCCATCGCGGGTCGGTCTGCATACGGTGTACGCCGCCGAAGCACGGTCGGCGTCCCTCTTGGTCGACGAGGAAGAGGGAGACCAGGCGCTCCCAGAGGTCGGCGGCGACGACGTCGAGCGTGACGTTGGTTCCCGATCCGGTCGGGTATTCGATCGTCAGGTCATCGCCGAAGAATTCGTGGCAGCGCTCCAACGCGGTCGCAACGAGGTAGTTGAGCGGAAACCACACCGGGCCCCGCCAGTTCGAGTTGCCCCCGAACATGGCGGTGGTCGACTCCGCCGGCTCGTAGTCTATGCCCGCGTGCACACCCTCCACGTCCAACACATAGGGATGATCACGGTGGTAGGCGGACAGGGAACGCAGCCCGTGCGGCGACAGGAACTCCGCCGGATCGAACAGGGTATGCCATAGCCGCCGGACCCTGTCCAGACCAGTCACCCCGACCAAGAGCCGCCGCTTTCCGGGTTCTCCGCGCAGGATCCCGGCGTCGGCCATCTGGTCGGTCCCACCCAGCCCGTGGCGTCGCAGGTATTCGGCGAACATCTTGTCGGTCTCCAGCGTCCGGTCGATGGCCTCTTCGTTCACAACCGCGGTCGCCAAAAACGGGATCATGGCGACCATCGAGCGCACACGGATCGGCACGGCACTGCCGTCAGGCAGCAGGATGCGGTCATAGAACAAGCCGTCGTGATCATCCCAAAGACCCACCTTCTCAAGGGCGTCCGAGATGCCGGCGAAGTGCTCGAGGAACTTCTGCACCAGGTCGAGCGTGGGCCGGTGCCCCGATCCGTGCAACATGGCCGCGATGGTGGCCATGGACAACGCGTAGCCGGCCATCCAGCCGGTGGCATCGGACTGCTCGAGGATCCCGTGAACAGGAAGGTGTGAGCGATCGAGGGGGCCGATGTTGTCCAGCCCCATGAACCCTCCTTCGAAGAGGTTGGAGCCGTTGGCATCTTCGCGGTTCACCCACCAGGTGAAATTCACCAGCAGCTTGTCGAAGATCCGGCTGAGGAAGTCGAAGTCGCGTCCGCCGTCGATGGCGAAGACCTCGAGCGCGGCCCACGCCAGCACCGGTGGGTTGACATCGGAGAAGTCCCATTCGTAGGCGGGCAGGGCGCCGTTGGGGTTTTGAAACCACTCGCGGCACAGCAGGGAGAGCTGGTATTTCGCGAATGCCGGATCGACGTGGACCAGCGCGACGCAGTGAAATGCCATGTCCCATGCCGCGAACCACGGGTATTCCCAGGTGTCCGGCATCGACATCACATCGAATGCCGCAAAGCTGCGCCACCGGGCGTTGCGGCCTTGCCCTCGCTGTGGCGGGGGCGGCGGCTGGGTCGAGTCGCCGTCGATCCAGCGGGCCACGTCGTAGTAGTAGAACTGCTTGCTCCACAACAGGCCGGCGAACGCCTGCCGCATTACCGCGGCTTCGTCGGCGGACGCCGCGGGCGGGGTGAGCTCGGCGTAGAACTCGTCGGCCTCAGCACGACGCTGCGCTACCACCGGTGCGAACTTGGCTTCCAGCGCGGATGCCGGTTCCGGCCCGGTGCCGGTCGGTCGCAGCCGCAGGCGCAGCTCAGTGGTTTCACCAGGTGCCACCGAAACCCGGTACCAGGCCGCACACTTGGTGCCCTGCCGCTGCGGGTTGACGGTGTCTGCCCCGGAGACGACGTGATCGTTGATGCCGTCCTTCGGCCATCGCGACCCTGTCGAAACGCCATAGAGCCGCTTCACGTTCGTCTCGTTGTCGCAAAACAGCAGTTCCGGCTGTTCGCCGTCCGGACCGGGCCCGGCCAGGAGCTCCAAGGCACCAAGAAAGGGATGAGCGGCGGCCACGGTCCCTGCGGCGGTGGCTGCGAGCATCGGCGCGGTCACACCGGCATCCCACGACCAGGTGTTGCGATACCACAGGGTCGGCAGCACATGCAGGAGTTCCGTGTCGGGCCCGGCATTGGTCACGTTGATCGTCATCAGCACGTCGGTGGGGTCAGCCTTCGCGTACTGCACGTCGACGATCCAGTAGCGGTCGTCGTCGAAGATTCCCGTGTCGAGCAACTCGTACTCAGGGTCGAGCTTGCCGCGTTTGCGGTTCTCATCGAGCAGCTGCTGGTAGGGAAACGCGCGCTGAGGGTAGTGGTAGCGCCAGCTGTGCCAGGCGTGACTGGGCATGCCGTCGAGGTACCACCAGTACTCCTTGACGTCCTCGCCGTGATTCGCCTCGAAGCCGGTCAGCCCGAAGGCCCGCTCCTTCAGGATCGGGTCGCGCCCGTTCCACAGGGCGAGCGCCAGGCACAACCGCTGGTCGACGTCGCAGAAACCCGCGAGTCCGTCCTCACCCCAGCGGTAGGCGCGTGAGCGCGCGTGATCATGCGGCAGATAGTTCCATGCGTCGCCGTCGGCACTGTAATCCTCGCGTACTGTGCCCCACTGCCTTTCGCTGAGATAGGGCCCCCACAGGTACCAGTCACTGGCCTGCCGCAAACCCAGGTCGAGTCGGCCGAAGCCGTCGACCCGCTGTCGCTCCGCACCGGCGCTGGCGGTCATCTCCCGTCAGCGACGTTAGCCGGATGACGAACCGAACGCCATCGCGCTGGCTCGCGAATACATGGCATCGAGCACCGCCGACTCGGCTTCATCGATCGCGGCCTGCGCGAAATCTATGGCGTCCAATGCGTAATCCTCGGCATGCTCGGCGTCTTTTTCGGCAAGCTTCGCGTCGAGGTGGTCTTCTCGCTTCTTGGCGTTCGCCTTCATCGTGGCCACGTGGGCCTGCCACTTGGCGCGCATCTCGTGCCACTCCGATGAAACCTTGTCGCCGGCAGCGTCTGCCTTGTCGTTGATCCGATCCGCCGCCGCGGCCGCCCGATCGCGGGCGTTGTCGACATCGCTCTCCAGTCGATCCCTGGTGCTCTGATTCGCAGCCTTCAGTTTGTCGGATGCGGTTTTCGCGTGATCAGAGATCTTGTCGAACTGCGTGCTGAGGTCGATGCCGGCCATTGAGAACTCCTTGTCGGATTGCGTTGCGGCTACATCTGAATCCTCACGCGGCCGGCCACGTCCGTCATTGTGTCGACCGACAATGTCAGTGCGCCAGCGGTGTTGCCACCCACACTCCGCCGCTCGGCCGTGGTCTTCTCGTGATGGGTGTCCGGCGATCCTGCCTCAGGGATACCGTCGTCGATACCGGAGCGAGTGACGGGTGACCCTCCGTCATCGGTTTTTGGGTGGCGCCACGTTGTAGACGCCAACGATGCGCAGGGCGTACTCGCCGTATTGGTACGCCAGTTGATTGATCGACACCTCGCGTTCGGGACGAAACCAGCGCGGTACGCCCTCGGCCATTTCAATGATCGCGAAGGCCGCGATCTTGGCGTCGGTGACCGACATGCGGCCCTGCCGGTTTCCCTCAGCGATCAGATCCTCAAACGCGTTGCGATACCGACGTCGCCGCTCAAGAACGGCCGTCAGCGCATCGCCTTCTGCCCAACGGAATTCCCGGATCGCGATCAGGGCCTCTTGTGGGTGCTCGACGAGGAAACGCAGTTGACTCTCGGCGCCGCGGCGCAGCTGCTCGACGACGTCGGGCGTGCTTTCGATGGCGTCCTTCTGGACAGCGATGATCGCGTCGAGTGTGTCGATCAGGATCTCGTGGAGCAGCTCGGATTTGGTTTTGATGTGTGTGTAAATGCTTGTCGTTCCGATGCCGAGCGCGTCGGCGATCTCGCGCACGCCGGTCGCGCGATAGCCCCGTTCGGCAAACAACGCCACGGCCGCAGCGCGCACGTCGGAGCGGTCATTGATCACCCGGGGTCGCCCGCGGCGTGCCGGCGTCGACCGCGAAGGCGTGGTGGACATGCGATCAATTGTACGTCAAAGGCAGCAATCATGGCCAATGAGGAACAGACGTTCTACTAATATCCGCGAGCCGGCTTGGAGTTCAAGATCGGCTAGACCGGGCTTGATCGCCTCAGATACGCTGTCCACACCGATTTCAGTCCTAGCTGCTGCGACGACATATCCGCCCCGATGGGGTCTTGACACCACCCGGTCGTTGAGTTATATATTCGGAACGAACAGTCGTACGGAAAATCTGCCACGGCGGGGCTCTGCCCAGAAGACGCCGCGGCGACGACCGTCAGGGAACAAGAGATGAATTATTACGTCGCGAACCGAACAACTTTCGCCCCGTTGTTGTCTTGCGGCGACAAGCATCCGCCGCCCGCCTCGGGTGATGATGACCACGACGGCACATCGCAGCGCCGTCCGCCAATCGCAGCACGGGCGTTGGAAGCGGGGGGTCAACTGCACTCGGCGATCGAACAGCAGAAAAGTGATGAAGTCATGGACAAAATCCTCAACTCCGACGAAGTCTCTGCGGAGCAACTCGCCGTGTCCGTCGATGATGCGCAGCTGTACGCCGAGTATCGCCGCCTCGCCGACGAGCAAGCGGCCATGCGGCGAGTGGCCGCGCTGGTGGCCCGCGGGGTGGAACCGTCGGAGGTATTCGACGCGGTGACCAACGAGATGCGCGGATACCTGCATGCGGCTACCGCCGGGTTGTGGCGATTCGAAACGACCGGCGAAATTACGCTGCTCAGCGTCGCGGCTTACCTTCCCGACGGGGCGATGAAGTGGCCGGTGGGCACGCGGACACCGATCGAGGGCAACACCCTCGCGGCGGTGGTGCAGAGCACCCGCCGGGCCCGCCCGGATGGACAGCTACGACAATGCCGCCGGAGCGGTCGCCGAGCTCGTCCGCGCGGTGGGCCTGCGCGCTGCGGTGGGAGTGCCCGGTCATCGTCGATGGACGCGTGTGGGGCCTGGCGGCCGTCGGCTCGGACCGGCCCGGCCCGATGCCGGCCGACACCGAGGCCCGGATCAGCGGGTTCGCCGAACTTGTCGCGAGTGCGGTGGTGGCCGGATACCGCGACGAGCAGAAACGGCAGATGGTCGGCGCGACATCGCAGCGCCCGCTGCTGATCGACTCGCTGCTCGAGGGCCGCGTGAACGACCATTGGAGCCTGTGGGAAGTCGCCGGCAACCTTGGCTTGCCCAGCAACGGTCCCTTCGTGGTCATCGCCGCAGAAGTCTGTGCCGGGGGCACCGAGGCACTGCCCGACATCGAACCCAAGCTGCGCAGCCTCGACGTTCATTCGGTATGGCGGCTGCTGCCCGAATTGCAGGTCGGCATCGTGCATGTCGCGTCCGAGACAGCATCTGGACAAGGTGCTGGCGCTGATGTCGCGGATGGAGGCCGGGCGCGTCGGGGTCAGCGCCCGCTTCGACGATCTGCGCGACACGCCACAGGCTCTGCACTTCGCGAAGGTGATGCTGCGCGGCCAGACCGACCGTTCGTCCCGCGTCGCCGTTTTCGACGGCTCCATCCTCGCGACTGCCGCAGTCAGCGCCCCAGAGACGATGATCAAATCGGTCCGCGCCGCGTTGGAGGGTTTTGGCGACCTGTCCGACGAGGAGCGCGAGCTACTGTTCGAGACGTTTCGGGTATGGCAGGAGAACGACGCATCGGTGAGCGCCTCCGCTGAACGACTGTTCTGCCACCCCAACACCGTGCGCCACCGCTTACGCCGAATCGAAAAACTAACCGGCCGATCCCTGTCCCGCCCACGTGATCTCGCCGAAATGTGCTTGGCATTCGAGGTGTTTCGCCGGCTCATGTAGCGAGAATCGGTTACTCCGGGTTATTCGGTGCCCTCCAGTTTTGTCAGCTCATCGTCAAACCACGCACTCGCGTAGCGGATCTCGTTGCGCACTTTGTTACTCTCTGGCCGCAGTTGCAACCTCTCAACGATCTCTTCGGCCACGTGACGAGGATGATCGGATAGCCCTTTCGCTCGGCAACCGCAGGCAACGCCTGCAGCGTCACCGCGTTTCAACTTCGCGGTGCTGCTCGATGATTCGGCGGATCCGCTCGATGAGATCAGTCATCGTCAACGACGTCGACGACCGCGCCCCACGGAGACCTGACGAACACTTCACCAAGGTGGTCCTCGGCAGCGTCGGGGTCTGGTTCGGTGGGCTCGTCGAGTGTGACTCGGTAAACGGAGAAATCAGGGTGTCTCGCGGCGATCGCGCGCGCTATGTCAAGGCGGGTCGTCGCGTACGTGTATTCCTTGTTACCGAGCACGTCAAGCGTGCGGGTGGTGGCGTCTCCTGGGTTTAGGCCCTGCACATCAGCCCGGTAGTAGGCGGTGTCATCGCTCATCTGGTCAGCCCCTCCGTCCGTTCTCTTTGCGCCCAGCCGGCGGCACAGCTTGTGAGGCTAGCCGTCCCCACGCTGCTTGTCGCGGATCTCGTGCCACTTCTCGGACGCTTCCTCTCGCACGGTCTCAGCCCTGTTCTCGACATGACCGGCAGCTTCGGAGGCTTTGTCTTTCGCCTTGGCGACTTCCGAGGCCAGCTCGTCGCGGGTCTTCTGCCAGGCAGCGGTGGTCTTTTCGGTGGTCTTTTCCCTGGCCGCCTGACGATCTATCCGATCAACCCGCTGGCGGCCTCGCGATATCGGTCGCGGTACGCGGTGTCGGGGGCCAAATCCGATGCCACCGATGCGGTGCTGCTGGCCAACATCGTGCGCACCGACGCCGACGCGCACCGCCCACTGCCCGCCGACACCGAGTTGGCCCAGGCCATTCGGGTGCTGGCCCGCGCTCAGCAAGACGCGGTGTGGGCGCGCCAGCAGATCGGCAACCAGATCCGCGACCTGCTCAACGACTTCTACCCGGCCGCCATTGTCGCGTTCGCCGAGCTGCCCAGCGGCGGGCTGGCCCGCGCCGATGCGCGCACCATCCTGGCGGCCGCACCGACCCCCGCGCAGGCCACGAAGCTGACCCCGGCGCGGCTGCGCCGGCTGCTGATCAAGGCCGGCCGCCGCCGCGACCTCGACCGCGACATCGAGCGGCTGCGCGAGGTCTTCACCGACACCTACCTGCACCAGCCGCCAGTGGTCGAAAACGCGATGGGCATCCAGCTCAGCGCGTTGCTGCGCCAGTTCGACGCCGCCTGTGCGACCTCATTCGGCTCCCTAGCCGCTTCTCCCAATCGTCATGCGCTCGTGTCCGCCCGTCACTATTGCCGCGGACAACGCATGTGGACTGTGACTAGCGGCGGCGACAACGCGGCGGTCAATGAGGTTCAGAGCGAACGTAGCCCGTCCAAGACGACGTTGACAGTCCGTTCAGCCAACTCGGCGTTGTAGGTCTGTATCG
This sequence comes from uncultured Actinomycetota bacterium, assembly GCA_963828065.1. Taxonomy (GTDB): domain Bacteria; phylum Actinomycetota; class Actinomycetes; order Mycobacteriales; family Mycobacteriaceae; genus Mycobacterium. The sequence goes on along the minus strand of CAWHDL010000004.1, from coordinate 372,490 downwards.
CTTGGCATCCCACCATCAGCGCCTTCACTTCCGCGACCCCGACGTCAGGCCCCGCTACGGATCGCTGGCCGTGACGGCGTCGGGGTCGAAGGGGCGTCCCTCGAGGGCGGCGAAGACGCGCAGCGGATCCAGGTAGTCACGCCACTCGGTGACTTTGCGGCCCTTGATGACGACCACGGAGACGTACCTGTTGCCGTAGGGGTAACCGGTGGCGACGATCCTGCCCTCGGAGGAGTATTCGAGCACGACCGTAGATGTTGATGGTGAATGGTGTGTCCGCAGGTCGTAGCAGCGGTCAAGGAAAAACACCGACCCGTAGCCGCGGTAGAGCTCGATGAGATTGTCGCGGCCGACGACGTGGCGCGGGTAGTCAGGCACTGTGATGACGAAATCGAAGGCGACATCGTCGGCCAGCATGTCGAAGAAGTGCTCACCGTCCACGAATGCCGCAAGACCTTCCTCGATAATCCGAAAGAACGGATCCAGTGCACGGAAGTCGTCCATGTTCTCGATCACTCGGTACCTCCCGGGAATTGTTGGTAGCAGATGATTTTGGGACGCCGTCTGTAATGGCCCGGTGATGTGTCAATAGATGCGACGCCAAGGCTGGCATCCATCGGTCGCGAACGCAACCTCCGACGCGTCAACACGCACATCCACGGCGTTGCCTTGGTTGTCGCCGACAGTGAAATCAGCTACGCGACACGCCGATGAGCCGTCGCCAGATTCACGCTCGGCGAAGGGTGGCCGTCCAGCCCCGACTGCCGCAAGGTCATTTTGTGACACCTATTTCGCACATTGCGAGCCGCAGTGCTCGTAATGCGTAGTGCAGCCTCGACTTCACGGTTCCATCGGCAATCCCGAGGTCGGCGGCGATCTGCGCCGTCGTCCACCCCTGAAAGTACGAGCGCTGAATCACGGCGCGGTGTGCCGGGGTCAGCCGCGCCAGCGCTTCGCCGATCAACAGCCGGTCCAGCGCTGCATTCACCTCGTCTGGGCAAGCGCGCTCAGGTGCACCCGGGCCGTCCAGCGTGCTCACCTCACGGCGGAACCGTAGGCAGCGACTTTCGTCGATGATCATGTTCCGGGCGACGGTGAACAGCCACGACCGTGCCGACCGCTCGGTGTCGAGGACAACCTCGGGGTGCTGCCATGCGCGCAGCAGCGTCTCCTGCACGACATCCTGAGCGCGGGCCGGGTCACCGGTCAACCGCCAGGCATAACGCCACAAAGCGGCTGCGTGCTCGTCGTGGAGTTCCTTGACCGCGGTGGCGACGTCGCTGGCAATAACGGCTGTTTCGGGCCTCGTCATGTCCTCTACTCATTCTGATGTGCTGGTAACACCGCCCTGTCAGCCAAACCGGCTGCGACAGTGCAGCATTTGCCGTAAGACATCAGCGTTTGGCAACTGCGCCCGCTGGACGGATACGCCGCGGGGCATTTGGCCAGACAGCCAGGAGGTGGCGATTCCTCACACCGACAATGGCACTACCGAGGACCCAAGTGCAGGTAGCCCCAACGCTAGTAGTGGCGCTACCAGTGTCGATCTCGGCGTGTCCCTGGCAGCCTGGACATGCCGTTGATCAGGCCAAATGGCTCCGAATAGCGCCGAGAACCAGGCACCGATTCCCGCTAGCCGGGGGGTGACGATGGGTGACAGCAGGGGCGACAAAGTCGGGCAGACGGGCAATTGTCGACACAGCGACGGAAAACCAGCAAGTGGGTTCCCACACAGCTCTGACCTTTGACCACTGAGCAAGGACACATGACACCGAGCTCGCCCGAGATCGCCCGCTGAGGCGCAACAGTGAAGCGCAACGCCGCCGTGATGGGGCAGTTCCTCACAACCCGCCGGCGTCACCTGGTGCGGGCCGACCTCGGCGTGCCCCCCATCACTGGACGGACAACTCGCGGGCTGCGTCGTGAAGAGGTGGCCTACCTGGCCGGTGTCAGTGTCACCTGGTACACGTGGCTCGAGCAGGGACGCGACGTGACCCCGTCCCGGCAGGTACTCGATTCGCTCGCGCGGACCCTGCGGTTGTCGCATGCGGAACACGTCTACCTCTTGTCGCTGGGCGGGTACAGCGCGCCCCGGCCCGCCGAAGACCCGAGTCCCGGCAACGCCCCTGCTCACGTGCAGCGCCTGCTCGACGCCCTCGCGGACTACCCGGCGTTGGCGATCGCCGCCGACTGGACCATATTGGCGTGGAATGCCACGTACGCGGCGCTGTACCCGAACGTGACAACCGTCGCCGCCGCCGACCGCAACTTCCTCTGGCTGCTTTTCACCGATCCCTACCTATGCGCGGCGATACCGGACTGGGAATACACCGCCGTATATAACGTCGCGTCGTTTCGGGCCGAGGCCGGTAGCCGGCTGGGCGAGCCGCCCTTCGCCGACCTTGTCAGTCGGCTTCTGCAGACCAGCGAGGCGTTCCGGGCCGCCTGGGAGAGCTACGACATCGAAGCACTGCCCTCACGCGAGCGCCTTTTCCGCCACCCCGACGTCGGCGACCTTCACATGGAGCAACACAGCCTGACGTCCTCGGACAACCCCGGTGTGCACGTGGTGATCTTCACCCCCATGCCGGGGACCGATACCGCCGAGCGGCTACGTCGCCTTCTCGACGTGCAAGCCATTCGTCTCGCGGGTGCGCAAAGTCAACCAAGGACGGACATCTCCGTAACCGGTTGAGGGTCGCGATTCGCCCTTATGATCGGTGTGGTTGGAGGCTGCGATGACCGCATTAGCTCAGTTGCCTTTTGAGCAGAAGCATCCCCTTGCAATTGCGCCCGGATTGCGCGCGCTGTGGTCCCTGGGTCCGATCCACCGGGTCCGCACACCTGTGGGCGACGACGCCTGGATGGTCACCGGCCACGCACTCGTGCGCCAGCTGATGGACGACGATCGGCTGGGCCGTTCACATCCCGAACCCGACGCCGCTGCACGGTCCGGGGATTCGGCATTGTTCGGCGGACCCCTCGGCGAGTTCGAGACCGAAGCGGCCGACCACGCCCGGATGCGCGCGCTACTGCAGCCGCATTTCACGCCCAAACACATGCGGTCACTGGCGCCCAAGGTGGATGCGATCATCGCCGGGCGGCTGGATGAATTGGAGGAGCACGGGTCCCCTGCGGATCTGCACGCTGAAGTGGCACTGCCGGTTCCGATCCTGGTTATCTGCGATCTGCTCGGCGTGCCCTACTCCGATCGTGACCAATTCCGCGGATTAGTCGACGATGCGGGATGTGTAAACGATCGGGCTCGCTCCGAACACGGACTGGCCGAGCTGTTCGGCTACGGCATGACGCTGGTCGAGCGTAAACGCGACCATCCCGACGACGACGTGATATCGCGGCTGTGCGCAACCGAGGGGATGGGTGACCTCGAAGCCGCCACGTTGTCGATGCAACTGCTCTTCGCCGGACACGAGACCACAGTCGTGGCGATCGGGCTGGGCACATTGCTGTTGTTGACGAACCGCGATCAGTGGCAAGCACTTTTGGACGATCCCGCGTTGATTCCGCACGCGGTCGAGGAGCTGCTCCGCGCCTCACCTCCCGGCGGCCTCGGCATCCCCCGCTATGCGCGCACCGACCTGGACATCGCGGGCGTGACGATCCGGGCGGGAGATCTGGTGCTGCTGGACATCGGATCGGCCAACCACGACCCGGCGGCGTTTGAAAATCCCGACCACCTCGACGTCAGCCGCAAGGAGACCGTCCACGTCACGTTCGGCTACGGGCCGCGGTATTGCCTGGGTGCCGCCCTGGCGCGGATGGAACTGAAAGCTGTTTTCGCTCAGCTCATCCCACGATTCCCGGCAATGCGGCTGGCGGTCGATCCGGCGACGCTCGCGGTGCGGTCCGATGCGTTGGCGAACGGGCTGGTCGGACTACCCGTGTCGTGGTGAGTTCAGCGCCGCATTCAGCTCGGCGGCACGATCTCATGCTCGCGGACATAGAACATCGACGAGTTGGGCAGATCGATGAACCTGCGCTCGTCTTCAAGCAACGCCCTGCCGGCTGCTCGACCTTGTGGCGCACTCGAAGCCTCGAGGAGGTCTTCGACGCTGTCCCAATAGACTTCGGCGACACCGTCAAACGCCGGCACCTGGCAACCGCGGGCTTCGATCGCCGGATCGGTGCGTGGGTCGGAGAACGTATGACCCTGGGTGTAGCGGCGAATCCGCAAGGCCTCCGCGTGCGATCGCACGAGCGGTCCGTGGGTTTCCAGCCAGTGCCGGTAGAACTCGTCTGACGACAGCGTGGGCAGACGCCTCAGACAGAAGACGATCTTTATCACTGGGCTCCTTTAGATCACAGGGGGCTCCTTCAGCCCCGCAGCCATTGGGGGCCCGAGTAACCCTCCCACGGGTTGTAGTCCGCGAGGAGTTCCTCCTGCGGCGGCCGTCGGTCCTCCGGCACGTGCTGCAGGTTGATCCTGATCCGGTACCAGATCGAGCTCGGCCCCCGCATCCCGTCGACCAGCACGTCGGCGGCCTCGAGCTTGCCCGCGGCCTCGGGGTGCCGGCCGCGCCAGGTGTCCAGCGCCGCCATCGCCTCGTCCTTCGTCTTCGTGCGGGCGACCTCGATCAGCGGCATCGCCGACTGCCTTCGGCCCGCGTTGCTCGCACCCTTCGGCGGCTTGGGCGCGGGCCCGAGCCGCTCCGCCAACTCGAGCAGTGCCTCCAGCGAGCCCGCGGCGTCGTCCATCCCCGCCCAGGGATCGCCGAGGTCGGCGAACCGCTGCGGGACCGTGTCCACGGTCAACGCCTCGGGTCGGCAGCCGGCGACCTCATCCCAGTGCAGGGGTGTCGACACCCGCGCGTCCGGGGTTGCGCGCACCGAGTACGCCGAGGCCGTCGTCCGGTCCTTCGCGTTCTGGTTGAAGTCGACGAAAACGCCGTGGCGTTCCTCCTTCCACCAGCGGCTGGTGGCCAGGTCCGGGGCGCGCCGCTCCACCTCCCGGGCGACTGTTTCCCCTGCGAGCCGGACCTGTCGATACGGCCACCGCGGCGCGATGCGCGCATAGATATGGAAGCCACGCGAACCGGACGTCTTCGGCCAGCCGATCAGCCCGTGGTCGGCCAGCACATCGCGGACCACCACCGCGACGTCGACGATCTGCTGCCACGCCACGCCGGGCACCGGATCGAGGTCGATGCGCAGCTCGTCGGGATGGTCCAAGTCGACGGCCCGCACCGGATGCGGGTTGAGGTCGATGCAGCCAAGATTGATCGCCCACGCCAGTCCGGCGGCGTCGTGAAGCACCGCCTCCTTGGCCGATGTGCCCGACGCATACCGCAGCTCGGCGACGTCGATCCAGTCGGGCCGCTTCTCGGGCGCGCGCTTCTGGAAGATCGCCTCCTGCGACAGGCCCTTGACGAACCGCTTGAGGATCATCGGCCGGTCGGCGACGCCGCGCAGCGCCCCGTCGGCAACCGCCAGGTAGTAGCGGATCAGATCGAGCTTGGTCCGGGCGGGGTGGGGGTCGGCCGCGGGAAAGACGACCTTGTCGGGATGGGTGACGGCGACCTGCCGGCCGGCCACCTCCAACGACATCGGGCCGGCCACAGCCCCATACTAGGTTCCGTCCCACCGTGAGACCGCGGTCACATAAGGTGGGGCCATGCCCTCGCTGAACCCCGTTGAGCTGGTAACACAGGCCGCCGCAAAGGCCAGGCAGTACGCCGACCGCGGCGCAAACGAACTCCATTACGTCCGAAAAATGTTCGAGGCCGGCGCGCTGAAGCTCGAGTCACCGCAGGCCGTCGCCGCGATGGCCGCCGATATCGCGCGGTGGGGGGAAATCGGGATGATCCCGGCGGTCAACGCCCGCCGCACGCCGCACCGCGTGGCCGTCATCGACGACGAGGGCGCGATGACGTTCCGGGAACTCGACGACAGCGTCAACGCGGTCGCCAACTGCATGGTCGCGATGGGCGTCGAGGGCGGCAACGGCGTCGCGATCCTGGCCCGAAACCACCGCTGGTTCGTCATCGCGAACTACGCGGCCGCCCGTGTCGGCGCGCGCATCGTGTTGCTCAACACCGAATTCTCCGGACCGCAGATCGCGGATGTCTCCGACCGCGAGGGCGCGAGGCTGCTGATCTACGACGATGAGTACGCCGAATCGGTGCCGCAGGCGAATTTCGAACTGGGCAGACTCCGTGCGCTGGGCACGAACCCCGACGCAGCGGGTTCGTCCGGCGCCACCGACGAGACACTGGCCGAAGTGATCGCGCGCAGCAGCAGGGAGCCCGCACCCAAGCCGACGAAGCACTCCTCGCTGGTGATCCTCACCAGCGGCACGACCGGTACACCGAAGGGCGCCACCCGGCATGCGCCGCCGACGCTGGCCCCGATCGGCGGCATCCTGTCGGCTGTGCCGTTCAAGTCCGGCGAGGTGACGTCGCTGCCGTCGCCGATGTTCCACGCGCTCGGCTACCTGCACGGGACGATAGCGATGACGCTGGGTTCCACGCTGCTGCTGCGCCGTAGATTCCGACCCCTCACAGTGGTCGACGACATCGAAAAGTACGGGGCCACCGCACTTGTCGTGGTGCCGGTGATGCTGTCGCGGATCCTCGACGCGCTCGACAGCGCTGATCGCAGCTACGACTTGTCGACACTGCGGATCGTGTTCGTATCGGGATCGCAGTTGGGCGCGGAGCTGGCGACCCGGGCGACGAAGCGGCTGGGGCCGGTGATCTACAACCTGTACGGCTCCACCGAGGTCGCGTTCGCGACGATCGCCCGCCCTGCCGACCTGGAGGTCAATCCGGCGACGGTCGGTCCAATCGTCAAGGGCGCCAAGGTGAAGATCCTCGACGAGCAGGGTAACGAGCTGCCGCAGGGACAGGTGGGCCGCATCTTCGTCGGCAACGCGATGCCGTTCGAGGGATACACCGGCGGTGGCGGCAAGCAGATCATCGACGGGCTGCTGTCCTCGGGCGACCTCGGCTATTTCGACGACAACGGGCTGCTCTACGTCAGCGGCCGCGATGACGAAATGATCGTCTCCGGTGGGGAAAACGTGTTCCCGGCCGAGGTCGAGGACCTGATAAGCGGCCACCCGGACGTCGTCGAAGCGACCGCGCTCGGTGTCGACGACCAGGAGTTCGGCGCCCGGCTGCGCGCTTTCGTTGTGAAGCAGAAAGATTCGAGCATCGACGAGGACGCGATCAAGGTCTACGTGCGCGAGCATCTTGCCCGGTACAAGGTGCCGCGCGAGGTGATCTTCCTCGACGAGTTGCCGCGCAACCCGACCGGCAAGATCCTCAAGCGCGAACTGCGCGAGATCGACTGAGAGCTTCGCAGCTGTTCGGCGCGGTTCGATCTACGGGTCGCGGGGGAGGCCGAGCAGGCGCTCGGCGATGATGTTCAGCTGTACCTCTGAGGTGCCGCCGTAGATCGTCGTCGCCCGGCTGGCCAACAGCCGGTCTGCCCACTTGCCCTGCTCCGAACCGGGATCGCCGATCGCGCCGTCGACGCCGAACGACGACACCCCGAACTCGGCGTAGCCCTGAGCGGTTCGCATCGACAGCAGCTTGGACACCGCCGCGGCCGGCATCGCGTCGAAGCCGGCGAGCGTGAGCAACGTGGACCGCAGGTTGAGCACCTTGGCGGCGTGCCCCTCGGCAATGAGCCGGCCCGCGCGGTTCTGCGCGATCTGGTCGAATTGGCCCTCGCGCAGGAACTGGACCAGGTCGTCGAGGTTGGCCAGGAAGGGCGCCTCGCTGCTGCCGATCGACACCCGCTCGGCGGCCAGCGTGGTGCGGCTGACCTCCCAGCCGCGGTCGACCTCGCCGAGCACCAGATCGTCGGGCACGAAGACGTCGTCGATGAACACGGTGTTGAACATCTCATTGCCGGTGAGCTCACGCAGCGGCCGCACGTCGATTCCCTCGCTCTTCATGTCGAGCAGGAAGTACGTGATGCCGTTGTGTTTTGGAGCGCTCGGCTCCGTTCTCGCCAGCAGCATGCCCCAATGCGCGAACTGCGCGGCCGTGGTCCAGATCTTCTGGCCCGTGATCCGCCAGCCGCCGTCGACCTTGGTGGCCTTGGTGGTCAGGCTGGCCAGGTCCGAGCCGGCGCCCGGCTCGGAAAACAGCTGGCACCAGATCATCTCGCCGCGGAACGTCGGCGGCAGGAAACGTTGCTTCTGCTCATCGGTACCGAACGCGACGACCGACGGCACCAGCCACGTCGCGATACCCAGGGTCGGTCGTCGCACCTGTCCGGCGGCGAACTCCTGCTGGATGATGATCTGCTCGATTGGGGACGCCGACCGGCCCCACGGCTTGGGCAGATGCGGCGACACCCAACCGCCCTCGGCGATTGCGGTGGTCCGTTCTTCGCGCGGAAGCGCCTTCAGCGCAGCAACTTCCGCACGGATCTGGCCGCGGAGCTTCTCGGTCTCGGGGTCCAGGTCGATGTCGACCTTGCGCATCCCGGTGCTGGTCGCCGTGTCGACGACGAGCTGCGGGTAATCGGTGGCGCGACCGAATGCCGCGACAATCCCAAGTGCCCGACGGTAGTAGACGTTGGTGTCGTGCTCCCAGGTGTAACCGATGCCGCCGTGTACCTGGATGCAGTCCTGCGTGCACCGCTGCGCGGCGGCCGGGGCCAGGGTCGCGGCGACAGCGGCCGCGAATTCCGCTGCGGCTTCCCCGTTTTCAGAGTTCTCGTCGACCGCGCGGGCGGCGTCCCAGACCGCGGCGACGGCCCGCTCGGTGTCAGCGGCCATCTCCGCGCACTTGTGCTTGATGCCCTGGAACTGCCCGATGGGTCTGCCGAACTGCTCGCGGATCTTCGCATACGCCGCCGCGGTGTCGGTGGCCCAGCGGGCGACGCCGACGGCCTCGGCCGACAACAGGGTGGTCACCAATGCGCGCGCGGACGGCACGTTGAGGTTGCTCAAGACGCGGTCGGCCGGGACCTCGACGGCGTTGGCGCGCACGTGCGCGATCGGCCGCAGCGGGTCGACGCTCTTGACGGGCACGATCTCGAGGGCATCGGCGTCGATCACCACCCACTCGGTGCCGCTGGTCTCCGGGTTCAGCCCGGCGACCGGCAGGACCAACAGCGACGCCTGTGCCGCGGCGGGAACCGAGCGCGCCTCGCCGCGGACCACCAGCGTGTCGCCGTGGGCGGTCGCGGTAAGGGCGGACTCCAGTGCGTAGGCGGCGATCGTCGCCCCCGACGCCATGTCGCCGAGGACCTTTGCCTGCGGGTCGTGGGCCGCGATCAGCGCGCTGGCGATCGCCGACGGCACGAACGGCCCGGGCACCGCGCCACGGCCGAACTCGGCGATCACCACGGCGAGTTCGAGGATTCCGAAGCCTTGCCCGCCAACCGCCTCGGCCAGGTGAACGCCGTGCAGGCCCTGTTCGGCGGCCGCCTTCCAATACGGCGGCGGGGTCGGGATCGGCGTCTCCAGTGCCTCATGCAGCACTTCCGACGGGGCGACCCGTTCCACCAAAGCGCGGACCGAATCAGCGAGGTCTTGGTGCTCGGATGTGATCGCGATAGGCATGACGTCGTTGCCTTCCTCAAATAACCGGTCGGTTGGGAACGAGGTTACCCGTTGACGACGTTGGCCAACTCACGGCCATCCCGCAGCCGGGCGCAGTTGTCGACGGCCACCGTCAGATACCGCCGCATCGTGTCGGCCGTGTACCACGTGACGTGCGGAGTGACCACCACGTTGTCCAGCCTCAGCAGCGGGTTGTCGGCCGGCACCGGCTCGACCGCGAACACGTCCAGACCGGCAGCGGCCAACTGTCCGCTGTGCAGCGCCTCGACCAGCGCGGGCTCGTCGATGATCGGCCCTCGTGAGGTGTTCACCAGGACCGCATCCTCTTTCATCGTCGCCAGCGCGTCGCCGTCGAGCAGTCGCGTCGTCGCATCGGTCAGCGGCAGGTGCAGCGAGACGATGTCACTGTCGGCCAGCAATCCCGGAAGCGGACGCCAGCCTTCGGTGCCGTCGTCGCGGGTACTCGTGTGCAGCACGTCGGCGCCCATCGCCGCGACGATCGTCTCGACCCGCCGCGCGATGTTGCCGTAGCCCACCAGCCCGACCGTGCAGCTGCCGATGTCGCGCACGGTTTCTCCGAGCGACGGATCGGTCGGCCATCCCTCGCCTGACCGAGTCAAGCGGTCCAGCTCGACGAGCCTGCGCAGCGCGGCCAGCATCAGCAGCACCGTGCCCTCGGCGACGGATGGCGCGTTCGCGCCCGGCATGTTGGCCACTGCGATGCCGAGTGACGTTGCGGCGGCCACGTCGATCGTGTTCACGCCCGCGCCGAGCTTGTGCACCAGCCGCAGCCGCCGTGCTTGCCGCAGATCCGATGCGGACAGCGGCCGCAGCACGTGCCAGATCACCTCGGCGTCGGGCAGTTCGGTGTAGAAGGTGTCGTCGTCGTCCTCGCCGCAGTACGCAATGTCGAGCCAATCACTGTACGGGGCAAGAAATTTCAATACCTTCTCACCGGGAACGAAGTGGGCGAGGACTCGCACCGATGAGCGCTTGCCCGAAGAGGAGATGGTTTCCGATGAGCGCTTGGGCGAAGGGGAGACGGTCACCGCCACCGTTTGGCGATCCACCTGGCGATGGTATCCGCCTGCCCGCTGCGCGCCCCGGGCGTGGTGAAGTAGTGGTCGGTTTCGATCGACATCAAGGTCTTGTCGGTGCTGGCCAGCGCGTCGAAGATGCGACGCGCGTCCGACGGGAACACTCCCGTGTCCTGCTCGGCGTTGATCAGCAGTGCCGGGCAGTCGACCCGCGCGAGATGCGGCTCGGCGCGAGTCTGCGCCTGGCGCAGGCTCCACATGCCCAACCAGTTGCGCAGCGTGCACGCCGCGGCGATGCCGTGGGACGACCGATTGGCCTTCACCGGTCGGCCCGCGTAGCACGTGTTCGGCGGTCGCTGTGTCGGCTCCAGTGTCGAATCCACCATCCGCGGGTCGGCCCAGGTTCGCATCACCGTGAACGGCCGGTCGGAAAACCCCGCGGCGCTAACTCGTTTCATCTCGGCTTCCACCCAGTCGGTGATCGCATGGTTTCGCGCCACCTGCGCGGCGCGATATCTCCCGACAAACTCCGGCGAGAAAGGCGGTCCATTGCGTTCGTCGAAAATGTCGAGGTCCGCATCCGTCGCCAGCGGGTCGTTCTCGTCGACGACGGCGGCGTCCATCCAGGCGGTGAGCACGTCGGGCCGCCCGGGGTGCGCCGCGCTCGCGATGTACCCGTCGGCGAGTGGCAGCTCATTGAGTCCAACCGCGGGTCGCATGCCCGCAAGTGGCGTTACGTTCGGCTCCTTGGCCTGCGACTGGTATGCCGCCATCAACGAGCCGCCACCGGAGTTACCAAGCAGCACAATGGTTTCCACACCCTGAATTTCGCGCAGCCAGCGCAAGCCGACCCCGATGTCCACCAACGCGTGATCCAGCAGAAAGCTGCTCTCAAAACCCCGGAAGCGGGTGTTCCAGCCAAGGAAGCCGATGCCGCGGGTGGCGATGTAGTCGGCGAGGTAGTGCTCCGAGAAGTCGATCTGATAGTGAGTGGCGATCATCGCCACTTTCGGCCTGCGGCCGACCCCGCGGTGGTAGATGCCCTGGCACGGGTGACCACCCGCACCCGCACGGCGGGCGGTCGGTGACGGCAACCCGACGAACTCGTGGACCACACCCGGCGTCTGTGGCATGTCAGGCGACCTCCCCGGTGTTGCACGCTTTCGTCGTCGGTATCGTCGGGCTCCCGTCCCGACAGTTGCATGCAGCAAACTGATTGAACATCGACACGGCGGCCGGCGCCAGTGGGCGGGGTCGTCGTCGGGACACTATCCCTCAGGCCGGGCGCGTTCGGTTAGATTCAGATTCGGTGCCCGAGAAGTGCCGGAGGGGACACGAGATGATCAAGCCAGACAATGCCAACAGCGAGTTCGCGCTCAGCGGGATCAACCACGTCGCGCTGGTCTGCTCCGACATGGCGCGCACGGTCGACTTTTACAGCAATACCCTCGGGATGCCGCTGATCAAGGCGCTCGACCTGCCCGGCGGGGTGGGTCAACACTTCTTCTTCGATGCCGGCAACGGTGACTGCGTCGCGTTCTTCTGGTTCTGCGACGCCCCCGACGCGGTGCCCGGAGTCTCGGCGCCCCGCCACATTCCGGGCATCGGCGACATCGTCAGTGCGGTCAGCTCGATGAACCATCTGTCGTTTCACGTGCCGGCCGAGAAGTTCGACGAGTACCGCCGGAAGCTGAAGGACAAGGGCGTGCGGGTCGGCCCGGTGCTCAACCACGACGAGAGTGAGGCGCAGGTCGCGGCCGAGCTACACCCAGGTGTCTACGTGCGGTCGTTCTACTTCCACGACCCCGACGGCATCACGCTCGAATTCGCGTGCTGGGTCAAGGAATTCGGTGACACTGACATCGGCGCTGAGCCCAGGACCGCCGCGGACCGTCGGCCGCGGACCGTGGGCCGGTAGCGCCCGCAGCCCCGGCACGGGACCCGTCATGACCGATCCCACTGTTTCCGACGCCTCGATCGCCGCGATGTCGCCGGCCGAGCGGCGTGAGCTGATCCAGCGGCTGGAACGGCCGCTCGACGAACTGCTGTCGAGGTTCGAACGGGTTCGCCGGATTCGTCTGGTGCTGATGGTCGGCGCGATCGTCTGGCTGATTCCGTGGATCGCGTACCTCGCGGTGACGCTGCCGGACCGATACGTCAGCTACAACTGGACGGCGACCTGGGTGGGCTTCGACGTTCTGCTGCTGATGTTCATGGTCGCGACGGTGGTACTCGGCCTGTTGCGGCGCCAGCTGTTGATCCTCTCGGCGTTCACCACCGGCGTGCTGCTGACCTGCGACGCCTGGTTCGACGTCATGACCGCTGCGCCGTCGGACCGGTGGCCGTCGATTCTGACCGCCGTGCTCGTCGAGGTGCCGTTGGCGGTCCTGCTCATCACCGGCGCACTGCGCATCGTGCGGTTGACGCAGACGCGGCTGTGGCTGCTGGACCCGCACACTCCTCTGTGGCAGGTGCCGTTGCAGCTGTGATCGCGATTACCCGCGATACGCCGCCGGATCGGCGAGGTGATCGAGCAGCGACGCCAGGTGGTCGATCAACTCGTCGGCCGTCATGGCGATCCGGCCGCCCAGCCACGCGCTGACCGTCTGCCCCACGCCTCCGACCGTGAAATGAGCGGTCGCGTGGGTGTGCTCGTCCTCGGGGACTCGCAGGGTCTGGCCGACGTGCTGCACCAACAGCATCGCGAGCAACGTGGTCGACTCGTCCCGTTTGCGGACCACCACCGAATCGGCGAGTTCGGCGCTGAACAACAGCCGGCCCACCCGCGGGTCCCCGGCGATGGATCGCACGATGTTGGCCATGCCGGCGCGTGCCTGCTCACGCGGCGGTGCCGCGGTCACGGCGGCCTGTGTAGTCGCAGCGAGGTCGGCGATCACCCAGTCGTATACGGCGCCGACGAAATCGTCCCGGTCCGAGAAGCTTTCGTAGAAGTAGCGGGCTGAGACACCGGACTGCCGGCAGACACCGCGTACCGTCACCGCCTCGGGTCCCGCCTCGGATCCCAGGATGCTCAGCCCGGCGTCGAGCAGGCGCGCGCGGCGCTCGGCGCGACGATCGTCGGGCTCGATGCCCCGGTACGGCCGCGTGCTGGTCACGGCGACCATCTTGACACCCGCTTCGCCGCCTGCCAGCATTTCAGGAAACGCACGTTATCAGATTTGTGAGTTAGGGGGGTGCCCATGACGGTCACCGAGCCCATCGGCGGAGTTGAGCGACTTGTCTCCGCGCAGGCTGCGAACCCTCACCGGTCGCGGCGCCGTGGCACCCCCATGGACCGCGGGTTCATGGGCAGCGCGCTGCTGGCGGGACCGGCGAACGTGATCATGCAGTTGGCCCGGCCGGGCGTCGGCTACGGAGTCGTCGAAAGCCGGGTCGAGAGCGGGCGGATCGACCGTCATCCGATCAAGCGAGCGCGCACCACGTTCACGTATCTGGCGGTCGCCACGCAGGGCAGCGAGGCCCAGAAGGCGGCGTTCCGCAGGGCGGTCAACCGCGCGCACGCGCAGGTGTATTCGACCGACGACAGTCCGGTGAGCTACCACGCGTTCGATCCCAACCTGCAGCTGTGGGTGGCCGCGTGCATGTACAAGGGCGCCGTCGATGTGTACCGGTTGTTGGTCGGGGACATGGACGAGGAGACCGCGGACGAGCACTACCGGGAAGGAATGACGCTGGGCACCACCCTGCAAGTTCCCGCGGAGATGTGGCCACCGGACCGTGCCGCGTTCGACGAGTACTGGCGGGCAGCACTGGAGCAGGTGCACATCGACGACACCGTCCGTGACTTCCTGTACCCGATCGCGATGGCGCGGGTGGCCGTTCCGATGCCACGCCGAATCCGACGGCCCCTGGAAAACGTGGCGCTGCTGATCACGACGGGATTTCTGCCGCAGCGGTTCCGCGACGAGATGCAGCTGCCGTGGGACGCCCCCAGGCAACGGTGGTTCGACAGGCTGATGACGACGATTCGGGTGGCGAACAGAGTGGCGCCGAAATTCGTCAGAACGTTCCCGTTCAACCTGATGCTGGTGGATCTGGACTGGCGGATCCGGACGAGACGCCCGCTCGTGTAGCACGGCTGATAGCTCGCCAAGAATTCGTTGAGAATTCGAGAAGGCCCGGCGCTGATTCTGGTGTTGCCCACGAGCACCCAACCAGCACAAGGAGCCCCACCAATGTTTATCCACCGTCCCACCCGCCGTTTCAGAAAATCCGTCGCAGGCACCACCCTGGCCGCCGCCACGGTGGGCATGGCCGCCCTCATCACCGCCGGCACCGCCTGCGCCGGCTCGGTCGATGACGCGTTCATCGCCCAGCTGGACAACGACGGGATCACGCCGCCCAGCGCGGCGGTCGCCGTCAAGGATGCGCACTCCGTGTGCAACGCGCTCGACAACAGAAACTCCAGCCAGGCGGTCATCGGCGCGGTCGCCGAGACCACGGGTCTGAGCGTCAAGGGCGCCAAGGTCTTTGCTCTCGACGCGGCGCAGGCCTACTGCCCGCAGTACGTCACATCGAGCTAAGGCGCACTGGTGTTTTACGCACCGCGCCGTGCCGATGACAGCGCATCGGATTCGGCACCGTTATAGGCATCGTCATAGGTATCGGAAACGAACTCATCGATCAGATGCGCAACCGTTTCCGGGCAGTCGAGCATCGGGTGATGGCCGGCGCCATCGATCATCTCCAGCCGACTGCCCGGGAGCGCGGCATGCGCCGCCTGCGCATGGCCCGGCGGGATCACCGCATCCTGTGCCCCGGCGACGATCAGTGTCGGCACATCGCCGACAAGATCCGTCAATCGGTCCAGCGCGCAGACCGTCTGGCCGCGAAGGTCCACAACGGACCGCAGTGTCCGCAGGAAGGCGTGGCGGCCGGGCGGATCCGCCAACGCCGAGTACTTTTTCCAGTGTTCCTGCACTCTCGTCGACTCGATTCCCCGGGCCGTGAGCAGAGACAGAACCCCATTGCCCAAGAACACCGCCGGCCGTGATGCGACGAAGGGCAGCAGCAATTCAGCGCCGGGCGTCGAGAGCAGACGCAGCGACATGCTGACGTCGGTGCCCAGGCCGCCGCTGTTGACCAGCACCAGGCGTCGGCAGTATTGGCGATGCTGGTAGACGAGCTGCAATGCGACCCCGCCGCCGAGGGAGTGGCCGACGAGCGTGGCCTCGGGGATGTCGAGTGCGTCCAAGAAGTCGCGCAACCACACCGCGAACGCGCCGAGCGAGTAGTCGGCGCGGGGCTTGTCCGATTGACCGTGGCCGAGCAGATCGGGCGCGACGACGCGGTATCTGGCCGACAGGTGCTCGAAGAGCGGGACCCACGCGAGCGAACTGCCCGCCACACCGTGGATCAGCAAAAGCGTTTCGGCAGCGGGGTCACCCTCGTCGCGATACGCGACACGGTGGCCGTTGAGGCTGACGAAGCGTGTGTCACTCATCTGTTGGGTCGATCTCCGCGCTCTGTTTGCCGCCGCAGGGGGCGGCGGTGTTCCTGTATCACTCATCATCGCGTGCCCAGCGGCATGACCCTGTTGGGACATGGTCAACATTGCTCGGCTACTTAGTTAACGATGCATAACGAAGAATTCGTTCAACCCGGCGGTTCTGGCCGATCAGATGGCCTGCCGGATAGACGTCACCCAGGAACGCGTGGCAGCGTGTCATCCATGAAAATCGGGTTCATCGGGCTGGGAAACATGGGTTCGGGCATGGCGACGAATCTGCTCAAGGCCGGCCATCAGGTGATCGCCTACAACCGATCGCAGGCCAAGGTGGATGCGCTGGCCGCCCGCGGCGCCGTTGCGGCGCGGTCCGTGGCCGAGGCCAGCTCTGCCGACATCGTGTTCACGATGCTGGCCAACGACGACGCGGTCGAGGCCGTCACGTTCGGCGATGACGGCGTGCTCGCATCGCTGAAATCCGGCGGGATCCATGTCTCGTCGTCGACGATCAGCGTGGCGCTGTGCGGGCGATTGACCGCGGCGCACGCAGATGCCGGGCAGGGCTTCGTGGCCGCGCCTGTGTTCGGGCGTCCCGATGCGGCAGCAGCCGCGAAACTCTTCGTCGTCGCGGCGGGGGAGGCCGCGCGCGTCGAGCAGGTGTCACCGGCACTCGACGCGATCGGCCAGCGCACCTTTGTGGTGTCCGACCGGCCGAACGCCGCGAGCCTGGTCAAGCTGAGCGGCAACTTCCTCATCGCCTCGGTCATCGAGGCCCTCGGTGAAGCGATGGCCCTGGTCGCGAAGGCCGGCGTCGACAAACACCAGTACCTCGAGGTCCTGACCTCAACCCTGTTCAACGCCCCGGTGTACAAGACATACGGCGGGTTGATCGCCGGCGAGCAGTTCGTGCCGCCCGGCTTTGCATCGACGTTGGGTCAAAAGGACATTCGCCTCGTGCTGGCCGCCGCCGAAGAACTCGATGTGCCGCTGCCGATCGGCAGCCTGTTGCGCGATCGCTTCTTGACGCTGCTGGCCAACGGCGGTGCCGATCTCGACTGGTCGGCCGTCGGCGCGTTGGCCGCGTGGGAGGCCGGTGCACCGTTCCCGGCGGTCAGCAGGTAGTCAGAGAAGCCGCGTATGGTCGGGCCCGCTGAGTCGTGCGACGAGATGGAAGGGGCACTGGTCGCCGCGAAGAAGCGTTAACCGGCGCCCCACCGGACGCCGGCGTCGTTCACCGCGGTCCAGCTGACCGATCTGACCGCGGGGTCCGCGCTCAGAGCGCGCACGGTGTCTTCCATCACCGCGTCATTGCGTGCCGCGGCTGACAGTTCGGCGCGCACCGCGATCTCGTTCGGGTTCGTGGTCCCGGTCGAGCGAACGGATTTGAGTTGAAAGTCTGCCTGCGACAGCGCCGACACCACCAAGCCCCGCACGCGAGGCTCCGCATCCGATTCGCACTGCACCTCGAATATGTACTCGGCAGGTACTGTCTCACGGCCGGTTTTCGACCGGGCGCGATCCATTCGTGCCGCCAGCGGATATAGGAAGGTGTTTCCGGCGATGATAATTCCGGCGCCGACAATCGCCTCGCGCCACATCCACGCGCCCGCCAACGCGCCCACCGCCGCCGTCGCCCACAGCGTCGCCGCGGTGTTCAGTCCCGTCACCGACGAGCCCTGTTTCATGATCACACCGGCACCGAGGAAACCGATGCCTGTGACGATTTGCGCGGCGACGCGGGTCGGGTCCTGTTCGCGGTGGAACGTGTAGGCACCGAGGATCAGAAACAAAGCGGCGCCCATGCTGACCAACGCCATCGTCTGCAGGCCGGCCATCCGGGCCCGCCACTGCCGCTCGACGCCGATCGCAATGCCGAGCAAGGTGGCCAGCCCGACGCGGAGAAACAACTCCAACCCGGGCAGTGTCATGACACCGATCCTCTCGCAGCGGCGGCCCGCGACAGGGGGGACACGCTCAGGCGAACATGAATTCGCGCAGGAACCGCGTCATGCGTCTCAGATACTCCGGCTGGCTCACGTGCAGGATGTGGTTGCCGGGGAACCAGTGCAACGCACAGTGATCCCAGTGATGCCAGAGCATCTCCGCCTGTTCGGGTGGCGCCAGCCGGTCGCCGAGGCCGGTGATGATGAGCCGACGGTCACGCGGAACCAACGGCGTGTAGTTGAGCGGCGAGTGGTAGGCGGACGCGGCCGCGAAATCATCGAGGCTGATCTTGCCGAGCTTGCGGCCCACGGCGAACAACTTGCTCGCCGGGAACCATTCGTCGAGTTCCGCTTCGATCGAAACCACCGGAACGTTGGGGATGACGGCGTCGATCCGTTCCTCGACCCCGGCGATCAGTGCTGTCGTGTAGCCGCCCAGCGAGATTCCGGTGAGCGCGATCTTCTCCACCCCAGTGAACTGCAAGTAGTCGATGACGGACCGAAAATCGTGCACGGCCTGCGCCATCGCCTCGGCAAACCCCGTCAACCCGTTGGCGAAGTAGCCGTATCCGCTGAAGGGGGAACGCTTTTCGGCGCGCCGGCCGTGGAAGGGCAACGTGTACAGCAGCACGTCGTAACCGGAGCGGTAGAACCACGGCAACGACATCCACAGCCCGTTGAGCAGGTAGGGCGAGCCCATGAAGCCGTGGATCAGGCACAGCGTGGGATGGGGTCCGTCGTCGTGGCTCCAGTGCTGCGCGCGCACCACGTTGTTGTTCTGCAGAGCGCGCCACCCGCCGCGCATCGCCGGGTTGATCGCCTCGAAGCTGCTCTCGAACCGGATGTTGTGCACCCGGCCGTGGGCGATCCACTCGGCGAGGGGGTTGGCCGGCCGGGAGTAGACGCGCGGCGGCTCGGTAGGGGCCGGAAACGACTTGACCGGGTCGTGCTCGGCGGCCAACTCCGCGTAAAAACGCATCCTGTCGCGCTCGCCGGTCGAGCCGGAGGGGCGGATCAGCTCGGCCGCGATCGGCGGCAACATCGCCGCCGACAAAATCGACGCCACGAACGTGCGCAAACCGATGTCGGCCGCGGCCGAGGCGTCGACGATCAGCCGTTGACCGGGGCTGAGCTCCGAGCGGTCGGGCAGGCCGTGAACGCCGGCATCCGCGCCGGGCACATTCGGGACAGGTACGGGCGGATCGACAGGGTCAGCGCTTGACGTCATTGCCGGCTGGCCTTTCTGGTCATCGGGTCGAAAGGCCCGCTAACCGGATGTTATACGCAAGGCGTTCGCTGATGTCCGCTGTTGTTCTGCTTTTGCACGTAGAACGGCGTTTCGGCGCTCAGCAAACATTGCCGAAGATAGGCGGAAATTGGGTCGGCTTGGGTACGCGTTTGGGTACGGAAAACGGTTGCTGGCATCGTCCGACACACCGCTAGACCACTTGACACGCGGTCAAGTGCGCCGTGCTCTCCGATGCCAAGGTGTGTAGGTACTGCAGCTATCGCTTTGCCCCCCGCAGCCAGTGATTGCGCTGCCCGGCGGCCGATGCCATCAGTCCTTCGTGACGGCGATACAGTCGACCTCGACGTCGAACGGGCCCGTCCACTCCGGCACGCAGAAGAAGATGCGGGCAGGCGGGTTCTTCGGGAAAAAGCGCTTGTAGACCTCGTTGAAAGCCTTGAAGCGGTCGGCCGAGATGCACATCACGTTGCACTTCAGCACATGGTCGAGATCCGAGCCCGCGGCCTCGAGCGCGTTCTTGACCTGGGTGAGGATGAGCTCGACCTGGTGTTCGAACGGCGCGTTCGCGAGGATTTCCCCGGTGTCGGGGTCGAAAGGCGGCATGCCCGAGACGAACACCATGTTGCCAGCCCGGGTGCAGGTCGACACCGGCGCGCCCCACTTCTCGAAATTGCTGTCGATGGGTTCGACCCGAATGATTTCCCGTTCCATGCGTTCGCTCCTGGTCCGTTTGGCGTCAGTCTAAGGCCCCAATCCCCAACCCCCAACCCGCAGGCTGGTCACCTTTCCCGAGCGAGCAATGGGTTCCATATCTGATTGACCGACGGATGCGGTGCGACGACATGGCGAAGCACATCCACCGGTACCTTGGCGACAACGGCGAGGGTGGCCGCCTGGACTATTTCGGCGAATTGTGGCCCAACGAAGGTTGCGCCCAGCAGTGTGTCCGTATCGGCGTCGATTACAAGTTTCGCCCAACCATCGAAGCCATCGCGTTGTATGACGAGAGTGTGATTCGCCTCTGGGAATCGGGCGGTGCGCGTAGTAACCGCGAAGCCGTCTGCACGGGCCTGGCTTTCCGTGCGCCCCACTTCGGCTACCTGAGGGTCGGTGAATATCACCTGAGCAAGGTTGCCCGCGTCACGGGCGATCAACTCGTCGTTGCCGAGCTGGCGGCCCCGGGCACGGGCAGCGATCACGTCGGCAACGATCACGGCGTGGTACTGGGAGATATGGGACAGCATTGCGCGCCCGGTGGTATCACCCATTGCGTACAACCAGGTGCCGTCGACTCCGACCGCCTGCAGATGGTTGTCGACCTCCACGAAATCCCCGTCACGCAGCCCTACTGTCTCCAAGCCGAGGCCGCCGGTGTTGACCAACCGTCCAGCGGCAACCACGATTTCGTCGACTTCTATGCGTTGATCGCCGAACGTGGCTGTAACGGCTCCGCCCGCGACGGGGCGTGAAGCCGCCGACAACTGAGCCCCGAAATGAATCTTTACGCCCTTGCGGCGCAGAGATTCAGCGACCATTTCGGCGGCGATGGGTTCAGAGTTCCGCAATAGGGCGCTTCCGCGCACCAATAGTGTGACGTCGGAGCCTAAGCCAGCCAGGATGGTCGCGAATTCCACGCCGACGGCACCGCCACCGACGACCAGCGCGCGTGGCGGCACGTGCGTCATGACCGATAGATCACGATTGGTCCACGGCTGCACGTCGGCCAGCCCCGGTATGTCCGGAATGGCGGGACGGGTGCCGGTCACAAGAACGACCGCATGCCTCACACTGAGCGAGTCCTCATGGCCATCGGCGTGCGTCACTGTGACCTGCCGTTCCCCCGATAGCCGCCCGTGAGCATGGATTACCTCGACACCGGCCGCCTTCAATCCGGCCACGGCCGCGTCATCGGAGAGATGGTCGATGACTGCGTCCCGCTTAGCGAAAACCGCAGGTAGGTCCGGCTGATCGCGATTCACCGTCTCGCGCACGCCTGGAACGGCTTTCGCCAGGGCGAGCACCTCAATCGGACGAAGCAGTGTTTTAGTCGGATTGCATGCCCAGTAGTGGCATTCGCCGCCAATGAGGCGATCCTCGACCAACGCGACCTTGAGCCCTTCGGCCGCGAGGTAGCGCGCGGCGTGCGCACCACCCCAACCCCCGATAATGGCAACGTCGAATTCTGTAATCTCAGCCATGAATACCTGCCGTCCTCGAAACTAAACGTTCACGCGTTGCATCACGACCTCCAGCGACACAGGCAAGTTCAACTGCTTCAAGGTCCGCTCCAAAAGGTCCGATTGAGCACGCTCCTCACGCAACACCCGGAACGTGTCGCTGTCGCTGAGCGATAGCGCCGACACCTGCCGACGCAGCCGACCAAGAACCTCCACGGTCGACGCCGCGCCCGCCAACACCGCCAACTCGTGATCCTCAAAGGCGTAGGTGCTCACAACGTCGCACCACCACCGCTTGCCATCGCGACGCAAGTAACTCGGCGGCTGCGGCGGCCTCGTCGGATCGGTAGCCACCAGCGCAGTCTATCGCCGTCGACCGCAATCGAAAGATTAGCTACACAACCGCTCTGATCAGCGGTTATTTGCTGGAATCGGCCCTGAACCGACCACCGAACCGGCCCGAAAAAAAGCTACAGCCCAACACGTTTCAGCGCACGGAGGGAGAAATGAAACGCGACCCCGGGGGGTCGCTGGTGGCTCGCAAATAAAAATCGACCCCTGTGGCTTTGTCGCGGCTGGCAACCGGCCCGTCGGGTGGTCCAGCAAAAAGCCCCATCAAAAACTGTCACCCTTTGGGCGGGCTGTTGCTCCTACCTGTGAGAGCGGCCCGACCGGGGCCGTAACCAGAGATAAGGACAATTATGAACGGCACCCACAACACCAAGACAAAGCGGCTCATGGCAGCGGCAGCATCCACAGTGGCACCCGCCTTACTGTTCGTCGCTTCCGGCTGGTTCGCCGCCCCTGCTTTTGCTGTCTGCAACGAGGGCACGCCGCACTGCGTGCAGGTCGACAACGGGCACCAGCGGGCGAAAAATCAACTCAACCAATCCGCGATGAACTGCGACGGCCCGAACGGGTTCTGCGACGACTCCATACCGGACGGGCGATAACGGCCCAGGTCTCACAGCACGATAGGCCGTGCGGCGGCGTACGACCAGCCCCCGCACGGCTGCTCCAATCTGCGCAAAGTCGTGCGCGACCGCAGCCCAGGCATGTAGGAGTGTTTACAGCAGGCTTCCGTATTTCGCGGTGGCGGTGTAGCACATGTGAAACACGGCGTGTGAGCACGATGCGAGAACCCGGTTATGGCGGCTGTGCTCGGAATCGCGCGGCGTCGCGCCGGTTTCCTCGGCGGAATCGCGCTGCGTCGCGACATGCTTACGGCGGCGGCGGGCTGCGGTCCTGGTCGGCGTTTGAGCCGCCCAGTTCGACGTAGCCTGCCCCGGTTGGGTACTGATCAATCAAGCGCCTGCCCTGTGTGGGCCGATCTGGTGCGCGTGCTGCGGTGGGCTGGAAGTCGAGCCCGCGTGGACGAACCGCCGGGCGATAGTCGCCCGCGTTGCGATGCCGCAGCGCGTGGCGCGCGGCTGTCGGGCCGGCACTCAGACATCAAAAGCTGGTTTGGGTACCGCGTTTGGGTGTTGCCCTTACCGGAATGGCTTCGTTACGCCGTTTACGCTAGTCCAACTGACAAACTTGGGAACTGCGACCCGCTAACCGGATGCTAACTCAGGGACCCGTCGTGGGCGGGGTTGGTTGCAGAGACGCACAGGCCTGCTGCGCGTTGTCCCAGGTCGTTTGGTCTATCCCGGGCGGCGGCGATTTCGTGCCGGTAGCCGGGCCCGCGGCGGGCCCCGGCAGCGGACCTTGCGGCACCGGGCCGGGACCGGGCGGCGGGCCGGCGGCAGGCGACGGCACCCCGTGCTGGGTCAGGCACTGCTCGTACACGCCGTGTGCCTGCGGCGGCGCCGACGTGGTCGATGGCGCGACCGTGGTCGTTGTCGATGGCTGCGGCGCTTTTGTCGAGCAGGCCGGGATGAGGGTCAACGCGGCGGCCGCGGCGAACATCGCCAGCGCAAGGCGGCGTCGGGGCATCGGGGTTCTCCTTAGCTGCACCGGGGGAGTTCGCCCGACCTTAGCTGGCCGTCCCCGCGCCCGTCCCGGTTAGGCTCGGTCCGTGCGATGGGATCCCGCGCAGTACAGCCGCTTCGCCGCGGAGCGCGATCGACCGTTCTTCGACCTCACCTCGCGAATCGACGCCATGGCGCCGCGGCACGTGGTCGACATCGGCTGTGGCCAGGGCCATCTCACGGCAACGCTGGCCCAACGCTGGCCACATGCGATCGTCGAGGGCTTCGACTCGTCGCCCGAGATGATCGCCGATGCCGTAGACGTGCCCGGCGTGACATTCTCCGTCGCCGATGCCGCGGACTGGCAACCCACCGGCGACGTCGATGTCATCGTCAGCAATGCTGCGCTGCAATGGGTTCCCCGGCATCAGGAGCTGATGGCGCAGTGGGCCTCGGCGCTGCCCAGCGGCGGCTGGCTGGCCGTCCAGGTGCCGGGAAACTTCGACTCGCCGTCGCACGCGCTGATGCGCCGGCTCGCAGGGGACGATCGCTGGGCGTCAAAGCTGCAGGACGTCCTGCGCCACACCGACGCGGTCGGCACGCCCGCGTCGTACGCGAAGGTGTTGCTCGACGCCGGCCTGGATGCCGACGCGTGGGAGACTACGTATATCCACGTGCTGCAGGACGACGACCCGGTGCTGGAATGGATTCGAGGGACGGGTCTGCGCCCGATTCTGGCTGCGCTGTCGCCATCCGACGCGGAGGAATACTCGGCCGAACTCGCCGCCGAGCTTCGCAATGCGTATCCGCCCGGCCCGCACGGCACGCTGTTCCCGTTCCGGCGAGTGTTCGCCGTCGGGCACAACTTCTAGAGCGAAAATACCTGGGCTGCATTGTGATACAGCACACCGCGCAGCCAGCTTTCGTCGATGCCGGGGAGCTCGGTGACCGTACGCAGTGCGGCGGCATACGAGTAGGGGATGTTCGGGAAGTCGCTGCCGAACAAGATCTTGTCGCCGAGTCGGCGCAGCCGGGCCAGTTCGCTGCGCGGGAACGGCATCGTCTCCTCGACGAACGACGTGAAAACCATTGTGGTATCGAGCCGGACCTGCTCGAAGCGCTCAGCGATGTCGATGAACTCCCGGTATTCCGGCATGCCCATGTGCGCGATCACCAGCGGCAACTGCGGATGGCGTCGCAGCAGGGACCGGATCGGCCCGGGGCCGGTGAAGCGGCCGGGCTGAGGCCCTGAGCCGCAATGGACCACGACCGGCACGCCCGCGTCATCGATCATGGCCCACACGTCGTCCAGCAGCGGGTCGTTGGGATCGTAGTCACCGACTTGCAGATGTGCCTTGAAGACTCGTGTTCGGGCCCGTATTGCGTCGTCGACGTAGCGCGGCGCGTCCGGCTCGGGGTAGAAGGTGGCCGTCGCGAGGCAGTCGGGTGTCGACTCGGCGAACCCGCCGGCCCATTCGTTCAGCCAGGCCGCCATCTTCGGCTTGTGCGCGTACACCAGCGACGTGAACCTTCGCACGCCGAACCGCCGCAGCGTCTCGACCCGCTCGGCCTCGTCGCCGCGGTATGCGACCGGCCAGGGCCGCCCGACCAGCGGCCCGGCTCTGTCGAAGTACGCCCATACCTTGTCGAGCACGCGCTTGGGCATGAAATGCGTATGGATGTCGACTATTCCGGGCAGCCCCAGCGACGTCCAGATCTGGCGTACATCGGTCGCTTCGCCTTCTGCTCTTCGCGCAAGCGGCTCATCGCTGCCTTCTGCTCTTCGCGCAAGCGGCTCATCGCTGCCTTCTGCCCCCCTCTCTGCTCTTCGCGTCGCCTTCACCACCCTTCAAGCTGGGATTTGCCCCACCAATTCTCCCGATCATCTGGATCAGCGCGCGGGCCGGCACCAAACTGACATGGTGGCAGACAACGCGAGCAGGGTTCTCGACGCGCACATCCACCAGTGGGATCCGTTCACGACGCCGCGGGTGGTGTCTGGACCAGCGAAGGTGATCAGGCGGGTGCCGTTGCTGGAGCCGGTCTTGATGCGCGCGTTTCCGCGGGCCGCGCGCGAATTCGCCGGCGACCCGCAGTACCTGTTCAACACCTATCTGCCCGGGGATTACCAGGCCGATGCCGCGCCCGTGCAGGTCGGGGCAGTGGTACACATCGAGGCGGGCTGGCAGGCCAAGCGGCCGATCGACAGCGTCGACGAAACGCGGTGGGTCAGTTCGTTGACGTTCGGGCAGGACGGTGCGCCCGAGTTGGCCGCGATTGTGGTGCACGCCGATCCGGCCGACCCAGGGGTCGCCGACGTGCTCGACGCACACTTAGCGGCGAGCACGCTGGTGCGCGGCGTTCGATGCGTGGCCGCCCACAGCCCGGACCGCGGAATCGTGGACTTCGTGAAGCGGCCGAACGAGCTGTCCGAGCCGGCCTTCCTGCGGGGATTCGCGGCGGTCGCCGAAAGAGGGCTGAGCTTCGAGATCTGGCTTTACGCCCACGACCTTCCAAGTGCCGTCAAGCTGGCCCGCGAGTACCCCGACACGACGTTCGTTCTCGACCACTATGCAACGCCGATCGGAGCACTGGCTCCCTGTGGCAGACACACCGGAACCACCGCCGCCGACCGCACAGAGATCCTCTCTCGCTGGCGTGCCGACATCGACTCGCTGGCCGCACTGCCAAACGTGACGGCCAAACATTCGGGGTTGGGCATGCCGGTGCTCGGGCTCGGACCGTTGCCGCGCGAGCAGTTCCGCGACACGATTGCGCCGCTTGTCACGCACCTTGATCAGGCGTTCGGCCCCCAGCGGACGTTCTGGGCGTCGAACTACCCGATCGACAAACCGAATGTCTCGCTGCCCGACAGCATTTGGGCACTGCGCGAGATTCTGGGCGACCGCTTCGACGAAGACCGGATGCTTCGCGGCAACGCGCGCCGGGTCTATCGCGGCTAAGGGTCTGTCGCGGCTAAGCGTCGTGGGTCTGGCACGCCACCATATCGGGCCGCTCGTAATCGTGGTGGCAGACATGGCACTCGAGGTGGTCACCTGACGGGTTGCCCAGCTCGTCGTACATCGGGAGCTCGATGCCGTCATCGGTGCGGCGTGGGTAGTACTTGCCCCTTGTTGTGACGGCCAGAATCGGCGGCATCACCAAGGCGATGACGATGGCCACCAAGGGCGAGTACGGGCGGATCGCCTCACCGAGACCGTCGAAGAACGCGATGATCGACAACCCCGCCGCCAGAAACATCGAACCGAAGCCGACCGGGTTGATCGCATACAGCATGCCGCGGCGGAACTCCGGCTTCTTCGGGGACAGACCGAGAAGGTACTTGTTGAACACGATGTCGGAGTCGACCGCGACGACCCACGCCATGCCGCAGTTGGCGTAGAACCCGAGGATGGTGTTGAGGAAGTCGAACATGTTGGATTCCATCAGGATCAGCGCGATCAGCAGGTTGACGCCGAGGAACACCACCCGCCCCGGATAGTGCTTGATCAAGCGGGTGAACGAATTCGTCCACGCCAGCGAGCCCGAGTAGGCGTTCGCCACGTTGATCTTTATCTGGCTGAGCACCACCAGAATCACCGCCAGGGTCAGCGCGAGCCAGCCCGGCATGAAGTTGCGGTAGATCTCCAGGAACTGATGCACGGGCTGGTTGGCGATCGACGTCGCGCCAACGATGTTGGAAATTATGTAGACAGCCAGGAACAGGCCGATGATCTGCTTGATGGCGCCGAAGATCACCCACCCCGGGCCGGCAAGCAGCATCCAAGTCCACCAGCTGCGCGAGTTTTCCGGCGTGTGTTCCCACTGTGAGTTGTGTGACGAGAACCACGTGGTCTGCCAGTGTGGTGGTATGGCTCGCCAATGGCGGTGGTGGATTGCGACGGCTGTGTTGGCCGTTGTGTGTTATGTGGTGCTGTGGCTCGGCTGTGCCCTTCATTGGGCGTGGCTGCAGACCATGGACTACGCGGTGCTGGACCCGCTGCACGTCTTCGGCGTGAAACATCCTGCGTGGGTGCGATTTTGGGACATGTTCTGCACGGTGTTCTCGCCGGAGGGTTTTCGGCTGCTCGGCGCCGTGGCCGTGGTCGTCGCGGTGCTGCGACGCAACTTGAGGGTTATCCTCTTCCTGTTGACGACGATCGGGCTGAGCGGCGTCCTTGCCCAGGTGGCCAAGGATCTGGTCGACCGACCGCGGCCGGTCGGCGCGCTGGGCGCCTCGGTATCGAGCTCGTTCCCGTCCGGTCACGCGATTGCCGCGATGGTCGCCGTGCTGGCGTTGCTGACGATCTCGGCGGGCAGGTTCAGTCACCGCGTACGGTCCGTGTCGATCGTGCTCGGGGTGACGGTGGTGCTGGCGGTCAGCTTCGGACGCCTCGCGGTGAACGTGCACTACCCGTCCGATGTGGTGGCCGGGTGGGCTCTCGGCTATCTGTGGTATCTCGGCTGGCTGCTCGTGATCCGCCCGGTTGGCCTCGCAAGAGCGGCGGCGCCGGACAACACACCGCGAGCAGTCACTCCCGGGTGAGCCGGGCGCGGACCGCGTCCATCCGTGCCCGCAGTTCCTCCTCCGTGATGACGCCGCGGTCGAGCAATTCGTGCGCGGTGACGACCGCCGACCGGGTGTGCACCGGAAAGTCGTGATAGGCCGTTTCGCCGAGTGCATCCTCGGCGTGCCGCCGGTCGAGATTGTCCAATGTGCCACGCCACGAAAGGCATTCGCACGTGGCCTGCATGCTCGACTCCCACGGATCGGGAGTGTGGTCAAGCTCGGGCAGGCCGGTTTCGGCCCGCGCGCCCTGGTCGAGTGCGTCGAGCAAAATCCGGTAGGGGGTGGAGCCCATCGGCTAGCCCGCTGACGGCGACGACGTCGCGGTCCAGTCGGCTTTCGGTTGCGCTACGCCGATCATCGTGTCGCGGGTGACGATCGCGGCGAGTTGCTCCTCGGTCCAGCTCTCGGTGCCCTCGGGCCGCATCGGCATCACCATGAACCGCGACTTCTGGTTCGAATCGTGCACGCGCACCTCGACGTCCGGCCCGAAGTGTAAACCGAATTCGGCAAGCACCTCCCGCGGCCAACGGACCAGACGGCGACGGTAATGCGGCGTGCGGTACCAGTCCGGGGACATCCCGAGCACCGGACGCGGATAACAGGAGCACAGCGTGCAGACGATCACGTTGTGCACCGCCGGCGTGTTCTCGAGTACGTAGAAGTACGTGTAATCACTCGGAGTGCCGACACCGGTCGGGTCGAGCCAGTCGATGCCGACCTCCTTGCAGGCCTCGGTGCCGTCGGCGAGAAGACGTGCGTTGAACTCCGGGTCGACCCACGCCTTCGCGACGAGTTTCGAACCTCCAGACGGGCCAATCGATTCCGCCCATTCGGAGAAGCGCCGGTGATCTTCCGCCGAGAACAAGCCCTTCTCGATCGCGAGTTCACGCACCGCCTGCTCCAGTACCTCGAATTCATTGACGCCAGATGATGATTGAATCGCCGCGTGTGTGTCGTGGTCGTGATCGTGGGTCTGAGTCACTTGGCGTCCTCCTTTGCCGGCTCCAGCCAGCGCTGCGCGACCTCGGTCTCCAACGTGTCGACGTCGAACCCGGTGTAGTTGGGCCACAGGTCTTTTTGCTTGAACCTCACCACGTAGAACGGTTCCTCCCGACCACCCCGCTCGGGGGTGTCGCGGCCCCAGGCCTCGTCCTCGGGAATCACCCAGTCCGGTCGGAACTCGACGACGACGCCGGTCTTACCGCGCGTGTACGCCTGGGTGCGGGTGTGGAACATCGATGTGGCGTTCTTGACGGTGACACGGTCGCCGATGCCGAATGTTCTGTTCATGCGGATTTCTTCTCCAGCCGTGCCCGGACCTCGTCGATCTTCGCGGAAAGCTCGTCAGGAGTGATCTGCCCCGTGTTGATCAACACCTTCGCGGCCACCGTTGCCCACCGCGCGTAGTACGGCAGGCCGAAGTACAGCGTTGCGCCCAAGTCGTTTTCGGCACGGCGACGTTCCTCCGAGTTCCATACGCCTCGCCAGCCCAGGCACTCGCAGGTGACGTAGGCGTTCATCTCCCACTCTTCTTCGACCTTCTCGCGATAGGGCTGCGGAAGGTCGGGTTGGCCGCCAACGTCATGCAGGACGTGGCGCAGCGCCGCGAACAACTCGTTGGAGATCTCGTACGGAGAGTCCAGCGGCGTGCGCAAAACGGGCGCGAGATTGCCGACGCGGTACTCGATCTCGTCGAAACCTTCTGATGAGCTCATAGGGCCTCCGCCTGGCTCGGTCCGGTGATCTACGACACGCTCGCGGCTGACATTACCCAACGGGTCGCGAAGTTTGGAAGAGGTACCCACCTCCCGCGAGAACAGGCAAAGCCTCAGTTTTCCCTGCGTGTCGCGCTAGCGGCGGCCCGACGCGAACATCGTGTCTAAACCTTTACTTGACGTCAGGTAGCCATGATGCCGACCATGAGTCGTGCGCCGTCTCGTGGCTGTGATTGCCGCGGCCGCCATTGCGATGGCGGCTGCGCCGGCGAGCCACGCCGAGACCACGCCGTGGTTCGCGCCCTCAGTCGGCAACGCCACCCAGGTCATCTCGGTCGTCGGGGTGGGGGGCTCGTCGGCGAAGATGGACGTCTGGCAGCGCACCGAGGCTGGATGGCAGCCGATCGCCGCTGGAATCCCCGCACACGTCGGCTCGGCCGGGATGACGCCGCAGTCCAAAGACGGCTACCCCGCCACGCCGATGGGAATCTTCACACTGGACTACGTCTTCGGCACCGCGCCGCCACCGGGCGGGGGGTTGCAGTATGTGCAGGTCGGGTCCGACGACTGGTGGGACGGTGACGGGAGTAGCCCGACGTACAACACCCATCAGCACTGCAGGAAAGACCAGTGCCACTTCGACACGTCGGGCAGCGAGAACCTCGACATCCCCGAATACGTCCACTCAGTGGTGATGGGCGTCAACACCAGAGAGCGCATACCTGCACACGGCGCCGGCTTCTTCTTGCATGCCACCGACGGCGGGCCGACTGCGGGATGCGTCGCGATCGACGACGGCACCCTGGTCAAGATCATCCAGTGGCTGCGCCCCGGCGCACTGATCGCGATCGCGCAGTGACGCCGGAAATGCAGTGACGCCGGAAATCAGATGTGCAGCGCCGGACCCGGTTTCAGCTTGAAGTTCAAGGTCTCCAACGACATCGTCGCCTCGTACGTGCGGTCATAGGCAGTGGCGCTGATCTTCCATCCCTGCGGGGTGCGCCGATAGGCGTCGCGGTAGAACGCCGCGCCGATCAACATGAAGTTGAATTCGGCCGCGATCACCCGGTCCTGCAGATACCACACGGCGTTGGCCTCGTCGGCGTCGATGGTGATCTCCGGATGAGTGACGCGATGCTCGGTGATCACCCCGGGGCCGAGCGACGAACGCATGTAGTCGACGAGCTCGGTGCGGTTGGTGAAATGCAGCCGATGGCCGTAGTCGCCGGTGACGTCATCGGTCAGCGTGTCGGCGAAGGCATCCCAATCCTTGGTGTCCAGCGCACGCAGGTAGCGGTACTTGACCTGCTCGATGGCTTCTTTGTCGGTGACGGCATCGGTCATCTGAGCATTGCAGCACACTGCCGATGGCGACGGGACGCAGGGTTCGTGGCGGACTCCGGCGGCTGAGCGCACACTGGATGACAACTGCGGATGTGTTCTGTGGCTTTCAGCACCAGGAGGACCGGAATGAGTAACAGCGGGCCATTCGGATTCGACCCCGAAGATTTCGATCGCGTGGCTCGTGAGGCGGGCGAGGGACTTCGCGATGCGGTCGAACGGATCAACAGGTTCATCACCTCATCCGGCGACCAGACGGGGTTGTCGGTGCTTTTCGATCAATTCGTACGCAACACCCGCACCAGGCGCGAGCCGGAAACGACCGGCGAAACGGGCGAGGGTGTGTGGGCCATCTACAGCGTGCACGAGGATGGCGGTGCGCACGTCGAAGAGGTGTATGCGACCGAGCTCGATGCGCTGCGGGCAAACAAGCACAACACCGACCCCGAGCGCAGGGTGCGGTTCTTGCCGTACGGCATCGCGGTCAGCGTGCTGGACGCACCTGAATAGCGGCGTTCGTCAGGCCTGCGTTCGTCAGGTGCGCGGCACCACGCCGCGGGGCAGCGTGAGCGGCAGGTCGGTGTAGGTGGCGATGCCCGGCGGGGCCGCGACAACTGCCGGGATCGCATTGATGACAGGCATCGCGGTCACGATGTGGCCGAGCACCATGAACTCTTCGAGTGTCTCGGCTTGGAAGTCGGCCGGCGGCAGGAAGCTGATGATGTTGGTGACCGTCGGGCGCCCGTCCACCCGGACGACCCAGGGGTGCGGGGGGATCTCCCAGTCGGGCTCGAGCGTCTGGCCCTTGCGCCACTTGGCGCTCAGTTCGACGACGGTCTTGTCCCCGACGATCCCCTTCCAGCTGGCATGCACGCCGGCAACACATCCGGCGGGGATCGTCCAGGACCCAAGATCTAGATCGGCGGTGGTCTGGGCGTATTCGGCGTCGCAGCGGACGTCGTCGAGTTCGACGCCGAGGGCGTCGGCGATCATCCGCACCGCCTCGCCGAATACGGCCGTGCCCTGGGCGGTCATGGCCGGCAGGTCGGGGTTGTCGATGGGCTGACCGAAGCCGGCGGGCTTCTCGGTGTCCGGCGAGTCGTAGAAGGTGGTGTCGGCGGCCTCGCTGACGGTGACCTTATCGATGCGGTCGCAGATGCCGGCCGCCAGGATCGCCTGCAGGGTGATGTAACCGGGGCTGACCCCGGAGCCGAACATCGTCGAGCCACCGCGCCGGCAGGCCTCGGCGATGCGGTCGCGGCCGGGACCCTGGTTGTGCCCGGTGATGAACGCCGCCGTCGAAACCACGTTGACGCCGGCGGACAGAATCCGGACCAGCTCGTCGACGTCGATCCACATCGGGTTGTAGACAACGCAATCCGGCTTCAGCGCGAGCAGCGCGTCGATGTCATTGGTGGCGGTGACACCGAGCGATTCGATGCCGCAGAGCTCGCCGACATCGCGGCCGACCTTGTCCTGCGACCATGCGTAGCACCCTACGATTTCGTAGTTCGGGTTCGTCGCGAGCGCCTGCACCGAACTCTTCCCGACATTGCCCGTCGTCCACTGGACGACCCGATGCGGCTTGGTGTTGAGCACTTTGTTGAGCACTCGCTCAGCATAGGACAGCGGGGTCGACACGTTGGGAGCGTGGGCGACCTTCGGCCCTTCCGCCATTCCGGGGTCTGTTGGGCGGCCTATTTGTCGCGTCGGATGAGACGCTTATGCGGGTCGTCAACACCGGAGAAAGGGATGAGGGATGCCCGATATCGGCCGCCTGCTGCTGAGCTGCGCTGACCGGCCCGGACTGGTGGCTGCCGTCAGCACCTTCCTGGCGCAGGCGGGCGCCAATATCGTGTCCTTGGATCAGCATTCCACGGAGCAGACCGGTGGAATGTTCATGCAGCGAACCATATTTCACTTGCCGGGCCTGGCCGCAGTGCGAGATGGGCTGGAACGAGATTTCGCCGAGCAGGTCGCCGCGAAGTTCGGCATGGATTTTCGGTTGACCGAGGCAGCCAAGCCGAAACGCGTGGCCATCATGGCGTCGAAGGAAGACCACTGCCTGCTCGATCTGCTCTGGCGTAATCGGCGGGGTGAGCTGGACATGTCGGTGGTGATGGTCATTGCCAACCATCCTCACCTGGCCGACGACGTCCGACCGTTCGGTGTGCCGTTCATGTATATCCCGGCGACCAAAGAGGTCCGGGAAGAGGCCGAACGGCGTCAGCTCGATCTGCTTCGCGGAAACGTCGACCTGGTGGTGCTGGCCCGCTACATGCAGGTCCTGACGCCCCGCTTCCTCGCCGACGTGGGTTGCGCACTGATCAATATCCACCACTCGTTCCTGCCCTCGTTCATCGGCGCGGCGCCGTACCGGCAGGCCAAAGAACGCGGCGTCAAAATCGTTGGCGCTACCGCACATTACGTGACCGAAGACCTCGACGAGGGGCCGATCATCGAGCAGGACGTGGTGCGCGTGGACCACCGCCACAGCGTCGGCGACCTGACCCGCCTCGGCGCCGATGTGGAGCGGGCGGTGCTGTCACGGGCGGTGCTCTGGCACTGCGAGGACCGCATCATCCAATACGGCAACCAGACGATCGTGTTCTGAGCGTCGCGTCGGCGCTACTTCTGAAACCGAGTCGTCAGTCGTCGTTGACGCCGTGCATTCAGAGCTTCGTCCGCGCGGTGGGCTGGCCCGTCGTGGGCACGCAGCCGTGGCAGGTGCTGCCGGTGTTGGTGATGGTGGGTGACCCGGTGCGTGCGCCGCCGTGGGCGACGCTCAGCTCGGTGGCGGTCAGCGTGCGGATGCTCTGCTTGCGCAGGGCCAGCTTGTCGTGGTTGGTGTTCATTGTTTCTCCTTGTGTCGGTGTCGTTGCGGCCCGGGTGGGCCGCGCTCATAGGTAGGAGCATCAACCGCGCGCAACGTGACACTTTTTCAGAAGCCTTGTGCCGCAACCGATGCGGTATCCACAATCGAAAGACCACCGCCCCACAACCGAAGGGGGCCGGTTATGGGGCGGTGGCGTGCCTGACGGCGTCAGCGGTTGCGAGGGCAACTCACTAGGCCACCGTCCGGGTCAGGGTCAAATCGGTCGTCCCCACCGTTTGCCCCGTGTGGGTCCCGGTGGTGGGCACCGTGGTGTGCCTGGTGTGAGTGCCCGTGCCGTTGCCGGTGCCGGTGCCGTTGCCGCCGTCGCCGCCGTGGGCGATGCGCAGTTCGTCGGCGGTGAGGATGCGGATGCTCTGCTTGCGCAGGGCCAGTTTGTTGTGGTTGGTGTTCATTGTTTTCTCCTTGTGTTGGTGTGGTCGTGGCCCCACGTGGGCCGCGCTCACAGGTAGGAGCACCAACGGCGCCGAACGTGACGCTTTTTTCGAGAAATATTTGGATGACAAAGACCACCGCCCCATATCCGCTCTCGGGCCGGTTATGGGGCGGTGGTGTGTTTTGACCAGTCAGTGGTTGCGAGGGCGACTCACCACAACCGAACCTTCGCTCCGGTGGTGTGGGTTTCGCCGCCGCCGGCCGTCGAGACCGGACCGGGGCTGCCGCTGTCGCTTTCGCGGCCGCCGGCCACGACGTGAAGCTCGCCGGCGGTCAGGGTGCGGATGCTCTGCTTGCGCAGGGCCAGTTTGTTGTGGTTGGTGCTCATTGTTTTCTCCTTGTTGGTGTGGTCGTGATTGGAGTGGCCGTGGCCCGAGTAGGCCGCGCTCACAAAGACCACCACCCCATAACCGCTGTCGGGCCGGTTATGGGGCGGTGGTGTGTTTGACGAAATCAGAACTGGAACAACCGAGCCCGCGTGCCGGTGCCGGTGCCGTTGCCGGTTCCCGTTCCCGTGCCGTTGCCAGTGCCGGTGCCGGTGCCGTTGCCGCCGCTGTCGCTTTCGCGGCCGCCGGCCACGACGCGAAGCTCGCCGGCGGTCAGGGTGCGGATGCTCTGCTTGCGCAGGGCCAGTTTGTTGTGGTTGGTGTTCATTGTTTTCTCCTTGTGTTGGTTTTGTCGTGGTCCCGGGATGGGCCGCGCTCACATGTAGGAGCGCCGACCGCGCCGAACGTGACACTTTTCTGAGAAGTTTTTTGTTGGCGCGCGTTACTTGGGGCGGGGTGCCCGGGCGATTTGGCTGGCGTAGTGGCGGTCGAGGAAGCTCAGCAGAATCAGCTCGTGGGTGCGTGCGGCTGAGCGCAGCAGCCGGATGGCGTGTAGGTGGCTGAAGCTGTGCAGCAGGTGTCCGAACGGCTGGGTCAGCAGCCCGCGCCGCGAACGGTCCGCCAGCTCGGCGAGCAGGGGCGTGATCTGTTCGGATCGCTGCCGAAATGCCTCGCGCGCGGGCTCGTACGGATGTTCGGCGGTGTCGTCGAGCAGCGCGGTGAGCTCGCTGCGCTCGCCTCGCCAGCGCTGTCCGATGCCGGATTCGAGGTTGGCTGCGTTGGGGTACTCGGGCCGGTAGCCCGCGGCGCCGTCCTTGGCCCAGTCGCGGCGTTGCTGCAAGTCCAGCCCGGCGTCGGCGAGCAGGCGGTCGGTCGCGTACATGCACAGCTTCCAGCGCGCATTGGGCCCGTCGTCCCCGTCAAGCATGCCAAGCACTTTCAGCACGGCCTCGCTGTCCGCGGCGTGGAGCAGTTCGGCAAGCTCGATGCCTTCGTCGCCGCCGTAGCGTTCGATCTCGCGCTCGTAGGTGTCAAGCGCAACCTTCACAACTGTCCCGTCGCCGAGGGGTCCGGCCAGCGCATCGGTAAGTGCGGGCAGCGCGTGGTCGCGCAGCGCGTCCGGCTCGCCGTTGAACCGCAGCCGCAGATGATGCTCGGGGTCGGCGTAGCGCAGGAAGAACCAGTGGTCGACAACGCCGGCGTCGCGCAACCGGTCGATGACGGGGCCGACCGTCTCGGTGAGGATGCGGTCAGCGGATGCGGTGCCGGTGTAGACCTTGAGGTAGAGCCACTGGCTGCCCGGCGCGAAAGTACGCCGCACGCTTGGTGCCCGCCAGGGTTCTCGGGCCGGCGCGGGTTCGGCGCGACGGATGAACGGCACGATGAGTTCGTGGGCGAAGCGGCCCTGTGGCCCGTGCGCGACCCCGGTGGACAGCACCTCCTCGACCACAGCCTGTTGCCGCCCGCGCAGCACCTTGGTGGCCGCGGCGGTCAGGGCGGGGCTGGCGGTGTCGACGTAGAGCCGGTTATCGCCGTCGGCGATCAGCAGCTCGCCGGGGAGCCCGCGGTCCCGTGTCAGGGCCGCCCAACCGGCCGCCGCGTCGGGGCCGGTGACGGCCTTCAGCTCCGCAGCCGAGAGCCGCCAGCGGGCCCGGTGCAACACCAGCCGCCCGGCGGTGACACGGGGCAGGCTCGGCGCGTTCGACAGCACACCCCAGTCCCAGGCAAGCCCGCCCGCCACCCCCTCGTGCTGCAGCGCCGCCAGAAACCGGTACACGCCGAAGCCGCGCCACGCCGGGTTGTGCGCGGTGGTGAGCCGCGGACGGACTTCGGCGCCCAGCCGGTTGCTGTAAAGGACGAGCCGGTCACCGGCGAGGCGCAGAGTCAGCTCGTCGACACTGAGTTGACGGTCCGCGGGTGCCCCCGAACGTCCCAACAGGACCAGTTCGTAATCGCGCAGCACCGGTCGAGCCAGGATGTTGCCGACGCGTCCTTCCGGCAGATGTACGAGCTCGGCGAACACCACACCGGGCGTGTGCGCCTCTTCGGCGCGCAGGTGCGCTCGCACGGCGTCGTGCAGGCGCGCGTCGCCATGGCAAAACCGCCCGAGAAGCTCCGCGCCCGACGGCCCGTAGACGCCCTGGATCTCGATGCCGTCCTCAAGCAGGCTGGCGCCGACGGCGAACGTGTTCGGCAACGGCAACGGCGATGCGGTGGCGAGTCGCGCGACCGTGTCGGCGTCGAGCTCAAGGCTGGCTGCGCCGGTTTCGCGGGCGCGGATCAGCAGATCGAGCAGGGCGGCGTCCCGCGCGGAGAACGCAAAGTCCGAGGGCACGCCGCCCAGGTCGATACCGGCCAGCAGCGGCGACTCGTCGGCGGCCGGATGCGTCGACCGGTCGAACCCGATGCCCATCTCCTCGTCCAAGGCCTCCATCAAGGGGACCTCGCGATCCTCATAGCGGGCACCGAAGTCCGACTTGAAACGACGCAGCGCGCCATCCTCGCCCGTTGCGGACAGCCGGTGCAGCAGATCCACCGCCTCGGTGAGGTGCTTGATCGTGTCGCGGCCCAGGGTCAGACCCGACCCCGCTCGGTGCAGGTCGACCTGGATCAGCCGGGCGTCGTCGCCTTCGCCGGCCAGGTCGAGCAGAGTGGCGGCCACGGCCTCGTAGGCCTCGGGCGGGTTACCCAGCCCGGCGGCGTCCAGACCGGCGAGCTCGTCGGACACCCGTCCCAACGCCTCTGACGTCGCCGCCACGCTCGGCCCGTTCAGAGCTGACAGCACGTGCGCCAACGGTTCTGTGCCGGTCACCGCGGGCTCGGCCACCGGCGTCAGCACGTGGGCATCGACCAGGGCGTCCACGTACTCGCGGGCTTCACCCGGGTCGACGCCCGTGTGCGCCTGCACGGCCTCGGCGACCTTCTCAACCAAACTGCCACCAGTGGCCGCGTCCAACGCACACCGGAGCGGGGCGTCGTCTTCGACCACGACCAGGTGATGGCTGCGGCGGCCGTCGTGAA
The DNA here is from genome assembly GCA_963828065.1 of uncultured Actinomycetota bacterium. Classification (GTDB taxonomy): domain Bacteria; phylum Actinomycetota; class Actinomycetes; order Mycobacteriales; family Mycobacteriaceae; genus Mycobacterium. Next base: position 334,862 of record CAWHDL010000004.1, on the reverse strand, counting down.
GCCGACTTTCGATGAGCCGCATCGCGCCGGCCGCGTGATAGCGGCTCGAGTTGGGCTCCACCACCATCGCCTGCCGCGTCGACGGGTCGGCCAGCAGCCGCTCTACCAGTGACGCCAGCACCTCGGTGTCGGGTCGACTGTGCCGGGTGGTGCCCTCCGGCCCGTCGATCACTAACGCGGTGGTCTCGCCGACCTCGCCCACCGAGCAGCCCGCGAACAACCCGAACGGCGTTGCCCGGGTACACATCCGCACCAGGTAGGCGGTCACCGAGGCGATCACCCGCTGATCCGGATCGCCGGCAGCCAACCGGCGCACCAGCCCCGGTGAGGCCAGGTGCAGTGCCTCGAGAACCTCCGGTCGGTCCACCAAGCTGCGCCAGTACGTGGGATCGGCGCGCAGTCGATCCAACTCCTCCAAAGGCAGCAGGGGAGCGCGCAGCACAAAGAAGCCGCTCGGCCTCAGTGACGCAACCATCCCAGCCTCCTAACCCGGGGTTTCGCTGACGAGTTGTCCGGCGATCAGTCGTGCGTAATGACCGCCTGCGGCCAAAAGGTCACGGTGGCAACCGACCTCGACGACCCGGCCCGCATCCATCACGACGATGTGGTCGGCGTCGATCACGGTGGCCAACCGATGGGCGATGAGGATCATCGTGCATCCGAGCCGGGCGATGTTCGCGTGGACCTTTGCCTCGGTGACTGTGTCGAGGCTGCTGGTCGCCTCGTCGAGCAGCAGGATCCGTGGCTGGGGGGCGAGTGCGCGGGCCAGGGCCAGCCGCTGACGTTGACCGCCGGACAGTGAGGCGCCCCCGTCGACGAGCGGGGTGTCCCACCCCATCGGCATCGCGTGGATGTCCTCGGCGACGCCGGCCAGCTCGGCGGCGGCCTCGAGCCGTTCCAACGGCAGACTGGGGTCGCCCAGCACGAGGTTGTCGCGGATCGACAGCCCGAAGATGTAGGGGTCCTGGGTGACCACCCCGATCTGGGATCGCACGCTGCGCGGGTACAGGGTGGCCAGGTCGATCCCGTCGAGCAGGACACGACCGTCCGAGGGTGAGTAGAGGCCCAACAACAGCCGACCCAGGGTGGATTTGCCGGAGCCGGAACGCCCGACGATGGCCAGGACCTGCCCGGGCTGCACGTCGAGGTCGGCGCCGTCGACGGCCGGTGGGATGTGGGGGCTGTAGCGGAAGGTGAGATGTTCGGCGCGTACCGCTCCGGTCAGTTTGGGCGCGTGTCGCAGGTCGCGCCCGGCCGTCTCGGTCGGGGTGTTGAAGACGTCGTCGAGGCGGGCCAGGTAGCTGCCGAGCAGTTGGATCTGTAACGCGGTGCCGACAAGGGTGGCCAGCGGTTCGAGGAATGCGGTGGCCAGCGCGGCCAGAGCCAGCATGGTGCCCAGCGAGAGTTTCCCGCTGCCAACAAGATTGGCGCCAAGCAACAGCACCGCGATGGGCGACAGCAGCGCCAGCCCATGGGTCGCGGTCTCCACCACAGCCGAAAGGCGCCCGCGGCGCAGCGAGACGTTCAGCTCGGCGACGAACAAGTTGGACCAGTGCGACACGGCGCGGCGCTCTGCGCCGGCGGCCTTGAGGGTTTCCACCGCCGAGAACATCTCGTACGCGTAGGACTGGGATTTCGCTTCGGTGGCCAGCGCCTCGCCCATCAGATGCTGGTTGCGGCGCCGCGCCGCCAGCAAAACGGTGACCTCGGCGGCAGCCAACACGGCGACGAGCGCTCCCATCACCGGGGACAGGGCGAGTATCACCAGCAGATAGACGGTGGCCAGTGCGCCGTCGAGGAGGGCGGCGATGGTGCCGGTGGTCAGGATCTCGCGGACCGTGGCGTTGCTGCGGAGTCGCATCATCAGGTCCCCGGATGAGCGTTTGAGGAAAAACGCGTACGGCAGATCCACCAGGTGCTCGAGGAAACCCAGTGTCATGTCGACATCCAGCCGGCTGCGCAGCCGAAGCAGCAGACGGGCCCGCAGGAAGGTCGCGAGCACCGAGTAGCCGATCAGCGCGGCCATCACCGCGGCCAGGACTTTCAGCAAGTGCCCGTCGTCGGCCGGCACGATCTGGTCCACGACCACGCCGGTCAGCACCGGCACGGCCAGCGCCATCAGCCGAACAACCACCGAGGTGCCGAGCACCTTGCCGATTCCACTCGAGCGGCTCAGCATCCGGCGGGCATGGTAGAGCGCACCCGGCGCCGGCCGTCCGCCTGCCGCGAACGACGAGGTGGGCTCCAGCATGATGGCGACCCCGCTGTACAGATCGTTGACGGCTTTCCAGGTGACCCGGTAGCGACCCGCGATAGGATCGACGATCGTGACACCGCGCCGTGAGGTGGACTCGAGGACCACGAAATGTGCAGCGCCCCAATGTAAGACGGTGCCGCGGGGCAGCACCCGCAGGTCGTCGAGTTCGGTGGCGACGCCGCGGGCACGCAATCCATAGGCGGTGGCGGCTTCGGCAAGCCGAAGGGCGTCTATGCCGTCACGCCCGGTGCCGGTGGCCTCATGCATCTCGGCAAGTGACACGTGGCGGCCGTGATAACCCAGCGCCATGGCCAGCGCGGCGGCACCGCAATCGGCCATCTCAGCCTGCGCGATATAAGGGATCGCGCGCCGGCGCCACCTCACCCGAGCCTCGGCAGCAACACGCTGATCAGCCGTTGACGCCCGGCCGGGATGAGCAGTACACCCGCGGAACCCGGACCTGGCTGCTCCAACTGCGCGATCACCTCGGTTGGGGTCACCTCGGCGACGACCGCGCCTTGCGTTGCGCCGGATGCGTCCCGGTATTGCACCGCGGTGCCCGGGGCGAGCTCCGCGCCGCCGGTGCTGACCGCGGTCACCGTCGTTCCCTGCACCACTGCGGGCAACGCCGCGGTGCGCGCGACGGTTATCGTGGCGCCCGCCACGGCGCCCGCGGCCACCAGCACGGCCAGCACAACAAGTCCGGCGTCGATCCACGCCGGCTGCGCGATCAGCTCGCCGGGTCGGGCCCCCGCCGATTGGCGGTCCCGCCAGCGCTCACGAAACACCGACTGATAACGGACAGCGTCTTTCCCCCTGCCTTCCCGAGGGCCTTCGTCGCTGTCTTCCGCGCTCACGACACACATTGTGGCTGCTGGTGCCGCGAGGTGTTGCGGGATCAGAAATTGCGTCCTTCGCGGGGACAACTCACTAGATCTTCGTCGTCGGCGTGGTCTGAATGGTCGGCCGGGTGGGGATGCAGGTGCCGGTGTTGATGGTGGTGCGGGTGCCGGAGGTGATGGTGCCGCCGGCGCCGTTTCCTTGGCCGTTTCCCTGGCCGCCGTGGGCGAAAGCCAGCTCGCCGGCGGTCAGGGTGCGGATGCTCTGCCGGCGCAGGGCCAGCTTGTTGCGGTTGGTGTTCATTGATTTCTCCTTGTTGGTGTCGTCGGGGCCCCTGGGTGGGCCGCGCGCACAGGTAGGAGCACCAACCCGGCCGAACGTGACACTTTTTGGAGAGGCTTCTTGGGCAGTTCATATGATCGGGTGATGGGTGTCGACGGGGACGCCGTCACGAGCGCCGAAGCCGCGCGCTACCGGGCAGCCGGCTGGTGGTCGGACGTCACGCTGTCGGAGTGCGTCCGGCGTAACGCCCGTTCGACACCGGACAAACCGGCGTATGTCGACTTTTGCGGCGACGGCGCCGACCTTCGGCTGACCTGGTGCGAGTTCGACCACGCCGCCACGAACCTGGCGCAGGAGCTGCTGGATCTGGGTGTGGCGCCCGGCGACGGTGTCGCGGTATGGCACAACGACAGCTCGGCCATTCACGTGCTGCTGGTGGCGGTCGAACGCTGCGGCGCGGTCACGGTCGGGCTCGGAGCGCGGGCGGGTGTGCGGGAGGTGGCGCAGATCCTGCGCACCGCGCGGCCGTCGTTGTTGGTCAGCGATTCCGAGAGACTCGAGCCGGCGGCGCAGGCGGCCGCAAAATCCGGCTTGGGCGTTCGCACGGTGGCGCTCGGGGATCGCTCGTCCGAACTGTTCGTCGACGCCCGCCCACGACCACAGGCCGCGACCGGCCTGTCACCCATCGGCCCCGACGACGTCTTCCTGATCAACTCCACGTCGGGTACCACCGGAATGCCCAAATGTGTTGTGCACACACAGAATCGATGGCAGTACTTCCACCAGAAGGCGGTCGCCAACGGCGAGCTCACCGCAGACGACGTCTTTCTTCCCGTGATCCCCACGCCCTTCGGCTTCGGAATCTGGACCTCCCACACCACACCTGTCTACCTGGGCGCAACGGCAATCAGAATCAAGCGCTTTGATCCCGTCCGGACCTGCGCGGCGATATCGGGTCATCAGGCGACGGTGCTGTGCTGCGTCAGCACGCAGTTGATGATGATGCTGGCCAACCGCGCGGTCCGGGACTACGACATGACCAGTTTGCGCATTGTCTTCACCGGCGGTGAGCCGCTGCCGTACCTGCAGGCGGCCCAGTTCGAGGAGCTGACCGGGGCCAAGATCCTGCAGTTCTACGGTTCCAACGAGACCGGATTGCTGAGTGCGACCACCGTTGCAGATTCATTCCACCATCGACTACGCACCGCGGGCCGGATCGTGCCCGAGATGCAGGTGCGGCTCTTCGACGGCGATGTCGACGTCACGGAATCGGGCCGCGGACAACCGGCTTGCCGTGGGCCGGCGACCAGCCTTGGCTACCTCGGTGGCACCGACCACGACAAGTTGTTCACGAAGGACGGGTGGATGCTGATGGGTGATATCTGCGAACTGGACGCCGACGGCTACCTCAGCCTGGCAGGTCGGACATCTGATTTCATCCTGCGCGGCGGGAAGAACATCAGCGCGGTCCAGGTGGAGGAGGCGGTGGCGACCCATCCCGCCGTCGCTGTGGCTGCGGCGGTCGCGATGCCGGACCCCCTATTCGGAGAGCGCGTCTGCGTCTTCGTTGAACTCAAAGGCGCCAACGCTCTCGATCTGCCTATGCTCGTCGATCACCTTCTGGCCCAAGGCGTTTCCAAGGAACTGCTGCCCGAACGACTCGAGGTCCTCGACGAACTCCCACGATCAGTGGGCGGCAAGATCGCCAAAGGCCGACTTCGCGACGACATCCGATTGACACTGGAGCGATCATGACCACAGACGAAGTGCGGCGCGGCGGCCTTGAGGTATGGGCGCCGTCGAAGGTGCCGCCCATCGGCGTCGACCTCACCGACGAGCAGGTGTTGGCGGTGGCATTCCGCCACCTCGCCGACCTCGGTTTCGCCGAGAACATGGCCGGACACATCACCTGGCAGCCCGACGGCCAGTCCGACATGTTCGTCAATCCGTGGGGACTGTGGTGGCAGGAGCTGACCGCATCCGACATCTGCGTCGTTGACGAGAACGCGCGGGTGGTCCGGGGGCGCTGGGACGTCACGCCCGCGATTCACATCCACACCGAACTGCACCGGCTGCGACCCGACGCCCGGGTGGTCATCCACAACCACCCCTACTACGTCAGCCTGCTCGCCGCGCTGCCCATGCTTCCCGATCTTGTTCATCAAACCGGCTCGCTGTTCCTCGATGACATGTATCTCGTCGAGAACTACGACGGAGAGATTGATACGCCTTGGCGCGCCGCCGAACTCGCTAAACAGATCGGGTCGGCCAACCTGACGATCCTGGCGAATCACGGCGTCATCGTCACCGGCCGCACCATGGCGGAAGCGGTCTACCGGGCCGCGTCGATCGAGCGCGTGTGCAAGCTGTCATACGACGTCATGCTCACCGGCCGGACCCCCTCGCAGATGAACCGCGGCGACATGGCGGGGATGAAGGCGTCGCTGATCGAGCGCGCGGCCGACGTGTACTGGGCCGGGGCGGCGCGGATGACCATCAAGAAGGATGCCGGCGTGCTGAGCTAGCGGCCGAACGGCTGACGAGAAACGAGGATTGCGCACCATGAAGTCGATCGACGAGATGTCGGCGAATCTGGGCTTCACCACCGCCAAGGTCGGGGCGGACCGAACCGTCACGTTCCTGCCCGAACCCGAACGGGCCGAGCGCCGCTACACCGTCATCTCCGTCGACGACCACATCGTGGAGCCCCCGGACACCTTCGAGGGCCGGGTTCCGCAGAGGTTCACCGAGCGCGTCCCGCGGGTGGTCGAGACCGACGATGGCGGACAGACCTGGCTGTACGACGGTCAGTCGCTGCCCAACGTGGGTTTCAACGCTGTGGTCGGGCGACCGGTGTCCGAGTACGGATTCGAACCGAGCCGCTTCGACGAAATGCGGCGCGGCGCGTGGGACATCCACGAACGCGTCAAGGACATGGATCTCAATGGCGTATACGCATCGTTGAACTTCCCGTCGTTCCTTCCCGGTTTCGCCGGCCAGCGGTTGCAGCAGGTGACCTCCGATCGCGATCTCGCGATGGCGTCGGTCAGGGCGTGGAACGACTGGCACATCGAGTCCTGGGCCGGCGCTCACCCCGGGCGGATCATTCCGTGCCAGTTGCCGTGGCTACTCGACCCGGACATCGGCGCGAAGATGATCTACGAGAACGCCGAACGCGGATTTCATGCGGTGACGTTCAGCGAGAACCCGGCGATGCTGGGACTGCCGACCATTCACTCGGGCCACTGGGATCCGCTGATCGCAGCCTGTGCCGAAACCGGAACGGTGGTGAACCTGCACATCGGGTCGTCGGGCACGTCGCCATCGACCACCGAGGACGCGCCCCCGGACGTGGCTGGTGTGCTGTTCTTCGCGTACGCCATCACCGCGGCGGTGGACTGGCTGTACTCGGGTGTGTGCACCAGGTACCCGTCCTTGAGGATTTGCCTGTCGGAGGGCGGGATCGGCTGGGTGGCAGGCCTTCTCGATCGTCTCGACCACATGCTGAGCTACCACGACATGTATGGGACGTGGAAGGCGCTCGGTGAAAGTCTGCACCCGGCGGAAGTATTCAAGCGGAACTTCTGGTTCTGCGCGGTGGAGGACCAGTCGTCATTCATTCAGCACGAACGGATCGGTTCAGACAACATCCTGCTCGAGGCCGACTACCCGCACTGCGACTCCACGTGGCCGCACACCCAACGCGTCATCCATGAACAGATCAGCGGGCTGCCCGAGTCGGTGATCCGAAAGGTGACGTGGGAAAACGCGTCCCGGCTCTATCAGCATCCCGTTCCCGCCGCGGTCCAGAACGATCCCGACGCGTTCTGATCGTGAGAGGGACGCTGGGCGGCTTTGCCCAGCTGGATACTGGCTCGACGGCGTCGTCGAACGCGCAGGAGATTGGTACGCTCGGTCAATGACGGCGCCATTGGGCTGATGTCGGGCCGTCCGGCGGTCAAGTGCATTGGTTTGAAAGGTGTGCCAACATGTTCAACCACCGGTGTTGCTGTCGCGTCCGCAGATCCCGATCTGGGTCCGCTTATCAACACAACCTGTACTTATCCGCAGGCGGTGGCCGCACTGAATGCGCAAGCCCCCGGACCCGCGCAGGACCTCTCCGCGTCCCCGGTGGCGCAGGCCTGGCTGCGTACATTCCTCGCCTCGCCGACGGATCAGCGCCAGAGGATGGCGCAGCGGTTGCAGAGCCTTGGAGCGGTCCAGCAGTACGTGGGCGTTGTCCAGCAGGTTGTCGGCAGCTGCAACAGCTACTGAGGGTTATGGATTAGCGAGGGCGGCAGCCGCCATCTCGTAGACCGATTTGGGCGCCTTCGACGGAGCACCGGCGTCAAACGGGGGCTGAGGGTCGTATTCGATGGCTAGCTGAATGCCCTGGGCCACTTCGGGTCCGGCGATATTCGCGGCGAGGGTGAGGGCAAGGTCGATTCCGGCGGAGACGCCGGCGCCGGTCACGATTCGCCCGGAGGTGACCACGCGTTGTTCGGTTGGTTGGGCGCCGGGCAGGCAACTGAGGACCTCATAGGGGCCGATTGCGTCTAGCGCGGTGAATCCCTGGTAAAGGCCGATGGCGATGATCATGCGATGATCATGGCAGCACGGTGTGCATCAACATCACGTTGTATGCCGACCACAGCGACAGATTGAAGTACAGGTCTTTACCCGTCGACCAGGGATGCAGGAACGGCGCGTAAATGCCGCCGGGGATCGAAAATGACGACACCAGAACTTGTTCTGGACCCCACGGTCCTTGGGGAGCCGGCGCAGTCCGTGCCACGACGTCGTTGCCGCCATTGCAGTAAAGCACCAGGTATTTCTTGAGATAGGTGTTGTACTGGGCCGACATTTCACCCACCGGGCCCGGGATGACCGGCCTGGCAGCCGACGGATTATTTGGCACCCAGGCGTTCCCGTCGGAGTTCCAGTATTCGTACTTGGTGAGGTCCGGCACGAAGCCCTGGGGAACTCGCGTCAGAAACACCGAACCGCCGCGTCCGGGCGGGGTCCCGTACGAGTAGACGTAACCGTCGCCGGGCCGAAGGAACGCCCCCTGCTGGAAGTTCTCATTTCCGCCCCCGGGCGTGCGGACGGTCCTGGGGTAGACCGCCCAGTTCTGCCCGTTGTCCTGGGACATCGCGATCGCCGAGAAGTTCGTCGACCAAGCGCCGTTGGCGTCCCAACTCTTGATGGACATGAAGTTGAGGTATTGGGTTCCCCCGACGGAGATGCCTGCGGTCGGAATGATTCCGGTCTCGTCCGGCGCCGCCTTGATGGTGTTGACGATCTGTTTGGCAATGCCGGGATGGACTAGCGGTGAGCTCGTCACGTTGACCGTGTTGGACAGGGAACGGTCCGCGCTGCGCATCAGAACGTTGTACCGCCACTGGTGACCGGGAATCATGCAAAAGCCGGACGTGTCTCCGAAGGCCATCAGAACCTGACCGCCGCTGTCCCACATGAGTCCGAGGTCTGTGCCGGAAACGGCGAAACGTTTGATGGTCTCGTTTGGGCTGTCCGGTCCAGTCACCCAGCCCACGATCGATGTCGGGGCCGGCCCGTTCAGGTCAGGGCCCGGCGCCGGTTGCGGCTGAGCTGCGGCCGCGTTCGGAACTGGCTGAGCAGGGTTCGGGGGCGGCTGGTTGCCGCGAGGAGTGGGCGGAGGTACCACCGCCGCTTGCTGTTGCACCTGCGCGGAGCGTGGAGCGATCGCGTTGAGGACCAACGGCAGCAGACCCAGTTTGGGTAGCGGGGCGCTCGCATTCGCGCCGGTAGGCCTGTGCCCTATCGGTCCGAACGCGTGCGCGCCCGGATTCGGGAGCCTGAAGGCCTGATCCGGGGAGGGTTGGGCGTCTGCGGCAGCACCCTCGCAGGGGTCGGCGGTCACTGGCGGCGCGACGCCGATCGCAACGATGAGCCCGATGGCAAGCGCCGACGCCACCGATAGCGATGCGATTCGACGACGCGGCGACATGTCACACCTTTCCAGCAGCAGGACGTCGCTTTGACGTCAGCAGGTGACTGATGTGACGATAGTGATCGGTGTGGCTGTTGTGATTAGTGATCCGCCGATAGGTATCTATCCGTGACCGTGTCGAAACCCATGGGGTCACGGGCAGGACGGCGGCCAGCGGCGTCGGTCGGAAGGTCGTCGTCGACCCCTTCGCTGCATCGAGAGCGGCGAATGCTCGCATGCCCTTGACCCTCGCTGCCGGGTAGGGTTGGCATCGCGGAGGGTCGCGATGAAGGTAACTAGTTGTGTGGCTGCGGCGGTATCCGCTGGGTTATCGGCATTAACTCTCGGCATGGGCGTGGCCCATGCAACCCCCAATCCCGCGCCTCAACGGGTGCTTGTATCGCCACCGACGGGCATCGGGTGGTCGTGGGAGTGGGATGACGATGATGACGACTGGAACCAGACGGCCACCTGGGAGTGCCCGACGGGCTGCTCGATCATTTGGGACGACCCGGTCTGACCCCGGTACGTCAGCTAACGACTGCCGGGCAGGTGTCTCCCGGTTCACGCTCAGACCACGGTCAAGAATGGCCGCATCACAGCGACTACCGTTGAGCTGCCTAGACGTGGAGCCGATGACGGGAATCGAACCCGCGTATTCAGCTGCCCGGAAAGACCGGTTGTGGCGGGGGTACCTCGCCCAGTCCCCACAACAACCCTGGCGACTGCGGCGGGAACACCGCCGAACGCAGCGAGCAAAAATGACCAAGCTGCCGACACTGGTCGAGGCGCCGGCTCAAACCGGGTCCGCAAGTCCGCATTCAACGGCCGAAGTCGCGCGACGAGCGACTCTCAATCGGTGCCAATCGAAGCTGCGTCGCGCTGTTCTGACGATTACGTAAAAACTTTGCCGAAAACCTGGTGTCTTCCCCTTTCATGATGAGTAGCATCCTGCCCAAGGGGCCAGGCGGTGGGCCGCTCTCGGCTGGTCGCAGTGGATTGTCGGTCCCCTTCGAAGGCAGGAGAGCGACATGAGGCAGTTCGCGCCTCCCGAAGCGATGGTCTTGTTGCTACTTGAGTCCAGCGACCATCCGATGCACCTCGGGATGCTCGAAATGTTCAGGCCGCCGGAGGGCGCTGAAGCCGACTTCGCTCGGGGGATCTACGAGACGATACGGGCGTTCCGCGACGCCAGTCCCGCCTACGCCGGCCATCCGGCGAAGACTCGCCGGGGAACCTCGCGTTTGCGCTGGACCTACGACGATCACGTGGACATCGATTACCACGTTCGATACACCTCGTTGCCGACACCGGGAGGCAGGAATGAGCTCTTCGGCGTGGTCAACGACCTGCACAGCCGGTTGCTCGATCGCAATCGGCCGTTGTGGGAATGCCACGTGATCGACGGTCTCAATGACGGGCGGTTCGCGCTGTATTTGAAGGCCCACCACGCGATGACTGACGGCGTGACGGGGGCAAAGATCTTGCAGGAGTACATGAGTACCGATCCGGATGACGACCGGATACGGGTGGGATGGACACCGCGGCCAGAGGTGCCGCGAGCAAGACCGCAGGAACGGTCTGCCACAGCATCGAAACCTGCTGTCGGCGTGGGGCGTTCAGTAGGGTTGATGCGCTCTGCGCTGCGCGAGCGGGAGTTGATCCCAGCTATGCGTGCACCACGAACCATCTTCAACGTTGCTCCCGGAGGTCCGCGGCGATGCGCAACGAAGTCTTGGTCATTGGACCGTATCGGGGCCGTCGGCAGGGCGGCAGGGGTGACCATCAACGACGCCGCGTTGGCCATGTGCGCTGGCGCGCTGCGCGCCTACCTTCTTGAGCGCCACGAACTGCCGGACGCCCCGCTGGTCGCGATGGCGCCGGTGAACCTGCGCACCGAAGAGGACGACCGCCGCGCCAATGTCCTTGGCGCTGCGGTGTGCAACCTCGCCACAGATATCGACGACCCAGCGAAACGCCTGGACGCGATCCACGCATCAATGCAACGCAACGTAGAGATAATCCGAGAGATGCCCCAGCAGTTGGCGATCCAGCTCGCAGGGCTGATTTGTGCGCCGATCAGCGGCGGTCGAGGACTGGCAGCGAAGATCCCGCCCGTGTTCAACCTCACCATTACTCACGTCCGCGGCATGAGCGAGCCCTTGTACTGGGGCGGTGCTCGCCTCGAAGGCATGTACCCGTTGGCGCCGACGCTGCGGGGGCAAGTACTCAACTTTGGGTTGTTCAGCAGGGCGGACGATCTGGATTTCGGAATCGCCGCCTCCACCGCGGCCGTCCCCGACCCCGAGCGTCTAGTGGGGCATCTCGAGACCGCTTTGAAAGACCTTGAACTCGCCGTCGGTCTGTGAGCAATGTGACCAGGAGAGTGTGCCGATGCCTACTTTCGATAAGAGTGTGATTGTCAGCGGGATCAACAAGTCCTTCGGTGACGTCCATGCGTTGCGCGACATCAGTTTTGACGTGGGCCGTGGCGAGGTGATCGGTCTGCTCGGCCCGAACGGGGCGGGCAAGACGACCATGGTGCACATCTTGTCGACTCTGACGCGCCCTGATCGAGGACAAGCGTGGGTTGCCGGTCACGATGTGGTCTCCCACCGGGCGAAGGTGCGCCGATCGATCATGCTGACCAGTCAGCAGGTTGCGTTGGACAACATGCTGACAGGGCGACAGAACCTGGTGATGGTCGGCCGACTTCAAGGACTGACCAAAGCCGAGTCACGCACGCGCGCGAAGACACTCCTTCACGATTTCGAACTCGATCACGCCGCCGATCGGCGCGTGGATACCTACTCGAGCGGAATGCGCCGACGTATCGACATCGCGTGCGGTCTGATCGTACGTCCCGAGGTGGCGTTCCTGGACGAGCCGACGACGGGCCTCGATCCTAGGAGTAGACAAAGTGTTTGGGAAGTCGTCGGACAGTTCAAGAGTGCCGGCATCACCACGGTTCTGACGACCCAGTATCTCGAAGAGGCTGACGCGCTCAGCGATCGAATTATCGTCATCGATCATGGCACGATCATCGCCGTAGGGACTGCTGACGAGCTCAAGCGGCGCACGGGAAGTGGTTCCTGCGAGATCATCCCGCAGGACCCGCGCGAGCTGTCGGCCATCGTTGATGCCCTGGATACGTTGCTGCCCGACGATGTGAGGTCGGCACTGACGAGTGCTTCAGATCGCATTGCATTCCCGGCACCGGACGGGGTGGCCACCGTCACGGAAGTGTTGCGTCGGCTCGATGCGGCAGGTATCAGGTTAGCCGACATCGCACTGCGCCGGCCGTCCCTCGACGACGTCTTCTTTGCCCTGACAAAGGAAGCCACGTCGCGCGAGGCTGACCGGCCGAGCGCAGGCGTGATGTCATGACCACTTGGACCGTAGCGCGGCCGAAGCCGTCGCCGCTTCAGCAATGGTGGGTGCTCACCATCCGAGTGATCGCGCCGACGCTGAAAAGTGGAGAGCTGCTGATCGCGATGTCGCTGTCCGCGGTCTTCACGGCCAGTCTGTATCTTCCGCTCAAACAGATCATGACGACGGTCGTGCACGGCAGCTATGCGCAGTACGTGATGCCGATGATCGCGCTGCAGGCGGTTTTTTTCGCGGCGATGTCGGCCGCACTTCGGGCCGCGACCGACTCCGTCCACGGCATCAATCTGCGATTTCGCGCCATGCCGATCGCCCCGATGGCACCCTTGGCTGCTCGCATGTCTGGGAACGTGTACAGATGTGCGACCGCGTTGGTGACTGCTCTCCTGTGCGGGTACGTGATCGGGTTTCGGTTCTACCGCAGTGGTGTCTACACCGTTAGCTTCTGCCTCTTGGTACTGCTCATCGGCATCGTGCTGTCTTTTGTGGGCGACCTCATCGGTATCGTCTCCAAGAATCCGGAAGCGACCACTCACATTCTTCTGCTTCCCCAGTTGATTCTGGGGATGCTGTCAGTTGGGATCCTGCCGCCGGAGCAGTTTCCGGGCTGGTTGCAGGCCTTTGTCAGGAATCAGTTCTATTCGCAGTTCGTCAACGCGTTGCGTGCATTGGCCGGTAATGCGATGAACTCGGTGCCTTGGCCGACCTGGTCGGTCACCGCGCCGGCGCTGGTTTGGTTGGTTGGAATGATCGCCGTCGCGGCGGCGTTGTACACATTCGTTCTGTGGCGGCGATGGTGAACACTGTTGCACAGCCAGCTTCAGCCTCGGCCCGCGTGCCGTTGTTCGACGATGCCCGAACATATTTGGACCGCACGCAATCCGAGAATTCTCCGCGACTGCTTGTACTGCATACCTGGATACAGACCCAGCGACTATTGATTCGGTGGAGTCACGACATCCAAACCCTCCTCCAGGCCCTGATCCTGCCTCCGATGTTTCTGGCGTCGATCAATCTTGTTTTCGGAAAGCTCGTTTCGGCGGTCAGCAGCCATAGCGCGCTGTACGGCAGTGTTCCGATGGCCGCCCTCGTGGGCGCCGTTTTCGGTTCGACCGCGTGCGGAATCTGCCTCATGCACGAGCGTGACGAAGGGTTGTTAGCGCGGTTTTGGGTTCTTCCTGTACATCGTGCATCGGATCTACTCTCGCGGCTCGCCGCCGAGGTGGTGCGGATTCTTGCTACGACGGCTCTCGTGATGTGTACGGGTTTTTTACTGGGTTTCCGGTTTAGGCAGGGGATCCCGGCAGCGGCGGCGTGGCTGGCGATTCCCGTTATCTTCGGGGTAGCGTTCGCGTTTCTCGTCACCACGCTGGCTTTGTACTTGGTCAATACTGTGCTGGCCGAGTCGACCGGTATCGTGATAGCGCTTCTGTTCTTCTTCTCTACGGGGTTTGTTCCGCTATCTCAGTATCCGAGCTGGCTTCAACCAGTGGTCGAACATCAGCCACTTAGTTATGCCATTGACGCGATGCGTGGGTTGTCGCTTGGTGGCCCAGTGCTTACCCCGACAATCGGAACGCTGCTGTGGTCGGGTGGCATTGTTGCGGTGTGCCTGTACCCAATGCTCTTGGGGTACCGAAAGGCGTGTACGCGCTGAAGCCGACTCAAGGTGGATTTGATGCGCTGGCGCCAGTATGCGCCATGGTGCTTTCAGCGTCAGTGCCACAGTAGTCGACCTGCCAGTGCGTGATGCCGTTGAAAAACCCCGACCGTAACCGTTCGGCTGCCCGGATTGGCTTCACGTCCGGCATGTGCTCAGCGATCGCTCCGAACATCAGGTCGATGGTCAGCTTTGCGAGGTTGGCCCCCATGCAATAGTGCGCTCCAGGACCACCGAAACCAAGGTGCGGATTCGGATTTCGCGTGATGTCGAACGTGAACGGATCCTCGAAGACGTCCTCGTCGAAGTTGGCCGAGCGGTAGAACATCACAACCCGCTGACCTTTCTTGATATTTGTGCCAGCCAATTCGGTGTCTTCCAATGCGGTGCGCTGGAACGCGGTGACAGGCGTGGCCCACCGGACTATCTCGTCGGCGGCGGTGGCCGGCCGCTCCCTCCTGAACAGCTGCCACTGCTCGGGGAACTCCGTGTACGCGATCATCCCGTGGGTGATGGCATTGCGGGAGGTCTCGTTGCCCGCAACGGCAAGCATGACCACAAAGAAGCCGAACTCGTCGTGGGACAGTTTCTGCCCGTCGATGTCCACACTCAACAACGTCGTGACAATGTCCTGACCGGGCTCCTTGGACTTGTGTTCAGCCAATTGCATTGCATAACTTACAAGTTCGATAGCAGCCCCGAGCGCATTCATCTGAGAAAACTCGGGATCCTGCTCGCCGATCATCTCGTTGGACCAATGGAACAGCTTGGTGCGGTCCTCCTGGGGCACCCCGAGCAGACTGGCGATGGCCTGCAGCGGCAACTCACACGACACTTGCTCGACGAAATCGCCAGAGCCCTCGATCGCGGCGGCCTTGGCGATCTTCTGGGCGCGCGCGCTGAGTTCGTTGCGCAGCCGCCCGATCGCCCGGGGGGTGAAGCCACGCGAGATGATCTTGCGGAGCCTGGTGTGATGCGGCGCGTCCATATTGAGCATCGCCATCCGGCCGACCTCAATCTCGTCGCGACTCGCGTCATCCTTGTATCGCGGCAGGGCGGTGTTCTGGTGGCTGGAGAAGACGTCGCTTCTCAGCGACACTTCCTTGACGTCTTTGTGCTTGGTCACCACCCAGAAGCCGCCATCGTTGAAACCGCCCTTGCCGATCGGTTGCTCGCACCACCAGATCGGCGCGGTCCGACGCAGCTCGGCAAGCTCTTCGACGGGCAGCCGATCCTTGTAGATGTCGGGGTCGGTGAAGTCGAAGCCAGGGGGCAGATTGGGTGTGGGCATCGGCGGCCTCCTCGACCGAAAGCCCCCCGGCATGGAATAAAACGCCGCTAAACGGCAAACCGAACTTACCTGTGCAAGCGCCGTCAGGTGTCAAAATTTAACGGATCCGCAAATTCGCGGCCTGCGACTAACCGCGGGCGGAGAGCTCGGATCTGACTGAGGAAGTTGATCTTGCCGGTCGAGCATTAATTATCGAGGGCTCAGCTCGCACCGGGTTGGCCGTGATCGAGGGCCTCCGGCGCGAGATACCAGGGGTCGGTGATCCCGCGCCGCCTCATCGCCATGCCGGTGAGAATCTCACGGGCACAGCGATTGGCAATCAAAGGCGTGACGTAGGTCGGGTCAACCAGCGGGTTCAGCTCGACAAGTTCCACCCCGACCACGTTGGTCTCGGCACCCAGGCGGCGCAGCAGCGGGAACAGCTCGCGGGGTGTCAAACCGTTGGGCTCCGGGGTCCCGGTGCCGGGCGCGTACGCAGGGTCGAGGACGTCGATATCGAGCGAGATGAACAGGTGGTCGGTGCCGTCGGCCGCCTCGGCGATCGCGCGTTCCATCACCTGCGCCCAGCCGTACCGCTCAACCTCGGCCATGAAGTGATACCGCATTCCTTGGTCACGCATCCACGCCAGGTCCTCGTCGTCCGGCAGGTAGCCGCGCAAGCCCACCTGCACGAAGTTGCGGCCGCGAACATAGCCTTGCTCGATCAGCCTGCGTACCGGTGTGCCGTGCGTGAGGTGGTGGCCGATAGACCACCGTGCGGCGTCGTAGTGGGCATCGAAGTGGACGACGCCGACTTTCCCCCTGCCATAAATGTCGGCAAGCGCGGCAACGTCCGGGTACATCAGGGCGTGATCGCCGCCCACAATAAATGGCAGTGTGCCGGCCTCGGCGATCTCGCGGACGATGGCGCGGATCGGCTCAATCGATCGGTGGGTGGATTCGAGGTCGATCGGTGCATCGCCATAGTCGCAGATCACCAGCTCCTGCAGAGCGTCGACGCGGACGTGAGCATGGGGTTGGTAACGCAGCATTGTTTTCCGTCTGACACGGATGGGACGGGTGTGGCGCGCCGCTAGAGGACGGCAGCAATCTCGAACAGCTTCGAACGGTGTTTCCGCAGTTCAAGGTTGGAGCCGATGACGGGAATCGAACCCGCGTATTCAGCTTGGGAAGCTGATGTTCTGCCACTGAACTACATCGGCGAAGTCGATCACGAAGGCTAGCATCCCGCAGCGGCGCGGGCCGATACGCTCGACACGTGCTGCTCTCCGACCGCGACATCCGGGCCGAGGTCGACGCGGGCCGACTAGGCATCGATCCGTTCGACGACGCCCTGGTGCAGCCGTCCAGCGTCGACGTCCGCCTCGACAGCCTGTTCCGCGTCTTCAACAACACCCGCTACACCCACATCGACCCCGCCGTGCAGCAGGATGAGCTGACCAGTCTCGTCGAACCCCTCGACGGTGAGCCCTTCGTCCTTCACCCCGGGGAGTTCGTCCTCGGCTCCACGCTCGAAATGTGCACTCTCCCTGATGATCTCGCCGGTCGGTTGGAGGGTAAGTCGTCGCTGGGCCGACTCGGTCTGCTGACCCACTCGACCGCCGGCTTCATCGACCCGGGCTTCAGCGGTCACATCACGCTGGAGCTGTCGAACGTCGCGAACCTGCCCATCACCCTGTGGCCCGGAATGAAGATCGGTCAGCTGTGTCTGCTCCGGCTGACCAGCCCCGCCGAGCACCCGTACGGCAGCGCCAAGGTCGGCTCAAAGTATCAGGGTCAGCGCGGGCCGACCCCGTCGCGCTCGTACGAGAACTTCATGAGTCGCACCTCCTCAGAGATCGCTCCTGGCTGAACGTCCGTGGCGCGCCCGTCGTGGTAGGCGAGTAGGGTTTCTATACCCGGTTCAGCGGGGTCCACGAAGCGCCGTCCACCGGTTTCTTCATCAAGATCAGCTAACGTCGGGGGATGTAACGCATCGGGCTGATCGCACGATGAAGTATTAGTTGACTGGTTGATTCGCGGGAAAACGTCCCGGTGGGCACGAGCTCGTTAGCAAATAATTGTGGAGGGGTTGTGGACATCGTACTTGGGGTGTCGATGACACCCACGACGGTCCGCATGGTGCTGGTCGAGGGCCAGAGAGCCGACGGGCTGACCATCGACCACGACGTCTTCGATGTCACAGCGACCGAAGACGCAGCAAACTCAAGTGCGCCCGAGCAGGTGATCGCGGCCATCCTCGGCACGGAGCAGAGCGCGCAGGCCGGTGGGCACAGGTTGCGCGCGACCGGTGTCACCTGGAGTGACCACGACGAGGCCGCACGGCTGCGCGAACGATTGGTCGCGCGTGGCATTGACGACGTCATGCTCATCTCGGACCTGCACGCGGCGGGTGCGCTCGCGCAGGCCGCGGGGCGCGCGGTGGGTTACGAGAAGACCGCGCTGATGTTCGTCGAACGCGACACGGCGACGCTCTCGGTCGTCGAGACTCGCGACGGCTCGATTGTGAAGGTGCTGACCCGCAGTTTGCACAGCGCGGACGCGATGGCGGTGATGGCCGACATGGTCACCAGCCTCCAGGCCCAGGATGTGCGGCCGGGGGGAATGTTCGTCGTCGGTTCCGGGGTCGATATCACCTCCATCAAGGAGCACCTCGAGTACCTGGTGCCGATACCCGTCAGCGCGCCCGAGGATGCCGGCATGGCGCTGGCCCGCGGAGCGGCGCTGGCGGCGGCCGCCGCGCCCCGCTTGGAGGCGAGCACGGTTGGGCTCGCGTATTCGCAGGATCCCGACGGCGCGACGGCGGGCGATGTGTATCGGGCCAATCCGGCGTTTGTGGCCACTCAGATCGGGCCGGCCGCGGTGTCCGAGCCGGTCGTTGGCGACGAGGTGGTCGCGGACGAAAGCCGCCGGCCGTTCCTGCTGGTCGGCAGCTCGCTGTCCGCCATCTTCGTGATCGGCGTTGTGGCACTGGTCATCTCGCTGGCCGTCAGCATCCGGCCGACCGCCGACCAGCGTCCGAATCCGGGTGAGACCATCGTGCCGCCAAGCGCCCAGGCGCCGGCACCGCCGGTGGCTGAGCAGGTGCAGCCGCCGCCTGCCGCCGCCCCGGCACCGCCGCCGCCGCCCGAGACCATCAAGCCGCCAGTCCCGGTGGTACAGGAGGCGCCGCAGCAGCAGGCTCCTCGGCAAGTGTTCGTCGATCCGGCGCCCGCGCCGGCCGCCGCACCTGCTCCTGTGCCGGTCGCCGCACCTGCTCCTCCGCCGGCCGTGGCGCCCGATCCGGCCCCGCTTCCGGCAGCACCCGTGCCGGGGATCGCGCCACCGAACTATGCACCGTCGTCCTACCCGGACTACCCGGCGTACTACCCGAACGGGCCGTGGCGGGGGTTCGACAACAGGCCGCCGTGGCAGCAGCAGCCGTGGACGCCGCCGTGGCAGCAGCAGCCGTGGACGCCGCCGCAGCAGCAGCAGCCGTGGACGCCGCCGCAGCAGCAGCAGCCGTGGCAGCAGCAGCAGCAGTGGGCGCCGTCGCCGCCGCAGCAGCAGCCGTTGATTCCGCTGCTGCCGGTGATCCAGCAGCCACTGTTCCCGCAGCAGCCCACGCTTCCGCCGCTGCCTGTGGTCCAAGATCCGGTGGTTCCGCAACAGCCGTCCGGTCCGATCAGCAGGGGTCCACGCGGGGGTAATCCGTTCTGGCCGTTCTAGCCGGCGCCACCGACACGTAACCTGACGTTGTTCTAACGCTAAGTGTCAGGTCGCAGTTAGCTCATCGCAGGCGGTTATACCGGCCATATGCGGTGCACCGTGTTCGGGACCGGATACCTTGGCGCAACTCATGCTGCGGGCATGGCCGAGCTGGGCCACGAAGTTGTCGGAGTGGACATCGATCCCGGCAAGGTGGCCAAGCTGGCGGCTGGCGAGGTACCGTTCTACGAGCCCGGTCTGCGAAAGATGTTGCGCGACAACCTGTCAGCTGGCCGTTTGTCTTTCACTACCGACTACGACGTGGCCGCCGAATTCGCCGATGTGCACTTCCTGGGCGTGGGCACCCCGCAAAAGAAGGGCGAATACGCCGCGGATCTCCGGCACGTGCACGCGGTGATCGACGCCTTGGTGCCGAGGCTGAAGCGCTCGGCGGTGATCGTCGGTAAGTCGACCGTCCCCGTTGGAACGGCGGCCGAACTGGCCACGCGCGCAACTGCGTTGGCGCCCATCGGCGTCGATGTGGAAGTGGCGTGGAACCCGGAGTTCTTGCGCGAAGGCCTGGCAGTTCAAGACACCTTGAATCCCGACCGTATCGTGCTTGGTGTGCAGGCGGGTTCGCAGCGCGCGGAGGCCGCGATCCGAGAGTTCTACGCACCACTGCTCGACACGGGCGTGCCGTTCCTGTGCACGGATCTACAGACTGCCGAGCTCGTGAAGGTGTCGGCAAATGCGTTTCTGGCCACCAAGATTTCGTTCATCAACGCCATAGCGGAGGTGTGCGAGGCAGCGGACGCCGATGTCACCATGCTCGCCGATGCGCTCGGTTACGATGCGCGCATCGGACGCCGGTTCCTCAACGCCGGCCTCGGATTCGGTGGCGGCTGTCTGCCGAAGGACATCCGAGCGTTCATGGCACGCGCCGGCGAACTGGGTGCAAGCCAGGCGCTTACCTTCCTGCGGGAGGTCGACAGCATCAACATGCGGCGTCGCACGAAGATGGTGGAACTTGCGGCACGGGCCTGCGGCGGCTCACTGCTCGGCGCCAACATCGCGGTGCTGGGTGCGGCATTCAAACCCGAGTCCGACGACGTTCGGGACTCGCCGGCGTTGAACGTCGCCGGATTGCTGCAACTCAACGGCGCCACCGTGAACGTGTACGACCCCAAGGCGATCGAGAATTCGCGCCGCGTCTTTCCGACGCTGAACTACTCAACCTCGGTGTTCGAGGCATGCGAACGCGCCGACGCGGTGCTGGTGCTCACCGAGTGGAGCGAGTTCGTCGACCTCGATCCCGAAGTGCTTGCCGACACCGTGCGCGCCAAAGTTGTTGTGGACGGGCGCAATTGCCTTGACGTGCAGCGCTGGACCGACGCGGGGTGGCGGGTGCACGCACTCGGCAGACGCGTCGCCGAGCCAGCACGTCAGCCCTGACAGAACCCGCGGCGTAGCGTGGCGCCGTATGACGGTCTATGCGCTCAACCTGTTCAATGTGGCCGACCGTGAGGAGTACCTGGCCTATAGCCGACGGTCCGTGGCGGAGGTCGCGGCGCATGGCGGCAAGGTCGTCGCGCTGGGCAAGTTCCGGCGGGCGATCACGGGCGAGATGTCGCCGCGGCAGGTGCTGATCCTCGTCGAGTGGGAATCGGAGGCCGCGTTCGACAGCTATTGCAGCGATCCCGCGCTCGCAGATCTTCACCTGCACCGCGAAAACGGATCATCGGATTACATATGGCAGCTGTTCGACCAGTTGGACGATCTGCGCCCGGTTCTTAAGCTCGACTCGAGGTGATCGACATGAGGCAGAGGATTCGTTGGTTCGTTCTGCACGGGGTGATACGCGGCCTTGCATCAATCGGAATGCGTCGCGGCGACCCGCAGGCGCGGATGATTGCCGATCCCACCGTGCGGGCCGACCCGCTCCCGTACATCGAGGATCTTCGCGGTAGAGGCCGGCTTGTCAGGACCCGCGTGGGCTACCTGACGGTCGACTACGAGATCGCGCACGACCTGCTGCGCTCCGACGACTTCCGGGTCACCGAGCTCGGCGCGAATCTGCCGAAGCCGCTGCGTTGGGTACACCAGAAGACGAACACCGGGCTGCTGCATCCGCTCGAGCCGCCGTCGTTGCTGTCCGTCGAGCCGCCCGAACACACCCGCTACCGCAAGCTGGTGTCGTCGGTGTTCACCAGCCGCGCGGTAGCCGTATTGCGGGACCGTGTCGAAGAGACCGCCAAGGTGCTGCTCGACGATCTGGCGGACCGTCCCGGCGCCGTCGACATCGTCGAGCGCTACTGCTCGCAGCTTCCGGTCACGGTGATCGGAGACATCCTCGGCGTGCCCGATCAGGACCGCCAGCAGATCCTCACGTTCGGCGAGCTGGGCGCCCCGAGCCTCGACGTCGGGCTGCCGTGGCGGCAATACCGGCAGGTACACCTGGGCATCGTGGGCTTCAACAGCTGGCTGGCCGACCACCTGCAGCAGCTGCGACGAAACCCCGGGGACGACCTGCTCAGCCAGCTCATCGAGGCGGCCGATGAAGGCGGTCGGCTCAACGACCGCGAGCTGCAGGCCACTGCCGGTCTGGTGCTCGCGGCGGGCTTCGAGACCACGGTCAACCTGCTTGGCAACGGTATCAAGATGCTTCTCGACCATCCGGAGCACCTCCCGACGCTGGCCGCCAGGCCCGAGCTGTGGCCGAACGCAGTCGAGGAGATCCTGCGGCTCGACTCACCGGTCCAGATGAGCGCGCGACTGGCGCTACGCGACACCGACGTCGCCGGGAAGACCGTGCGCCGCGGCGAGCTGGTGGTGCTGTACCTGGCGGGCGCGAACCGTGACCCTGCCGTCTTCGAGGATCCGCACCGCTTCGACCTCGAGCGGCCCAACGCGAACAAGCATCTGTCGTTCTCGAGCGGCAGGCACTTCTGCCTCGGCGCAGCGCTGGCCCGCGCCGAGGGCGAGGTCGGACTGCGGTCGTTCTTCGACCGCTACCCCGACGCCCGCCTCGCCGGCGGCGGCAGCCGGTGGGACACCCGGGTGCTGCGCGGGTGGTCGGCGCTGCCGATCACGCTCGGTTCCGACCGCACAGCGGTAGGTTCCTGACGTGGACTTCGCGACAGCGCTGATCGAGCAGAACGACGCGTTCGCGCAGACGCTGCGCGGCGCCGACGAGGCGACGCCGGTGCCGACGTGCCCGGGATGGACACTGCGGCACCTGCTGCGCCATGTCGGCCGCGGCGACAGGTGGGCCGGCCAGATCGTCGGCGATCGCCTCAGCGACTACCTCGACCCCCGCGAGGTGCGTGACGGCAAGCCTCCCGACGACGCCGACGGCACCATGGATTGGCTGCGCGGTGGAGTGCAAGGCCTTGTCGGGGCGGTCGACGAGGTGGGCGCCGACACCGCAGTGTGGACCTTCCTCGGGCCGCGACCGGCAGCATGGTGGATTCGCCGTCGGCTGCACGAGGCCACCGTCCACCGGGCCGACGCCGACCTGGCTCTCGGACGCGACTTCGGGCTGGCCGCCGAGCTGGCAGCCGATGGCCTCACCGAATGGCTGGAAAGAGTGGTGGTCCAGGGCGCCGACGATCGCTTGCCGCTGCTCGACGGTCAGACACTGCACCTGCACGCCACTGACGGCGGCGACTGGACCTTGCGCGGCAACGGCACTGCGGTGGTGCTCGACCAGGGTCACGCGGACGCCGCGGCGACCGTCAGCGGTGACGCGACGTCGTTGTTCCTTGCCGTCGTGCGGCGTCTGCCGGCGGACGACCCGCGGATCACGATCGACGGCGACCGCGACATATGGCGCGACTGGCTGGACCACACCCCGTTCTGAGGATGAGCTATCACTCATGACCACATCAGAGATCGCAACCGTTCTGGCATGGCACGACGCGCTCAACGCCCGGGACCTCGACACACTGGCCGAGCTCTCCAGCGACGACATCGAGATCGGTGACGCGGACGGTGCCGCGCAGGGCCACGCTGCGCTGCGCGACTGGGCCGCGTCGCTGACATCCACGGCCGAGCCGGGCCGGATGTACGTGCACGACGGCGTCGTTGTCGCCGAACAGGAGGTTTTCGGATCAGGCTCCCCGCACAAGGCGGCGTCGGCGTTCCGGGTCGTCCATGACAAGGTGACCTCGGTGTTCCGGCACCGCGACCTGGCGTCCGCGCTGGCGGCCACCGAGCTGACCGAAGGCGACCTCGTCGACGGGTAGCGGCCTGGCAACGCACAACGGTCCGCTGACTGTGCGGTGTCTTACGCGACACGCCGGGACGGTGTAACAAAACGCACAGTCGTCGGGGGGATGGGCACTCCTGTTGGGCGTAGCGAAGCGTGTGGCGGATGTGATTAGGCTTTCCGCATGCGCGGGATCATCCTCGCCGGCGGGTCGGGCACGCGGCTGTATCCGATCACGATGGGCGTCAGCAAGCAGCTGCTGCCGGTGTATGACAAGCCGCTCATCTACTACCCGCTGTCGACGTTGATCCTGGCCGGGATCCGCGACATCCAGGTGATCACCACGCCCGACGATGCAGCGGGGTTTCACCGGGTGCTGGGCGACGGCTCCGCGTTCGGGGTCAACATCAGCTACGCCACGCAGGATCGGCCCGGCGGGCTGGCGCAGGCGTTCGGGATCGGCGCCGACCACATCGGTGCTGACAACGTTGCACTTGTGCTGGGCGACAACATCTTCTACGGCCCAAGACTGGGCACGAGCCTCAGCCGGTTCCACGACGTGAGGGGCGGCGCGATCTTCGCGTACTGGGTGGCGAACCCGGCCGCCTACGGTGTCGTGGAGTTCGGTCCCGACGGGACAGCGCTGTCGTTGGAAGAGAAGCCGGCGACGCCGAAGTCGCATTACGCGGTGCCCGGACTGTATTTCTACGACAACGACGTCATCGAGATAGCGCGATCGTTGCGGCCTTCGGCCCGTGGAGAATACGAGATCACCGAGATCAACCAGATCTACCTGAACCGTGGCCGACTCTCCGTTGAGGTACTGGCCCGTGGCACCGCCTGGCTGGACACGGGAACCTTCGATTCACTGTTGGACGCCAGCGACTACGTCCGCACCATCGAGCAGCGGCAGGGCCTGAAGATCAGCGTGCCCGAGGAGGTGGCGTGGCGTGTCGGGTTCATCGACGACGACCAGTTGGCCGCCCGCGCCCACACGCTGCTCAAGTCAGGCTATGGCGGCTACCTGTTGGAGCTGCTCGACGGGAAGTAGCCGCGAGACCCGGCGTGGCCAAAACCGTTGCGATCGCGGTCGTCAACGGCACCGACAACGCCAGCGCGATCCCGCCGACCGCCGAGCGGGCGATCTCGATCGCCACGCTCTCGCTGGTCAACACGTCACCCAGCGATCGATTCGCCACCGAGAACAGCAGCAGCAGCGGAAGCGAACTGCCGGCGTAGGCGAGCACCAGCGTGTACACCGTGCTGGCGATGTGATCGCGCCCGACCCGCATGGCCCCGAGAAAGATTGTCCGGCGCGTCGTTTCTGTGCCCATCCCCGCGAGCTCGAACACCGTCGACGCCTGCGTGACGGTCACGTCGTTGAGCACGCCGAGGCTGCCGATGATGAACCCGGCCAGCAAGAGACCGGTGATCGACACGTTGCCCATGTAGGCCGAGACTTCGTTGTTCTGCTCTTCGGACAGCCCGGTGAGATGCGCGAGCCCGATCGCGGCCCACGACAGCACCGCCGCCAGAAGCAGCGATGTCAGCGTGCCCAGCAGTGCCGCGCTGGTGCGCAGGCTGACGCCGTGCGCCAGGTAGATCACCACGTAGAGAATCGCCGCCGACGCCACCACCGACACCGGCACGGCGGGCGCGCCATCGCGTAAAGCCGGCAGCAGGAACACGACCAGCACCAGGAACGCGAGCACGATGCCCACCAGCGCCAGCAGCCCGCGCCACCGTGCCACCGCGACGATCACCACGGCGAACGCCGCGGCGAGCCCTACCAGCGGCCAGGTCCGCTCGTAGTCGTAGAAGCCGTAACTGGTCGCCCCCTGCTGGTCGACCTGGCGGGTGATCCGAACCTCGTCGCCCGCCTTCAGCTGCGGTTGGCCAGGTCCGGGGCTGAACTCGAGTAGCGTCGTGGCGGCGGTGTTCGGTCCGCTGTCGATCGCGACGAGCACCTCGCTGCACTGCGCGCCACCCGGTTCGCCCGGCTTTGGTTCGGCCGTCAGCACCTTGCCGGCAGACGGGCTTCCGCAGAAGCCCAGTGCGCTTCGGAGCACATGGCCTGCCTCGGTGGTCACCGCGCCGCCGGTCGCGTTCTGGTACGGCAACGGAATGTCGACCTTGCGTCCGCTGGGCCACAGCAGTATCGCCCCGATGATCACCGCGATGCCGATCGCGGCCAGCAGACCGACGACGATGCGAGCCGCCAGTGGCCCGATCGGAGCGGGCTCGTCAGAGTGGAGATGCGAATGCGCCACGGCGCACAAGCGTAGGCGCAGCGACTGGGCGATCTATTACTGCCGGTAAGTGGACAGGAAGTTGCCAAGGCGTTCGATGGCCCCGGCGAGATCCCGGGCCCACGGCAGCGTGACGATGCGCAGATGGTCGGGCGCTGGCCAGTTGAAGCCGGTGCCCTGGGTCACCAGGATCTTCTCCTGCAACAGCAGGTCGAGCACGAGTTGTTCGTCGTCTTCGATGTCGAACACCTCGGGGTCCAGCCGCGGGAATGTGTACAGCGCACCCTGAGGCTTCACGCACGACACGCCGGGGATCTCGTTCAGCTTCGACCACGCCACATCGCGTTGCTCCAGCAGCCGCCCGCCCGGCAACACCAGGTCCTCGATGCTCTGGTGTCCACCCAACGCGACCTGGATACCATGCTGCGCAGGCACGTTCGGGCACAGCCGCATGTTGGCCAGCAGGCCGATGCCTTCCAGGAAGCTACTCGCGTGTTCCTTCGGCCCGGTGATCGCGAGCCAGCCGGCGCGGTATCCGGCGACCCGGTAGGCCTTCGAGAGCCCATTGAAGGTGAGGCACAACAGGTCTGGGGCCACCGCCGCGATGCTGGTGTGCTTGGCATCGTCGTACAGGATCTTGTCGTAGATTTCGTCGGCGAGCAGCAGCAGCTGGTGCTTGCGGGCCAGGTCGGCCATCTGCGCGAGCACTTCGCGGCTGTAGACCGCACCGGTGGGGTTGTTGGGGTTGATTACGACGAGCGCCTTGGTCCGCTCGGTGATCTTCGCCTCGATGTCGGCGATGTCGGGCTGCCAGCCCTGCGTCTCGTCGCACAGGTAATGCACGGGCGTACCACCGGCCAGGGATGTGGACGCGGTCCACAGCGGGTAGTCGGGCGCCGGGATGAGCACCTGGTCGCCGTTGTCCAGCAGCGCCTGCAGCGTCATCGTGATGAGTTCGGACACGCCATTGCCGATGTATACGTCGTCGACGTCGAACCGCGGGAAGCCGTCGACCAACTCGTATCGCGTTACGACGGCGCGCCGCGCCGGGATGATGCCCTTGGAGTCCGAATATCCCTGCGCATACGGCAGCGCCTGGATCATGTCGCGCATGATGACGTCCGGCGCCTCGAAGCCGAACGGCGCCGGGTTACCGATGTTCAGCTTCAGGATGCGGTGACCCTCGGCCTCCAACCGCGCCGCGTGATCATGCACCGGTCCGCGGATCTCGTAGAGGACGTCCTGCAGCTTGGTCGACTGCGTGAACGTGCGCTGCCGATGATGGTGGCTGGCGGGATGCCACGGCAGCTGGTGAGTGGTCACATTGACCATGGTGCCAGGCGTGTCCAGCGAATTGCGAATTTTCGCGCTTGCCTCACTCAGCCGGTCATTGGCAAAGACCGCTCGAGTTCGGTGGCTGAGGGCAGCTGCATCTCTTCGTAAACGCTTTCGACCAGTTGCACGGCCAAGGCGAGTGACATGTCGACGAACCGGACAAACGGTCCGAAATCGCCTTCGTCCCTTACCCAGAACCGGCTGTCGCCGACGACTCCGAGGGCCGACGAATCATGCGATTCGCGAACAGTCGCCGTCAACAACTTGTCGCGATCATTGAAGCGGTTCACGCAGTCATGAAGCCGGAAACGCTTGGTGTGGGCACGACGCGCCGAGAAGTGCGCACGAAGTTGGACGACGTCGGGGGATGATCCGCGCGCGCTCAGGTACACCGGAAAGTGGCCTCGCGCGGAGTCCTGCAGTATCACGAACTCTGCCCCGTTGGCCGCTTCCCGGTTGGAGTGGAAAAGCCGCTCGCGTCGCATCTTGGCAAAGCGTGCGATCATCAACTGACCGATTCCTGGAGTGGCCACGGGTCCTCATTTCCGGCGTAGCAGCGAATTACGAACACCATGCCGCGGGACACTTGGAGGATTCTTGGCGCAGCTGGATGCAGCGAGCCGGTTCAGCCGTTACCGCTTGCCGGGTGGCCGAGCACCACGCGCGATGCCAAGGCCTTTGACTGGCGGAGTGGGCGCCCTGCTGTCTCCGTCTCCGTCTGACGCGGGCGTTTCGGCAGTCGATTCCGGTTGCGCCGCTGCAGGTGTCGGCTCTGCTGGGGTGGGTTGCGCAGGGGGAGTGGACTTTTTCGCGCCGGGCCGTTTGGCGCCTGCGGCCATGCCCAGGCCCTTCACGGGTGCAGCCGCGGCCGGCTTGGGCGGAGCCGCTTCCGCGGGGGCTGGGGGAGCGGCTTCCGCGACGGGTGCCGGAGCCGCGGCGGCAGGCGCGGCCTTCTTAGCGCCGGGTCGCTTCGCACCGCCGGCCATGCCCAGCCCGGTGACCGGCTTGGCCTCCGTCTGCGCGGTCTCAGCCGCAGCAGGCGCCGACGGAGCGGCAGCCGGTGCGGAGGCGGCTGCCGGGGCCGGGGCTGCGGGCTTTTCGGGTTCCTTCTCGGGTTTCTTCTTTGGGGGCAACGTGACGGTGCCGGTGTCGATCGCCGCCAGCAACAGCTGAGCGACGTCGAGCACCTCGACGCCCTCGCCCTTGCCCTCGTCCTGCCGGTCGGTGAGGCCATCGGTCATCATCACGCGGCAGAACGGGCAGGCGGTCGCGATCTTGGCGCCGTCGGAAACCGTGGTCAGCGCCTCGTCGACGCGCTCGTGGTTCACCCGCTTGCCGATGTGCTCCTCCATCCACATCCGGGCGCCACCGGCGCCGCAGCACAGGCCGGTCTCGGCGTGCCGCGGCATCTCTTTCAGCACAGCACCCGACGCATCGACCAGCTCGCGCGGCGCCTCGTACACCTTGTTGTGCCGGCCCAGGTAGCACGGGTCGTGGTACGTGACGTCCTGGCTGACCGGGGCCACCGGCACCAGCTTCTTGTCGCGCACCAGCCGGTTCAGCAGCTGTGTGTGATGCAGCACCGTGTAGTTCGCGCCCAGTTGCTTGTACTCGCGCCCGATCGTGTTGAAGCAGTGCGGGCAGGTCACGACGATCTTGCGGTCGACGGTCTCGACGCCCTCGAACACGCCGCTCAGCGTTTCGACCGCCTGCTGCGCCAGCTGCTGGAACAGGAACTCGTTGCCCGAGCGCCGCGCCGAGTCACCGTTGCAGGTCTCCTCGGCGCCCAGCACCATGTACTTCACGCCGGCGATCGCCAGCAGCTCGGCGACCGCCTTCGTCGTCTTCTTCGCGCGGTCCTCGAACGCGCCTGCACAACCCACCCAGAACAGGTATTCGTAGCCGTCGAAGCTGTCGGCGTCCACGCCGAACACCGGCACGTCGAAGTCGACCTCACTGATCCAGTTGAGACGGTCCTTGGCATTCTGGCCCCACGGATTCGACTTGGTCTCAAGGTTTTTGAACAGCACCGACAGCTCGGACGGGAACTCCGATTCCATCATCACCTGGTACCGGCGCATGTCGACGATGTGGTCGATGTGCTCGATGTCCACCGGGCACTGCTCGACGCAGGCGCCGCAGGTGGTGCACGACCACAGCACGTCGGGGTCGATCACGCCGAACTGCTGCGCGGTGCCGACGAGCGGACGGATCGCCTGCTCGGGTCCCGAGCCGGGGACTCGACCGAACCCCGATTCGGGCACGTGATGGCCCTCTTCTTGTGGGGTCTCGAGGTCCAAACCCTCCATCGGGCGCGGCTTTTCACCGAGGATGTACGGTGCCTTCGCCATCCAGTGATCGCGCAGGTCCATGATCACGAGCTTGGGCGACAGCGGCTTGCCCGTGTTCCACGCCGGGCACTGCGACTGGCATCGCCCACACTCGGTGCAGGTGGCGAAGTCCAGCATGCCTTTCCAGGTGAAGTCCTCGATCTTGCCGCGACCGAACACCGCGTCCTCGTCGGGATCCTCGAAGTCGATCGGCTTGCCGTTGTACTCCATTGGCAGCAGCGGACCCAATCCGTCGGGCAACCGTTTGAAGATCACGTTGATCGGCGCCAGGAAGATGTGCAGGTGCTTGGAGTGCAACACGATGATCAGGAAGGCCAGCATCACGCCGATGTGCAGTAGCAGCGCGACGGTCTCGAGGATCTCGTTGCCGGTGGCACCCAGCGGGCGCAGCGCCGCGCCCATGGCGTGCGAGAAGAACGCACCCCAGTTATAGGGAAGGTTGCCGTTGTTGACCGACGACCCGCGGAACAGCGCATAGGTCCAGATAACGTTGAAGATCATGAACAGGATGAGCCACGCGCCGCCGGTGTGCGAGCCGTAGAAGCGTGATGCCCGTCCGTACTCCTTCGGCTCGGAACGCAGCCGGATGATCGCAAAGGTGGTGATACCGAGGAGCACCGCGAGCGCGAAGAAGTCCTGGATGAAACCCAGCGCGGGCCAACGGCCGATGAACGGAATGGCGAACTTCGGGTTGAAGAGCACACCGTAGGCCTCGATGTAGACCGTGAGCAGGATGAAGAAGCCCCACATCGTGAAGAAGTGCGCCAGGCCGGGGATCGACCAGCGCAGCAGCCGGGTCTGTCCGAGGACCTCTTCGACCTGGGTCTTGATCCGCTGGCCGATTTTGTCGGTGCGACCGGTGGCCGGCTGGCCCGATCGGATGAGGCTGGCCAGCCACCAGACTCGGCGGGCGGCGAACAGCAGCACTACTGCGGTCAACCCCAGGCCCACCACAAGCCTGATCACTGCCTGCGTGTGCTCCACTCCGTTGCCTCCCCAGCTCGTAAAGTTACTCATGGGTAACTTTAGCTATGTTACTGGCCAGTAACTTGTCGTCATTGCCTGCTCATAGTGACATCCAGGGGGCGAGTGCCGCGACCAAGGCTGCCCTAACCGGCAATCTCGCCATCCGGGTGGCGTCAGCTGGGTGCCATCGTCCGGGTGCGCGTCAGCCGTGTGGCGTCAGTAAGGACTGGGAGGAGTCGCGGTCGGAGATGCTGTCGATGTTGCCGGCGACGCTCGTCAGGGCCTGAGGGGTGCGGCGACACCGGTTTGCGGAACTTGCGCGTTCGGTGCCCACTGCGCGGCCGCTGACGTGGTCGGCGGCTTGACCGTCGTCGGCGGAGCCTGGGTGGTCGTCGGCGGAGCCTGGGTGGTCGTCGGCGGAGCCTGCGTGGTTGTGGTGATCGGCTGCGTCGTGGTAGTCGTGGTCGGCTGCGTGGTGGTCGTCGTCGGTTGGGTCGTCGTGGTGGTGGTCGACGGTGTGGTGGACTCGCTGCTGGTCGTCGAGGTGGCGGGTGCACTCGATGACGGCGGCGGCGGTGTAACGACCGTGGGACTCCCATCGGTGCCGGTGACTGTCACGGTCTGGGTCAGGGGAACGCCCGGTGATTCGGGGTTCGTGACCGCCGGCGACGTGGCGGGGCTGGAGCGCTTCGTACCGGTGGGTCCGCTCCCGCTGGTCAGCGTCAACACCAGTCCGCCGGTGGCGAGCAGAACCGCGATCAACGCCGCGGAGAACACCACCGACGGACGGCGGTACCACGGCAGCGGCTCTTCGGCTACCGGCAGCGGCGCACTGGGCGGCACGAACTCCATCTGCGGACGCGCGGCGGTGGGTTCCGGCTCGGAGGCGTAGTCGGCGCCCGCGTACGGCACCGGTTCCTCGCCGCCCTGGTCCTGCGACCAGGCGAGCGCCCGGAACGTCGCGGAGGCGGAGCCGTCGGCTGCGGACTCCATCGCAGCAGCTCCCGCCGCACCGGCGGCCCACGCCGCAGTGGCCATTCCGGTGGGAGCGTCACCGGCAGCCGCGGCCAGGCCGGTCGGAACGTCGGCACCGGGCCCTTGGGCGGCCAGCAGCGCGGCACCGGCCGCGGTGTTCAACGCCGGCCGCGGCGTCGTGACAACCGGCACGCGAAACTGCTCGGACAGCCGCTGCGTGACCAACGGAATCGCGGCCCCGCCACCCACCGTGGCCACCGCCGACAGCGAGGCGGCCGGAATCCGGTTGCGCTGCAACATTTCCCCGAGTGCGTCGATCACGCCGGTAAGCGGATCGCTGATCAGGTTCTCCAGCTCGGCGCGGGTGACGCGGATGTCCGAGTGATACCCCGGGAGCTGCGCGGTCAATTCGGTTGAGGTCTGAGCCGACAGCCGCTCTTTCGCCTGCTGGGATTGGTCGCGTAGCCGGGCGAGCGCACCGACTGCCATGGTGCTTGCCGTGTCGACGCTGCTCGACTGGCCGATGTCCGCGAGCACATGCTCGAGCAGCGCCTGATCGATCTGGTCGCCGGAAAACTCGGTGTAGCGCAAGGTCTCGTCGATGGGCCGGAAATCGGCGGCTGCGTCGACGAGCGTGATGCTGGTGCCGCTGCCGCCGAAGTCGAGTAGCGCGACGATCCCGCTCGCGGGCAGTCCGGGGCTGGTATTCAGGGCGGCCAGGGCTGCCAGGGCGTCGGATACCAGCGCCGGCGGAACGCCGTTGGGTGACAGGTTCGGCTTCGTGCGCAACATCGCGCGAAGTGGCCCGAGCACGGCGGGGCCCCAACGCGCGGGCACCGCGATCGTCACCTGCGCGGGCGGTGAGCCGTCGCCAACGGTGCGGCCCATCGCGTCCAGGGCCTCGACCAGCAACCTGTCGGCCTGATGGCTGGACCCGTCGGAGGCGACCAGCGGCACCGGGTCGCCGACGCGCTCGACGAAGCCGGACAGCACCACGCCCGGCTCGGTCAGGTTCGGGTTCTCCGACGGCAAGCCGACCTCAGCGGCCCTGTTCGGAAACAGGGTCAGCACGGCGCGACGCGTCACCGGGACAGTGCCCACCCGCGCCGCGACCAGATTGGTCATCCCGATGGACAACCCGAGGGAGTCGGTCATCTTGGAAGGGTCCTGTTCCTTGACACTGTGCTCATTGACACGGTCGGCGACCGTTCCTCACGATAGCGGCTGAGGTGCACAAGGACCTGCGACGCGCAGCGCAGGCCGGCCGCCGCAGGTGCTTCGAGTCGAGGTGATCGCGCCGAGCCCACTTCTTGTCCGCGATCAGCAGAAGCTGGCTGGTCAGGACTCGGCGGAGTTGGCCAGGGCGATGTTGTCAGCGGATCGCTTTGTGCGAGAAGAAAAGTCCACTTCCAGTCGACGCTGCAACCCGCGCCCAGCCAGCAGTTCGCGCAGCGCTCGGACCTGCTGGAGTCGCACACTCACTGCTGTCGCTGAGACGGCTGGTCAAGTTGAATACTCACGCGTTCGAAGCGCTCCGGTGCTGAGCCAATTGCGCTCGCGACCAACGACATTGAACGGCGCGGTGCGCAGCGCCGAGGCGCTGGTGGCGCAGTACTCGTACACGCCCGACCCGTCACCCCAGCGGTAGCCCGGGGATCGCCGGGATCGGGATCGTCACGGTATTGGTGCCGAAGGTCATCGTGATGCTGGTGCCGGTGCTGCTCGACGACGTCGTTGCGGTGGACGGCGAGGTGGAGGTGGCGCTGGTCGGCGCGGTCGTTGTTGTCGTGGTCGGGGTGGTCGACGTGGTGGTTGGGGTGGTCGACGACGGCGCGGTGGTCGTCGTTGTCGCTGCGGTCGACGGACTGCTGGGCACCGGGCCCACCGGCTGGGTGGTGGAGCCGGAACCACCGAATAACACCAAGACGATCAGCACCAGCAGCAGCACGAGGAGGACGCCGAACGACACGAACGCCCAGGGCGACCGGTACCACGGGCGCGGAGGCTTTTCCGGAGGGCCGGGCGGTTGCTGCCCGTACGGGGCATAGTCGGTCGGTTGCTGTCCGTACGCGGCGGGCGGTTGCTGCGGGTACCCGCCGTATTCAGTCGGTTGTTGCCCGTATCCGCCGGGCGGTTGCTGCCCGGGCGCGCCGTATTGGGTCGGTTGTTCCGAGGAGTAGGCGGGCGGTTGCTGGCCGTATCCGCCGTATTGGGTCGGTTGTTCCGAGGACCCGCCGGGGGGTTGTTGGCCGTATCCGCCGTATTGGGTCGGTTGTTCGGAGGACCCGCCGGGGGGTTGCTGCCCGGACCCGCCGTATTGGGTCGGTTGGTCCGAGGAGTGGCGTGGGTCGTCGGGCGGGCCGGGTTGAGACACGAGGCTTGATCGTAGTCGGTGCGCCTAACAAATTAGGGCGGCGGACAAATTACGGCGGCGGCAGACCAGGACTCGCGGGAATCGTGACCGTCACCGTGCTGGTGCTGGTGCTAGTGCTGGTTGTGACGCTGGTCGTGGTCGTCGTCGACTCGGTGGTCGCGGTCGTTGTTGTCGTGGTCGTGGTCGTCGGCGCGGTGGTGGTTGTGGTCGGAGCGGTAGTGGTGGTGGTCTCAGTAGTCGGCGACTGCGACGCCGAGGTCGTTGTCGTCGCGGTCCGGGAGGTGCTGGATATCGGGCCCACCGGCTTGGGGGTGGAGTTCGAGCCACCGAAGATCAAGAAGACGATCAGCACGAAGAGGAGCGCGCCGAGGGCCCCGAATCCAACCAGCGCCCAAGGCCTGCGGTACCACGGGACTCCAGGGCGCTCCGGAGGACCGGGGGGCGGCTCGCCCGGCGGTTGCCGCCCGTACCCGCCGTGGCCCGTCGGCTGGTCCGAGTAGTAGCCCGGGTCGTCGGGTGGGCCGTAGTGCGACACGGGCCTTGATGGTAGTCGCCGATGGCCGGTCAGAAGTGCGGAACGTTCGGTGGGCGAACGCTGATCGGGTACCGGGTCAACGGTGTCCGCGTGACCCCGATCTCCGGAGGCTTCGTCGGCTCGGTTCGCCGCGGCTCAACGATGACCGGAGGCGCGCTGGCGGTGGACTCGGTCGGGACGGGACTGTCGGTGGCGCTCGGCGGGGTGGTCGCGATCGTCTCCGGGGTCGTCTCCGGTGCTGCCGACGGGGCGGTGCTGGCCGTCGTCCCGACGGTGTTCGCCGACCCGCCGGAGTCGCGGGACATCAGCAGGACCACCGACACGAGCATCGCGATGCCGGCAATTCCGATCGCGCCGATCGCCGCCATCGCGGCGGTCGTCCGATACCAGGGCACGGGCGGGTGCCGGCGGTGACGATCGGCCCTGTCATCGTCGTCGAACCCGACGTCGTCGTCATCGAACCCGGGGTCCGCGCCGGATCCGCCGACGTTGTCCTCGGTGTCGCCGAGGGCCTCCCACAAATAGTCGAAGTCGCCCGGCGGTTCGGTTACCGCCATGAAAGGCATGGTACGACCCTGCCCGATCGCCAGTCGTGTGCAAGTACGCGGTGAGCTACGGCGGTGGCTGCAGCCCGGGGATCTGGATGTTCGGTTCGGTCGGCGGGAATGGCTCCTGTGTCGGTGTCGAGGTGGTGGTCGTAGCGGTGGTCGCAGTGGTGGTGGTCGTGTGGTCGTGGTGGTCGTAGTGGTCGTTGTAGTGGAGGTTGTCGTCGCTGGAGTGGTCGTCGTCTCGTACGTCGCCGTCGCCGTCGTGGGCGTGATGGTCGTGGTGGTCTTCCTGGGCGTGGTGGTCCGAGTCGTCGTGGTGGTCGTTGTCGTCCGCTTTGTCGTCGTTGTCGTCGTGGTCGGGGCTGGAGGGGGAATGGCGGGGCCGGTGGAATGGTTTGCCGTCTGCACGACGGCAAAGATGATCGCGGCGATGACAAGTACGCCGAGCACGCCGGCGGCTTTGATCGCCCCGGTGGTCTGATACCACGGCAAGTCGGGCGGGTCCGCCGGAACGCGCGGCTCGCCGTCGTCGCCGTGCGGCGCGGTCAGAACGACTCCACTCTCTCGATGCTGACGAACATTCCGTGGCCGGTGCGATCGTTGGTGAAGCGCGTGCCGGACTCGGCTGCGGCAATTGTCCAGCCTGCTGCGTCGTAGGCTCGGTAGTCGAGAGTCACGGCTGGGATGTCGCCGAGGTTGCCGACCAACCATCGCATATTGCCGTCTGCGGTCACATTCACTCCGTTTGCGGGCACACCGTCCTTGACCGGCGGGTTGGCAAACTGCGCCTCGCAGCCCACCGCGGTTCGCGAGATCTGGCATCGGGTCTTGCCGGACTTGGTTTCGATGAACACGTAGCCCTGCGCGTCCGGGTCGAGCGTCTGGCTCCCCGGCGGCGATGTCGGCGTCTGCGAGCGCTGCGGACCGGTTGGGGTCGGAGGCGGCTCGATGGTCGGCGGTGTCCGGCTTGGCCGGGGAGTCGGGAACGTGGGCTCAGTCGGATTGGCCGGGACGGCGATCGGCTTACCGTTCGTCCAGATCGAGCAGCCGCCAAGCCCGGTGGTGGCGGCCAGGGTGCAGCACAGGACGACGGCCGCTCTGCCGATGGTCAACTTCTGCACGAATTACCCCTTGCGCCTTGCGATGAGGCTACGCAACGAGTGACGCAAGGGACTGCAGTGACTCACGTGCCGCTCAAGTTCTGGGCATCATCGCCGCATACCCGTCGGCCAGCCCGCGCAGCTGCGCGGCGCCGTCTCCACTGAACGACGCTCCGTGCATCAGCGCCAGCGTGGTCGGATTCAAGTCGGCGAGCCGGTGCAAACTGGGCACCAGCGCCGACGTCAGACCCGTCGCGTGAAAGATCTGCTCCGCGGCGATCGCCGGCTCGACAACGTCAGTCTCGATGAGCGCGGGCGGGTTGCCGACGTGTGCGAACAGATCGCCGGCAAGGAGTGTGCCGGTGGCCTCGTCGAACCACAGACCGCTTTCCCAGTTGTGCGGAATGTGCGGCGTAGGGATGAACCGCAGCCGGTGCCCGCCCGTGTCGTGCACGCCGTCATCGAGCGCCGCGACGGGCTGGCGGTCGCACAGGTCGGTCAGCGACAGCGTGCAGGCCAGACTTCCGTGGATCACCTCGGCATTCGGGGCGCCGGCCAGCATCAAATTGACCGCCCCGCATTCGTCGGCCTCGACGTGCGCGAACGAGATCCAGCGCAGCGTCTCCAGCGGCACGACGCGGGAGATCGCCTCCGATACCAGCGGAAAGAGCTGGCGCTGGCCGCAGTGGAACAGAAACGGCTCGTCACCGGTCAACAGGAACTGGTTCATCGTGAATCCCTGGTCGGTAATGTCCGCAATCCACGTGGAAAGCCTGAAGATATTGGGCGCGATCTCTTCGACAGAGGTGTCCATCGCGCCATCATCCACCTGATTGCCGGGACGTTGAAAAAGTCCGCAAAAAGTGTCACCAGGCCAGGGTTCGTTGCTCCTAAGTGTGTAGAGCGGCGATCAACGGTCGCGAGCAACGGACAAGACAAAGGGACACGAATGAGCACCATCGGCCACTGGACCCGGCGGGCGCCGCGGACCAGCACGGTCTGCTACCAGGTCACCGACCGGCTGCACACGCGGCGTGGGGTTCGGGTGTCGAGCGACGAGCTCGCCACCACGGTTTCCGCCTGGCTGGCAGAGCTTGGTGCGGACAGCCCGATGGTCGAGGATCTGGCCTTCGCGGTGCGCTCCGGCAACTGGCCAGAAGCGCACGCCCTACAAGATCTGCTGTCCGTGGACGTCACCGTCGCCGCTTAAAGCGTGTCGCGCCGCGGTAGCTGGTCCCGCAACCGCCCGGCCTCCTCGACGAGCACACCGGTCAGCACCTCATCCAACGCGCGCTGGAACATGTAGGACTGTGCCGCCACCCCTATCTCGCGCAGCCGATCGACGGTGTCGGCGAGGGCACGCATTCTTTCCGACGGCAGCCCGGCGTCCACGAACGGCCGCCACACCTCGTCGCGCACCGCATCCACGAGCAGGGCGGCGATCACCCGGTGGTGATCGTGGCCCTTGGCCAGGGCCCGCGCCAGTGCGGCGGCGGGCAGGCCTGCTGCCGTCGCCGCCTCGAGAAAAGCCAGAACAGTCCCGTCGAGCGTGTAGCCGCCCGGGCCAGATTCAGCGATGCCCGCGTCCTGCAGAGGCCCGGCAACGCCGTCGCCGAGCCGTGAGTCCAGCTCGCGCCGGCTCAGCGCGACGCGTTCCGCGCTGGCGAAAGGAGCGAGTGCGCCGGCCGCCAGGTGGCGCATATCCGCTTCTGCGTCGATGCCGGGGCTTTCAGGCAGACGGCGAATAAGATCCAGCGGAAACCCCTGTGCGCGTAGCTCTTTGATGCGATTGATGCGGGCGAGGTGTTCCTCGGTGTAGATCCCGACGCGGCCGCGGCGCTCCGGGCTTGGCAACAGCCCGTACGTCTGCCACTGGCGGATGTTGCGCCCGGTCATCCCGGAGCGTTGCGCCAGCTCATCGATCGTCAGCTCCATCGGCCGCATGCTCGCTATTGACCCTTACATCTGTCATTGTTACGTTTCTCTACGTAATAATGTTAGCGCCTGGAGAACCCGATGACGCTGAAAAGTGACATGAGACTGGCCAGGACGTACGGCCCTCTCGTCGCTCGGACCCTGACGGCCAACATCGCCGAGGTGGCCCACTTCAAGGTGGCGCGCAGACCTGTCCCGGGGGGCGTGGAGCTGACCGACTTCGACCCGTTCGACCCGGTCACCGCTGCCGACCCGTATCCCGGATACCGGCAACTTCTGGCCGGCGGGCCGGTGCACTACAGCCCCAGGCGGGGCATCTACATGCTCAGCCGTCATGCCGACGTCCGCGCCGCAGCGCGTGCCGACGACGTCATGTCCAGCGCCGAGGGCGTGACGATGGGCAGGATCGAGCTGCCAGTGCTGCTGACGTCCGACCGCCCCGCGCACACGCGGATGCGCAAGCAGGTCCAGCCCGCCTTCACACGTGGAGCGCTCGAGTCTTGGCGCCCGATGGTCGACCATCTCGCGCATGACTTGGTCGCCGATTTGATGTCACGGCCGGAGGCTGATGTCCTCGCAATGCTCGCGGCGCCCATGCCGTTGCGGATGATCGCCCACATCATGGGTGTGCCGGCGGATCACGAAAGATCCTTCCGCCATTGGTCGAACAACACCGTCCACGTCGCAAACGTTGACATCTCGCGGCGCGGCCTGATGCAGCTCGTTCCCACGCTGAGAGGCTTTCGGCATCTCCACGCCTACTTCGCCGATCAGTTGAGCGCGGGCAACATGCTCGGCGCCGACACCCTGCTGGGCAGGCTTGTCGAACATGCCGAGGACGGCCAGGTGAGCCACGAGGAACTGTTCTTCTTCGCAGTGCTGCTGCTGCTCGCCGGCAACGAGACCACCACAAATCTGCTGAGCACCCTCTTCCTCACGCTGGCCGAGCGCCCGGATCAGCTTGCGTTGCTGCACGATCGGCTTGAGCTGATCCCCGCCGCGATCGAAGAGCAGCTCCGCTACCTATCGCCGATTCAGAGTTTCTTCCGCACCGCCCGCACCGATTACACGGTCGGCGACGCGACGATTCCGGCCCGCTCCCGGGTCCTGCTGCTGTGGGGCGCCGCCAATCGCGATCCGCGGGAATACGACGATCCGGACACCTTCCGCGCCGATCGCAATCCAACGGGCCACCTCGCGTTCGGGTCGGGAATCCACCTGTGCCTCGGTGCGCAGCTTGCCCGCATGGAGGCGCAGGCGGTGCTGCGGGAACTGGTCACGCGAGTCGACCGGATCGAGGTCACCGGCACCCCGGCGTGGTCGACCAATCCGAATTTGCGTGGCCTGAGGCGACTTAACGTGCGGCTGACCCCGCGGGTGCCGGCTAACGCGTGACCGCGACCACACCGGCGGTGCACCGTGCGCGGCCGCATGCGACTGGGGGAGACTGAACCTAGCAACGGAGGTCCCCATGGTCATCGATGTGTGGATGCAGCACCCGACGTCGCGGTTCTTGGCCCTCGACATCTTCGCGTCACTGCGCCGATGGACCGGGGGCGCAATACCCGAGGAACCACCCGCCATCGAGGCAACCGTCGCTGCGATGGATGCCGCGGGCGTGGGCTTCGGGCTGCTGTCGGCCTGGTCGGCGCCGTATCAGGAACCTCTGATCAGCAATGACGAGGTGGCGGACTGGGTTGCGACGTATCCCGACCGCTTCGCCGGCTTGGCATGCGTCAACCTCGACAAGCCGATGACAGCGGTGCGTGAGCTGCGCCGGTGCGTAACCGAATTGGGCTTCAAGGGCTTACGAGTCGTGCCGTGGCTGTGGAACGCGCCGCCGACCGACCGACGTTACTACCCGCTGTACGCAGAGTGTGTGAGGTTGCGCATTCCGTTCTGCACCCAGGTCGGCCACACCGGGCCGCTGCGCCCGTCGGAGACCGGCCGGCCGATCCCGTACATCGACCAGGTCGCGATCGACTTCCCGGAACTGACAATTGTCTGCGGGCACGTCGGCTATCCGTGGACCGAGGAGATGATCGCCGTCGCCCGCAAGCACGACAACGTCGTGATCGACACCTCGGCGTACACCACCAGGCGGCTACCGCCAGAACTGGTGGCCTACGTGAAGACCCGCAGCGGGCAACGCAAGGTGTTGTTCGGGTCCAACTACCCGATGATCATGCCCGCGCACGCGCTTGACGGGCTCGACGACCTCGGGCTCAGCGACGAGGCCCGGCACCTTTATCTTGCGGGCAACGCGCGGCGGGTATTCGGCCTCAACCCGCACGCCGTCACGAATGCAGGTCCTGCGCGATCCGGGTGATCACGGGCTGTGAGCTCACCGTCAGTCAGCCAACAGCCGGCCTTCGTACAGCCGGATCGCAGCCAATCGGCTTAGGATGTGTACCGGTTTGTTCGCTGAGCGGGTATGTGCGCAGATCTCCTTATAGAAACTGAGCGGGTCCGGTCGATGGCGGGGAGCAGAGGTTGCGTCTACCAGGGCTGGGGTCTGTGCCCATCCGCTTGCCTGCGCCGTCGTCAGCGGCTCGGCAGGCGGCCGCCGAAAACGCGGCGGCGGACCTGCGACTCGGCTGTTGGGCGGCCGTGGTGGCCGAGATCCGCTGGGCGTTCACGCCACCGCGAGATTGGCTATCGGGCGTTGGCGTCAACCTGGTGCTGGCGCTGGTGTTTCTGATCATCGACCCGCTCCACCTTCACCGTCATCAAGACTGGGTGGTCGTGGTCGGCACCTACTTCGCGTCATTCATCCTCGCCGACGTCACCACCACCAACCTGCTCGGTGTTGACCACATCCGGGTGGGGAAAGCCCTGCACGACGGAGTTCCGTTCTGGCGCTTGCTACTCGTGAAGAACGTCGCGCTGATCGTGATCGTCGGGCTGCCCACCCTGGTGGTCGCGATGGCCATGACGTTATGGATGGAAACGCCTGCGCGCCTTATGGTCACGATTCCCACCGTCGCGGTGCCGATCCTGTCGTGGATCGGCATCGGCAATGTGATGTCGGTGCTTCTTCCGGTCGCCACCGAACCACTGATCTCCCGCTGGCGACAACGGCGACAACTTCGCCTCACGATCGCGTGGGTGGCTGCGCTGGCCTTGCCGTACGCGTTGTTCTACGTGGCCGACCCCATCGACGGGCTACCGCACAAGTTCCTGTGGCGTGAGGTGCCTGCCGCTATCGGGCCAATACTGGGCCACCACAGCCGCAGCGTCATCCACATCGGAATTGCGCTGGCCGTGTGGATCGCCGGAATTGCGGTGGCGCAGTTGGTTGTCTCGCGGCGCGGCCTGCGGACCGTTACGGCCCGCTGACCCTAGTCATGTCGGTCTATGTCGCGGAGTCACTCCGCCCGCGGCAACCGCTGCGGCTAGACGAGCTGGGCGACGCGCTTGCGGGCCTCGGCCTTCTCTTCGTAATACTTCGCGCGCTCGTCGACGGCGGCGAGGAACTGCGTGAGTTCGGTTCGGGCCTTCTCGCCTTCAGGGCCGAAGTCAGACCGCTCGAAGATGCGCCAGAACCGCAGCACGGGTTGCAGAACGTCGTCGTGGTGGATGCGGAGGTCATAGATCCCGGCCTTGGCGATGAGGATCGAGTTCTCCCGAAAGTCGGTCATCCCGGCGCCGGGCATGGCGAAACCGACGACCTCGTCACGGATCGCGCTCATGGCGGCGTCCGGCGCGATCTCCAGGGCTGCGGCCATAACGTTGCGGTAGAACACCATGTGCAGATTCTCGTCGATGGCGACCCGGGAAAGTAGCTGGTCGGCGACGGGGCATCCCGATGCCCGGCCGGTGTTGCGGTGCGATACCCGGGTCGCGAGTTCCTGAAACGATACGTAGGCAAGTGCTTCCAGCGGCGTCTTGTCGCCTGAGTCGTATCCGGCGATCGTGTGCTCCATACGCAGGTGTTCGAGCGTGGTGGGATCCACGCCGCGGGTGACGACGAGGTAGTCGCGCAGCGCGATGCTGTGCCGCCCTTCTTCGGCCGTCCATTGCCCGACCCAGGTGCCCCAGGCGCCGTCGCGGCCGAACCGGGTGGCGATTTCCCGGTGATAGGAGGGCAGGTTGTCTTCAGTGAGCAGATTGACGACAAGGGCTGCCTTCGCAACGGGGTCCAACGGTGAGTCTTCTGGCGCCCAGTCCTCACCTCCGAGGAAGGCGAAATCCCGGCCTCTGCTCCACGGGACGTAGTCATGCGGTAGCCATGGCCGCACGACGGACAGGTGACGTTCGAGGTTCTCCTCGACAACCGGTTCGAGTTCATGCAGCAGTGCGGTTTGCAGATCGGTCACGGTTAACTCCATCCTTCGAGCGGTGGGTAACCTACGGTACCGTAGCTTACTCCACCGTAGGTTCAATCCCAACCCGCGTCAACCGGAGATCCGACCACGCGTCGCTTGGTCGCCTCGGTGGAAAACTTTGCTCTCCGTTGGTATTTCAATCGCGTACCTGGGGCGATGGGTCATCAGGAAGATCGCGCCTGCTCGATGCGCCCGATCGATCAGCCGAAGTGCACACCCTGGGCCAGCGGCAGGTCGTGCGAGTAGTTGACGGTGTTGGTGGCCCGCCGCATGTACGCCTTCCACGCGTCGGAGCCGGATTCGCGGCCGCCGCCGGTCTGCTTCTCGCCGCCGAACGCCCCACCGATCTCGGCGCCCGAGGTGCCGATGTTGTTCGGGTGGCGAGTTGGCCACGGCGCTCGCCGGCGGCATGGATCCCGCCCGGATCATCATGCACGGCAACGTCAAAACGCCGGACGAGTTGCGTGACGCGGCCACGGCGGGTGTGGGCCGTATCGTCGTGGATTCTCCCATCGAGATCGCCTTCCTGGCCGGGCGAGTGCGCCGATTCCAGCGGGTGCTGCTGCGGGTGACACCGGACATCGATATCGACGGCCACCGCGCGGTGAGCACCGGGGTAACCGATCAGAAGTTCGGCTTCGCGCTGGCCGACGGGCGTGCCGCGCGGGCGATCAAGCGAATTCTGGATCAACCGTGTCTTGAGCTGGTCGGGTTGCACTGTCACATCGGTTCGCAAGTGACCGACGCCGCCCTCTACGGCGAAGCCGTCCGGCGGATGATCGCCACCATGGCCGAGGTGCGCGCCGAGCACGGGGTCGTGCTGAGTGAACTGAATATCGGTGGGGGTCACGCGATTCCCTACGTCTCCGGCGATCAGGAGCTCGACCTGTGCACGCTGGCCGATTTCATCGATGACGCGCTGGACGCCGCCTGCGCCGCCGAGCGCTTCCCACGGCCGAGAATCGTCATCGAGCCGGGCCGCGCCATCAGCGGACGTGCCGGCGTCACGATCTACCGGGTGGTGGCAGTGAAATCACAGCCCGGGGGACGAACGTTCGTCGCGGTGGACGGCGGCATGAGCGACAACCCCCGGGTGGGCCTGTACGACGCGAAATATACTGTCGCGCTGGCCAACCGTCACCCGCTCGGACCGACCCAACCCATGACCGTCGTCGGCCGCCACTGCGAAGCCGGTGATGAGATCGCCCGCGACGTGGTGCTGCCGACCGACATCCACACCGGTGACTTGCTCGCGGTCGCCTGCACCGGCGCGTATCACCACAGCATGGCGTCGAACTACAACATGGTGGGGCGGCCGCCACTCGTGGCGGTCGGTAACGGATGCAGCCGCGAGCTGGTGCACAGAGAAACCATCACCGATCTGCTGGCCCGCGATTGCGGCTGGACGAACCCGCAACCGGCGCCGCCCCGGCACGACACCGGCGGCTGCGATGCACTGCTGCGCGGCATTTAGGCACGTCGTTGCGGCCGGGGAAATCCGTCGGCGCGCTCTCGCCGGAAGTCATAGCGGGCGAATAGCTGGCCAGGACGCGTCCCTGGCGTCCCTGGCGAACCGCCGCGACACGGCTCGGGTCGTTCGGTGGGACGTTCGCGTGGTCGGGAACAAACTCGCGGACGGCCCCGTTGGCATGATTGACAACTTGAGTGATATAGGCTCAACTATGAAGTTGACGGAGAGCCTTCCCCGGGAGCAGACTTGCGCCCGGTTCGCTCACAAGACGCAGGACAAATAGCAGGAGGAAAACACCATGGCTCGTGCGGTCGGAATCGACCTCGGGACCACTAACTCCGTCGTCGCGGTTCTGGAAGGTGGCGACCCGGTCGTCGTCGCGAACTCCGAGGGCTCGCGCACGACCCCATCCGTCGTCGCGTTCGCACGCAACGGCGAGGTGCTGGTGGGGCAGCCGGCCAAGAACCAGGCGGTGACCAACGTCGACCGCACCGTTCGGTCGGTCAAGCGCCATATGGGCACTGACTGGTCGATCGAGATCGACGGAAAGAACTACACCGCTCCGGAGATCAGCGCGCGCATCTTGATGAAGCTGAAGCGCGACGCCGAGAGCTACCTCGGTGAGGACATCACCGACGCCGTCATCACCACGCCGGCGTACTTCAACGACGCGCAGCGGCAGGCCACCAAGGACGCCGGCCAGATCGCCGGACTCAACGTTCTTCGCATCATCAACGAGCCCACCGCCGCGGCGTTGGCGTACGGCCTCGACAAGGCCGACAAGGAACACACCATCCTGGTGTTCGACCTGGGTGGCGGCACCTTCGACGTGTCGCTGCTGGAAATGGGCGAGGGCGTCGTCGAGG
The DNA here is from genome assembly GCA_963828065.1 of uncultured Actinomycetota bacterium. Taxonomy (GTDB): domain Bacteria; phylum Actinomycetota; class Actinomycetes; order Mycobacteriales; family Mycobacteriaceae; genus Mycobacterium. The sequence goes on along the minus strand of CAWHDL010000004.1, from coordinate 290,247 downwards.
TGCGGGCGACCTCGGGCGACAACCACCTCGGTGGTGACGACTGGGATCAGCGCATCGTTGACTGGCTGGTCGACAAGTTCAAGGGCACCAGCGGCATCGACCTGACCAAGGACAAGATGGCGATGCAGCGGCTGCGGGAGGCCGCCGAGAAGGCCAAGATCGAGCTGTCCAGCTCGCAGAGCACCTCGATCAACCTGCCCTACATCACGGTCGACTCGGACAAGAACCCGCTGTTCCTCGACGAGCAGCTGACCCGGGCCGAGTTCCAAAGGATCACGCAGGACCTGCTCGACCGCACCCGCAAGCCGTTCCAGTCGGTGATCGCCGACGCCAGCATCTCGGTGGCGGACATCGACCACGTGGTGCTCGTCGGCGGCTCGACCCGCATGCCCGCGGTGACCGAATTGGTCAAGGAGCTCACCGGCGGCAAGGAGCCCAACAAGGGCGTGAACCCGGACGAGGTCGTCGCGGTGGGCGCGGCGCTGCAGGCCGGCGTGCTCAAGGGCGAGGTGAAAGACGTTCTGCTGCTTGATGTCACGCCACTGTCGCTGGGCATCGAGACCAAGGGCGGCGTGATGACCAAGCTGATCGAGCGCAACACCACGATCCCGACCAAGCGGTCGGAGACCTTCACCACGGCCGACGACAACCAGCCGTCCGTGCAGATCCAGGTCTATCAGGGCGAGCGTGAGATGGCCTCGGCCAACAAGCTGCTCGGCAGCTTCGAGCTGACCGGCATCCCGCCGGCCCCGCGTGGCGTGCCGCAGATCGAGGTCACGTTCGACATCGACGCCAACGGCATCGTGCACGTCACCGCCAAGGACAAGGGCACCGGCAAGGAGAACACGATCCGCATCCAGGAGGGCTCCGGCATCTCCAAGGAAGAGATCGACCGGATGGTGAAGGACGCCGAGGCGCACGCCGAGGAGGACCGCAAGCGCCGCGAGGAGGCCGACGTCCGCAACCAGGCCGAGACGCTGGTCTACCAGACGGAGAAGTTCGTCAGCGAGCAGCGCAGCGCCGAGGGGGGTTCGAAGGTTCCCGAGGAGACGCTGAACAAGGTCGACGCGGCGATCGCCGAGGCCAAGACGGCACTCGGCGGATCAGATATCAACGCGATCAAGTCGGCGATGGAGAAGCTGGGCCAAGAGTCACAGGCATTGGGCCAGGCCATCTACGAGGCCACCCAGGCCGCACAGGCGACCGGCGGCGGTGACAGCTCCTCTAGTAGCGACGATGTGGTGGATGCCGAGGTGGTCGACGACGGCCAGGAGAGCAAGTGAGCTCGGAGCATGAGGCTCACGAACCCGTAGTCGTCACCGACAAGCGGCGGATCGACCCTGAAACCGGTGCTGTGCGTGAGGGATCGACCGGGCCGGCCCCCAGCGGGTCGGCGCCGGCCGCCTCCGGTGGCGCCGAGAGCGACGACGCCGCGGAACTCAAGGCGACGCTGCAGCGGGTGAAGGCCGAATACGACAACTACCGCAAGCGTTCGGTCCGCCAGGAGCAGCTCGGCGCCGAGCGGGCGAAGGCTGTGGTGGTCGGCCAACTGCTAGGCGTTCTCGATGATCTCGATCGCGCCCGCAGCCACGGCGACCTGGAGTCCGGGCCGATGAAGTCGGTCGCGGAGAAGCTGACCACCGCGCTGGAGGGCCTCGGCCTCACCGCGTTCGGCGAGGAGGGCGACGAGTTCGATCCCTCGTTGCACGAAGCCGTCCAGCACGAGGGTGACGGCACCAAGCCGGTCGTCGGCACCGTGATGCGGCGCGGCTACCGGCTCGGCGATCACGTGTTGCGGCATGCGCTGGTCGGCGTGGTCGACACCGTGGACGGCAAACCGGAAGCATCCGAAACCCAGACCGACGGTAGTGGCGATACCGGTGCGGAACAGACCGCAGAATCAGAATCATCGGTCGACTGACACTGACGTCGACTAACCCTGACAAGGAGGTGACGCGACATGGCCCAACGTGAATGGGTCGAGAAAGACTTCTACAAGGAGCTGGGCGTCTCCTCTGATGCCAACGAGGACGAGATAAAGCGGGTGGCCCGGCGGCTGCTCGCCGAAAACCACCCGGATCGCAACCCGAACAACCCGGCGGCCGAGGATCGGTACAAGGCCGTTTCGGAGGCCAAGGACGTGCTGACGGACCCGGCCAAGCGCAAGGAGTACGACGAGACCAGGCGGCTGTTCGCCGAGGGTGGCTTCGGTCGCCGGTTCTCTGGAGGCAACTTCGGCGGCTTCGGCTCCGGCGGCGACGGCACCGAGTTCAACCTCAACGATCTGTTCGACTCCGCCAGCCAGACCGGCGGCGCGAACATCGGGGACCTGTTCGGCGGACTGTTCGGTAGGGCGGGTGCGCAACCGCGGCCCAGTCGTCCGCGTCGCGGCAACGACCTCGAGACCGAGACCGAGCTCGACTTCCTCGAGGCCACCAAGGGCGTAGCGATGCCGCTGCGGCTCACCAGCCCCGCACCGTGCACCAACTGTCATGGCAGCGGTGCACGCCCGGGCACCAGCCCGAAGGTGTGCAGCACGTGCAACGGCTCGGGCGTGATCAACCGCAACCAGGGCGCGTTCGGGTTCTCCGAACCGTGCACCGACTGTCGGGGCACCGGCTCGATCATCGAGCACCCCTGCCCCGAGTGCAAAGGCACCGGGGTGGCTACCCGCACCCGCACGATCAACGTCCGGATACCGCCCGGCGTGCAGGACGGGCAGCGCATCCGGTTGCCCGGTCAGGGCGAGGCGGGGTTGCGAGGCGCGCCGTCGGGCGACCTGTACGTCACCGTGCATGTGCGTCCGGACAAGGTTTTCGGTCGTGACGGCGATGACCTGACCGTGAACGTGCCGGTCAGCTTCGCTGAATTAGCGCTCGGTACAACGCTTTCCGTGCCTACATTGGACGGCAAGGTCGGAGTGCGCGTTCCGAAGGGCACGGCAGACGGGCGCATCCTGCGGGTGCGCGGCCGCGGTGTGCCGAAGCGCGACGGCGGCAACGGCGACCTTCTTGTCACCGTGAAGGTCGCGGTGCCGCCGAGCCTCGAGGGTGCTGGGCTGGAGGCGCTGGAGAAGTACGCGGCCGCGGAGAAGGCGAGCGGGTTCGACCCGCGGGCCGGCTGGGCCGGGCGATGAGCGCTCGCGCGAAGAGCAGACGGCAGCGATGAGCAGCAAGTCCGACGACGCCCGCACGACGTTCCTGATCTCGGTCGCCGCTGAGCTGGCCGGCATGCACGCGCAGACGCTGCGCACCTACGACCGGCTCGGCCTGGTCACGCCGCGCCGCACCAGGGGCGGCGGGCGACGTTATTCACAGCACGACGTCGACCTTCTGCGCGAGGTGCAGCGGCTGTCCCAGGACGAGGGCGTCAACCTGGCCGGCATCAAGCGGATCATCGAGCTGACCACTCAGGTCGAGGCGCTGCAGTCCCGGCTGCGTGAGCTGGCCGACGAGGTCGAGCGACTTCGCACGAACCAACGCCGCGACGTCGCTGTGGTGCCGAAGTCCACGGCGTTGGTGGTGTGGGAGCCGCGGCAGTCGCGGCAATCGCGGCGCTAGGCACCGGCGATCTCGCCGCTAGGCGGCGGTGACGTGGATCGAGAACGTCGCGGTGGCCGGCTCGCCTTCGGTGGCAACGCGGTACGTGCCGCGGCGTAACGAGTCGGTGGGCGCACACATCGGCTCGAAGCAGATCACCTCGTCGTCACTGGGCGAGAACACCTGCGCGGCGCTGTAGCCCTCGTCGAAGTGCACTTCGAGGCGCCGGTCCCCGCCCGAGATCGCAAACACCGAGCCGGGCTTCACCTCGTCATAGCTCTCGTCGAAGTACCTGTCGCCCAACGTCTCTGTCGACGCGGCGTGGTCCTCAGTCTCTCCGCTGGGAATCAGCCAGGCGTTGACGGGGCAGTACCGCATGGCGGGCAGTTCCAGCTGCCACTCACCGCGCGGCACGTCGGGGATCCGCAGGTACGGGTGGAAGCCGAAACACAGCGGGACGTCGGCCCTGGTCGTGGCCGTGACGGTCGTCTTGACCGTGAGCACACGGTCGGCGAGCGTGACGTCCAGTGTCAGCAGGTGCGGGAACGGGAAGCTGACCAGCAGCCGCGGGGTGCCTCCGTAGTCGAGCTCGGCGGTGAGCCGATTCGCTGTCCGCCCCGTGACCTGCCAGCCTTCGTAGGCGGCCAGGATGCCGTGGATCACCACGCCATGTTGATCGGTGCGCACCCCCCCGATCCCGGGCGTTAGCGTGACGACCGCCTTGTCGACGCCATAAGTGTTCGCGCTCAACCTGTTTGCCCACGGATACAAGATCGGGATGCCCATCGTCTTGCCTGTGGTCATGTACGCATGCAGGCCCCGGCGCTGGCCGAGCAGCTCGACTCCGTCGTCGGACAGAGAGGTACCTACCATCCCGGCGCCCGGCACGTAGGTCGCCGTCAGTGGCGAGGACGGGTCGTTGAGCGTGACGGTCTCCAAGTCGGCCATCGTCGGATTGTGCCACAGGAACTCGTTGCCGCCGGGTCCGCTTGGGGTCAATCAGCCACCGGATCGTGCTGGATTCGTTCTACCGGAGCGCCTTTGGCGATCAGCGCCGCTTTGGTGGCTGCGATCATCTGCGGGCCGCCGCTGATGAGGATCTGGCGTTCGCCCCAGCCGCCGTACTTCGTCACCACCTCGGGCAACCGGCCCGTCTGGCGTACATGCAGGCCCCGCGGCGGTTGCACGTCGGGATAGTCGACCGCCCACGGCGGGTCGCGGTCGAACTCCGTCACCGGGGACACCGACAGCCACGGGTTGTGGGCCGCGAGCTGCCACAGTGTTTGCAGGTCGTAGAGCTCGCAGGGGTAGCGCGCGCCGAAGAAGAGGTGGACCCGCGGGTTGTCATGGGAACGGGTGAGGTCCATGATCAGCGCTCGCAAGGGGGCCAGTCCGGTGCTGCCGGCCACCATCAGCACGTCATCGCCGCCACGATCGACCTCCATAGCCCCGTGCGGAGCCGACATCCGCCATCGGTGCCCGGGACGCGTCTCGCCGACGATCGCGGTGCTGACCATCCCGCCGAGCACCGCGCGGACGTGGAACTCCACATTGCCGTCCGGATCGGCCGGGATCGCCGGGCTGAGATAGCGCCAGCGGCGCGGGCACTGCGGCACCTGGACGTTGACGAACTGGCCCGGGTGGTAGCCCATCGGCCGGTCGAGGTGAAGCCGCACCACCGAGATCTCGCGCGACACCCGCTGATGTTCGATGACGGTGCCGTCCCACCACGCCGGGCCGGTCTCGGTCTCTGCGGCGCCGCTCATCAGGCCGGTCACCAGTGCCACCATGTCGTGGGCCGCTTCGTCCAGCGCGGCGTCCCAGCGATCGATCAGGTGGCTGCGGAAGCTGCTGTGCAGTGCCTTCTGCAACGTTATGTAATGCTCTTCTCGCACACCGTATTTGCGGTGATCGCGACCGAGCTGAGCGAGGAACGCGATGGGTTCTTCGGTGCGCTGCTCAATGACTTCACCGAGTACCCACCACAGTGCACGGCCGAAGGAGGCGCGCTGAGCGGTCATGTCCGGCGGGAACATGTCGCGGGCCGTCGGGTCGAGCGCGAACCAGTCCGTGTAGAACCGGCGCACCACTTCGTTGTCACCGAACACCGGATCAATCGCCGCGCGCAGCGTTCGCAGCGAGTCACGATCGTCCAGTCCCACGAACGATGAGTTTAAGCAGGTCGGATGACCGCGGCGAGCGCGGTCGGTGCCGTCCGGCGCGCTACAGCGAGTGGATCCCCTTGTAGAGCACGAGCAGGCCGATCACGACGAGGATGGCCGCCACCAGTGCGGCGTTGTGCTTCTCCATCCAGTCCTTCAACTTGCCCAGCGCCGGGTCCAAGCGGTCCCCGGAGACCGCGTACGCCAGCACCGGTAGCGCAACCGACGACGCGGAGATCGCGACGAAAAAGGCAACCGCAAGCCACACGTGTGGCAACCCGAGTCCCTCTGTGCCGATCGCCAAACCTGCTGCGGCGCAGATGAATAGCACCTTCGGGTTCACCACGGCCAGCGCCATGCCGGTCACGCCCGCCTTCATCGGCGTGACGGTGCTGAGCTGCCGCATCCACGACGGCATGTGCGCGGAGCGGTGCCGCGTCAGCCAGCGGAAGACACCGAACACGATCAACGCGGCGCCGACGACGATGCGCAACCACGACGCCCACTTCGGCGGGTGGTTGACATCGCCCACCAAACCGGACACTTCAACGAAGATCGCGGTCAGCGCGGCCAGCGCAAGGACCCAACCCAGCAGATACGTCAGCGCTGCGGGCCGAGGATTCGGAGCGTGCAGGACCAGGACGGCAGGGATGATCGACAGCGGCGACAAGGTGATCACCAGCGCGAGCGGGGCCAGCTCGCTGAGTACTGCGCCCCAGTTTCCTGCCATCAGCCAGAATCTTCGCATCTGATGGCGCAATCCATCGTGTTAAGCGAAACTCGGCTTGACGAATTGATGTCGCGCCCAGGGCGGCTCATCGTTGTGGAGATGGCCGGGTAAGGAGGTGGCGCGGGATGAGAGGTAGCGGGTGGTCATTGGTGTGGTCGGTCGCCGTTGTCATGGCTGTGGGCGCCGGGGTGCTCGCGTTCGGCACGGTCGCAACCCCTGCGCCCGGGCGGGCGGATGCATGCACGGACGTCGCGAGCGGCGGTCCGCTGCCCGTTGGTAGCGGCGCGTGCGCCGATGTCCTCGGCCAAGAGGCACGTTGGTTGGCGGCGATCACCGGCGGTGACCGAGACACGGTCGAATCCATCTTGAGCGGGAACTTCAAACACATCACGAGCGAGGGCGTGCTTCTCGACCGGGCCCAAGAGATTGCCGGGATCATCAAACAGCCGTTCACGATGAACCCGTCGGAGCAGATGGTCGACTTCGCGGCCGACACGGCGGTGATTCACGGAGTTAACACGCTCATCCAGTCGGGCCGGGTACTGGCGAAGGAGCGATTCACCGACGTGTTCATCCTCGAGGACGGCACCTGGATGGCGCTGTCAGCACAGGAAACAGCGGCCTGACCAAAGGTCCGCGGAAGAAGTCCGCATTCTCGCCACGTTGCGGTGTTCGGCTGTGTACTGTCCGGATCGCGCGGTCCTTTCGCAGTGGCCGTTGCGGATTGGGGAATCCGTCGTGGCCCGTCGAAAAATAACGGTGGTTGCAGTTACGTTTGCGCTCCTGATGTCGATGACCGTCTCATGCTCTTCGCATCATGAGCCAAAACCGGCGCCACCGGGGGTCAACGCGGGGCCGAACGGTCACCCCGTTTCATATAAGGAACCGGTCAAACTGTCGAGCAAGGACGGCGTGCTCGAGGTCCGATTGTCCGCGCACCAGGGCACCGTCAACCTGGACACGGTCTCGCAACCCGTTTCTGACTTCCTGGTCTTCGGCTACGAGCTGATCAAGGGGACCAGTTCGGACGGCTCGACCAGCGGCGACAACCTCTATCCCGGGCCGACACTGCGGGTCGATCCGGGCGAGCGTCTGATCGTTCATTTCGACAACGACTTGCAGGACCTCACCGTTGGGGACTTCAATGATCCGGCGTTCACCCCGGTCGGCGACCAGGTACCGACCTATCCGCCGGCCCTCAATGCGGCACCGCTGAACCTGCACGTGCACGGGGTGCACGTCAGCCCGAGCGGCAACTCCGACAATGTCCTGCTGTCCATTCCACCCGGGATGGGCAACGTCTACGACTATCCGATACCGAAGGACATGCCCAGCGGCATCTATTGGTATCACGGCCACCGCCACACGTTGACCGCGCAGCAGACGTACATGGGACTGGCCGGGCTGCTGGAGATCGGGCGTCCCGACGGGAACTTGCCGCTGGTGACCAAGAACAACATCCCGGTCCGGGACATGGCGCTGCAATACAACTTCGTGTTCGACCGCAAGGGTAGCGGCCACAAGCTCAACAACGCGTACTGGCCGGAGTGGGTCAGCACGCTCACGCCGCCGCAGGGATCACAGCTCGCCGACGGCACCTATTCGCCGAGCCTGGCCCCGCTGAACTTCTCGCAGACCACCAAGGGCGCCCAGTATCTCACCAACTGGTACACCGGCCCGCTCTCCCCCGACAACCACCGCGGGGCAAACCAGTTCGTACCGCAGAATCTGCAAAGCTTCACCAGCAGTTCGGTGAACCTACCCGCCGACCCGAAGCTGCCGGACAACGAGCGCGACGTCCAATACACGGTCAACGGCCAGTTTCAGCCGGAGCTGAAGGTCAAGCCCGGGCAGACCGAGATCTGGCTGCTTGCCAACATGACCGACGCCGCCTACATCACTGTGCAACTGACCGAGACCGCGACCGGTAAGCATCCGCAGCTCTCGGTCGTCGGGCAGGACGGTATCCCGTTCACCCAGGTGCAACGCCCGGTAGGCGGCGACGGAACACGGCTGCTCATCCCGGCGGGAACGCGTTATGCGATCGCGGTGACGATGCCTGCCAACGGTGACCTGGTGCTGGCGATGCCGCCGCTGGAGGGCGCCAAGCCGGTCACCACCGATCCGGGCATCCTGTACACCAACAACGGCACGAAGAACTCACCGGCGGTGCTGGGGACGGTGACCGTCGACCCGGCCTACCTCAGCTACGCCGACGGCTTTTTCACCTTCCCGACGCAGAACCTGCTGCACGTCACGCCCGACGCCGGGCAGGGCCAAACCACAGCATTCGACCCTGGCCAGGACCTGGACACCTACACGTCCTTCGTCGACACCTCGGTGATGACACCCGATATGACACGTCAATTCAAGCTCAGCGGTGGCTTCGACAACGCGAGGGCCAGCAAGAACGATCCCAAGGCGTTCCTCTACGAGATCAACGACAACACGTTCCCGAACATCCAGCTGATCCAGCCGCGCCTGGATTCTGTGGAGGAGTGGAAATTCACCAACTTCAACAATGACGCGCACCCGATCCACGTGCACGTCAACAACTTTCAGGTGACCCAGCTCGTCGATCCGGTCGCGGGCACCACAACGGGGGTGCAGCCGTGGGGGCAGGACATCGTGAATGTGCCCGCGCCGACCATCGATGCCAACCGGGACCCGGTGACTCCCGGCTCGGCGACGGTTCGCACCCAATTCGCCGAATACACGGGCGCTTTCGTCTTGCATTGCCACCGGCTCAACCACGAGGACAACGGGATGATGGCACTCGTCAACGTGATCCCGGACGTGTCGAGCTACGCGGTGGCCATTCCCGGGCACAAGGGCACACCGGCGACAGTGGAGGTCCGCGACGGCAACGGCGACAAGGTCCTTGCCGCGGTCGTACCGTTCCCGGACTTTGAGGGCACTCCGTCCGTGGCGATGGCCGACGTCAACGGCGACGGCGTCCTCGACCTCATCGTCGGGACCGGTGCGGGGGCGGCTCCCCGGGTGGTGGTCTACAGCGGTGCCGAGGGCGGGCTGGGCCCCTTCAGTAACGAGATTGCGCGCTTCTCCCCGTTCAACGCCGACTTCCACGGCGGTGTGAGCGTCGCCGGCGCCGACATCGACGGCAATGGGCTCTCCGACAACATCATCGTCGGCGCCGGGCCGGGTGCCGACTCGCAGGTCAAGGTGTTCTCTTCGCACCTGCCGGCCCAGCCGGGGTCGGCCCCCGACGTGTTCTCCACCTTCGCGCCCTACCCGGGGTCCACATCGGGAGTCACCCTTGCCACCGGTCTGATCGACTCAATGTCGGGCCGGCCCAGTGTCGTTGCCGCTCCCGGTCCAGGCGAGCCGGCGCACATCAAAGTGTTCCGCTGGGATTTGTACACGCCCACTGAAAGGGCGAAGGCAAAGGGCGCCAAGGAGTCTGACATCAGCAATCCGGCGACGACGGCCGACTTCATGGCTTTCGACCCGTCCTACACCGGAGGTGTCTCACTGGCGGCCGGATGGGTGGCCGGCGCCGAAGGCGGCGCGCAGGAAGTCGTCACCGGACAGCTGAGCGCGGACGGGACGGTACGCGTGTGGTCGTCGAGCGGTTCGCGCCTGGACGGTCAACCCGCGATGTACTTGGAGAACCCCAACCACGAGATGGGCAACCTCCAATTCGCCCAAATGGCGGAATTGAAGCCGTTTTCCCCTGCCCCGCCCGGGACAGGTGCCTTGGTCGCGACCACCAGCACGACCACCGGCGCGGATCTGCTCGTCAGCCGCACCGGGCCGCCCGGTGCGGAGGTCCGCAAGTACGCCCTCGCCCGACCCGACCCGGCGGCGAAAACCCTGGCGCCGACGCTGTTGACGACACTGCCGCCGCTGCCGGATGGAACCGCGCAAGCACCGCTCGGCGGCCGCTAGCGCCGGGAGGGTGACCAGATCTGGGTGGTCAGTACCCAGAAGACGACCGCCCAGAACACCATGACGGCCGTGACGATCGCGATACCGCGCAGATTCGTCCGCGCCGCAGGCACATTCGCGGGCGGCCGTAGCCAGTTCTTGAGCACCGGGTTGACGTAGTACGGCATCGTCACGAAGGTCATGGCCAGGCTGGACAACAGGTTGCCGACCAGCATGCCCACCCACAGCGGCAGCCTGAGCGGGAACTGGGCGAGGGTGAGCAGCACCACCGTTGGGTACAGGCCCACCCACACCGCGATCGACGTCTTGAGGTCCGAGGGGGGTTTCGTCTCCGTCCCTCGTTCGCCGAACGCGAACCAGTTGCCGAATGAGCTGTCGACGGTCTTCAAATCGAAGTCGTCGAACCGCTTGCCATCCGCCAGCAGCTGCTTGCGTTCGGCGGAGGTGAGCCACGCGTCGAGATCTGCCGCACTGTCGAAGCGGTACATCGCGGTCCAGTTGTCCTGCACGCCCTCGATCGGGCGAAACAGCTCGGTTCCCCGATAGCCGTGAAACTGGCTCTCCGCCAACTCAAGTCGACGCTGCCAGGCGAGAAATTCGTCGACGTCTTCCGGATTCACCCGGTGTGTCACCACGACTGTCACCAGTTCATCGGTCGGCGTTGCGGCACCACCGAGAACCTGCTGGGTCGGCGGACCGTCGAAGAATTCTCGCCCTGCCGCGAGACGATCTTGGCGTGCCGCGCTGTTGATCCACGCCGCAACGTTGGCGGTGGAGTCGAAGCGATAGACCACAACCCACTCCGGCTGCACCGCAGTGGGCGCTGTCACCTCGGCGCCGATGAATCCGGGGTAGCGCGAGGCGACATCGTTGAGTGCGTGCTGCCATTTGATGAATGCCTGTTCGCAACCTGGGCGAACCCGCTGGCCGATGATGACCGTGGCGGCGTTATTGGTGTCCATGGTGTTTCGCTGGTCTTTCGCTGGTCTCTCGCAGCTCAGGTGGCCGGGGTCAGTTGGGTCGTACCGAGTCTGCTGTAAATGCGTTCGGGAGTCAGCGGTAGCTCGCGATAGCGCACCCCGGTCGCGTCCGCCAGGGCATTGGCCAGCGCCGGAGCCACCGGGTTGATGCAGCACTCCGCCATTCCCTTGGAGTGCATCGGCCCGACCGAGTCCGTGGTCTCGACCAGCAGCACCTCGGTGCGGGGAATGTCGGCGTAGGTGGGGATCCGGTAGTTTCGCAGGTTCGGATTGACCATCACGCCGCGATCGTCGACGTGGAAGTTCTCGGTCAACACGAACCCGATGCCCTGGGCCACACCTCCTTCGACCTGGCCGCGCACCTGTGCCGGGTTGATCACAACCCCCGCATCGGTGGCCTGCACGCTGTAGAGGATACGGATCTCGCCGGTGACCCGGTGGACGGCGATCCGGAAGCCGTGGGTGTTCGACACGACACTGCGCGGCGAGCCGTACGCCTTGCGCGCCTCGGTGAACCGGATCCCGCGTCGTCGCGCGGCTTCGAGGAGTTCGGCCAGCGAGAGACGCGAGTCACCGCACACGACTCCGTCGTCATCCATGGAGCAGCCGGCAACGTCGACGCCCGCGTGCGATGCGGCGACCGCGAGGATGCGGTCGCGCAGCGCGCCGGACGCCCGCTGCACGGCGTTGCCGGCCACGAACAGCCCCGCGCTGGCGAAGGCTCCGGTGTCGAAGCCGTTGCGATCGGTGTCCGACTGCACAAGGTAAACGCGGGCCGGTGTGGTACCCAGCTGTTCGGCCGCGATCTGCACGTGCGCGGTGGAGGTGCCCTCGCCGAATTCGACGGTGCCGACCGCGATCTCGTAGACGCCGTCGTCCCGGAGCGTGGCCCAGGCCTCCGACATGTGTTCGGTAGGGGGTGCGGTCTCGTGTAATGAGCTCGCGGTGCCGGTGCCGACCAGCCAGTCTGGGCCGAGCGTCTGCCCGTTGTCGGTGGGCCTGTCGGTGGGCCTGTCGGTGCGCCGCAGGGCCGCATCGACGAGATCGATGCATTTGCCCAGGCCGTCCTCGGTGAACGCGACGTCGTCGGGATGGTCGTCGATCGCCAGCAGGGCGTCGCCCGGGCGGACGATGTTGCGGCGGCGAAGCTCCAGGGGATCGATGCCGAGGGCGACGGCCAGCTCGTGCATTGCGGACTCCACCGCGAAGGCGGGCTGGGTCATGCCGTATCCGCGAAGCGCACCGCTGGGGACGGTATTCGTGTAGACGGCGTAGGCGTCGAATTTCTTGTTGGCGCAGCGGTAGGCCGCGATGGCGGCCCCGGCCGCGAACAGGGTTTCGCCGCCGTGGTTGCCGTACGCGCCGGTGTTGGACACGTTCCGGAACTGAAACGCGGTAAGCGTCCCGTCCGCCTTGGCGCCGAGCTTGACCGTCACCTTCATCGGATGGCGCGGGGAGGCCGTCGTGAACTCCTCCTCCCGGGTGTACTCGAAGCACACCGGGCGTCCGATGTCGAGGGTGGCAAGGGCAACCAGGTCCTCGGAGATCACCTCCTGCTTTCCGCCGAAACCGCCGCCGACGCGCTTACAGAACACCCGCAACTGATCGGGCCGCAGGTCGAACAGGTGCGAGAGCTTGACCTTGGCAATCGACGGCGACTGGGAGCTGGTCCGCACGACAAGCCGACCATCCTCCATCCAGCCGATGGACCCATGGGTCTCCAGATGGGCATGCTGAACACGCGGGGAGAAGTAGGTGCCCTCGTGGATCACGTCGGCTTCGGCGAATCCCGCCTTGACGTCGCCGATTTCGCCGTGAAGTTCAAGCAGGATGTTACGCACGGGATCGCGAACGAATGGATCATTTGATCCGTGCAGCTGCGGGGCGCCGCCAGCCATCGCCTCCTCCGGGTCGAAAACCGCAGGGAGAACGTCGTATTCGACAACGACGTTGCGGCACCCCTCCTCGGCGGCGGCGACCGAGTCGGCCACCACGGCCACGACCCGCTGACCGGCGAACCGCACGACATCGTCGAGGATGTAGGTGTCGTCGGGGTCGACCAGATGATCGCCGTGGATGGCGGTAGTGAAGTGCTTGCGCGGCACGTCTTCCCAGGTGTACACGCGGTGCACACCGGGCACCGCGAGTGCCGCGGTCTTGTCGACGGAGACGATGCGTGCGTGAGCGTGAGGTGAATGCAGCACCTTCAGATGCAGCATGCCGTCCATCTGCGTGTCCATGGTGAATTCGGCACGGCCGGTGACCACCTCGGTGCCCGCGGGTGCCCCGACGCTGGTGCCGACGACGTGCCCCGGACGTGCCTCTTCGATCGCGGCGACGCCGTTGATGGCATCCTCGATGGCGCGGTATCCGGTGCAGCGGCACAGGTTTCCCTTGAGCGCGCGCGGCAGGTCCTGCTTCTGCTCCTCGGTGAACGTCGCCGAGGTCATGATCATGCCCGCGGTGCAGAAGCCGCACTGAAAACCGGGGGCGTCGCGGAACTGTCGCTGAAGCGGATGGAGGTTGTCCGGTGAGCCGAGGTCCTCGATCGTGGTGACCTCGCGGCCGTCGGCGCGAAACGCCGGCGTGATGCAGCTGTGCACCGGTTTTCCGTCGAGCCAAACGGTGCAGGCGCCGCAATCGCCCGCGTCGCAACCCTTCTTGACGCCGAAGTGGCCGAGCTCGCGCACGAAGGTGCGCAGGCACTGTCCGGGACGCGGCTCCACGCTGAAGTTCTTGCCGTTCACGGTGTAGGTCATGACCGGCCGCCCAGTTCGGTCCGGATCTCTTCGGCGAAGTGCTTCGCCAGGTGGCGGCGGTGGTCGGGGGTGCCGTTCGGGTCGTCGAACCACACGTCGTCGGGGAGCAAGTCGATGGTGTGCTGCAGCGCGTCGGTATCGGGCATGCGGTCGAACTCGAAGCGAACCGGGCGAGTGGTGCCCGCGGTGATCGTCAACATCATGTCGTCGCTGTCCGGGGTCTGCGTCGCGATCATGAAGATGGTCGAGCGGCCCAGGTGGGTGAGCTCGAACCGGCGGTGGGTGTGCCTCTTGAGCAGCGCGGTGATCGGGATGTCGATCTCGCGCAGCACTTCGCCCGGTGCGAGAATGTTCTCGTGGTTCCCGGTCACGAAATCCACTGCGCCAACGGTGCGTTCCGACCCGTCGGGTGCCCACAGCGTGTACGTGGCTTCGAGTGCCACAGTGAACGTGATCATCGGGCCTGCGGGCAGTGACATGCAGATGTTGCCGCCGACGGTCGCCGAGTTCCACACCTTGAACGACGCCAGGAAGGCCTCGCAGCCGGTATGGATCAGCGGCGCCGCCCGCCAGTCGTCGGGTGTGGCGAGTGAATACAGGTCGTGGATGGTGGCCATGGCCCCGATCTTGAGCCCGTCGGCGCCGATGTCCAGCGCGTCCCAGCCGAGCGGCATGAGGTCGATGAGACGGCGGAGATCAGGTTGCCGATCGGAAAACAGCCACGTGCCCCCGGCCAGCCAGGCGTCGCCGGGACGCCACTCGGCACCCGGCCGGTCGGCAGGCCGCCGGACGACTTCTGTGATCGTGTTGATGTCCAAATCCGTGTCCCCTCAGCGAGTTCGGTCGCCATCATTAGGCTGGTCGACCTCGCCTGACTCTAGACAGCTGGAGGGCTTTCGGCATGCGAAACCGGTTTGCCGCCGACTGTGAATCTGGCGACGCCCCGCCGGCGTGTCGCGTAGCTGAATGCACTGTCGCCGGAGGGGGGAGCGGAGGATCGGCTAAAGTTGAGCGGAACAGACTCAACCTTGACGGCGTTGGACATCGCGACAAGCATTTTTCTAGCCTCTTCCGAATGCCCGGAGGAATGATCGGAGGATCGTCTCGTGGACTCGTTCAACCCGACCACCAAGACCCAGGCGGCGCTGACCGCTGCGCTGCAGGCGGCGAGCGCCGCCGGTAACCCGGAGATTCGCCCGGCCCACCTGCTGATGGCCCTGCTGACCCAGAACGACGGCATCGCCGGACCGCTTCTGGAGGCCGTCGGCGTGGACCCGGCGACCATCCGCACGGAGACGCAACGGCTGGTCGACCAGCTGCCCAGCGCCAGCGGCGCCAGCTCGCAGCCGCAGCTGTCCCGCGAGTCGCTGGCCGCGATCACCGCGGCGCAGCAGTTGGCCACCGAGATGGACGACGAATACGTGTCCACCGAGCATCTGATGGTCGGGCTGGCCACCGGAGATTCGGACACCGCCAAGCTGCTTACCGGACACGGCGCATCGCCAGAGGCGCTGCGCGAAGCGTTCGTCAAGGTCCGCGGCAGTGCCCGCGTCACGAGCCCCGACCCCGAGGGCACCTACCAGGCGCTGGAGAAGTACTCCACCGACCTGACCGCGCGCGCCCGAGAGGGCAAGCTCGACCCCGTCATCGGGCGGGACAACGAGATTCGGCGCGTGGTGCAGGTGTTGTCGCGCCGCACGAAGAACAACCCGGTGCTGATCGGTGAGCCCGGCGTCGGCAAGACGGCGATCGTCGAGGGCCTGGCCCAGCGCATCGTGGCGGGCGACGTGCCGGAAAGCCTGCGCGACAAGACGATTGTCGCCCTGGACCTCGGCTCGATGGTGGCCGGTTCGAAGTACCGCGGCGAGTTCGAGGAACGGTTGAAGGCCGTGCTCGACGACATCAAGAACTCCGCCGGTCAGATCATCACGTTCATTGACGAGCTGCACACGATCGTCGGCGCCGGTGCCACCGGCGAGAGCGCGATGGATGCCGGCAACATGATCAAGCCGATGCTCGCCCGCGGCGAGCTGCGGCTGGTCGGCGCGACCACACTCGACGAGTACCGCAAGCACATCGAGAAGGACGCCGCGCTCGAGCGCCGTTTCCAGCAGGTGTTCGTCGGCGAGCCGTCGGTGGAGGACACGATCGGCATCCTGCGCGGTCTCAAGGATCGGTACGAGGTGCACCACGGCGTGCGGATCACCGACTCCGCGCTGGTCGCCGCCGCGACGCTGTCCGACCGCTACATCACGTCCCGCTTCCTGCCCGACAAGGCCATCGACCTGGTCGACGAGGCCGCATCGCGGCTGCGGATGGAGATCGATTCGCGTCCGGTCGAGGTCGACGAGGTCGAGCGGCTGGTGCGCCGGCTGGAGATCGAAGAGATGGCGCTGGAGAAGGAATCCGACGACGCTTCCAAGGACCGGCTGGAGAAGCTGCGCGCCGAGCTCGCCGACAAGAAAGAACAGCTGGCCGAACTCACTGCACGCTGGCAGAACGAGAAGAACGCCATCGACATCGTCCGCGACCTCAAGGAGGAGCTCGATACGCTGCGCCAAGAGTCGGATCGGGCCGAGCGCGACGGTGACCTGGCCAGGACCGCCGAGTTGCGCTACGGGCGCATTCCCGAGGTCGAGAAGAAGCTCGACGCCGCATTGCCCCAGGCAGAGGCACGCGAGGCCGTCATGCTCAAGGAAGAGGTCGGACCCGACGACATCGCCGAGGTGGTGTCGGCGTGGACCGGCATCCCGGCGGGCCGGATGCTCGAGGGCGAGACGGCCAAGCTCCTGCGGATGGAAGACGAGCTGGGCAAGCGGGTCGTCGGCCAGCAGAAAGCCGTGATCGCGGTGTCCGACGCCGTGCGGCGCAGCCGGGCGGGTATCGCCGACCCGAACCGGCCGACGGGCTCGTTCCTGTTCCTCGGCCCCACGGGCGTCGGCAAGACCGAGCTGGCCAAGGCGCTGGCCGACTTCCTGTTCGACGACGAACGCGCGATGGTGCGCATCGACATGAGCGAGTACGGCGAGAAACACTCGGTGGCCCGTCTGGTCGGCGCGCCTCCCGGCTACGTCGGGTACGACCAGGGTGGTCAGCTGACCGAGGCCGTGCGCCGGCGCCCGTACACGGTCGTGCTGTTCGACGAGGTCGAGAAGGCGCACCCGGACGTGTTCGACGTGCTGTTGCAGGTCCTCGACGAGGGCCGGCTGACCGACGGGCAGGGCCGCACGGTCGACTTCCGCAACACGATCCTGATCCTGACGTCCAACCTGGGGTCGGGCGGTAGCGAGGAGCAGGTCATGGCGGCGGTGCGGGCGACGTTCAAACCGGAGTTCATCAACCGGCTCGACGACGTGCTGCTCTTCGACGGATTGAACCCCGAAGAGCTCGTGCAGATCGTCGACATCCAGCTGGCGCAGCTGCAGAAGCGGTTGGCGCAGCGCCGGCTGCAGCTCGAGGTGTCGCTGCCGGCAAAGAAGTGGCTGGCCCAGCGCGGTTTCGATCCCGTGTACGGCGCCCGGCCGCTGCGTCGGCTGATGCAGCAGGCCATCGGCGACCCGCTGGCAAAGATGCTGCTATCCGGCGAGGTGCAGGACGGCGACACGGTTGGAGTCAATGTGAGCCCGGACGGCGACTCACTCGTCCTCGGGTGAGGATCCCGGGTTTGTTTTCCCGGACGAGATGCGGTTGTGATCTGCTCGAATTCTGGCATCGCAGCCCGCAGCAGATAGGCTAGAGCCAATGGTTCCGCTCTGGTTCACGCTGTCCGCGCTCTGTTTCGTGAGCGCGGGCGTGCTGTTGTACATCGACCTCGACCGGCGCCACAACCATGGCCGGCGCCGCAGGTCGTGGGCGCGCTCACACGGGTTCGACTACGAGGCGGAGTCGGCCGAAATCATCAAGCGCTGGAAACGCGGCGTGATGTCGACCGTTGGCGACGTGACCGCGCGCAACGTGGTGCTGGGTCAGATCCGCGGTGAGGCGGTCTACATCTTCGACCTCGAGGACGTCGCCACCGTCATCGCGCTGCACCGCAAGGTCGGCACCAACGTCGTGATGGACCTGCGGCTCAAGGGCCTCAAAGAACCGCGAGAAAACGATGTCTGGCTGCTCGGCGCGATCGGCCCCCGGATGGTGTACTCGACCAACCTCGACGCCGCGCGCCGCGCCTGCGACCGCCGGATGGTGACGTTCGCCCACACCGCTCCCGACTGCGCGGAGATCATGTGGAACGAGGAGAACTGGACGCTGATCAGCATGCCGATCACCAGCACCCGCGCCGAATGGGACGAGGGTCTGCGCACGGTGCGGCAGTTCAACGATCTGCTGCGAGTGCTGCCACCGGTGCCCAAGGCCGTTTCACCCACGGGCGCGCGCCGCAACGGCGCGCCGGGCCGGCCGGTCGCCCCGCCCACCGAGCTTCCGCCAGGCCGGGCCGACGCCAACCGCCGCGTCCAGGAGTCGGGCCGTCGTCCGCAGCAGACGCGCGCCGGGCGGCCCGGTCCGCGCAGCTACCAGCCCTAGCCGCGGATGCCGCGTCCCGTCGCCCTGATCACCGGTCCGACTTCCGGCATTGGCGCGCGACGTCGGGCGGCTCAACGAGTTGGCCGAGGCGATGCGCGCAGAGCACGGCACCGGCAGCGAAGTTCTGGTCGCGGATCTGGCCGACGCGGACGGTCGCGCGCGGGCGGCCGACCGGCTGGCCAAGGGGGGTGCGCATCCTGGTCAACAACGCCGGCTTCGGGACGTCCCGGGAATTCTGGACCGCCGACCCTGCGGTACTGCAATCCCAGCTCGACGTCAACGTGACCGCCGTAATGCAGCTGACCCGCGCGGTGTTGCCGCCGATGGTCCAGGCCGGTGCGGGCACCGTCATCAACGTGGCGAGCGTCGCGGGACTGCTATCGGGCCGTTCCTCAACGTATTCGGCGTCGAAGGCGTGGGTGGTGTCGTTCTCCGAGGGGTTGGCCAATGGGCTGGCCGGCACGGGCGTGAGCGTCCACGCGCTGTGCCCGGGCTTTGTCCACACCGAGTTTCACCAGCGCGCCGGCATGGAGATGGCTTCGATGCCGTCGTTCATGTGGCTGGACGTCGGCGACGTCGTCGGTGAATGCATGGCCGATGTCGCGAGAGGCAAGGTGGTGATCATTCCCGGGTTGCAGTACAAGGCAATGACCACCGCAGGGCGGATGGTGCCGCGAAACGTGGTGCGGTTCATGACGAAAACTGTTGGGCGGGGCCGTGGCCGCACCTGAGTCGGTGTTCGTCACCGGCGCCGCCCGCGGCATCGGCTTGGCGATCGTGCGCCGGTTCGCCGCTGCCGGGTATGCCATCGGCGCGGTCGACGTCGACGCGGCTGGGCTGGGTGCGCTGAAAGATGATGCAGCACAACACAATTGGTCGGTATGGACCTCGGTCATGGACGTCACCGATGTCGAGGCGTGGCGGCGCGCACTGCGTGAATTCGGAGTCACCACCGGCGGGCGGTTGGACATCCTGGTGAACAATGCAGGTCTGCTGGCGTCGGGCGACTTCGTCGACATCCCGGCGGCCCGGCACAAACAACTGGTCGACGTGAACGTCACCGGAGTGATGTTCGGGTGCCACACGGCGTTCGAATACCTGCGCGACACCCCGGGCGCCCGCGTGCTCAACATGTGCTCGGCGTCGGCGATCTACGGCCAACCCGAGCTCGCGTCTTACAGCGCAACAAAATTCGCGGTCCGCGGGCTCACCGAGGCGTTGGAGATCGAGTGGCGACCGCACGACATCGCGGTAATGGCGTTGTGGCCGTTGTTCGTCGACACCGAGATGCTCACCGGAGTGAAGACCGGTTCCACCGAATCGCTCGGGATAAACCTCACCGCGGATGACGTCGCCGACGCCGCGTGGGGTGCGCTGCATCGCAGATCACCGCTGCCGAAAGTGCACTTTCCCGTTGGCACCCAGACGAAGTTCGCGTATCACCTGTCGCAGTGGAGCCCGGCATGGGCGACGAGACTGGTCAACAAGCGGATAGCCCACTAAAACGTTGCGGACATTGCGCGCTTTGATCGCGATTCTGTCCGTCGCCGTACTCGGCTTCGTCGCCGGATGTTTGGTCGCCGGATGTTCGGCGCCCGCCAGTCTGCCCAAACCGTACGGTGCGAGCACGGCGAAACTCGGCGAGTCGATGACCCTGCTCGGCTGGAACCTGTCGGTATCGAACCTGCGATTCGAGTCGAACTACGTGCTCGTCGACGTCGACGGCGCGCCTTCCGAGCAGGGCAAACCGCACGCCAAGCAGGAGGACATCCGGTTCGGCTTGTACGGGGCGGTCGCGCACCCGATCGAGACCTACGGTTTGGGCAGCTGCAGCGGCATCGCATCGTTGACGATCTCGCCGCTGTCCGCCCCGAACCCGGACCGGCTGACCGGCACCGTCTGCGTGGGTCCGCTGGACGATCAAAGCGCGGTGCGCGGCGTCTACCTCTATTCGCCGCGCGACCGGATCGCGGGCACCACCGCGGCCTACCCGGTCGCGTTTCCGGTCGGGGTGTTGCCCACCAACAGAAGCGACACCGGCGTCACTGTGCAGTCCAGCAGCGTTGAGGCGTGGCGAGCCGACGGCACCATGGTGACGCAAGCGTCGCTTGGCGATCCCGGTGTATTCAACGGCAACGGCTACATGCTGCTCGGCCTGGACATCTCGGCGATCAAGGCGCAGTACAGCGACGAATCGGCGAACCGCGGTGGACCGCTGATGGTGGTGGTCTCCCCGACGCTGCCGCCCGGGCAGGGACTCAGCCACGCCTGTGCGGTGTATGGATCCTCGGTGCTGGTGCTGCCGGACGCGAAACTGGATGCGGTGCAGCTGAAGGCGTCATTGTGCACGCAGGGTGACATCAACGAGGCGCTGCTCTATGCGACGCTCTCGGTCGTGGGTACACACGCCGCGGTGTGGATCAGCCGGGACTGACCGCACCGGCATATCGGGCGGGTGAGCAACCGAGCCCCCGGATGGCCACCCGCGCGGGGGATGGCCGGCGCATGCTCGCGGGTGATTCTTGTTCATGTCCCGCGCGCATCCCATAGTGTCGGTGACCGGCTCATCCGGGGCCGGGACCACGTCGGTGATGCGCACCTTTGCGCAGATATTCCGACGTGAGGGCGTGAGGGCCACGTTCGTGGAGGGCGACAGCTTTCATCGGTATGACAGAGCCCAGATGAAGGCCGCGATCGCCGACGCCAAGGCGCGTGGTGATCACTCGTTCAGCCATTTCGGGCCAGAAGCCAACCTGTTCAAGGAATTAGAAGAGCTATTCCGCGTCTACGGCGAAACCGGGACGGGAAAGGTCCGCAGCTATCTGCACGACGGAGTCGATGCGAAGCCGCACGGCCAAGAGGCGGGGACCTTCACGCCGTGGGAAGAGCTTCTCGCCGACTCCGACCTCTTGTTCTACGAGGGGCTGCACGGCGCGGTGGTGACCGACGACGTCGATGTCGCCCGCTTCGCCGATCTGCGGATCGGGGTTGTTCCGGTGATCAACCTGGAGTGGATCCAAAAGCTGCACCGCGACAAGGTAGATCGCGGATACGCCGAAGTAGATGTTACCGACACGATCCTGCGACGGATGCCCGACTACGTGCGTTACATCTGTCGACAGTTTTCCCACACGGATGTCAATTTCCAGCGGGTGCCGGTCGTCGATACGTCAAATCCCTTCGTCGCCAGGTCAATTCCCTCTGCCGACGAGTCCATGCTGATCATCCGATTCCGTGATCCGCGCGGCATTGACTTCCCGTACCTGTTGTCGATGCTGCACGACTCGTTCATGTCACGGCCGAACACGATCGTCTGCCCCGGCGGCAAAATGGATTTGGCGATGCAGTTGATCTTCACGCCGATGATTCTGCGGCTGACAGAACGACGGGCCGCAGAACTGATGTCTCGCTGAGGTTTGCGACGAGCATGGAGTCGCGCGGGTCGAACGGGCAGCCCTGCTGGGTGACATGGGCGACGTACTCGTCGCGGAAGTGCTGGATCGAGGAGATGATCGGGCTGGCCGCGCCGTCACCCAACGCGCAGAACGACTTTCCGTTGATGGTGTCGGAGATATCGAGCAGCTTGTCGATGTCGGCCGCGGTGCCCTCGCCGTTCTCCAGGCGCTCATAGATCTGCGCCAGCCAGAAGGTGCCCTCCCGGCACGGGGTGCACTTGCCGCACGACTCGTGCTCATAGAACTGCGTCCAGCGGCGCACCGCGCGCACCACGCAGGTGGTCTCGTCGAAGATCTGCAACGCCTTGGTGCCCAGCATCGACCCGACCGCGCCCACCCCCTCGTAATCCAGCGGCACATCCAGATGCTGCTCGGTCAGGATCGGCGTGGAGGACCCGCCCGGGGTCCAGAACTTCAACCGGTGCCCGGCGCGCACCCCGCCGGCATAATCGAGCAACTCGCCCAACGTGATGCCCAGCGGCGCCTCGTACTGACCCGGCCGGGTCACATGTCCCGACAACGAATACAACGTGAAACCGGGCGACTTATCGCTGCCCATCGACCGGAACCAGCTGACTCCGCCGAAAATGATTGAGGGCACCGAGGCGATGGTTTCGACGTTGTTCACCACGGTCGGGCAGGCGTACAGCCCCGACTCCGCCGGGAACGGCGGCCGCAGCCTCGGCTGGCCGCGGCGGCCCTCCAGCGAGTCGAGCAGCGCGGTCTCCTCACCGCAGATGTAGGCGCCGGCACCGGCGTGCACGATGATCTCCAGGTCGAATCCCGAGCCCTGGATGTCGCGGCCGACATACCCGGCCGCATACGCCTCGGCGACCGCGGCGCGCAGTCGGCGCAACACCGGAACCACCTCGCCGCGAACATAAATGAACGCATGCGACGCTCGAATCGCATACGCCGCGATGATCAGACCCTCCACGAGCGCGTGCGGGGTGGCCAGCATCAGCGGGATGTCCTTGCACGTCCCCGGTTCGGCCTCGTCGGCATTGATCACCAGGTAGTGCGGGCGCGAGGCTGAGTCGTCTCGCTGGGGCACGAACGACCATTTGGTGCCGGTCTCGAATCCCGCGCCGCCCCGGCCTCGCAGCCCCGAGTCCGTCACGATCTGGATCACGTCGTCAGGATCCATCGCGAGGACCTTCTGAAGTGCGAGATACCCGAAATGGCGGCGATACGTTGCGAGCGTCCATGACTCGGGGTCGTCCCAGAATCGATTCAACACGGTGGTGAGCGGCATATCAGTCGTCCTGTTCCGACGTGGACTGCGGCCTTTGTTGTCGGGCGGCGCGCAGGCCGGCGAGGGTGGCCGCGCCGGGCCCGCCCTGGCCGTCGTCGGGGCGGTCATCGGCGAAACCGGCCAGGATCCGCGACGTTTCGCTAAACGTGCACAACGGCAGCCCACGGGACGGGGCGACCGGCTGGCCGTCGAGCAGCTTGTCGACGAGCTCGATCGTGGACTGCGGGGTCTGGTTGTCGAAGAACTCCCAATTGACCATCACCACCGGCGCATAGTCACACGCGGCGTTGCACTCCACGTGCTGCAGCGTGACCCGCCCGTCGGCGGTGGTCTCATCGTGGCCCACGCCCAGATGCTCGGTGAGCGCATCAAAGATCGCGTCGCCGCCCATGATCGCGCACAACGTGTTGGTGCACACCCCGACCAGATACTCACCGGTGCGATCACGCCGGTACATCGAGTAAAACGTCACCACCGCCGTCACCTCGGCACCGGTCAACCCCAGCACCGCCGCGCAGAACTCCACCCCCGCCGGGGTCACACACCCGTCCTCGGCCTGCACCAAATGCAGCAGCGGCAACAACGCCGACCGCGACTGCGGATAACGAGCGACGATCTCCTTGGCGTCGGCTTCGAGCCGCGCCCGTAGATCCGCCGGATAAGACTCGCGACCACGAAGCCGGCCGGGCTCACCAGGTTTGGGCCCAACGGAGATGAACACGCTCATTACTCGGCCTATCTGTTATTTAGGGCCCTGTTGTTAGGGCTAAGCTAAGCAACTCGAGTGTGCGGATATTTTTCCGGATGGTCCGCGTGCCAACGAGATTCGATCTTCATCACCCGGCGATGCTCCAAGATCAGCCACGCGGAACCGCCGAGGATTGCCATGATGCCGACCACGCCGAGGGTCAGGATCCATTCCTGGTGATGGTATGCGGCCGCGGCCAGGGAGCCGACGAGGGAAATAATTCCCAACGCGATAGAGATCAGACCTGGCCAACTGTAAACGTCAATCATCGACTCACCGGCGTGCTGATGTGTGGTGCGGCAGTGATCGACTGGATCGTGGTGTGTGCTTCCCATGGTTTTCTCCTTTGTTGAGAGAACTGCTACCCGTCAGGCTGCTGCGCAGGAGCGTGACGGGTCCGTGTGTGAAACAGGCAGTGTGAAAAAGGTTGTGTGAAACAGGCAGTGGGCGGCGATCAGCCCGCGGGCGCCAAGAACAGGCCGCGGCCGCCGTAGAGCGGCAACGTGGTGGCCGGTTCGTTGGGTTCAGCGTGGTACGCCTCGATGCGTACCACTTCGTCTGCAGCGCCGAAGACGAACGGAATGCGTTGGTGAATGTGGTTCGGGGTCACGTCGAGCATGCGCTGTCGTCCCGTGCTGGCGGCCCCGCCGGCCTGCTCGACGAGAAACGCCATCGGGTTGGCCTCGTAGAGCAGCCGCAGCTTGCCCGGCGTCGCACGATCACGCGAACCGCGGGGATAGAGGAAAATCCCCCCGCGGGTCAAGATCCGGTGTGTTTCGGCGACCAGTGATGCGACCCAGCGCATGTTGAAGTCTTTACCCCGGGGTCCAGTCCGTCCGGCCAGGCATTCGCTGACGTAGCGCTGCACGGCCGGTTCCCAGAACCGCTGGTTGGATGCGTTGATGGCGAATTCATCTGCAGTGTCTGGGATTTGAATGTGTGGGCGGGTCAATACGAATTCTCCCAATGAGCGATCGAGGGTGAACGCGTGCACTCCGGTTCCGACGGTCAGCACCAGCATCGTCGACGGGCCGTAGATCGCGTAGCCCGCGCACACCTGTTCGGCGCCGGGCTGAAGGAAGTCCTGCGGGCCCGGGTCGGTTCCGGCATGCCGGGCCCGCAGGATCGAAAAGATGCTGCCCACGGAGACGTTCACGTCGATATTCGACGACCCGTCAAGGGGATCGAACACCAACAGGTACTTGCCGCGCGGGTATCTTGCGGGCAGCAAGTACGGCTCGGACATCTCCTCGGACACCATCCCAGCGACCTGGCCGCCCCACTCGGTTGCCCTGACGAAACACTCATTGGCCGCCACGTCCAGGGTGTGTTGAACGTCGCCGGAGGCGTTGACCCGATCCGACAACCCGACCGCATCACCCAGCGCGCCGGTGGCCACGCGGTTGGCTATTGCCTTGCACGCCAGCGCCACGTTGAGAATCAGGCCATTCAGATCTCCCGACGCGCTCGGATGACGTCGGCGCTCCTCGATGAGGAACTGCACAAGCGTTGTCCGATCGGCCAGCATACAAACCAGAGTCCCCTCGATCTGCCGGCCAGCCATCCCCCAGGCGGGTGGGAACCGGGGGGTGAGTCAGCCCACCGGTTCCCACCCAAGGCCGGTGTGCGAAACCACGTGCGACACCAGCAAGCTCACCGCACCGGTGCATGGCGACTGTGTCACTATGTGCCAGGGCCGGTCCAACGGCGTGCCGGTCACCGGCAACTCCAGCAGCGTCCCGGCGTCGAGTTCGCGGCGGACAGCCTGACGAGACACCAGGGTGACGCCTAGTCCCACCACCGCAGCGGCGACAACTGCGCCGTGTGATCCCAGTGTCATCCGGGGCGGTGAAATCTCCAGTTCCTCCAACAGATTTTCGGTGGTGGCACGCGTTCCCGACCCCGCCTCGCGGAGTAGCCACGTCGCGGTCGCCGGCTCAAATCCACGGGCTACCGCAGGCGGCCCGACGACCACCAACGTGTTCGGGCTGATTGCCTGCACTTGCGCCTGCGACAGGTCGGCCGGTGGGCGGCCCGCGACCACCACATCGGCCTCGTATCGGGAAAGCATCGCCCAGACAGAGCTTCTCGGTGCTACTTCCAGCTCGCAC
This sequence comes from uncultured Actinomycetota bacterium, assembly GCA_963828065.1. Lineage (GTDB taxonomy): Bacteria > Actinomycetota > Actinomycetes > Mycobacteriales > Mycobacteriaceae > Mycobacterium. The sequence goes on along the minus strand of CAWHDL010000004.1, from coordinate 264,075 downwards.
AGGACGCCAGGATGTTCCGACCGAAAGGACGTGAGCAGAGCCGGGATCAGCAGCTCGCCGGCAGTGGTGACCGCCGCCAGCCGGATCGATCCCTTCTCCGGATCGGCCTCGCTGCGAGCAGCTCGCACCGCCTCGTCGTGCAACCCCAGGATGCGGCGGGCGTACTCGGTGTAGCGTTGTCCGGCCGGGGTGAGCCGCACGCCACGGCCGTACCGATCGACCAGGGCCACACCGATTTCCGCGCTCAGGGCGCTTATCGCCGACGATATCGCCGACTCGGTCACCACTAGCCGTTCTGCCGCGCCGCGCACCGATCCGGTGTCGGCGAGCTCGACGAGTGCCCGCAGTCGCGCGTTAGTGGTCATGTGGTCATACTGCCTCTTCTTGCTCTTCTTGGGCGGCCCGTTCGAACACGCGGCTGGCCAGCAGATCGGCCGCCTCGATCGTGGTGAGCGCAGCCCTGTTCACTCGCGAATCGGAACCGTTGACCAAGCGTCGAGCCTGCCGCAACCGGGCTCTCTCGACGGCGTTGCGCACGCTTCGTGCGTTCGCGAACCATGGCTGTTGCATCCGCCGCGTCAAGTAGTCGTGCAGCACGTCGCGGGCCTCGCCGGAAAGCGAATAACCCAACTCCTCGGTCATCAATGCGGCGATCCGTTCGAGTTCGTTGACCGTGAAGTCGGGAAACGTGATGTGGTGCGCGATACGGCTTTGCATGCCGGGGTTCGCGGAGAAGAACCTGTCCATCTTGTCGGCGTATCCGGCGAGGATGACGACGAGGTCGTCGCGATTCTGTTCCATCACCTGCAGCAGGATTTCGATCGACTCGGAGCCGTAATCGCGCTCGTTTTCCGCCTTGTAGAGGTAATAAGCCTCGTCGATGAACAGCACGCCGCCCATCGCGCGTTTAATCACGTCCTTGGTCTTGGGCGCGGTGTGACCGACGTATTCGCCGACCAGATCGTCGCGGGTGACGTTGACCAGGTGCCCGCGCCGCAGATAGCCGAGCCGATGCAGCAGGTCAGCCATCCGCAGGGCCACCGTGGTCTTGCCGGTGCCCGGGTTGCCGGTGAAACACATGTGCAGCGTCGGCTGCTGTGCGGTGATGCCGTAGCGGGCGCGCAGTCGGTCGACCAGCAGCAGGGCGGCAATCTCCGCGATGCGGGTTTTCACCGGCTCCAGGCCGACCAGATCGGTGTCCAGCTTCGACAGGACCTCGTCGACCCCAGACTCGTTGCGGGCGGCGGCCACGTCGACTTCGGCGTCGTACGCGAGCACGGCGTCGGGCCCTGGTTCCTTGGGTTCGCGTTCCGCCGGTTCGGGTGCTATCTGCGGGCCGGCCATCGCACCGGGCCAGAAGCCGAAGGACGTGCGCCCGGATTCAGTGCCGGCCGTTGGCATCTGCGTTCCGGGCATCTTCGCTCAAGGCATCTTGGTTCAGGGGATAGCGATCCCCGGCGGGACGCTCGGTGGCGTAGGCGAGGGTGGTGTAGTTGATCCGACGGTCGGAGCCCTCGCCGCGAACGACCTGGAAGCCGGGCTCAACCGCCGGTCGCTGCACGATGAACGAGAAGGCGGTCGTCTGCCGTCCCAGGCTGGCGTCGTAGGCGTTGAGCCGGACGTAGACGTCGGGGTTCGCGGTCCGACAAGCATTGACCTCCAGAAGCACGCCGGCGGCGTCCTTCAGGTCGAACATCGGCAGCCCCCACATCTCCCAGTACACGTTGCGCGGGTGCGGGTCGTCGGTGAACTCGACCGACAGCGGCCAGCCGTTGTCGAGCGCGTACGTGATCTGGGCGGTGATCTCCTCGTTGGTGAAGTCAGGAAGATACGAGAACGTGCCCTGGGTGATGCGCATCGTTTTGTCCTTGCTTTGTCCGTATTCAGACGGGGGTCGGCGTCGCCACGACGTCGGCGGTGTCGGTGGACTCGTAGTTGAAGCTGATGTCGCCCCATGTCGCCAGTGCCACGTCCAACGCGTGGTTCTTCTTGGCGGCCTTCTTGAGGATCTCATCGCCTTCCCCGAAGTAGTCCCTGCCCTCGTTGCGGGCCTTGACCATGACCTCGAGCGCGACCCGGTTCGCCTCGGCGCCCGCGGCGATGCCCATCGGATGACCAATGGTGCCGCCACCGAACTGCAGCACCACGTCCTCGCCGAGGTAGTGCAGCAGCTGGTGCATCTGGCCCGCGTGGATGCCGCCCGACGCAACCGGCATGACACCGGGCATCGACGCCCACTCCTGGTCGAAGTAGAGGCCCTTCACCGGATCGGCCTTGATGCTGTTCAACCGCAGCACGTCGTAGTAGCCGGCGATCATGTTCGGGTCGCCTTCGAGCTTGCCAACGACGGTTCCGGCGTGAATATGGTCCACTCCGGCCAGCCGCATCCACTTCGCGATCACCCGGAAGCTGACGCCGTGGTTCTTCTGGCGGGTGTAGGTGCCGTGACCGGCGCGATGCAGGTGCAGGATCATGCCGTTGGCCCGGCACCACTTCGACATCGACTGGATCGCGGTGTAGCCGATCGTTAAGTCGATCATCACGATCACCGAGCCGAGTTCTTTTGCGAATTCGGCGCGTTCGTACATCTCCTCCATGGTGCCGGCGGTGACGTTGAGGTAATGCCCCTTGATCTCACCGGTGGCGGCCTGCGCCCGGTTGACCGCCTCCATGCAGAACAGGTACCGGTCGCGCCAGCGCATAAAGGGCTGGGAGTTGATGTTCTCGTCGTCCTTGGTGAAGTCCAGCCCGCCGCGCAGGGCTTCATAGACGACACGGCCGTAGTTGCGCGCCGACAGTCCGAGTTTGGGCTTGGTGGTCGCACCCAACAGCGGGCGGCCGAACTTGTTGAGGTGCTCGCGCTCCATCACGATGCCGTGCGCGGGGCCCTGGAACGTCTTCACGTAGTGGGTGGGTATGCGCATGTCCTCCAAACGCAGCGCCTTCAGCGGCTTGAAGCCGAAGACGTTGCCGATGATGGAGCTGGTGAGGTTGGCGATGGAGCCCTCCTCGAACAGGTCGAGGTCGTAGGCGATCCAGGCGATCCACTGCCCGTCCGTGTTCGGGACGGCCTCCACCTTGTAACACTTGGCCTGGTAATGCTCCAAGGTGGTGAGCCGGTCGGTCCATACCACCGTCCAAGTGGCGGTACTGGATTCGCCCGCGACGGCTGCTGCGGCCTCAACCGGGTCCACGCCCTCCTGCGGGGTGATCCGGAACGCGCACAGGACGTCGGAATCCTTCGGCTCGTAGTCCGGCTGCCAATACCCCATGTCGGCGTACGGGATGACTCCGGCGCTCCATCGGTCTGTCACACGGTCTGTCACAGGGAACATGTTGCCAGCGCACGATCAACCTGTCTATTGAGAGTTACCGGCTAATACTTAAGCAATCGGTGAAGGATCTCGCCGGTCCTATCCAGAGGCTTGACTGCGCGGGGGCGGCAAGCAGGGTTAGCCGGGCAGGTCAGCCGGGTAATGGAATCGTTGCCGTCACGCTGGTGCCCGAACCCGGCCGGGAGCGGATGTTCAGCCTGCCGCCGACCAGTTCGGCGCGTTCCGACATCGAAAGCACTCCGTAACCGCCCATCTCGTCGCCGCCCAGCGGATGTTCTAAGGTGTCGAAACCTACACCGTCATCGACGATTTCGAGCCGCACGGTTTGATCGTCGACGGCGAAGGTCAGCCGCGCCAGTGTCGTGCGCGCGTGCTTGACGACGTTCTGCAGGGATTCCTGCGCGATGCGGTAGAGCGCCAGTTCGATGTGCTCGGGCAGGCGACGATCGGCAAGCTCTAATTTGAGCGAGACTTGGGGAATCGACCGGGCGAGGCTGGCCAGCCCGCCGGCCAGGCCGAGATCCTCGAGCACCGGCGGGCGCAAACCACCGATGGCCGCGCGTGCCTCCTGCAATGTCAACGTGACCAGTTCGCGGGCCTCCGCCAGCTGCACCGCGACTATCTCCGAGTCGGTCCCGACCGCCTGTGCGGCCGCGTCAAGCCGGTAGGACAGCGTGATCAAGCGTTGGGAAATGCCGTCGTGGATGTCGCCGGCCAACCGGCGACGCTCTAGTTCCTGAGCCTCGATGACCTGCTCGACGAAATGCTCGTGGGCCCGCTCCCGAGCCGCGAGCTGACGATGAAGCCGCGCCTGGTCCATCGCCCCTGCGATGAGTCGGCCGATGACGAGGAGTAGCTCCACGTCACGCGAGCTGAATTCCCGCCGCTCGAAAGTGTGCACGCCGAGCACCCCGACCAAGCCGCCGAGCGCGGTCTCCATCGGCACCGACAACATCGACCGGAAGTGCCCCCCGCGCAGCGTCTCGATCGGCAGGGCGCGTCGATCGGCCTCCTGGTTGTCGCTGATCACAACGGGTTCACGGTGACTGGCCACCCACCCGGAAATCCCTGATCCCAGCGGCAGCCGGACATTGCCGACATCGGAGTCGAACGGCGGCGTCGCGCCGGTGAGTGTCAGCGACTGTTCGGTGTCGTCGAGCACGTACACGACGCAGACGTCGGCGCCGGTGGCCGCCGTGATCATCCGCGCAGCCGCGGCAGCCAGCGGCTCGACGCCCGGGCCGCTCGAGGCTGCCCGGATAAGCTCGCGGAGCAACGCAAGCTCGTGGGTCGAGTCGACCAGGTCATCGACGGCGTTGACGGTGGCCGGGCTCGCAGGAGCCGCGCGAGTCACAGGTATATCCCTTCGCGCAACGCGGTCGTGACCGCGCCGGTGCGGTCGTTGACTTGGAGTTTGCGATAGATGGACCGAAGGTGACTCTTGACCGTCTCGTCGCCGATGACCAGCTTGCGGGCGATCGCGCGGTTGGACAGCCCGGTCACCGCATGTGACAGGATCTCGCTTTCCCGCTGCGTCAGACCCTGCCGCGCCCCCGGCCAGAACTCATCGCGCTGCATGCGCGCGGCGGTGTCGGCTGCACGCACGGCCATTCCCTGGTCGATCGCAATCGCTCCGCTGTGTACCAGCTCCAGCTGTCGGACCAGCTCGTCACTGGTGATGTTCTTCAACAGGTAGCCTGACGCCCCGGCGCGCAACGCATGGAACAGGTACTGCTCGTCGTCATAGACGGACAGCATGACCACCTTGCACTCGATGCGGTGCTCGCGCAGCGCGTCGCACAGTTCCAGTCCGCTGGAGCCCCGCATCCGCACATCACATAACGCGATGTCGGGCTGCAGCTCCTGGATGACTTCGACGGCGTGCTCCACGCCGACCGCCTGTCCGACCACTCCGACCCGGTCGGCAAACCCGACCAGCATCGCCTTGAGCCCCTCGATGACGACCTCGTGGTCATCGACCAGCACAAGCCTGACCGGCTTGGTGATCGAGCTCACCATGGCTTCACAATCTCCACAATAAGGCGGTTGCGACCGTTTCAGCGGCTCCGAGGCATCAGTAACCCGGCGAATCCCTCGACTTGGGGACCCCGAGGCACCGCCGATTCGTGCATCGTTGACGTGCGGGAGACGAGATGAACGCTGGCAGGCCCGGGTTGGCCGCTGCGGCGTTGAAAGCTGTCATCTTCGATGCAGCGGCACGCCGATCCCGAGGCGTACGAGCGCGCGTTGTCGGAACTGGGGTTGGCCGCCGAAAAGCGTTGTCACACCACTCGATCGCGCTCGGGCGCGGCGCGGAGCAGGACCACCACGAGCGCCGAGACAAGCATCACCGCACCCACTGCCCACATTCCCACTCTATTTGTTCCGGTGGCTTGTTCGAGCGCACCGGTTGCGTATGGCGCGGCGAAACCGCCGAGGTTGCCGAGCGAGTTGATCAGCCCGATCGCGCCCGCGGCCGCGGCGCCGGTGAGGAATCGTGAGGGCAGCGCCCAGAAGCTGGGGATGGCACTGAACACCGCCGCAGCCGTGATCACCACCGGAATCATCACCAGCACCGGGCTGCCCAGGTACAGCGCAACGGGAATGGCGAGCCCGCCGACGAACATCGGAATCGCGACATGCCATACATGCTCGCGGGTGCGATCGGCATGGCGCGACCACAGGTACATCGCCACCGCCGCACACGCGTAGGGAATCGCGGTGATCAGTCCCACCTGCACGATCGACAACTCAACGCCGAAGGTCTTCTTGAACCCGGAGATGATCGACGGCAGAAAGAATGCCAGTGCGTAGAGCCCGTAGGCGATGCCGAAGTAGACAAGTGCCAGCGCCCAGACCCGAGGGCTGGTCAGCGCGCGCCGCAACGGGAACTCGAAGCTGCTGCTGACCTCGCGCTCCTCCTCGGCCAGAACCTCGACGAGCCAACGCCGTTCGTCGGCGTGCAGCCATGTGGCGTTGCCGGGGTGGTCGGTCAGGTAGAACCAGCACATCACGCCCAGCAGTACAGCCGGGACGCCGACGCAGATCATCATGAATTGCCAGCCCGCCAAGCCGAATAGCCCGTCGCCGACGTGGATCAGCCACGCCGACACCGGGGTCCCGATCGCAGCCGCGACCGGGCTGGCGATCATGAACAACGCCACGACGCGTGCCCGATGGTCGCGCGGAAACCACCGGCTCAGGTAGAAGATGACTCCCGGGAACAGGCCCGCCTCGGCCACTCCGAGCAGGAACCGCAGGACAAACAGCGTTGGGGCGTTCGGCGCGAACCCGATCGCCATGGCGACGATTCCCCACGACACCGCGATACGCGCAAGCCAGCGGCGGGCGCCGAAGCGGTTCAGCGCGAGGTTTGAGGGAACCTCGACCAGCACGTAGCCGATGAAGAAGATGCCCGACGCGAGGCCGAACATCGTCGCGGAAAGTTGCAAATGCTCGCTGATGTCGGTCTTGGCGATGCCGAGGTTGGTCCGGTCCAGATAGTTGACGAAGTACATCGCCATCACGAACGGGACGATGCGGATGATGACCTTGCGCAGCGTCCGAGCCGGTAAGGACCGGTCTCCGGTTGCTGCGTCGCTTGGTAGGTCGCTTGGTAGGTCGCTTGATAGGTCGCGCATGGTGTCTCCTCGGCGAGCACTCGATACACGGTCGCACGACCGACACCACCCGCGAAGGCGATCGCGGAGAACTCCGCGGCCGGCGACGTGGTATCGATGACGTGTAAATGCGGTGGGCGATCGAGCAGCGCGGGTGGAGTGACCGCGCCTCTGTTCGAGGACGCGGCTGCACCATTGGCTGACCTCGGTGTCGGGCAATGCATTTCGCCTCGTATTTCACCTCGAGGAGTCGTAGCCTCTCGCCATGGATATCGCCACACACGCCTGCGGCTGGCGCGGCCACGCAACGTTCGCTCCCGACGAACCCGAATTGCGGGCCAGGATGCGGGTCGAAACCCCGGCCGGTGAAGCGTGGCGATGTCTGCGATGCGAAAGCTTCGTCGTCGGCCAACCCGCCGGATCTGGCCCGGCCGCAGCGGCACCGCACGTGCGTCGCGGACGCCAGCTCCGTGACATGATCATCACGCGCGCTCTGGCCGTCGAACGCGTCGTCCGCGCGGTGATCTTCACCCTGCTGGCCTTGGGAGTGTTCACCGTCCGCGGGACCCACGGCAAGTTGCAGAAGGCATTTGAGGATGAACTGCCGCTGATCCGGCCGCTAGCCAACCAGATCGGCTGGAATCCCGAGAATTCCAAACTCCTGCACCACGTCGACCAGGCATTCTCGCTGTCACCGACGACCCTGACCTGGATCGCAATCGGAATGGCCGGCTACGCGGCCATCGAGCTCATCGAAGCGATCGGACTGTGGCTGCTCGCCCGGTGGGGCGAATACTTCGCCGTGATCGCCACCAGCGTTTTCCTGCCCCTCGAGATCTACGAGATCACCGAAAAGGTCACCGCGTTCCGGGCGATCGCCCTGGCGATCAACATCGCCGCCGTCGTGTGGCTGCTATGGAGCAAGCGGCTGTTCGGCCTCAACGGCGGCGCCGCCGCCTACCACGCCGAGCACAACACCGCGACCCTGCTCGCCACCGAACAAGCCGCGCTGGGGTGAACCCCGCAGGCGGCGACGTGATATCGATGACGTGTGACCGAATTGGATTTAACCCCGGTGCCGGGAAGGCCCAACTTGCTGCTCGGCGCCTACGACCTGGCGACGGTAGGCTATCGCTCCGAGGAGTTCTTCGTCTCCGGGTCCGCGTCGTCCTACGCCCCTGTCGCGGATTTCGGTCCCGATGGGCGGTGGAGCGCGGAGCCGTCCGGCACGGCGGATTACACCACGCGCATTGTGGTGTTGACGCCCACCGATGACGCCGTGTTCAACGGGACCGTCGTCGTCGAGTGGCTCAATGTCAGCGGCGGCATCGACGCTCCCGCCGTATGGTTCATGGCCCATCGCGAGCTCGTTCGCGAGGGTTACGCCTATGTCGCGGTCTCAGCGCAGCGCGTGGGTGTCGAGGGCGGCGGGGTAACACTTGTCGCGAACTTGTCGCTGAAAACCCTTGATCCGGAACGTTATTCACGTCTCAGTCATCCCGGGGACGCGTTCTGCTTTGACATCTACTCCCAGATCGGCCGGTTGGTTCGGGAGGGTGACGACGGTGTTCGGGGCGGGGGTGTTCTGGGTGGGTTACGCCCGGATCTTGTTCTGGCGGCGGGCGAGTCCCAGTCGGCCATGTTCCTGACCACCTACGTCAACGCCGTCGATCCGCTCGCAAAGGTGTACGACGGCTTCCTGGTCCATTCCCGGTTCGGCTCTGCCGCACCGCTGGATGGAGCGTCGATCCTGGACCCGTCGAGTGAAGCGTCCGATCAGCCCGTCCAGTTCCGTCCCGACCTTCGTGTCCCACTTGTCACGGTCATCACCGAGACCGACCTCATCGGCAATGTCCGCGCGGGCTATCACCTGGCGAGGCAGCCCGACAACGAATGGCTGCGCACCTGGGAGATACCCGGCGCCGCCCATGCGGACAACTACACCATTCAGGTGGCCTTCATCGACAGCGGATCCGCGCCGCTGGAGGACATCGTGGCTGCCTATGCCCCCACCGACACATTGATGGGTCAGCAACTGGCACATTGCGTCAATTTCGCGCCGCAGCACCACTATGTCGTCCAGGCGGCGGTCGCCGGGCTTAACCGCTGGGCAGGCGGTGGCGAGCCGGCGCCTAACGCAGAACGCATCGCGTTGAGCGACGCGAGCCCGCCCCAGCTCGTCCTGCACGAAAATGGACTCGCCCGGGGCGGAATTCGCACGCCGTGGGTGGACGTACCGGTAGCCAAGACGTCGGGCCTCGTCAACGGCGAAAGTGGCACGGACAAAAGTGGCACGGACGAAAGTGTGATGTCGTTGATTTTCGGCTCCGGTGAACTGTTCGATGCCGCCACCCTCAGCAGGCTCTACCCGGGCGGCTCGGCGGAATATCTCGCACAATTCACGCAGGCGCTCGATGCGGCGATCACGTCTGGGTTCATCGTTGCGGCGGATCGCGGGGAAATCCTTGAGCTTGCCGCCGCGATGTACCCGCGCGGGCAGTAGGCACGGCGGATTTCGGTGTGACTCAACAGGGCCCAACGGAATGGGGATCCGACGGAAAAGGCGTCGGACCCTGGAAGGGCCCGCTGCCTGACGATCCCCGCTACGACCCGCAGCTGCTCCACGACGGTGACAGCCGCAACGTCGTTGACGCGTACCGGTACTGGACCCGCGAGGCGATCATCGCCGACATCGACACCCGCCGTAACCCGCTGCACGTCGCGATCGAGAACTTCGGGCACGACGCCAACATCGGCGGCGTGGTGCGCACCGCGAACGCCTTCGCCGTCGACACGGTGCACATCGTCGGGCGACGTCGGTGGAACCGGCGCGGTGCGATGGTCACCGACCGCTATCAGCGGCTGCGGCATCACGACACGACCGCCGAACTGATGGCGTTCGCCAGCCGAGCAGAGCTCACGGTGGTCGCCGTCGACAATGTGCCGGGAGCGGTCCGGCTGGAGGAGGCGACGCTGCCGCGCGACTGCCTGATGGTGTTCGGCCAAGAAGGCCCCGGCATCACCGACGAGACCCGGGCCGGGGCGGCGCTCACGGTGTCCATCGCCCAATTCGGATCGACCCGCAGCATCAACGCGTCGGTCGCGGCCGGGATCGCGATGCACGCCTGGATTCGTCAGCACGCTGACATTTCTCGCGCCTGGTAGGGCAGGATTCCTGTTATGGAGCAGCAGTGGGCGAATCGAGCCGCAAGCGCTGAAGCCGCGGTCAGCGCACGTCATTTGGCGCACCTCTGGGCGATGCCGGGAACGCAGCTGGGAGTGGTCGCATGGCCCTCGACGCGTCAGGACCGGCTGTTTGCGAGCTGGAACTATTGGTGGCAGGCGCATCTGCTGGACTGCCTGGTCGACGCGGAGGTGCGCGACCCGGAGCCGCAGCGACGCAAGCGCATCGCCGCACAGATGCGCGGACACCACCGGCGCAACCTGGGCCGGTGGACCAACAGCTATTACGACGACATGGCGTGGATGTCGCTCGCTCTCGAGCGGGCGGGCCGGCTGACCGGTGTCAAGCGGCTGCGCGCGCTGCGCACCTTCACCAAGCAGTTCACCCGCGCCTGGATGCCCGAATCCGGCGGCGGCATTCCGTGGCGGAAACAGGACCGGTTCTTCAACACGCCGGCGAACGGCCCGGCGGGAATCTTCTTGGCGCGCAACGGCGAACTGCACCAGGCTCAGCTGATGGGGGACTGGATCGACGGGACGCTCATCGACCCACAAACCCACCTGGTTTTCGATGGCATCAAATTCGAGGGCATCAAGGAAGGGTCGCTGGATCGGGCCCAGTTCACGTACTGCCAGGGCGTGGTGCTCGGGCTGGAGACCGAGCTCGCGATGCGCACGAAGGACGACCGTCATGCGCCGCGGGTGCATCGAATGGTGGCGGCAGTCGCGGCGAACATGGCGCCCGGCGGAGTGCTGAAAGGGCAGGGCGGCGGTGATGGCGGGCTGTTCGGCGGCGTCACGATTCGCTACCTCGCCCTGGTCGCGACGGACCTGCCCGGCGACACCCCAGACGACGTCGCGGCCCGTGACGCCGCGCGCAACATCGTGCTGACGTCGGCGCAGTCCGCGTGGGACAACCGACAGACCGTCGACGGCCTGCCACTTTTCAGTGCGTTCTGGGATCGCGCCGCAGAAATTCCGACTGCCGAGAGCGCGGGTGCCACGTTCTCCGGGGGCGCGGTGACGGCATCGTCAATACCTGAGCGCGACCTGTCGGTGCAGTTGTCGGGTTGGATGTTAATGGAAGCGGCGCACGCGGTGACCGCCGCTTGAGCCGCCGGGTCTACCAGACGCCGGGTCTACCACACGCGGATCCAGTCGACGAGCATGTCCGCGGGATAGGTCCCCGGTCCGGGGTCGCCCCCACCGGAACCAGCGACCGCAAGGTTTATAACCGGAAACAGCTGGTAGCCGGGGTCGTTGAAGTGCCAGTCCGGGAGGGAGTTCGCCGGAACATCGAAGTATGGTTGGGCTCCGTCGACGTAGTCTTGCCAGAAGCGCATACCGGCGCCATCCCATTGGCATCGCCAGGTGTGCCATCCGCTGTCAAGCGCGAGTCGATGACTCGCGTGCTCGCCGCCGTTCAACTTTGTGTGCACGGTCGTCCCCGGCGCCCAGTTGCCGTTGCCATACCATTCCATGACGTCGACTTCGCCGCCGTTCGCGGGATTGTCATTGGACAAATACCAGGCGGGCCAACAACCGGCGGTTAGGCAGTCCAGCTTTATCCGGGCTTCCCAGGTGTGGCCGATGCCTCCCCTCCAGGTGCCGAAAATCTTGCCGCTGTAGAAGGTGCTGCCGTCTTTTGCGGCGCGGATGACCAGATTCGACTTGCCGTCGAGGAACAGGTTCCGGCGATCGTCGCGGTACTGCCCTACGTTCTCGGGTAGCTCCCAGAACGTCGGGTCCTGCATTGGTTCTCGGGCTCGCGCTACCGTCCACTTCGACGAATCGGGGGCGGAGCCGGCCGGGCCGTCGAATTCGTCCTGGAAGATGTAGGGCCCGGATTGGCCGTTGGCCGGCGCGGTGGGCGGGGACGGGTAAGCCCGGGCCTCCGGCAGGGGCGCCGCGGCTACCAGCGCGCTTATCCCGGTCATCAACATCATGCGACGACGATTCATTTCAGGCACTGCCCCATGAAAGCCGGAACGTCACACCGAACGCAAATTCGCGGGACAGTGGGCGGGTGTGCTGACGCCTACGGCGGGTCGCCGTCTTGCTCGTCATCCCGGAGGAGCTTTTCGGGGTGGTGGTAGGTGTTGGTTCGGGGTTGGCCCTGGTCTCGGTGGTGGGGGTCCAGGTGTGGGGGCGGAAGCCATTCGGTCTCGCCTCTGGCGTTCTTTCGGGTCCTCCAGCCGTTCTGGTCGGCGAGGCGGTTGTCGGGGCCACACGCCAAGGTGAGATTGTCGATATCGGTGGGTCCGCCCCGGCGCCAATCGTTGACGTGGTGGACCTGGCACCAGTTGGCGGGGACGTCGCAGCCGGGGTGGGTGCAGCCGCGCTCGGTCGCGTAGAGCACCAGCCGCTGCTCGGGGGTGGCCAGCCGGGTGGTGCGGCCTTTGAAGAGCTCGCAGCGTTTGGCCTTGTCGAAGATCAGCAGATAGTTGTATGCGTGGGCGGCCATCCGGATCACGTCGCGCATGGGTAGGAGGGTGCCGCCAGCGGTGCGCGCGACCCCGGACTTGGCCTGCAGGTCTTCGAGGGTGGCGGTGGCGACGATGGTCACCGGCAGCCCCTGATGCGATCCGAGTTCGCCGGACATCAGGGTGGAAACCACCATCGCGCTTAATGCGTCGTGATTACGCTGCGCAGCGCTGCGGGCATCACGGTCGATGATCTCCGGGCTGGGTGTCCCCTCGACCGTCGGGCTCTCGTCGGCCGGGTTGCACATCCCCGGCGCCGCCCACTTGGCCAGCACCGCGTCGAGCCCGGCTCGCAGTTCGGGGTTCAGCCAGCCGCTGAGCCGGCTCATCCCGTCGGTTCCCTGCGGGCCCACGGTGATGCCGCGGCGGCGGGCGCGGTCTTCGTCGCTGAAGTTGCCGTCGGGATTGAGCACCAGATCCAGGTGGTCGGCGAAGCGCTGCAGCTGATCCGGTCGATACGACGCGGCCACCGCCGCAAGCTTCTGCTCGGCATCGGCTCGGGTCGGCTCATCGACAAAACTCGGCAGCTGCGCGAAGAATCCGCGGATGATCTTCACATGTTCGCCGCCGATTGAGCCCGCCCGCTGACCTGCCGCGGTGGCCTCCAGCTTGGGTGGCAGCGACTCCCCGGTCAGCGTCAGGCGGGGTGCCAGATCGGCGGCCTCCTCGATCCGCCGGGCCGCCTCGCCGCGCCTGATTCGCAGCCGATCGGCCAGCACTCGCGGCAACGTGCCGCCCAGTTCCTCCACCGACTCGCCGGCCAGGTGGTTGATCAGCTCGTGCCGAAGCGCGGCCAGAATGCGCTCCAGTGTCTCGACGCGCTCCAACTGCTCCCACCTCTGCAACACAGACAACAACGCCGTGGGCGGATCGGCATGCTCGGCCAGCGCATCCCATGCGGCTGCCGCCTGCTTGAACGCGATCGAACTCATAGCCGCAAGGTATCGACAAACACCGACAAGGTGAGGCGACAACAACTGGCGCACAAGGCGATTCGGGGGGATTCGGGCTTACTTATCCACCACGCCGCCGCTATCCACAGCCGACCCGACGCAGCTATGGTGACCGCGGCGAAATGGTGACTGCGGCGAAATGGTGACTGCGGCGAAATGGTGACTGCGGCGAAATGGTGACCGCGGCGAAATGGTGACCGCCGCTTTACCCCGACTGTTCGGGCATCGGCTCCCGCGGTGTTCGGCGCCGTTGCAGCAGTCCGCGTGCGACCGGAACGAGCGCGGGCACGATCGACAAGAACACCACGAGCAGGATCATCAGCTCGAGGTGGTTCTTAACGAACGGCACGTTGCCGAGGAAGTAGCCCAGCAGCGTCAAACCCGCGCCCCACGCGATATTGCCGATGATGTCGAAGCCGAGGAAGACCGGATAGCGCATCTTCGATGCGCCGGCGACGAACGCTACGAGCGTTCGCACGATCGGCACGAAGCGGGCCAGGATGATCGTGAACGGACCGTATTTCTCGAAGAACTCGTGCGACTCGGTGATGTACCGCTTCTTGAAGATCCGCGAATCTTCGTTCTTGAACAAGGCAGGGCCGGTCCCGCGCCCGATGGAGTAAGCGATCTGGTCCCCGATGACTGCGACGAGCGGAATCAGGACCACCAGCGTCCAGATGTTCAACGTTCCGTGGGCAGCAAGCAGGCCACCGAGGAACAGCAGGGAGTCGCCGGGGAGAAACGGGAACAGCATCCCGATGAACACGATGATCAAGATCCCGGGCAGGACCGCCGATGCGAACAGGCCGTTGGGACCGATCCAATACATCGGGTCCATCACGTGCGGGATGGCCATGGTGGCGATAGTCAACGTCGCCTCCCAGCGGCTCCGGTACTCATGACGACCAAACATACCGGCGGGGCCGATGAGATACTGCCAGGGACAGTCGCAAGCCCTGTGATCAGCTGGAAGGAACTCCAATGCCCATCGCCACGCCCGAGATGTACGCCGAGATGCTGGGTCGTGCCAAGGAGCACTGTTTCGCCTTCCCGGCCATCAACTGCACGTCATCGGAAACGATCAACGCGACGCTCAAAGGCTTCGCGGATGCAGGTAGCGACGGCATCATCCAGGTGTCCACCGGTGGCGCCGAGTTCGCCTCCGGCCTTGGCGTCAAGGACATGGTCACCGGCGCTGCCGGGCTCGCCAAGTTCGCGCACGTGGTCGCCGAGAGGTACCCGATCACGGTGGCGTTGCACACCGACCACTGCCCGAAGGACAAGCTGGACAGTTACGTCCGACCGTTGCTTAAAATCTCGCAGCAGCGGGTCGCCAAGGGCAAGAACCCGCTGTTTCAGTCGCATATGTGGGACGGCTCGGCGGTCCCGATCGATGAGAACCTGGAGATCGCGCGCGAGCTGCTGAAGCAGACGGCGGCCGCGAAGATCATCCTCGAGATCGAGATCGGCGTGGTCGGCGGTGAGGAAGACGGCGTGGCGCACGAGATCAACGAGAAGCTGTACACCACGCCCGAGGATTTCGCGAAGACCATCGAGGCGCTCGGTTCGGGCGAGCACGGCAAATACCTGCTGGCGGCCACGTTCGGCAACGTGCACGGCGTCTACAAGCCGGGCAACGTCAAGCTGCGTCCGAAGGTGCTGGCTGAGGGGCAGGAGGTGGCGGCGGCCAAGCTGGGATTGCCGAAGGACGCCAAGCCGTTCGACTTCGTGTTCCACGGGGGCTCGGGCTCGTTGAAATCAGAGATCGAGGAGGCGCTGGGGTACGGGGTCGTGAAGATGAACGTCGACACCGACACCCAGTACGCATTCACCCGCCCGGTCGCGGGGCACATGTTCGCCAACTACGACGGCGTGCTCAAGATCGATGGCGAGGTCGGCGAGAAGAAGGCGTACGACCCGCGGAGCTACATGAAGAAGGCCGAGGCCAACATGTGCGAGCGCGTCGTGGAGGCCTGTAACGACCTGCACAGCGCCGGCCGGTCGATCAGCGCGGGTTAGCCGATCGGCCCCTCGCAGATCTTCCATCGGCCGTCGAGGAATTGAAGGTCGAAGCTGCGGGTCGACCGCACCTGGGGTTCGTACGCGATGAACGTCGTGACGTTGGCCTCCGCATGATGGCCGTCGACCGCGACCTCGTCGATGCTGGCCACCATGGGGTACCGCTTCGCCGCGATGACTTTCTCATGCGTGGCGGCCCATTGTTGGTCGTCGTAGCTGACGTAGCTGTCGCGGGTGGTGCCACAGGTGATGCCACGTAGTTGAGCGAGGTCGCCCTTCTGGACCGCGTTGTCGAAGTCGTGGATCGTCTGCCGCACTTGGTCTTCCTGCGACACCTGTGGCGACGAAGTGTGGGTCAGCCAGACGGTGCCGAACACCGCCACTGCGGCGAGCGCGGCGATCACCAAGATCAACGCCAGCACCAACGCCCAGCTACGGTGTCGGCCGCTGGGCGGTCGTGGTGGAATCGCCTGCGGCGCAACCGGTCTCGGTTGACCGCCGGGGACCGACATGACCTCGGTGGCCGGCTCGGGCGGGGTTTGAATGATTTCGGTGGCCTTGACGTCGAATCCTGACGGCGCGCTGTAGCGCAGGTCGGCCGCGTCGTCGACCCCCTCCAACACCACGGTCGGCTCGGCCGACTCGAATTCGGGCTCGGGCTCGCTGGGGGTGATCACCTCGGTGGGGGCCTCGGAGGGGCCTTCGGGGGGCTCCGCCGGTGCTTCGTCAGATTCTTCCGGGGCAGATTCTTCCGGGCCAGGTTCCTCCGGGGCAGGTTCCTCGTCGGCGGTTTCCTCGGTCGGCTGCTTAGCCTCCTCGGTGGCCTGCGCTGCCTCTTCGGCCTGAGCCTGTGGATCGTCGCCAGCTGGGGCTTCCTCAGCCTCCGGCGTGGCGTCCTGGTCGGGACCCGATGGGTTCGACATTCGTGCTGCTGTCCTCTGTTTCGTGACGGTGACGACGGCGATGGTGCTGTCCTCGCGGAAGCTTATCGACCCCCCGGTCGCCGAGCGGCGCCACACGCGCGCCGCCGTCGGACTACCGCACGGCACAATAGTTGCCATGACTCAGTTCGGCGACTTGCTCGGACCCACTCCAGTCCGGCTGCCCGGCGACCCGGAGGCGGTGGCCGAGCTACAGGCCAGCGAGAACCCGGCCATCGTCGCAGCGGCTCACCCCGGGGCGTCAGTGGCGTGGGCGCAGCTGGCCGAGGACGCGCTGGCCGACGACAAGGCCGTCACCGCGTACGCCTACGCCCGCACCGGCTACCACCGCGGGTTGGACCAGCTGCGACGCAACGGTTGGAAGGGCTTCGGCCCGGTGCCGTACGACCATGAGCCCAACCGCGGTTTCCTCAGGTGCGTGGCCGCGCTGGCACTGGCGGCCGATGCGATCGGGGAGACCGACGAGTACAACCGGTGTCTCGACCTGCTCGACGACTGCGATCCCGCGGCCCGCGGGAAGCTGGGGCTGGGCTAACCGCTACCAGTCGGCCTGCTGGCACTCGTCTGCGTTCTCCGGCGGCTCCACCTGTACCGTCGCATGCTCCAGCCCACGGGCCGCCAGTACGGCCCTGGCGTCGGTGAGCACCTGTGCCGCGTCGGCGCAGCTCGTGAGGTGGGCGGTGGCCATGTCCTTGCCGGGCACCAGTGTCCAGACGTGCAGATCGTGCACATTCATCACGCCGTCGACCGCGCACAACGCGGCGCGCAACTCGTCGACGTCGATGTGGCTCGGTGACGACTCGGAGAGGATCCGCAGCGCGGCGCGAGCCAACGAAAAGGCCCGCGGCAGCACCCACAGCGCGACGAACACCGCGACCACCACGTCGGCGTACGGCCAGTGCGTCGTCACGGTCACCACGCCGGCAATCAGCACACCGATGCTGCCGACGGTGTCCGCGACGACTTCCATGTAGGCGCCCTTGACGGCGAGGCTCTCGTTGGAGCTGGCCCGCAGCAGCATGACCACGATCCCGTTGGCGATGAGCCCGGCCACCGCCACGACGATCATCGGCACGCCCGGGACCGCCGGCGCGTTGCCGAGACGTTCGACCGCCTCGTAGAGGATGAAGACCGAGACGCCGAGCAGCAGCACCGCGTTGCCGACAGCGGTGAACACCTCGGCGCGATGCCAGCCGTAAGTGCGGGCCGGGGAGGCGCTGCCGCGGCGGGCGAGGATCACCGCGGTCAGTCCCATGAACAGCGCGACCAGATCGGTGAGCATGTGCCCGGCATCGGCGAGCAGAGCGATCGAATTGATCAGCAGCGCGGTCGTCAGCTCGATGAAGAAGAAGCCGGTCAGGACGGCTGCGGCAATGATCATCCGCGATACGCGGGCGTCGGGTCCGCCGTGATCGTGGCCCGCGCCCATGCCTGAAATCTATGCGTAGATGCGCATATGTCGCAAGTGGTTCAGAACCAGGCCGACCAGAACCGGGTCAGGTTGCTGCCCAATGCGACATAACCGGGATTGATGCCGGAGACCTCAAACAACCGGTACACGATCGAGAAGAACGCCTGGTTGAGCGGGGGCGCGATCAGCAGGATGAACAGGATCACGAAGCCCCACTGTTTCGCGGGCTGCAGCGCGCGCTGCGTCTCGGGGCTCAGATGCGGCTCGAGCGCGCCGTACCCGTCGAGTCCGGGGATGGGCAGCAAGTTCAGCACCACCGCGGTCACCTGGAGGAACCCGAGAAAGGCCATACCGGACCAGAACACGGCGTGGCTCGCGTCGGCGAACGCCGCGGTCACCACGAGCAGGATCACGGCCAGGGTTGCGTTGACGGCCGCACCCGCAAGCGCCACCACCGTGCGCCGCCGCGGCGTCATCCACGAGGTGTGGACATAGACGGCGCCGCCGGGAAGGCCGATCCCGCCGAGCGCTATGAACACCAGCGGCAAACCAAGCGACAGCAGCGGATTCGAGTATTTCAGCGGGTTGAGCGTCAGATATCCGCGGGCGGCGACCTCGCGATCACCGTAGCGCCAAGCCATATAGGCGTGCCCGAACTCATGCAGGCACAGCGATACCAGCCAGCCGGCGATCACGAAGATGAAGACGCCCGCGTAAGCGAGCGGCGACCGGTAGGCCCCAGCCAGCCAGGCCAACACGCCGCCGAGCACGGTGACCGCACAGATCCCCAAGAAGATCGGGCTGGGCCGCACAGACTGCCGAATCGGTCGGATGTTCACCACACGAAACTACCGGACCAGCAACCACCCTTTGATGTGTCGATAAATGGTGGACCGCTTCACCGGACGGTCGGACTTCACACCATCACGGCTGACCAGCGCGCCGGTGGTGCCCAGTTGCGCGGCCCTGCCGGTCACCCAGCGCCCGGTGTAACCCCGCGCCGACACCACCGCGGCCCGAACGCCGGGCACGGTGGCCATCGGTTCTACCCGCACCCAGGCCACATCGCCGTCGAACAACGTGGCGTCGTCGACCACCGCCTCGCCGTGCAGCAGCCCGTCGGCGCCGCGCCACATCGCCGCACCCGCGATCGCGTGGCCGGTGTCGTCGCGAATGAGCGGCACCCGCTGTGCAACACCCCATAGTGCGCGTCTGGCGCCGCGACGCCCCGCTGCGAGCCGGTATGCGCGCGTGGCCGCCGAGCGGTGTGCGGACACGAATCCGACTTCCACGTCAAGTGTTTCGGCGCGCAGCAGGGCGGTCAGCACCGCGGCCAGGTCGGCATCCGATCCGACGACGATCAATCGGCGATAGTCGCGCGCCGCACCGGCGATCTCTTCGGTGTCGGCAGTCGGCACGCCCTGCAGCGGTCGGGGCAAGCTCGCGTCACCGAAAAGCAGCACGGCGACGTCGTCGGGCTCGACGTCGTCGGGCGTGACGTCTTCAGGCAATGCGAAACTCCTGGACAAACCTCGGATAGGGTGGGTCACCGGCTGCACCACAATAAGCGGGAGAAGGGCCATGCCGGCAATCGTCCTGATCGGCGCCCAATGGGGCGACGAAGGCAAGGGCAAAGCCACCGATCTGCTCGGTGGCCGTGTCCAGTGGGTGGTGCGCTATCAGGGCGGCAACAACGCCGGCCACACGGTGGTGCTCCCGACCGGTGAGCACTTTGCGCTGCACCTGATCCCGTCGGGCATCTTGACGCCGGGCGTGACCAACGTGATCGGCAACGGCGTCGTTGTCGATCCCGGAGTGCTGCTGTCCGAGCTGAGCGGGCTCGAGGAGCGCGGCGTCGACACCGAGCGGCTGTTGATCTCCGCGGACGCGCACCTTCTGATGCCGTACCACGTGGCGATCGACAAGGTGACCGAACGCTATCTGGGCAACAAGAAGATCGGCACCACCGGCCGCGGCATCGGCCCGTGCTACCAGGACAAGATCGCCCGCATCGGCATTCGTGCCTCCGACGTGCGGGATCCTGCACTATTGACCCAAAGGGTCGAAGCTGCACTGGAATTCAAGAACCAGGTGCTGGTCAAGATCTACAATCGCAAGGCACTGGATCCCGACACCATCGTCGACACAGTGCTCGGACAGGCCGAAGGGTTCGCACACCGCATCGCCGACACCCGATTGCTGCTCAACACCGCGCTCAGCGAGGGCGAGACCGTTCTGCTCGAGGGTTCCCAGGGCACGCTGCTCGACGTCGACCACGGCACGTATCCCTATGTGACGTCGTCGAATCCCACCGCGGGCGGCGCCTCGGTGGGATCGGGCATCGGGCCCACACGGATCAGCGCCGTGCTCGGAATTCTGAAGGCTTACACCACGCGCGTGGGGTCGGGGCCGTTTCCCACCGAGTTGTTCGACGAGCACGGCGAGTATCTGGTGAAGACCGGCGGCGAGATCGGCGTCACGACGGGACGGCGCCGGCGGTGCGGCTGGTTCGACGCGGTGATCGGCCGCTACGCGACGCGGGTCAACGGGATCACCGACTTCTTCTTGACCAAACTCGATGTGTTGTCGAGCCTTCAGACGGTGCCGGTATGCGTGGCCTACACGGTGGACGGCAGGCGGGTGGACGAAATGCCGATGACCCAAAGCGAATTCGCCCGAGCCGAGCCGGTCTACGAGGAGCTGCCGGGCTGGTGGGAGGACATCTCCGAGGCCCGCGAGTTCGACGACCTGCCCGCGAAGGCCCGCGACTACGTGTTGCGCGTCGAAGAGCTTGCCGGCGCGCATGTTTCGGCCATTGGCGTGGGGCCCGGGCGCGACCAGACCATCGTGCGCCGCGACATTCTGCGGGCCTACTCATGAGTGCCACACCCGAGGATCCCGACTACTACAAGCACGGCGGGTTCCCCCAATACGAGGCGGCCGACCCGCCGCCGGGTTTCGTCAGGTTCGTCAGCGCGATGCGACGACTCCAAGACCTGGCTGTCTCCGCTGCGCCCGACGACGACGTCTGGCGCGATGCGGCGGGCCGCGTCGAGGATCTCGTCGACCTACTGGACCCCTTCGAGGCGCCGGAAGGAGTTTCCCCGGCGGGACGCACACCGGCGATGCCGGGATTCGGCAGTCTGCTGATGCCGCCGTGGACGCTGAGCGAGTTCGGGCCGGACGGGGTGGCGATGAAAGGTCACTTCAGCCGGTACCACATCGGCGGCAACAACGCGGTCCACGGCGGTGTTCTGCCGTTGCTGTTCGACCAGGTGTTCGGCCTGGTGACACGAGCCGCGGGCAGGCCGATCAGTCGCACGGCGTTCCTACACGTCGACTACCGCAAGGTGACCCCGATGTACACGCCACTCGCAGTCAACGGGCGGGTCGACTCGACGGAGGGCCGCAAGGCGTTCGTCTCCGGAGAACTCACCGACGGGGACGGCACGGTCCTGGCCGAAGGACACGGATTGATGGTGCGATTGCTGCCCGGGCAACCGTGAGTCGGTGAGACGATGACGCTGTGAGCTCGCCTTCTCCGACATCACCTTCTCCGACGCACTTTCGTCAGCTGAAGACGCCGCGGGCCGCGGCGCTGGCAGGAGTGGTGTTCGCCCTGCTGTTCGGCGCGGTGATCGTTCTCATTCGGCTGAGAATGCCTGAGGGCATGCAAGATTCGTCGGCTTGGCTGTCCAGCAGCCACAGTGGCATCGCCACCGCGGCGAAGCTGATGCCGTTCGCGGGCATCAGCTTCCTGTGGTTCATCGGTGTGGTGCGCGACGGGTTCGGCCGATACGAGGACCGCTTCTTCGCGTCGGTGTTTCTGGGCAGCGGGATCCTGTTCCTGGCGATGATGTTCGTCGCGACCGCCGTCGCGGCCGGGCTGGAGGCCACCAACTCCGGCGTCATCGACACGGCTGCACACGCCGAGGTGATCGACCTCGGAAAGATGATCGTGCTTACGACGACCAAGACCTACGGGGTCCGGATGGCCGCGGTGTTCATGATCTCGGCGGCGACGATCTGGCTGCGGACCGGCTTGATGCCGAAGTGGCTCGCCCTGCTCAGCTACCTCGTAGCGCTGGCCATCCTGGCCGCCAGCGACGTGAGCATGTGGATCTCGATGGCGTTCCCGATCTGGGTGCTGGTGGTCAGCGGACTGTTCCTGGTCAGGGCCGGCGTCATTGACATCGACGGGGACGTCGACGGGGATGAATCCACCTGAACTCAGTCGCGCCGCAGCGTCGCTTCCTCGAGGTCCAGGCCGCGCAGCGCGGTTCGCAACACTTCGTCGTCGATGCGTCCGGCGTCCCGCTCATCGATGAACGTCTTGCGTTCGGCGGCAAGCATTTCCAGCCGGAGCCGGCGGAACGCCGACGCCGGGCTCTCGCCGATCTCCGTGTCACTTCGTCCCAGCCGTTCCCACGCGGCGTTGCGGCGTCGTTCGTTCCAGTGCGCCAAGATCTTGGCGGCCTGCTCGTGGGTGTCGACCGGACCTTGTTGGCGTTGTTCCGCGAGCAACTCGTCGAGAGTTTCGGCGGCTGAGCGGGCGGCCCTGTCCTGGGCACCAGCCAGTGCGACCGCATCCCGCTGGGCATCGTCACCTTGCACGCCGAAGACCCGGATCACCCACGGCAGCGTCAGGCCGTGGAGCAGCAGCGTGCCGATCACCACGACAAACGTCAGGAACAGGATGTGGGCACGACCCGGAAAGGGCGCGCCTGCCAGCGTCGTCATCGGCACCGCGAACGCCGCCGCCAGCGACACCACGCCACGCACCCCCGCCCATGCAACCACGAACACCTGGGCCGGCGACGGTGCCGGGGCCCGGGCACCTTCGCTCTTCCCGGCGAACAGCGCCCGCGGCACGTACGCGAACACGTAAATCCACGCGATACGCACCAGCAGCACCGTCACGAACACCGCCACCGACGACAAGATGAAGCCCGACGCCGGCAGACCCCTCATCGCGCGTACCACGCCCGGCAGCTGAAGGCCGATCAGCAGGAATGCGAAGGACTCCAGGATGAACACCAGGGCCTTCCAGACAGCATCGTCTTGCAGCCGTGTCGCGTAGCCCGCGTGGACGGAACGCTGGCCGAGGAACAGCGCGGCGACCACGACAGCCAACACGCCGGAGCCGTGGACCTGCTCGGCGACCAGATAGACGATGAAGGGTGCGACCAGCCCGATCGCGCTCTCCACCACCGGGTCGTCAAGCAGGCGTGACCTGATGAAGTCGATGATTGCGCCGAACAGTGCACCGACCACGACTCCGCCGGCAGCGGCCAGCACAAAGGTCGCGAGACCCTGTGGCCAACTGACGGCGGTCCCGATCGCCGCGGCCAGCGACACCTTGTACAACGTCAGCGCGGTGGCGTCGTTGAGCATGCTTTCGCCGCCGAGCAGCGTCATGATCGGGCGCGGGAGGCCCAGCCTGCGGCCCACCGCGGTGGCCGACACGGCGTCGGAGGGTGCGACGATCGCGCCGAGCGTCAACGCCGCGGCGGGCGTCAACGCCGGCACGACGTGATGCGCCACCAGCGCGACCGCCAGCATGGTCGCAACGGGAAGCCCGACAGCGAGCATCCCTATCGGCCGGACGTTGCGCCGCAATGCGATGGAGGAGCTCTGCAGGCCCGCCGACCACACCAGCGGGGGCAGGATCACGAACAGCACCAGGTTGGGTTGGAGCTCGATGGTCGGCACCCCGGGGATCAGCCCTATCGCCAGCCCGGCCAGCACCAGCACCAGCGGCGCAGACACCTTGTAGTGGCGGGCCAGGGCGGCCAACAGCACGCCCGCAACGAGGACCATCAACAGCGATGTGTTCACATGCCTATCCTTGAGCAGCATGTTGCGACGCGCACCCAAGCCCCCCGAGTTGTGTGAGCACCTGACCACGGCCGCGGGCGCCGAGGATCCCGATCCGATGACACCCGGCCGGTGTCAGGAATGTGCCGAACTCGGCGAATCGATCTGGGCCCACTTACGCATGTGCTTGAGCTGCGGACACGTCGGCTGCTGTGACTCCAGCCCGCACAAGCATGCGAACGCGCACTTCCACACGACTGGTCACCCGGTCATGCGCTCGCATGAGCCCGGCGAAACGTGGCGGTGGTGCTACGTCGACGTTCTGCTCGGTTGAGTCAGCGATCTGGCAGGCTGTCGACGTGACGGATGAGCTGTTGACATGACGGATGAACCCAGGCCACTGAGCGTGATGATGCTCGGCGCCGGTGAGCTGAGCCGCGAGCTGGTGACCGCGTTCCAACGGCTCGGAGCGGTGGTGATCGCGGTCGATCGGCACGCCGACGCACCCGCACATGGGGTGGCCGACCGCAGCGTCGTCATCAAGATGACCGACCCCGACGAGCTGACCGCACTGATCGAACGCGAACAACCCGACTACGTCGTCAGCGAGGCGATCGACCCCGGCGGCGAGCCCATCATCGACAACGACGCGCTGGTCGCGGTCGGTGAGCGCGGGCACACCGATGTGGTGCCCACCGCGCGCAGCAGCCGGTTGACGCTGGACCGGGAAGGCCTGCGGCGGCTGGCCGCGGACGAGCTCGGGCTGCCGACCGCCCCGTTCTGGTTCGCCGGCTCCGCCGACGAGCTCGCCGCGATTGCACAGCACGCCGGCTTCCCGCTGGTCGTGCGGCCGGTGACCGGCACCCCCGGGGAGGGCGAATCGGTGCTGTTGCGGCCCGAAGACGTCGCGCCCGCGTGGGATCGCGCGGCTGCCGCGGGCGGCCGGGTGGCCAATACGCGGGTGATGGCCGAGACGATGGTCGAGATCGACCACGAGGTCACACTGCTGACGGTGCGCAGCGCGGGGAAGGGCGGTCCGCGGGTGCATTTCTGCGAGCCCATCGGTCACCGGCAGGTCGACGGTGAGCTGCTGGAGTCGTGGCAGCCGCAGGAGATGACCGCCGCGGCCGCGGAAGCCGCCCGGTCGATCGCGGCGCGGATCGTCAACGCGCTGGGCGGGCGGGGCGTGTACGGCGTCGAGCTGCTGGTGAGGGGCAACGAGGTGTACTTCGTCGACGTCAGCCCCCGGCCGTATGACAGCGGCCTGGTCACGCTGCGCTCGCAGCGGCTTTCGGAGTTCGAATTGCACGCCCGCGCGATCCTCGGGCTGCCGGTGGACACGATCATGATCACGCCGGGTGCGGCGGAGGTGGTGTACGCGGGTCAGGAGACCGGATCGGCGAACGCCGATCTGGAGGACGACGATGTCCGCACCGAACGTGCGACGCAGGCGATTTCGGATGCGCTCGCGGTGCCCGAGAGTGACGTGCGGATCTTCGGGCACCCGAAGAGCTATCCGCGGCGCCGACTCGGGGTGGCGCTGGCCACCGGCCCGAACGTGAAGACCGCGCGCGACCGCGTCCATCAGGTCGCGACGGCGCTCAGGAAATTTTGGTAGGGAAGTTTTGGTAGGGAAGTTTTGGTAGGGGAAGCTCCGGACGACCGGTTTCTGGACCACGAAGAGCATGGCAGCATGCTGCCGTTCGGTGCAGCAGTGGCTGTGTTCGCGCTCGTGGTGGTCGGGGTGGCGGCGTTCACGCTGACCCGCGGTGACGGGCTCACCGAAGAGCAGCGCGTGGGCCGCGCGGCGGTCGGTCAAAACGACGCGCTGCAGCGCCAGAACTATGCTGACTACCAGCGCTACACGTGCTCTGCCGGACAAGGCACAGAAGCGAACATGTTTGGTGCACAACAGGAATCGGTGCGGCAACACGGTGCCCGCTATGTGGACGACGTGACCGCCGTCACGATCGACGGCGATCGCGCGACCGCGACCGTGAAATACCACTACGAGAAGAACACCAACGGCAAACTCAGCACCCCGCTGACGTTTGCCAGGCAGGACGGGCAGTGGAAGGTCTGTTCTGCCTACCGGTGACGCCGTGTGGGAGACTCACGACGTGAGTTACGCAGGTGACATCACGCCCGAGGAGGCTTGGAAACTGCTGAGCGACAACCCCGACGCGGTGCTGGTCGACTGCCGCACCGACGCCGAATGGCGGTTCGTGGGGGTACCCGACATTTCGGATCTGGGTCGCGACGTGGTGTACGTGCAGTGGTCGGGTGTGGACGGCAAACGCAACAAGAGGTTCGTTGACGAACTGATCGAGGCCGGTGTGGATCCCGGCGAGCGACCCGTCGTTTTCCTGTGTCGCTCCGGCAATCGCTCGATCGGCGCCGCGGAGGCCGCCACTTCGGCGGGAATTGCGCCGTCGTACAACGTCTTAGACGGTTTCGAGGGACACCTCGACCCCGAGGGTCACCGCGGTGGATCGGGGTGGCGCGCCGTCGGTCTGCCGTGGAACCAGTCATGAGCGACGACTCTGTCCGGACCCCCGCCCCACTCCCCGAGGGCGTGAGCCAGGCGACGATCGGCGTGCGCGGTGCGCTGATGCGGTCGGGCTTCGAGGAGACCGCCGAGGCGCTGTATCTGACGTCGGGCTACGTGTACGCCAACGCGGCCGAGGCGGAGAAGGCGTTCGCCGGTGACATCGACCGTTACGTGTATTCACGGTATGGCAACCCGACGATCTCGATGTTCGAGGAGCGATTGCGGCTGATCGAGGGAGCGCCCGCGGCGTTCGCCACCGCGACGGGGATGGCCGCGGTGTTCACGTCGCTGGGAGCGCTGTTGGGCGCCGGTGACCGCCTGGTGGCGGCCCGCAGCCTGTTCGGATCCTGCTACGTGGTGTGCGACGAGATCCTGCCGCGCTGGGGCGTGCAGACGGTGTTCGTGGACGGCGACGACCTGTCGCAGTGGGAGAAGGCACTGTCGGAGCCGACACAGGCCGTGTTCTTCGAGACGCCGTCCAACCCGATGCAGTCGTTGGTCGACATCGAGGCGGTCTGCGAGATGGCACACGCCGCGGGCGCAAAAGTGGTGCTGGACAACGTCTTTGCGACGCCGCTGCTGCAGCAGGGTCTTCCCCTGGGCGCCGACGTGGTGGTGTACTCGGGGACCAAACACATCGACGGGCAGGGCCGCGTGCTCGGCGGGGCGATACTCGGCGACAAGGAATACATCGACGGGCCGGTGCAGAAGCTGATGCGCCACACCGGCCCGGCCATCAGCGCGTTCAACGCGTGGCTGATGCTGAAAGGCCTGGAGACGCTCGCGGTGCGCGTCGAATACAGCACTGCGTCAGCGCTGCGGATCGCCGAGTTCCTGGAGAACCATCAGGCCGTGCGGTGGGTGCGCTATCCGTTCCTGGCGTCGCATCCGCAGTACGACCTGGCCAAGCGCCAGATGACCGGCGGCGGGACGGTGGTCACGTTCGAGCTGGATGCCCCCGCGGATCGCGGCAAGCAGCGGGCGTTCGAGGTGCTGGACAAGTTGCGCGTGATCGACATCAGCAACAACCTCGGCGACGCGAAGTCACTGATCACCCACCCCGCGACCACGACGCATAGGGCGATGGGTCCGGAAGGCCGCGCGGCCATCGGACTGGGCGACGGGGTGGTGCGGATCTCGGTCGGCCTGGAGGGCACCGACGATCTGATCGCTGACCTCGACCACGCGCTGAGCTGACGTTTGCCTCGGCTGCCGATAGGCGCGTCAGGTTAGGCGTCGTCGGTGACGCCGAGCGCGTGCTGTGCCCGATCCTCGTAGCCCTGGCGAGCAGTCCGATCGAAATCGAGGAACACGCGGTCGTTGCCCAATTTCTTGCTGACCCACCGGCGCCCGCGCGGGCCGAGCATCTGCGTCAGCGCAGCGACGAATCGCAGTGGCCGCGGCACCGACACGATCGTGGTCGGTTTGTCGAGCACCTTGACCACCGCGGCCGCAATGTCTTCGGGCTGTACCGGCTTTTGGGCGGCGCTGGTGTGCGTGCCGGCGATCAGCTCGGTGTTGGTGAAGGTCGGCAGCACCGCGCTCACCTGCACGCCCTGTGGAGCGAACTCGTCGGCCAGCGCGGTCGACAATCCCACCACCGCGAACTTCGTGCCTGCGTACACCACCTGGCCCGGCACTGCGGCCATGCCGGCCATCGACGCGATGTTGACGATGTGGCCGCCGCGGCGCTCGACCATCTCCGGCAGCACCAGCCGGCAGCCGTTCAGCACGCCGTAGAGGTTCACCTCGATCGCTGATCGGATGGCCTGCTCCGACTGTTGCAGGAACGGGCCCACCGGCATCACGCCGGCGTTGTTGATCAGCACGTCGATCCGGCCGCCGCCCTCGCCGCGGGCCTTGTCGAGGAACTCCGAAAACGACTGCCTGTTCGTCACATCCAACGGATAACCAGACACGGGGCCCAGCCGCTCGAGCGCCGCCACCGCGGGTTGGAGCGCGTTGACGTCGCGGTCGCCGATCACCACCCGGGCTCCGCGCAGCAGCAGCGCTTTCGCGGTCGCGTGTCCGATACCCCGGGCCGCGCCGGTGATCGCGATGGTCTTGCCGCTGATGTTGTCGCCGCTGGTCTTGTCCATGTGCGCAAACTTTACAGGTGTCAAGTCCGTGCTGGAAAGGGGTCTCGGCAAGGATGGGATCATGCCCGCCGCGCTGCGTTTCATCTCCGTCTCCCAGGACGACCCGCTCGCCGCACCCCTGCTGGCGGAGCTCGCCGTCGAATATGCCGATCGCTACGGCGCCACCGAAGAGCGGGTCTCGGCGTGGCTGCGCGGATATCCGGCTGAGGAGTTCGCGGCGCCGGGCGGGGCTCTGCTGGTCGGGGTCCTCGACGGTCGAACGGTGACCGGCGGCGCGTTCCGTCGGTTCGATGCCGAAACCGCGGAACTCAAGCGGATCTGGACCCACAGCCGGTACCGGCGGCGCGGTTACGCGAGGGCGCTGCTGGCGGCGCTGGAGGCTGAGATCGCGGCCCGCGGCTACCGGCGCATTTACCTGACGACCGGTGACCGTCAGCCCGAGGCGGAGGCGTTGTACCTGTCTACGGGCTACACGCGGCTGCCGGAACCGCTGCCGGCCGAGGGTGAGGTCTATCCCGTCGCGTTCGAAAAGACGCTAGTGACGGCCGCTGCCAACGAAACTCAGCCCAGGTAGTTCGAACGAACCTGTCTCCGTGCGAAATTGGCCCAGCGCCGTCTCGGCTTCCGCCCGGATCGCGCTGCCGACGTCGGCGGGCTGCGAAGCCAGCAACGGCCCGACCGGGCCGGCCAGCGAGGGCACCACAGACCACCAGTCGTCGAACGAGGCCGCGGTCATGGGCGTCGGCACCTCGCGGACACTGACGTCGTCGAAACCCGCCGAGCTGAGCAGCCCCTCGAGCCGGCCGTAATCGGACAGCGAGAACGGACCCGGCATGCCGGGCGGCGGCACCGGAACGCCCAGGGTCGCGGTGATCGCGTCGAGCAGAACCCCCAGCCACGGGTTGCGATCTCGCGGACCCCACACCGCGAACGCGGCCCGCCCGCCGGGCACGAGCACCCGGTGCGCGTCGTGCACCGCTGCGGCGGGATCGGGCACCAGCATCAGCCCCTCACGGCAGAGCACCGCGTCGAACGACGCATCAGGGAAGTCGATGTTCTCGATGTCGATCTGCGCCGTCCGCACGTTGGCGAGATTGCGGGCGTCGGCTCGCTCGGCGGCGATCGCCGTCATCTCGGGTGCGATATCCGAGAGCACGACCTCACCGCGCGGTCCCACGAGCTCGGCCGCAGCGAGGCCCGCGCCGCCGGGACCGCACGCAAGTTCCAGGACCCGCGCCTCGGTCTCGGGACGCAGGCCGAGCGCCTGCAGCATCGCCTGAGTGACCGTCGCTCCGCGGTCGTCGACGTAGTCGGCGTGCAAGCCCCATGCGGGTGCCGTCGCCGACCAGATGCCGTGCAGGGATTGACGCAGTGGGTCGCTCATCGGGGATCGCTCATCGGAGTGCCTCCTCGACGGCTTCGCGGATCGGGCCCCGCCACAACGGGCCATGTCCCGGCAGCAGCACGTCGGTCTTGAGCAGCGCGAGTGCACCGAGGCTACGGCGGCAGCCCTCGTCGTCATGGTTGAACACCGACGGCAGCAGTTGCGGTCCCTTGCGGCGGCTCACGGCGTGGCCGGTAACCAGCGCGTCGCCGCTGACAAGCACGCCGTCCACGATGAAGCTGCAGTGTCCACCGGTATGCCCCGGCGTCGGGATGGCCATCGGCTGTCCGGGCAGCGTCGCGACGATCTCCGCGGTCAACGCTTCCGCCGTGGGGATGCCGTCGTGCACCATGCCGCCCTTGCGTAGCAGCCGCGCGGCCCACGGGGCCCAGCCCGGCCGCCAGATGTTCGTCGCGACATCCAGCGGCGAGGCCTGTTCCAGATACTCGCGCTTGGTGTGCCCGACCTCGTCGGGATGGCAGAACACCTGTGTGCCATGCGTTTTCGCAAACCAGATCGCTGAGCCCAGGTGGTCGACGTGCGCGTGGGTCAACACGATCGCGCGAACGTCTTCGGCGCCGGCGCCCAGTTCCGACAGTGACGCCAGTACGTCATCGCGGTCTCCCGGCAGCCCCGCGTCGAACAACGTGACGCCGTCCTCGCCAGTCGCCACCGCCCAGTTCACCAATTCGCCCCGGACGAGGTGCAGGCTGTCGGTGACCGAAGTAAGCCCCCACGCCATGTTGGCCGAGTCTAGATGGGAGTAGAACTGACACGTGCCTGAACTGAAACTGGGATACAAAGCGTCGGCAGAACAATTTGCACCTCGAGAGCTGGTCGAACTGGGCGTGCTGGCAGAACAGCACGGGATGGACAGCGCCACCGTCAGCGATCACTTCCAGCCATGGCGTGACAACGGCGGCCACGCCCCGTTCTCGCTGGCGTGGATGACCGCGGTCGGCGAACGGACCGACAGGATCGTGCTGGGCACGTCGGTGCTCACCCCGACCTTCCGGTACAACCCCGCGGTGATCGCGCAGGCCTTCGCGACGATGGGGTGTCTGTATCCCGACCGCATCTTCCTGGGTGTGGGCACCGGCGAGGCGCTCAACGAGATCGCCACCGGGTTCATCGGCGAGTGGCCGGACTTCAAGGAGCGGTTCGCGCGGCTGCGCGAGTCGATCAAGCTGATGCGCGAACTGTGGGTCGGCGACCGGGTGGACTTCGACGGCGAGTACTTCCACACCAAGGGCGCGTCGATCTACGACGTTCCCGAGGGCGGGATCCCGGTCTACATCGCCGCGGGAGGCCCCGCGGTGGCGAGGTACGCCGGACGCGCGGGCGACGGCTTCATCTGTACTTCCGGCAAGGGCGAGGAGTTGTACACCGAGAAACTGATCCCCGCCGTCTTGGAAGGTGCAGCGGGCGCCGACAGAAATCCCGACGACATCGACAAGATGATCGAGATCAAGATCTCCTATGACACCGATCCCGACCTCGCGCTGGAGAACACCCGGTTCTGGGCGCCGCTGTCGCTGACCGCCGAGCAGAAGCACAGCATCGACGACCCCATCGAGATGGAGAAGGCCGCCGACGCGCTGCCGATCGAACAGGTCGCCAAGCGCTGGATTGTCTCGTCGGATCCCGACGAGGCCGCCGAAAAGGTCGGCAAGTACGTGGAATACGGGCTCAACCATCTGGTGTTCCACGCTCCGGGCCACGACCAGCGGCGGTTCCTGGAGCTGTTCGAGAAGGATCTCGCGCCGCGGCTGCGTCGATTGGGCTGACGTGTCCGCGGCTGATGCTCTTCGCCCAAGCGGCTCATCGTCGTCGTGCATCTACATCGCGTCACCCGAGGGTGATACCGGCAAGTCGACGATCGCGCTGGGCGTGCTACACCGGCTGGCTGTCACTGTGGCGAAAGTCGGTGTGTTCCGGCCGATCACGCGGCTCGGCGAGGACCGTGACTACATCCTCGATCTGCTGCTGCCACAGGCCACCGCCGGCCTGCCGTATGAACAGTGCGTGGGTGTCACGTATCAGGAGTTGCACGAGGATCAAGACGGCGCGATCGCCGAGATCGTCGACCGGTACCACGTGGTGGCCGACCAGTGCGATGCGGTGGTGATCGTCGGCTCCGACTACACGGACGTCGCGACGCCGACCGAGTTGAGCGTCAATGCCCGTATCGCGGTGAATCTCGGTGCCCCCGTGGTGCTTTCGGTGCGGGCGACGGGCCGGACGCCCGAGCAGGTCGCCCAGGTGGTCGAGGTCTGCCTGGCTGAGCTCGCCAACCAGCACGCGCACACCGCCGCGGTGGTGGCGAACCGCTGCAGCCCATCGGAGATGGCTGCCGTCGCCGCAGCGCTGGACCGGTTCGAGCCGAAGACCTACGTGCTGCCGGAGGAGCCGCTGCTGGTCGCGCCTGCCGTGGCCGATCTCCAACGCGCTGTCGGCGGAACGATGATCAGCGGTGATGATGCGCTGCTCGACCGCGAGGTGATGGCGGTGCTGGTGGCGGGCATGACTGCCGAACACGTGCTGGAACGGTTGACCGAGAGCGTCGCTGTCATCACGCCCGGTGACCGCTCCGATGTCGTGCTCGCGGTGTCCAGCGCCCATGCCGCGGAAGGGTTTCCGTCGTTGTCCACGGTGATCCTCAACGGCGGGCTGCCGCTTCACCCGTCGGTCGCAGCTCTGGTGAACGGGCTGGGACTGCGGCTGCCGATCATCGCGACGACCCTGGGAACGTTCGAGACGGCGAGCGCTGTCGCGTCCACACGCGGCCGGGTCACTGCCACGTCGAGGCGAAAGATTGACACCGCGATGGCGCTGATGGATCGCTACGTCGACATGTCGGGTTTGCTTGACCAGCTGGCGATCCCGATCCCGACGGTGACGACACCGCAGATGTTCACCTATCAGCTGGCGGAGTGGGCGAAGGCCGAGCGCAAACGCATTGTGCTGCCCGAAGGCGACGACGACAGGATCCTGCAGGCGGCGGGTCGGCTGCTGCGCCGGGGGGTGGCGGAACTGACGATCCTCGGCGACGAAGGCCAGATCCGTTCCCGGGCTGCTGAACTCGGCGCCGATCTGGCCGCGGCGACGGTGCTGAATCCGAGGACCAGCGATCTGTGCGGACAATTCGCCGAGCAGTACGCCGAGATTCGCAAGCACAAGGACATGACCGTTGAGCGTGCGCGCGAGATCATCCACGACGTGTCGTACTTCGGGACGATGCTGGTGTACAACGGCATCGTCGACGGCATGGTGTCGGGCGCCGCACACACCACCGCGCACACGGTGCGGCCGGCGTTCGAGATCATCAAGACCAAACCCGGCGTGTCCACGGTGTCGAGCATCTTCTTGATGTGCCTTGCCGATCGGGTGCTGGCCTATGGTGACTGCGCTATCGTGCCGGACCCGACGTCCGAGCAGTTGGCGGACATCGCGATTTCGTCGGCAGGCACGGCGGCGCAATTCGGCATCGTCCCGCGCGTCGCGATGCTGTCGTACTCGACCGGCACGTCGGGCTCGGGCGCGGACGTCGAAAAGGTCCGAAAGGCAACGGAACTGGTACGTCAACGGCAGCCGGAACTGGTGGTGGACGGCCCGATCCAGTATGACGCCGCCGTGGAGCCGTCGGTCGCCGCGACGAAGGCGCCGGACTCGCCCGTCGCGGGTCGCGCGACCGTGCTGATCTTCCCGGACCTGAATACCGGCAACAACACGTATAAGGCGGTGCAGCGCAGCGCGGGCGCGATCGCGATCGGCCCGGTGCTGCAGGGTTTGCGAAAACCGGTCAACGACCTGTCGCGCGGCGCGCTTGTCGAGGACATCGTCAACACCGTTGCGATCACTGCGATTCAGGCGCAGGAGAACGCGTGAGGCGAACGGTCCTCGTGCTGAATTCCGGTTCGTCGACGCTGAAGTTCGCGGTGGTCGATCCCGCGTCCGGACTGAGGGTGGCCGACGGGATCGTCGAGCGGATCGGCGAGGGCGAGGTTCGGGACCATAAGGCGGCGCTGCGCATTGTCTTCGATCGACTCGAGGAGCCGGCCGACCTGGCTGCGGTGGGTCATCGGATCGTGCACGGCGGCAGGGCGTTCTATGAGCCCACGGTGATCACCGATGCGGTGGTCGAGAAGTTGGAAGAGGTGTCGCCGCTCGCGCCACTGCACAACCCGCCCGGCCTGCTGGGCATACGGGTCGCGCGGCACCTGCTTCCCGATCTGCCCCAGGTTGCCGTGTTCGACACCGCGTTCTTCCATGATCTGCCCGCGGCCGCAGCCACATACGCGATCGACCACGAGGTGAGCGAGCGGTGGGATGTGCGACGCTACGGCTTCCACGGGACGTCTCATCAGTACGTCAGCCAACAGGCCGCGATATTCCTGGGGCAACCGCTGGAGTCACTAAACCAGATCGTGCTGCACCTGGGCAACGGCGCATCGGCGGCTGCGATCGCCGGCGGGCGCGCGGTGGACACGACAATGGGTCTGACGCCGCTGGAGGGCCTGGTGATGGGCACCCGCTCCGGCGATCTCGACCCCGGCGTGGTGTTCTACCTCTGGCGCACGGCCCAGATGGGTGTCGACGAGATCGAGACGATGCTCAACCACCGCGCCGGCATGCTCGGGTTGTGCGGCGAGATCGATTTCCGCGGTGTGCATGCGCTGATCGAATCGGGCGATGCTGCAGCGCAATTGGCGTACGATATCTACATCCACCGGCTGCGCAAGTACATCGGTGCCTATCTTGCGCTGTTGGGCAGCACCGACGTGATCACGTTCACGGCGGGGGTTGGTGAGAACGACGCGGCGGTGCGCAGGGACGCGTTGAGCGGGCTGGCGGCCCTCGGAATCGAGCTCGACGAGCACCTCAACACCAGCCCGGGCAGGAGCCCGCGGAGGATCTCGTCCGATCAGTCGCCGACGACGGTGCTGGTGATCCCGACCGACGAGGAGCTGGCGATCGCCCGGGCCTGCATGGCGGTGATCTAGCTGGAAAGGATCTTCACAGGCCTTCATGCGCGAAGCTTGGCACCGGCCGCCGACATTATTGGCACACTGTCTGCGGCAGGTGTACCGGAACCAGGGACGGCTTAGGCGGCCAGACAAAGATGCAGGAACAGCACGACGGCCACGACGGCAGAGAGGCCCTGATGTGGGGCGCTTCGGAACGGGTGGGCTGGTTCCGGTTTTTCTTCGACGACGAACGGTGGGAGTGGTCGCCGCAGGTTGCGCACATGCACGGCTATCCGCCCGACTCCGTGAACCCGACGACAGAATTGGTGCTGTCACACAAGCACCCCGACGACTACCGGCAGATCGCCGACACCCTTGCCCTGATCCGCCAAACCCGCCAGGCCTTCAGTAGCCGACACCGGATCCGCGACGTGCAAGGTGCTGTTCACCATGTGGTGGTGGTCGGCGACCAGCTTCGCAACGGCGACGGCAGCGTCGTCGGCACGCACGGCTTCTACGTCGACATCACCCCGGCCGAAGAGGCGCGGCAAGATCACCTGACGGCTGAGGTCGAGAAGATCACTAAGAGCCGTGCGTCGATCGAACAGGCCAAGGGCATGCTGATGGCGATCTACGGGATCGACGGCGATGCCGCTTTCGACCTGCTGAAATGGCGGTCCCAGGAGACCAACGTCAAGTTGCGGCCACTCGCCGAGCAGATCGTTTCGGACTTCTCGGCGGTCGCCCACGACGAGGCACTGCCGGCCCGGTCGGTCTACGACAATCTGCTGTTGACCGCCCAAGACCGCGTCGAAAACGGGAGTTAAAAGTCGGGAGCTAGAACGTCTGGCAGTTAGAAGGTCTGGCAGCTAGAACGTCGAGGTCGGGCGCACCGCGTTGGCCATGTCCACCAGCGCGTACCGGTGCGCCCGCGTGCGCGCCACCCGCGCCAGACTCCGCAACGACGCCTCGACTCCGAGCCGAAGCCCGTGCGGCGTGAACGGGAATCCGAGGATGTGATTGGTGCTGGCTTTGTTCTCGCCGATCCAATCCAGCGCGGTGCCCAGCACCAGTGCGCGGATCTGCAACACCCTCGGCTCAGAATCGGGCAGCGCCTCGACGCGGCGGGCCGCATCGCGGATCTGCTCTTCGGTCAGCTCGCTCATGGACCGCCCCGAGAGCAGTGTCACCGCGCTCGTCAGCCGCGCGGTGGTGAAATGCCGGGATGTTGGCGGCACCGCATCCAATGTGCGCACCGCCATCTCGCGGTCACCGTCGGCAGACCGCGCCCGTGCGAGCCCGAAGCCCGCCGAGATCACGCCGTTGTCGGTGCTCCACACGGTGTCGTAGAACTTCAGCCCGTCGGAAATTCCGCCGAGCTCGGCCGTCGCAGCCAACGCCAGCTTCGGGGCCGACTCACCCGGCTGCATGTCCAGCACCTCGGTGAAATGCTTTGTCGCCGACTCGAAGTCGCCGGTCAGTAGCTCGGACACCGCGCGGAACCACACCATTCGCCACCGCCAGCCCACCCGCTCGGCCAGGTTGTCCAGCTTGCGGGTGGCCTTCGCGACGTCGCCGAGGTCGAGCAACGCCCGTACCTCCATCAGCGGCAGCTCCACCGACTCCGTGAGGTCAATGCCCTCGCTGTCGACCGTGCCGTGCCTGGCCGCCCGCAAGGAGTCCAGCGTCTGCACCGGCTGCGACAGCACCGTCGCCGACAGCACCGCGGCTCCCACATCGGAGGGATCGACGAGCGGCACCGGCAGCGCGGTGACGATCTCCCGCGCCGTCAGCTTCTCGGCGTGCACCAGGCCGTCGAGGTACACGTCGGTGTGCGCAAGCAAGAGCTCGACCCCGAACGTGGACCGGGACGGGCTGAACACCGTCGACAACCCGGGCCGCGGCGCGCCGGTGTCGTGCGCCACCACCTCCCGCAGCACTCCCAGCAGCTGCGTCGACATCTCCTCGGCGCTGCCGAACCGGCGGCGCGGATCGGGATCAATCGCCCTGCGCAGCAGCCGCGCGTACGAGTCGTAGGTGGCCAGCACCGGGTCGTCCTCGGGCAACCCAACCGCATAGTGGCCCCTCTGGGTGCGCATGTTCAGCGTCAGCGCGGCCAGCGTCCGGCCCACCGTGTAGATGTCGGTGGCCACCGTCGGTCCGGTGCGCACGATCTCCGGCGCCTGATAGCCCGGCGTGCCGTACAGGTAGCCGAACGAGTTGATTGTCGATACGGCACCGAGGTCGATCAGCTTGAGCTGCTCCTCGGTGATCATGATGTTATCCGGCTTTAAGTCGTTGTACGCCAGGCCGATTGAATGCAGGTAACCCAGCGCAGGCAGGATCTCCAGCATGTACGCGACGGCCTGCGCGACCGGCAGCTTCTCGCCCTTGGCCTCCTTGAGCGACGTACCGCCGACGTACTCCATCACGATGTAGCCGACCGGCTCTCCCTGCTTGTCCGGATGCTGGACGAAGTTGAAGATCTTCACGATCGACGGGTGCGTGACCTCCGCCAGGAACTGCCGCTCCGCCATCGCGATCGCTTGCGCCTCGGCGTCGCCGGAATGCACCAGACCCTTGAGCACGACGGGCCGCTCGTTGACGTTGTGGTCGACGGCCAGATACACCCAACCGAGGCCGCCGTGGGCGATGCATCCCTTGATCTCGTACTGCCCGGCGATCTTGTCGCCCGGCCCGAGTTGGGGCAGGAACGAATACGGGCTGCTGCAGTGCGGACACCACCCTTCGCTCTTTGCCTCGCCGTCCGGGGTTGAGCGCCCGACCGGGCGCCCACAATTCCAGCAGAACCGTTTCGACTCGGCGACAACAGGATTCGTCATCAACGCGGCGAGCGGATCCGTCTCGGGCACACGGGGGATCTCGACCAGCCCGCCGCCCAGCCTGCGAATGTGCGACAGCTTGCGCGTCACGCTGGTGGTGTGGTCGTCCGTGTCGCCGGCAGTGTCGTCGGTGGTCGAGGCGGCCGCGTCCTGGTCATCCTCGGAGCGGAAGATCGCCTGCGTGGACATCGGACGCAGCGTCGACGATGAATCCTCGGCGTAGTCGATGCCGAACGCCGCCGGTTCCGTGCGGGGGTCTGGTTTCTCTTCCGGCCGGCCCATCAGTCCGAATACCTCGGAATCGGGGGCGCCGGGGTCGGCCCCAGGACCGTTAACCACTTGCGGTACAACGCGTACCAGGTGCCGTCGCGACGGATCCGCTCCAGCGTGCCGTTGACGAACCGGACCAACCCGGTGTTCTGCAGGTTGATCCCGATGCCGTACGGCTCGTCCTCGAGATTCGCTCCGGTGATGTGCAGGTACGGATCTTGCGCGACCAGCCCCGCGAGGATCGAGTCATCGGTACTCACCGCGTCGACCTGCCGCTGTTGCAGAGCGACAAGGCAATCGGCCCACGTCACCACCGACACAATGATCGGCGGGGGGCTGATCTGCTCCAGCCGATCGACTGACGTGGTGCCGGTGGCGGCGCAGACCCGCTTGCCCGACAGGTCGGAAGCTTGCGAGATCGCCGAATCGCGCGGTGCCAGAATCCGTTGGTTGGCCATCAGGTAGACGCTCGAAAAGGCCACCTGCTTGCGCCGCTCGCAGGTGATCGTCATGGTCTTGACAACGATGTCCACGTCGTTGTGCTGCAGCGCCGTGACCCGATCGGCCGACGACAGGATGCGGTACTCGACCTGTGACGGAGTACCGAAGATGTCGCGGGCAACCTCACCGGCGATGTCGACATCGAAACCGGTGATCTCGCCGGTGATTGGATCCCGGAAGCTGAACAGGTTGCTGCCGATGTCCAACCCGACCAAGAGCCGGCCGCGCTGGCGGATAGTGGCCACCGCGGCGTCGGCATCCTTCCTGTCGGGGAACGGCCGAAGACTTGCCGTCCGGTCACAGCTTTCGTTCGGCATCGCGGGCGGGTTCGGCTGCGGCGCCATCTCCTGCATCCCCGCGGGCGTCGGTGCGGCCAGCGTCATCGACGGCTCGGCTGTCATGGTGTCCGAATGGCCGCACCCCGTGACCAGAACTCCCGCGACGAGAACTACGGCCGCGGCCAGGAGATTGGACGTCTTTCTCATCTGTACTCGCTCATTCGCGGCCACAAGCCGACCGTCACCGCCAGCGCCGCAACGACGCTGAGCACCACCGTGCCGATCGTCGCCCCGGACAACACCGTGCGCGCGTTGACGATGTCATTGCGCAGCTGGCGGCGGCTCTCCGCGATGGCGTTATTCACCGCCTGCTCCAACCGGTCGAACGCCGGGGTGGAATCCTGGTCGCCGGTCCCCAGGGCCACCTGCGTCGCGGCCTGGTAGTTGCCGACGGCGATGTAGGAGTTGATGCGCTCGTCGGCCTGCCGCCACCGCGACAGCAGCTGGTCGGCGTTCTTCAGATCCGACTTGTCGATCGCGTCGTTGCGGTTGAGATAGTCGTGGAGCAGCTGGTGCATGTTGTCGATCCGCTGGTAATACGACTGCTGGCGGACGTCCTCGTCGCCGCGCCGGATCAACGCCAAGGTCTCGTCGGCGCGGGCCTGCTGGGCCAGGATCGCCAAATTGGTGACGGTCTTGAGGGACTCGGCCGCAGAGCCCTTAGCGCTGCGGCTATTGGTGGTGGAAATCGTCAGCACCGTGCCAACCCAGATCAACATGATCAGCACCGCAGCCCCACCGGCGACAAAGCCGAAGTTCAGCCGACGCTGCGTTCTTCGGGCCAGCCAACGGTTTGAGTACGCGCCGAACATCAGCGTCGCGAGGACAATCACGATGCCCAGCGTCGGGATATCCGTCGACGCCGTCGTTTGAGCGTCCACCCGCGCCGACGTCTCGTCGTACAACCGCTTCGCGTCGGGCAGGATCTGCTGCTGCATCAGCGACGACGCCTCGGACAGATACGACGAGCCGATCGGGTTGCCTGCCCGATTGTTCGTCCGCGCGGTTTCGACGAGACCGGCATAGACCGCCAGCCGGGCGTTGATCTGGCTGAGCAACTCCTGCATCGGCGGGTCGGTAAGGCCGCTGGACGCCTGGGTCAACGCCACCGCGGCGTTGGTGATCGCCTGCTCGTAGCGCTGGCGCACCTCGCGCGGTTCCGCGCCGGCGATGAATGCGGTGGACGCGGCGGCATCGGCCACCGACAACGTCGTGTACAGCTGCCCGGCGGCGAACGCCAACGGTTCGGTGTGGTTGAGCACTGTGGTCAGCGCCAGCTCGCGGCGGTCGATCGTGGTCGCGATGGCGAACGCGCTGAGTGCAACGAGCGCGATCAGGACGACACCGCTGACGAGGATGCGGCCCGGCGTGGTGCGCCAGAACCACCAGCGGGGATGGGCAGGCTCGACGGGTGCCTGCGACGGGACCGGCTCCGTCGATGGATGCGCCAGCTCCAACGTCACCGAATTGCGCCCCTCACGGTCTCGTTCGCACCATGGTCTCGCTCGCAACTCAAACTATAAGCGAATTCTAAGAGACGGTGGCGTGGCTCGCCGTGTTCGCAGTTCCGCGCCTGTGAATCCTGCCTATTCTGAGACCGTGCGTGGCGACGGTGACGGCTGGGTGCTGTCCGACACGGGCGGGATGTTCTGGGGCCGACATGGAGCAGCCGGTCTACTGCTACGGGCACCGCTACCGAACGGTAGTCGGGCGGTGTTGCTGCAGCACCGTGCCGCGTGGAGCCACCAGGGCGGCACGTGGGGTCTGCCCGGCGGCGCGCGTGACAGCCACGAGAGCGCGGAGGAGGCAGCCGTCCGCGAGGCCCATGAAGAGGCCGGCCTGATTGTCGAGAATGTCGTCGTCCGGGCGACAGTGGTGACGGCCACCGCCAGCGGCAGTCGGTGGACCTATACGACCGTCGTCGCGGATGCGTCGCATCCGCTCGACACCGTGCCGAACCATGAGAGCGATGAACTGCGGTGGGTAGTCGAGGAGGAGGTGGCCGAGCTGCCGCTGCATCCCGGTTTCGCGGCAAGCTGGCATCGGCTGCTCGAGTTGAGCCGCGTCACCCCGTTGCTGTAAGTGCCGCGCTGAGATCGCGGGCTGCCGCGAACGGGTCCTCGGCCGCGGCGATGGCCCGGACCACCACCACCCTGCGCGCGCCCGCGTCGAGTACCTCGGGCAGTCGTTGCAGGTCAATGCCGCCGATCGCGAACCACGGCTTGTCTGTCTTCATGAGGGCTGTGTGCATTGAAGACACGGTCCGCACCAAGT
This sequence comes from uncultured Actinomycetota bacterium, assembly GCA_963828065.1. Lineage (GTDB taxonomy): Bacteria > Actinomycetota > Actinomycetes > Mycobacteriales > Mycobacteriaceae > Mycobacterium. The sequence continues at coordinate 223,086 of CAWHDL010000004.1, read as the reverse complement.
CGAGTCCCGGCGCCGGGCGGCCCGGCTTCGTCGGTGTCGGCCAGCAGGGGCCGACGCAGAAGTAGTCGACGTCCTCGGTCAACGCCGCCCGGGCCTGGTTGGCGTCATGTGTGGAGCGGCCGATCAGACTGCCAGGCGCGACGATGGCGCGGGCGAGGTTGAGCGGCAGATCGTCCTGGCCCAGATGCAGCACGTCGGCACCGGCCGCGCGGGCGATGTCGGCACGGTCATTGACCGCCAGCAGCGCACCGTGGCGGCGCGCCGCGTCGGCGAGAACCTCCAGCGCCGCCAGTTCGGCGCGCGGCTGGAGCGGGCCGAATCGCTGCTCACCGGCCGATCCCTTGTCGCGCAGCTGGATGATGTCGACGCCGCCGGCCAGCGCCGCATCGGCGAATTCCGCCAGGTCACCGCGCTCCCTGCGGGCGTCGGTGCACAGGTACAGCCTGGCCTCGGCCAGCCGACTCCTCTGATCCCCTAGTCGCTTCGCTCCTGCCCGCCGATGACGTTCCTGCACACCGACTAGCCTAGAAATCGACATGTCTAACGGTTCCATCGCGGTGATCGGCGGCGGCGTCATCGGTCTGTCGGTCGCCCGCCGGCTTGCGTTGTCCGGCCGCACGGTGCTGGTGCATCGCGATCCCGCCGACCCCGGCGCGTCCTGGGTGGCCGGCGGGATGGTGGCCCCACACAGCGAAGGCTGGCCGGGAGAGGAGCGATTGCTGCGGATCGGACTGGAGTCGCTGGCGCTGTGGAATCGGCGTGGGCACGGCTCCTTCCTCGACGGCCTGCCTGACAGCGTGATCACCGCGCGCGAGTCGCTGGTCGTGGCGGTGGACCGCGCGGACGCCGCCGACCTCCGAACGGTCGGGGAGTGGCTGGCGGCCCAGGGCCACCCCGTGACGCTGACGGCGAATGCGCGTGACGTGGAACCACTTCTGGCGCAGGGCATTCGGCATGGATTCCGTGCGGTCACGGAGCTGGCCGTCGACAATCGCGCGGTGGTGGAGGCGTTGGCCGCGCACTGCGAACGTCTCGGCATCGCGTGGGGTCCGCCCATCCGGGACATCGCCGAGGTGGCCGATGCCGACGCCGTGGTGCTCGCCAACGGGATCGACGTCCCGGCACTCTGGCCCGGCGTTGCGATCCGTCCAGTGAAGGGTGAGGTGTTGCGGCTGCGGTGGCGACCGGGCTGTATGCCGGTGCCGCAGAGGGTGATTCGCGCCCGGGTGCACGGTAGGCAGGTGTATCTGGTGCCCCGCGCCGACGGTGTGGTGGTGGGCGCAACCCAGTATGAGCACGGCCGCGACACCGCGCCCGCGGTAACGGGCGTCCGGGAGCTGCTCGACGACGCCTGCGCGGTGGTTCCGGCGCTCGGCGAATACGAACTGGCTGAGTGCGCGGCCGGCTTGCGGCCGATGACGCCGGACAATCTGCCGATCGTCGGCCGGTTGGACAACCGCGTGCTGGTGGCCGCCGGTCATGGCCGCTCCGGCTTTCTGTTGGCACCGTGGACCGCGGAGAAGATCCTCGCGGAATTGGATGCGCTTGTGGGGGCCACGTGATAGTCACGGTGAACGACGAACGGGTGCAGGTCGACGACGAGATCACCGTCGTCGCGCTGCTGCGGCGGCTCGGCTTCCCCGACAAAGGTGTTGCGGTGGCGCTGGATTGGACCGTGCTGCCCCGATCGCGCTGGAACAGAACACTTTCTGATGGCGCTAGGCTGGAGATCGTGACGGCGGTGCAGGGTGGCTGAGCCTGACAAGCTGACGATCGCCGGCCGCAGCTTCACCTCACGGCTGATCATGGGTACCGGCGGTGCCACCAACCTCACGGTGTTGGAGGAGGCGCTGGTCGCATCGCGCACGGAGCTGACCACGGTGGCCATCCGCCGCGTCGACGCCGCCGACGGCACCGGCGTGCTGGATCTGCTGACGCGGCTGAGCATCACGCCGTTGCCCAACACCGCCGGATGCCGCAGCGCTGCCGAGGCGGTGTTCACCGCGCAGCTCGCACGCGAGGCACTGCAGACCGAATGGGTCAAGCTTGAGGTGATTGCCGACGAACGGACGCTGCTGCCCGATGCCGTTGAATTGGTCCGCGCCGCAGAGCAGTTGGTCGATGACGGTTTCGTCGTCCTGCCGTACACAAATGACGATCCGGTGCTGTCGCGCCGGCTGGAGGACACCGGCTGCGCCGCGGTGATGCCGCTGGGATCACCGATCGGCACCGGGCTCGGCATCGTGAACCCGCACAACATCGAGATGATCGTCGAGCAGGCCGGTGTCCCGGTGGTGCTCGACGCCGGAATCGGCACGGCCAGCGACGCCGCGCTCGCGATGGAACTCGGATGTGACGCTGTGCTGCTGGCCACCGCGGTGACCCGAGCCGCCGACCCGCCGACGATGGCCGCGGCGATGGCCGCCGCCGTCACCGCCGGACGCCTGGCCCGGCATGCCGGCCGGATCCCGAAGCGATTCTGGGCGCAAGCGTCCAGCCCGGCACCATCCCGGGGCACATGACGGTGCGCTACGTTGCGCTCGGCAGCTCGATGGCGGCCGGACCGGGCATCACTCCACGCGCGAACGGCGCGCCGTGGCCGGCCGGCCGCTCGGCGCGCAATTATCCGCATCTCGTGGCCGCGCAGCTGGGGCTGGACCTGGTCGATGTGACGTATTCAGGTGCGACGACTGCACACGTGCTGCGGGACAGACAATTTGGCGCGCCGCCACAGGTCGAGGCGCTCGACGGGTCCGAGAGCTTGGTCACCGTGACGATCGGTGGCAACGACGTCGGCTACGTGCCGCTGTTGACCGCTGCGTGCCTGCCGGGGCCTGCCCAGTGGGTGCCGGTGCTGGGCGGCCGCATCCGCGACTTGCGCAACCGCTCGGCCCGCGAGCACGCGCTCGGCGACGTCGCCAAGTCGCTGAACGAGGTCGGTGACACCGTCCGGCGGCATGCGCCGAGCGCGCGTGTGCTGTTCGTTGACTACCTCACCCTGCTACCGCCCGCCGGACGCAGGGCGTCACCGCTATCGAACGCCGATGCCGACCTCGGCCGCTATATCGCGGCCGCGCTGGCGGAGCACACCGCGGACGCGGCCGCGGCGACCGGGTGCGAGGTCGTCAAGGCGGGCGAAGCGAGCCGCGATCATCACGCGTGGTCGGTGGACCCGTGGACGAGGCGCTTCGGTGCGCCGTGGCCGGGGCGTCCCGCGCCGCTGCACCCCAACGCAGCAGGCATGCGCGCGGTCGCCGATCTGGTGACGGCACAGGTCGGCGATGGACGGTCGTCATGGGCCCCATGATCGAGCTGCGCGGACTGACCAAGGTGTTCGGTTCCAGGCTCGGTACGAAGCGATTCGGTTCCAGGCGCGCCGTCGACGATCTGACCTGCTCGATCGAGCCGGGCGTCGTCACCGGCTTCCTCGGCCCCAACGCCGCAGGCAAGTCGACCACGATGCGGATGATCGTCGGCCTGGACCGGCCGACGGCGGGCACCGCCACGATCGGCGGCCGCAACTACCACACTCTGCGGCACCCGCTGCGGACGGTCGGCGCATTGTTGGACGCCGGCCAGGTGCACCCGAACCGGACCGCGCGCAACCACCTGCGCTGGATCGCCGCCAGCAATCGGGTCAGTGCGAAGCGGGTCGACGAGGTGCTGGCGATGGTCGGTCTGACGGACGTCGCGGGCAAGAATGCCGGGACGTTCTCGCTCGGCATGTCGCAGCGACTGGGTATCGCCGCCGCACTGCTCGGCGACCCGCCGGTGCTGATCTTCGACGAGCCCGTCAACGGCCTTGACCCAGAAGGCATCCGGTGGGTCCGTACGCTGATGCGGACGATGGCAGACGAGGGCCGGACCGTTTTCGTGTCAAGCCACCTGCTCGCCGAGATGGCCAACTCCGCCGATCGGCTCGTCGTCATCGGCCGCGGCAAATTGATCGCGGCCACCACGATGAGCGACTTCCTCAGCCGCTCCGACACCGTCCGGGTTCGCAGTCCCCGGCCGGACGCGCTGCGCGACGTGCTGACCCGCGCCGGCCTGCGGGTGGAGCGCGACGGGACGGCGCTGCTGGTCAGTGGCGGCACCGTCGAGCAGGTCGGCGAGCTGGCCGCCGGTCACGGCGTCACGCTGCACGAGCTCAGCCCGAAGCCGGCGTCGCTGGAAGAGGCGTATATGGAACTGACCGACGACAGCGTGGACTATCGGGCGGATTACCGCCCCAGCGGGGTGCCGTCATGACACTGGTGTCAGAGCGGATCAAGCTGTCGACCACACGATCGCCGGTGTGGTCAGCAGCGCTGGCGGTGGCGCTGAGCCTGGGCCTGGCCGCGATCCAACCGGCGGCGAGTTTTTCGGACAGCCCGCTGCCGCCCGAGCGGGCTGCCATCGGTGTCGCCACGTTCGGCGTCCCGGTGCTGATGATTCTTGCGGCGATGACGATCACCGGCGAGTACCGGACCGGCATGATCCGCACGACGTTCATGGCCACGCCCAACCGCACCCGGGTGCTGTGCGCCAAGGCAGCGATTGCCGCGGTGTTTGCGGGCGGGTTCGCCGCGGTGATGGTGGTCGCGTCGATTGCGGTGGCGCGGGCGCTGGCCAGCGAGCGCGTTGGCGCTCGGCTGTCGCTGACGCACGCGGAGACCTGGCGCCCGGTCGGCGCGGTCGGACTGTACGCGGCGCTGGGCGCGGTGCTCGCAATCGGGTTGGGCGCGCTACTGCGCTACACGGCCGCGGTGATCGCCGTGCTGTTGTTGATGCCGTTCGTGATCGAGCCGCTGTTGGGTTCGACGCCGCGCGTCGGCGAACATCTCGGTCCGCTGTTGCCGTTCACGAACGCGTACGAGTTCACCGGGGTGCGGTGGTTTTCCGGGTCTCCGCTGTGGTGGGGACCGGTGGGGGCGCTCCTCTACTTCACCGCGGTCGTTGCCGTAATCTTCCTGGCGGCGATCGTCATCATCAATCGACGCGATCCATGATGCCGGCAGCTAACCTGTTGCCCGTGTGGCGAAGATGGCAAATCGCAGCGGCGCTGCTGACGGTGCTGTCGATTGTCGCGGCACTCGGGGGATGCTCAAGCGAGCAGCCTGAGCAGCGAAGGACGGCGCCCGCGGCCGCGGATTACGCGCAGTCGATGCGCCAGAAGGTCACCGCCGACGCGATGTTCGTGCACCTGGACAAGCTCCAGCAGATCGCCGATGCGAACGGCGGCAACCGCGCGGTTGGCACGCCGGGCTACGACTCCAGCATCGACTACATCACAAACGTATTACGCGACAAAGGCTTTGACGTGCAGACGCCGAATTTCGACTTCCGGCAGTTCGAGGCCGGGGCGGTATCGCTGGCGGTGAACGGCGCGACGGTCCCGACGCATGTGCTGCAATATTCAGCCGGCACCGGGCCGGACGGGGTCACCGGTCCGCTGGTCGCGGCTCCAGCCGAGGACACGCCGGGGTGCTCGGCATCCGACTATGACGGCCTGCCGGTCGCCGGCGCGGTGGTCCTGGTGGACCGTGGGTCCTGCCAGTTTTCGGCCAAGGAGGCGGCGGCGGTCCAGCGTGGCGCGGTCGGGCTGGTGATCGTCGACAACGTCACCGAGCAAAAGATGAGTGGCACGCTCGGCGCGCAGACCGACGTCAAGATTCCGGTGGTCAGCATCGCCAAGACCGACGGGGCGCTCCTGAGGAACGAGTCGGGGCCGACGACGATCAAGGTCGACGCCAAGGTCAAAACGGTGCAGGCGCGCAACGTGATCGCACAGACGAAGACAGGTTCCGCGCAGAACGTCGTCATGGTGGGAGCGCACCTGGACAGCGTCGCGGAGGGCCCCGGCATCAACGACAACGGTTCGGGGGTGGCTGCGGTGCTCGAGACCGCGCTGCAGATGGGCAGCTCGCCGCCTATTCAGAACGCCGTGCGGTTCGCGTTCTGGGGGGCCGAAGAACTCGGGCTCGTCGGTTCCCAGAGGTACATTCAGTCGCTCGACGAGAATGCGCTGAAGGACATCGCGCTGTATCTGAACTTCGACATGCTGGCTTCACCGAACCCCGGGTATTTCACGTACGACGGCGATCAGTCCTCGCCCCCGCCGCCCGACGAGGGCCCACCGCGGGTCCCGGAGGGATCGGCCGGCATCGAGCGGACGCTGGTCGCCTATCTGACGATCGCCGGAAAGACAGCCGAGGACACGTCTTTCAACGGCCGGTCGGACTACGACGGCTTCACGCGGGCGGGTATCCCATCGGGTGGACTGTATTCGGGCGCCGAGGAGAAGAAGAGTGCCGAGCAGGCGCGGCTGTGGGGCGGCGAGGCCGACCAGCCGTTCGATCCGAACTACCACAAGCCATCCGACACGCTGCAGCACATCGACCGGACGGCGCTGGGCATCAACGGGGGCGGCGTCGCCTACGCGGTGGCGCTTTACGCGCAAGACATCGGTGGCCGCAACGGTGTGCCGGTCCGTGGGGATCGCACCCGGCATGTGGTGGGGAATTCATGAGGGGGCCGGGGCTGCCCTGCGTCGAGCTGTGCGGCTGCGCACAGAGAACCGGGCGATCGCTCGGCGGTTAGTGAGAATCGGTTCGCTGTTCGAGATGCGCCGCGTTTGTGCAACGGTGGCCTTGGAAAGCTTCGCCACGGGGCGGCACGGCTTGGTCCCGGGACGTGGCCGTAGTAAGTACGGGAGACACATGCGCAAGCTTGTGCGGGTCGCACCAAGGATGCCCGCCGCCGAGCTGGGACATGCTGCCACCAACCCAGCGTGGCGTGTGCGCGCGGCGACCAACTGCGCCAGCAGCCTGCCCATCGAGTGACCTACCAGAAGCGTTGGGAATCCAGCGAGTTCACCAACGCCACCAGGTCGTCGGTGTAGTCCCGAAGGCTCAGTGACGCGATCTTCACCGCTCCCTCATGCAAGGGCAACTCATGATGTCGCGGCGTCGGCGTGTGCGCCGTGTAGCCACGCTCTTCGAATGCGGCGCGGACCGCAGCCAACTGCTCCCCACGGCTCCATGCGCCGTGAATCAGAACGACGTGCTTGGTGTCCGACATAAAGTACGCGTGACACCCAACGGGTCAAATGGTGCCTAAGACACCGGACAGATCACCCTGTGGGCGGAGTGTTTTTCGGCCAGCCGCACTCACAACCTAAACAACCATTCGGGTGACCCCTAGCTACAGGGTATCCCGTGTGGACCCCCAACCCAGTGACCAGGCGGGGAGTGCCAGGGGCACCATTTCGCGAGCTGTCCGGGCGCCGCTGGGTTCGGAACCCAATCGTCCACATGCGGCACCCACGGCACCCACGGCACCCAATCGTCGGCCTGCACGGTACCCGCGCCGAGTCCGAGGGCGGCAGCGCCTAGCGAACCGGTGATTGCGATTGCTGCGATGATCTTCTTCAGACCCATCACTGCCCCCTTTGGTGCAATCCCCCACTTGCCACGATACGTTCAGCCAACGACCAAGAAAAGGGGGCGAAAGTCCCACGGCCGGGAAATCCGATGGTCGGTGCTCAGGTCATTAGCCCGCCAGAGTCAAAAGGTTCTTTAGCAAGCCGGTGTCACCCCGCGCTATAGACGTTCAGATAAGATTTACGGCTTCGTCAATACAGCTCCTGCGCGTGCCAGTTAGGCGCTACAGTCCGTTTTACCTCGACGTTTGGGCTGCCGAGGTCGAGGGCTTTAGTTCAGTTGACCGATGGCACCGGAATTGCTGGAGGATACCCCCCGGCGCGTACCGGTGAGGTAGAGCATTTGGACTCTTACGCCAGGACGCTCGGCGAAGAAACGATGACGGCACGACACCAGATCCGTATGTCGGTTGAGGAGGAAATCGTGACATGACTACTGATAAATGGTTCTCTGACATCGGTGCGCCGGGAGAGATGACTCTCGCGGATGTGTGCGAGCAAATCGAGCAGAAAATCCACACCAACGCAGACAACCAGAAATTGCCGCAGGAGTTCCCGGACTGGCAGTCGTGCGTGGAAGATCGGGACGCCACCATCTACAAGTTGAGCGCGGCTGTTGTCAACCTTTGCCGGATGGTGGAGTACTTGGCATCGGAGGAGCAGCAGCGCGGCGGCGCTAGCCACGCCATTACATAACGCAAAGGGCATCGGCAAGACCATAGGTGCGCCAGGGTGGCTCACAGGCCCAGCGGCCATCTGGCGGCTGGCACGGTGATCTGGACGCTGCCCGGCGGGCAGACCTATGTGACGCTGCCCGGCAGCGCGCTGATCTTTCCGACGTTGTGTGCCGCAAAACCACCCGAGCCGACAACCGTGCGAAACTCCTCGCCAGCGAGCGCGCCGGCAACCACAAGGTCCGCCAGGCACGCCGAGAAGCTTGGGAAGCCGCCTACTTCGGGGCCGCTGCACCGTCGGATCCCGGAGACGAAGAACCCCCGCCATTCTGATTGCGCACATCACGCAACCTGCGTAGGCCTCGCATGCCGTGGTAGATCACCAACGCGGCGATCGATCCCAGCGCGATCCCGGTGAACGTCAAGTCACCTATGCGCCAAGTGAAGTCAGCGATGCCGAGAATGAGGGGGATCGCGGCGGTCATCTGGTTCACCGGGTCGGTGAAGTCGACGTGGTTGGTCATCCAGATCCGCACGCCGAGAATGCCGACCAAGCCGTACAACACGATCGTCGCACCGCCGAGCACACCGGGTGGGATGGCCGAAATCGCAGCACCGACCTTGGGGCACAACGCCAATGCGATCGCCACTGCGCCGGCGATCCAGTACGCCGCAGTCGAGTAGACCTTGGTGGCCGCCATCACCCCGATGTTCTCGGCATACGTCGTGGTCGCCGATCCGCCGCCGGCCCCGGCAAGCATCGTCGCCACCCCGTCGGCCGCCAACGCCCGGCCCATCAGGGGGTCGACGTCGTTGCCCGTTATCTGTCCAACCGACTTCACATGCCCGATGTTCTCCGCGATCAGCGCCACCACGGCGGGCATAAACAACGGCAGCACCGACAACGTGAACGTCGGGGTCTGAAACTCCGGCAGGCCCACCCACGCGGCCGAGCTGATCCGCGACGTGTTCACCTCGCCGAGCCCCAGCGCCAACAGGTACCCGGCGACCACCGCCGTGAAAATCGCCAGCCTGCCAAGGATTCCGCGGAAGAAGGCCAGTGAGCTCACCAGCAGCACCAGCGTGACTGCACCTACCAGCGGCCCCTTGTCGAAGTTGGCCTTCGCCGCCGGCGCCAGGTTCAACCCGATCAGCGCGACGATCGCGCCCGTCACCGCCGGCGGCAGCACGACGTCGAGCCAGCGGGTGCCCACCACGTGCACGGCCAGGCCGACAACCACCAGTGACGCCCCGACCGCGATCAGCCCGCCGAGCGCGCTTCGGTGGCCGTTGCTCGCCACCGCGGCCGTGACCGGCGCGATCACCGAGAAGCTCGACCCCAGATAGCTCGGCAGCCGGTTTCCGGTGATGACCAGGAACAGGATCGTGCCCACGCCCGAGAACAGCAGCGTCGTCGCGGGCGGAAACCCGGTGAGCACAGGCACCAGGAACGTCGCGCCGAACATCGCCACCACGTGCTGGGCTCCGATTCCTGCCGTCCGCAGCCAGCTCAGCCGCTCGTGAGGCGCTACGACGTCGTGGCCCTCGACTCGAGTCCAGGTCATCGGAATCACGCAGACGACTACACACCATCAGCGCGGGGCTGTGTGCGGAATCGTTGCACCGCATAGATCGCCGCGCCGACCGCGAGCACCGCGGCCCCCGACAGCACGGACGTCAGCGGAAGCGCGAACGCCAGGACCAGGCAGCCCGCCAGCCCGACGGCCGGGATCAGCCGACGCCCCAGAGTCTCCCCCAGCGTCCAGGCCGACGCGTTCGCGACCGCGTAATACCCCAACACCGCGAACGAGGAGAAGCCGATCGCTCCGCGGACGTCGGCGAACGCGGCGACAGCCCCGACAATGACGCCGACCGCCAACTCCGCGCGGTGCGGTACCTTGAACCGCGGGTGTACAGCCGAAAGCCCGTGCGGCAGATGACGATCGCGTGCCATCGCGAGCGTCGTGCGGGACACCCCGAGAATCAACGCCAGCAGCGATCCCACCGCCGCAACGGCTGCGCCGACCCGCACCATCGGCTCGAATGCCGGCGCTCCGGCAGCCCTGACCGCCTCGGCCAGCGGAGCGGTGGCGCGGGCCAGCCCGTCACTTCCCAGCACCGACAGCGCCGCGACGGCCACCGCGGCGTAGACGGCCAGCGTGATGCCGAGCGCCAGCGGTATTGCGCGGGGAATGGTGCGCGCAGGGTCACGGACTTCCTCGCCCAGCGTCGCGATCCGCGCATATCCGGCGAACGCGAAGAACAAGATCCCGGCCGCCCGTAGCACGCCGCCGAGCCGGCCGCCCGGCCGAACTTGTCCGAAATCCGCTGCGCCCGAGGTGAAGACGACGACCACGACAACCGCCAGCACCACCAGCACGACGGCGACGATCACCCTCGTCAGGAGCGCGGACTTCTTCACGCCGACGTAGTTGATCGCGGTCAGGACGGCGACGGTCGCGACGGCGATCGCGTGCGCCTGCGCCGGCCAGGTGTAGTAGCCGACGGTGAGCGCCATCGCGGCGCACGACGCCGTCTTGCCGGCCACGAATCCCCATCCGGCGAGATAGCCCCAGAACTCGCCGAGCCGCTCGCGGCCGTACACGTAGGTCCCGCCGGACTGCGGGTACCGCGCAGCCAACCGTGCCGACGAGGTCGCGTTGCAGTACGCCACGACGGCCGCCACCGCCAAACCCACGAGCAACCCGGTGCCCGCCGCGGCCGCCGCCGGCGCCAGCGCGACGAATACGCCCGCGCCGATCATCGAGCCCAGGCCGATGACGACGGCGTCGGCCAGGCCGAGGCGGCGCTCGAGCGACGGGCCGGTCACGGCCCTACGTTAAGGCGTCCGCCCGTTCGGTGGTAGGCGAGGCATGCAGCCACAAGGCGATGGCGACCCCGGAGAGGATCACCCAGCCTGCGACGGCGATCGGGATGCTCCAGGCGCGCCGCGACGCCAGCGCGGTCTGGCACTGGTCGACGAAGTTGGTATGTGGGGACGCCTGTCGGGCAATCTCCGCCTGCATCAAGTCGGCGCGGTATCCGGTGCCGCACTTGATCTGCCAGCCCCATTGGTCATATGCATCCAGAAACACCGGAAAGTTCAACGCCAACAGGCCGATTCCGACGAGCGCAGCGCCGAAGAGGAGAATGAACCAGCCACGGTTCGTCACAGTGCCTCCTGCACAGGATCAGACCATGCAGACGTCGGAGAACAACAGCACCGGCCACGACACGATCTGTCCCAGGAAGGACACGACCAGGTCAGCTCCGTGCATCTGATGCAGATGCTCGGTGTGGTTGAGGGACCACAGCACTCCGACGAGCAGGTACGGAAAACCGATCAGGAACCCGATGCCAATCAGCCCCGCGACCGAGACGCGGTAGGTGAGGACACGGTGAACCATCTCGAGCATGCGTGCGGCAGCTGATGGAACTTACGCTGCTCGGTTCTTGAGAGTGTTCGCGGCCAAATAGCCGCCGTATCCGAGCAATCCGACCACGGCCAGCCTGCGTGTCTTCGGCATCGCCAAGGCCAGGCCGAGCACCGTCTCGGCGGCGCCGTCCAGGTAGATATGTTGCTGGGTGTTGTCAGGAAACGTCTGTGCTGTTATCGATTCGAACGCGTCCGGCTTCACGAAATGAGCCAGGCCGATGCCCGCCATGCCCAAACCGGCCAGACCTACGAGTTTTGACATAAGGATCCTTTCGGGTCAGGAGAATGTGTAGTCGCTCAGCGGGAATCGAGCCTGTTCGGCCACTGCGTTGTGGGTGGAGGTGGGCCGCAGCAGCGACGCCTCGCCGCTGTGGTTGAAGTAGTACGACCGCGATGTCGCGCAGTCACCGCCGTAGAACACCGAGTTGTCCAGCAGCTTGGTCATCCGGTCGAGGAACTCGGCGTTGGCGTCCTCGGTCACCTCGAACGTGGTGGCCCTGCGGCGGCGCAGCTCGCCGAACAGCCGATCCATGTGCCGCATCTGGTATTCCATCGTGTTGAAGAACGACAACCCGCTGAACGCGTACGGGCTCGCGAGGCTCAGGTAGTTGGGGAAGTAGGGGATCGACAGCCCCTCGTAGGCCTGGAACCTGTTGTCGCGCCACCACTTTCCGAGGTTGCGGCCCGCGCGGCCGATGATCTCGATGGCGGGGAAGTTGGCGTCCCACAGGTCGAAGCCGGTGGCCAGCACGAGGGTGTCGATGACGGTCTTGGTGCCGTCGTTGGCGACGATGCCGTCCGGCTCGATCCGGTCGATGCCGGTGGTCTGCAGGTGGACGTGCGGCTGGTTGAACGTGCGATAGTACGAGTTCGAGTACGTCGGCCGCTTGCAACCGAAGTCGTAGTCCGGGGTCAGCCGTTCCCGCAGATCCTTATCGCGCACGGACAGCAACCGGTGGGTCTTGGCCAGGTCGGCGGCGGCGATGTTGAGCCGGTGGAACCGGTGGTAGCGCAGCACCGCGGACACCATCATCAGCTCGAGGATGTTGTCGGTGACCCAGCGGAACCCCCGCTGTACCAGCGGCACCCGCGCGAACAGCCGCCGTAGGAACGGCGGGATCGGGAAATCGAATTTCGGCACAACATGGATCGCAGTGCGCTGATATACCGTCAGGTCGGCGGCCTTCTTCGACAGCTCCGGGATCAGTTGCACGGCCGTTGCGCCGGTGCCGATAACCGCAACCCGGTGGCCATCGAAGTCGTAACCGTCGTCCCACGCGGTGGTGTGGATGATGCGGCCCTTGAACCCGGTGATCCCGGGGATGTCGGGGGTGTGCGGCTGGGACAGGAAACCGGTGGCGGTGATGAGGAAGCGGCTGGTCAGCGTCTCACCATCGGCCAGTGCGACCTTCCAGACCTGGGCGTCCTCATCCCAGCGCGCTCCCTCGACCGTCGTGTTGAAGCGCATGTAGCGGCGCACGTCGTACTTGTCGGCGACGTGGTCGGCATAGTTCTTCAGCTCTTGGCCGGGCGCGAACAGGCGCGACCAGTTCGGGTTGGGTTCGAACCAATAGGAGTAGGTGGTCGACGGGATATCGACGGCCAGGCCGGGATAGCGGTTGACGTGCCAGGTTCCGCCGAGGTCGGTCTCTCGTTCGAGGATGACCAGGTTGTCGTATCCCAGCCGGTTGAGCTGTATCGCGGCCCCGATTCCGCCGAAACCGGCGCCGACGATGACCACGTCGAACTGCTGCTCGGTCGGCGATGAGCCGCTTGGGCGAAGAGCAGAAGACATGGGTCGACGGTACCTGAGGTACCGGGTACGGATGAAGATGGCTCTTGGGACGAGGCGGTGGTATTGCTCACTGTTTGACCGAGCCGGTTCGCTTGTCTTCGGTGATCGTCAGGCACGCGACGTGGCGGTCGCCCTGGTCCCAGGTCTGCTGCGTGGGATAGAGAATGAAGATCTGATACGCGGAATCGGCGGCCGCCTTGGGTGAATACGTGTCCAGTGCCGTCATGCATTTCTTCTCGTACTGGTTCTGCATCGTCGCCTGCCCGGGGAACGTGTCGCCGGACACCTGCAGCAGCGCGAAGACCTCGTCCTCGTGTGGCTTGTCGCACGACACCTTGGGCATCGTTTTGACGGTCGCCCCCTCCTTCGGTGTTGTCTCGATGCAATCGCCGACCTGGACGTCGGTCGCGCGTACGGAGCCTTCGCCGGAGATGACCAGCCCGACGACGACCGCAACCAGGATCACCGTCCACAACCCCGACAGCACCAGACCTGTTATCGCCATGCCGCGGCCTTGCTTCTTGCCGCCCTTCGTCTGGTTGAGCGCGATGATGCCGAAGATCACGCTCAGCAGCGCGAAAATCCAGACGAACCCGATGATGCCCAAGATCAACGAGGCGATCGCGAAGCCGTTGGTCGACCGCGTCGGCGCATCGGTCGGATAGGGCGGGTAGGGCGGGTACGGCTGTTGGTATGGCTGCTGGTACGGCTGCGGCTGCTGGTACGGCTGTGGCTGCTGATACGGCTGCTGCCCGTATGGCGGCTGTCCGGGCGGGTACGTCATGAACTGAAGGTATGGGCTCGAGGCGTCAACCACACCGGCTTCGCGGTATTTCGACGCCTGGGCGTAAGAGGTCTGCGCACTCTATCGCTCGGCGGCCAGTCGTACAGCCGCGTCGACGGCCAGTGCCGGGACGTCGAGCGTCTTGCTGCCCAAGTCGTGACGGGCACCGGTGATCTGCACGATGTCGGTTGGCGCGGGGATCAATGCCGCCGCGGCCCGCACCTCGTCGATGGTGCCGAACGGATCGCTGGTGCCGTGGGTGAAAACCGTTGGGACCCCGATGTCGGGCAGATGTTCGGTGCGCGGCTTCTCGGGCTTGCCCGGTGGGTGAACCGGATACGAGAACAGCGTCAAGACGTCTACGGCCAAGCCTTCTGCCACGGCCATCGACGTCTGCCTGCCTCCGTACGAGTGTCCGCCCGCAACTATCGGCCCGCCGGCCAACGTGCGGGCAAGTGCCACGGCCTGTTCGATGCCCGCGCGGTCGGTGGCGGCCGACCCCGACGGCGGGCCCTTCGGCCGACGGCGCCGGTACGGAAGGTCGTAGCGCACCGCCAGCCATCCCCGTCGCGCCCACTCGTCGCAGATCCGCTTCAGCAGCGACGACTCTCGGCTGCCTCCTGCGCCGTGCGTGAGCACGACGACACCCGACGGCGTTCCCTTCGGTTCGTGCGCCACGCCGGCGATCGCGTCGAGGTTCATGCCAGCCTGAATAGGGCGGATACCGGACCGTGGCCGTGTCCCAATGGGTACGCGGCCCTGATGCATTCGGTCACCCACCGCTTGCCGAACGCAACCGCGTCCGGCACCGAGTACCCGTGCGCCAATGCGCACGCCGCCGCGGCGGCCAGCGTGTCGCCCGCCCCGTGATCGTTGCCGGTGGACACGCGCGGTGCATCGAACTCATGGAACTCGGTGCCATCGAACAGCAGATCCGGGCTTTGTGGAGAGGACCGCAGGTGGCCGCCCTTGACCAGCACCCACTGCGGGCCGAGCGCGTGCAGCGCCCATGCCGCCTCGCGCTGCGAGCCCGGATCGACGACCTCGACGTCCACCAGCAGCCGGACTTCGTCAAGGTTTGGGGTGATCAGCGTGGCCAGTGGAAACAGTTGCCGCTTCAGCGAATCCACCGCGGAAGGATGAAGCAGTGGGTCCCCGTGCATCGACGCGCACACCGGGTCGACGACCAATGGCACCGAGCCGGCCAGTCCCTGCCCCTGCCACGTCTGTGCCACCGTCTCGATGATCGCCGACGACGCCAGCATCCCCGTCTTGGCGGCCTGCACACCGATGTCGCAGGCCACCGCCTCGATCTGGCCGGAGATCACGTCCAGCGGGATCTCGTGAAACCCCTTTACGCCCAATGAGTTCTGCACCGTCACCGCGGTCACCGCGACCAGGGCGTGCACGCCGAGCAGCGCACACGTCCGCAGGTCGGCCTGAATTCCCGCGCCACCGCCGGAGTCCGATCCCGCGATCGTCAGCACCCGCAACGGCGTCTGGCCAAGCGGCGTTAACGGAAGAAAATTCACTGAGAAATCGGCAGATACACCTGGCCGCCTTGCTCGACGAACTCGCGCGACTTCTCGGCCATCGCGTCGCGAACGTCCTGACTGATGCGCATCGAACAGAACTTCGGTCCGCACATCGAGCAGAAGTGCGCGGACTTGGCCGGCTCGGCGGGCAGGGTCTCGTCGTGGAAGGACCGCGCGGTGTCGGGATCCAGCGACAGCGCGAACTGATCGTTCCACCGGAATTCGAAGCGGGCGGTAGAGAGCGCGTCGTCGCGCTGTTGCGCGCCGGGATGACCCTTCGCCAAATCGGCTGCGTGCGCGGCGATCTTGTATGCGATCACGCCGTCCTTGACGTCCTTGCGGTCGGGCAGGCCGAGGTGTTCCTTCGGCGTGACGTAGCACAGCATCGCCGTGCCGGCCTGCGCGATCATCGCCGCGCCGATCGCCGACGTGATGTGGTCGTACGCGGGCGCGATGTCAGTGGCCAACGGGCCGAGCGTATAGAAGGGCGCCTCCTCGCACAGCTCCTCTTCCAGCCGCACATTCTCGACGATCTTGTGCATCGGAATGTGGCCCGGGCCCTCGATCATCACTTGCACGCCATGTGCTTTCGCGACTTTCGTCAGTTCGCCGAGCGTGCTGAGCTCCGCGAACTGCGCGGCATCGTTTGCGTCGGCGATCGAGCCGGGCCGCAGCCCGTCACCGAGGGAGAACGTGACGTCGTAGCGCGCCAGGATCTCACACAGTTCCTCGAAGTTGGTGTAAAGGAACGACTCCTGGTGGTGCGCGAGGCACCAGGCGGCCATGATCGAGCCGCCGCGGCTGACGATGCCGGTCACCCGGTTGACCGTCAGCGGGATGTAGCGCAGCAACACCCCGGCGTGCACCGTCATGTAGTCGACGCCCTGTTCGCACTGCTCAATCACCGTGTCGCGGTAAGCCTCCCAGGTCAGCGCGGCGGGATCGCCCTTGACCGTCTCCAGCGCCTGATAGATCGGCACCGTGCCCACCGGCACCGGCGAGTTGCGCAGAATCCATTCACGGGTCAGGTGAATGTCGCGGCCCGTTGACAGGTCCATGATCGTGTCGGCACCCCACCGGGTGGCCCACACCATCTTGTCGACCTCCTCGGCGATGGACGAGGTGACCGCCGAATTGCCGATGTTGGCGTTGACCTTGACGAGGAACGCCTTGCCGATGATCATCGGCTCGCTTTCGGGGTGGTTGTGATTCGCCGGGATCACCGCCCGGCCGCGGGCCACCTCGTCGCGCACCAGCTCGGCGGGCACGCCCTCGCGCTCGGCGATGAAAGCCATCTCGGCGGTGATCTCGCCGGCGCGGGCCCGTTGCAGTTGCGTTCCGCGGTCGCGTACCACGCCGGGCCGGGGCCGCAGCCCAGCCTGCAGGTCGAGTGCAGCATCGGGCTCGCTGTACGGACCTGAGGTGTCGTACAGGTCGAGGTGCTCGTCGTTGGTCAGATGCACCCGCCGGACCGGGACCCGGGCACCCGGCACGGCGGCAAGTTCCCGGTAGATCTTTGTGCTGCCCTCGATCGCCCCGGTGGTGATGTTTGCCACGTGAACGGATTCGGATAAATCGGAATGCGAAATGATCACTGCAGACTCCCTACGCCGGCATTACCCGGTCAGGTTCGTACGGTCGACGGCGCCAGCCGCCCTCTCAGCGCACTTGGCGTGCGCTCCCGCGTGGTTTATTGGCCGGCTCCCACGCTAGCGCGGCGGACGCCGTTCGGGAATGCCGGTTTGGCGGCGTTTCATTTGTATAGCTAACATATGTGTTTTGGGCCGATAGGGCGGATGACGACTGAGATACAGACTGAGATACAGATGACCGACACCCCCATCGTGACCAACCCGACGCTCGCCGTTGTCGAAACGGAGCGTCGGCGCCGGGGATGGGACCGCGACCACCCGCGCTACAAGTGGGTCGCGCTGTCCAACACCACGGTCGGCACTTTGCTTGCGACCATCAACGCGTCGATCGTGCTGATCTCGCTGCCGGCGATCTTCCGTGGCATCGGGCTGAACCCACTGGCGCCGGGCAATGTCAGCTACCTGCTGTGGATGCTGATGGGCTACCTGGTCGTCACCGCGGTGCTCGTCGTTCTGTTCGGCCGCATGGGTGACATCTACGGGCGGGTGCGCATCTACAACATCGGATTCGGGGTCTTCACCGTCGCGGCGGTGGCGTTGTCGTTCGATCCGTTCCAGCTGGGCCCCGGGGCGTTGTGGCTGATCGGCTGGCGGGTGATCCAGGGCGTCGGCGGGGCGATGTTGATGGCGTCGTCGGCCGCGATCCTCACCGATGCGTTTCCGAGCAACCAGCGCGGCATGGCGCTCGGCGTGAACATGGTCGCCGCGGTCGCCGGTTCGTTCCTCGGTCTGCTGATCGGCGGCGTGCTGTCGCAGTGGGACTGGCGTGCCATTTTCTGGGTCGGTGTGCCGATCGGCATCTTGGGGACGGTGTGGAGTGTGCGGTCGCTGCACGAGATCGGTGTGCGCCGCCGCGGCACCCTGGACTGGGCCGGCACGGTGACGTTCGGCGTCGGGCTGACCGTCGTGCTCACCGGAATCACATACGGCATCCAGCCGTATGGCGGTTACCCGACCGGCTGGACCAATCCGTGGGTGCTCGGTTCGATCACTCTGGGCATCTTGCTGTTGGTCGCGTTCTGCATCATCGAGTTGCGCGTGGCGCAACCGATAATCAACATGCGGCTGTTCAGGTTGACGTCGTTCGGCATGGGCAACCTGGCCGGGCTGATGTCATCCGTCGGCCGCGGCGGGCTGCAGTTCATGCTCATCATCTGGCTGCAGGGCATCTGGCTCCCGTTGCACGGGTACAGCTTTGAGTCCACGCCGCTATGGGCGGGAATCTACATGCTGCCGATGACGTTCGGGTTCTTGATCGCAGGGCCGCTTGCGGGGCACTTGGCGGACCGCATCGGCGCGCGGCCGTTCACGGTCACCGGAATGCTGCTGATGGCGGCGACTTTCATTGCGCTGGTGATGATTCCGGTCGACTTCAACTACTGGATGTTCGCGCTGTTGGTCTTCCTCAACGGTCTCGGCGGCGGCATCTTCACCGCTCCGAACACCGCGGCGATCATGTCGAGCGTCCCCGCCGAGGAACGCGGTGCCGCATCGGGCGTGCGCGCGACGTTCTTCAACGCCGGTTCCTCGTTGTCGATCGGCATCTTCTTCTCGCTGATGATCATCGGACTGGCCCACACGCTGCCCGCCGCGTTGAGCGGCGGGCTGCAGGCCCAGGGTGTCTCGTCTGAGGTGGCACACCAGGTGGCCAACACTCCGCCTGTCGGCAGCCTGTTCGCGGCGTTCTTGGGCTACAACCCGATTGCCGAGCTGCTGGCGCCGTCGCACGCGTTGCAGCAGCCCGGTGTCAACACCGATGTGCTGACCGGCAAGGTGTTCTTCCCGCAGCTGATCTCCGGGCCGTTCCATGCCGGCCTCGTGGTGGTGTTCGTCGCGGCGGCGATCATGATGCTGCTCGGCATGGTGGCGTCGATGTTCAACCCCGGCCGGTACGCCGACGAGCCCGAAGAAGTCTGAGCTGACCTGCAGTTGTTGCGAATCAGTCCCGTGAGTTAACCCGTGCGACCAGGCGCTGACATCTAGTATTCATCGGGTGTTCATCAGCGACGTCGGAAGCGCGCGGATGCGAGGGTTGCCGACCCGCGCGTGGATCCCGGTCGCCGTCGCGATGGTCGCCGTTTTGCTGGTTGGGTTGCAGGTCGCGGCCGGCAGGGCCGGATTTCAGGGTCCACTGCACAGCCTGATCAGCGACTACGTTGCTACCCCGAGATCGGCCACGGTGCCGTGGGTCGGTCTGGGAGTGGCCATGGTGGGCGTATCCAACCGGTGCCGGATCTACGCGCTGTCGACGGCCGCGGCGCTCGACGTCGTTTTCGCCGCCGAGCGGCTGGTGCGCGGCGGCGTGTTCACCTTCGGGAATGGGCCCCTGATCGTGCTCACCGGACTGACCGTGCTGGTCCTGTGGCGTTGGGAGGGTGTGACCCGCACTTGCGCGTTGCGCGGTATCGCGTCCGCCATCCTGTTCATTCTGGCGACCAAGGTCGGTGATGCCTGGTTGCGGATCACCGCGATTGTTCGGCCGACGGTGCTGGACGAGTACGCGCTGCTGGCCGATCACGCTCTCGCGCAACCGTCGTGGCTATTGGGCCGGGTGGTCGACGCGGCCGGCCCAGTGTTGTCCGGGGTACTGCACTGGGTGTACATCGAGTTGCCCGCCGCCGCACTGGTGATCGCGCTCTACCAGCTACGCAACGTCACGACTGCGGGCTGGCCACGGCACTTCATTATCCGAACGTTTCTGCTGCTCGGCCTGATCGGGCCGGTCATCTACGTGATGTTTCCGGTGGTCGGCCCCGACTTCGCGTTCGGCACTGCGGGCCGAGGCTTTCAAGTGGCCAGCTATTGGCCGCACGTTCTGCCACCGGTTGACCTGACGCCGAGAGCCATCGCCTTCGACGACGAAACAGCGCGTAACTGCATGCCGTCGATGCACACCGGCTGGGCGCTGGCGGTATTCATTCACACCCGTGGTGCACCGCGCTGGCTGCGGTGGGGCGGCACCTTCTGGCTCGTCGGCACAATCGCAGCGACGCTCGGTTTCGGCTACCACTACGGCGTCGACCTGGTGGCCGGCGCCGTGTTGTGCCTGACGGTGGAGTCGGCGCTGCGCGAACCCGTACGCGGCCACCGCTGGTCGCGGATGCAGTTGGTGGCCGGCGGAACGGCGTTCTTGGCAGTGTTGCTGTTGTGCTGTCGCTACCTGGCGGAACCGATCGCGCGATACCCGATACTTTTCGGCCCGCTGATCATCGGGACGTCTGTCGCGTACGCGACGGCCTTCTACGTGACCTTCTTCGCCTCGCGCCACGGTGGCGAGCTGCGCGATGCCATCGCCGTTGCCCGGACTGTGCCCCAACAGAATCGGCCGGAGCCGGAGTATGGCTAACAACCCGCAATCTCGACGAGCACCGGCGCATGGTCGCTGGGTACCTTGCCCTTGCGTTCCTCGCGCACGATCTCAGCGTGGGTGACTCGCTCGGCCAGCGCCGGTGAGCCGAGGATGAAGTCGATGCGCATGCCCTGGCGTTTCGGGAAGCGAAGCTGGGTGTAGTCCCAATACGTATATACCCCCGGCCCGGGCGCGAACGGCCGCACCACGTCGGCGAATCCGGCGTCGACGATCTCGCGGAAAGCCCGCCGCTCCGGTTCGGTGACGTGCGTGCTGTTCTTGTAGAACTCGACGCTCCAGACGTCCTCGTCCGTCGGCGCGATGTTCCAGTCGCCGACAAGCGCGATCTGCGCGCCCGGGTCGGCCGTCAGCCAGCTTCGCGCCGTATCTTTCAACGCGGCCAGCCATTCCAGCTTGTACCGATAGTGCGGTGAATCCGGAATGCGCCCGTTCGGAACGTACAGGCTCCACACCCGCACGCCCGCGCAGGTGGCTCCCAGGGCTCGCGCCTCAACCACCGGGGCGTCGGGCTTGTCGCTCCATCCCGGCTGCGCGTCGAAACCGACCTGCACGTCGGCCAGGCCGACGCGCGACGCGATGGCCACACCATTCCACTGGTTGAAGCCGTAGTGCACGACCTCGTAGCCGATGGCCGCGAACGGCATGGTGGGGAACTGGTCGTCGGCGCACTTGGTTTCCTGCATGGCCAGCACGTCGACGTCGGCACGCTCCAGCCAGTTCGTGACACGGTCGACGCGGGCGCGGATCGAGTTGACGTTCCAGGTGGCCAGCCGCACGCGGTAAAGGGTATGTGCTTAGTGGCCAAACGGATCCGGCATCTCTCCCGGCGTCCACGACAACCCTGGCACTCCCCAACCGTTCGCCTTGAGCATGCGTTTGGCGCTTCTGGCGTGCCGGCCGACGAGCCGATCGAGGTAGAGCAGACCGTCGAGATGCCCCGTCTCGTGCTGCAGCATGCGCGCGAACAGGTCCTCGCCCTCCAGCGTGACCGGAGCCCCGTCGGCGTCCAGGCCGGTGACGCGGGCCCATTTCGCGCGGCCGGTCGGAAACGACTCGCCAGGCACCGACAGACAGCCCTCGTCGTCGTTCTCCGGGTCGGGCATCGTCTCCGGCACCTCCGAGGTCTGAAGCACCGGGTTGATCACCGCGCCCTTTCGCCGGATCGTCTTGCCGCGCGCTTCCGCGCAGTCGTAGACGAACAGCCGCAGCCCCACGCCAACCTGATTGGCGGCCAAGCCGACTCCGTTGGCGGCCTCCATCGTCTGGTACATGTCCGCGATGAGCTTGCGCACATCCTCGGGCACAGACCCGTCCGGTCCGACCTGCACGGGGCTCGTCGGCTCGTGCAGAATGGGATCGCCGACGATCCGGATCGGGAGGATGGCCACGGCTCGATAGCTTAAGTCAGCCGACTCGCGGGCTTCCTGACGTGCGCTGAAGACCAACCGTGATTGAATGTTCGCCGAAACACAAGGATGTCATTCGATTCTGGGAAGAGTGATATGGACGGCGCCATGGCGCGGGCGGAGCGGTCCGGGGACGCTGAACCCACTGACGGGCTGACCCGTCGGGAGCACGACCTCCTCGCGTTCGAGCGGCAGTGGTGGAAGTTCGCCGGCTCGAAGGAAGACGCCATCCGGGAGCTGTTCTCGATGTCGGCCACCCGGTACTACCAGGTGCTCAACGCGCTGGTAGACCGGCCCGAGGCAATGGCCGCCGACCCGATGCTGGTGAAACGGCTGCGCCGGTTGCGGGCGAGCAGGCAGAAGGCCAGGGCCGCGCGCCGGCTCGGCTTCGAGGTCACCTGAGTTATCGGGGCTGAAGAGTGCTCTCGTTACAGTGGGCACGATGAATCAGCGCGTACCCGACTCCGGGGGCCTGCCGCTGCGGGCAATGGTGATGGTGCTCCTGTTTCTGGCCATCATTTTCCTGCTGCTGGGCATCAACGCGGTGCGAACCGGCGGCAACTCGAGCAATCAGCCAATTGCGGTGGCCACCACGACCGCGACGACCGCCTCGTCAACGCCCGCCGCGCCGAAGCCCGACGTGCACGTCTACAACATCTCCGGGGTGGAGGGCGCGGCCGCGCGCGCGCAGCAGCGTCTGACGCAGGCGCTGCCCGGCTGGAACGTCACCGTCGAGCAGGGCACGCACGAGCTGGCAGACGTGACCGCGACGACCGTGTTCTTCACGGAAGCCCCGGGCGAGCGAGAGGCCGCCGGCGAAGTGGCCAAGATCCTGGACAACGCGCCGGTGGAGCTTCGGCGGTCCGAACTCGCCGACTGGCCGCCCGGCCTGATCGTCGCGGTCACGGGATAGGCTCTCTGCCATGGTCAAACCCGCCGCTGTCGCTGCCGTCCTGTTGGCCGTCCCCACTCTGGCGCTGAGTGCCTGCAGCCCGCACCAGAACCCGAGCACCTCCCCGGGCACCAACCCTCCGGTCTGGACAGGGTCGACATCGCCGTCGGCGTCGACCACCCAGCCGGCGAACGGCGAAGGGCAGAAGCTGACGGCCCAGCTGTCGACCGCCGACGGCAAGCCGGTCGCGACGGCGACGTTCGACTTCACCGGTGGCTTTGCGACTCTCACCGTCGAGACGATCGGCGACGGCATCCTGACTCCCGGCTTCCACGGGATGCACATCCATGCGGTCGGCAAGTGCGAGGCGAACTCGGTGGCCCCGACGGGCGGTCCGGCCGGCGACTTCTTGTCCGCCGGTGGACACTTCCAGGTGCCCGGTCACACCACCCATCCCGCGAGCGGCGACCTCAGCTCGCTCGAGGTCCGGTCCAACGGGTCGGCGAAGCTGGTCACCACCACCGACGCGTTCACCGCCGGGCAGCTGCTCGCCGGGCCGGGCACCGCGATCATGATCCACGCCAATGCGGACAATTTCGCCAACATCCCGGACCGCTACACCCAGAGCGACGGTACCCAAGGTCCGGACGCGGAGACGATGGCCACCGGCGATGCCGGCAAGCGGGTGGCTTGCGGTGTCATTACCGGCTAGCAAGCTGCTGGCCAACCGCCGGATTGACTTCGCGACGTCACCCCGGCCGACTGTCGGGGTGGAGTGGGAGTTCGCGCTCGTCGACTCCGAAACCCGCGACCTGAGCAACGAAGCCGCCACCGTGATCGCCGAAATCGGCGAAAACCCGCGTGTGCACAAGGAATTGCTGCGCAACACCGTCGAGTTCGTGACCGGGGTCTGCGAGACCACCCCGGAGGCGATGGAGGACCTGCGTTCGACGCTGGTCAACGCCTCCGAGATCGTCCGCGGGCACGCGATGGAGTTGTTCTGCGCCGGCACACACCCGTTCGCCAAATGGTCGTCGCAGAAGCTGACCGACGCGCCCCGGTATGCCGAACTGATCAAGCGCACCCAGTGGTGGGGCAGACAGATGTTGATCTGGGGAGTGCATGTGCACGTGGGGATCTCGTCTGCGCACAAGGTGATGGCGATCATGTCGTCGCTGCTGAACCACTATCCGCATCTGCTGGCGCTGTCCGCATCGTCGCCGTTCTGGGCGGGTGAAGACACCGGGTATGCCAGCAACCGCGCGATGATGTTCCAGCAGCTGCCGACGGCGGGCCTGCCGTTCCAGTTCCAGAAGTGGAGCCAATTCGAGGGCTTCGTCGACGACCAGAAGAAGACGGGGATCATCGACCATATCGACGAAATTCGGTGGGACATCAGGCCGTCTCCGCATCTCGGCACCATCGAGGTGCGTGTCTTCGATGGCGTGTCGAACCTTCGCGAGTTGGCCGCTTTGGTCGCGTTGACGCACTGTCTGGTGGTCGATCTCGATCGGCGGCTCGAGGCCGGTGAGTCGCTGCCGGTGATGCCTCCGTGGCATGTGCAGGAAAACAAGTGGCGCGCGGCGCGTTACGGGCTGGACGCGGTGATCATCCTGGACGCCGACAGCAACGAGCGGCTCGTCACCGAGGATCTCGACGACCTGCTGACCCGGCTGGAGCCCGTGGCGCGGTCGCTGGGTTGCGCCGACGAACTGGCGTCGGTGGCAATGATCCCGGAGATCGGGGCCTCGTACCAGCGTCAGCGGCGGGTGGCCGAGGACAGCGACGGGGACCTCCGCGCGGTGGTGGATGCGCTGGTCGGCGAGCTGGAGATCTGATGGCACGCGAGCTGCCGATGTTCCCGCTGGAGGTGACACTGCTTCCCGACGACGACCTGCCGCTGCGAATCTTCGAGCCGCGCTACACCCAGCTGGTTGCCGATTGCCTTGCCGCGGACGATCCGGTATTCGGTGTTGTGCTCATCGCCGCCGGGCGTGAGGTCGGCGGCGCGGACAACCGCAATGACGTGGGGGTGTTGGCGCGCATCGTCGAGCATCAGGCCCTCGGCGGCGGCAAATACACCCTGCGGTGCCGGGTTTCCGAACGCATCCGGGTGCAGCGGTGGCTGCCGGATGACCCGTATCCGCGTGCGGTGGTATCCGATTGGCCGGACGAGGGCGGCGTCGAAGTGAGCGACGAGTCGATCGGGGAACTCGAGGACCGGGTGGTGGCTCTGTTCGAACGACTCGCCGCGGCGCGGGAGATGGAGCTGCCGCCGCGGGACATGCTGTTCGCCGGTGTCGCGCTGGCCGAAACGCCGGGAGAAAAGTTGTACGCGTTGGCCTCTCGGGTGCCGATGGGACCGGCCGACCGCTACGCGGTGCTGGCCGCTCCGACGCCGGACGCGCGGTTGCATGCGCTGACCGAGGCGATCGAGACGATGGCGGCGATGGTCGACTTTCAGATACCAGAGGATTAGTTCGGCTTCCCGGTGTCTTCCTGCAGTTCGTCTTCCTGCAGTTCGTCGCGGGTCAGCAGGTCCGCGCGAACGCACCGCTCGCGGTAGGCCAGCCGGCCGACGCGGTTGGCGACCACCGGCGCGGTGATGAGTGTGAAAAGACCAGTCAGGATGAGCATTCCGACGTCGACGTTGCCGCGCAGCCGCACCGCGGCACCGGCGAGCACCAGTAGCAGCCCGAGCACCTGGGGTTTGGTCGCGGCGTGCATGCGCGCCAGGGTATCCGGGAAGCGGACCACGCCGATCGAGGCCGTCAGCGCCAGCGCCGACCCGGCGAGCAGAAGCACGGCGGCAACGACGTCGATGGTTGTCACGACTGCTCTCCCTCCGGCTTCTTGTCCGGTACCCGGAACCGGGTCACGCTGACCGATCCGACGAAACTGATGAGCGACAGCGCTGTGATCCCGTAGACAACGGTGGAGTCCAGGCTGAACGCGGCCCAGGTGCCGAGCCCGCACATGGCCACCGCGACGATGGTGTCCAGGCCTATCAGTCGGTCTAGCGTGTTGGGACCGGCGAGGATTCGGAAGGTGGTCAGCGCCGCCGCGGCCACCAGCATGACCGCCGCGATCATCCATACGACATTCATGCGCGCTCCTGGCCGGCTGGCTTCCAGTCCGTGTCGCGTTCGAACGCCGCGATCAACAGTCGCTCCAGTTGGGCAACCTCGCGGTAGAAGCCGTCGACGACCCGGCGCGAGCCGGCATCGAGCACGTGGACGTACAGCAGGCGCCGATCCCGGTCGATCTCCAGCACCATTGTGCCCGGAGTCAGGTTGATTGCGTTCACCGCAAGCGCGAGAACGAGATCCGATTTCACCGCGAGCCGGGCGCGTAGCACGGCGCTGCGCGGCGGAGGCCCCGGCTTGATCGCCAGCCAGGCGACCTGAAGGCTCGACTGCGCGAGACTGGCGCCCACGACGATCAACAGTTTCGCCAGCGACAGCGGATGCAACCGGCCTTCCACCGGCACCGCCGGCAGCGGAAGCAACAGCGTGATCAGCAGCGCGATCGCGAGGCCGCTGAGGACGTTGGCGGCAGAGAAGTTGCCCCACAGGAGGATCCAGATAAACACCAGCCAGCACAAGATCCATACCCGCAGTGTCCACGTTCTCATGCTCATCGCAGCACCGCCGAGATGTACTGCTGCCGGTCGAGGACCTCGGCGGCCGCGCGGTCGGCATAGGAGAAGATCGGTCCGGCCAGCACTGTCAGCGACAGGCCGACGCCGATCAGACCCATCGTCGGCACCAGCATGCCCACCGGCATCCGGCCCACGTCCGCGCGGTCGATGAACGCGACATCATCGGCATCATCAAGCAGCACAGTGGGGCTGGCGGCCGCGAGCGCGCCCTCGGGGGCGTCGGCACGCGACCGCCAAAACGCCTTGCTGTATACCCTGGCGAGGACATACAGCGTCAGCAAGCTGGTGGTGACGCTGCCACCGACCAGGACCCAGGCCAGCACCGACCCGTCCTGAGCACCGGCCTGCAACAGTGCGACCTTGCCGAGGAAGCCCGAGAACGGCGGAACACCACCAAGATTGAGCGCCGGCAGCAGGAACAGCATCGCGAGCAGGGGGCTCGCGGCGGCCAGTCCGCCGAGCCTGCGCAGCGTCGATGCGCCCGCCTGCCGCTCGATCAGGCCCGCGACCAGGAACAGCGTCGTCTGCACGATGATGTGGTGCGCGACGTAGAAGATCGCGCCCGCCATGCCCGGCCGGGTGGCCAGCGCGATGCCGAACACCATGTAGCCGATGTGACTGACCAGTGTGAACGACAACAGCCGTTTGATGTCGCTTTGCGCGATCGCGCCGAGCACGCCGATCAGCATCGTCAACAGGGCCGCGACGAGCAGCACCGTGTCCAGGCCGCCGCCGGGAAACAGCAGCGAATGCGCCCGGATGATCGCGTACACACCGACTTTCGTCAGCAGGCCTGCGAATACGGCGGTAACAGGCGCCGGGGCGGTGGGGTAGGAGTCGGGAAGCCAGGTCGACAGCGGGAAGACCGCCGCCTTGATACCGAACGCGACGAGCAGCACCGCGAACAGTGCACTGCGGGTACCCGGCGCGACGTGGCTGAGCCGCAGTGCGAGCTCGGCCATGTTCAGTGTCCCGGTCGCGGCGTATATCAGCGCGATGCCGAACAGGAAGATCAGCGACGAGACCATCGAGACCATGACGTACGCGATGCCTGCGCGCACCCGGTCGGTGGTGGCCCCGATGGTCAGCAGCACGAAGCTCGCCGTCAACAGCACCTCGAAGGCGACGAACAGGTTGAACAAGTCGCCTGCCAGAAACGCGTCGCACACACCCGCCGCCAGCACGAGATACGTTGGCAGAAAGATCGACACGGGCTGGCGCTCGTCGCCGTCGCGGATGCCCTGGCCGATCGCGTAGAGGACCACGGCCAGCAACACGATCGACGACACGATCATCATCAACGCCGACAGCCGGTCCACGACGAGCGTGATGCCCAGCGGCCCCAGCCCCGGTACCGTCTGGCCCCAGCCACCCACGTCGACCGCGATCGTGCCGTGTTCGTCGGTGAGGTATATCAGCGTGGCGCAGACTGCGACGAGTGCGGACAGCGCGGCCAGAGTGATCGCCCGCTGCAGCCGCGGTCGGCGGCCCAGGAACATCGTCAGCGCCGCGCCGCCGATCGGGATCAGCACCGGTAGCGGGGTGAGGGCGGAACCGACACTCATGTCCGTTGACTTTCGGTCTTTGAAGGGAGCGGTAACTCGTCGAGCTCGGCAGGCTCGTCTTCGTCGCGTTGCGGCTCGGGGCGCACGACGTCCTCGTCGGCCTCGTCCTCTTTCTGCTGCAGTACGCGGGTGTCCTCGGGATCGTCGGGCACTTCCTCGGCGGTGGTGAGCCGGTAGGACCGGTACGCCAGCGCCAACACGAACGCTGCGGAGCCCATCGAGATCACGATCGCGGTCAGGATCATGCCCTGCACCAGTGGGTCCGCCGTGGTGGTGCGCCCCGAGCTGGTGCGCCCGTAGATCGGTGGGTTGCCCGACGGGCCGCCGACGGTCAGGATCAGAAGGTTGATGGCGTTGCCAACGAGCAACAGTCCCAACAGCATTCGGGTCAGGTTGCGTTCCAGCAGCAGGTAGACCCCGCTGCAGGTGAGCACGCCGATCAACAGCAGCGGAACGAAGGCAGTGGTCATCGCAACACCCCCTTCGGTGATTCGCCCGCTGCGGGGGCCAATTCGTCATCGAGGCGAACGCCGAGGCTGCGCAGCACGTCGAGAACCAGACCCACCACGATCAGGTACACGCCGAGGTCGAAGAACAGCGCGGTGACGAACTTGACGTGGCCCAGCACCGGCAGGTCGACCTCGATCAGAGCCGACGACAGCACCGGAGCGCCGAGCAATAGCGACGTTGCCGCGGTGCCCGCCGCAAGGCCCAACCCCACACCGAGCACCTTGCCGGCGTCGACCGGCAAGGTTTCGCCGAGTTCGTAACGACCGCCCGCGAGGTAGCGCAGCACCAACGCCAGGCCCGCGGTCAACCCGCCTGCGAACCCACCGCCCGGGGTGTTGTGGCCGGTGAAGAAGAAGTACGCCGACAGCACCATGATCAGCGGGAAGATCACCCGCGTCGCGACTTCGAGAACGAGTGAGCGGCGCCGCGGGTCGCGTAACTCGCTGCCCTTCAGCCACGTCACCTCGCCGCTGACGGGAGCGGGCCGGGGCGCGTCGGCTACCCGCGGAGCGGCACCAAAACGTCGGTGGCGGAACACCATTGACGCTACTCCGGTCGCTGCGACGAGCAGCACCAGGATCTCGCCTAGAGTATCCCAGGCCCGAATGTCGACGAGCAGGACGTTGACCGTGTTGGCGCCGTGCCCGCGCTGGTACGCGGCTGCGGGGAGCGCCGATGCGATGCCGGTGCCGGTGCGGGCCGCCATCGCGAACGCGGCCAGCGTCGTGACGGCTGCTCCCACCGCGAGCGCCAACAGCGCCCGGGGCCAGCGGCGCCGCCTGATGTTCTCGGCTTGCGCTTCGGCGGGCAGCGCGCGCAGCACCAACACGAACACCACGAGTGTCAGCGTCTCGACAAGGAATTGGGTCAGCGCCAGATCCGGTGCGCCGTGCAACGCGAAGATCACGCCGCAGCCGTAGCCGACCATCCCGACGAGCAACACGCCGGCAAGCCGGTTGCGCATCACCGTCGTACCGAGCGCGGCGGCGACGATGAGCAGGCCGACGAGAAGTTGCAGCGAGGAGTCCCACAGCCGGAACTGGGGGCGGTCGCGCGCACCCAGTGCGAGTGCGGCGACCGGCAGCAGCACCAGGGTGGACAGGATCACCGCCTGGGTCGCGGGGATCGAGCCACGCTGCGTGAGGCCGGTGACCCTCAACGACAGCATATCGGCGCCGCGCACTGCCATGTCGTACACACGGTCGGCGTTGCCCAGCGGGAGCCAACCAATTCGGTAGCGACGCAATCGGTTCCGCAGCACGAACGCGCCGACACCGGTGGCGAGCACGACCACCGACAGCGCCAGCGCCAGGCTCGCGCCGTGCCAGAGTGTCAGCTGTGACGCGTGCCCGCCCGGGACCGTGTCGGCGTAGTCGTCAAGGACATCGTCGAGCCAGCGTGGCACAAGGCCCAACGCGAGGCTGGCGGTAGCCAAGATGGCAGGGGCCGCAAGGAAACTCGGCGAGGGCTTATGCAGGTGGGAAACCAAAGAGCTGGGCGCGCTTCGCCCCTTGCGGGCGAACGCACCCCACAGGAAGCGAAGGCTGTAGATGGTCGTGAAGATGGAGCCGAGAACGACCGCGGCAAGCACGAACGGCGCCGCCGCGCCGAGTGAGGCGCTGTGCGCGATCGCCTCGAAGTCGGCCTCCTTGGCGACAAAGCCGAGGAACGGGGGCACCGCGGCCATGCTGGCCGCCGCAAGTACCGCGATGACGAACAGCGGACGGCATTCGTGGCCGAGCCACGCGAGCCGGCGGATGTCGCGGGTGCCGGTGGCGTGGTCGATGATGCCGACGACCATGAACAGCGCCGCTTTGAACAACGCGTGCGCGCACAGCAGCGCAAGGCCCGCGAGCATCAAGTCACTCCCGCCCGCGCCGACCAGCAGCATGATGAACCCGAGCTGGCTGACCGTGCCGAACGCGAGGATCAGCTTCAGGTCGTATTCGCGGACCGCCCGCCAGCCGGCGAGCAGCAGAGTGACGAGGCCGAGGATCACCACGGTCGGCCGCCAGGGCGGCGCGTCGGCGAACCCGGGCGTCAGCCGGGCCACGAGGTAGACGCCGGCCTTGACCATCGCGGCGGCGTGCAGATATGCGCTGACGGGCGTGGGTGCCGCCATCGCGCCGGGCAGCCAGAAGTGCAGGGGCACCAGCGCCGACTTGCTGACGGCGCCGACCAGCAGCAGCGCGAGGCCGACGCTTGTGGCCGTGCCGGACGGTGGGTGGGCGACCAATTCGGACAGCCGATAGGTGCCCGCGGTGTGCCCGAGGACGATGATGCCGGTCAGCATCGCCAGGCCGCCTGCCGTGGTGACCAGCAGCGCCTGCATTGCCGCCCGGCGGCTGCTGGCGCGCTCGGCGTAGTGCGCGACCAGCACGAACGACAAGACCGTTGTCAGCTCCCAGAACACGTAGAGCAGCAGCAGGTTGTCACTGACGACGAGGCCGAACATCGCGCCGGCGAACGCCACCAGCTGCGCGGCGAAGCTGGGCAGTCTCTGCTCGGCGTGGCCGTCGCGGTGGTGGAAGTAGCCGGCGGAGTAGAACAGCACGAGCGCGCCGATCGCCAGCACGAGCACGGCCATAATCGCGGAAAGCCCATCGAAGCGGAGGTCGATGTTCATCGACAGCTCGGGCACCCACCGAAGGTGAACGGTGCTGACGTCACCGGGCTGGGGCCGGTTCGGGGGCCAGTGCAAGCCGACCCAGATCAGCGACAGCGCGGGAACAAGGGCCAGTGGATAAAACGCCGTCCGGCCCCAGCGGGAGACCAGCAGCGGCGCCACCGCGGCCGCGATCGCGTGGGCGAGCAGGATGGCGAGCATGGCACTCCGATGCTGTCTTCGGGGTGTCAGCCGGGTAGGGGCTCTGTCTTAGGGCTTGGGTCTTAGGGCTTGGGTCTTAGGGCTTCGTCTCGGGTCAGTGTACGGACGCCAGGTCTTGACACAGCGCCAGGTCTTGACACGGGCGGGAACCGCCCCTAATAATTCATCACATGATGACTTCATCGCATGATGAATTAGTTGGAGGCGCCATGAACACAAGCGATGTGATCGTCGTCGGCGCAGGGCCGACCGGACTGATGCTGGCCTGCGAGCTCGCGATGCGCGGCGTGGCCGTGCGGCTTCTCGAGGAGCGCCGCGACCTGCCGAACATCACCCGGGCGTTCGCGTTGCACGCCCGCACCCTCGAGCTGCTCGATGCCCGCGGGCTGGCCGACGAGATTGTGCAGCGCGGTCTTCCGGTCGCTGAGGTGGCGCCCGCGCCCGGCGCGGTGCTCAACCTCACGGAGCTTCCGAGCCGATACCCGATGGTGCTGATCGCGCCACAGAGCCTCACGGAGCATGTGCTGACGGACAGGGCCGCGCAGCTCGGCGTCGAAACCGTATACGGCGCAAAGGTTGTCGGGCTTGAGCAGGACAGCGAAGGGGTCTCCTTGCGGTTGGCCGACGGAAGCACGGAACGCGCGTGCTACGTGGTGGGTTGCGACGGAGCGCACAGCGCAGTGCGCCGGTTGGTGGGCATCGACTTCGTGGGCATGCAGTACCAGACACACATCCTGCTCGCCGATGTCCGGCTGGCGCAGCCGCCCGCAGGCGGCATTTCGGCCGCGACAGGCCCAGAGGGCGTGGTGCTCTTGGTGCCGTTCGGCGACGGTTGGTTCCGTGCGATCGCGTGGGACCGGACACGCGAGGAGGCGCCACTGTCGGAGCCCGTCTCGCTCTCGGAGGTCAGGGACGCGTTCGTCCGCATCGCGAAGACCGACTTCGGCATGGGAGACATGCGGTGGAGTTCGCGCTTCCTGTCGGAGCGGCGGCAGGCCGAGCGGTACCGCGCCGGGCGGGTGTTCATCGCCGGCGACGCCGCGCACATCCATTCGCCGCTCGGCGGGCAGGGCATGAACACCGGCATTCAGGACGCGATGAACCTGGGCTGGAAACTCGCCGAGGCCGTCGAGGGGTCCGCGCCGGACTGGCTGCTCGACAGCTACCAGTCGGAACGGCATCGGGTCGGAGCGGACGTGCTGAAGCTGACCGACGCGTTCAACCAGCTGGTGCTCGGCCGCAGCCTGCTACGCCGAGTGCTGCGGCGCGTCGTGATGACCGCGCTGCTGAACATCGGAGTGACCAAAAGGTTGGTGCGGGGACGCCTCAGCGGGATCGGCATCAGCTATCCGTGCCCGCGCGGAGCGCATCCGCTGACCGGTCGCCGGATGCCCGACACCGACTGCGGCGGAACGCGACTCTACGAGGTGATGCGCGACGGTCGATTCGTTCTGGTGACGCGCGACAGGCCCGATCCGGGCCGCGCGGACGTCGACGTCGTGGTCCACTCCGACCCGACGCTGCCGGAAGCGGTGTTGGTCAGGCCGGACGGCTATGTCGCTTGGGCGGGACCGGCGGCGGAAGTTGCTGCGGCGCTCGACCATTGGTGCGGCGCATCGAAGTCGAACACCAGCGTCTAACGGCCCGCCGCGAACGCCCGCAGCGACTCGACCTGTACCGGATCCAGCGACGGGCGGACCTTCGCGCGCGCGGCGGCGACGTCGGCGGCGGTGACGTCGGCGGCGTCGATCGAGCGCCGCATCGCCGTCAACGCCGCCTCGCGCAACAGCGCGACGCAGTCGGCGCCGCTGTATCCGTCCAACTCGCCCGCCAGCGCGTCAAGGTCGACGTCATCCGCCAGCGGCACCGATTTGCCTGCGCCGCGCAGGATTTCGCGGCGCGCCTCGGCGTCGGGCGGGTCGACAAACACCAGCCTCTCCAGCCGGCCGGGCCGCAGCAGCGCCGGGTCGATCAGGTCGGGACGGTTGGTGGCGCCGAGCACGACGACGTCGCGCAGCGGATCGATGCCGTCGAGTTCGGTCAGCAGCGCGGCCACCACCCGGTCGGTGACACCGGAGTCGAAACTCTGCCCGCGTCGCGGCGCCAGCGCGTCGATCTCGTCGAGAAAGACCACCGACGGGGCCGAGTCGCGGGCGCGGCGGAACAACTCGCGGACCGCCTTCTCCGACGCGCCGACCCACTTGTCCATCAGCTCCGCGCCCTTGACCGCGTGCACCGACAGCCGACCCGAGCTGGCCAGCGCCCGTACCACGAACGTCTTGCCGCAGCCGGGCGGGCCGTACAGCAGCACCCCGCGTGGTGGCTGAATGCCCAAGCGGACGAACGTATCCGGATGTTGCAGCGGCCATAGCACCGCTTCGGTCAGCGCTTGCTTCGTCTCCGCCATGTCACCGACGTCGTCAAGGGTGACGCCGCCGACCGCCACCTCCTCGGTCGCCGACCGCGACAGCGGACGAATGACGGTCAGCGCGCCGATCAGGTCGTCCTGCGTCAGCGCCGGCGGCCTGCCGTCCGCACTGGCCCGCGAGGCGGCACGAAGCGCCGCCTCGCGCACCAGCGCAGCAAGGTCGGCGCGAACGAAACCCGGTGTGCGGTCCGCGATCTCGTCGAGGTTCAGAGCCTCGGCGGGCACATTGCGCAGCAACACCTCGAGCAGCGCCTTGCGGGTCGCCGCATCGATCAGGGAAAGGCCCAGTTCCCGGTCGCACAGCTCTGGTGAACGCAGCCGAGGGTCCAGCGCGTCCGGCTTCTGCGAGGTCGCGACGAAGGCCACGCCCGGTGTCGCGACGGCAGTGCGCAATTCGGCCAGGATCAGCGTCGCGACGGGTTCGGCAGGGCGCTCCACACCGGCCGGCAGCAGCGCGTCGATGTCGGTGATGAACAGCACCCCGCCGCCGTTGTGGACCGTGGCGACCGCGTCCGCGACGGCCTTGAGGCGCTCCTGCGCGGCGAGCGCGCCGACGTCCGGTCCGTCGAGCTCGACGAGTCGACGCCCGGCACAGACGGCCCGCACCAGCGTGGCCTTGCCGACGCCGGCCGGACCGGACACCAGTACGCCCAGATTCGCGCTCGCGCCGAGCTTCTGCAGCAGTTGTGGCTGATCCAACGCGAGCTTCAGCCACTCGGTCAGCCGGGCCGCCTGCGGTTCGGCGCCCTTCAGGTCGTCGACGCTGACCGCAGGCGTGCCGGTCCCGGGAGTGGTGGTGTGGACCGCGGCGCCCTCGCCCGAGGTGACCGAGCCCTCGCCCCAGGTGACCGACGAGTTCGGTTGCACGCTGACCGGCCCGGCCGGATCCACGCCGGTCACGGTCAGCAGTTCTGACGTCCACGTGATGCCGACCGAGGACGCCAGCGCCGCGCTGGCCGCCGACGTCGAGGTGCCCGGACCCAGGTCGCGCGGGAGCAGCGATACCGTGTCGCCGATCGTCATCACCTTGCCCAGCAGCGCCATTCGCAGGGTTGCCGGCGAAACCGATTGGCGGGCCAGGTTCGATCCGCTGAGCGTCACCGACTTCGCGCCGTACACGGTCACCGGCGTCACGGTCACCGGCACGTCCTCCCGCAACCCAGCATTGGACAGCGTCACATCGTCGAGCAGGACTGTGCCCGCCGGAACGCCCGATTCCGCAAGGCCGGCCACCGCGGCCGTTGTCCGCGATCCGGTCAGCGACACCGCATCCCACTCTCGAATACCCAGTGCGGCAACGGCTTCGGCATGCAACCGAACGACGCCGCGGCGGGAGTCGACGGCTGCGGTGTTCCGGCGCGCGGTCAGGTTCAGTGACGGAGTCATGTCACCGTGGTGGGCGACGCAGACCGAGCCGAGCCACCGATCGCCGACGAGGCTGCTGCGCCCGGCGGATCAGCCGCCGCTGTGCTCGGCGCTCGCGCGCCTGGGGATCCCATGCTTCCGGGTGTTGCGCGAACCATCGCTTGCTGCGCACCGCGAACGGGATGTGGATGACATAGGCGACGATGATCACGATGATGGTGAGGTACGGGAAGATGAACGCCG
Organism: uncultured Actinomycetota bacterium; assembly: GCA_963828065.1. GTDB lineage: Bacteria > Actinomycetota > Actinomycetes > Mycobacteriales > Mycobacteriaceae > Mycobacterium. The sequence continues at coordinate 187,523 of CAWHDL010000004.1, read as the reverse complement.
ACGCCACGCCGAGACCCAGCACCAACAGCAACGGGGCGACCATGCTCGGCGACACCGAGAACGTGTGAACCTTTCTCATCGGAATGCGGCTGACGACCAACAGCGAAACACCGACGAGCCACAGCGAGACAACCCAGTCCCACGTCCACCACCCGTCGCCGAACTGCAATTTCGCGGCGATGGGGCCGATAGCCCCGACAGCCCCGGCGGGCGCAGGCATGCCGACGAAATAATTCTTCTCATAGGCGGGCTGGTCCACGTCCAGCAGCGCGTTGAATCGGGCCAGCCGCAGCACGATGCAGACCGCGTACAGCAGCACGACGAGCCAGCCGACCCTCGGTAAGCCGTCGAGCAAGATCGCGTAGACGATGAACGCGGGCACCACGCCGAAGTTGACGGCGTCGGCCAACGAGTCGATCTCCTCACCCATCTTCGACGTTGCATTGAGCACGCGGGCGACGCGGCCGTCGAGCGCGTCCAGCACGGCGGCCAGTACCAGCAGCGCCATCGCCCAGGTGGCTCGGTTTCTCATCGACAGGCTGGGATCCTGGGCGTATTTCACCGCTGTCAAGCCGAGGCAGATCGCCGCAACAGTCATCGCACTGGGCAGGAAGCGCAGGGAGATCTGCCGCTGACTCCGCGGTGTCGTCATGGCAGCTCGGCAAGGACCGTTTCGGCGCCCACCGCGCGCTGGCCGAGCTGGACTTTCACGGTCGAGCCGTCGGGCAGGTAGGTGTCGAGCCGCGAGCCGAAGCGGATCAACCCGTAGGTGTCGCCGATCGTCAGCTGGTCGCCGGCCCGGACGTCGCAGCTGATGCGCCGCGCCAGCAACCCGGCGACCTGCACGACGACGACATCGTGACCGTCCGGGGTGTGGATCCACACGCTGTTGCGCTCGTTCTCGGTGCTCGACTGCGGACGGTCGGCCGACAGGAATGCGCCGGGGCGATGCTGCACCGCGACCGCCTCACCGCCGACCGGCACCCGCTGCACGTGCACGTCGAACAACGACAGGAAGATGCTGACCCGCTGCATCGGCTGGTCCGGAAGGCCCACCTCGACGGGCGGGGACGCGGTGTCGATGACGGTGATCTGCCCGTCCGCGGGCGCGACCACGACACCGGCACGATCGGGTGGCACGCGGGCCGGATGCCGGAAGAACAACGCGCACGCGCCCGCGGCCGACAACCCCGCGGTGCGTACCCATCGGTTTCGGCGGCCGACCGCAGCGACCGCGAGGCCGGCCGACACGAACGGAACCCCGGCGGGGTGCATCGGCGGAACGGTCGAGCGAATCAGCTCGATCAGCCGGGAGGCTTCGGACTCCGCGTCATCTCCAGGGAGTTGGGGGCGTCTGGCCATCGGGCCGATTGTACGGGTGACATGCCCGTCGACAGGTCCCAAATCTGCACATGTGACCCCGCGGCCATCTCCGCTACATCTTCGCCGATCTCGAGCAGACAGTTCGCCGACGCCAGCCAGCGAAGGTGATGTGACGCCGGCGGCCCGTAAGTGGTGACGGACGCGGTCGCGGGATCGAGCACGCCACGGCGGAACTGCCGCTTGCCCCGAGGAGATGTCAGCCCGTCGGTCAGCACCGCGGTGCGCTGTGGGCGGTGCGGCCATGGCAGCGCCATCGCGGTCCGCAGCGCAGGCCGCACGAACACCTCGAACGACACCAGCGCGCTGACCGGATTGCCCGGCAGCGCAACGATCGACGTGCCGACTCCGTTGACTTCGAGGTTGACGTCGAGCCGGCCGGCGCCCTGCGGCATGCCGGGCTGCATTGCGACCTTGACGAACTCGACGCCGGCTCCGCGCAGCGAATCCTTCACGACCTCGTATGCCCCTGCGCTGACACCGCCGGTGGTGATGATCAGGTCGGCGAGGCCCGCGTACGTGTCCAGAGCGTGGCGGAACTCGTCGACGTCGTCACCCGTCATCGGCGCCGCGACCACCTCGCCGCCGGCGTCACGCACCGCCGCGGCGAGCATCACGGCGTTCGACTCGTAGATCTGACCGGGCCGCAGCGGCTGCCCGGCGGCCACCAACTCCTCGCCCGTCGACACCACCAGCACCCGCTGCCGTGGGATCACCGTCAGCTCGGTCAGTCCCAGCGCGGCCGCCAGGCCCAGCGCGGCCGGCGTGACGACCTGTCCGCTGCTCAGCACCGTGACGCCGGCCTGGACGTCCTCGCCCGCCCGGCGGATGTGCTGCCCGGGCTTGGCCGCGGCGCGGATCTCGACCGTTTCTGTGCCCGCGTTGGTGACCTCGACCGGTACCACCGCGGTCGCACCCGCCGGTACCGGCGCGCCCGTCATGATCCGGTGTGCCGTACCGGGTTTCAGCGTCAGCGTGTCGGTACGGCCGGCCGGGATGTCCTCGGCGACCGGCAGCGTGACGGGGTTTTGTGTGGTCGCGGTTGCAACGTCGTCGGCCGTGACGGCATAGCCGTCCATTGCGGAGTTGTCGAAGCCGGGCAGCGAAAGAGGTGCGACCACATCGGCGGCGAGCACCAGACCCGCCGCGTCGGCCAGCGCGACGGTGGCCGCCGGGCGAGGCCTGATCAGGTCGGCGACCACCCGGGTGTGGGCCTCGACGGACCGCATCAGACCGGGTATGTGACGCCGGTCAGCTCCTCGGACACCTGCCACAGCCGGCGCTGGCGGGTCTCGTCGTGTGACTTCTCGCTGGACTTGACGAGCTTCGGATAACCGCGCTGCTCGCCGAGGCCGTCGGGCCCGTAATACTGGCCGCCCTGCGCCGACGGGTCGGTCGCCGCGCGCAGCGTGGGCAGCGCGCCCATCTCGGGGCTCTGAAAGATGTAGCGGCCGAACATTTCCGCGGGCTTCCGCAGGAATGCGGGGGAGTTGCGGACCAGCTCGGTGTCAGACACGCCAGGGTGAGCCGCCAGAGCGGCGGTGGGTGCACCTTTGAGCTTCAGCCGGCGCTCCAGCTCATAGGTGAACAGCAGGTTCGACAGCTTCGCCTGCCCGTAGGCGGCGATCCGGTTGTAGCTGCGGTCCCACTGCAGGTCGTCGAAGTGGACGTCGGCCATGATGCGGTGCCCAATGCTGCTGACAGTCACCACGCGGGATCCCTCGACCGGCAGCAGGCGGTCGAGTAGCAGGCCGGTGAACGCGAAGTGGCCGAGATGGTTGGTCCCGAACTGCAGCTCGAACCCGTCCTTGGTGTTGCCCTTGTCGGTGTACATCACGCCTGCGTTGTTGATCAGCAGGTCGATGCGCTGGTGCGCGGACCTGATCTCCTCGGTGGCCTTGCGGATCTCGTCCAGCGACGTGAGGTCGAGCTGTTGCACCGTGACGTTCGCCTTCGGGCTCTTCGCCGTGATGCGGTCGACGGCGTCCTTGCCCTTGTCCGCATTGCGGACCGCGATCACAACCTGCGCGCCCTTGTCGGCCAGCGCCGCCGCGGTGTAGAAGCCGAGGCCGGTGTTGGCCCCGGTGATGACGGCGACGCGGCCGGACTGATCGGGAATATCGGCTGTTGTCCACTTGGTACTCATCACTTCTCCTAAGGTGGCCACGTATCGTCGGTATCGGTCGGTCGGTCGGTCGGTCGGTCGGTCGGTCGGTCGGTCGGTACCGGTCAAAGCTAATTCAACAGGAACCTGTCGTTGATTGCGTTCGCCGAGCCTGCCAATCCACCCAGCCGCCGCGCCCCATCGATGTGGGCGGTGTCCGCGATGATGGCGTGGATACTGCCCGTTGCCGCCCAGGTGGTGTGGGTCGTCGTGCATCCGCGCCCCGGGTGGCTGCACCTGACCATCGCCGCAGTGACCGTCGTTCTGATGGCGCTGCACATCGGTGTCGTTCCGGTGTGGCGTTATCGCGTGCACCGCTGGGAGATCAGCCCGCAGGCGGTGTTCACCCGCACCGGTTGGCTGGTGCAGGAGCGCCGTATCGCGCCGATCTCGCGGGTGCAGACCGTCGACACGTATCGGGGCCCGCTGGACCGGTTGTTCGGGCTGGCGAACGTGACGGTCACCACCGCGTCGTCGGCGGGCGCGGTGCACATCGTGGGCCTTAACGGCGACGTCGCCGACCGCGTCGTCGAGCAGCTGACCGACATTGCGGCGTTGGGCGCCGAGGATGCGACGTGAGCGACTGGCAACGTCTGAGTTCGCGCATGCTGCTGGTGCACCCAGTACACGAAGTGCTGCGGCAGCTGCCCGTCCTGGTCGGGTCGATCGTGCTGGGCTCGGCGACCGGTAACAATGCGTGGCCGTTGGCCGCGCTCGGTGCGACGATCGGGGTCGGCCTGCTGCGCTGGTTCTTCACCACATACCGGATCGACGACGAATATGTGGCGCTGCGTACCGGCGTGTTGCGCCGCCGGTCGATTTCTGTGCCGCGCAACAGGATTCGCTCGGTACAGACCGACTCGCGGCTGCTGCACCGGCTGCTGGGCCTGACTGTTCTGCGAGTGGGCACCGGGCACCAGGCGCGAGGGCAGGCCGCGTTCGCGCTTGATGCGGTGGAGGTGGCACAGGTCCCCCGACTGCGGGCGACGTTGTTGGCCGAGTCGGTTTCGGTGGCCGAACAGCCGGCGGGCGTGGTGCTGGCGCGCTGGCGTCCCTCGTGGTTGCGGTACGCGCCGCTGAGCTTTTCGGGCCTGCTGATGATCGGCGCCGCGATCGGCTTGGCTTATCAGTCGGGCCTGGGGTTGACGATCGGCCAGCGGGTAGCGAAAGCCGGCACCGAGGCGGCTCATCGGACCGGTGTTGTGGTCGTGGTCAGCGTGGGTGTGGTCGGGACGGTGGCGGTCGCGGTGCTGCTTGCGGTGCTGTGGTCGTGGTCGACGTACGGCAACCTGGTCCTGCGCCGCGACACGGAGCGAGGCTCGTCCGAGCGACCATGTGGGGAGGGGGGCTCGTCCGAGCGAGGGGGTTCCGAGCGAGGGGGTGAGGGAGTGCTGCAACTGCGGCACGGCGTGCTGCGGGTGCGTGAGCACACCTTCGACGTGCGCCGGTTGCGCGGCGGCACGATGCGAGAGCCGCTGCTGGTGCGCGCACTTCGCGGCGCGCGGCTGGACGCGGTGATGACGGGAGTGCACGGCGAAGGGGAGTCGTCGGTGCTGCTGCCGCCGTGCCCGGTCGACACGGCGAAGGCGGTGTTGGCCGAGCTGATCGACAACGAGGAGGCCGTCAATGGCCCGCTGCGCAGCCACGGGCCGGCCGCGGCGCGACGGCGGTGGACCCGGGCGTTGGCCTTACCGGCGTTGGCCGGAGTCGGGCTGGCAGTGACGAGTGTTCTGGTGGGACTGGGTATTTGGGGTATTTGGGGTATTTGGGCCTGGGCGATCTGGGCCGCGGTCACGGTGTCGTGCGCGCTGCTGGCGCTCGACCGAGTGAGATCGCTCGGTCATCGCGTGGCTGACGGGTGGCTGGTGGCGCGCGCCGGCAGCCTGGAACGCCGACGCGACTGCGTCGCCTGCGCCGGCATCATCGGGTGGACCGTGCGTCAGACACTGCTGCAGCGCCGGGCGGGTGTCGCGACGCTCATCGCGGCGACTGCCGCGGGCCGCAAGCACTACCGGGTGACCGACGTGCCCGCCGAGCTGGCGTGGTCGGTGGCCGCCGACGCGTCGCCGTGGGTAGCGGACAGCATCTGGGCAGGTCGCTAGAGTTGTGGCACATTTGAGAACGTGATTACCGGGGTGGCCCACACCGGGGTGTGCGTGCCGGACTGCGAGGCCGCGGTTGCGTTCTACCGAGACGTGCTGGGCCTGCGTGTGCTGTCGCCGCCGTATGTGATGGACGGCGACGCGATCCGCGACGACATGGGTGAGCTGATCCCTGATCCCGCGATGAAGGCCGCGATCGTCGGATTCGACGGCGACGGCGACCGGGTGCTCGAGGTGATCGAGTACCTGCGCGCGGACGAAGAGGTTCAGGGTTCTCCAGGAGCGCGCGGTCTCACCGAATTCGGGCTTTCGCACGTCGGATTGATCTGTGAGGACATCGAAGCCACTCGCGCGGAGTTGGAGGGCCGAGGCGTGCGTTTCCTTGTCGACGGCATCGCGGAGGTCGCGCGGGTGCGCACCACGTGGTTCGCCGATCCGTGGGGGGTGGTGTTCATCCTGGTCGAGAAGAGCCGTCCGCAACGCCCGTACTTCGCACAATGGACCTGAAAGCAATGGACCTGAAACCCTCGGTCGCGATCATCGGAGCCGGCGCGGGCGGCATCGCGATGGGACTGCAGCTCGCCGATCTCGGCTACGACTTCACGATCTTCGACCGCTCCGACGGGTTCGGCGGAACCTGGCGGCACAACACGTTTCCGGGCGCTGCATGCGACGTGCCCTCGCACCTTTACTCGTTCTCGTTCGCGCTCAACCCGCGGTGGAGCAAGACCTACGCGAATCAGCCGGAGGTCCTGGACTATCTCGAGGCGGTGGCTCTCAAGGGCGGGCTCGACGGCCATCTGCGCACCAACACCCGCATCGACACGATGTCCTGGTCGGACCGCGACCGGCGCTGGACGCTGACCGCTGACGACGCGACCTACGACTTCGACGTCGTGGTGAGCGCGGTCGGGATGCTCGACATGCCTAACGTCCCCGCGATACCGGGGGCTGAGGCGTTTCGCGGCCGCGCTTTTCACTCGTCGCGGTGGGACCACCGCAAGTCGACGGCCGGCGAGCGGGTGGGCTCGATCGGCACCGGCGCCAGCGCGATCCAATATGTGCCGGCCATCGCCGCGGAGACGGCACATCTGACGGTGTTTCAGCGCACCCCGATCTGGGTGTCGCCACGGTTCGATTTCCCGTACACCGGCGAGCAGCAGGAGTTGTTCGAGCGTGAGCCGAGCGCGGCGCAAAAGATTCGCGACGAGGCCTTCGACGCCTACGAGTCGTCGTCGTTCGATGTCGACGCCGACCAGACCCGCGAAGCCACCGAGCTCGCCCACAGCTATCTGATGCGCAAGGTGGCCGACCCGGAGCTGCGGGCGAAGCTGCTGCCCGATTACCCGCTGGGGTGCAAGCGACCTTTGATGTCGCGGGACTGGTTCCCCACCTTCGCGTTGCCGCACGTGCACCTGGAGACCTCGCCGATCGTCCGGTTCACCGAGCACGGGCTGCTCACCGCCGACGGCAACGAGCATCGCCTCGACACGGTCATCTACGGCACCGGGTTCAAGGCCGCCGACTATCTGAGCAGCCTCGACGTGTACGGCACCGGCGGCCGGCGACTGCGCGATGACTGGCGCGACGGCGCGGAGGCCTATCTCGGCACGCTGGTGGCCGGGTATCCGAACCTGTTCATCCTGTACGGGCCCAACACCAACGGCGTCAACTCGATCCTGTACATCCACGAGGTGCAGACCGCGTTCGTTCGGCGCGTGCTGGACGTGATGGGTCAGACCCGAGCGACCGCCATCGAGGTGACCCGCGAAGCGCAGGACGCATACAACGCCGAGGTCCAGGCCTCGATGGCGGGCAAGGTCTGGCTTGCCTGCGACAACTACTTCCACCATCCGAGCGGCAAGGTAGTGACGCAATTGCCGTTCTCCGGCAAGACATTCGCCGACCGCACTCGCGATCTGAATCTCGAGGATTACCACTTGCTGCGATAGGCCGTTCGACTCGCAGCGATACGGTTGCCGTTAGTGTCGGGGCCATGGCCGTCGGTGGAGTGCTGTTCGACATCGACGGCGTGCTGACGACCTCGTGGAAGCCGATCACCGGCGCCGCCGAGACGCTGCGAATTCTGAACGATCATCAGATCGCCTGCTCGTACCTGACCAATACCACCACGCGCACCCGCAAGCAGATCGCCCAGGCGCTGGTGGACGCCGGCATGGACGTGCGCGCCGACGAGGTCATCACGGCGGCGCTGCTGACGTCCGAGTACGTCCGCCAGACCTACCCCGATGCGCGCTGCTTTCTGGTGAACAGCGGCGACATCAGCGAGGACATGCCCGGGATCGACCTGGTCGCGTCGACGGAGTTCGGTCCCGACGACCGGCCGGACCCGCCCGACGTGATCCTGATGGGCGGCGCCGGCCCGGAGTACAACCACCTCACGCTGAGCCGGGTCTATGACTGGATGGCCCAGGGGGTGCCCGTTGTCGCGATGCACCGCAGCACCTCGTGGACCACCACCGAGGGCCTGCGGATCGACACCGGCTTGTATCTGATCGGGATGGAGGAGACGTCCGGGCGCAAGGCCACGGCGGTCGGAAAGCCGGCGCCCGCCGGTTTTCTCGCCGCGGCCCGCCGCCTCGGCGTGGACCCGGAGGCGGTGTACATGGTCGGCGACGACCTCAACAACGACGTACTGGCCGCCCAGGTGGTGGGGATGACCGGCGTGCTGGTGCGCACCGGGAAGTTCCGCCAGGACACTCTGAACCGTTGGGCCGCCGATGAATTCGCGATGCAGCCCAACCACGTCATCGACTCAGTGGCCGATCTGCCGGATTTGCTTGGGCTCTAGGGCTCTACGAAGTAGTTGTCGTTCTTGACGAACCACTCCCGGCGTTCCTCGTCGGTCATGTCGGCAAGATGGGCAAACCCCTCGAAATACGCCTCGCGGGGTGCGCCGGGAGCGAACAGCATCAGCGTCGACGCAGGCTCGTCGGCCTCGTTGCGGAAGCCATGCACCCCGCCGGGGGGCACATACAGGAAGTCGCCGGGAGTCCCGTCGATCCAGTCCCGGCCGTCGTAGAGCCTCAGCGTCCCGGACAGCACGAAGAACGCTTCAGACATCGCCCGGTGGAAATGCGGGCCCGGCCCGCCGCCCTTCGGTGGCAGGTCGACTCGATACAGGCCGTAGTCGCCGTCGGTCTTCTGCTGGTTAGCGAGGTAGTGGTATTTCACGAGGCCGAACGAGTCGTAGTCGGCCGGGGTGTCCGCACGCCGCAGCGTCGCGCTGACCTCCGGCTCGTCCCTCGTATACCGACGTGGTGGGTAGGGCGGCACGATGAGTGACATCGGTGCCAGCCTGCCAGATGGGGCTCGGCCTGAGCGACCTTGCACTCGGCATATACGAGTGCTAAGAATGACATTGGCACTCGCCACCGGTGAGTGCTAGGTCGGGACGGTGAGACCGAAGCCTCGGTCGTCCGTCGCGGGCACTGCACCCGGCCCCGAAAGAAGCAGGTGGGTCGACCCGACAAGCGGTCGCCCCGATCACCCCCCGAACCGGAGGAATCACCTCGCAATGTCCAAGATGATTGCGTACGACGAAGAGGCCCGTCGCGGCCTCGAGCGGGGCCTGAACAGTCTCGCCGATGCGGTAAGGGTGACGTTGGGCCCCAAGGGTCGCAACGTCGTCCTGGAGAAGAAGTGGGGCGCCCCCACGATCACCAACGACGGCGTGTCCATCGCCAAGGAGATCGATCTGGAGGATCCGTACGAGAAGATCGGCGCCGAGCTGGTCAAGGAAGTCGCCAAGAAGACCGACGACGTCGCCGGTGACGGCACCACCACCGCAACGGTGCTGGCGCAGGCGCTGGTGCGTGAGGGATTGCGCAACGTCGCGGCCGGCGCGAACCCGCTCGGCCTGAAGCGCGGCATGGAGAAGGCCGTCGAGAAGGTCACCGAGACGCTGCTGAAGTCCGCCAAGGAGGTCGAGACCAAGGAGCAGATCGCGGCCACCGCGGGCATCTCGGCCGGCGACCCCTCGATCGGCGAGCTGATCGCCGAGGCGATGGACAAGGTCGGCAACGAGGGCGTCATCACCGTCGAGGAGTCCAACACCTTCGGCCTGCAGCTCGAGCTCACCGAGGGCATGCGGTTCGACAAGGGCTACATCTCGGGCTACTTCGTCACCGATCCGGAGCGGCAGGAAGCGGTCCTCGAGGACCCGTACATCCTGCTGGTCAGCTCCAAGGTGTCCACGGTCAAGGATCTGCTGCCGCTGCTGGAGAAGATCATCCAGTCCGGTAAGCCGCTGCTGATCATCGCCGAGGACGTCGAGGGCGAGGCGCTGTCCACGCTGGTCGTCAACAAGATCCGCGGCACGTTCAAGTCGGTGGCCGTCAAGGCGCCGGGCTTCGGTGACCGCCGCAAGGCGATGCTGCAGGACATGGCGATCCTCACCGGTGGCCAGGTGATCAGCGAGGAGGTCGGCCTCTCGCTGGAGACCGCCGACGTCTCGCTGTTGGGCCAGGCTCGCAAGGTCGTCGTCACCAAGGACGAGACCACGATCATCGAGGGCGCCGGTGACCCCGACGCCATCGCCGGGCGGGTCGCGCAGATCCGCCAGGAGATCGAGAACAGCGATTCCGACTACGACCGCGAGAAGCTGCAGGAGCGGCTGGCCAAGCTCGCCGGCGGTGTTGCGGTGATCAAGGCCGGTGCCGCCACCGAGGTGGAGCTCAAGGAGCGCAAGCACCGCATCGAGGACGCGGTGCGCAACGCCAAGGCGGCTGTCGAGGAGGGCATCGTCGCCGGTGGCGGCGTGGCCCTGCTGCAGGCCGCGCCGACGCTGGACGAACTGAAGCTGTCCGGCGACGAGGCGACCGGCGCCAATATCGTCAAGGTGGCGCTGGAGGCTCCGCTGAAGCAGATCGCGTTCAACTCCGGGCTGGAGCCCGGCGTGGTCGCCGAGAAGGTGCGCAACCTTCCCGCCGGGCATGGCCTGAACGCCGAGACCGGTGAGTACGAGGATCTGCTCAAGGCCGGCGTCGCCGACCCGGTGAAGGTGACCCGTTCGGCGTTGCAGAACGCCGCGTCGATCGCGGGGTTGTTCCTGACCACCGAGGCGGTCGTCGCCGACAAGCCGGAGAAGGCGCCTGCTGCGGCAGGCGACCCGACCGGGGGCATGGGCGGCATGGACTTCTAAGTCCTCAACGACGAGGCCCGGTCCCTTTGAGGGGCCGGGCCTTTGTCGTATGCGCCTGTCGTATGCGCCTGCGGTTTGCACAGTCACCACCAGCGAGGGCATCCTGCTGCCTCAAGCGCTGCGCTGACACGGCCGACGACCACCGCGGAGGTGCGCAGCATGTCGCTACTGACGTGGATGATCCTCCAACCGAGTGCCTCCAGATCGGCAAGGCGCTCGACGTCACGGCTGCGCTGCCGCGCGTCGGTCCAATGTTGCGCGCCGTCGAACTCGACGCCGACGCGATATTCGGGCCATCCCATGTCCAGATAGGCCACGACGAAGCCGAGTTCATCGAGCACCGGCAGTTGGGTCTGTGGACGGGGCAGGCCTGCTCCGACGAGCATCAGTCGGGTGAGCGACTCATACGGCGACTCCGCGCCACCGTCGACCAGCGAAAGCGTCTTACGCAGCTTGCCAAGCCCACGCACACCCGGATGGGTTTCGATGACCGACTCGATCTCGACGACTTTCAGCTGCGTAGCGTTCATCAGCGCGTCGATGCGTTTAACGCCGTCTTTCAGGTTCAGCCGCCTGCCGAGATCGAACGCGGTCCGTGCGGGCGTCGTCACCGTCATGCCGTCCACTTTCGTTGTCTCGCGCAGCGATAGCTCGTCGCTGTGGACCGTCAGCATCTGCGGCGCACGCCGGTTGTGGTGGACCAGTTCGGCGGCAACGAGCCCGTTGATCCACTTGGTGCCGAGTACAGCCGAGGCTGATAGCCCCGCGACAACCCCGCGTCGTCGCGACCACAACCATGCGGCGACAGCCCGCTGGATCGCCGATGGCTCGACGTCAGGCGGTGCGTAGACGCCGGGGTAGACGGGCCGATAGAAGCGGTACAACTCCCGCACCGAGAGTGCACCGGCGGCAACGGCTTCGGTGCCGCGGAACGGCCAAGGCATTTCTCCCATGGGCGAAATGCTGCCGCCGCCCACCGACACGTCGCGACTGTGCGTTTTCTAACGCGACACGCCGCGGCGGCGTAACAAACCGCACGGTCGTTGCCAGGATCGGCTCCTACACTTCGCGGCATGACGCGCTGGGTTGGGCTCGTCGGGGCCATGCTGCTGACGGTGATCGCCATTCCGGTGGCCGGTGCGGCCCCGTCCGTGCCGGCGCCCGCGCACATCGTGATCGTCGTCGAGGAGAACAAGTCCAGCAGTGACGTCATCGGGAACAAGTCCGCGCCTTACATCAATTGGCTGGGCGCAAACGGCGTCCTGATGACACAGTCGTTCGCCGAAACGCATCCCAGCGAGCCCAACTATCTTGCGCTGTTCTCGGGCAACACGTTCGGGCTGGCCACGGACGCGTGCCCGGTCAACGCCGGCGCCGCACCCAACCTCGCGTCCGAACTGCTCGCCGCAGGCCAGACTTTCGCGGGCTTCTCCGAGGACCTGCCCGCGGTCGGGTCAACCGCTTGCAGCGCAGGCAGGTACGCGCGCAAGCACGTGCCGTGGGTCAACTTCACCAATGTGCCCGCCGAGCTATCCGTGCCGTTCTCGTCGTTCAACGCCCGATCCGACTACGCGAGCCTTCCCACCGTCTCGTTCGTGATCCCGAACCTGGACAACGACATGCACGACGGAACCATCGCACAGGCCGACAGCTGGCTGCAGACGAACATGTCGGCATACGCGAACTGGGCCAAAGCCAACAACAGCGTGCTGGTGGTCACCTGGGACGAGGACGACGACAGTGCCGACAACCAGATCCCCACGGTCTTCTACGGCGCGCACCTGCCGGCCGCCACGTACAACCGGCCGCTCAGCCACTACAACGTGCTGTCCACCATCGAAGAGATGTACGGCCTACCCAAGACCGGGCTCGCCGGCAATGCGCCTGCGATAACGGATATCTGGGTTTAGGCAGGCGCAGGCTGGCGGCCCCGGACGAGACGACCGGGACGGGCTGCGGTCGGTTGGCCGTTCTCGACGATGATCTCGCCGGAGACGATCGTCACGACGTACCCGTCGGCAGTCTGGTCGAGGCGCCGACCAGACGCGGGCAGATCGTAGATGATCGTCGGCCGGTGCAGCCGCAGCCCGGCGTGGTCGATCACGTTCAGATCGGCCTTGTAGCCCACCGCGATTCGGCCGCGATCGGCCAGCCCCGCCACCCGGGCCGGCACCGACGTCAGCTCTTTGACCACCTCGGCCACGCTCATCCGCCCCGACGCCCGGTCCCGGGCCCAGTGGGCCAGCAGGAACGTGGGAAAGCTCGCGTCGCAGATCATCCCGTAATGCGCGCCACCGTCGCCAAGCCCGAGCACGATGTCGTCGCGCCGCAATAGTTCCCCGACGGTGTCGAGCGAGTTGTTCTGGTAATTGCCCATCGCCACCAGCAGCATCGCGTGGCCGTCTTCGTCGAGCAGCCGGTCGTACGCCTCTTCCTTCGGGCTGACGCCGCGAGCACGCGCCCGCGCGGCGATGCTGGTCGATGCCGCAGGCTCGTAGTCGGGGTCGTCACCGAGCGGGAAGATCCAGTCCCACGCCTGCGCCAGATACAGCAGCGGATGCCCGTCGGTGCCCGGTTTGTCAGCCAAAATACGCTCCCGCACTTCGGGTTTGCGCATCTCGGCGACGCGCTCGGCCAGCGGCAGGTGCGCGATTTCCTGATAGCTCGGATACAGCACGAAGGGGTTACCCGTCAGCTCGAGACCGATCACGAGGCCGATCGGGCGCGGGAACATCTGCGCGGTGATGGCACCGCCCGCCGCGTTGAACTTCTCGATCATCGTGATCGCATCCGGCCAGATCGGGTCGCCGCTGTTGCCCGTTGCGAGGCTGAAGGTCACCGGCAGGCCGGCGTCCTGCGCGGCCTCGAAGACCTGTTGCAGCACAGGCTCATAGCCGCCGGCCGGGATGTCGGGAACGAACTGGATCAGCCCGCCGCCGCCGTCGGCGACCCCGGCCGCGATCGCCGCGATCTCGTCCTGCGCGGCGCCGTACGTCGGTATCAGCTCGCCGCCGCCGGTCTTGTGGAACGCGAACCGCGAGGACGCGAACCCGATCGCACCCGTCTCGATCGCTTCCTTGGCAAGCGCTCGCATGCGCGCGAGGTCCTCGGGCGTGGCCGGCTCCCGATCGGCGCCGCGCTGTCCCATCACGTAGACCCGCAGCGGCGAATGCGGCAGATAAGCGGCCACGTCGATGTCACGCTGTCGCGCCGATAATGCGTCCATGAACTCTGGGAAGGTCTCCCAGTCCCATGGCAGCCCGTCGACCATGACGACGCCCGGGATGTCTTCGACGCCGGCCATCAGGTCGACGAGCACATCGTGATCGGCCGGGCGACACGGCGCGAAGCCGACGCCGCAGTTGCCCATCACGGCGGTGGTCACGCCGTGATGCGACGACGGGGTCATCCGGTCCGACCAGATCGCCTGGCCGTCGTAGTGGGTATGCAGATCGACGAAGCCGGGCGTCACCAGCAGCCCGGTCGCGTCGATTTCGGATGCCGCATCGCCACGGACCGTCCCGACCGCGACGATCATGCCGTCTGATACCGCAACGTCGCCGACGTACGGTTCGCCGCCGAGACCGTCGACGATCGTTCCGCCCTTGATTAGCAGATCGAAGGTCATTACTGGACTCTACGGCGGTGTCGGCCGCTCGTGCCAGGATGTGGCGGTGATCGATCACTTCGGAATCAACTGCGCAGACCTGGAGACGGCGAAGGCCTTCTACGACCAGGTCCTCGGCGTGCTGGGGTACTCACGGCAGATGGACTTCGGCGTGGCCATCGGGTACGGCAAGGACGGGCATCCCGACTTCTGGATCGCCGACGGCAACGAGATGGGCCCCAATCGTGAGATCCACGTGGCGTTCCAGGCGGCCGACAGCGACGCTGTCAAGGCGTTTTACGACGCCGCCATCAGGCTCGGCGCCGAGTCGCTGCACGAGCCGCGGCTGTGGCCCGAGTACCACCCAGGCTATTTCGGCGCGTTCGTCCGGGACCCCGACGGCAACAACGTCGAGGCCGTCTTCCACGGCGGCTTCCATGGCGGCGTGAGCGACAGCTAGACGCCGGTGCCCGCATGGGACATCATCGTCTCCGTGACAGAACCTCAGTTCTCCGGTTCCGAAAATCCACAACAGCAACCCCCGGACCCATACGGCGCACCTGGCGGGCAGTACCCGCCGCCCTACCAGGGACAACAAGCGCCGTACCCGGGACAGCCCGGTCCGTACGCCGGGCAGCCCGCCGGGTACCCGGGCGCGTACCCGGCTGCGTATTACGGCGTGGACGCGTACGGGCGCCCGCTCTCGGACAAGAGCAAGCTCACCGCCGGCCTGCTGCAAATCTTTCTCGGCGGGTTCGGCGTAGGCCGCTTCTACCTGGGATACACCAACATCGGTGTTCTCCAGCTTGTGGTCTCGGTCGTGACGTGCGGGATCGGCTCCATCTGGGGGCTGATCGACGGCATCATGATCCTCGTCGGCAACGTGCCCGACCCGCAGGGACGCATGCTGCGCGACTAGCTTTCGGCCACCGATTCACGCAGGTGTGAACTCGACCGGCAGCGCGGCCGGCGACCGGAACGCCACCCCGTTGATGCTCGGGTCCGGCACGGTCGGATCCAGATGCAAATCCGGCAGCCGGTCGAGTAGCGCATTGATCGCCACCGTTGTCTCCATCCGGGCGAGCGGCATGCCCAGGCACACGTGCGGGCCGGCGCCGAACGTCAGATGCGCGATGTTGGTCCGTGTCGGATCGAAGCGGTCGGGGTCGGGGTAGCGCGCCGGATCACGGTTGGCCGCAGCGACGCTGACGCTGACGTTGGTGCCCGACGGGATCGCGATACCGCCGAGCTCACAGTCGCGCCTGGCCACCCGTACCACCGTGCTGATCGGCGGCTCCCAGCGCAACGCCTCCTCGATGGCACCGCGGAGCATGCCGCGATCGGCCCGCACGGTGTCGAGCAGTGACGGCTCGGTGAGCATTGCGACCAACAGGTTGCCCGACGCGCGGTACGTCGTCTCCACCCCGGCCGGCAGGATCAGCAGCAGGAACGCGAAGATCTCGTCGTCGGACAGCCGCTCGCCGTCGATCTCGGATTCCGCCAGCGTGCTGATCAGGTCGTCCTGCGGAACACGGCGCCGGTCGGCGAGAACCTTCCCGAAATAGTCCTTCAGCGTCGCGGACGCGGCGATCCCGATATCCCAGTCGTAGACCACGGACAGCAGCTCGATCGACAGCTGCTGGAAGCGCACGTAGTCCTCGCGGGGCAGTCCCATCAGCCGCGCGATGACCTGCACCGGGAACGCGAAGGTGAACTCCCGGACGAGATCCGCCCGACCGCGCGGCGCGAACCGGTCGATCAGCTCGTGCACCACGACCTCGACGAGCTCGGTGCGCCACCGCTCGAGCAGCTTCGCCCGGAACGACGGCGACACCAGTGCCCGGCTCGCCCGGTGCTCGGCTCCCTCCTGCTCGAGCAGGGTGCGGCCCATGACCGGGCCCATGATGTGCTCGTAGATCGACGACGAGAACCTGTCCGGGTCGGTGAGCACCGTGTGGCAGTCGTCGTAGCTGAGGACCGTCACACCCGCGACGTCGAGCCTTTGGTTTGAGGTTTCGATGAACGGGTTGCCCGGCATCACGGGATGCCGCTGGCGTGCCTCGCGCAGTCGCTCGTGCACGTTCTCGACGGTCATCAAGAGCCCGTCCTGCAGTTTGGCCGGGTCGAACTCGTCGAGCGGTGCCCGGTGCGTCATCGGGTACCGGCCGACACCGTCTCGGTGTCACGGCCCGACCGCAGCACGGTGCCGGGCATCGCGCCGGTGGCGACGCCGTTGCGGCAGACCTCGACACCGCCCACCCACACCGACGTGATCCCGCACGCGTCGGCGACCAGCCGAGGTGCACCCGCCGGAAGGTCGTACCGGGTGTGTTCGGCGCCGTGGTCGATGGTGGCCGGGTCGAACATCACCAGGTCGGCGTGCCAGCCCGGCGTGATCCGCCCGCGGTCCGACAGCCCGTAGAGGCGCGCCGGCACGTCGGTGATCAGCCGGACCGCCTCCTCGAGCGTCACCACCTGGTGCTCGCGGACGCCGTGCCCGAGAAGCGACGTCGTGTAGATCGCGCCGCACATCATGTCCAGGTGGGCGCCGGCGTCCGAGCCGCCGATCACCGCGTGCGGGTGGCGCCAGACCTCGGCGCGCATCCGCCAATCCGCGGCATCGTCACCGAAGGGTCGCGGCGTGAGCCCGGTGCGCAGCTCGTCGGCGATCACGATGTCGAGCAGCGTGTCGAACGGCTCGCCACCCCGCGCCGCGGCGACCTCGCCGACGGTGCGACCGGCCGCATCCGCGTTCTGAGGGGCGAACGTCTCCACGATGATCAGCCGCTCCCAGTTCGCGAGGCCGCGCAGTATGCCCGCCGCCTCGGAGTGGGCACCCTCGTCGAGGCGTCGGCGCACCTGTGGGTCGGCGAGCGCCCGCAGCCGTTCGGCGACCGGCAGGTGCATCGTGTCGCGCCAGCCCGGCAGCCCGTCCAGCACGAAGCCCGACAAGAACGACAACCGGATCTTCGTGGAGTGGGGCAGGGTGAGTGCGACGACGCGGCCACCGCGCTCGGCGGCGATTTCCGAAGCGCGCAGCTGCTTTTCGTGCCCGGCGGGGTTCGCCGCCGACACGCCGAGCACGTTCCAGTTGAGCGGCCGGTCGGCGGCCAGCGACATGTCGGTAAGCAGGGCGATGTCGTCGTCGGTGAAGCCCGATAGGCAGCCGGGGATGATCGCCTCCAGAGTGGTGCCCGGATGCTCGCGGACGCCTGCCGCCAGGGCCACCAGCTCCTCGCGCGACGCGCTGCGCGACGGCACCGGCTGCCCCCCGCCGTCGTTGTGGGTGTTCGACTGCGACGTCGACATCCCGAGAGCGCCGGCGGCGAGCGCGTCACCCAGCAGCGCGACCATCTTCTCGATCTGCTCCGCGGTCGCTTCGCCGCCGACCGCATCGTCGCCCATCGCCGCGAGGCGAAGTGCCGAATGTCCAACCAGGAAACCGGCATTGATCGCGATCCGGCCGTCGAGCCGGTCCAGCCAATCGCCGAAGGACGACCACTGCCAGTCGAGTCCGGCGCGCAGCGCGTCCAGCGGCATGCCCTCGACTCGCGCGAGCATCCGGGTGAGGTAGTCCTGCTGGCCGGAGGCCGCGGGCGCCAGCGTGAACCCGCAGTTGCCGCCGAACACCGTGGTGACACCGTGTTGTATCGACGGACTGGCGGTCGGGTCCCAGAACAGCTGCGCGTCGTAGTGCGTGTGCAGGTCGACGAACCCCGGCGCGAGCGTCTGCCCTTCCGCGTCAACGACTTTCGTGGCCTGTTCATCGACGTCGCCGACGGCGACGATCCGCCCGTCACGCACGCCGACATCACCGTGGCGGGCGGGCCCGCCGGTGCCGTCGACGATCTGGGCGTCGCGGATCAGGAGATTCAACATGGCGGTCTCCTACACGCGGTCTTTCTGGGCCGAGCCAATGGGGGCCAGCCAGCTGCTGTCGGGCAGCGGGTGGCGGAGCAACTCCGCGGCGTTGCGGTGGGTGATGCGGGCCGCGTCCTCAGCCGACAGACTTGCGACGTTGCGCGCCACGACCTTCTGCGTGTCGGGCCACGTCGAGTCGGCGTGCGGGTAGTCGCTCTCGACAAGGATGCGGCCGGTCCCGATCGCGTCGATCGTGCCGAACGCGGTCGGGTCGTCGATAGAGCAGAACCAGAAGTTGCGCCGCAGCACCTCGCTGGGCAGCAGGTCGCTCTTCCAGGCGCCGCCCTCTTGCCCCGAACCTGAGTGGGCGAGCACGAAGTCGGCCCGGTCGGCGAGCATCGCCACCCAGCCGAGCCCGCCCTCGTCGAGCGTGATGTTCAGGCGCGGGAAGCGGACCGGGATGCCCGACCAGAGCCAATCCGCGCACGCGACAAGGGCATTCACCGGAAACAGCGTCGTGATCGTCTCGAATGGGGTGTCGGGCGCCGGGATCGCCGCCCACTGGGCGGAGCCGGTGTGCAGGCAGACGACCGTCTCCGTGTCCTCGCACGCGGCGAGGAACGGATCCCACACCCCGGTGTGCAGGCTCGGTAGCCCGCACTGCGCCGGCAGCTCGGGAAAGCTCACCGCCTTGAAGCCGCGGGCGGCGTTTCGCCGGAGCTCCTCAGCCGCCAGCTGCGGGTCTGCCAGCCAGGGCAGCTGCAGCGGGATGATCCGGTCCGGGTAGGCGCCTGCCCATTCCTCGAGATGCCAATCGTTCCATGCCCGCAACACCGCGAGCCCCAGCTCGGGGTCGTCGCTCTTCCAGAACACCGTTCCGGAGAAACCCGCGATCAGCGACGGGAAGTTCAGCGACGCCCAGATGCCCGCGATGTCCATGTCGGCGATCCGGGCATCGATATCCCAACAGCCGCGGCGCATTTCGTCGAACCGGGCGGGCTCCATGCTCCATTCTTCCCGCGGCCGCCCGATGACCGCGTTCAGCCCGATGTTCGGGTACTCGCGGTCCTCGTACCGCCACACCTGCCGCCCGTCTTCGAACTCGACGACCCGTGGCGCCCGGTCGGCCAGCGCGGAGGGAAGCCTGCCGTCGAACATGTGGGGCGGCTCGATGACGTGGTCGTCCACGGAAATCAGAATGTGCTGGCGGTCTCGGGGGGTGGGGTCCGGCAGCAGCGCCATAGCCGACGGTAACGCCGTTCTCAGGCGCTGGTCAATGGAGCCTTCACTACGGCGCTACCGGGGCGCGGGCTGGCGGACGAACGCCCGGGGCTGGGTGAACGCGCGGATCCCGTCGGCGCCGAGCTCCCGGCCGATGCCGGACTGGCCGACGCCGCCGAACGGCAGCCGCGGGTCCTGGGCCGCCATGCCGTGGCAGTTGACGCTGACCGTGCCTGCCACCAGCTGCGCCGCGACGCGCCCGCCGAGCGCGTCGTCACCGGTCCAAATCGACGCGGTGAGGCCGAAGTCGGTGGCGTTCGCGGCGGCGACGGCGTCATCGATCGCGTGGTAGCCGAAGATCGGCAGCACCGGCCCGAACTGCTCCTCGGTGGCCAGCGTCGAGTCGGGGGCGAGATCGGTGACAACGGTCGGCAGCACGAAGTATCCGCCGGTGTCGGCGTCGGCCTCGCGGATCCGCCCGGCGGTCCTGACCGACGCGCCCTGTGCCGCGGCGTCGGCGACCATCCGCTGCACCCGGTCGCGCCCGGCGGCGGTGTGCAGCGGGCCGAGCGTCACCTCGTCGGACAGGCCGTCGCCGACGACTTCGGTTTCGCACCGTGCCAGCACCGCCTCGGCCAGCTCGTTGACCCGGTCGGCCGGCGCGTACAACCGCTTGATCGCCATGCACACCTGGCCGCCGGTGGTGTACGTCGCCGTCACCAGCTGCTCGACAAGCTGGTCACCGATCTGCAGATCGGGCGCGATGATCGCGGCGTCGTTGCCGCCGAGCTCGAGCAGCACCGGCGTCAACCGCGGCGCTGCCGCCGCCATGACGGCCCGTCCGGTGGCGACACCGCCGGTCAGCGAGACGACGTCGACGCCCGGGTGAGTGACCAGCGCCTGGCCGAGCTCGATGCCCGGGCCCGCAAGCACGTTGACCACACCCGGCGGCAGGGCCGCGGCGAACGCCGCGCCGAACTCCAGCGCGACGAGCGGACAGGTCGGTGGCACCTTGATCACCGCGGTGTTGCCGGCGGACAGCGCCGACGTCAGCTTCATCATCATCACTGCGAGCGGCCAGTTGAACGGAAGGATAAGCGCGGCAACGCCGTACGGCTCCCGATGCAGACGCGGATATGACGACTGCGGGTCGACCTGCTCGGGCGCGAGCGCCGTCTCGGCCATCCCGCCCAGCAGCGACGCGAGAAACGGCCCGGTGTCGATCTCGAAGCTCGCCTCGGCGAGCACCTTGCCGTGCTCGCGCGTGTACAGCCGCCCGCGGTCCCGGCCGGCCAGCTGTTCGGCGGCGGCCGTGGCCGCCGACCCGACGGCGGCAACCCGCGCGGCTACGCCCAGAGCTCGCCACCCGGCGACCGCCCGGCGGGCCGCCTGCACTGCGGCGTCGAGCTGAGCGAGGTCAGCGGCGGGGGCGTGGTCGACAACCTCGGCCGGCCGCGCCGGGTTGTGCACGGGATAGCTGCCCGCACCGCCCGGCTGCTGCTCGCCACCGATCGTCAGTGTCGGGTGAGTGGTCTCCTGAGTGGTCGACGGTGCGGTGGTCATAACGCGCCTCCCTCTTGACCTGGTGTCCTCGCCTGGTCATCGTAAGTCGCTATGAGGGCGGTCGTGCTGCGCGAGGTCGGGCGGTCCACTGAGGTGGAAGACGTAGCGCTGCGACCACTGCACGGGGGCGAGGTCCGCGTGCAGATCGTCGCCAGCGGCGTGTGCCACACCGACCTGTCGGTGCGCGACGGTCTGATGCCCGCGCTGCTGCCGTGCACGCTCGGCCACGAGGGCGCCGGGATCGTTGCCGAGGTGGGCGACGACGTCACGACCGTCGGCGTGGGCGACCACGTCGTGCTGACGTGGAACGTGCCGTGCCGGTCGTGCCCGCACTGCCTGCGCGGCGACGCACAGCTGTGCCCGCACGGCCTCGATCACGCGTTCGGCGAGCCGTACGCCGAGAGCGCACGCGGCCCGGTGTGGCCGTCGATGGGCGCCGGGACGCTGGCCGAACAGACGCTGGTACCGGCCGCTGCGGTCGTGCCGGTCGACCCCGCGTTGCGGCTCGAACATGCTGCGCTGCTGGGCTGTGCCGTCACGACCGGGGTCGGCGCCGTGCTGCGCACCGCGGCGGTGCGGCCCGGCGAGAGCGTGCTGGTGCTTGGCTGCGGCGGCGTCGGTCTTGCCGCGATCCAAGGGGCCCGGGTGGCCGGCGCCGGACAGATCATCGCGGCCGACCGGGTGGTCGCGCAGCTTCCGGCCGCGTCGGCCAACGGCGCCACCGACACGGTGGACGCGAGCACCGGCGATCTCCCCACCGCCATTCGCGACCTCACCGGAGGTGTCGGGGTGGATCACGCCATCGAGGTCGTCGGCAAGGCCGCCACCATCCGCGCCGCCTACGACGCGACGCGTCGCGGCGGCACGGTCACGGTTGTGGGTGCCGCGGGGATCGAGGAAACGGTGACGTTTCCCGCGCTGTCGCTGATGGCCGATGGCAAGACGATCCGGGGCAGCGTGTACGGCGCGAGCGATCCGGCGCGTGACATCGGAGTGCTCGCGCAGCTCGCCCGCCGCGGCTTGCTTGACCTGGAGGCGCTGGTGACGCGGCGCACCGGCATCGACGATGTCGAAGACGCGTTCGCCGACATGGCCGCGGGCCGGGGGGCGCGCAGCATGGTGTGCTTCGACACAGCGGGGTGAGAATCGCATTCCGCAGGGCATTGATCGACGGCGACGTTGGTGTCACGCTGTCCGCATGACAGAAACCGAGGGCTATGTCGACCAGTCGGTGATGGGGCTCGAGGACCCGCAACCGATGTACAAGATGCTGCGCGAGACGGCCCCGGTGTTCCGGGCGCCACAGGGACCCGTGGTGCTCAGCCGCCTCGCGGACATCGAGATGGCGCTCAAGCGGACGGACCTGTTCTCGTCGAACATGGACGCCGTCGATCTCGGTAACGTGCGGCCGCTGATCCCACTGCAGGTCGACCCGCCCGAGCATGCCAAGTACCGCCGCATCCTGGACCCGCTTTTCACACCGCGGGAGATGGCCGGGCGAGAACCAGCCGTCACGGCCTTGGTGAACGAGATGATCGACCGCTTCGCCGATCGTGGCGAGTGCGACTTCCACGCCGAGTTCGCGGTCCCGCTGCCGTGCACGGTGTTCCTGCAGCTGCTCGGCCTGCCGCTCGAGCACCTTGACAAATTCAACGCATGGAAGGACGGCGTGATCCGCCCGGAGGGCGCCGTTGGGGCCGACCAGCACGCGACGCTAGCGGCGCCGGCGGCACACCAGATCTACGGGTACTTCGAACAAGCCATCGACGACCACATCGCCAACCCACGCGAGGACGTCCTGTCCGCCTTGATCGCGGCCACCGTCGAGGGTGAGCCGCTGTCTCGCGAGGAACTGCTCGACATCTGCTTCCTGTTCCTCATCGCGGGGCTCGACACCGTGACGGATTCCCTGGACTGCTTCTTCGTCTACCTGGCGCGCCACCCGGAGCAACGCCGGATGCTCGTCGAGCGGCCGGACATCCTGCCGAGCGCCATCGAAGAGATGCTGCGGTGGGAGACGCCGGTGCCCGGCGTCGCGCGCGTGGCCATGCAGGACGTCGAGGTGGGCGGATGCCCGATCGGCAAGGGCGAACGCATCAGCCCGTTGCTGGGAGCGGCCAACACCGACCCTGCGGAGTTCGACGATCCGGACGTGGTCGACTTCGCGCGCAACCCCAACCGGCACCGCGCGTTCGGCGGTGGACCGCACCGCTGCCTCGGTTCTCACCTCGCCAGACTGGAACTGCGGGTGGCGTTGCGCGAATTCCACCGGCGGATACCGGATTACGAGATCCAGCCCGGCTTCCAGCTCAAGTACACCACCGCCCTGCGCTCAGTGGAGGCGTTGCCGCTGACGTTCGCAGTGGCCACGCCATGAGCCGGGTCCGGGTCGACCCGGATCGCTGCACCGGGCACGGGCGCTGCTACACGTTGGCACCCGACGTCTTCGACGCTGACGAGGTCGGGCACTCGATCGTGCTCGTCCACGAGGTCTCCGGCGAGCTCGAGGAACACGCGGCCATCGGGGAACAGAACTGCCCGGAGAGCGCGATCACGGTATCGAGCTGAGTATGGTCTTCCCATGTCGAATCTCACCGCGGCGCAAGAGCTTTTGCGTGACTCGTTCACCCGGTTGATCGAACACGTCGACGAGCTGACGGATGGCCTCACCGACGAGGTGGCGTCGTATCGGCCAACGCCGCAGGCCAACAGCATCGGGTGGCTGATCTGGCACAGCGCGCGGGTGCAGGACATCCAGGTGTGCGACATCGCCAAGACATTGACCGATGGTCGCTCGGACAAGCCTCGCTCGGAAGCCGATGTTTGGACACGCGACGGGTGGGTGGACCGGTTCGGCCTCGACCTTCCCCGCGACGACACGGGCTACGGTCACAGCGCCGACGCCGTCGCGATGGTGCGGGCGTCGGCGGAGTTGCTCGCCGGCTACTACCACGCGGTGCACGACATGACGCTGGAGTTCGTCGAGACGATGACCGATGCCGACCTGGAGCGGATCGTGGACCGACGCTGGGATCCGCCGGTCACCGCCAGCGCCCGGCTGGTCAGCATCGTCGACGACTGCGCGCAGCACCTCGGACAGGCCGCCTATCTGCGCGGCATAGCATGACGTGATGACCGCCACATCCGCTGTACAGCCATCGACGACCGGAACGGTCCGCAATCCCGCCACCGGTGATGTCGCCGGCGAGGTGCACTGGACGGATCCCGCCGACGTCCCTCGCATCGCGGAACACCTGGCGCAGGTACAGCACGACTGGGAGGCCCGCGGCGCAAAGGGCCGGGCCAAGGTGTTGTCCCGCTTCGCCGTCTGGCTCGGCGACCACCGCGACGAGATCGAGGACCTGCTGATCAAGGAAACCGGCAAGTCGCGCACCGACGCCATTCAAGAAGCTGCCGATGTTGGTCATCATCATTTCGTATCTGGTCAAGATCATGGAGCAGGCGCTCGCCCCGGAGACCCGTCCCGCGCCGATCCCGGCGCTGGCGGTCAAGAAGATCAGCGTGCACTACCGGCCGCGCCCGGTTGTCGGAATCATCGCGCCGTGGAATTTCCCGGTCGCCAACGCGATGATGGACGCGCTCGGCGCGCTGGCCGCCGGCTGCGCGGTGTTGCTGAAACCGTCCGAACGCACCCCGCTGACCGCCGAGGTCCTGGTGCGCGGCTGGCGGGAGTCCGGTGCGCCCGATGTGTTCGCGGTGGCGCAGGGCGCGCGCGAGGTCGCCGAGGCCGTCATCGACAACTCCGACTTCGTGCACTTCACCGGGTCCTCCGCGACCGGCCGGAAGGTGATGGAACGCGCCGCGCGTCGACTGACCCCGGTGAGCCTCGAGCTCGGTGGAAAGGACCCGATGATCGTGCTCGACGACGCCGACGTCGATCTGGCCGCGCACGCCGCGGTGTGGGGCGGGCTGTTCAACGCCGGCCAGATGTGTGTGTCTGTCGAACGCGTCTATGTGCTGGATTCCGTGTACGACCGTTTCGTCGACGCGGTGGTTCGCGATGTGAAGGCGCTGCAGGTCGGCGCCGGCGACGGTCGCCATTTCGGGTCAATGATCGATGAGGGGCAGCTGGCGGTCGTGGAGAAACACGTCGCCGACGCAAGGGCCAAGGGCGCGCGTGCGCTCACCGGTGGTGAGCGTATTGCAGGCGAGGGCAGTTTCTATCAGCCGACGGTGCTGGTGGACGTGGACCATTCGATGGAATGCATGACCGCCGAGACTTTCGGTCCGACGCTGCCGATCATGAAGGTCGGTAGCGCCGCGGAGGCGGTGAAACTCGCGAACGACAGTCCTTACGGTCTGTCGGCGTCGGTGTTCTCCGGTGATGTCGAGCGCGCCAAAGAAATTGCACTGCAACTCGATTGCGGTGCGGTGAACGTCAACGACGTGGTTACGAACCTGATGTGCACCACGGCGCCGATGGGAGGCTGGAAGGAGTCGGGCATCGGAGCGCGGTTCGGCGGTGCCGACACGCTACGCAAGTACTGCCGCGTCGAGACCGTCGTCGAGCCGCGTGTCACGTTCGGCGCGGGCGCCAGTTACTACTCGTCCTCACCGAAGGCGGCCGCCAGGATGGCCAAGCAGATGATGTGGATGGCGCTGCGCAGGCCACGGCGGATCGCGCGCGACCGATAGGCTCGATTTCGTGCGTTTGGTGGCGGCGATCCTGTGCTGGCTCGTCGCCACCGCCGCGTTGGCGGTGGCGGTGCCCGCCGGATGGGCACAGCGGAACCTCATCGACGCCGACGGGTATGCCGCGCTGGCATACTCGGCGGGCCGGGATCCGGTGTTGCAGGACGCGATGGCGTCCGAGTTGAGCACCCAGGTGCACGTGATCGCGCGCAATCGCGGCTATTCGGTGAACGACGGCACGGTGCGCGCGGCGGCGACCGCCTACACGGCAAGCTCTGCGTTTCCCAGCCAGTTCGCGGACCTAAACCGCACCGCGCACGCGTGGTTGTTCACCAATGCGGTGAAACAGAACGATGGCCAGTGGGAGATCGATCTCGCCCCGATGCTGTCGAACACATCGTTGCGCGACACGTTGAGCAACTTCCGTGTTGAGGTGCCGTCAACTGTGACGGTGCCGGTGACCCAGGACACGTCGACGACGCTGCGGCCCGGGCAGCTGAGCCCGCTGGCGACGTGGGGGCAATGGGTCAGCCTCGGGGCCGCCGTGTTGGCCGGCGTTGCGGCGTTCTTGACGCTCGCGGTCTCCGGCAAGCGCGGGAAAGCGCTGGGCGCGCTGGGTGTTTCCGCCCTGCTGGTGGGTGGCGGTGGATGGGCGGCGCTGGAGGTCTGCCGCCGCTACATCGCCAATGCGCTGAACCAGACCACCGGCAACGTCCGCACGATCGCCGATGTGATGGTGGCCAACGCGGAAGCCGGCCTGCATCACTGGCTCAACCTGACGCTCGCCGCGGGTGGGGCGGTTGTGGTGTTCGGTGTCATCGTGACGGCTCTCGGCGGTGCGCTGCGGGGGAAGCAGCGCCGATAGTCCGCCACAGGAACTCAAACATCAGCGCAGACTTGAAGGCTGCCTGTTTGTTGTCGGCTGCGCCCGCGTGGCCGCCCTCGATGTTCTCGTAATAGCGCACGCGGTGTCCCGCCGCTTCAAGTGCGGCGGCCATCTTGCGGGCGTGCCCGGGGTGCACCCTGTCGTCGCGGGTCGACGTGGTGATCAGCAGCGGGGGATAGTGCCGATCTGCCGAGACATGGTGGTACGGGGAGTATTTCTCGATGAACTCCCAGTCCGCCGACTCGTCGGGGTCACCGTACTCCGCGACCCATGACGCCCCGGCGAGCAGCAGGTGGAATCGGCGCATGTCCAGCAGTGGCACGCTGCAGACCAACGCGCCGAACAACTCCGGATACTGCGTGAGCATGATGCCCATCAGAAGCCCGCCGTTGCTCCCGCCCGCCGCTGAAAGCTGGTCGACGGTGGTGATGCCTGTGCTCACCAAATCCTTTGCGACGGCTGCGAAGTCCTCCGCGACCTTGTGCCGGCCCGCCCGCATCGCCTGGGTGTGCCACGTCGGTCCGTACTCGCCGCCGCCGCGGATGTTGGCCAGTACGTACGTACCGCCGCGGGCCAGCCACAACCGCCCCATCACGCCGTCGTAGCCGGGTGTGCGGGCGACCTCGAAGCCGCCGTAGCCGCCGAGCAGGGTGGGCCCCGGACCATCAGCGTCACGGTGGCCGACGACGAAATACGGCACCTTTGTGCCGTCATCCGATGTGGCGAAATGCTGCGCGACGGTGAGATCGTCCGCGTCGAAGAACTCCGGCGCCGCCTTGATCTGCTCGAGCCGCCCGCCCGCGGCGCCCCACAGCAGGCGCGACGGCCGATCGAAACCGCTTGAATCGAGGAAGATTTCGTCGCCGGCGTGATCGGCGGCGACGATCACCGTGTTGGTGGCTTCCGGCAGCCCTGTGACAGGTTCGGCCCGCCAGTCCCCTGGGGTGAAGACCTCGACGCGACTCGCGACGTCGGCGAGCGTGACCACCACCAGCCGGTCGCGTGTCCACGCGTAGTGGTTCAGGCAGGTGTGCTCGTCGGGTTCGAACACCACGGTCAATTGCGCTGTGCCGGCCAGGAATTCCTCGTAGTGAGCAGCCAGCAGCGAGCCCGCACGATATTCGGCGCTGCCGGTCAACCAGTCGGTGCGGAGTTCGATGAGCAGCCACTCCCGGTGGATCGACAGTGTCGCGTCGGTGGGCGCGTCGATGCGGACGAACTCTGCGCGGCGGAACTCGTATAGGTCGCCGTTGAAGAAGTCGATCGACCGGCGCACAAACGTCCGCCCGAAACCGGGGGTGCGGTCGACCGACGCCCCGACGCTGACATCGACGTGGGTTCCCGAGAACAGCAACTCGGCGTCGGAGAGCGGCTGCCCGCGCCGCCACCGTTTGACCAGGCGCGGATATCCCGAGTCGGTCAACGACCCCTCACCGAAGTCGGTGCCGACCAAGACGGTGTCATGGTCCGCCCAGTCGATGCCCGTCTTGGCTTCGGGCAATGTGAACCCATCGGCGACGAACTCCCTTGTGTTCATGTCGAATTCGCGGTCGACGGCTGCGTCGGCGCCACCACGCGAGAGCGAGATGAGTGCCAACGAGAGGTCCGGTTCTATCACGTTGGCGCCGGCCCATACCCAATTTTCGTCGTCAATGCGACTCAGCTCATCCAGGTCGATCAGAACATCCCAGTCCGGTGACTCGGAGCGGTAGCGCTCGAGTGTGGTCCGTCGCCACAAACCCCGCGGATGGTCGGCGTCGCGCCAAAAGTTGTACAGATGGTCGCCGCGCCGCACGACATAGGGAATCCGGGCGTCGGTGTCCAGCACCTCGAGTGCCTGCTCGCGGAATCGCTCGAATCGGTCACCGCACAGTTCGGCGAGGGTCGGGTCGTTGTGCTCGCGCACCCAGTCCAGCGCGGCCTCGCCGGTGATGTCCTCGAGCCACAGGAAGGGGTCAGGGGGGTCAGGGGTACCCATCCGGTGATTGTGTCAGGGGCGGCCCGGCAGCAGATGGCATGCGCCGTCGCGAGAGTACTGTGAGCCGTGTTACACCGCATGACAGGGAGTCGCTGATGACTGTGTTCGCCCGGCCGGGTGCATCGGGTTCGTTGATGTCGTATGACTCGCGTTACGGCAATTTTGTTGGGGGCGAATGGGTGCCGCCGACGCGCGGCGAATACTTCGAAAATCCGTCGCCGGTGACGGGCGAGCCGTTCTGCGAGGTGCCGCGGTCGACGGACGCCGACATCGAGAAGGCGCTGGACGCGGCGCATGCCGCCGCGCCTGCGTGGGGCAAGACCGCGCCCGCGGAACGGGCGGTGATGCTGAACAAGATCGCCGACCGGATCGAGGCGAATCTCGAGGCGCTGGCGCTGGCGGAGGCGTGGGACAACGGCAAGCCGATCCGCGAGACGCTGAACGCGGATTTGCCGCTGGCCGTCGATCATTTCCGCTACTTCGCCGCCGCGATCCGCGCTCAGGAGGGCTCGCTGAGCCAGATCGACGAGGACACCGTCGCATACCACTTCCACGAGCCGCTGGGTGTGGTCGGCCAGATCATCCCGTGGAACTTCCCGATCCTGATGGCGACGTGGAAGTTGGCGCCGGCGCTGGCGGCGGGCAACGCGGTGGTGCTCAAGCCCGCCGAGCAGACCCCGGCGT
This sequence comes from uncultured Actinomycetota bacterium, assembly GCA_963828065.1. Classification (GTDB taxonomy): domain Bacteria; phylum Actinomycetota; class Actinomycetes; order Mycobacteriales; family Mycobacteriaceae; genus Mycobacterium. The sequence goes on along the minus strand of CAWHDL010000004.1, from coordinate 158,260 downwards.
CGATCCTTTACCTGCTCGGGCTCGTCGGTGACCTGTTGCCGGCGGGTGTGCTCAATGTGGTCAACGGGTTCGGGTTCGAGGCCGGCAAGCCGCTGGCGTCCAGTGACCGGATCGCCAAGATCGCGTTCACGGGCGAGACCACGACCGGGCGGCTGATCATGCAGTACGCCAGCCAGAACCTGATCCCGGTCACCCTCGAGTTGGGCGGCAAGAGCCCCAACATCTTCTTCAGCGACGTGATGGCGGCCGCCGACGACTATCAGGACAAGGCGCTCGAGGGGTTCACGATGTTCGCCCTCAACCAGGGCGAGGTGTGCACCTGCCCGTCGCGGTCCCTGATTCAGGCCGACATCTACGACGAGTTCCTGGAACTGGCAGCGATCCGCACCAAGGCGATTCGTCAAGGCGACCCGCTGGACACCGAGACGATGATCGGGGCACAGGCCTCCAACGATCAGCTGGAGAAGATCCTGTCCTACATCGAGATCGGCAAGTCCGAAGGGGCGCGCGTCGTCACCGGCGGCGAACGCGCCGAGCTCGGCGGCGACTTGGCCGGCGGCTACTACGTGCAGCCGACCATCTTCACCGGCACCAACAAGATGCGGATCTTCCAGGAGGAGATCTTCGGCCCGGTGGTGGCCGTCACGTCGTTCCGCGATTACGAGGACGCGATCGCCCTCGCCAACGACACGTTGTACGGGCTGGGCGCCGGGGTGTGGTCACGCGACGGCAATACCGCGTACCGGGCCGGCCGCGACATCAAGGCCGGCCGGGTGTGGACCAACTGCTACCACGCCTACCCGGCGCACGCCGCGTTCGGCGGGTACAAGCAGTCCGGGATCGGGCGCGAGAACCACAAGATGATGCTCGACCATTATCAGCAGACGAAGAACCTGCTGGTGTCGTACAGCGAGAAGGCCCAAGGGTTTTTCTGATGAGCGCTTGCGCGAAGAAGCAAGGGTACTGATGAGTGCCGCGCCGCCGCGGGTTTTGATCACCGAGACGGCCGCCGGGCTGCTGCGCCTGCTGCGAGATCGGCACGGCGCGTTGATGTTTCATCAGTCCGGCGGTTGCTGTGACGGGTCGTCGCCGATGTGCTACCCCGACGGCGAGTTCATCGTCGGAGACCGCGACGTGTTGCTCGGGATCGTTGAGGACGCGCCGGTGTGGATCTCCGGCCCGCAGTTCGACACGTGGAAGCACACGCAGCTGGTCATCGATGCCGTTCCCGGCCGCGGTGGCGGGTTTTCGATGGAAGCGCCGGAGGGCATGCGGTTCCTCAGCCGCGGCCGGGCGTTCACCCCCACGGAGCTGTCGACGCTCGACGGCCAGCCGCCGCTTCGGGGCGCCGACTGGGCCAATGGCAGGCGGCCCCCGCCGCCCGCCGGGCCCGTGGTGGTGGCGCACGCGGCGGACGCTCCCCCGCAGGCGGGAGGTGCCCCGAGTCCGGTGCCGGGGCGCTAATCAGGCCGATTTCCGGCCGGCGCATCGGTCATGCCCGCTGGTCGACGAGGCTCGTTGACATCTCGGGTCATTCAGCTGGCGCATTCGATCATTTCGCGGCGGTGCCGCGCCGGGACAGTGGCGCCCGTCCCAGCGGCTGCGTCGGCGCCGGTCGCGCGCGGATGGGCGGCACCGGCAGCTCCAACGGCTCACCGGCAACGACCCGGGCGGGTTGTCCGTGGTGGATGATGTCCACCGGAGGCCCGTCGGCCACGGAGTAGCGGACCCGGTCATGGGTGATCTCGACACACAATCGTTGGCCACGGAGGAAGAGGTTGAACGCGAGGCGAGTGATTTCTTCCGGCAGCCGAGGCCCGAAGCCCAGAACGCCGTCGTCGTGGTGCCGCAACCCGCCGAAGCCGGCGACCAGGGCGACCCAGGTCCCGGCCAGCGACGCGATGTGCAAGCCGTCGCGGGTGTTGTGTTCGAGGTCGTCCAGGTCCATCAGCGCGGCTTCGCCGAGATAGTCGTAGGCCAGGCCGAGGTGGCCTACCTCGGCGGCCAGCACTGCCTGGGTGCACGCGGACAAAGAGGAGTCCCGGACAGTAATCCGTTCGTAGTACTCGAAATTTCGCGCCTTCTGGTCGTCGGTGAAGGCGTCGCATCGCAGGTGCATGGCAAGAACCAGGTCGGCCTGTTTGACGACCTGGCGGCGGTAGAGGTCGAAGTAGGGAAAGTGCAGCAGCAACGGGTACTGCTCGGGCCCGGTGGCGTCGAAGTCCCAGTCCTGGTGGTGGGTGAACAACTCGGCCTGTGGATGGACGCCCACCGCGTCGTCGTAGGGCACGTACATGGCATCGGCGGCGTCGCGCCATTCCGCCGTTTCCTCCTCGTCGAGGCCAAGTTCGCGCGCCCGCTCGGGGTAGCGGCTGGCGGTGTCGGCGGCGACGCGAAGATTCTGTTGCGCCATCAGGTTGGTGTAGACGTTGTTGTCGGCGACGGCGCTGTACTCGTCTGGGCCGGTGACTCCGTCGATGCGGAACCGGCCCGCCCCGTCGTGGTGTCCCAGGCTGCGCCACAGCCGGGCGGTGTGCACCAGCAGGTCCAGACCCACCGTCTGTTCGAACTCTTCGTCGCCGGTGGCTCGCAGGTAGCGGATGACCGCGTCAGCGATGTCGGCGTTGATGTGGAACGCGGCGGTGCCGGCCGGCCAGTAGGCGGAGCATTCTTGGCCGGCGATGGTGCGCCACGGAAACGCCGCGCCCCGCTTGCCCAGTTGAGCCGCGCGCTGCAGCGCCGGCTGCAGGGTGGCGTGCCGCCACCGCAGCGCGTTCGCCGCCGCCTCGGGTGAGGTGTAGGTGAGCACCGGCAGCACGAAAGTCTCACTGTCCCAGAACGTGTGGCCGTCATACCCGGGCCCGGTCAGCCCCTTCCCAGGGATCGCCCTGCCCTCGGCCCTCACACCGGCCTGCAACACATGGAACAGTGCGAACCGGACGGCTTGCTGGATCTCGGCGTCCCCGTCGAGCTCGACGTCGGCGCGGTCCCAGAAATCGTCCAGATAGCGGCGCTGTTCGGCAAGCATGCCGTCCCACCCGCTGGCCCGCGCTGCGGTGAGCGCCGCGGCGACCTGGGCGCGCATCCCGGGCAGCGAGCGTTCCTTCGACCAGCCGTATGCGACGAACTTGACCAGCCGTAACCGTTGGCCCGGTTGCAGTTCCGCGGTCACCGTGACCCGGGCCAGGTCGGGGTAGCTTTCGCAGTAACGCTGCACCGACGGGCCCTCCACCACGTGATCCATCGCGCACCCCACCCGCAGTCCGCTGCGGCGGGTGCAGTGCACCAGGTCCGCCCAAGCTTCGTGACACGAGTGCGCCTCCGACTGCAACGGCGCGGTCAAGGACGCGGCGCCGCGGGGGTCGCCGTCGGGCGGCGGCAGCGGCTCATTGGCGACCAGCTCGGACTGCAGGACGACGCGGGCCGTACCGTCGAGCACTTCCACGTCGTAGGCGATGGCGGCCACCGCCCGCTGCACCAGCGACACCAAGCGCACCGAGGTGACCCTGACGGTGCGCCCGACCGGTGAGGTCCACTCGACGCGGCGCGTCAGCAACCCGGCCTGCAGATCGAGCTCCTGCTCGTGGGCGTGGAGTTCCCCATAACGGACGTCGAAGGGTTCATCGTCGACCAGCAGCCGGATCAGCTTGCCGTTGGTGACGTTGATGACCGTCTGCCCTGACTCTGGAAAGCCGTATCCCGCTTCGGCGTAGGGCAGCGGGTGTTCCTCCCAAACCCCGTTCAGGTAGGACCCGGGCAGACCGCTCGGTTCCCCCTCATCGAGATTCGCCCGCCAACCGATGTGCCCGTTCGACAGCGCGAACACCGACTCCGTCTGGGCCAGCACGTCAAGGTCGAGGCTGGTGGCCCGCACACACCATGGCTCGACGGTGAAGGATGGATTCAGAATCATTGGTGCTCAAGCAGTTCCGAGAGGTCGGTCACGACAACGTTCGCCCCGTGCTGGCGCAGCGCGTCGGCCTGCCCCACCCGGTCAACGCCGACGACGAAACCGAAACCACCGGCGCGTCCTGCCTCCACCCCGGCGAGTGCATCCTCGAACACCACGGCCTGTTGCGGTTGTACACCCAGCGCGCGAGCACCGGCGAGGAACGTGTCCGGTGCGGGCTTGCCCCGCAAATGCTCACTTATGGCGACGACACCGTCGATGCGTGCGTCGAACAGATCCTCAATCCCGGCCGCGACCAACACATCGCGGCAGTTGGTGCTCGACGACACCACTGCCCGCGGCAGCCCGGCATCGCGAACCGCACGCACGTAGCTGACGGACCCCTCGTAGACCTGCACGCCGTCGCGGTGGATCATCGCCAGCACGATCTCGTTTTTTCTGGCCCCCAGACCATGCACGGTGTCCGCCTCGGGGGGATCGTCCGGGCTGCCCTCCGGCAGCTCAATTCCCCGGGACTTCAGAAAGGATCGCGTCCCGTCGTCGCGGGGCTTTCCGTCGACATAGGTGTCGTAGTCCCTGACCGGGTCGAACGGTACGAACGCTGTCTTCGTCTGTTCAGCGTGTCGTCGAAGATAAGCGTCGAACATCTCCTTCCAGGCGGCCGCATGCACCGTCGCCGTTCGTGTTAACACCCCGTCAAGATCGAACAGGCACGCACGCACACCTTCTGGAAGGCCCAACACCCGGTCGACGGTACTCCGGGCACAGCCCGGTGACCGTCGTCGTTCACCTCCGCGCATACGCCGGCAACAGCAGTTCTGGTCGGTGTCTGGCGTTTCGGCGGGGCTACCTAGTTTGTTTGTTCGCCAACCATCCGCATGGTGCTGCCAGTTGTTCGGCCTCCGGTGGGCCCATCGAGGCGGGCGGATAGGGCTTGATCGGCGGCGGGTCGTTGAGCAGTGGGGCGGCGACCTCCCAGACATGGGCCAGTCCGTCGGGGCGGGTGAACAGTGACCGGTCCCCGCGCAGGACGTCGAGGATCAGCCGTGAATATGGCGCCAAGGGATGGCCCTGCGGCACGGTGTCCAGGGGAAGGCGCAGGTGGCCCACTGAGAGGGCGGTCTCCTCGGGCCCAGGCTCTTTGATTGTCATCGCGATGTCGATCTCACCGTCCCCCGATAGGTCGAATGACAACACTGCTCCGTCGGGTGGGATGTTGGTCAGGGGTCCGTCGGGGCGACGGAATACCAGGCTGATCTGTTGGCGGCTGACGCTCATTTTCTTTCCGGTCCGCAGCAGAAACGGGACCCCGTGCCAGCGGTCGGTGTCGATCCACAGCCGGGCGGCGACGAAAGTGTCCGTGTTCGAGTCGTCGGCCACGCCCTCGACGTCGCGGTAGCCCTCGTATTGCCCGAGAACCACTTCGGCGGTGTCGAGGGGACGAAACGCCGCGATGACCGATTCGCGGGCGGTCTGAAGGTCGTCGGCGCCCAATGTGGCGGGCGGCTCCATCGCGATCTCAGCGGCGACCTGGAACAGGTGCGTCACCAGCATGTCCAGCACGGCGCCGGTCGCGTCGTAGAACTGTGCGCGGTCGTCGATGCCGAGGGTCTCCGGCACGTCGATTTGAACTTGCTCGATGTATGCGCGGTTCCACCCCCTGGTGATCAGCCCGTTGGCGAACCGCAAGATGTGCAAGTTCTGGGTGTTCTCCTTGCCGAGAAAGTGATCGATGCGATACACCTGTTTCTCGTCGAGTACCCGATGTACCACGGCGTCGAGCTCGACGAACGATTCCTGCGAAGTGCCAAAGGGCTTTTCGTAGACCACCCGTGCACCGGCGCCTAGATCGTGGGCGCCGAGGGCTCGGGTGATGTCGACGAACGTGCTGGGTGGCAGCGCGAGGTAATGGACCAATTGAGCGTCCCCGGCGCCGAGGGCATCGCGCGCCTCGCCGATCACCGTCGGCAGACTCCCGGGGTTCTCGACGGTGAAGCCACCGCCGGCAAACCTCAGCCGCGGCGCGAACGCGTTCCTGGCGCTGTCGTCGGGCTTGGTACCGAACTCGGTGATCGCGTCGAAGACATGCGCGCGGAACTCGTCGTCGGAGACGTCGCCGCGCCCGTTGCCGATCAACATCCATTCCGGGGGAAGAAGCCCAGCCGTTGCAAGCTGGTAGAAAGCCGGCAGCACCATCCGTTTGGCCAGATCGCCGGTGGCACCGAACAGCACAAAAACTGTGGGACCAGGCTCCTGAGGCTCAACCATGGGCTCCATCATGCGCTGCGGGGAGTGAGGACTGCGCTTGGGTGTGGGACATATTGGCGGGATCGAATACGGCGGGTTACCCGTACCTACCCCGGGCATCGCTGCTGGCCGACAGCTAGTTCTGCGAACGAACGGGGTGCTGTCTGATGGGCCTCATCCCCTACTAGGGTTGGCCTGGTGACTCACTATGACGTCGTCGTTCTCGGAGCCGGCCCCGGCGGATACGTCGCGGCCATTCGCGCCGCCCAGCTGGGCCTGAACACTGCCGTCGTCGAACCCAGGTATTGGGGTGGCGTCTGCCTCAACGTCGGCTGCATTCCGTCGAAGGCGTTGCTGCGCAACGCGGAGCTCGCTCACATCTTCAACAAGGACGCCAAGCAGTTCGGAATCAACGGCGAGGTGTCGTTCGACTACGGCGTGGCCTTCGACCGAAGTCGCACGGTCGCGGAGGGCCGCGTCGCGGGTGTGCACTTCCTGATGAAGAAGAACAAGATCACCGAGATTCACGGCTACGGGAAGTTCAAGGACGGCCACACGCTGGAGGTCGACCTGAACGCGGGTGGCACCGAAACGGTGACGTTCGACAACATCATCATCGCGACCGGCAGCAGCACCCGGCTGGTACCCGGGACGTCGTTGTCGGAAAACGTCGTCACGTACGAAGAACTGATCATGTCGCGCGACCTGCCCGGGTCGATCATCATCGCCGGCGCCGGCGCGATCGGCATGGAGTTCGGCTACGTGCTGAAGAACTACGGCGTCGACGTCACGATCGTCGAGTTCCTGCCGCGCGCCCTGCCCAACGAGGACGCGGAGGTCTCCAAGGAGATCGAGAAGCAGTTCAAGAAGCTGGGGGTGAAGGTGCTCACGGGCACCAAGGTCGAGTCGATCACTGACAAGGGCAGCGAGGTTCTGGTCACCGTCAGCAAGGACGGCAAGTCCGAGGAACTGAAGGCCGACAAGGTGCTTCAGGCCATCGGCTTCGCCCCCAACATCGAGGGCTACGGCCTCGAGGCAACCGGCGTGAACATCACCGACCGCAGGGCCATCGGCATCGATGACTACATGCGCACCAACGTGCCGCACATCTACGCGATCGGCGATGTGACCGGGCTGCTGCAGCTGGCGCACGTCGCCGAGGCACAGGGCGTCGTCGCGGCCGAAACCATCGGGGGCGCCGAGACTATGCCGCTGGGGGACTACCGCATGCTGCCGCGCGCGACGTTCTGCCAGCCGAATGTCGCCAGCTTCGGGCTCACCGAAGAGCAGGCCCGCGACGAGGGCTACGACGTGAAGGTCGCCAAGTTCCCGTTCACCGCCAACGCCAAGGCGCATGGCGTCGGAGACCCAAGCGGTTTCGTCAAGCTGATCGCCGACGGGAAGTACGGCGAACTGCTGGGCGGCCACCTCATCGGTCACGACGTCGCCGAGCTGCTGCCCGAGCTGACGCTGGCCCAGAAGTGGGACCTGACGGCCAACGAGCTGGCTCGAAACGTGCACACGCACCCGACGATGTCCGAGGCGTTGCAGGAGTGCTTCCACGGCCTGATCGGCCACATGATCAATTTCTGAGGCGGGCATCGCGAACCTGCAGACGCTGCTGGGTGGCCGCGCGTTCCTCGAGGGGCCGCGGTGGCACGACGGGGCGCTTTATGTGTCCGACATGCATGCGCACGAGGTGCTGCGCGTCGCGACTGACGGCGCCGTCGATGTGCTGGCGCGGCTCGATGCCGCACCGTCGGGTCTGGGGTGGCTGCCGGACGGGAGCATGCTCATCGTGTCGATGGACGACCGGAGGATCCTGCGTCGCGGCGACGACGGCTCGCTGACCCAGCACGCCGACCTGAGTGAGCTTGCGTCGCACGCGATCAACGACATGGTCGTCGACGCAGCGGGCCATGCGTTCGTGTCGCAGTTCGGTTGCGACTTCTTCGGCGGTGAGGTGCCTAAGCCGGCACCGCTGCTGCGGGTCGACCCGGACGGCAGCGCGCACGAGGTCACTGATGGCCTGCGGTTTGCGAACGGCATGGTTGTCACGGCGGACGGCAGGACTCTCGTCGTGGCGGAGAGCGCCGGAAGGTGCCTCATCGCATTCTCACTGGCACCTGATGGCGCGCTGTCCGACCGGCGGCTATGGGCAGACCTGCCCGAGACCGACTATCCCGATGGCATCTGCATCGACGCCGAGGACGCGATCTGGGTCTCGGGCCCGGCATCCGACCGATTCGTGCGGGTGCGGGCGGGCGGCGAGGTCACCGACATCGTCGAGACACGTGGTCGCCACGCCATCGCGTGCGCGCTCGGCGGCGACGACGGCCGCACTCTGTTCTGTTGCACGTCAACGACTGTGGGCGAACCTGACAAATCACGCGCCACGCGTGGCGCCCAGATCGAGACGGTCACGGTGCCGGTGGCGGCGCGAACGTAGCTATTTCGGTAAGTCCAGCGGTACCCTCAGCGCGTTCAGGGTCGCCGCGAGTGCGTCGTATTGGCTTGCCAGAGTGACGAATTCGATGAGCTGGCGACGATCGAGGTGGCCGGACAACCGCTCCCACGTCGGTGGCGACAGGGTGCGGGTGTCGATGAGTTCGTCCGTGGCTGTCAGCAACGCGCGGTCGCGGTCAGGCAACCCGTGTGCGTCGGGGCCCTCGAAGATCTTGTCCTGGGTGCCGGCGTCGATGCCGCGCCGCTTGGCGATGCGGCGATGCTGCTGCAGCTCGTACTCGCAGCCGCGGCGGTGTCCGACGCGCAGGATCACCAGCTCCGTGTCGCGGCGTGGCAGCTTGCCGAAGCCCAGCAGCACCCCGCCGAACGGCAGCCACGCCCGGAACAGCCGCTTGTGATGACCCAGCGTGGTGAACAAGTGCACCTGCGGAACGCCCGTCACTCGCGCCGCCAGCTTGCAGAAGGCCCAGTTGATCGGGCCGAGCTCACGGAAGCCGCCGGGTTGGATGCGTGGTTCGGCCGACTCCGTCATGTGGGCCGGACCAGGTAGGGCGAGACGGTGCTGCGGTGCTCGCTCAGGTCGAGAGCCCGGCCCAGTGCGGGGAACGCACGCTGCGGACAGTTGTCCCGTTCGCAGACGCGGCAGCCCGCGCCGATCGGGGTGGCGTTATCACCTGACAATTCCAGTCCCTCCGAATACACCAGCCGGTGTGCATGTCGCAGTTCGCAACCCAGGCCGATAGCGAACGTCTTACCCGGCTGACCATAGCGCGACGCGCGCCGCTCGACGGTGCGCGCCACCCACATGTAGCTGCGGCCGTCGGGCATCTCCGCGATCTGCACCAGGATCTTCCCAGGGTTCGAGAACGTCTCATACACATTCCACAGCGGGCACGTACCGCCGCTCGCCGAAAAGTGAAAGCCCGTGGCGGACTGCCGTTTTGACATGTTGCCAGCCTTGTCAACCCGGACGAACGAGAATGGCACGCCGCGCATCGACGGCCGCTGCAGCGTCGAAAGGCGGTGGCAGACCGTTTCGTAGCTCACCGAATAGAACGCCGACAGGCGCTCGATGTCATAGCGGAAATTCTCGGCGGCGTCGTGGAATTGGCGGTACGGCAACACCGCGGCGGCCGCGAAGTAGTTGGCCAGGCCCAGTCGCGCCAGCGTGCGCGACTCGTCGCTGGTGAACTTGCCCTCGTGGACCATCTGGTCGATCAGGTCGCCGAACTCCAGGTACGCAAGTTCGGCGGCCATCTTGAACACTTGCTGCCCGGACGACAGGTGGTTGCCGATCTCCAGCGTGTTGGTCTGCGGGTCGTAGCGGTGCAGCACGGTGTCGCCCAGGTCGATGCGTCTGACGATGTGGACGCCGTGCACCTCGGTGAGCCGCTGCGCGATCTCGCCGGCCAGGTCGCCGCGGTGCATCCGCATCTTGGCCGTCAGGTCCTCCGCGGCGGTGTCGAGCTCGTGCAGGTAGTTCTGATGCTGGTAGAAGTAGTCGCGGACCTCCTCGTGCGGCATGGTGATCGACCCGCTGCCGCTGCTGCCGTCGCTGAACCGGTCCTCGGTCGCCGTGGCCAACTGTGCGGTGGTGATCCGGTAGCGCCGGTGCAGGTTGACGATGGCGCGGGCCACCGAGGGGTGCGCGCTGACCAGGTCGGCAACCTCGGCCGCGTCGACGTCGATGTCGAGGTCGCGGTCCATGGTCACCTCGCGGAGCTCGGCGACCAGCCGGGTGTCGTCCTGCGGCGCGAAGAAGGTCGCGTCGACACCGAACACCTCCGTGATCCGCAGCAGCACGGCCACCGTCAACGGGCGCACATCGTGCTCGATCTGGTTCAGGTAGCTGGGCGAGATCTCCAGCATCTGGGCCAGCGCCGCCTGACTGAACCCCCGCTCGCTGCGCAACTGACGGACCCGTGACCCAACAAACGTCTTAGGCATGTTGACCAGCGTACGCGCGGTGTTAAGGACTGATTTGCAGGATTCGCAGGACCGGCTCGGTTCGCTTTGAGGCGGCTTATTTTGGCATGATCGCGATTCAATACCCCATTCGGGAGATCCACGATGAGCCTTGACAAAGTGATGATGCCGGTGCCCGACCCGCATCCCGACGTCTTCGACCGGGAGTGGCCCCTGCGCGTCGCCGACATCGATGCGACCGGCCGGCTGCGGCTGGACGCCGCGTGCCGGCACATCCAGGACGTCGGTACGGACCAGCTGCGTGAGATGGGCTTCCAGGAGATCCACCCGCTGTGGATCGTGCGCCGGACGATGGTCGACCTGATCCGCCCGATCGAGTTCCAGGACATGCTGAGGCTGCGGCGGTGGTGTTCGGGCACGTCGAACCGGTGGTGCGAGATGCGGGTTCGCGTCGACGGGCGCAAGGGCGGGCTGATCGAGTCCGAGGCGTTCTGGATCAACATCAGCCGGGATACCCAGGGGCCGGCACGGATCGCCGACGACTTCTTGGAGGGGCTGCAGCGCACCACCGACGTCGACCGACTGCGGTGGAAGGCCTATCTGAAGCCGGGTCCGCGCGACACCGCTGACCAGATCCGCGAGTTCCCGATCCGATTCACCGACATCGATCTGTTCGACCACGTCAACAACTCCGTGTATTGGAGCGTCGTCGAGGATTACCTGGCAGCCACGCCGGAGCTGCTGCGTGGCCCGACCCGCATCACCATCGAGCACGAGGCGGCGGTCGCTCTGGGCGAGAAGCTGGAGATCGCCGCGCACGTGTACCCGCCGGGTTCCACCGATCAGTTCGGCGAAGAGCTTGCGAAGAAGACTGTTACGACTCTCACATACCTGGTCGGCGACGAAACGAAGGCCGTCGCGTCGATCTTTTCTCTGTAAAGATTCAGACAGTCGCTGTTCACCTGCTGACCTGCGGGAACGAGGTTACCCGCGAGTAGCTACTGAAACGGTTCAGCTAGGGCTGCGCTTCGCAAAATTCGCAAAATCACGGGTTGCCGTAACTAAAATTGGCAAGTGAAACCAGTGGACCTGGGCATATAGCTGTGTCATCGTCGCGTTAACACAGTTGTGACGCCACTTGTACCGTTAACAAACCGGCGTAAAAAGCAAGAGAAGGAGCCCACCTCGATGTCCACCGTTGGCACGCCGAAATCACCCGAACAAATCCAGCACGACTGGGACAACAATCCCCGCTGGAAGGGCGTCAACCGGTCCTACACCCCCGAGGATGTCGTCGCCCTGCAGGGCACCGTCGTCGAGGAGTACACGCTGGCCCGCCGCGGTGCCGAGGTGCTGTGGGATCAGTTGCACGACATGGAGTGGGTCAACGCGCTCGGCGCGCTGACCGGCAACATGGCCGTTCAGCAGGTCCGCGCCGGCCTGAAGGCCATCTACCTGTCGGGTTGGCAGGTCGCCGCTGATGCCAACCTGTCCGGCAACACCTACCCCGACCAGAGCCTCTACCCGGCCAACTCGGTGCCGCAGGTGGTGCGTCGGATCAACAACGCGCTGATGCGCGCCGATGAGATCGCCAAGGTCGAGGGCGACCGGTCGGTGGACAACTGGCTGGCGCCGATCGTCGCCGACGGTGAGGCCGGCTTCGGTGGCGCGCTCAACGTCTACGAGCTGCAGAAGGCGATGATCGCCGCCGGTGTAGCAGGTTCGCACTGGGAGGACCAGCTGGCTTCGGAGAAGAAGTGTGGTCACCTGGGTGGCAAGGTGCTCATCCCGACCCAGCAGCACATCCGGACGCTGACGTCTGCCCGGCTGGCCGCTGACGTGGCTGACGTGCCGACCGTGGTCATCGCGCGCACCGACGCCGAGGCCGCGACGCTGATCACCTCCGACGTCGACGAGCGCGATCGCCCGTTCATCAGCGGTGAGCGGACGAGGGAAGGCTTCTACCGGGTCAAGAACGGCCTGGAGCCCTGCATCGCCCGCGCCAGGGCCTACGCGCCGTACTCCGACCTGATCTGGATGGAGACCGGCACACCGGATCTGGAGCTGGCCAAGCAGTTCGCCGAGGGTGTCAAGGCCGAGTTCCCGGACCAGTTGCTGGCCTACAACTGCTCGCCGTCGTTCAACTGGCGCAAGCACCTCGACGACGCGACCATCGCGAAGTTCCAGAAGGAGCTCGCGTCGATGGGCTTCAAATTCCAGTTCATCACGCTGGCCGGTTTCCACGCGCTGAACTACTCGATGTTCGACCTGGCGTACGGCTACGCGCGCAACCAGATGAGCGCATACGTCGAGCTGCAGGAGCGCGAGTTCGCCGCCGAGGAGCGCGGCTACACCGCCACCAAGCACCAGCGCGAGGTCGGTGCCGGGTACTTCGACCGGATCGCCACCACGGTCGACCCGACCTCGTCGACGACCGCGCTGAACGGCTCGACCGAAGAGGGTCAGTTCCACTGACGATGAGCGGGCTCGCCCATTCCTCGCCCGCGAAGAGTTGACACATCGAGCCCCGCCCGTCATTTTGGGCGGGGCTCGATGCTGTGAAGGAGAGATGCAATGAGCGATGCGATTGAACGCGTGGGAGTCATCGGTGCCGGGCAGATGGGCGCAGGCATTGCGGAAGTCTCCGCCCGCGCCGGCGTGGACGTGCTCGTTTTCGAGACCACAGAAGCGCTGATCACGGCCGGGCGGGCACGCATCGTGAAGTCGCTGGAGCGCGGGGTGAGCGCCGGCAAGGTCACCGAGCGCGAGCGCGACGCCGCGGTGGGTCGGCTGACGTTCACCACCAACCTGGCCGACGTTGCGGATCGGCAGCTCGTCATCGAGGCGATCATCGAGGACGAGACCGTCAAGAGCCAGATCTTCGCCGAGCTCGACAAGGCGATCACCGACGCGGACGCGGTGCTGGCGTCGAACACGTCGAGCATCCCGATCATGAAACTAGCTGCGGCGACGCAGAATCCGAGCCGGGTACTGGGCCTTCACTTCTTCAACCCGGTCCCGGTGCTGCCGCTGGTCGAGCTCGTCAGCACACTGGTGACTTCTGATGCGGCTCTGAAGCGGACCGAGGAGTTCGCCAGCGAGGTGCTGGGCAAGCAGGTGGTGCACTGCTCGGACCGGTCGGGCTTCGTCGTCAACGCGCTGCTGGTGCCGTACCTGCTGTCCGCGATCCGGATGGTCGAGGCCGGCTTCGCGACCGTCGAGGACGTCGATAAGGCGGTCGTCGCGGGGCTGTCGCATCCGATGGGGCCGCTGCGGCTATCCGACCTGGTGGGCCTGGACACGCTGAAGTTGATCGCGGACAAGATGTTCGAGGAGTTCAAGGAACCGCACTATGGTCCGCCGCCGCTACTGCTGCGCATGGTCGAGGCGGGCATGCTGGGAAAGAAATCCGGACGGGGCTTCTACACCTACTGAGCGGCGCGCAGCACATAATCCTCGGAGTGCGGTCTCGCCAGCATCGTGCGGTGCTTGGCCGGGGTGTCGGGCCACACGCCGGGTAAGCCGTTCTTGTCGAGGTACCAGCTGTTGCAACCGGTGGTCCATACGGTGTCCGGCATCGCGGCTCCCAGCGCGAAGTTGTACGCCCCGGCGGCGGTTTGCCGTGGGCTCGACAGTGTCGAATTCGCCATGCTGCCAACGGCGTATCCACCGGGAATCGCGACGGTTTGGAACGCACGCGTGCCGCCGGGTCCGAAGATATCAAATGCAGGTGCCGGTCAGGCCTGCGCCACCCGCAGCTTTTCTGCCTCGACGTCGAAAAGGGGTGGGGGCCAGGACAAGTTGAGATCCTTCAGCGCCTCGATCAACAACTCGGTCACCGCCAGTCGGCAGTACCACTTCCGGTCGCAGGGCACGACGTACCACGGCGCGTAGTCCGTCGACGTGCGATCGAGCACCGCCTGGTAGGCCTCCTGGTAGCTCGGCCAGAGCTTGCGCTCGTCGATGTCGGCGGGGTTGTACTTCCAGTACTTGTCGGGACGCGAGAGGCGTTCGGCCAGGCGCTTTTTCTGTTCCTCGAGCGACACGAACATCGCGACCTTCACCAACGTGGTGCCGTTGTCGACGAGTTCGTGTTCGAATGCGTTGATCTCGTCGTAGCGTGCGCCCCACACGTCGGGCGGCACCAGGTTGTGGACCCGCACGATCAACACGTCCTCGTAGTGCGAGCGGTCGAACACCCCGATGTGGCCGGCGGGCGGCAGCGCGTTGCGGATCCGCCACAGATAGTGATGTGCGCGCTCCTCCTCGGTGGGCACGCCGAAGCTGGTGTACCGGATGCCCTGTGGATTGGCCTGACCGACAACATGTTTGACGATTCCGCCCTTTCCGGCGGTGTCCATGCCCTGCAGCACCAGCAGCACGGAGCGGTGGTCGCCCTCCTTGCTGTTGGCGTACAGCATTTCCTGCAGCTCGGCGTACCGCTTGTTGCGCTCCTCCTGCAGCGAGACGGAACCGTCCTTGTCGCCGGTGAATCCCGGCGTGCTGTCGGTGTCGATGTCGGCAACCTTGCCGCCGGCGCGAAACTTCAAGGCGCTGCCGGGATTGTGGTCCCAGAGATTCGGCACGCCGGTCAGGCTACTCGCGCGACGGCAGGACGGGTGCCGGGTGCGGTTGGCCGCGGAACATTTTGAGCGATCCGCCGGCCTCGACGATGCCGCACAGCGCGTTCCACGACAGCATCGTCAGATAGTCGATCAGCTCGTCGGAACTCATCCGCTGATCCGACATCCACGAGTGGGTGGCCAGCTGCACGCCGCCGACGATCATGAACGCCCACGGCTCCACGCCGCCGGTGTCCATCCCGGCCGCCTGCATTCGGCTACGCAGCACCACCGCGAGCATCCGGGCAATGATCCGTTCCGAATCCGCGACCACTTTCTTGCTGGCCGAGCTGTTCGCCATCACGAACCGATAAGGCTCGGGTTCGGAGGCGACGGTGTCGACGTAGACCCGGATGATCTCGCGGGTCAGGTCGTAACCGTCCAGATTCGACGACAGTGCCTTCGCCATATTGGGGATCAGCGTGGTCTGCGCGAACCGCATCATCACCGCGGTGGTCAGGTCGTTCTTGTCGACGAAGTAGCGGTACAGGACCGTCTTCGACACCCCGATCTCCGCGGCGATCTCGTCCATGCTGACCTCGCGGCCCCGGCGGCGGATGGCCTCCAGCGTCCCGTCCACCAGCTCGTTGCGACGCTCCACCTTGTGGTGGTGCCATCGCCTCTTACGACCGTCAACCTTCACGGTTGCCGCCGGGATTTGATCTACCACTTTTCGCGGATGTCCGTTCATTAGCCCCTGTTTATGTTACGGGGACACTCAACCGACCGCCGGATTGCGTCACGTCCCTGCCATTTGCCTGGATGATGGTGGGGTGGTACATCGCGTGATCGAGCCCGACGGGCCCAGACCCGATCTCGGCGACGTTTTCGCGGTCGACGCGAGCGCGGACGCCGAACGTCTTACGCAGCTGCGCCGGATGAAGCTGGTCGCGCTCGGCTTCCTGGTCGGCGCGACGGTGCTGTTCTTGGTGTGCCGATGGGCAGGCACGCACGGCGCAGCGGCCTGGGTCGGCTACGTCGGCGCCGCCGCCGAGGCCGGCATGGTAGGCGCGCTCGCGGACTGGTTCGCGGTCACCGCGCTGTTCAAGCATCCGCTGGGCATCCCGATCCCGCACACCGCCATCATCAAGCGCAAGAAGGATCAGCTCGGTGAGGGCCTGGGCACCTTCGTGCGGGAGAACTTCATGTCACCGCAGGTGGTGGAAACCAAACTCCGTGAAGCGCAGATCGCGAGCCGGCTGGGCAAGTGGCTCTGCGACTACGGCCACGCCACCCGGGTGGCCACCGAGGCCTCGAACGTGTTGCGAGTGGGCGTCGAAATGCTGCGCGACGAGGACGTGCAGCATGTCTTCGACCGGATGATCGTCAAACGGCTCGCCGAGCCGAAATGGGGGCCACCGGTGGGCCGGGTGCTCGGCACCTTGCTGGCCGAAAACCGGCAGGAGGCGCTGATTCAGTTGCTGGCCGACCGGGCGTTCGAGTGGTCGTTGAACGCCGGCGAGGTGATCCAGCGGGTGGTCGAGCGTGATTCGCCCAGCTGGTCGCCGCGCTGGGTGGACCACCTCGTCGGCGACCGCATCCACCGCGAGCTGATGGACTTCACCGACAAGGTGCGGCGCAACCCCGATCACGAACTGCGCCAGTCGGCCACCCGCTTTCTGTTCGAGTTCGCCGACGACCTGCAACACGACCCGGACACCATCGCCCGCGCCGAGGCGGTCAAGGAGCAGATCATGGCCCGCGACGAGGTGACCCGTGCCGCCGAAACGGCGTGGACGGCGCTCAAGCGGATCGTCATGGAATCCGTCGACGACCCATCCAGCGAACTGCGGACCCGCATCGCCGACTCCGTCCAGCACATCGGGGAGTCGTTGCGCGACGACGCCGACCTCCGCGACAAGGTCGACGGCTGGATCATCCGCGGCGCCAAGCACCTGGTGTCCGAGTACGGCGTCGAGATCACGGCGATCATCACCGAGACCATCGAACGGTGGGACGCCGATGAGGCCAGCCGGCGCATCGAACTGCACGTCGGGCGGGATCTGCAGTTCATCAGAATCAACGGCACGGTGGTCGGCGCGCTGGCCGGGTTGGTGATCTACACGGTCGCCCAGCTGCTTTTTTAAGAGAGCGCTAGCTGACTGCTTGCAAAAGTTAGCACCGCACCGTAGGGTTGCAACTGTTCGTACTGATACCCGTCCGTTGAGGTGGTCACACCATGCCAGGCCAAGAGGCAGACATTGCCGCTGTGGTGAGTAACGCCGCCCAGGATATCGGCGGCTTCATCAGGTCGCAGCGTGAGGCGGCCCAGGTGTCAGTTCGGCAGTTGGCCGAAAAGGCCGGTGTCAGCAATCCGTACCTCAGCCAGATCGAGCGCGGGTTGCGCAAACCCTCCGCCGAGGTGCTCAACCAGATCGCCAGGGCATTGCGGGTTTCTGCGGAGGTGCTCTACATCCGGGCCGGGATCCTCGAGCCCAGTGAGCCCAGCGCGGTTCGACACGCGATCGTCAACGACATGGCGATCACCGAGCGGCAGAAACAGGTTCTGCTCGACATCTACTCCTCGTTCTGTCAACAGACAGACGCTGCCCGTGAGGAGTCGACCACCGCCTGACTGCCAAGCATCACTGCAATTCATTCGCCAGATTCACTCATTGAAAGGAATACGAGATGGCTGACAAGAACAACCCCACCGTCGAGGAGCTGAAGGCTCCTTTGCTCGCCGCCGTCGGCGCTGCCGACCTGGCTCTCGAGCGGGTCACCGAGATCGTCGCCACGCTGCGTGAGCGTGCCGAGGAGGCCCGCACCGACGCCGGCAGCCGGGTCGATGAGACCCGTGGCCGGATCGCCAAGCTGCGGGAGGACCTGCCGCAGCGCGCGGAGGACATCCGTGGCCGGCTGAGCGGCGACGACCTGCGCGAGGCCGCTGAGGGCTACCGCGACCAGGTGACCGAGCTGTACAACGAGCTGATCGAGCGCGGCGAGGCCGCTCTGGAGCGGCTGCGCACGCAGCCGGGGTTCGAGGAGCGCCGGGCGCAGGCCGAGAAGCGGTTCAGCGAGACTGTCGAGCTGACCCAGGAGGCGCTCGGCAGCGTCGCCAGCCAGACCCGCGCGGTGGGTGAGCGGGCCGCCAAGCTGATCGGCCGCGAGCCGGCGAAGAAGGCCTCCAAGAAGGCCGCGCCCGCGAAGAAGGCCGCGAAGAAGGTGACCGCCAAGAAGGCGCCGGCCAAGAAGGGCGCCAAGAAGGTCACCCAGAAGTAACCCATTCGACGACAGGGACGGTGCCCGCCTAGGCTGGAGAAGTGAACTCCGCCGGCCTTGCGGGTACCGTCCTTTTCTTTTTGACGTGGGCTGTCTTCGCACTGGGGGTGTACGCGTTCGTCCACGCCGCCCTCCAGCGCGGCGACGCCTACACCGCCGCCAACAAACTGACCAAGCCCGTGTGGCTGATCATTCTCGGGGCAGCGACGCTGCTCACCCTCGTACTGGGCATCATGGGGCTGATCATCACGGCGTGTGCCGCGGGCGTGTACCTCGTCGACGTGCGTCCGAAACTCCTCGAGATTCAAGGGAAGTCGCGCTAGCGGCATGCGCATGGCCGTTCTCGCCGGCGCGGCGATCGCCGCGCTGCCGTCGAGCATCGCCATCGCCGCGCCCGCCCACGCCGATGCGCCGCCCCCGCCGTACATCGACCACACCCAGTGGGTGCACTGGGCCGACCTGTCCAGCCTGCGGGTGTACCCCACGCCCGCGGGCAGGCTGGCGAGCACCGAATTCGTCAAGCCTGACGAGGCGTGGTCCGAGGTGCTTGGTGACGCGCCCGACGCCGACCTGCCCGGCATGCGAGACCAGTTCGTGTGCCATTGGGAATTAGCGGAAGCCGCTGAACCGGGCAAGACGAGCTGGAACCTGGAACCGTGGCGCCCTGTCGTGTCGATGACGAAGATGCTGGAGGCCGGCTGCAACCCCGGCGGCATTCAAGAGCCGTTCTAGTGACGTCCCGCGCTCAGCTTGCGCAGCTCGTGGACCACACGCTGCTCAAACCCGAGGCGACGCCGGCCGAGGTGACCGCCGCCGTCGCCGAGGCCGTCGAGCTCGGCACCTATGCGGTATGCGTGTCCCCGTCGATGGTGCCCGTCGCGTGGGCAGCGCTGCCGCCCGGCGGACCCGTGGTCGCGGCGGTGGCGGGCTTCCCGTCCGGCAAGCATCTGACCGCGGTCAAGGCGCGGGAGGCCGCGCTTGCCGTCGAAGCGGGCGCGGCGGAGATCGACATGGTCATCGACGTAGGGGCGGCGCTGGCCGGCGACTTCGACGCCGTGCGTGATGACATCGCCGGTGTGCGCGGTGCGGTGCCCCGTGCGACGTTGAAGGTGATCGTCGAGTCGGCGGCGCTGCTGGAGCTGCGGGGGGTGGCGGCGCTTGTCGATGCGTGCCTGGCCGTCGAGGAGGCCGGAGCCGAATTCGTCAAGACCTCGACGGGCTTTCACCCTAGCGGCGGTGCGTCGATCCGGGCCGTCGAACTGATGGCGGGGGCGGTCGGCGGCCGGCTGGGCATCAAGGCCAGCGGCGGCATCCGCACCGCAGAAGACGCGCTTGCGATGCTGGGCGCCGGCGCCACACGGCTCGGCCTGTCGGCAACGCGCGGGGTGCTCGCCGGCCTATAGGTTCGCGAAGCAGGGGTCCTGACTTTGGCTCGGGATCCTCGCGTTTTGTGTCGAAAAGCGGCCCACCACAGCGGTATCCGTCAACTGTACCGAGTCCGCGTGGATGCCGAGCGGGAGATCGCTGGCCAGCTTGTCGGTGAACCTGTCGAGGATCGGCTGCACCGATTCCGTGGGGAGAACGAAGCCGAGACCGCTCAGGCTGACCACCTGCAGCGTGAGCTTGTTGTTGGTCACCTGCGGCTTCGCGACGATGTCGCCGAACGTCCCGTTCAGGGTGACCGTGCCATCCGACGGATTCGTCTTCACCCCGCTGAGAAGGCTGCCGACCAACGGAATGGAATCCTGAATGGTCTTCTGGATGCCGTCCGAGGTCCACGTGATGGCGGCGTCGAGGGCGCCGATGGTGCCCTTGGAGTTGGCGTCGCCGGTCAAGTTGACATCGTTGATCGTGACGTCGGCCCTCATGCCCTTCGCGCTCTTGATCTGGTTGCCCGCGGTGACAATCGTGATGTTGTCGTAGTGGCCGTTCATGTGTTGCCACAGGAACGGCGGCATCACGCCGAACGACACGGTCGCGGCGTCTTCGGTCACACATTCAGCTGCCGAGGCCACCTTGCCGTTCGCGATGTGGCGGGCGTAGATCTCGGTGCCGATGAGCCCGGCGGCGACCAGCGCCGCCACGATGACGACGATGAGCAGGATCGATAGCGGATCGGCTAACCCGCGGGGACGCTCGGGTTTCGGCTGCTGCGCGCCGTCCTGTGTCGGCGGTGGTCCCGGGGGTTGACCCGGCAGAGGGCCCGCAGGCGGACTCGTCGGCAGGCCGGAAGGCGGACCCGGCGGGGGGCCGGGCGGGGAGCCGGCAGGCGGACCCGGCGGGGGGCCGGTCATCGGCGTCTGCTGCGTCGGCCCGTCACCTGGGGGACCGGGGGGATTCGTCACCCGCGTGATTCTGCCCTATGTGTCTTCCGGCCCGGGCAAGCTCGCGCGGTGTGTGCTGCTGGTGCGGCCTGTCCGGGGGCCGAGCGTGCCTGACGGCCGCGGTCAGAGGCGGGCCCTGCGGCCCGGGCGCAGGCGTTCGAGGCGCCACCAGGCGATGACCAGGAAGGCCAGTCCGAGCGCGGCCAGCACGCCCATGTCCGTCAGCCAGGTCGCCCCGCTGTGCCGCCACAGCGGGTCGGGTGCCGCGTCGTGCACAGGCGGTTGCAGGGTGTTTAGGTCCACGGTGGCCGCGGTGGCGGCCATTCCCCAGCGCGACGGCGCCAGCCAGGCGAGCTGCTCCAGTCCGACCTTCCCCGGAAGGGTGAGGAGCGCGCCGCAAAGGATGACCTGGGCCAAGGAGACCAGCACCAACAGCGGCATCGTCTTCTCCGATGTGCTCACCGTCGCGGAGACGAGCAGTCCCATCGACATCGACACGATGGCCAGCCCCGCGATCGCCAGCATCAGCTCCGGCAGCGGTGAGATCAGCGCCCCGTGCGCCGGCATTTGGCGTCCGACCAGGCCGATGACGACCAGCAGCATCGCCTGTACGCCTGTGATCAGGCCGAGGACGAGGATCTTCGAGAGCAGGTAGATGGCGGCCGACAGGCCCGCCGCGCGTTCGCGTCGGTAGATGGCACGCTCCTTGACCAGCTCGCGTACGGCGTTGGCTCCGCCCGCGAAGACGCCGCCGATGACGAGGACGAGCAGCACTGTCGAGGCGCCGTCATTCTGGCCCGGCGGGCCGGCCAGGCCGTGTTCGGACGGCATCGCGAGAATCAGCGCGCCGAGGACCAGCGGCATGATGAGCAGCACGGCCAAGTAGCTGCGCTCGGAACCGATGACGGCCAGATACCGGCGGCACAGCGTGCTGAGTTGCGCCAGGCGGCCCTGCTGCCGCGGCGGCCGGGCCGGCTGGGACAGATGGCGCTTCTGATTCGGGACGCCGTGGTCCAGGCCCGAGGCGACGTATTGCGTGTACAGCGGTGAGACCTGGAAGTCCGCGGCCCATTCGCGGTCCGGCTCGCGGTCGAACGCCTGGAAGACCTCGGCCCAGCTCGTCTTGCCGAAGAACTTCAGGCCCTCGGCAGGCGGCCCGTAGAAGGCGACCCGGCCGCCCGGCACGAGGACGAGCAGCCGGTCGCAGGTGTCGAGGTTGGCGACGCTGTGCGTGACGATCACGATCGTGCGGCCGTCGTGGGCGAGGTCGCGCATCATCTCCATGACCGACTTGTCCAGGCCCGGGTCCAGGCCGGAGGTCGGCTCGTCCAAGAAGAGCAGCGACGGCTTGGTGAGGAGCTCCAGCGCGACGCTCACCCGCTTGCGCTGGCCGCCGGACAGCCGGTCGATGCGCGTCTGGGCGTGGGCGGTCAGACCCAGCTCCTCTAGCACCTCGTCCACACGCCGGTCGCGTTCGCTGGCGAGGGTGTCGCCGGCGAACCGCAGCTCCGCGGCGTACCGCAGTGCGCGCCGCGTCGGCAGCTGGGTGTGCAGGATGTCCTCCTGCGGGACCAGCCCGATCCGGTGCCGCAGCTCCGCGTAGTGGGTGTAGAGGTCGCGATGGTCGTACTGCACGCTGCCCTCGGTCGCGGGCTGGGTGCCGGTGACGGCGCCGAGCAGGGTGGACTTGCCCGCCCCGCTCGGCCCGATGACACCCACGAGGCACCGCTCGGGCACCGGGAAGCTGACATTGTCGAGCAGGACCTTGCCCTTGGCCGTACGGACGATGAGTTTCTGCGCGATCAGGGAGATGTCGCCGGTGTCGACGAATTCCTGGACTTCGTTCCCGACAACGCGAAAGGTCGCGTGTCCGATTCCGACGATGTCGCTTTCATCCAGCACCGCGGAAGTGACGCGCCGGCCATTGACGAACGTGCCGTTGTGGCCACCGAGATCGACGATCTCGTACCGGCCGTCGCGCGTCTCGCGGAGTTCCGCGTGCTGCCGGGAGACGATCAGATCGGGCACGACAATGTCATTGTCGGGGGAGCGGCCGATCCGCAGCCGTCGGGTCCCCACCTTGACGGTCGTGATCGGCTTGCGGTAGACGCCGGTCCGCCGGACCATCGCCGGCGGCACCGAGCAGGCCAGCTGGGCCCCGTCCTCGGCGTCGCCCAGCCGGAACTCGATCTCGCCGTCGATGAACGCCCGCCGGATGCGCCGGGCGTGCACGAACGTGCCGTTCATGCTACCGACGTCCTCGAAGGACCAGCCGCGCTCGTCGGTGCGCAGCACGCCGTGCCGCCAGGACACCCGGTCGTCATCGATCGGGACGTCAGCCGCCGGATCACGCCCGACCTGGTACGACCTGCCAGGCCAAAGCGTCCGGACCGCCCCCTTGGTCCGTACGACGAGTGCCGGCGGGGCCATAGATGAGACGGAGTCTTCGACCGTCATGCAACGCAGTGTAGAGCGACTACCCGCGTGATGGACCACTTCGGCATCAACTATGCAGACTTCGCGAAGGCATGGACGTTCTACGACGAAGTGCTTGGCGTGCTGGGCTATTCGCGACAGATGGACTTCGGCGCCGAATCGCTGCATGAGCCGCGGCTATGGCCCGGCTGTGGCCCGAATACCACCCGAACTACTTCGGCGCGTTCGTTCGCGACCTCGATGGCAACAATGTCGAGGCAGTTTGCCAGAGTGTGCTTCAGCTGGGGGCACCGCAGCAGGCGCGCGAGAAGGCTAGACGCCCAACACTTTTCGGTATCCATCGCGCAACTCGGGGAACCCGTGCTCCATCACGACCTCGCCGACGAGCCGTTTCCGCATCGCGCCGTCGAGGTCGTCGGCCAGGACGTCGAGGCAGATGTGCCAGCCGCCGGCGTTCTCCGCGGCGCGGGTGCGGTCGGCCATCGTCTGCTCCAATGTGAGCCGGCAGCCTGTCGCGGTCGGCGTCAACCGCCACCGCAGCACGTCCGGTCCCCATTGGTGCACAAGCTCGTGCGGCGCGGAAACCGCGATCACGGTGCCGTCCAACGGCTCGTCACCGAGGTTTTCTCGCACCTTGCGCCGGCCCGGCTTTGTCGAGCGGGCGGTCGGGCACGACCGGCGACCATCGTTGCAACCGGTCGGGATCGGTGAGCCAGGGCCAGACCGCATCCACCGGGTGGCTGAAGTCACGGGTGAACGTCAACACCCAACGGCCGTCACGGTCTTCGAGTGTGGCCTGCAGCGGATTGGTCATGAGCGCTCCTCGTCGATGAGTCGTGATAGGCGATCCAAACTGGCGGCCCATTTGCGGTGGTATGGCGTCACCCAGGCCAGCACGGCCGGCAGGGGATCTTCCGCGAGGTGGTACACGCGCCGCTTGCCCGACACCTCGACCCGCACTGTGCCCGCATCGCGGAGGACGCTGAGGTGTTTGGACAGCAGCGGCTGTGAAATGCCAAGGCGCCCAACCAAAGTGCTGACATCAGCGGCGCCGTCACGGAGCGTGTCGAGTATTCGGCGCCGCGTGGGATCGGCAATCACCGCAAAGGCGTCCACGCCATCTAATATAACTGTCAGTTCATATAACCGTCAAGCGATATAAGGGAGAGAAGGTGCGGCTTATAGCTTCGAGAAGCAGGCATCTCCGCCGCCCGCCGGAATGTCAGTGTTCTTTGCCGACAAGTGCATCGCCACGCCGTCGTTCGTCACCTGTACCGAGTCGACATGAACTTTCATCGAGTTGTTGTTGAGGTCTTTCGTCATATCGTCAAGCTGCTGCTGCGCGCTATCTCTCGGCATCGAGAATCCAATGAGCTGGATTCCGTTATCCGGAATCACCAGCCGGAGGTTCCCGTTCTCGAGCTTTGGTTCGACCACAACGCTGGAGTCGAGCGTTCCTTCCAGTGTGACCTTGCCCGAACCAGGGTCGGTCTTGACGCCGGTGACGAGAAAGTCTGCGATATCAAGTTTGTCTTTAATGGTCTGCAGAATCCCGGCCGACGTCCACGTGATCGCCGCGTCAATTGACCCGACGGTGCCTTCCTTGTTCGCATCGCCGTCGAGGCGGATGTCCGTGGCCAGGATGTCCGCCTTCAAGCCTTTAACACTGCCGATGTGATCGCCGTCTGTGGTGACCCTCAGGCTGGTGTAGTGCTTGGTCGCGTATTGCCATAGAACCGGCGGCGTCGAGCTGAACGCGACGTTCACGTGCTGCAGGTTGTCCTCGGTCCGCTCCTGATCAGTCTTGGTTTCGCAGGCCGCGGCCGTTCTGAGTATGTCGTTGGCGGCGTGGCGTGCGTACCACTCCGCTCCAAGCAGGCCGATGGCGACCAGCGCGAAAACAACGACGACGATGATCAGGATCGACAGCGGGTCGCGCAGGCGCGGTCGGCGTCCGGGCGTCGCCGTGCCGGCGGCATCCTTCGCCGGCGGCGGACCGGGCGGGGGACCGAGTGGTTGGCCCGAAGGCGGACCTGGAGGCGGGCCCGGAGGTTGTGCCGGAGGTTGTGCCGGAGGGGGGCCCGGTGGCGGACCCGGAGGGGGGCCTGGAGGTGGGGCCGGAGGGGGGCTTGGAGGTGGGCTTGGAGGTGGACCCGCCGCCGCGGTGACGGGCGGGCGACCGGGCATCCCGCTGGGCTGAGTCGGCGGTTCCGGCTGGTTGGGCCGTGGGATGTGCTGCGTCGGCAGGTCCATCGGACTGCCGGGCCGCCGGACCTCCCGGGTCGGTCCGTCGCTGGGCGGCACGGGAGGACGCGGTGGAACCGGTGGACCCTGGCTGCCGGGGCGACCCCAGGGCGTCGGATCATCGCGATGCGGGCCAGGGGGATTCGTCACCCGCGTTATTCTGCCCCATCAGCATGGGCGAAGGATGAACGATTGCGAAGTACGGCGAGTGTGTTGCGGGCATCGTCGACGGCGTCGAGGTCGATGTCAGCGACAAGAAGCTGCGGCTCGCTCCCAGCGTCGGCGACGACCTCGCCCAGAGGCGAGGCGATGAGGCTGCCGCCGACGCCAACCGGCGCTCCCGCCTCGGCGGCCAGCTCGGCGCCGGGGTAGGCCTGCCCGGCCGCGGCGACGAAGCTGGTGCAATCGATCGCGCGAGCCCGCACCAGCAGCGTCCACTGCTCGAGCTTGCCCGGGCCGGAGCCCCAGGACGCACTCACCGTGACCACCTTCGCGCCCCGGTCGGCCAGTTCGGTGTACAGCGCCGGGAAGCGAACGTCGTAGCAGGTGCTCAGGCCCACGCCCACGCCGTTGACATCGATCACGACGGGTTCGTGTCCGGGCGCGACCGTGCGTGACTCGGTGAACCCGAACGCGTCGTACAGGTGGATCTTGTCGTAATGGGTGTCGACACCCGGCCCGGTGGCGAGCACCGTGTTGGTCACCCGGCCGTCCGGGCTGGGCACGAACATTCCCGCGACGACGACGATGCCGGCGTCGACGGCGACCGATCGCACCGCCGTCGCCCATGGCCCGTCCAGCGGCTCGGCGACCGGCGCCAGCGGAACCCCGAAGCGGCACATCGTCGCCTCCGGGAACACCACCAGCGCGGCGCCCGCATCGGCGGCGCGCCGAGCATCGTCGGCGAGGGGCCTCAGGTTCTCCTTCGGATCCGTCCCGGACCGGATCTGTGCCAGCGCGATCCGCATGCGGCCGAGCTTAACGGCGGATCACGGGCCCCATGCGGGCCTGGGCAGCGACGCCGGTTTGCGGCCGAGCTTGCCGCCGCGGATCTGGCTGGCCAGGCTGTCGAGGATCACCCGTGAACTGAGCAACGCGGTCTGCTCGGCCCAGTCATAGGGCGGTGAGCACTCCACGACCTCGATGCCCGCCAACCCCGGTTCAGACACCAGCCGCACCAGGTTGAGCGCCTCGCGCGGCAGCAGGCCGCCCGGCTCGGGCCAGCCGGTGCCGGGCACGAAACCGGCGTCGATGACGTCGATGTCGAATGACAGGTACACCGCTTTCGCGTCCTTCCAAGCGATTTCGAGCGCCATCTCGGCGATCTTCTCGACGCCGACCCGCTCGACATCACCGACCGTGATCACGGTCGACTTGCGTTCCCGGCCCACCTTGACGCCCGCGCGGGGGGCCTGCCACCCGCCGATGCCGATCTGCACCAGGTTGGTGGCGGGGGCGTTCTTGATGTTGGTGGCGTGGAACCACGGGGTGGTATGCATCCGCTCGTCGAGGTCGGTCTCCTGGGTGTCGACGTGGCGGTCGAAGTGAATGATGCCGACGTTGCCGTCCAAATGCGGCGCCAGCCCGCGGATCGTCGGAAACCCGATGGAGTGGTCACCGCCCAGCACCACCGGCATCACACCTTGCTCCACGACGTGCGACATGGCCTGGCTGATCTGGTCGAACGATTTCTCCAGATTGCCGGGAATCGTAAACACGTCACCGATGTCGACCATGTTGAGCTGCTCGCGCAGGTCGACACCCATCTCGTAGTTGTAGGTGCCGAACAGGTTGGTCGACCGGCGGATGCCCTGCGGGCCGAAGCGGGTGCCGGGGCGATAGGTCGCGCCGGCGTCGAGCGGCACACCGAAGAACGCGACCTCGGCGTCGCCGACGTCGTGGACGTCCTCGATGAACGGGCACTTGAGGAACGTGCCGCGCTCGCCGGCGAAGTGCGGCAACTCACCGCGGACGAAAGTCGAGATCCGACGGTCGTTGATGGTCGGTGCGGCCGCCAGCCCGTGGCTGAGCGCCCGGTCGATCTCCTCGCGTTCGCGGCGATTGGGCAATTCCGCCTCGGCCTGTTGGGCCCAGGCGCCTTCGCGGTTGAGCGGCTCGTCGGGCGTGGTCATGGTGCTCCCCCCGCGTCGTCTTGTCGCTTGCCGGGTACGACGCGCCTCGTCCGGGGAGCCCATGACCGGCTCCTGCGGCCATTGTCGGCAGCGGTGGAAGCACCTGTCCACCGGTGGGAGCGCCCGCCGCCCGTAACGGGATGGTGTCGGCTCAGTGTGGGCGCGGCGGGTCGGCGTGTGGTGGCGCCGCTTGCTCCCTACTGTGACGCCGTGCAATCCGCTGCATCGAACTGCGCGCGGTGCCGAGGCGTATCGCGGCGCGACGTGCTGAAGTTCGCCGCCGCTGCGCCGGTGGTGTTCGCCCTGTCAACGACGCTCGCACCCGGTGCGGCGGCGTCTGCGATCGCCGGTATGACGGTGTTCCTCGACCCCGGCCACAACGGTGCGAACGACGCCTCGATCAACCGCCAGGTCACCAACGGCCGCGGGGGCACCAAGGAGTGCCAGACAACCGGGACGACCACCGACCACGGATTCCCGGAGCACACATTCAACTGGGATGTGGTGCTCGCGATCCGGGCCGCGCTAGGGCAGTACGGGGTGCGGACCGCGATGTCACGCGGCAACGACAGCGCGCTCGGCCCGTGCGTGGACCAGCGGGCCGCGATGGCCAACGCGATTCATCCCGATGCGGTGGTGTCGATCCACGCCGACGGCGGGCCGCCGGACGGGCGCGGCTTTCACGTCAACTACTCCAGCCCGCCGGTGAACGCTGCGCAGGCCGGACCGGCGGTGCGGTTCGCCCAGATCATGCGCGACCAACTGGTCGCCGCAGGCATGCAGCCGTCGACCTATCGGGGCACGGACGGCCTCTATGGACGTGCCGATCTGGCCGGGCTGAACCTCGCCCAATATCCGTCGATCCTGATCGAGATGGGCAACATGAAGAACGCAGCCGACGCGGCAGTGCTTGAAAGTGCCGGCGGCAGAGCCCAGTTGGCCGCGGCCGTCGTCTCCGGTGTCACCAGCTATCTGCAACAGGCCCGGGTGGCCGGCTAGCACCCCGACGCTGGCAGGTTACGTATTCTCGGTGATCCACACCGTGGTGAAACGTTGCTCTGCGGCAACGAGGTCGGCCAGCCCGCCGCCGATGAAAGTCTCGAGTTTTCCGCCCACCAGCGGGATGTTGACTTCGACTGTCACGGTGAACTTCAGCCGCGAGCCGGTGTCCGTCGGCACCAGCACCGCCGTACCGGCAAGCGACACCGGCGCGCCGCGGACCGAGCCGGTGACTTCGCCGTGCGCGACGCCGCCGCTGACCGGGCCCCACGTCTCGTTGCGTACGATCTCCAGGTCATGTGGGTGGAACTGGGTCACCATCGCCGGCAGCCGGTCGCTGCGCAGCCTCTGGGTGGTGGCCACGGTGACGGGGCCGTCGTCACCGACGGTCATCGAATCCAGCGTGGCGGCGTCGGCCCCCGAGTCGGCCAGTCGCGACAGCCAGTACTCCTGGTCGGAGAATGCCGAGCGCACCTGCGCGACGGTGCCCCGGTAGTTGGCCGACAAGTCGAATGAACGCGGCATAGCAGGCCAGGCTACCGTTACCGGCCGTGACCACCGCTGACTACGCCGGAGCGCAGGTGGCGGAGAGCGTTCCGCTTGCGCCGCTGACCACGCTGCGGGTCGGCCCGGTCGCGCGGCGGGTGATCACTTGCCGCACAACGGATCAGGTCGTCGCCACGCTGCGCGCGTTGGACGCGGAATCGGGTCGGCCGCTGGTGCTGGCGGGCGGGTCGAATGTCGTGATCGCCGACGAGCTGACCGATCTGACCGTCGTGCGGCTCGCCACGACGGGGATCACGTTCGACGGGGCCACGCTGCGCGTCGATGCGGGCGCGATCTGGGACGACGTCGTCGTCGACTCGCTGCGGCACGGACTCGGCGGACTGGAGTGCCTATCCGGCATCCCCGGCTCGGCAGGTGCCACGCCTGTGCAGAACGTCGGCGCGTACGGCGTGGAGGTCGCCGACACCATCACCGGGGTGCGCCTGCTGGACCGGGCCAGCGGCGAAGTTCGGTGGGTGTCCCCCGAGGAGCTGGGCTTCGGCTATCGGCGCAGTGTGCTGAAGAACACAGGAGTGGGGTGGCCGACGACCTCGGGCACAGAATCGGCGGTGGTACTGGAGGTCGAGTTCGGGCTTGACGGGTCGGGGCGCAGCGCGCCGCTGCGCTACCGCGAGCTGAGCACCGAGCTCGGGGCACAGGAGGGGGAGCGCACGGACCCGAGCCGCGTGCGCGACGCGGTGCTGGGATTGCGCAGACGCAAGGGCATGGTGCTCGACGCCGCCGACCACGACACCTGGAGCGTCGGCTCGTTCTTCACCAATCCCGTCGTGTCGCAGGCGGACTTGGACCGGCTGCAGGGCCGCAGCGACGGCCCGGTTCCGCACTTTCCGGCGCCCGACGGGGTCAAGCTCGCCGCGGCTTGGCTCGTGGAGCACGCGGGCTTCGGCAAGGGATTTCCGGGTCCGCAGGCCTCCGCCACGTTGTCCACCAAGCACTCGCTGGCGCTGACCAACCGTGGGACGGCCACCGCCCGCGACGTCGTCGCGTTGGCCCGCGTCGTGCGCGACGGGGTCCACGATGCGTTCGGTATCACGTTGATCCCCGAACCGGTGCTGGTCGGAGTGACGATTTAGCACCCGCGGCACCGTCCCCGTACCCTTGGTCGGCGTGACACCAGCCAATAACGTGCCACGGATCACCCGCCGCCGTGCCGTGACTGCGCTCGCGGTCGGGGTGGCTGCGCCCGGCTTTTTGGCATCGTGTCTCAGCAAATCTGGCAAACAGAACCAGGCCGCCGGGCCGCCCCCGAAACCGAGCGTGACGTTTCAACCCGGCGACGCCGCAAAAGACGTGGTCCCGACTGCTCAGATCAGCGCCGAGGTCCGCGACGGCTGGTTCCAGCGGGTCACGCTGACCAACGCCGACGGCAAGGTCGTCGCGGGCGCGCTCAGCCAAGACCGAACCGCGTACGCGGTGACCGAGCCGCTGGGCTACGACGCCGAGTACATGTGGGCAGGGTCGGTCGTCGGCCGCGACGGCACCGCGGTCCCGGTGAACGGCCGGTTCACCACGGTCAAGCCGGCGGCAACCGTCAACGGCCAGTTCCAGCTCGCCGACGGCCAGACCGTCGGGATCGCGGTGCCGATCATCCTGCAGTTCAACGCGCCGATCAAAGACAAGGCCGCGGTCGAACGCGCCCTCATCGTCACCACCGATCCGCCCACCGAGGGCAGCTGGGCGTGGCTGCCGGACGAGGCCAAGGGCGCACGCGCACACTGGCGAACCCGCGAGTACTACCAGCCGGGCACCACCGTGCGCGTCGACGCCAAGCTGTACGGCGTGGCCTTCGGCGACGACGCGTACGGCGCCGATGACCTTTCGCTGCAGATCGCGATCGGGCGCCGCCAGATCGTCAAGGCGGACGCGCAGTCTCACCGGATCCAGGTGGAGACCGACGCGGGCGTCATCATGGACTTCCCGTGCAGCTACGGCGAAGCCGACAAGCCCCGCAACATCACTCGCAGCGGCACTCACGTGGTCAGCGAGAAGTACTCCGACTTCTACATGACCAACCCCGCGGCCGGCTACGCGAACGTCCACGAGCGCTACGCGGTGCGCATCTCCAACAACGGCGAGTTCATTCACTGCAACCCGCAAAGCATTGGGGCGCAGGGTAATACGAACGTCACCAACGGTTGCATCAATCTGAACCTGGAAAACGCGATCGAGTACTTCAACAGCGCCATCTACGGCGATCCCGTCGAAGTCACCGGCACCTCGATTCAGCTGTCGTACTCCGACGGCGACATCTGGGACTGGGCGGTGGACTGGGACACCTGGAAGGCGATGTCGGCGATCACTCCGGTCCCGTCGCAGATGGGAATCCCCACCAGCGCGCCGGCCACGCCGTCGGGCGCCCCGCAACCGATCAACGGCCGCCCCGGCGGCTGAACCGCGACGCGCTGGCCTGGTCGCGTGGCCGGATCACGATCAGGTCCAGGTCGACGTGCGACGGCCGTGACGCCACGAAGCCGATCACCTCGGCGACGTCGACGGCCACCAGTGGCGTGATGCCCTCGTACACCGCGGCGGCGCGCTTCTGGTCTCCGTCGAAGCGCACCAGCGAGAACTCGGTCTGCACCGCTCCCGGCGCAATCTCGGTGAGCCGCACCGGCTTTCCCAAAAGCTCGCCGCGCAGTGTGCGGTGTAGCGCGCTTTGCGCGTGTTTGGCCGCCGTGTAGCCGGCGCCGTTGTCGTACGTCTCCAACGCCGCGATCGACGTGACCGTGACGATCAGCCCGTCGCCGGATTCCACCAACTTGGGCAGCAGCGCGCGGGTGACTCGCAACGTGCCCAGCACGTTGGTCTCCCACATCCAGCGCCATTCCTCGAGGTCGGCATCGGCCACCGGGGCCAGGCCCCTGGCGCCGCCGGCGTTGTTGACAAGGACGTCCACCCGGCTCAGTTGGGCGGCCATTGCGTCCACCGCCGCGTCGTCGGTGACGTCCGCCACGATCGCGGTCCCGCCGATTTCGTCGGCCAGCGTCTGGATCCGCTCCGCCCGCCGGGCCACCGCCGCCACGTGAAATCCTTGCCGGGCAAGGGTTCTCGCGGTCGCTTCGCCGATACCCGAGCTGGCACCCGTGACGACAGCGACGCGATGTGGCCGCTCAGGGCTGGTCATGATCTCAACCTAGTCCGCCGGCAACTGCCCCAGTCGGGAAGCCGTGCTAAGTTCTGAGCGTGTTCTTCACCGCGATGTGTTGTCGCCCCGGTCTTCGCCGCGCCTGACCGCTGAGTCGGTGCGGCCCCGGTCCCGCCAACCGACTAACGAAGGACATTTCACGTGCGCTCCACCATCCTTCTGACCCGCCAGCACATCGTCGCGCCCGCACTGGGTCTTCCCGACGGGGCCGCCGCCTCGGTCTTCGGTGCCGCACGGACGCGCGGGCCGATCGCCCGCGACGCCATCGCGCAGGTCACGTCGCTGTCGATCGCGACGGTGAACCGCCAAGTCACTTCGCTGCTGGGCGCCGGGCTGCTGCGCGAGCGACCCGATCTGGCGGCATCGGGCGCGATCGGTCGCCCTCGTGTGCCGGTGGAGATCAACCACGAGCCATACCTGACCCTCGGCGTGCACATCGGCGCCCGCACCACGAGCATCGCGGCCACCGACCTGTTCGGCCGGACGCTCGACGTGGTGGAGACGCCGACGCCGCAGACCGGCCACGCCGTGGCGCTGGACGCGCTTGCGGGCAGTGCGCGTCGCTATCTGAGCCGCTGGCACCGGCGCAGACCGCTGTGGGTCGGCGTGGCGATGGGTGGCGTCGTCGACCCGGCCACCGGCACCGTCGATCACGCCCGGCTGGGCTGGACCCGCGCTCCCGTCGGCTCCGTGTTCGCCGAGACGATGGGGCTGCCGGTGTCGGTTGCCGTGCACGTGGACGCGATGGCCGGAGCGGAACTGCTGCTGGGCATGACGCGGCCGGCCCCCGCAAGCGGCTCACTCGCGCTGCCTTCTGCTCTTCGCGCAAGCGGCTCATCGCTTACGAGCCTGTACGTCTACGCCCGCGAGACCGTCGGATACGCGCTGGTGATCGGCGGCCGCGTGCACAGCCCTGCCACCGGGCCGGGCACGATCGCCGCGCTGCCCGCCCACTCCGAGTTGCTGGGCGGGTCGGGGCGGCTGGAGTCCACCGTGAGCGACGAGGCGGTTCTGGCGGCGGCGCGGCGGCTCCGCGTCATCCGTGCCGACGCCGCGCAGCCGGCGCTGGCCACCGTGCTGCGTGCCGCGCGCGCGGGCGGCGTGCCGGCCCGCGAGCTGCTGGCCGAACGCGCGAGGGTGCTGGGTTCGGCGGTGGCGCTGCTGCGCGACATGCTGAACCCGGACGACCTCGTGGTCGGCGGGCAGGCGTTCACCGAGTACCCCGAGGGAATGGCCGACGTCGAGGCGGCGTACGCGAAGAGCTCGACATTGCCGCCGCGCGACATACGGGTCACGGCGTTCGGCAACCGGGTGCAGGAGGCCGGCGCCGGCGTGGTGTCGCTGGGCGGCCTGTATGCCGACCCGATCGGCGCGATGCGCCGTGTGCTCGGCCGGGTGGGAGTTTCGGCGTGAGTGTGGCGCAACTGAAGGCTTGATGCGGCTTCAGGTAGACATGGCATGTGACCTCTGCATTGCCCCACCGCGTCGCGGTGGTGTCCGTGCACACCTCGCCGCTGGCGCAGCCCGGTACCGGCGACGCGGGCGGCATGAACGTCTACGTGTTGCAGTCAGCGCTGAACATGGCCAGCCGCGGAGTCGAGGTGGAGATCTTCACCCGTGCGACATCCTCGGCTGATCCGCCGACGGTGCGCGTGGCACCCGGCGTCTTGGTGCGCAACGTGGTGGCCGGTCCGTTCGAGGGCCTCGACAAGCACGACCTCCCGACGCAGCTGTGCGCGTTCACGGCGGGGGTGCTGCGGGCCGAGGCCACGCACGAGCCCGGCTACTACGACATCGTGCACTCCCACTATTGGCTGTCCGGACAGGTCGGTTGGCTGGCCCGGGACCGGTGGGCGGTGCCGCTGGTGCACACCGCGCACACGCTGGCCGCGGTGAAGAACGCGGCGCTTGCCGACGGTGATGCGCCCGAGCCGCCGATGCGCGCCGTCGGCGAGCAGCAGGTGGTCGACGAAGCCGACCGGCTCATCGTCAACACCGAAGACGAAGCGCGCCAGCTCATTTCGATGCATCACGCCGACCCTGCCCGCATCGACGTGGTGCACCCAGGTGTCGACCTGCAACTGTTCACGGCGGGGGACAGGGCCGCGGCCCGCGCGGCGTTGGGCGTCGATGCCGACGAGCAAGTAGTGGCGTTCGTCGGCCGGATTCAGCCGCTGAAGGCGCCGGACATCCTGCTGCGGGCGGCCGCGAAGCTGACCAACCGGTACCCGCGGCTGCGGGTGCTGGTGGCCGGCGGCCCGTCGGGATCCGGGCTGCAGGCGCCCGACACGCTGGTCGGGCTGACCGCCGAGCTGGGGATCAGCGCGCGCGTGACATTTTTGCCGCCACAACCGCGGACGGAGCTGGTAACGGTGTACCGGGCGGCGGACCTGGTTGCCGTGCCGAGTTACTCGGAGTCGTTCGGGCTGGTGGCGATCGAGGCGCAGGCGTGCGGCACCCCGGTGGTCGCGGCTGCCGTCGGCGGGCTGCCCGTCGCGGTACGCGACGGGGTCAGCGGTGCGCTGGTGACCAGCCACGACGTCGGCGACTGGGCCGAAACGATAGCCGCGATGCTGGACCGCACCGGCAACGCGATGAGCCGTGCCGCGGTCGCCCACGCCGCCAATTTCTCGTGGGGCCGCACCGTCGACGCGCTGCTGGCCGCCTACGGCCGCGCTATCGCCGACTACAGCGCGGTCCATCAGCGCAGCCCAGTTGTGGCATTGCCGTCGCGACGCAACGGGCGCCACCGGGCGGTGCGCAGGGGGGTCCGGGCGTGAACGATGAGCCGCTTGCGCAACGAGCACCGAGTCCGGTGCAGAGGCTGATCGAGGACACGCTCGACGAGCATTCGCTGCCGTACTCCCACCACGAAGGCGCACACGGCGGTCCACCCGGACTGATCGTCGAACTTCCCGGCGAGCGCAGGCTGAAGACCAACACGATCCTGACCGTCGGGGAGCATTCGGTGCGGGTGGAAGCGTTCGTCTGCCGCAAACCCGACGAGAACCACGAAGCGGTCTACGGGTTTCTGCTGAAACGGAATCGGCGGTTGTACGGGGTCGCCTACACGCTCGACAACCTCGGAGACATCTACCTCGTGGGCCGGATCGCATTGTCGGCGGTGACGGCCGAGGAAATCGACCGGGTGCTCGGACAGGTGCTCGAGGCCGTCGACGAGGACTTCAACACACTGCTCGAGCTGGGGTTCTCCAGCTCAATCCGCAGGGAATGGGCATGGCGGGTGTCGCGTGGCGAATCGCTGAAGAACCTCGAAGCGTTCGCCCATCTGATCACCGATGAGGGCTTGGGCGAGGAGCATTGATCGCCGATGAGCGCTCGCGCGAAGAGCATTGATCTCCGATGAGCGCTGAGGCGCGTGAGAGACTTTGTGGCATGGGAAACGTCGGTACCCTCGTGCTGTTGCGCCACGGCGAAAGCGAATGGAACGCGAAGAACCTGTTTACCGGCTGGGTGGATGTCGACCTGACCGAGAAGGGCAGGGCCGAGGCGATCCGCAGCGGCGAATTGATCACCGAGCACGACTTGCTGCCCGACGTGCTGTACACGTCGCTGCTGCGCCGCGCGATCACCACCGCGCATCTGGCGCTCGACAAGGCAGACCGGCTGTGGATCCCGGTCGAGCGCAGCTGGCGCCTCAACGAGCGGCACTACGGCGCGCTGCAAGGGTTGAACAAGGCCGAAACCCAGGAGAAGTACGGCGAAGAGCAGTTCATGAAGTGGCGACGCAGCTACGACGTCCCGCCGCCGCCGATCGAGCGCGGAAGCAAGTTCAGCCAGGACGCCGACCCCCGGTACGCCAACATCGGGGGCGGCCCGCTGACCGAATGCCTGGCCGACGTGGTGGCCAGGTTCCTGCCGTACTACACGGACGTGATCGTGCCGGACCTGCGGGTGGGCAAGACCGTGCTGATCGCAGCGCACGGCAACTCGTTGCGCGCGCTGGTGAAGTACCTCGACGACATGTCGGACGACGAGGTGGTCGGGCTGAACATCCCGACCGGGATTCCGTTGCGTTACGACCTCGACGAGAACCTCAAGCCGCGGGTGCGCGGCGGCGAGTATCTCGACCCGGAGGCGGCGGCGGCCGGCGCTGCCGCGGTGGCCAGCCAAGGCGCATCGGCAAACTCTCGGTGAACGCGAGCCGAACACCTGCTCCTCTGTGTGTGACATGTCCCAAAATGGCCGCACGCTGCTGGGGTGACGTTCACCAGATGCGTACGATTTTTGCGTGACTGTGACGTTTACGGTCCTGCTGGTTGCAGCAGCCCTAGCGGCGCTGGTGCTCGGCCTTGTTGTCGGTGGTGCCGTGATGCCGCGGCTCGCTGAACGCAATCGGCGGATCGCCGCCGAACAAGCCGGGCTGACCGTTTCGCAGATGCTGCGGCGCATCGTTGCGCTGGCACCCACCGGCGTCGCGGTCGTCGACAACCATCGCGACGTCGTCTTCATGAACACCCGGGCGCAGGAGCTGGGCCTCGTGCGTGACCGGCTGCTGGACGAGCGGGCGTGGACTGCGGCGCGGCGGGTACTCGGCGGCGGCGAGGACGTGGACATCGACCTGTCGCCGAGCCGGTCCGCGTCGGCCCGGTCGGGCCTGTCGGTGCGCGGACGGGTGCGGCTGCTCGCCGAGGAGGACCGCCGGTTCGCGGTCATCTACGTCTTCGACGACTCGGAAGTCGCGCGGATGGAAGCTACCCGCCGCGACTTCGTCGCCAACGTCAGCCACGAGCTGAAGACGCCGGTCGGGGCGATGGGCCTGCTGGCCGAGGCGCTGCTGGAATCGGCCGACGATCCGGAGACTGTCCGGCGGTTCGGGGACAAGATGCACCTGGAGTCTCAGCGCCTCGCGAACATGGTCACCGAGCTGATCGAGCTGTCCCGCCTGCAGGGCGCCGAACGGCTGCCCGAGCTGGAGGCGGTGGACGTCGACACCGTTGTCGGTGAAGCACTTTCGCGGTCCAAGGTGGCCGCCGACAACGCCCACATCTCGATTACGGCCGACCGGCCCAGCGGCTTCAAGGTGCTCGGCGACCAAGCGCTGCTGGTGACCGCGCTGGCCAACCTGGTGTCCAACGCGATCGCGTATTCACCGCCCGGCTCGCCGGTGTCGATCAGCCGACGGCGCCGGGGCAGCAACATCGAAATCGCGGTCACCGACCGCGGTATCGGCATCGCGCGCGAGCACCAGGAGCGAGTGTTCGAGCGGTTTTTCCGGGTCGACAAGGCGCGCTCGCGCGCGACCGGCGGCACCGGGCTCGGCCTGGCGATCGTCAAGCACATCGCGGCCAACCACAACGGCACCATCAGGCTGTGGAGTCAGTCGGGAACTGGATCGACGTTCACGCTATCGGTCCCTGCGTATGAAGACGCCGACGATGAGTCGGACGAATGAGAAGGAGTACTCAGTCGTGACCAGCGTGCTGATCGTGGAGGACGAGGAATCCCTGGCCGATCCACTGGCATTCCTGTTGCGCAAGGAGGGTTTCGAGGCGACGGTGGTCGCCGACGGGCCAACGGCGCTGGCAGAGTTCGATCGGGCCGGGGCCGACATCGTGCTGCTGGACCTGATGCTGCCCGGCATGAGCGGCACCGACGTGTGCAAGCAGCTGCGGCTGAAGTCGAGCGTGCCGGTGATCATGGTGACCGCGCGCGACAGCGAAATCGACAAGGTGGTCGGGCTGGAACTCGGCGCCGATGACTATGTCACCAAGCCGTATTCGGCGCGCGAACTGATCGCGCGGATCCGTGCCGTGCTGCGCCGCGGCGCGGACGCCGATGACACTGCGGCCATCGACGGTGTGCTTGAGTCGGGCCCGGTGCGCATGGATGTCGAGCGGCACGTGGTGTCGGTTAACGGTGATCCGATCACGTTGCCGCTCAAGGAGTTCGACCTCCTGGAGTACCTGATGCGCAATAGCGGCCGGGTGCTCACGCGCGGCCAGCTCATCGACCGGGTCTGGGGTGCCGACTACGTCGGTGACACCAAGACGCTGGACGTACACGTCAAGCGGTTGCGGTCCAAGATCGAGGCGGACCCGGCCAACCCGGTGCACCTGGTCACCGTGCGGGGGCTGGGCTACAAGCTCGAGGGCTAGTCGAGGCCGCCGACGTCCCCGGTCAGTGGGGGATCGACGTGCACGGGCAGCGCGAAACCGAACGGGCGCCGGAAGCCGAGGCCGGTGAGCCGGGCACACCGCACGCTGCGCAGATCAACCTCACGCGTGTCACCCGACGACGGCTCGTAGCACCGCAGGATCTCCCCGGCCCGGCCGACGATCAGCACCCAGTGCCGCGGGATCGCGCTACCGATGAGCATCGCGACCGGGTACCCCGCGTCGACTGCGGCGAGCACGTCGGCCAGCCCGTCGCGGCTGCCTCGGGCCAACCGCCACCGGTACGGCCGATGCCGCGACAGCGCGTGCGCCATCCCGGCCGGTGTCAGCCCGAGACGCCGCGGCCACACCCGGTTCACGGCGGAGTGCACTCGCCGCTGCTCCTCGGCGAACCGGTGATCGTCGGACAGCACCGCGCGGTACGCCGGGTCGAGCAACGCACCCGCCACCACTGCGACGCAGGGCCCGCAGCTGATCCCGTCACGTTGGCGCAGACGGGTCACTCCGTGATGCCGCCCATGATCTCGGCCACGTCGAACGTGGCGATCCCGGCCGCGATCACCGGATCCTCTTCTCCGAGCTGGACGACCTCAGCCTGACTGCCGGCGCGCACCACGCCGAGGCCCCACACACCCTCGGGGTCGGCGACCGGTCCGTACACCACGACACGTCCGGCGCCCATCAGCTCGCGCCAGTACGCGGCGTGACGTGTCATCGCGTCCTGTTCGTCGGGCGTCATGGTCTGCGCGAAGTCGGCGCGCGGCGGCAGCAACCGGAACAAGAACAGCTTGTCGCTCACCGTGGACGGTCGGCCGCTCGAGTCGCAGGGTGCACGGCGATCAATCCTAATCCCTTGCGGCGCTTACACATTGCTGCCAACTCGGCATACGCCTTCTCGCCGAGCAGCTCGGTGAGCTCGGCGGCCAACGACTCCCACACCTGCTTTCTGCCGACGTGCACAGCCGGGTCGCCGGTGCAGTACCAGTGCAGATCGGCACCGCCCTCGCCCCATGCACGGCGGTCGTACTCGGTGATCGTGGTCTTGAGAATCTTACTGCCGTCGGGTCGTTTCACCCATTTCTGACTACGCCGAATCGGCAACTGCCAGCACACTTCCGGCTTCATCGTGAGCGGTTCCACGCCCAGCTTCAAAGCCTTGATGTGCAGCGCGCAGCCGATGCCCCCATCAAAGCCCGGCCGGTTGAGGAATATGCAGGCACCCTTGTATTTTCTTGTACGCCAGGACTTTTCGCCTTCGTACTCGTCGCGCTCAAGGTAGCCCTTGCGGGCCAGGCCCTTCTCGCGGAACTGCCAGTCCTCGTCGGTCAGCTTCTTGACCGCGTCGTCCAGCTGCGCCCGATCGTCGTTGTCGGTCAAGAACGCGCCGTGCGAGCAGCAGCCGTCGTCG
This sequence comes from uncultured Actinomycetota bacterium, assembly GCA_963828065.1. Lineage (GTDB taxonomy): Bacteria > Actinomycetota > Actinomycetes > Mycobacteriales > Mycobacteriaceae > Mycobacterium. The sequence continues at coordinate 118,475 of CAWHDL010000004.1, read as the reverse complement.
GGCCGTCCCGCCACCGTGCCGCGACATGCCGGTGTGCCGAACACGCATGTCCAGTTCGACAGCAGCCACGTCATGTCCGCGGCGATCAGGTGTTCGGGGTTGTCCGGGTCGTAGAACTCCACCCACTCGCGAGCGAAGTCCAGTTCCACCTCCCCAGACTTGGATGGTCGGCTCATCGCGCGAGCTGAACGAGTCACAGCAGTCACGGTACGCGGGACACGGCAAACGTGGGCGGGGCGACGCGGCATGGGTCAGAATTGTGCGTACCCAACAGGGCGACGAGGCGGCGAGAGGCTGCGATGAATCCGCAAGGGAGCGCAGGACAATGGCTCGCGCGCCACTGATCGAGATCCGCGAGTGGGGTCGCCGACCCCGACAAATGGTGCTGAACCGTCCGCTCGTCATCGGTCGGGAGTGCGATGGCGAGAACATCGCCGACACGGAGGTGTCGCGGCAGCACCTACGGCTGGTTCCGAGCCCGACCGCGCTGTCGGTGGTCGATTTGGACAGCCGCAACGGCACAACCGTCAACGGTGTCGCGCTCACCGGGCGGGCCGCGCTCGTCCGTGGGGACGTGGTTCGGCTGGGCCGCTCGGAGGTCATCGTTCTCTACACCCCGACAGCCGAGGAGGATGCCGAGCAGCCCGACTACGACCCCACCCAGATGATCCGCAGCGCGGTCATCGCACCACCGCCTCCACCGGCCGGCGAGGTAACCGCCCCTTCGGGGTTCATCGCGGTGGCCAATCGCGTGCTCGGCATCGACCCCACGGGTGAGAAGGAGCTGTTTCCGTCCTACACGGAGCTGCCGACCAGGGTGCGACCGTGGGTCTGGCAGGCCGTGCGCGTCGGCAGCATCGCGGTCTACCTCGCGGTCATCGTCACGATGTTCGTCCGTCCCGCAGCGGGCCTGTTCATTTTCTTCGGCGTGATCGTGCCGCTGTGGCCGATCCTGTTTCTGGTCGCACCCGGGCTGTGGCGCAACGTCTGTCCCCTTGCCGCCGCCAACCAGACGCCCCGTGTGCTCGGCTTCAGCCGAGCGCTCAATCCGCCGGGCTGGCTGCGCGAGCGTGGCTATCTGATCGCGGTAACACTGTTCTTCGGGATCGCCGGAGCGCGGCTGGCCGGGTTGGACAAGACCGGGCCGGCAATGGGCATCGTGCTCGCCGTGATCGTCCTGTCGGCGTTTCTCGGCGGCTTGGCGTTCAAGGGCAAGAGCGGTTGGTGCAGCAGCATCTGCCCACTGCTGCCACTACAGCGGGTCTACGGTCAGACGCCGTACGTCACCGTGCCCAACGGCCACTGCGCGACGTGCGTGGGGTGCGCCAAGAACTGTTACGACTTCAGGCCACGCGCCGCCTACCAAGCCGACATGGCGGACCCGGATTCGCGCTGGAGTGCGCCCCGGAAACTGTTTGTCGCTGCGCTGCCCGGGTTCGTGCTCGGCTTCTTCACCCTGACCGGCCAGGGCGATCGGCCGTTGCCGGAAAAGTACGCGCTGCTGATCCTTTTCGTGTTGGTCGCCGTCGGGCTGTTTTTCGCCATCGACGCGATGACTCCACTCGGCCCGGCCATGCTCTCGGTGACCTACGCCGCCGTGGCGTTGAACATCTTCTACTGGTTCGCCGGTCCGGTCCTGATCCGGTCCTTCAGGGAGGTGACCGGCATCTGGGCGCCGTGGCTGCACTGGCCCGTCAGTGCGGCGGTCGCGGTGATCACACTGTTGTGGATCGCTCGGACAAGGGTCAGCGAGCTGCAGTTCGCCCTCGCCACCGGGACACGATCGGAGCCGGTGCTGCTGCGTCCGCCGACTCGCCGCGCGGCGCCGCAGGCGCAGGCCGGGAGTGCTGTCGCGGTGCGGTTCGAACCCGGCGGCGACGCGGTCGCCGCGGACGTCGGGATGAGCCTGCTGGACGTCGCCGAGAAGGCGGGTCAACCGGTCGAGCCGGGCTGCCGGATGGGGGTTTGCGGTGCCGACCCGGTCGCCATCGTGGACGGCATGGACGGTCTCTCGGCGCCCGAGAAGGATGAACTCAACACGGTGCGGCGGCTCGGCCTCGGCAAATCCACCCGGATGGCATGTTGTGCCCGGATCTCGTCGGGCACGGTGACGGTCTCGCTGACGCCGGAGCCTGCTGACGGAGACGGCGCGAAGCCGACGCGCTACGACCGCTCGATCGTCAGCGTCGTCGTGATCGGCAACGGCATCGCCGGGGTGACGGCGGCTGACTTCATCCGCCGCGGTCACCCCGATTGCGAGATCCACATCGTCGGGCAGGAGACGCACGCGCTGTACAACCGGATGGGAATATCCCGGCTGGTCTACGGACGTTCGGCGATGCAGGGCCTGTACCTGCTGCCGGAGCAGTGGTACGACGAGCACGGCGTGCATGCGTGGCTCAACACGCAGGCACGCCGGATCGACCTGCGCTCGCGGCAGGTGCTGCTCGGCACGGGGGACGCGTTGCCGTACGACCGGCTGATTCTGGCGATGGGCGCGAGTGCGGCCGTCCCCGCGATCGTCGGGCTCGACCGGCCGGGCAGTTTCGTGCTGCGGGAGGCAGGCGACGCGATGCGGATCCGCGGGTACGCGCAGCAGCACGGCTGTCGCGAGGCCGTGGTCGCGGGCGGCGGGCTGCTCGGCTTGGAGGCCGCCTACTCGCTGCGCCGTCTCGGGTTGAACGTCACAGTGCTGGAGCGGGGTTCGCGGCTGCTCAGCAAGCAGGTCGATGCGCGGTGCTCGGAGTTGGTAGGTGCGCACTTCGCAAGGGCGGGAATCGAAGTGCTGCCGCGGGCCGAGACTGCAGAGGTTATCGGTGCGCCCGCGGTGACAGAAGTTGTGTTGAAGGACGGAAGCAGGCTGCGCTGCGACATGTTTCTCGCTGCAGTCGGCATTCGCCCGAACGTAGAGCTGGCGCGCGACGCGGGAATTCCGGTCGGCCGTGGCGTGCTTGTCGATGACCGGATGCGAACCCAGGTGCCCAGGGTGTTCGCCGCCGGCGACGTCGCCGAACACGGCGGGCAGGTGTTTGGACTGTGGCCGATCGCAACCGAACAAGCGCAGACCGCCGCTGTCAACGCTCTCGGCGGCGACGCGAAGCTCACCGCCGAGACACCTGCGACGATCTTGAAAGGTGTTGGCCTTGAACTCTTTTCGATCGGCCAGGTGGACGCGACTCCGCCCGACGAGGCCATCGTCGTCGACCGGCCGACGATTCCGTCGTACCGACGGCTGGTGCTCTCCGGGGGCAGGGCTGTCGGCGCGACCATCCTCGGTCACCATCCGAGCGATCTGGCCGCGGCGCGCAAGGCGGTCGACGACCGGGTACCGGTGAGCGCCGCCGCCCAAGATGCGATGCGGTCGGGCAACTGGAGCGCGCTGGGCGGCTAAGGCGCGCTCTTGGTGCGGTAGGTCAAGATCAACGCGCCGATCCGCAGGCTCCACCCCGGCGCGAGTTCCATTGGTGCGGTGCCGATCTGCGTCCACTCCTCGGCCCCCGGGGCAGCGATGAACGTCCCGGCGGGGGTGCCGCCATCGCGAACGAACACTCTGCCGTCCTTAACCGACACATACGCGTGAACCCGGGAGACGTGCGGGTCGTTCTTGACGACGATCGGTGAGGCGCGGTGCTTGAGGACCGACTCGTCACCAAGCGGGTCGCGCCCGATGACGTATGGCCGGTCCAATCGGTAGGTCGCCCCGTCCTCCGACGCCAAGGAGCCGGCGCCGGCTGCGGCCATCGCCGTCTCCTTCGCACGGGTGAACGCCTCGGTCTCGATGTCGGCCACCGGCGCGGGCTCCCCGGGCGCAGCAGGCGGGGGTGGCTCGGGTTGTTGCGGCGGTTCCGGCGGCGGTTCCGGCGTGACTGGTTCTCGGCGAGGCGGTTGAGCCTTCGCGGCGCCCGCGCGATACAGATCGAATCCACCGCCCGGCACCACCCCGGCGTCCAGGTCGGTGTTCTCACCCCCGGACAGGGCCGGTTTGCCAGCACCGGTGACCGCGATGCGTTGTGCCGATCCAGGCACGATCTCGTCAACCCAGGTGAGCGCCCGCGCCCCGGACAGCTCGTGGATCCCTTCGGGGGTTTCGATCTCGGCGGTGACGTTCCCATAGAGCAGGACGTGCAAGCCGTCGGCGGTCGCGGCGACGACCCCGAACGGTGCCAGCGAGACGGTTTGGCCGAAAGCAAGAGCGGCGAGCCGACGGGCCAGCTGCCTGCCCGGTGCGCTCGAGTCGGCCTCGGCCTTCACCGCAGCGATGAGACTGTCCGCAGACGCCGACGGATCGGCGATGAACATCACAATGTCGCCGTAGCGCGCTATCAGGCCGTCGCCGCGCCCAATACCCACGGCGTACGGTTTCAGGTCCACCAGCACCACCCGTTGTGAACGCGTGCGATCCGTTAACGGAATCCCAGGTTAGACCCATTAGGTTTAAGAGCGTGCGATTAGGCGTGCTGGACGTCGGCAGTAACACCGTCCATCTGTTGGTGGTGGATGCGCGGCGCGGCGGCCACCCGACGCCGATGAGTTCCACCAAGGCGTCACTGCGGTTGGCCGAGTCGATCGACACCTCCGGCAAGCTGACCCGGCGCGGCGCGGACAAGCTGATCTCCACCATCGACGAGTTCGCCAAGATCGCCGCCAGCTCGGGTTGCGCCGAGCTGATGGCGTTTGCCACCTCGGCGGTGCGCGACGCGAAGAACTCCGAGGACGTGCTGGCCAGGGTGCGCGCCGAGACCGGGGTCGCGCTGCAGGTGCTCAGCGGCGTCGACGAGGCGCGGCTGACGTTCTTGGCGGTGCGCCGGTGGTACGGCTGGAGCGCCGGGCGGATCATCAACATCGACATCGGCGGCGGCTCGCTGGAGCTGTCCAGCGGGGTCGACGAGGAGCCCGATGTGGCGATGTCGCTTCCGCTTGGCGCCGGCCGGTTGACCCGGGAGTGGCTGCCCGACGATCCGCCCGGCCGACGCCGGGTCGCTATGCTGCGTGACTGGCTGGATACTGAGTTGGCAGAGACTAGTCGTACCCTGGTCAAAGCGGGTCCACCAGACTTGGCGGTAGCGTCGTCGAAGACGGTGCGGTCACTGGCCCGGCTAACCGGCGCGGCGCCTTCGGGCGCGGGACCGCGGGTGAAAAGAACATTGACGGCCACCGGCCTGCGGCAGTTGATCGCGTTCATCTCGAGGATGACTGCAGTGGACCGCGCGGAATTGGAAGGAGTGAGCACCGAGCGAGCGCCACAGATCGTGGCGGGAGCATTGGTTGCAGAGGCGAGCATGAAAGCCCTGTCAATAGAATCCCTCGATATCTGCCCGTGGGCGTTGCGGGAGGGTCTCATTCTGCGGAAACTCGACACCGAAGCTGATGGAACGGCCCTTGTGGAGACTTCAGTGCGGGATGCTGGTCAAGTGGGTGCCAAACGACGTGCGGGCGGCTCGCGATGACCGGACCGGATAACCACGACACCCGGCCGATCTCGGTCGCGGAGTTGCTGGCCCGCAACGGCACCATCGGGTCACCGCCGCCGGCCGGCGGGCGCCGCCGTCGCCGTCGCGGCAACACCGACGCCGTCACGGTCGCCGAGCTGACCGGTGAGATACCGATCATCGGTGCGGAGGACGACGAGCCCGGCGCCGCGGAGGCCCCGGGCAGGACGAACGGCACCGTCGGGACAGTCGCCGGAGCTGCCCTGGCCGAGTCGGACGTATCGGCCGAGGAGATGCTTCCCGACCCCGTCGACATCGAACGACCCCGCCTATGCGACCCCGCCTACATCGAACCCGCCTACATCGAAGCCGCCGACGCCGATGACGAGGACGCCGAGCTCGCCGTGCAGGAGCGGCACCTCGACGAGTTCGACGAGCCGCCGTCCTACCTGCACGCCGTGCGCGAGCCGCTGTTCGGCGGCCGGTTCGAGGACGGCCTGCGCCGTGACCAGCCGTACCCCCGCGACGAGGTCCGCCGCGACGAGGTCCGCGGCGACGAGGTCCGCCGTCTCCCGAAGGCGGGGCCGGCGGCAAGGACGGCGGAGGACCACGAAGAGCATGAACCACCGAACCGCATGCAACAGGTCGGCCGCGGTGCGCTGATCGTGCTGCAGTCGATGCTGGCCGTTGCCTTCGGCGCCGGACTGTTCATCGCGTTCGACGAGCTCTGGAAGTGGAACAACATCGTCGCGCTGGTGCTGTCGGTCCTGGTGATTCTCGGCCTGGTCGTCGCCGTCCGGATTGTCCGGAAGACCGAAGACATCGCGAGCACGCTGATCGCGGTCGCGGTCGGAGCGCTGGTTACTCTGGGCCCGCTGGCGTTGCTGCAATCGGGCTAGGCGGCCCGGACAGCCCCAGAAACAGCTCGCGAAAAGGCCACTGTGCGCCCAGCCATCAAGGTCGGTCTGTCGACCGCCTCGGTCTACCCGTTGAGAACCGAGGCGGCATTCGAGTACGCCGCGCGGCTGGGCTACGACGGTGTCGAGTTGATGGTCTGGGCCGAGACGGTCAGCCAGGACGTCGAGGCGATCGCCGAGCTGTCCAGGCGGTACGGGATGCCGGTGCTGGCCGTGCACGCGCCCTGCCTGCTGATCTCGCAGAGGGTGTGGGGCGCCAACCCCATCCCGAAGCTTGACCGCAGCGTGCGCGCCGCCAAAGAGCTGGGCGCACAGACCGTTGTCATCCACCCGCCGTTTCGCTGGCAGCGTCGCTACGCGGAGGGTTTCTCCGAACAAGTCGCCCGGCTGGAGCGGTCCGGCGACGTGATCGTGGCGGTGGAGAACATGTTTCCGTTCCGTGCCGACCGGTTCTTCGGCGGCACCCAGGCGTCGATCGAGCGGATGCGCAAGCGCGGCGGCCATCCGGGGCCGGCGATCTCGGCGTTCTCGCCGTCATACGACCCCCTGGAAGGCGGCCACGCCCACTACACGCTGGACCTGTCCCACACCGCGACCGCGGGCACCGATGCGCTGGACATGGCACGCCGGATGGGCTCGGGCCTCGTGCACCTGCACCTGACGGACGGCTCCGGCGCGTACATAGACGAGCATCTGATTCCGGGCCGCGGCACACAGCCGACCGTCGAGGTGTGCCAGATGCTGGCGGCGAGCGATTTCTCCGGCCAGGTGATCCTCGAGGTCACCACCTCGGCGGCGCGCACCGAGGCCGAGCGGGAAGCGTTGCTGAAAGAGTCCCTGGAATTCGCGCGCACCCACCTGTTGCGCTGAGCTGAGAAGGGAACCGGTCACAAGCTATGTCCGAATCCACGTTGTTTTCAGACGCGATGTCGTTGCGCCCGGTCAGCGATGGCGTGTACGTGGGGGAGCTGAACAAGATCTGGACCATCGGCCCGAAGCTGCACGGCGGCGCGCTGCTTTCGCTGTGCGCGGCGGCGGCCCGCACGGCGCACGGCGGTGACGCTCAGCCGATCTCCGTGTCCGCGAACTATCTCTCGGCGCCCAGTCCGGGGGAAATGCGGCTGGAGACCTTCGTGCGCAAACGCGGCCGCAGGGTCAGCGTGGTCGACGTCGAGCTGATCGGACGTGACCGGACGCGCGATGAGCGCTCGCGCGAAGAGCAGAAGACAGCCGTGCACGCCGTGGTGACGCTGGGCCAGCCCGAGCATCTGGTACCGCCGCTGTTGTCAGCCAATCCCGTTGTCTCGCTGATGAGTCCCGAGCCGCCACCCGAGATCGAACCGATCGGGCCGGGACATCCGATGTACGGCACGGTGAACTACTGGGAGGGCGTCGATATTCGGCCGCTGATGTCCACCGTCCCCGACGGGCCGTCGCCTGACGGCCGGCCGCCGGTGATTCAGATCTGGGCGCGGCCCCGTGGCACGGCGCCCGACATCCTGTTCGCGCTGATGTGCGGCGACGTCTCGATGCCCGTGGCGTTCGCGGTGGGCCGCCGCGGCTGGGCGCCGACCGTGCAGCTCACCGCGTACCTGAGGGGGCTGCCCGCCGACGGCTGGCTGCGGGTGATGGCCACGACGACCCAGATCGGGCAGGACTGGTTTGACGAGGACCACCTCGTCGTCGATTGCGAGGGCCGGATCATCGTGCAGACCCGCCAGCTGGCTCTGGTGCCCGATCACTGAGCTCGCAGTTCTGCCCGAGTCGCTTCGCTCCAGCCCGCGGGACCTGGCATGCTGCTGCCGTGTCCAGAATCGCGATCATCGGGGGCGGGAACATCGGCGAGGCGCTGCTGTCGGGCCTGCTGCGCTCGGGCCGGCAGGTCAATGACATCGCGGTCGCCGAGCGTGTTCCGTCGCGCATGCGCTATCTGTCGGAGACGTACCCGGTGCTGGTGACCAACGTCGCCGACGCGGTGAAAAGCGCCGATTTCGTCATCGTGGCGGTCAAGCCGTCCGACGTGGACTCGGTGACCGACGAGATCGCCGACGCGGTCGCCCGCGACAAGGCGGACAGCGTCGAGCGTGTGTTCGTCACCGTCGTCGCGGGGGTCAGCACCGCCTATTTCGAGGCCAAACTGCCCGCGGGTGCGCCCGTCGTCCGGGTGATGCCCAATGCGCCGATTGTCGTCGGTGCGGGCGTCAGCGCGATCGCCAAGGGCCGGTTCGCCACCCAGGAGGAGCTCAACGAGGTTTCCGCGGTGTTCGACTCGGTCGGTGGGGTGCTGACCGTGCCGGAGTCGCAGCTCGACGCGGTCACGGCGGTCTCCGGTTCCGGGCCTGCGTACTTCTTCCTGATGGTCGAGGCGCTGGTCGACGCGGGTGTCGCCGCCGGTCTGAGCCGCCCGGTGGCCACCGATCTCGTCGTGCAAACGATGGCGGGATCCGCCGCGATGCTATTGGAGCGGGTCGAAGAAGGCGGGGTCGCGGCCGACGTCGATACGACGCCTGCGCGGCTGCGGGCCACTGTCACGTCGCCCGCGGGGACCACCGCGGCCGGGCTGGCCGAGCTCGAGCGCGGCGGCCTCCGCGCCGCGGTCATTGCTGCGGTGGCCGCGGCAAAAAGCCGTGCTGGCCAGCTAGGAATTACATCAGAGTAGTTCATCAGTTTTCGAAAGATTAGCCCACACCCGTCGCTTTAACCCCACCTGTACCGCTATTCTCCTGGATGTATGCACGCGTTCGTGCCAGCGGAGGGGAAGCCGCTGGCCCTGGCCGTGCCTGACGGATTGGGTAGCAATGACGTCGACGAACGGGCCCTCGGGGCGGGATTCGGCAAACAGCAAACGGGATTCCAGCGCTGCCGACCTCCAGCCGGGCAGAGCTCAGTTTCTTACTGTCGCCGAGGTGGCCAGCTTGATGCGGGTCTCCAAGATGACGGTCTACCGGCTGGTACACAACGGTGAGCTCCCTGCAGTACGGGTGGGGCGTTCGTTCCGGGTGCACGCCAAGGCGGTGCACGACATGCTGGAGACGTCGTACTTCGACGTCAGCTGACGGCTCGACCGTCTGCTCGTTGCACGTGCGCCATTTTTCGTTCCCGCGTGCCACCCGGGTAAGGTGGCCGGGTCCCCTCGACGTAGAACAGGCACGGCAGGACGTAGGTAGCGGAGTTCATGGGTTCAGTCATCAAGAAGCGGCGTAAGCGCATGTCGAAGAAGAAGCACCGGAAGCTGCTTCGTCGCACCCGGGTTCAGCGCAGAAAACTCGGTAAGTAACCCATTCCCCTGGGCGCCGCGGCGATGAGCGCCGCGCGAAGCGTCCGACATGCCCCGTCCAGTACTCATCGTTAGGCTGTCAGGATGGATTCGGCCGGTCAGAAGCCAGATGACACGGTGCACTACCCGAAAGTGGTGTTGGTGACTGGCGCCTGCCGTTTTCTCGGCGGCTACCTGACCGCCCGGTTGGCCCAGAATCCGCTGATCAACCGCGTCATCGCGGTCGACGCGATCGCGCCGAGCAAGGACTTGCTCCGCCGGATGGGGCGCGCGGAGTTCGTTCGCGCGGACATTCGAAACCCGTTCATCGCGAAAGTCATTCGCAACAACGACGTCGACACCGTCGTGCATGCGGCCGCGGCGTCGTATTCTCCGCGTTCGGGTGGCAAGGCCGCGCTGAAAGAACTCAACGTGATGGGTGCGATGCAGCTGTTCGCCGCCTGCCAGAAGGCGCCCTCGGTGCGGCGGGTCGTGCTCAAGTCCACGTCGGAGGTGTATGGCTCGAGCGCCCGCGATCCGGTGGTGTTCACCGAGGACTGCACCAGCAGGCGGCCGCTCGGCAACGGCTTCGCGCAGGACAGCCTCGACATCGAGGGCTACGCGCGTGGCCTTGGCCGCCGCCGCCCCGACATCGCGGTGACAATTCTTCGGCTGGCGAACCTGATCGGCCCGGCGATGGACACCGCGCTGTCGCGCTATCTGACCGGTCCGATCGTCCCCACCGTGCTCGGCAGGGACCCTCGGCTGCAGCTGTTGCACGAGCAGGACGCACTCGGCGCGCTGGAGCGCGGCACGATGGCGGGCCGGCCGGGCACGTTCAACGTCGGCGCCGACGGCATCATGATGATGTCGCAGGCGATCCGCAGATCCGGCCGGATTCCGCTGCCGGTGCCGGGATTCGGCCTTTTCGCGGTGGATTCCCTTCGGCGGATAAATCACTACACTGAGATAAATCGCGAGCAGTTGAACTACTTGAGCTACGGCAGGGTCATGGACAACAGTCGCATGCGTGTCGATCTCGGCTACAGCCCTAAGTGGACTACGCTCGAAGCCTTCGATGACTATTTTCGCGGTCGAAGTCTGACTCCGATCATCGATCCTCGATGGGTACGCTCGCTGGAGAGTCGTGCCGTTGCTGCTGCGCAGCGTTGGGGCGGTTAGGCAAATCACGTCGAACGGACGGGGGAAGGTAACAAGCGTGGCGGGTGAACCCAAGGCCAAAGTGATTCCGATTCACGGGAATCCGGGCCGTGCCGCGGCGCAGCGACGTGCCGGACAGCGTGCCGATGCCGCCCGCCGGCATCCATCGTTGCTGTCCGAGCCGGGCGGCCACGCCTCCGCGGAGGACACGGCCGCGGTTGTCCGTGAGATCGACGCGCACCGAACCGCCGCAGCCGACGGCGCGCCGGGGAAGCCCGAAGAACCTAATGAGCTCGCCCGTCGAATCGGTGCGGTCGCGGAGTTCGTTCGGCGCCGGCTCACCGGCGAATACCGCGTTGACGAGTTCGGGTTCGACGAACATTTCACCGACGCGATCGTGTTGCCATTGCTGCGAACGCTGTTCACGTCATGGTTCCGGGCAGACGTCAGCGGGATCGAGAACCTGCCGGACAACGGGCCCGCGCTTATCGTGGCCAATCACGCGGGCGTGCTGCCATTCGACGGCCTGATGACGTCGGTCGCGGTGCACGACAAGCTCCCCGCGCGCCGCTCGTTACGGTTGCTGGCCGCCGACATGGTGTTTGACAACCCGCTGCTCGGCCAGGCCGCCCGCAAGGCGGGCCACACCATGGCCTGCACCCAGGACGCGCACCGCCTCCTTTCCAAGGGCGAGCTCACGGCCGTCTTCCCGGAGGGCTACAAGGGCCTGGGCAAGCGATTCAAGGACCGCTACAAGCTGCAGCGGTTCGGCCGCGGCGGGTTCGTCTCCGCCGCGCTGCGGACAAAGGCGCCGATCATCCCGTGCTCGATCGTCGGGTCGGAGGAGATCTACCCGATGATCGGCGACGTCAGACTGCTCGCGCGGCTGTTCGGCCTGCCGTACTTCCCGATCACGCCGCTGTTCCCACTGGCCGGCCCGATCGGTTTGATCCCGCTGCCCTCGAAGTGGCACATCGAATTCGGTGAGCCGATCCCGACCGTCGACTACGACGACACCGCGCCGGAAGACCCGATGATCACGTTCGAGCTCACCGACCAAGTGCGTGAGACCATCCAGCAGACGCTCTACCGGCTACTCGCCAACCGACGGAACACGTTCCTCGGCTAGTTCCGGCTAGTCTCGGCTGGCTACCGGTGCGACCGGTGCGGCTTTCCCGAGCGCCTTCGCGATGGCCGCCTCGCGACGTGCAGCGATCGCGGCAACCACCTCGTCCGGCTCGTCCTCGTTCAGAGCCTCGCCGATCACCGTGACGACGCTGGTGACGACTGGCTCGCCGTTCTGGTCGGTCACCTCGCCGCGAATCTCGGTGATCACCGTGCCGTGCGACTCGATCACCGAATCCAGGTACGAGTCGAAGAACAACTTGTCGCCGGCCAGGACGGGCCGGTGGAATTTCAGCTTCTGGTCGCGGTGCAGGACCCGTGCCATGTTGATCGGCACGTCGAAGTTCTCGAAGATTTCCAGCTGCACCTTGCGGCCCGCCACCGTGAGAAACGTCAACGGCGCCACTATCGCCGGATAACCCAGTTCCGCGGCGGCGTCGTCGGAGGAGTGCGCGGGATGGTCGTCCTGGATCGCGCGGGCGAACTCGCGGACCTTCTCGCGGTCGACCGCGAAGTAGTCGTGGTAGCGGTAGTGCGTCCCGATGATTTCTTCGGCGATGCCCATGTTCTTCCAGTTCGTCGGTTGCTTAGCGGCGGAGCCTATCAGCGATCACCCAGAAATCTTCATCACTTCGCGCGACTTGCGCGACGCGCGACCGGCTCATCGGTCGTGGCGACGCGACGCGATCGCCGCGAGCGCCCCTCCTGCGGCGCCCAGTGCCAGCGCCGACGGCACACCGACGCGGGCGGCCTTGCGCGCGGTGCGGAAGTCGCGGATCTCCCAACCGCGCTGCCGGGCCAGCTCACGCAGGCCACTGTCCGGGTTGATCGCGACGGCCGTGCCGACCAGCGACAGCATGGGCACGTCGTTGTGACTGTCGGAGTACGCGGTGCAGCGTTTCAGGTTGAGGCCCTCGCGGATAGCCAGCGACCGCACCGCGTGTGCCTTGCCGGAGCCGTGCAGAATGTCGCCCACCAGCCGACCGGTGAACACGCCGTCGACGGACTCGGCGATGGTGCCCAGCGCGCCGGTCAACTCCAGTTTCTTGGCGATCGTGTGGGCCAACTCATACGGCGTTGCGGTAACGAGCCACACCTGCTGCCCGGCGTCCAGATGCATCTGTGCCAGCGCGCGGGTTCCGGGCCAGATCTTGTCGGCGATGATCTCGTCGTAGATCTGCTCGCCCAGCCCAACCAGCTCATCGGTGCGGCGGCCCTCGATGAACGCCAGCGCTTTACGCCGGCCCGCGGCAACATCGTCGCTGTTCTCGCGGCCGGTGAGCTGAAACTTCGCCTGCGCGTAAGCAAATCGCATCAGATCGCCGTACGTGAAGTACTTCCGCGCGGCCAGCCCACGCGCGAAATGCACCAGCGAGGACCCGTGCACCAGCGTGTTGTCGACATCGAAGAACGCGGCCGCAGTCAGATCGGCCGGCGGTGGGCGCGGGCCCGGCCGCGGCGGCCCTGGGAGTTCGGCGTGGCGCGCGACGTCGGCAGCGAGGTCGGCGAAGGCGGCTTCGGCGCTTGCGTCGCCCGCGATGTCCTGCGGATCGTTCACCGCGCACCTCCTTCGGTCTCCAGGCCCGTTCAACAGTAAGTCACCGCGGGTCGGATACTTGTGTCGTGAATCGGCGGGTGGTGTTGCTCACGCGCGACGGCTGCGCGATCTGCGAGCGGGCGCGGGAGCGGCTGTGGAAGTTGGCCCCTGAGCTGGGCTTCGAGCTATCGGTCACCGACGTCGACGCGGAGGCGGCGCAGGGCCGTCCCGCTCTGCGCGCGGAGTTCGGCGACCGCCTCCCGGTGGTGCTGCTCGACGGGCGCGAGCACAGTTACTGGGAGGTCGACGAGCCACGGCTGAGGGCCGACCTGGCTGTTGGGGAGTGACCGTCAGCGAGTGATCAGTTTACCGGTGATCGCGCAGACCTTTGCTGAGATTGAGCCCACGCGGGCCTGCAGTCGTATTTCAACTGCCAAGGGTCAAATCTCGGTGTAACCAACCCGGGATTTGGTCGGGTTGCCAACAATTGATTACCGTGGACACCGTGGTGATTCAGCCGTGAGCGTGCTGCTTTTCGGAGTGTCGCATCGCAGTGCGCCCGTGGCGGTGCTCGAGCAGCTGAGCTCCGACGACTCCGATCAGGTCAAGATCGCCGATCGGCTGCTGCAGTCGTCGTTGATCACCGAGGCGATGGTGCTGTCCACCTGCAACCGCGTCGAGGTCTACGCGGTCGTCGACGCGTTCCACGGCGGCCTGTCGGTGATCGGGCAGGTGCTGGCCGAACACTCGGGCATGTCGCTTCAAGACCTGACCAAATACGCCTACGTGCGCTACGCCGAGGCGGCCGTCGAGCACCTGTTTGCGGTCGCCAGCGGGCTGGATTCCGCCGTCGTCGGCGAACAGCAGGTGCTCGGGCAGGTCCGCCGCGCGTACGCAGAAGCAGAGTCCAATCGGACCGTCGGCCGGGTTTTGCACGAGCTGGCGCAGCGCGCGCTGTCCGTCGGCAAGCGCGTGCACTCCGAGACCGGCATCGACGCCGCCGGGGCTTCGGTGGTGTCGGTCGCACTCGGCACGGCCGGGCAGCGCCTTGACGGGTTGGCCGGGCGCACCGCCGTCGTCGTCGGCGCCGGCGCGATGGGCGCGCTGTCGGCCAAGCACCTCGCGCGTGCCGGCGCCGCACGGGTTCACATCGTCAACAGAACCGTGCCCCGGGCCCGCCGCCTCGCCGAGGGCATCCGCGAGCTGGGCGTGGCGTCCGACGCCTTCCCGTTCGACCACCTGCCACCCCTGCTCACCGATGCCGACGTCGTCGTCTGCTGCACCGGCGCGGTCCGGCCGGTGGTTTCTCTGGCCGACGTGCACCGCGGTCTCGCTCACGGCAACGAGCCGCGACAGCTGGTGATCTGCGACCTCGGCATGCCGCGCGACGTGGACCCGGCGGTGGCCGGCCTGCCCGGGGTGTTCGTCATCGACATGGACCGCATCCAGCGCGAGCCGTCGGCGCGTGCCGCCGCCGCCGACGCCGGTGCGGCCCGCAACATCGTTGCAGCCGAAGTGGCGCAATACCTTTCGTCGCAGCGGATGGCCGAGGTGACCCCGACGGTGACGGCCCTGCGCCAGCGTGCCGCCGACGTCGTCGAGGCGGAGCTGCTGCGGCTGGACAACCGGCTGCCCGGCCTTGACGATGCGCATCGCGAGGAGGTCGCCCGCACGGTACGGCGGGTGGTGGACAAGCTGCTGCACGCCCCGACGGTGCGGGTCAAACAACTGGCCAGTGCGCCGGGCGGCGACACGTACGCCGAGGCGCTGCGCGAACTCTTCGAACTCGACCCGCAGGCTGTCGACGCGGTCGCGGCCGGCGAGCTGCCGCTGGCCGTCGACGGCCCGGACTCCGCCGGGTAGCGATGAGCGCTCGCGCGAAGAGCAGATAGCGGCGTGGCTATTCGGATCGGCACCCGGGGCAGCTTGTTGGCCACTACCCAGGCCGGTGCCATCAGAGACGCGTTGATCGCGAAAGGCCATGCCGCGGAGCTGGTGATCATCCGCACCGAGGGCGATCGTTCCAGCGACCCGGTCGCCGCAATCGGTGTGGGCGTGTTCACCGCGGCGCTAAGGGAGGCAGTGCACGACGGCACCGTCGATATGGCCGTGCATTCCTACAAAGATTTACCGACCGCCGTTGACAACAGGTTCGTGATCGCCGCGGTGCCCCCCCGGGAAGATGCGCGAGACGCGCTGGTGGCTCGCGACGGACTGGTGCTCGGGGAGTTGCCTTCCGGCTCGGTGATCGGCACGTCGAGCCCGCGACGGGGGGCACAGCTTAGAGCATTGGGTCTCGGTTTGGAAATCCGCCCCCTAAGAGGCAACCTTGATACCAGGTTGAACAGGGTAAGCAGCGGTGATCTCGACGGCATCGTGGTGGCCCGGGCGGGATTGGCCCGCATCGGACGCCTCGGCGTTGTCACCGAGACGCTCGACCCGGTGCAGATGTTGCCCGCGCCGGGTCAGGGTGCGCTAGCGGTCGAGTGCCGCAGCGGCGACACCAAGCTCGCGGCGCTGTTGGCGGAGCTCGACCACGCCGACACGCGCGCAGCGGTCACCGCGGAGCGCGTCCTGCTCGCCGAACTGGAGGCGGGTTGCTCCGCACCGGTGGGCGCGATCGCCGAGGTGGTCGAGTCCATCGATGAGGACGGCCGCGTCTTCGACGAGCTGTCGCTGCGCGGCTGTGTGGCGACACTCGACGGATCCGACGTGATCCGTGCGTCCGGGATCGGAATGCCCGGGCAGGCCGCGGAGCTGGGGCGCTCAGTGGCCGCCGAGCTTTTCGACCTGGGCGCGCGCGAGCTGATGAACAAAGAGTGAGCACGAAGCGCGCGGAGCGCGACCAGAGAGCGGAGTTGAACGGATGACGCGAGGGCGGAAGGCGAAGCCAGGACGCGTCGTGTTTGTGGGTTCGGGGCCCGGCGATCCCGGGCTGTTGACCGGTCGTGCGCGCGATGTGCTGGCCTGTGCGGAGTTGGTGTTCACCGACCCCGACGTGCCGGCCGAGGTGCTGGCGCTGGTCGGCTCGCGGCTGCCCGAGCCGGCGAACCTGTCGTCGCCGGATCCCGGTATCACCGACGACACGGTGCAGCCCGAGCTGCCGCATATTGCAGATGTGCGGCCCGCGTTGGGCGACCCCGCAGAGGTGGCCAAGACGCTGGCCACCGAGGCCCGCGGCGGCACCGACGTGGTGCGGCTGGTCGCCGGCGACCCACTGTCGGTGGACGCGGTGATCACCGAGGTCCAGGCGATCGCCAAGACGCAGTTACATTTCGAGATCGTGCCGGGCCTGCCGGCGAGCATCGGGGTGCCGGCGTACGCGGGGTTGCCGCTGGGCTCGTCGCACACCGTCGCCGACGTCCGCGGCGACGTGGACTGGGCGGCGCTGGCGGCCGCGCCCGGCCCGCTGA
The DNA here is from genome assembly GCA_963828065.1 of uncultured Actinomycetota bacterium. Lineage (GTDB taxonomy): Bacteria > Actinomycetota > Actinomycetes > Mycobacteriales > Mycobacteriaceae > Mycobacterium. The sequence goes on along the minus strand of CAWHDL010000004.1, from coordinate 101,637 downwards.
TCCTGCAGGCCACCGCCGAGCATCTCGCCGACGCGGCCCGCACCCTCATCGACTACGGGCTGGACGGGGCCACGCCGTGCGTGGTGACCGCGCACGGCACCACCACCGAGCAGCGGTCGGCGGAGGGCACGCTGCAGACACTGACCGACAGCGCCAGGATCGGCGCGTCCGATCCCGCCGCGCCGTTGACCGGACCGCTGATCGTCACGATCGGGCGCACGGTGGCCAACCGGTCGAAGCTGAACTGGTGGGAGAGCCGCGCGCTGTACGGCTGGACGGTCCTGGTGCCGCGCACCAAGGACCAGGCCGGCGACATGAGCGAGCGCCTGATCGCCCACGGCGCGGTGCCAATCGAGGTGCCGACCATCGCCGTCGAGCCGCCGCGCAGCCCGGCCCAGATGGAGCGGGCGGTGAAGGGCCTTGTCGACGGGCGCTACCAGTGGGTGGTGTTCACGTCCACCAACGCGGTGCGCGCGGTATGGGAGAAGTTCGGCGAATTCGGCCTTGACGCCCGCGCGTTCTCCGGTGTGAAGATCGCCTGCGTCGGGCAGGCCACCGCCGATCGGGTGCGCGCATTCGGTATCACTCCAGAGCTGGTGCCGTCCGGCGAGCAGTCCTCGCTGGGCCTGCTCGACGAATTCCCGCCCTACGACGACGTTTTCGACCCGGTCAACCGGGTGCTGCTGCCACGGGCCGACATCGCCACCGAGACGCTGGCCGAGGGCCTGCGAGAACGCGGTTGGGAGATCGAGGACGTGACGGCCTACCGGACGGTGCGCGCCGCGCCGCCACCCGCCTCGACCCGCGAGATGATCAAGTCCGGCGGGTTCGACGCGGTCTGCTTCACGTCCAGCTCGACGGTGCGCAACCTGGTGGGTATCGCCGGCAAGCCGCATGCCCGGACGATCGTGGCGTGCATCGGGCCGAAGACCGCCGAGACGGCAGCGGAATTCGGGCTGCGCGTCGATGTGCGGCCGGAGACCGCGGCGATCGGACCGCTCGTCGATGCGCTGGCGGAGCACGCCGCACGACTGCGTGCCGAGGGCGCCCTGCCACCGCCGCGTAAGAAGAGCCGCAGGCGGTAGGAGCCGGCGGTGGGCTACCCCCGAGAGCGCCCGCGAAGGCTGCGGTCAACGCCGGCCCTGCGCCGCCTGGTCGCGCAAACATCTTTGGAACCAAGGCATTTGGTGCTGCCGATGTTTGTCGCCGACGGCATCGACGAGCCGCGCCCGATCGCGTCGATGCCGGGCGTTGTGCAGCATTCCCGCTCGACGTTGCGCGAGGCCGCGGCGGACGCCGTCGCCGCCGGGGTCGGCGGGATCATGGTGTTCGGGGTGCCGCGCGACGAGGACAAGGATGCCGCCGGCTCGGCCGGGTCGGACGCCGACGGGATCCTCAACCTATCGCTGCGCGATCTGAGCAAGGACCTGGGTGACGCCACCGTGCTGATGGCCGACACCTGCCTCGACGAATTCACCGATCACGGCCATTGCGGGGTTCTCGACGAGGCGGGCCAGGTCGATAACGACGCGACGGTGCGCCGCTATGTGGAAATGGCCGTTGCGCAAGCGGATTCGGGCACCCACGTGGTGTCGCCGAGCGGAATGATGGATGGCCAGGTCGGCGCGATCCGCGACGGCCTCGATGCTGCGGGGCACAGCGACGTGGTGATCCTCGCCTACGCGGCGAAGTTCGCGTCGTCGTTCTACGGCCCGTTCCGTGAGGCGGTGGCGTCCAGCCTGTCCGGTGACCGGCGCACCTATCAGGAGGAGCCGGGTAACAGGCGGGAAGCGGTGCGTGAGATCGCACTCGACATCGACGAAGGCGCCGACATCATCATGGTCAAACCGGCAATGGCATACCTGGACGTGGTCCGCGCTGCTGCGGAGATCTCGCCCGTGCCGGTGGCCGCCTACCAGGTGTCGGGTGAGTACTCGATGATCAGTGCCGCGGCGGCCAACGGCTGGATCGACGGCCGGGCGGCCGCACTGGAGACGCTCACCAGTATCCGGCGGGCCGGAGCCGACATCGTATTGACGTATTGGGCAGCAGATGTCGCTACCTGGCTCGCCTAACACGTCGATGGACGAGCCGCCGCCCACCCGGCCGGTGGACGTCGATACCGCGTTCGTCCTGTGGCTGGCGGCGCTGCCGTTGCTGGTGATCGGGCAGGCCGTGGACACCGCGCTCGCGGGCAACGTGCCCGGCGGCTTCATGGCGTATGCGATCACCGGGGTGTTTCTCGTGCTGTTGTCCGCGGTGGTGGTGACGTTCCTGCTGCTGATGCGCCAGGGCTACCGCTGGGCGCGCACGCTGCTCACCGGTGGCGGCGTGGCCACGGTCGTGTACATCGTCAGCAGCCTGTTCACCGTTCAACGCGGCACATCGGCCGCGGTGACGTTCGCGATCACCGGTATCTTCGGATCTGTGCTGATTGCCGGTGGGGTGTACCTGTTGCACCGCAAGGACGCCCACGCGTTTTTCACGCGGTGATCTAGGCTGATCCGACTATGACGTCAGCGAACCCGCGGCCCCGGACAGTCGAGGTGGCCTTATGGTGCTGGATGGCAGCGGCCGTCTTGCTCATCGTCGCCGGGGTGCTGGAGATGACGGTGGTGAAATACGGCGACCTCCGCAATGCCTACCCGGCAAGCGTGCCCGACTCCGATGTCCGGTCGTTCTTCGAAACCTACCGCACAGTCGCGATCGTTTGCGCGGTGTTGGGGATGGCAATCGGATACTTCGCCGGCCGAACGCGTGGGGGCAACAAGCGCTTTCGTCGCGGCACCGTCGCGCTGTCGGTCGCGGGTGTGGTGCTGCTGCTGGCGGCTAAGGTGTTGTTGTTGAGCGCCGTAACTCCGCTCGCCGTGCTGGCGGTGATCCCGCTGCTGGTGGCGGTGGTCGCGGCCACTCGCGAACCGGCATCGGAGTGGTTCGACGCGGTCGATTCCAGGGAGCGACGGTGAATGACGGCGTCGTGGTTCCACCGCTGTACCACGAGGTGGGGGCAACCTGGTACTGGGTGCTCGCCGGACCGATCGCCGCCGCGGCCATGCTGTATATCGAGGTCAACGCCGGCATCGGGGCGCGATTGCTGCCACCCGCCTTCTTTCTGGTCCTGGTGTCGGGTTTCTTGGCCATTCAAGTGAAAGCGGCCCGGACTCACACATCGGTCGAGTTGACGCATGACAAGCTGCGCCAGGGCGCCGAGACCATCGAAGTCGGCAACATCGTGCGGATCTTCCCGGAACCCGAACCGGGTGGTGATCCGCCGAGCTGGCGGTCGGCGCGCGCGCTCGGCGAACTGGCAGGGGTGCCGCGCGGCCGGACGGGGGTGGGGCTCAAGCTCGCCGAGGGCCGCACTGTGCAGGCGTGGGCGCGCAAGGACGAAAAGCTCCGGGTGGCGTTGACCAACCTGCTCGAGCAGCGCAGTGCCGAAAACCGGCCGCCCGGCGCGGCGTCGTGACGGGCCGCCGGCGCGCGGTCCTCGAGCTGGTGCTGGCCGTCGCGGCGGCCGCGGGGTGTGTGGCCAGCTGGGTGCGCGCGGAGTCGACGGTGGTGATCGCGCCGATCGCCAACGGCGAGTCGAGCACCACGTCGGTGGAGTACTACGCGCCGCTGCTGTTTCTGGCGTTCGTGCTGGGCACCCTCGCCGGGGTGCTGGCAGTCGTGGGCGTTGCTCGCTGGCGTCGCTCGCGGGTTGTGCCGAAGTAGCGTTTGGGTGATGGCCGTCACGTCCGGTTGTTACAAGGTGCGTAATTTGTAACACTGTCCCAATGACCTCGCTTGCGCATACGCCTGCTGCGGCCGTCGACGCGCTGCCATTGGGCCCGCGGTCGCTGGTGTGGCGGTATTTCGGCGACAACCGGATGTTCCTCATCGGACCGCGGCCCGCGGTGCTGCAGAACATGCTGGCCGAGTTGGGCCAGGGCGTGCTCGACCATTCGGTGTTCTTCGACGACACCGCCGCCCGCGTGAAGCGGTCGCTGCCGCCGATCTTCAACACGGTCTACGGCTCGGACGCCGATCATCCGGGGCAGCAGGTGCGCGACTTCCATCACCAGATCAAGGGCGACATGCCCGACGGTGGCCGCTACCACGCGCTCGACCCGGAGACCTACTTCTGGGGGCACGCCACGTTCGTCGAGCAGGTGCTCTACTTCGCCGACACCTTCGTCAAGCGGCTCACGCGCGCCGAGAAGGAGCAGATCTACCTGGAGTCGAAGACCTGGTACCGCCGCTACGGCGTCAGCGAACGGCCGGTGCCCGCCGACTACACCGCGTTCGAACGATATTGGGAGTGGATGCTCGACGAGATCGTGGTGGCCCACCCCACCGCGAAGTACGGCGTCGGATACGTCACCAAGGGTTTCCCGTGCCCCAGGGGCGTGCCGCCTGCGGTGTGGCGGGTGGTCGCGCCGGTGTTCAACCCGGTCGCCGCTTTCCTGACTGCCGGCGGTATGCCGCCTCGAGCGCGAGTGCTCCTCGGGCTGCCGTGGAGCGCTCGCCAGGAGCGGTGGTACCAGCGGTTCGCTTCGTTGTGCAGGTCGGTCAACTGGTTGTGGGATCTTATGCCAATGCGGGTGCGCTACAACAAGTTCGCGCAGGCCGGCTATGCCAGAGGCTGACCCGGTAACCACCGCGATCCTCGACGCCGCGGTCGTCGAGTTCGAGCGGCACGGCTTCCGCCGGGTTGCGCTCGACGACGTCGCCCGCCGCGCCGGGGTGAGCAGGATGACGATCTACCGGCGATTCGCCGGCCGCGATGAACTCGTCACCGCGGTGATCGACCGCGAGAACGCGGTGTTGTTCACCGAAATCGCAGCCGAGCTGAAAAATGCGGGCCCACAGAGTAATTACTACGTCGAGGCGTTCACGTCGGCAATCATGCGGCTGCGCCGCCACCGGGTGCTCAACCGGGTCATCACGGACGAGCCGGCGCTGACACTTCAGCTGGCGCACCGGCATTACCCGGCCGCGCTCGAGCGGATGGCCGACGCGCTGCGGGTGATCCTCCCCGTCGGGTTCGCCTCTCGGATCGGGGCCGAGGCGGTCGACGAGTTGGCCGACACGATCCTGCGCTACGCGATGATGGTGCTGCTGCTGCCGTCACCGCACCCGCTCGCCACCGCGGACGACATCAGGGCATTCGCGAGGGCGCATTTCCTGCCGAGCCTGCCTGCGGCGTTGCGGATGGTGCCGGCGTGAGGCTTCGAAACTGAAGCGGCTGCGCTACTTCGCGGCGCGTCGTCGCAACTGGTTCAGTGTCGGCGGAGCGTCTTGCCATAACGGCGCATTCCGGGCCAACCATTGCGGTAGTTGCATGCCAACCGTCAAACTCGGTACTCATGGCCTACCTCAAGCCGCCCTGGTTCACCGTCAAGGTCTTCAACAAGATCGCGATGGCCACGGGCGTATCGGACAGCGAGACACTCACCGTGACGAAGCGGGGCAGCAAGGACCCGCAGAAGGTCCCCGTGATCACGGTCGACGTCGGCACCGCCAAGTACCTGGTGTCCACCCGCGGTGAATCGCAGTGGGTCAAGAATGTCCGGGCCAACCCGAACGTCACGATCAGCAGCAAGTCAGGAACCGCCGACTACTTGGCCGAGGAGGTCCCCGAACAGGACCGGCAGGCGATCCTCACCGCTTATCGCGAGAAAGCCGGCAAGATGGTCGACGGCTACTTCCGGAGCCTGCCGCTCGAGGCCGACCATCCGGTATTTGCGCTGACCAGGACGGAGTAGTCCACTACACCCTGTAGTCGCAAGAGAGGGCCGCCCGCGCCGTGCTGCGGTGGCGGCCGAGATCTCTGAAGCTCTCCCGAACGTCGGGGGTGGCCGCTCGGATCAGCGGGGTGCCAAGAAGGTGGAGTTGAACGAACTCACGTCTACAGTCACGCCGTTCAGGTTTGTGTTGAAACCCTGCTGAACGCCCGCCCTCGGGTTCGTCGGAGTGTTCCATCCGCCATACACCTGTGGGGTCGGCGAGTTGACATCGGCTGTGAAGTTAGCGGGCACACCGTATGTCGCCTGACAGTCCCACAACGGCACGCTCGCGAAGGTAGTGACGTTGCCGCCCATCACCCGCGTCCACATTCCCGACCCGCTGTAGATCAGCGGCCTCACACCAAGGTTCGTGACTCCGTTCACCATCGCCTGGGTGACGCGTACACCCGGGCTAGTCTCCACATCCAGGCAAAAGAACTGCAGCTTGCCGGTGTAGGGAGAACAGGCCTGAATGGCGGCGTACCACCATGACGGATTCCGCGCGTACGCCGCCACCATCAGTCCTGCGTCCAGTGCCAGTTTTAGCTGGGGTGCTGCTTGGGGCCAGGGTTTGTTTTGTCCCCACACTGTCGTGTTGGGGATGTACAGCCGGTAGCCCGCGGCATACGCGCTGGCAAACCATGCCGCTGAGTCGATATACGCGGTGGTGTCGAACGCTTTTACCGGAGTTGGTATTTGCGCGAGTGGTAGGGCCGACGCTTTGACCATGCAACCGGAGACGCCCGCAACGGCTGCCGAGGCGAGCACCGTGGAGAGGAAATGGCGCCGATTCAGTTCTGGCACGGCACACCGTCGCAGAGCAGGAGTCTCCCGTGCGTAAGACGGTGGCCAGGATCTCCGCACTGCAGGGATCGATCTCCGCGTGAAGGATACGAGGCGGATGCCACAGCAGACATACCAGACACATCTGACACAGCAGACACACTAAATTTACCTGAGCGAAAAGCCTGACGGTTGGCTGAGATGTGGCCTCAATGAGATGTCGCCGAGACAGGCTGTTGTTTTTCGCTCGCCGCTACTCGAATGACCCGGAGGTTCGCATTACCGCCGAGCGGTAAGCAGCCAAAGAGCGACGGTGCACTGGTGCACTGGGCCGAAGCGACTCCACGTCGCAGTTGGAGCCAGGGTTAAATGGCCCGTAAGACTTTCGCCACTAGTGCCTAAGCCCTGGTGGATCGATTACCACGGGACGACTGGATTGGTGGTGGCGGTGCGGGTCCACGGGCCGGCGGGGACGTTACTTTGTTCGATGAACCGCCAATCAACGCGGTCGTTGGCTCCGTCGAGTGTGCTGAAGTCCAGGCAGCCGTTGAGGGCCGGTGAGACATCGAGACCCGCCCCGTTGAACCGGGTATTGGCGGGTCGCGCTGGGCCGAAGACGTAGGCGGCGTCGTCGTAGACCGCCGGACCGGCGTCCTCGACCTGCCCGTAGCAGACGTGGCCGTCCTTGCTGAGTTGCACCCAACGGTTCTTCATGAAGCTGAAGTTCGGATCGTCGGCACGACCGGCATAGCCGGGATCGTTCGCCCACGGGATCACGTTGGCGCGCATGGCGAACGCGGCGGGGTTGTTGACGTCGTCGAACGGCAGGTCGAGATAGAACGGATTCTGCCGGGGCGTCATGGCGGGTGGGAAGAAGCCGTTCGATACGTCACGGCGCTCGGCCTGGCACACGCCGTGCGTGACGACACCGTCGCAGCCGCCGTAGTTTGCCTGCCAGTTCGCGTCGTAGGTGGAGATCACCTGAGAGCCGTCGGACGCCGACGGGTCCAGAATTTCACCGACCCAGAAGGTGGTGGAGACGATGTCCGTGTGCCAGGGATACTGGCGGGATTGTGGGCGAGCCGATCCCGTGCTGCACGCCGCCAGAGCGACGGCGGCCGCGGCGAAAAGCGCGACGAATCTCATGGTGAAGACCCGCCGTCTGCGATGAGCGAGTAGTCGTCGGTCACCAGTTCGCCGTTTTGCAACAGGGCAAGGCCGAAACTGACGGCCGTTACTCCCTCGGGGATGGGCGGTGGGGTCCAGCGGGCGGCGGTGAACTGGGTGGCCGGGGCGAACTCGGGACTCGACAGTGCATAGACCCAGACGCCACGAGCCAGTCGGTAGTAGACGGAAAACGATGTGGGGACCGTCGAGGTGTACCACGCCTGAATGGTGTACTTCTCTCCGCGTGACACGGCGGGGGCGCAGGTTCCCAAGTCCATCGTTTGCAGGAGTTTGGCATCCCCGTCGACATAGTCGCGCATCACCAGACGGCTGGCCACGTTTCCGCTGTGCGCGCTGGGCACCAGCGAGAATTCGGGCGAATTGCTGCCGAAGCCGCCGTGCGCCCAGCACGCCGGAACGCCGTCGGGTCCGGGCTGTTCCAGCCCGGGGTTCGCCACGCCGTTTGTTCCCTGCGGGGCGGGCGGGACGACGGGGCCGGCGACCGCCGGCTGCACCGGGCCACCGATGACATCACCGACCGTGCGGACCAGCACCAAGCCCTGGGCCTGCTGGGCCGCAAGCCAAGTCAGGAAGTCCTCGAACTCCAGTTGGGGCGTGGCAACACTGGCGCTGTCCGGCAGTTCATTGATCCCGGCTGTGCAGTCCGTGGTGCACAACTTGTGGAACGTCAGCTGCAGCCAACCGCCGGTCGCGATCGCATCGGTAACCTGCGCCCGCAGATCTTCGCTCGTCCAATCACTTTCCACCTCGCGCGGAGTTCTCGTGCTCATCGGGTCCGCGGGGGGCACTGTTTCGGCAACGTCGCAGTCTTCACAGTATTGGGGGTATCGGGGGTCTGGTCGGTGTGACCGCAGCCCGATGAGACTGCGCGCACTGTTGTAGCCGCAATCTCTGACCATGTTCTCGATGTCTGGGTTTGACGAATTGAAGGGATACGCGAAATTGCGCACGGGAAACCCCCAGCCGAGCAGCGTCTTTCGGTCGTCGCATATTTGGCGGCGGGCTTCGTCGCCGGTGAGATCGGTGAGGTCGGGATGTGTCAGGCTGTGACCGGCGATCTCGTGGCCCGATTCCGCCATCGCCTTTAGCTCCTCCAGGGACAGGTGGATGGGCTCTCCGACACTGCCCGAGCTGACGTTCTGCTTTCCGATCGTGCCCGAGTTCACGAAGAACGTGCCGGACAGACCGTGCGCGGTGAGGATCTTGGCGGCCGTCGCCGCGGACGCCCAGCCGTCATCGAACGTGATGCTCACGACGGTCTGCCCCGGCGCCAGCACCAGCGGCTGGGTGGACGCCGGTGGCGGGACGACCCTGCCGTCGGGTGTGACGAAGGGATCGGCCGGCGCAGCGGAGACCGGATTCGGGTGGGCGCGCAGGGTCACGCCGTACCGGGCGACGAACGGGAAGAGCGTGACGATGATGACGGCGCAGACTACCGGCAGGATCGTTTTCACCCTGGACTTCACGCGTGGACCTCAGCGCGGGCCTGAAGGTCAGCGGCCACCGCGAGGATGATGTCGTCCAATCCGGTGCCGGGATGGAACCCGATCAGCTGTTCTGCCCGGGAGTTGTCCGGCACGCGGCGACGCATGTCCTCGAATCCTTCACCGTAGGCCTGCTCGTAGGGCACCAGCTCGATGTTGCTTGCGCTGTTCAATAGCTCCACGATGCGCTCGGCGAGTGCAAGGATCGATATCTCGCGTGGGCCGCCGAGGTTGAACGCCTGCCCGTAGGTCGCCGGTTCCTCCGCCAGGCGGACGAGCGCCGGCACGATGTCTCCGACGTAGGAGAAGCACCGCGTCTGGCGTCCGTCCCCGAACACGGTCAGCGGCTCGCCGCGCAGCGCCTGACCGATGAGGTTGGGCACCACCATGCCGTAGCGGCCGGTCTGACGGGGCCCCACCGTGTTGAACAGCCGGGCAATCGCAACGCGCAACTCGAAGTCACGCCAGTAGGCGTGGGCGAAGGCCTCGTCGATGCCCTTCGCCGCCGCGTAGGTCCACCGCGAGGTCAGCGGGGACCCCAGGATGCGGTCGGAATCCTCCGAGAGGCTATCGGCGGTGTTTTTGCCGTAGATCTCGCTCGTTGATGCCAGCACCATCACGGCGCGAGCGTCGAGAGCCGCCTCCAGGACGTTCTCAGTGCCGTGGATGTTGACCCGCAGGCTGTCCAACGGGTGCTCGATGATGCGCCTGACGCCCACCGCGGCGGCCAGGTGGAAGACTCGGTCCGCAGCGGCGACAGTCTCGTTCACCAGGCCACGGTCGAGCACCGACCCCTCGATCAGGCCGAAGCGCGGATTCTCGGCGGCGCCGGCAAGGTTGACTCGGGCGCCGGTGGAGAAGTCGTCCAGCACGGTGACGCTGTCTCCCAGCCGGAGCAGATGGTCGGTGAGGTGGCTGCCGATAAAGCCTGCGCCGCCGGTGATCAGGGTGTGCATGTCGATACTCCATTAGTAGGTGTGGCGATTAGTAGGTGTGGCTATCGGTGAAATCGTCGCCGCGGCCAGCGGCCCCGCGGGTGGGCTCAGATGTCGCACAAGTGGCCGCGCGCCCACTCTGTGTCGTCCGCGAGTGCTGTTAGACGGCGCTTGCCGCCGTGTGGGGCTGACCCAGCTGCCGGTGGAATGTGTGCGCCACGCCGTGGGTATGGACCGCAGGCAGATGTAGGCCTCCACTAACCGCATGGCCGGGAAGAGCGGAGCGAACAGCAGCAGACCGGGCCGCCGTAACGCGACCGCGGCGAACATTGTCAGCAGCAGGTCCGGCAGGAGAACGCCAATCAGTATGTATTGGGCACCCAGTGTGCCGACGATCTCGTGGCCCATCACCTCCGGATTGCCGTAGATGCCTGCGAGCGTTTCGGTGTAAACCGTGAACAAGATCAGCGGCAGCACGAGCATCAGCAGGATGCTGCTCGAAATCAACTCAGCGATCTGCAACGACAACGCCACCCAGAACCGGCCGGCGTGGAGTCCGTGCAACCGGACCGTCTGCCAGTATCCGACTGTCCAGCGCCGCATCTGGCGCACATAGTCGCGCCAGGTGTCGGGGTCCTGGGTATAGGCCACCGCGGCATCCGGGCGAAAGGCGATACGGCCCAGTTTCTTCGCGTGGACTTCGAAGGTCATGTTGAAGTCCTCGATCACCAGACCGGGCGCGGCGATGTCGATCCGGGATAGAACATCGGTGCGATACATACTCGCGAATCCAGGCACGATCGGCACCACGTTCGCCCATCGCGCGGCCTGACCGTATTTGATCAGCAGTTGCACCACCGCGTAGAGCCGGGCGCGATAGGAGACGAGGAAACGCCCCATCCGAGTTCGGGGTGGTGGGTCCAGCAGGCACTTCACGCGTCCAGCCACGGCGACCACGTCCGGGTCGTCGAACATCGGCAGACCCGTCTTCAGATAATCGGTGGCAAGCCTGGTGTCGGCGTCGAGCAGCAGGACGACCCCGAATCTGCGCACAAGGTCGAAGTGGCCTATTCCGGCCAGCAGCGCACCGGCCTTGCCGCGGTTGGGTGACAGTTCGAGGACATGCACCCCAGACTCCCGGGCAACGTCGGCGGTGCGATCCGTCGAGCCGTCGGATATGACATGGATGTTGGACACCGGAACCAGCGCAGATGCCGCCCGAAGAGAGCTGTCGAGAACCGCAGCCTCATTGTGTGCGGGAATCAGGACCGCGACGTCCTCGCTGCGGAATCGGTGCCCGGTATCCCGTTCGGTCGTCGGCATTCGTCGGCGACCGGGTCGCAGCCAGCGAAGGCGCTGGGCCAAGGAGCGGCCGGTCCCCACTGCGCTCCAGAACAACGTGTTCACGCCCAATACCAGCACCACGATGACGGCAACGGTCAACACGCCGCTCACCCTTTACCGCGCGGGCGTGCCGCGGCAAGAGAGTTCGTCATAGCACGTGACGGTCCGGAAGGCCGGTCAGACGGTACGTCGTATCCAGCACCGCGGGCTGGCTGGAGAGCCAGTCGTAGTCCTGATCCGGATGGACGGTGTGCACCACCACCAGATCCCAGTGCTGACCCCCGGGATATGGCAGATGCGACAGACTGGCGCCCGCCGGCGTCTGCAGGGTTCCGATGTGGGAATCGGTATACGCGACATGTGCGCCCTCGGACGCCAGCATGTCGATGATCGGTATGGCAGGCGATTCCCTGACATCGCCGACTCCCGGCTTGTAGCTAACCCCCGCTATGAGGATCCGACTGCCGCGCACGGACTTGCCGCGGTCACCAAGTATTCGCCGGGCTTGCGCGACGACTTCGCGCGGCCGGGCCGCGATCGCGATCATCGCGGCGTCCACCACCGGGGAACTCGCTCTGAGCGCACGCAGCTGCCAGAGCAGATAGTGCGGATCACACGGGATGCAGTGCCCGCCCACACCGGCGCCGGGATAAAACGGCATGAACCCGTAGGGTTTGGTCGCCGCCGCCGCGATGACCTCCATGGTATCGATGCCCAATTCACGGGCAGCGTCGGCGAACTCGTTGGCAAGCGCGATGTTCACCGCCCTAAACGTGTTCTCCAGCAGCTTCGTCATCTCAGCGACCTCGGGCGAGGACACCATGTGCAGGCAACCGGCAGTGTGCGCCAGGAATCCGGCAGCGCGCTCGGCGCATGCCTGGGTGTAACCGCCCACCACCCGCGGGGTGTGCTCCGGCGCGTGATCACTCACTCCGGGGTCGATCCGCTCAGGACTGAACGCGACGAAAACGTCGGTGCCGACACGAAAGCCTTTTGCTTCAAGAGGTTTGACGACCAGGTCGTTCGTGCAGCCGGGATAAGTCGTCGACGTCAGGACGATTGTCTGCCCTCGACGGGCGTACATCACCACCGCCTCGCATGCCTCGGTCAGCGCCGTGAGGTCGGGTGTGAGATGGGCGTCGACCGGAGTCGGCACACATATCACGGTGGCATCCGCTCTCGCGAGGGCAGACGATTCGGTCGTCAGATGGAGCAGATCGCTTTTCAGACCACTTTTGAGCCGAAACAGATCTCGGGAGAGCAGATCGACGCGTGCGTCCTTGATCGCGGCCAACCGAGTCTCGTTTACGTCGACTCCGATGACTTCGGCTCCCCGATCTGCGAACGACAGCGCGGTCGAAAGGCCGACATAGCCCATACCAACGACCGCAATACGCGATGAGCTGACGTCACCCAGGGAATACGGCAGTGTCGAGACGCCGCTCCTGTTCCCCACGAGGGGAAAAACGCGGGCACGGCGTGGATAGCCGGCGTCATCCACAGCTAACCCCGCCACACCTGCCTCGACGTTTTTCGCGTGGGCGAGTCGCGTCACGCTCGACGTTTGTGAGTCAGCCAAGGCTGCGCTCGGTGCTTGTGCCGGTGTCTCGGCGTCAAGCCTTCTGCTGGAAAGGTTTTCGTTCACACCATGCCCCATTTTGTCATCGAGTGCCATAATTAGCTCAAGCGTAAATTTTCGATCGGGAGCGGTCGCTGCTCCGCGGTCGTTGGTTGGTTGATGCACTGGCCGGCCCCGGTGTGGCGGCACATCAGCCAAGGGGCAGGTAACTCGACCTGATGTCGCGGCGAGCAGCCACGACACCGGGTACGCCTTTTGTCATCCTGGGCAAAGTCTTCAGCTACGCAGTGCGGCGTGTCTTGTCCGCGCCAACGGGGCCGTAACTCAAACTGGCGCGAATCTGAGGGCTCCTCCTGCGTAGTCAACATCAAGTACGGCGTTTGCCACCACAGCTCCTCCGCGTCAGCCGATTTGTTAACTGATGTGCGCCAGTGTCGGAGCGGTGAAAATACCTGTTGTCAACAACATAGCAGAAGTTACGGCGGGCCTCAACGCTGGCGTTAAATTCGCCGCTCGATCGCCGCAGTTGTGGCCGATAGGTTCGATTTGAGTCCTATTTCGACCGTAGAAGTACTAGATCAGTAGCTAAATATGGTCGTAACGACGGATTCCGCAGGCCCGTCGACACTGAAAAACAGACCTGCGAGGACACTCCGCCCATCGCCATGCGGGCCCGGGGCGGCTTTGGGCGGGCGACGTGATCAACGTCGCGACGGCACGAGAAGTAGGGTTTCCTAGTTTTACTATGATGATGGAAGTAAATCGTCGTATCTGTTTGCTGACAGCGAACTCACAGGCTCCACCCCGCACGCCGTCCGCGCAGCAACTGGCCATATCGTGGGAGGATGGCGTGCCACTACAGCGGCTGAGCAGGACGTGGCCGAGCCCACCCTCGACGATCTGCCGCCGGAACGTGTGTGCCAGCTGTAGCGGGCTATCGTCGCGGCACAGCCCAGGTGTCGACCAAATGGTCAGCCAGGCGTGGCCAACTGTCGAACAACAATCGGCATAAGGGTGTGGGTCGGCCAGGCCACGGCCAGGCCAAACTCCCTACCAGCACAAAGGGACTGATGCGGCAACACCCTGTAAACAATAGTGAATTTACAGTTCACGGCTGCGTGCATAACGCCGCTACCTGCGAAGACCCGGCGACGTCCGAACAAAGCAGCGAACTATGCTTAGCGAAGTGTAGGGAACGGGCCGCAAAAGGACCGAATGGAGTCGACACAATGGAATTACCCCGCTGGCCAAAACCAAAACCCGTAGACCGAATGATGCGTGTGCGGGCGGTGTTCCCCTATTGGGCTCGTTATTACGGCTGGTTCCGTATTTCTGTTTTGTGCTTCATTGGACTCATACCGGCAACCTTCATGCTAATTGGTGGGATCACCATCATTAGACATTGGGGTGAACTACCACATCGCCCTGTGAGGTTAATCGTCGTCTTCTTCATCGGCTCTTTGTTAGCACTGCCTCCCTTCTTTTACGCTGTGGTCCTTTATAGAGGTCGCCATCCCAGGCCCGACGGCAATGTCCCCGCTGGCTGGTACCCAGACCCGGTCGGTGTGGGTCGTTTTCGTTACTTCGACGGCACCTTCTGGAAAGTTGCGCTCGAGGGTGGGCATTCCCCGCGTGGTGGGGCAGGAGCCGCACAACCGCCGGTAGCCCCCGCCGGTTGGTACGCAGACCCGGGCGGCAGCGGCCGTCGACGCTACTTTGACGGGCGCGAGTGGACCAACCAGTACTCTTAGCGGCCGTCGTTTCTGCAAATAGATTCCGAGCACACGCACCCGCTTTGAATTCACGAAGCCTGTCCTCCCTCAAGGCCATTTGACAACGCCCGCGATGATCCGACGCCTAGGAACCTGGATGCGCTGGGCGAGCAGCTCACCGGCCGTCGGCGTCTTTTGAACGGCGCTGGCGCTGCGCGGCCCAGCGGAGGCCAAGAACCCCGCGCGGGAGCGCGGGGTCTTAGTTGGGGATCACACCTACTCTTCGCCACCGCCGGTGTCGCCGCCGTCGCCCGTGTGGCCGCGGTCGTCGTCGCCTCCTCGGTCTCGATGTTGCGATGAGCATGGAAGCGATTACTGCTCCTGCACCTCGTGTTTCACAGGTCCTACTTCCACACCGCGCCGATCCTGTCCGGGTCGAACACCCTGTGCCGCAAGGGGGTAACCAACTAACGAATAACAACCCCTACACGGGTACACAGTCACCTGGTGAAAGCCGTAGAACCTACACGGCTGTCACAACCGTAACACCCTGTAGTCGACGCCTGCGCACAGGCTGGGACACTGGTCACCATGTGCAGCGCTGAACCGACGCAACCCGGCGTCGATACCCAAGCGCGCACCGCCGCGTCGGCACGACTGTTCGCCGAGGCATGTGCCGTGATTCCCGGCGGAGTGAATTCGCCGGTGCGGGCCTTTAAGTCGGTGGGCGGCACTCCGCGGTTCATCACGTCGGCCCAGGGCTACTGGCTGATCGACGCCGACCGCAACCGCTACGTCGACCTGGTCTGCTCGTGGGGCCCGATGATCCTGGGTCACGCGCACCCCGCCGTGGTCGGGGCCGTGCAGCGTGCCGCGTCCACGGGGCTGTCGTTCGGCGCTCCGACACCGGCGGAAACCGAGCTCGCCGCCGAGATCAACCGCCGGGTGCCGCCCGCCGAACGGGTCCGGCTGGTCAACTCGGGCACCGAGGCCACCATGAGCGCGGTGCGGCTGGCCCGCGGCTTCACCGGGCGCCCGAAGATCGTCAAGTTCGCCGGCTGCTACCACGGCCACGTCGACGCGCTGCTTGCCGACGCCGGGTCCGGGGTCGCGACGCTGGGCCTGCCGTCCTCGCCCGGGGTCACCGGCGCGACGGCCGCGGACACGATCGTGTTGCCTTACAACGACGTCGAGGCCGTCGAGCAGACGTTCGCCCGGTTCGGCGACGAGATAGCGGCGATCATCACCGAGGCGTGCCCCGGCAACATGGGCACCGTCGCGCCCGACCCCGGCTACAACGCGGCGCTACGCCGCATCACCGAAGGTGCCGGCGCGCTGCTGATCAGCGACGAGGTGATGACGGGATTCCGGGTCAGCCCGTCCGGTTGGTACGGGCTGGAGCCGGTGGTCGCGGATCTGTACACGTTCGGCAAGGTCATGAGCGGCGGGCTGCCCGCGGCGGCGTTCGGTGGCCGCGCCGAGGTCATGGAGCGCCTCGCGCCGCTGGGGCCGGTGTACCAGGCCGGCACGCTGTCCGGGAACCCGGTTGCGGTCGCCGCCGGGTTGGCGACGTTGCGTGCAGCCGACGACTCCGTCTACGCGGCGCTGAACCGCAACGCCGACCGGCTGGTTGAGCTTCTCCACGACGCGCTGGCGGAAGCCGGTGTGCCGCACGCCATTCCGCGCGGTGGCAACTTCCTATCAGTATTTTTCGGCGACCGCCCGGTCACCGACTTCGCCTCCGCCAAGGCCAGCCAGACCTGGCGGTACCCGCCGTTCTTCCACGCGCTACTCGACGGCGGCGTCTACCCACCGCCGAGTGCATTCGAAACCTGGTTCGTCTCAGCGGTATTGGACGAAGAGGCGTTCCAACGGATCGAGACCGCACTGCCGGCGGCCGCGGAGGCCGCAAGGACCGCACCCCGGCCGGAGGAATGATGGCGGAAACGACCACGGTGCACGTGATGCGCCACGGCGAGGTGCACAATCCCAAGGGAGTCCTGTACGGGCGGCTGGAAGGCTACGGGCTGTCGGACCGAGGACGGGCGCAGGCCGAGGCCGTCGCCGACGCCCTGGCCGACCACGACATCGTTCTGGTGGTGGCCTCGCCGCTGCAGCGCGCACAGGAGACCACCGCACCGATCGCCGCACGCCATGGCCTCGACGTGGCGACCGACCCGGATCTGATCGAGTCGGAGAACTACTACTTCGAGGGCCGGCGTGCGTCGCCCGGCGACGGCGCATGGCGCGACCCGCGGGCCTGGTGGCAGCTGCGCAACCCGTTCACACCATCGTGGGGCGAACCGTACCGGGAAGTCGCCGCGCGGATGATCACCGCGATCGACAAGGCGCGCGCCAAGGCGGCCGGCCGCGAAGCCGTCGTGGTGAGCCACCAGCTGCCGGTCGAGACCCTGCGGCGGTACTTGGACGGCAAGCGGCTGTGGCACAACCCGCGCAAACGCCAATGCAACCTCGCATCGCTCACGTCGCTGGTCTACGACGGCGACGACCTCATCGACATCTGTTATTCCGAACCGGCACGGGGGATTTGAGCGGTGCGGCGGATGCTGGCTCTGGTGGCCTCGCTGGCTGTGCTGGCCCCGGTGGCCGGCTGCTCCACCGGTACCGACGCGGTGGCACAGGGTGGCACCTTCGAGTTCGTCGCACCCGGTGGCAAGACCGACATTTTCTATGATCCACCCGAAAGCCGGGGCCGCCCAGGTGAGTTGGCCGGGCCGAGCCTGATGGACCCGGCGATGACGGTGTCGCTGAACGACTTCAGCGGCCAGGTGGTCGTGGTCAACATCTGGGGTCAGTGGTGCGGGCCGTGCCGCGCGGAAATCACCGAACTGCAGAAGGTGTACGACGCCACGCGCCGCGACGGCGTCGCGTTCCTGGGCATCGATGTGCGTGACAACAACCGCGACGCCGCACGCGATTTCGTGATCGACCGAAAGGTCACCTACCCCTCGATCTACGACCCGGCGATGCGCACCATGATCGCGTTCGGTGGCAAGTTTCCGACGACCGTGATCCCGTCCACCCTGGTGCTGGACCGCCAGCACCGCGTCGCCGCCGTGTTCCTGCGTGAACTGCTCGCCCGCGACCTGATGCCCGTCCTGCAGCGGCTTGCGGCCGAGCAGCCGACGAAGCCGGGAGCGCAGTGACCGGTTTCGCCCACGTCGCCGCCGCCGGACCGCTGCTCGTCGCGGTGGGGGTCAGCATCCTTGCCGGGCTGGTCTCGTTCGCGTCGCCGTGCGTGGTGCCGCTCGTGCCCGGATACCTTTCGTATCTGGCGGCGGTCGTCGGCGCAGACGACGCGCAGGGCGGGGTGGCGGTTCGGACCGCGCGGTGGCGGGTGGCCGGCTCGGCGACGCTTTTCGTCGCCGGGTTCACCGCCGTGTTCGTGCTCGGCACGGTGGCGGTGCTCGGGATGACGACGACGTTGATCACCAATCAGCTTCTGCTGCAACGCATCGGCGGGGTGCTGACGATCGTCATGGGGCTGGTATTCGTCGGCTTGATCCCGGTGCTGCAGCGGCAGGCCAGGTTCACGCCACGGCAGGTGTCGACGCTGGCAGGCGCGCCGCTGCTCGGCGCGGTTTTCGCGCTCGGCTGGACACCGTGCCTTGGACCGACGCTGACCGGCGTCATCGCGGTCGCGTCGGCCACCGACGGCCCGAGCGTCGTGCGCGGGGTGGTGCTGGTGATCGCTTACTGTCTCGGCCTCGGCATCCCGTTCGTGCTGCTGGCGTTCGGGTCGGCCCGCGCCGTGCAGGGCCTCGGCTGGTTGCGCCGCCACACCCGTGCGATCCAGATCTTCGGCGGGTTGTTGCTGATCGTGGTCGGTCTGGCGCTGGTCACCGGCGTCTGGAACGACTTCGTCTCATGGGTGCGCGACGCGTTCGTGTCCGATGCGAGGCTGCCGATATGAGGCGCGTTGCAGCATGGGGTCGCAACAGCTGGCGGGCACTGACATCGATGGGCACCGCGCTGGCGTTGCTGTTCCTGCTCGCGCTCGGCGCGATCCCGGGCGCACTACTGCCGCAGCGCAACCTGAACGAGCAGAAGGTCGAGCAATACATCGCCGACCATCGGGGGATCGGCCCGTGGCTGGACCGGCTGCAGGCGTTCAACGTGTTCTCCAGCTTCTGGTTCACCGCGATCTACGTGCTGCTGTTCGTGTCGCTTGTCGGATGCCTGCTGCCGAGAATGGTGGAACACATCCGCAGCCTGCGCGCGACACCTGTTGCGGCGCCCCGCAATCTGTCGCGTCTGCCCAAGCACGCCGAGCGTCAGGTCAGCGGGGAGCCGGCCGCGCTGGCGGCGACGATCTCCGACCGGCTCACCGGATGGCGGCGTGTCTCCGCGCAGAAGGATGAGATCACCGAGATTTCGGCCGAGAAGGGTTATCTGCGCGAGTTCGGCAACCTGGTGTTCCACTTCTCGCTGCTCGGGCTGCTGGTGGCGGTCGCGGTAGGCAAGCTGTTCGGCTACGAAGGCAACGTGATCGTCATCGCCGACAGCGGCCCCGGCTTCTGCTCGGCCTCGCCGGCGGCCTTCGACTCCTTCCGCGCCGGCAACACCGTCGACGGCACCGAGCTGAACCCAATCTGCCTGCAGGTCAACGATTTCCAGGCACACTACCTGCCATCGGGTCAGGCCACCTCGTTCGCCGCCGACATCGACTACCAGGCAGGGGCCGACCTCGCATCGGGAACGTGGCGACCATACAAGCTCGAGGTCAACCATCCGCTGCGGATCCGCGGCGACCGGATCTACCTTCAGGGCCACGGCTACGCGCCGACGTTCACGGTGACGTTCCCGGGCGGGCAGACCCGCGCGTCCACCGTGCAGTGGCGCCCCGAGGATCCGCGCACGCTGCTGTCGTCCGGCGTGGTCCGATTCGATCCACCCGGAGGCATGTACCCCGATCCCAACGAGCGTCGCAAGCACCAGATCGCGATCCAGGGACTCTTCGCGCCCACCGAGCGGCTCGACGGAACTCTGCTGTCGTCGAGCTTTCCCACGCTGAACAACCCCGCGGTCGCCATCGACATCTACCGCGGCGACACCGGGTTGGACACCGGCAGGCCGCAGTCGCTGTTCTCCCTTGATCCCCGGCTGATGCATCAGGGCCGGCTCACCAAGGTCGCGCGCGTCAACCTGCGAGCCGGTGAGCAGGTCCGCCTGGATGACGGCACGGTGGTCCGATTCGATGGCGCGGTGCCATTCGTCAATCTCCAGGTGTCCCACGACCCCGGCCAGGTGTGGGTGCTGGGGTTCGCGATGACGATGATGGCCGGGCTGCTGGTGTCGCTGGTGATCCGGCGGCGGCGGATCTGGGTCCGGATCGCCCCATCGGCGGTCCCCGGTACGGTAAACGTCGAGCTTGGCGGCCTGGCCCGTACCGATAACTCCGGATGGGGCGACGAATTCGAGCGGCTCTGCGCGCGGGTGCTGGCCAGCGACGGTGCCGATGCCCTGAAGATGGATGCGGCCGGCGAGCCGACGAGGGAGAAGGTCTGATGAATACCGAGCACGTCGACGGAACGCTGGCGTCCTACTCCGACTGGGCGTTCACGTCGTCGATCGTCGTGCTGGTCGGCGCGCTGCTGTTGCTGGCGTTCGAGCTGGCCTACGCCCGCAGCCGAAACGCCGAAGAACGCGAGCTCGTAAAGGCCGGCGTCGCCGCCGACAGCGCCACGCCCGGGATCGTCGTCGATGCGCCGCCGCGCCCGTTCGACGAGCGTGTCGGGCGGGCCGGGCTGGCCCTGGTCTTCCTCGGCATGGGGCTGCTTCTTGCGTGCATCGTGTTGCGCGGGCTGGCCACCATGCGCGCGCCGTGGGGCAACATGTACGAGTTCATCAACCTGACGTGTATGTGCGGGCTGGTGGCGGCCGCAGCGGTGTTGCGGCGACCGCAATACCGCCCGCTGTGGGTGTTCGTGCTGCTGCCGGTGCTGATCCTGCTGACGGTGTCTGGCCGCTGGCTCTACACCAACGCCGCGCCCGTGATGCCCGCGCTGCAGTCGTACTGGTTGCCCATCCACGTGTCGGTGGTCAGCCTCGGTTCCGGGGTATTCCTGGTCGCCGGGGTGGCCAGCATCCTTTTCCTGCTCAAGATGTCGCGGTTGGGCGAGCCCGGCGCTCAAGGCCCTGCCGCGCGGATCGTCCACAAGCTGCCCGACGCGCAGACCCTCGACCGAATCGCCTATCGCACAACGGTCTTCGCTTTCCCGGTGTTCGGCTTCGGGGTGATCTTCGGTGCGATCTGGGCCGAGGAGGCCTGGGGCCGGTACTGGGGGTGGGACCCCAAGGAGACGGTGTCGTTCATCGCCTGGGTGGTGTACGCGGCGTACCTGCACGCCCGCTCCACCGCCGGCTGGCGCGACAAGAGGGCGGCGTGGATCAACGTCGTGGGCTTCGTCGCGATGGTGTTCAACTTGTTCTTCATCAATTTGGTGACCGTGGGCCTGCATTCCTACGCCGGGGTCGGCTAGCAGTCAGGCGATCGCTAGTCTCGTTGTGGTAAGCCAGCGACCTAGGGGGACAAGGCGTGCCTGACGGCTTCGATACCGGCGGTTTTCGCGCGCAGCAGCGCTTCAACGATTCGGATACGGGTCCGGTGCGGGGCGCCGCCAACGGGCGGCACAGCCCGCGCCCGCCGGAGTGGACGACCGCGACTCCGCCGACCGGCTTCCCGCAGCCGGGGCCGCCGACGTGGGCACCGCCGCCCGCGCCGCCGACCTCGAACGACCTGACAAACGCGCAGCTGCTGCGCCCGATGAGACCGCCGCCGTCGGCCGGCTGGCGGAAGTGGCTCTACCTGGCCTCGTTCAAGACCGTCAACGTCGGTGACAGTCCGCGGGTCACTCACCACAACAATCTGCTGGCGCAGGCCAATCGGCCGCTGCAGGGCTGCTACCGGATCGCGCTGATGTCGTTGAAAGGCGGTGTCGGGAAGACGACGATCACCGCCGCCCTCGGCGGCACGTTCGCGACGGTGCGAGGTGACCGCGTCGTCGCCGTTGATGCGAACCCGGACCGCGGCACGCTGAGCGGGAAGGTGCCGCTGGAGACCCCCGCCACCGTGCGTCACCTGCTGCGCGATGCCGAGGGAATCGAACGCTACAGCGACATCAGGGCCTACACCTCGCAGGGGCCCAGCCGGCTCGAGGTGCTGGCGTCCGAGACCGACCCCGCGGTGTCCGAGGCGTTCAGCTCCGACGACTACGCGCGCACGGTCGACATTCTCGAGCGCTTCTACAGCCTGGTGCTCACCGACTGCGGAACGGGGCTGATGCACTCGGCGATGTCGGGGGTGCTGGCCAAGTCCGACGTGCTGGTGGTGATCAGCTCCGGGTCCGTCGACGGTGCCCGCAGCGCGTCGGCGACGCTGGACTGGCTGGACGCCCACGGGCATCAAGAGCTGGTGCGCGACTCGATCGCGGTGATCAATGCGGTGCGGCCGCGCTCGGGCAAGGTCGACCTGCACAAGGTCATCGACCACTTCTCCCGGCGCTGCCGGGGCGTGCTTCTGGTGCCGTTCGACCCTCACCTGGAAGAGGGCGCGGAGATCAGCCTGGAGCGGCTGAAGAGGGAGACCCGGGAGGCATTGATCGAATTGGCTGCCGTGGTAGCCGACGGATTTCCGCCGACGAACCGGCGCGACGCGTTCCTTTAACGTTTGGTCGGGTCGTCGCCCCGGCCCAGCCGCCACAAGAAGTCGGGATCGTCGTCGGGGCCGATCACCCGGGTCTTCGGACGAGCAGCACGAGCGGCACGCACGATCCGCCATCCGGCGTAAACGACGCCGCAGAGGATCAGCAAGACGAATAGCAGCGAAACCAGGGTGAACACCTCCTGGCTTGAATATACCCGCCGTCGATAGGCTCGGTCTGTGACCGAAAACCGGACCGGTCCGAGCATGGTGCGCGACATCAGCGTGTACGCAGTCGCCCGGCTGTTGCTGGTTGTAGGCCTGGCGGCGCTGATCTACGGGATCGCGCGCCTGGCCGGTGTCGACGACTTCCCGGTCTACATCGCGCTGGCATTTGCGATCGTGATCGCGCTGCCGCTGGGCATCTGGGTCTTCACGCCGTTGCGCCGGCGTGCCACCGCGAGCATCGCCGCGTTCGACGAACGGCGGCGCCGTGACCGCGAGCAGCTGCAGGCGCGGCTGCGTGGCGAGTCATCGCCCGAGACCGAATAGCTGGGACGATGTTCGCATGACGCAGACTGGTCTCGGATTCGGAGTTCTGGGTCCGTTGCAGATGACCGTCGACGGCGCGACTGTGTCGTTGGGCACACCGAAGCAGCGCGCCGTCTTGGCGATGCTGGTGATCAACCGCAACCGGCCGGTGGGTATCGAGTCGTTGATCAACGCGGCGTGGGAGCAGTGGCCGCCGGCCGAGGCGCGGACCAGCTTGCACTCGTACGTGTCGAACCTGCGCAGACTGCTCGGCAAGGCGGGCGCTGACCCACGTACCCTGTTGGTGAGCGCGCCGCCCGGGTATCGCCTGAATGTCGCCGAAACCGCCTGCGACATAGGCCGATTCGTCATCGGGAAGAATGCCGGTGTGCAGGCGGCGGCGGCGGGCAAGTTCGAAGCGGCAAGCACGCATCTGAGCGCCGCGCTGGCCGAGTGGCGCGGGCCGGTGCTCGACGACCTTCGTGACTTCCAGTTCGTCGACGCGTTCTCCACTGCTTTGATCGAAGACAAGGTGCTGGCCCACACCGCACTGGCCGAGGCCGAAATCGCGTGCGGGCGTGGCTATGGCGTGATCGGTGAATTGGAGGCGCTGACGGCCGAGCACCCGTACCGCGAGCCGCTGTGGGCGCAACTGATCACCGCCTACTACCTGGTCGAGCGGCAGTCCGATGCCCTCGCGGCTTACCGCCGGCTGAAAGAGACCCTGGCCGAGGACCTCGGCATCGATCCGGGGCCGACGATGCAGGCGCTGTACGAGCGGATCCTGCGGCAGGAGCCGTTGGACATCAAGCAGTCCGCGCAGGCCACCGCGGTGGACACCCTGGTCAGCATCGACCAGCGCACCGCGGTGACCGCGCAGACCGCGGTCGCGCACCTGCGCGACTGGGCCGGGCGCACGCATCCTCTGGTCGGTGCGGCCACCCGGATCGGCCGGCTGGCGGATAACGACCTCGTTCTCGATGACGCCAGCGTCAGCAGGCATCATGCCGTCATCATCGACACCGGCACCAGCTTCGTGATCACCGATTTGCGGTCGGCCAACGGTGTCTATGTGGCAGACGAACGCGTGCGCGGTACTACCTCGCTGATCGACGGGGCCAGGATCCGCATCTGCGACCACGAATTCACCTTCGAGATCCAAACCCGCGACGGGCAGCGCTCCGAACCGAAGTAGGCCGTGACGTTGCTGGGCCTCGCCCGGTTTTCCGCTGTGAACCGACCGGGCAGGCGTTAGCGTGACACGTAAGGGTTAAGGAGACGAATGAGCGACGACACCGAGTCGCGGGTCGGCACTGACTTCGGTCACTATCACCTGCGGCTGCTGCTCGGCCGGGGCGGGATGGGCGAGGTCTACGAGGCCGAGGACACCCGCAAGGAACGCGTTGTGGCGTTGAAGCTGCTGCCGGTCGCGATGTCTCACGATCCGGTGTTCCGCAAGCGGCTGCAGCGCGAGGCTCGCTCGGCGGGGCGGTTGCAGGAGCCGCACGTGGTGCCGATTCACGATTACGGCGAGATCGACGGCGTGCTGTATGTCGACATGCGCCTGATCGAGGGCACCGATCTGCGCAAGATGCTGAGCCGGTACGGGCCGCTGACGCCGGCGCGCGCGGTCGCGATCATCAGCCAGATCGCCTCGGCGCTGGACGCCGCGCATGAGAGCGGCATCATGCACCGCGACGTCAAGCCGGAGAACATTCTGATCACCCGCGAAGACTTCGCGTATCTGGTGGATTTCGGTATCGCCAACGCGGCCACCGACGAGAGCCTGACCGAGCTGGGGACCGCGGTGGGCACGTACGCCTACATGGCCCCGGAGCGGTTCAAGAACGCCGAGGTCACTTATCGCGCCGACATCTACGCGCTGACTTGTGTGCTGCACGAATGCTTGACGGGCGGCCAGCCCTACCCGGCCGACAGCGTCAGCGTGGTGATCACCGCGCATCTGATGGAACCGATTCCTCAACCCAGTGCGGTGCGTCCCGGTATCCCAAAGGCCTTCGATGAAGTAATTTCCCGTGGCATGGCTAAAGATCCGAAAGATCGTTATGCGACCGCCGGCGATCTGGCGGCTGCCGCACATGAGGCGCTGGCGGCCCGGGACCAGGACAAGGCGGACACCATCCTGGCGCGCAGCTCGGCGGCCACCATCCCCGCCGTACTGACCCCGCGGCCCAGTGGCGCGGGCTCCCCCACTCCGACGCCGGCCCCGTTCGTGGCCGCGTCCACCCAACCGCCTTACCAGCCGCCGCCGCCTTACCAGCCGCCGCCGCCGCCCCCTGGGCCGCCCGGGCCTGGCGGGTGGGGTCCGCCCGGCCCGATGGGCCCTGGCGGACCCGGTGGTCCTCCGCCCGGCGGACCACCGCCGTGGCAGCCGCCGCCATCCGGTCCGATGCCGTCGGGACAGCCGCCGAATCGCAACCTGGTGCCGATCATCGTCGCCGTGGTAGTGGCCTTGCTCCTCGTCGTCGGAGGTGTCGTAGCCGCTGTCGTGTTGCTGAGCAAGCCGGGCGGCAACAACAGCAACAACGCGAGCAGCTCCACCACGACGGCTTCGGCGTCTGAGACCACGACGTCCAGCACGACGCGAACGTCGACCAGCGGGACGGCGCCGTCGACATCGTCGACAGCCGGACAGAGCGGCGCGTCAGCACGGCTGCTGACCCTGGTGCCAGACGGCTATGGCCCGGGCGCGTGCAAGACGATCGACCCGGTCACCGATGCGCTTGCGACCGTCGACTGCGAGAAGAACACCCAGCCCGGCGGACCTGACGTCGCACGCTATTCGTTGTTCCCCGACCAGGCGACGCTGGACCGGCACTTCTCGTCGGCCACCAAGGAAGACGATGAGCTGGTGATGTGCCCGGGGGCCAATGTGCAGTCGCCGACCACGTGGCACTACACGACTACCCCCGACAAGGTCGAGGGTCAGGTGGCCTGCGGCACGTACAAGGGCGGCCCCGACGTCTTGTGGACCAGGAACACGGATCTGTTGCTTGCCGACGCTCAGGGATCGGATCTGCCTGCACTGCACGACTGGTGGCTGAAATACGGCTGACACCGCAGTCGCCAAGAATCTCACCCAGGTGGCGCTTCGGCGCCGCGGTCCACGCCGGTGCGCAGCTTTACCGACGCCGAGTAGGCGTGGGTGCGGAATCGAAGGATCGGGTCGTCGGAGGGTTCGATGCCGTCGGTGACGCGCATGGGATCGAAGACGACGATGTCGTCGCCACGCTCACGTTCGGTGTCGACTCCGGTGATGTCGAGATTGCCGACGGTGACCATGGTCTTGCTCCGCCAAGGCGCTGACGGGTCGACGGTCGAGTCTTCTGTGGCGGCGAGCTGCACGCGGAAGTAGAACCGTACCGGGCCCTCTGCGAGCCGCTCATCCATCTCGTCGGTCAAGTAGTCAGGGTCCTTTGACAACGCCGTCCGCAGTCCCAGGAACTGCTCGCCTGCCGCCGGAATCACGTGGTAGCGAACGAATTTGGCTCTGCCCTCGTCGTTGACCCACCGGAAGGCGTGCAACCCGTGGTATTCGACCGTGGCGTAGCTGACCGGAATTTTGCGCAGCGTGTCGCTGGTGATCAACGTGGGAAGCAGTTTCGGCTGGGTGGCCACCAATTTCGCGATGCGCACAGGCGTCATCAGGCTCGGCGTCAACGCGCGCAGCAGATCGACGAACCCGTCCGGGGTGCTCGACGTGAACAACTTCGCCGTCTGCGTGGACACATCTGTCGTCGATCCGTCCGGCAGCGTGAACTTCACCGCCATTCCGCGAATCCCCGGCGCGCCGTCGCGCTGCTTCGGGTTGCCGGAGCCGTTCGAGAATCTGATCAGCGCGGGCACGGCCGAGCCGCCCAGATGCGCGGCGCGGGACAGCCTGGCGGCGTCGTCGGTCGCGGTGAACGTGCCGCGGTACAGCTTGCCCTTGGCGTGCAGCGCTCGCTGGCCAGGTTGTGCGCCGCCGGAAGCCCGGATCGCTTCGATTGCTTGCTCGGGGGTCACCACGGCCGTTCTCCCTTCCTAACCGGCCAGCGTCAGCGCCAGCGCGACGGCCACCGACCACACCAACATAGTCAACCCGGTGTCACGCAGCACCGGGATCAGCGCGCGCCCGTCGCGGCCACGTCGAACCGGGGCGGCGGCCCGCAGGGCCAGTGGCAACGCGACGAAACCCGTTGCGCACCAGGGTGTTGCAGCCATCAACGACAAAGTCGCCAGGCCTGCGATCGCCAGCAGCGCCTGAAACAGCAGCCGGGTCCGGGCGGCGCCGAGCCGGACCGCGAGCGTGACCTTGCCGCTGCGGGCATCGGTGGGGATGTCACGCAGGTTGTTCGCGATCAGTACCGCCGACGACAGCGACCCCGTCGCGACCGCCAGCACCACGCCCACCCAGTCGACGCGCAGCGCCTGGACATACTGCGTGCCGAGCACCGCCACGAGGCCGAAGAACACGAACACCGCGACCTCGCCCAGGCCGCGGTAGCCGTACGGCCGGGATCCCCCGGTGTACAGCCACGCGCCTGCGATGCAGGCCACACCGACGAGGATCAGCCAGGGCGAGCTGTAGAGCGCCAGCACCACTCCGGCGGCCGCCGCGATCCCCAGGCTCACCGCGGCCGCGGTCAGCACGGATTGCGGTGCGGCGAGCCGCGATCCGACGAGGCGCAGCGGGCCGGCCCGCTCGTCATCGGTGCCGCGGATGCCGTCGGAGTAGTCGTTGGCGAAGTTGACGCCGATGATCATCGCGACCGCCACCGCCAGCGCGAGCAGCGCCTTCCACCACACCGCCGCGTGTAGCCAGGCGGCCGCGCCGGTGCCGGCGATCACCGGTGCGACCGCGTTTGGCAGCGTGCGCGGGCGAGCGCCCTCGATCCACTGCGCCAAGGTGGCCACGAGTCAGATCGTTGCATGCCCGACAATGTTCTTTTCACCGAGCTAACGCACGCGGACGCGAGGAGCAGAAATTTGTTGGGAGTGATCGGCGGAAGCGGCTTCTACACGTTCTTCGACGGGGGCGCGCGCAGTGTCGAGGTCGAGACGCCTTATGGCCCGCCCAGCGCCCCGATCACCATTGGCGCGGTCGGCGACCACGAGGTCGCGTTCCTGCCGCGCCACGGCCTGCACCACGAATTCCCGCCACACACCGTGCCGTACCGCGCCAACATGTGGGCGCTGCGGGGGCTCGGGGTGCGGCGCGTCTTCGGGCCGTGCGCGGTCGGCAGCCTGACTGCCGACCTGGGCCCGGGGGCAATGGTGGTGCCGGACCAGCTGGTCGACCGGACCTGGAGCCGCGGCGACACCTACTTCGACTCCGGCGGCGTCCACGTCGGCTTCGCCGACCCGTACTGTCCGACACTGCGTGCGGCCGCGTTGGCGCCCGGGATCGTCGACGGCGGCACGATGGTGGTCATTCAGGGACCGCGGTTCTCCACCCGTGCCGAGAGCCGATGGTTCGCGAGCCAGGGCTTCACGCTGGTCAACATGACCGGATACCCCGAGGCAGTGCTGGCCCGTGAGCTTGAAATATGCTACGCGGCAATCGCACTCGTCACCGACCTCGACTCGGGCATCGATGTCGGGTCGGGGGTGCGGGCGGTGGACGTGTTCGCCGAATTCGAGCGCAACCTCGCCCCGTTCAAGCAGGTGGTGCTCGACGCGCTCGGCGCCGTCGAGAGCGACCGCACCTGCACGCACTGCCTGGCGCACGAGGGCGTCGAGTTACCGTTCGAGCTGCCGTGAGGGTGCTGGTGACCGGCGCGGCCGGGTTCATCGGCGGGCGGGTGGCCGACGCGCTGGCGGCGGGCGGCGACGACGTCGTCGGCATCGACGTGATGCTGCCCGCCGCGCACCGCCCCGGCAGCGAACCCCCGCCCGGTTGCCTTCGAGTCGATGTCCGTGACGCCGACGCGCTGGCCCCTCTTCTCGACGGCGTCGACGTGGTGTGCCACCAGTCCGCGATGGTCGGCGCGGGGGTGGACGCGGCCGATGCGCCGGCCTATGGCAGCCACAACGACTACGCGACGGCGGTGTTGCTGGCACAGATGCACGCCGCGGGCTGTCGGCGCCTGGTGCTGGCGTCGTCGATGGTGGTGTACGGGCAGGGTGGCTATGACTGTCCCGTTCACGGCCCGGTGGATCCGCTGCCCCGCCGCCGCGAGGACTTGGACCACGGGGTGTTCGAGCACCGCTGCCCGGTCGGTGGCGAAGAGTTGGCCTGGCGGCTGGTTGACGAGGATGCGCCGCTGCGGCCGCGAAGCCTGTACGCCGCCAGCAAGACGGCGCAGGAGCACTACGCGCTGGCCTGGAGCGACGCTGTGGAAGGCTCCGTCGTCGCGCTGCGCTACCACAACGTCTACGGCCCGGGGATGCCGCGGGACACGCCGTACTCGGGGGTCGCCGCGATCTTCCGCTCCGCGCTCGAAAACGGCTTGCCACCACAGGTTTTCGAAGACGGCGGTCAGATGCGTGACTTTGTGCACGTCGACGACGTCGCGGCGGCGAACGCGGCTGCGGTGAACTGCGTCGGGTCGGTCGGATTTCTGGCCGCGAATGTGTGCTCCGGGCAACCGATCTCGATCCGCGAGGTGGCCGACAAACTGTCGCAGACCAGCGGGGGGCCGGCCCCACAGGTCACCGGTCAATACCGCAGCGGGGACGTCCGTCACATCGTCGCCGATCCTGCGCGGGCGCGGGAGCTGCTGGGATTCAGCGCCAGAATCGGCCCCGAAACCGGTCTCAAGGAGTTCGCCAAAGCACCCCTGCGCGACTGAGGACAGGGTTAATCGGTAAACGTGATCCGCACCGAGACCGGATCGCTCTCCATCGCACGCATCGCGATGGCCGTCGCGGTGGCCGAGACCTTCCCCTTGGCGAAGCTGCGGGCGCGGGCACGGATGTCGTCGTCCGGCTGGAATGCCGCCGTGCCGCTGCGCCACTGGCCGTTCACCCGGACCCGCACGCGGGGGTCGGCCTCGATGTTGTGGGCCCATCCGGCTCGATGGCCGTGCTGCGAGATCACCCAGACGCCGTCAGTGTCGGCGCTGCCGGTCAGCGGCACGCGCCGCGGCTCGCCCGATTTCCGCCCCGTGGTCTGAAGCTCGACCACCAGCGCGGACCTTATGCCCCGCCGGTCCAGCGCCGCGACAAGCGGGTTCACTACCGTCCGGCCCACCCGCCGCTCGAATTTGAACTTGCGCAATCCTGCCGTGGCCATCGCCGTCCTTTCGTCGTGTCGAGATTAACGACGTTAGTAGAACGATTACTCAAAAACAAGGCAGCTGACGGCGACAAGCGCGGGGGCCGGCGTGCGGCCTACCGATCGTCATCGGCCAGCGGCAGCCTCACCTCGAAGCGCGCCCCGGTGTCGAGATTGTGGGCCGACAGCGTGCCGTGATGGGCCTGCACCAGGCCCGCGGCGATCGCCAGGCCCAGGCCCGAGCCACTGGGCAGCGACGGATCGTTGCGCGGCACCCGTCCGTTGGAGCCCCGATACGCGACGTCGAACACCCGCGGCAGGTCGGCCTCGTCGATGCCCACGCCGGTGTCGTCCACCCGGGCGAACGCGCCGTCCTCGTCCGCCCCGAGCGCCAGCTCGACGGTGCCGCCCGCGGGAGTGTGTGCGATCGCGTTGGCTACCAGGTTGGACAGGGCGCGCACCAGTGCCCGGTCGCTGCCGATCACCCGCACCGGCTCGTCGGGCACGCTGGCGCGCAGTGCCACGCCCGCGCGCTCCGCGGCGATCCTGTGCGCGGCGAGCACGTCGTCCACCACCTCGTCGAGCGCCACCCTGTCCTGCGAAAGTTGTATGGCGCCGGCGTTGATCTTCGACATCTCGAACAGATCGTCGACCATCTCGGACAGCCGAACGGATTCCTGCTCAATGTGTTTCGCGTGCTGACGAACTTCGCCTGCGGGCACGACGCCGTCGGCGATGGCTTCGGAGACCGCCCTGATCCCCGCCAGCGGCGTGCGCAGGTCGTGGCTGACGAACGCCACCAACCGCCGCCTCGACTCCTCCGATTCGCGCTCGGCATCGCGAATCTGCTTCTCCCACACTGTCCTTCGGGCCTGGAATCGGGCCATCAACACAGCGGCAGGAATCGTGACGACGGCCACAATCACCAACACCACCGCTATCTGCTCGAACATCGCGGTGATCATGAAGCCCGACGCGCCGAGCACCCCAACCAAGGTGGCCAGCGTCGGGATGAGGACCAGCGCCACCATGCTCACGGCCAGCGACCACGACCGCGCCAGCCTGATGACCAACCAACCGGCCAACACGACGGGCACCGTGCAACCCAGCGACCATGCGATGATCTGGACCAAGTCACGCGTCTGCACCGGGTCCGCTCCACATGTACCCGCGTCCCCACACCGTCTCGATGCGGTGCCCGTCACCGAGTTTCGTGCGCAGCCGCTTCACGTGCACGGTCACGGTCGACAAGTCACCGAAGTCCCACCGCCACACGAGCTTCAGCAGTTCGTCCCTAGTGAACACCGCACCGGCGTGGTGCAAGAAGAACAGCAGCAGGTCGAACTCGCGGTTCGTCAGGCCGACCTTGCGTCCTTCGACGTAAACGGACCGCGCCGCGGTCACCACCTTGAGCCCGTCAACATTGATCTCCATCGGTAATGTGGGGGCGGCCGCCGAGGCGCGACGCAGCACCGAGCGCACCCGCAGTGCCAGCTCCCTCGGGCTGAACGGCTTGGTCACATAGTCGTCGGCACCCGCCTCCAGCCCGGCGATCCGGTCGTCCTCCTCGCTCAGCGCGGTCAGCAGGATCACCGGGATCGGGTACCCGCCGGCGTTGCGGAGGGTTCGGCACAGCGCCAGGCCGTTTGGTCCAGGCATCATCACGTCGAGCACCGCGACGTCGATGTGCTCGGTGCCCAACACCCTCAACGCCTCGGTGCCGTCGTCGGCCACCATCACGTCGAGTCCGTCGCGCTCGAGGTAGCGCCGCACGACGTCGCGCACCACCGTGTCGTCGTCGGCGATGAGAACTCGTGCGCTCACAACTTCCGAGGTTATCCCGATGCCGTGCCGACCTGCGATGATGTCACCGATTCGTCACTGATCTCGCGGGCGATGAGGCGGCTTGATGACTAGCCTTCATACACATGCCGGACAGTTCGGTGACGGTGGTGCTGCCGTGTCTCGACGAGGCCGCATCACTGCCGGGGGTGCTGGCCAAGATCCCGCCCGGATACCGGGCACTCGTCGTTGACAACAACAGCACCGACGACACCGCAAGCGTCGCGCGCAGGCACGGCGCGCACGTCGTCACCGAACGCCAGGCCGGCTACGGATCAGCGGTGCACGCGGGCATCGTCGCGGCGGCGACGCCGATCGTGGCGGTACTCGACGCCGACGGCTCGCTGGACCCCTCCGAGCTTCCCCCGCTGGTCGCCGAGCTGGAACGCGGCGCCGACATGGCGACCGGCCGGAGGCGCCCGGTGCGCGGCCTGCGCTGGCCTTGGCACGCCCGGCTGGGAACGGCGGCGGTGAGCTGGCGGCTGCGCACCCGGCACCACCTCCCGGTGCACGACATCGCGCCGATGCGGGTCGCGCGGCGTGATGCGCTGCTGAAGCTGGGCGTCGAGGACCGCCGCTCCGGGTATCCGGTCGAGCTGCTGGTGCGCGCGGCGGCCGCGGGATGGCGGGTGGTGGAACGCGACGTGGGTTACGGGCCCCGGACGGGCGGGAAATCGAAGGTCAGCGGGTCCGCGCGCGGCAGTCTGGTGGCGGCCGTGGACTTTTGGCGGGCGATCTCATGACGTCCCTGCCGGTGACCGTGTTGGTGGTGGCGAAGGCGCCGGTGCCCGGCATGGCCAAGACCCGGCTGGCCGAGGCAGTGGGTCCCGACACGGCGGCCGACATCGCCGCGGCCGCGCTGCTGGACACCCTGGACGCGGTCGCCGCCGCGCCGGTGATCGGCCGTGTCGTCGCGATGACCGGCGACCTGGACGCGGCCAGCCGGGCGGACGAAATTCGTTCGCGGCTAGCCGATTTCACGGTCATTCCGCAGCGCGGAACGGATTTCGCGGACCGGCTGGCCAACGCGCACGCGGACGCGGCGGTGGCCGCCGGGCCGCAGCCGGTGCTGCAGATCGGCATGGACACGCCGCAAGTCACCCCCGCGTTGATCGTCAGCTCCGCCGACGCGCTGCTGACCGCGCCAGCCGTGCTCGGCATGGCCACCGACGGTGGCTGGTGGCTGCTCGGGGTGCATTCACCGACGGACGCCGACGTGCTGCGGGCCGTGCCGATGTCGCGAGACGACACTGGCGCGGTAACGCTCCGGGCGCTCCGCGAGACCGGTATAGACGTGATCCTCATCGACGAATTGCGCGACGTCGACACCGTCGACGACGTGGCCGCCGTGCGCGAGGCGAGTTCACCGGACTCGCGGTTTGCCCGGGCGACTGCCGGGGTAGGAGGGTGACGTGCTGGGCCACCTGTATGAGCGGGCGCTTACCGGCGAGCGATGTTGGGTGCGCCACGAAGACGGCCGGGTGGACGCGTTGCCGGTGCACTGCTGGCTCGGCGGGCGAGGGGCCGACTACATGTTCGACCGCGCGGTCGTCGGGATGTGTCAAGGCCCGACGATCGACTTGGGCTGTGGCCCCGGGCGATTGGTTGCGCATCTGGTGCGTCGCGGCATCCCGGCGCTGGGTGTCGACCAGTCGGCCACCGCGGTTCAATTGGCACGGCGCAGCGGCGCACCTGCGCTCCACCGCGATGTGTTCGGGCCGCTGCCCGGAACAGGCCGCTGGCACACGGTCCTGCTCGCCGACGGGAACGTCGGCCTGGGCGGCGAGCCTCCCCGCATCCTTGCCCGGGCGTCGGAGCTGCTGCGGCGCGGTGGTCGATGTCTGGTCGAATTCGACAGCGCCGCGACAGGTGTACGGCGCAGCTGGGTGCGGCTGGAATCGGCGGGAACGGTTGGGCCGTGGTTCCGGTGGGCATCGGTGGGCATCGACAGCGCGGCGCGGCTGGCTGAACAGGCGGGCCTGTCGTTGACCGGGATTCATCCGGTGGGGCAGCGGGTGGTAGCCAGTCTGGCGGCGACATGACGCCGCCTGCCCTGCCGCCGGGCGAAACGCCGCCGGTGCGCCGCTATGGGTTTCCGACGGTGTTGTGGCGGGCCGTTGACAACCACCCGCCGCCGGGACTGTCGAGGATCCGGTGGCGCAGCCCGTTGCGCGGACCGTGGCTGACGTCGGTGTTCGGGGCGACGCTGCTGGTGGTGTTGCCGATCGTGATCGTGACCGGCTTGCTGTCCTACATCGCCTACGGGCCGCAGTTTGGGCAGGCCATTCCGTTCGATGTCGGCTGGCTCAAACTGCCCACGTTCGATTGGCCGACACGCCCGTCGTGGCTGTACCGCTTGAACCAGGGCCTGCACGTCGGTTTGGGCCTGGTGGTGATACCGGTGGTGCTGGCCAAATTGTGGTCAGTGATTCCGCGGCTGTTCGCGTGGCCACCGGCGCGTTCGGTGGCCCAGGTCCTGGAGCGGGTGACGCTGCTCATGCTGGTGGGTGGGATCCTCTTTGAGATCGTCACCGGGGTTCTCAACATCCAGTACGACTACATCTTCGGGTTCAGTTTCTACACCGCACACTATTTCGGGGCGTGGGTGTTCATCGCCGCATTTGTCTGCCACGTCTGTCTGAAGCTGCCGAAAATGGTGCGCAGCCTGCGGTCACGGTCGATGCGCAGCGTTCTTGCCACCTCGCGCGCCGACACGGTCCCCGAACCGCCCGACGCCGACGGGCTGGTAGCAGCCAACCCCGATCCGCCCACCTTGAGCCGCCGCGGCGCATTGGCCGTCGTCGGCGGCGGCGCCCTGCTGGTCGGGGCCCTGACCGCCGGGCAGACCCTGGGTGGATTCACCCGGCCTGCGGCGCTTCTGCTTCCCCGCGGCCGCAGCTACGGCAAGGGACCCAACGACTTTCAAATCAACCGCACCGCCGTGGCGGCCGGCATCGACCCCGCCGTGACCGGCGGTGGGTGGCGCCTGCAACTGCTGGGCGGCTCCGTGCCGGTGCTGTTGGACCGGGCCGCTCTCGAGGGGATGCCGCACCGCACAGTGGAATTGCCGATCGCCTGCGTCGAGGGGTGGTCAACGACACAGACCTGGACCGGTGTCCGGCTGGCGGATCTGGCCGCGGCGGCCGGGCGCCCGCACCCGGGCTCGGCGATCGTGTCCTCGCTGGAGCGGTTCGGCGCCTTCAACCACGCGGTCCTGCAAGCCGACCAGATCCTTGACCCCGACTCGCTGTTAGCTTTGCAGGTCAACGGTGTCGACCTCTCGCTGGATCATGGGTATCCGGCTCGGATCATCGTTCCCGCGCTTCCCGGGGTGCACAACACCAAATGGGTGTCGGCCATCGAATTCCGGGAAACCTGATGCGCGCGCTGGCCCAACTCGCGGCTCGGTTGTACGGCGAGCGGCTGTTTCATCTCATCGTCGTTCTGGCCGCAGTGGCGCTGGGTGCCTACGCGATCTCCGTGCTGGGCCTGCGAAACCTGTTCAATCCCGCCGTGTGGTGGCAATCCATTGCGGTCTGGTTCGCAGTCGCCGTGATCGGTCACGACCTCATCCTGTTCCCGCTCTACGCGCTGGGCGACCGGCTGCTGCGCCGGTCTCGGGATGCCCCGACGGACGCAGAGGGCGCATCGCAACACCCATCCCGACGAATTCCCTTAACGAACTACCTTCGGATGCCGACCCTGGCCGCAGGGCTGTTGCTGTTGATGTTCCTGCCCGGAATCATCGAACAGGGCGCACCCACCTATCTGGCCGCGACCGGACAGACCCAGGCCCCCTACCTGTCCCGCTGGCTGCTGCTCACCGCCGCGTTCTACCTCGCCAGTGCACTGTGCTACGCGGTGAGAACGCTACTGGGGCAACACCGTTCGGGTGACACCACAACGAGTGCTCCGCCCGCGACGCCACCACCGGCCCGACAGACTTGATCTTCACCGGCCCTGCTGGCGATCCCGGTGTTCGACAAGCCGGGGATACGGCCCGACAACCTGACGGGCCTCGACCGCAATTACCATGCCGGGCTGTGGATTTCGCTGGCGATCGTGTGGGCGTGCGTGCCGCTGTATCTGGTCGCGATGCGGTTGCTACCGGTTCGCGAGAAAACCAAGTGAGCCCGCGCGGCAACCCATAGAGTCATCGGGTATGAAGATGAACGCCGCGGTGTTGTGGGACGTGCACGAGGATTGGAGCGTCGAGGAGATCGACCTCGACGGTCCCAAGGAAGGCGAGGCGCTCGTCTCGTTCGAGGCCACCGGACTGTGCCATTCCGATCACCACGTGCGCGCGGGTGACCTTCCCCTCACGCTTCCGATCGTCGGCGGTCACGAGGGCGCCGGCATCGTCCAGGAGGTGGGACCCGGCGTGCGGAATCTGAACGTCGGCGACCACGTGGTGGGCATGTTCCTGCCGGCGTGCGGGCGATGCCGCTGGTGTTCGACCGGCCACCAGAACCTGTGTGACCTGAGTGCCGAGATGGCCACCGGCGGGCAACTCGACGGGTCCTACCGCCGCCATGCCAAAGGTCGCGACATCGGCGCGCTTTCCTGGCTCGGCACCTTCGCGCAGTACGGCACCGTGCCGGAGAGCTCGTTGGTCAAGATCGACGACGACCTTCCGCTGAACCGGGCCTGTCTCGTCGGCTGCGGTGTGACCACAGGCTGGGGTTCGGCGGTGAACACTGCGGATGTCACACCCGGCGACACCGTCGTCGTGATCGGATGCGGTGGTATCGGCAGTGGCGCGATCCAAGGCGCCCGGTTGGCCGGCGCGGAGAACATCATCGCGGTGGATATCGTGGAGGGCAAGCGGGACAAGGTATTTCAATTCGGAGCCACACATTTCGCGACCTCGCTGCCCGAGGCGACGGCCCTGGTCACCGACTTGACCCGCGGTGTGATGGCCGACTCCGCATTGGTGACGGTCGGACTGATCGAGGCCCCGATGATCGTCGACGCGCTGACCATCATCCGCAAAGGCGGCGCGGTGGTGCTCACTGCACTCGCGTCCATGGTCGATATGACGCCGGCCCTTCCGATGGCGGTGGTGGCGATGTTCACGCTGTATCAGAAACGACTGCTGGGAAGCCTTTACGGGGCAGGCAACCCGCGGGCCGACATTCCGCGGCTGCTGAGCCTGTATCGCCAGGGCAAGCTTCTGCTCGACGAAACAGTGACCACCGAGTACAAACTCGCCGACATCAACGACGCGTACGACGATATGCTCGCCGGCCGGAACATTCGCGGCGTCATCGTGCATGACCATTAGGCGCTACCAGTTCGTGAGGATGAAGGTGTTGAGTAGCAGCGCGCCGACGATGTTGAGGGCCAGCCACCAGCGGTGCGATGACCGGGGCAACAGGGCCGGGGCCGCCGTCAGCCAGACGGTGAACGGCAGCCAGATGCGTTCGGTTTCGGCCTTGCTCAGCATCGACAGGTCGGCGCACACGATCGCGATCAGTGCGGCCAGCACCAGCAGGTGAATGCCCGACCGCCTCCGGATCGCCGCGAGGTCGAAGGCCCTGCTCACACCCGCTACGCCGCCGAGGCCAATCGCGCATACCACCGACGCGAGGTTGGCCCAGCTCCAGTACTGGAACGGCCGGGCGTTGGCGATGCCCTGCCAATACCGTTGCTGCACAAGGGTATAGCCGTCATACCACCAGAACCCCGCCCAGGCGAAAACGGCAGTCACTGCTATCGCCGCAAGTACTGCGACGGCCCCCGCGGTCAGTGCGGCCCGCCGCTGCCGGGCGGAGACCAGCACCGCCACCGCGAGAATCGCCATCAAGGTGAGGCCGTAATTGAGGAAGATCGCCCAGCCCAGCAGCAGTCCGGCCGCGCCGGCGGCGATCGCGGGCGCGCGCACGCTGCGGGTGGCCGACAGCGCGAGCAACGCGATGCCCCATGCGGTGACACCGGCGAAGTAGCCGTCGGCCGACACCGCGATCCAGATCGCGGTCGGCGCCACCGCGACGAACGGCGCGGCGAGCCGTGCGGTGGCCTCGCCGTTCAGCGCGCGCAGCGCGACGATGATCGCGGCGGCGGCGCTCGATCCGACGAGCAGGCACAAAGCGGCCGCCCACGCGCCGCCGCCGAGGCCGATTCGGTCAAGCCAGACGAATGTCAGCAGCGGGCCCGGCGGATGCCCGGCGACATGCGTGATCCACGAGTCGTGCTGGAAGTCGGGGATGCGGCGGGCGAAGGTGCGCAGCGCCTCGGGGATGTCGGTGACCGTCGGCACCTGGCGCAGGTACTCGTTCTCTGAGGTCAACCGGCCGGCGAAACCGCGCTGCCAGCCGTCGATCATCGCCAGCGAGAACGCCCACGCGCATGAGGTCGCCCAGGCTGTCAGTGTCAGCGCCCGCCACGGCAGCCGCTGTGCGAGCGTCGGCCACCACACCACCGCGGCCGCGCCGAGCACGATCGCGACAGGTGTGCCCCAGCCGACGTGTGCGTTCCACCACCCGAAAATCGGTGCGGTCTCGGCATATTTGTGGATGGGGAAGATGTTCGTGTGAATCAGCGGCGTGACGATGCCAAGGTGCAGGTGGGGTACGACGAACGCGGCGACGACCAGGACGACCGCCGACGGCACCGCCACCGCTTCGCTGCGGACCTTCACGCGCCCAGCCTATGGTTTGGCGGTTCCGCCGCCCGCCGACAAGGCGTAGCGTTTCTAGGGTCGCGGGGGACCGGAGGAACTTGCGATGGCAGTTGACGAGGACAAACTGGAGTCATTTCTCGGCAAGGCGGTGGGCGATCTCAGCGCGTCGGTGAGTGCGGTGCTGATGTTGATCGGTGACGAACTCGGGCTTTACTCGGCGCTCGCCGAGGAGAGATTGTCGGCCGCCGAACTGGCGCAGCGAACGGGCACGAACGAGCGCTACATTCGCGAGTGGCTGGCGAATCAGGCCGCAGGCGGTTACGTCGAATACGACGGGGCGACCGACAAGTACCACTTGAACGACGAGCAGGCGCTATGCCTCGCGAACCCGAACGGGCCGGTGGATCTGCCGGGCGCGTACGAAATCGTCCAAGACCTCTTTCACGTCAGGGCGCAAGCTGTCGACAACTTCCGCAGCGGGAAGGGCATGGAGTGGGGCGAGCATCATCCCTGCCTGTTCGACGGCACCGAGCGGTTCTTCAGAGCCGGTTACAACACGAACCTCTTGTCGTCGTGGCTGCCTGCGCTCGACGGCGTCGTCGACAAGCTCGACGCCGGCGGCCGCGCGGCTGACGTCGGGTGTGGCCACGGCGCCAGCACTATCCTTATGGCGCAGGCATTTCCGAATTCACACTTCGTCGGCATCGACTATCACGATGCGTCGATCGAAACCGCCCGCGAGCGCGCGGCCGAAGCGGGCGTGACCAATACGACTTTCGAGGTGGCTGATGCCACGTCGTACTCTGACAACGACTTCGACCTCATCGCGTTCTTCGACTGTCTGCACGACATGGCGAGTCCGTCGGGTGCCGCCCGCCAGGCGAGACAAGCGTTGAAGCCCGACGGCCACTGCCTGCTCGTCGAGCCCTTTGCCGGTGACACAGTCGCGGACAACTTGAACCCGGTAGGTCGCTTGTATTACGGCGCGTCGTCGCTGATCTGTGTGCCCGTGTCACTCGCGCGGCAAGGACCGGCTCTTGGCGCCCAAGCCGGCGAGTCGCGGCTGAGGAAGGTGATGGTTGACGACGGCGGCTTCACGCGGTTCCGGCGGGCGACCGAAACCCCGTTCAACTTGATCTTCGAGGCTCGGCCCTAAGAACGTCGCGCGGTTCGTCAACCCGGTCGATACCGCTCGGCGAGCGCTCGCCGGTCGACCTTGCCGATCCCGCGGACCGGCAACTCGTCGACCAGGTGCAGCTCGCGCGGCGCCGCGGTGGTGTCCAGCGATGCGGCGACGTGCGCGCGCAGCTGCTCCAGCGACGGCGGCTCACCGATCGGCACCACGGCCACGACCACGCGCTGCCCGAGCCGGTCGTCGGGCACACCGAACACCGCGCACTGTGCCACCGCGGGATGTGTGGCGATCGCCGCCTCGACCAGCTGCGGCAGCACGGTCAAGCCGCCCGTGCTGATGGCCTCGTCGAGTCGACCGTGCACCGCGAGGACTCCGGCGGCGTCGATGATCCCCGCGTCGGCGGTGCGGAACCACCCCGGTTCGCGGAACGGGTCGGGCGAGACCGGATTGCGGTAGCCCTTCGCCAACGTCGCCCCGCCCAGTACCACCCGGCCGTCGTCAACACGGACGTACACCCCGTCCAGCGGCATCCCGTCGTAAACACAACCGCCGGCGGTTTCGCTCATGCCGTAGGTACGAACTATGGGAACCCCGGCACCGAACGCTCTTTCGGCGACGGCAGCGGGTAGTTGTCCGCCGCCGATCAGCACCGCGTCGAGGTCTGCCAGCGCCGCCGTGGCGGCCGGGTCCGACAGGGCCTTGGCCAGTTGCGTGGCGACCAACGAGATGTACCGACGCCCGCCGTGCAGCTTCCGGACGGCAGCCGGCAGCGCCGAGACGTCAAAGCCGCCCGACACATCGAGCACCACGGGCGTGGTTCCCGCGAGCACGGTGCGGATCAGCACCTGCAAGCCCGCGATGTGGTGCGCGGGCAGCGCCAGCAGCCATCCGCCGGGGCCGCCCAGCCGCGCATGCGTCGCCGAGGCGCTCGCGGTCAACGCCGCGGCGGTCAACATCGCACCTTTCGGGACACCCGCGGTGCCGGAGGTGGACACCACCAGCGCAATGTCGTCGTCAATTGGCTCACCGGCCCCCAAGGCCGTTGCCATCATGATCTTTTCGTTCTTTTCGTGTAAGCGCGACGCCGGCACAGGCAGTACCGAGCAGCGACCTGCCAGCAGATCCTCGAGGACGGGCAGCAGGGTGACAACCTCCGGCCCGGCGGGGACCTCGACGGCGCGCAGCG
Organism: uncultured Actinomycetota bacterium; assembly: GCA_963828065.1. Classification (GTDB taxonomy): domain Bacteria; phylum Actinomycetota; class Actinomycetes; order Mycobacteriales; family Mycobacteriaceae; genus Mycobacterium. Next base: position 60,646 of record CAWHDL010000004.1, on the reverse strand, counting down.
TGGCTATTCGGCGTCCTCAATGTCACGTGGATCGTCGAGTGGCCAGCCTTTGGCCGCCAACCGCTTCCGCACCCTTTCGATGTCGTCGGACGACGGAAGCTCGTCGGTGATCTGGGTGATCGCGACCCCGATGTCGACCTGGTCGACGTCGCCGCGTTGCATCAACTCCGAGGCGACCGCCTTCACCTCGTCGGAGGTGAGCCGGCGCGACAGCAGCGCGAGCACGGGCAGGTAGTCGTGGGGCGGGACACCCTCGGGGTAGCCGGCGCGCAGCCACGACACGATCGCATTGAGAAATCGGTTCACTGCGGAAACTTCCCCACCAGATCCTCCCAAAGTCGGGACCGCTCAATGGTAATGCCCCGTTGTTTGCCAGCCGTTTTCCGGCGGGTCGGCATGGCCGGCCAACGTGCCGCAGACGCAACATGAACACAACGTGAACTCCTCGCGAGTCTGAGCGAATTGCCTGGCCAACAGAGTTTTTGGGTTCGCCGATTCGGTAGTCAGATCGGCTTGCCAACCCTCAGAATGAGCGCCATGAGCACAACGATGATCATCCTGGTGCTGCTGATCGTCACGGCACTGGCCTTCGACTTCACCAACGGATTCCATGACACGGGCAACGCGATGGCGACGTCGATCGCCACCGGTGCCCTCAAGCCCAAGACGGCCGTCCTGCTGGCCGGTGTGCTGAACCTCGTCGGCGCGTTCCTCTCGGTGGAGGTCGCCGTCACCGTCACCACCTCGGTGCTCAAGGTCCAGAACAGCAAGACGGGCCAGCTGCTGCCGGGGATCAACGCATCGACCGGCCTCACGATCATCTTCGCCGGCCTTATCGGCGGCATCCTGTGGAACCTGCTGACCTGGCTGTTCGGCATCCCGTCCAGCTCGTCGCACGCCCTGTTCGGCGGCCTGATCGGTGCCGGCCTCGCCGCGCTGGGCAGCAAGGGTGTCAACTGGGCGGGCGTCACCCAGAAGGTGCTGATCCCCGCGGTCGCCGCCCCTGTCATCGCGGGAGTGGTCGCCGCCTGCGGCACGTGGCTGGTGTACCGGATCACACAGAAGGTCATGAAGAAGCGTCGTGAAGACGGCTTCCGCTGGGGCCAGATCGCCACGGCCTCGCTGGTTGCGCTGTCGCACGGCACCAACGACGCGCAGAAGACGATGGGTGTCATCGCGCTGGCGCTGATCACCACCGGCCACCTCACCGGCAACGTGGCTAAGGACGGCCTGCCGATCTGGATCATCTTCAGCTGCGCACTCGCGATCGGGCTCGGCACCTACATCGGTGGCTGGCGGGTGATCCGCACACTCGGCAAGGGCCTCGTCGAGATCGAGTCGCCGCAGGGCTTTGCTGCCGAGGCGTCATCGGCCGCCATCATCCTGAGCTCGAGCGCCGCGGGCATGGCCCTGTCGACCACCCACGTCGCGACCGGCTCGATCCTCGGCAGCGGCGTTGGCAAGCCCGGTGCCGAGGTGCGCTGGGCGGTCGCCGGTCGGATGGCGGTGGCCTGGCTGGTTACGCTGCCCGCCGCCGCACTCGTCGGCGCGCTGTCCTTCTGGATCTCGAAGGGCGTCTCGAGCGTCAGCACGCAGCTGGTGGGCGACGGCGTCATCTTCCTCATCCTGTGCGCCCTGTCGTTCTACATCTGGTGGCGTGCCCAGCAGCAGAAGGTCGACAGCAGCAACGTCAACGCCGATTGGGACTCCTCAACGAACTCCGTCGTTCCCGCCGACGTCCGCGACGCCGCCAAGGGCTCTACCGACAAGGCAGCGGTCTAGCCCGCCGGCCGTTACAGCACCGGCCGTTTACAAGCAAAGGAAACGTTGATGATCTACGTAGAAAGCCTTCTCAAGGTGCTCGTGGTGGGACTGGTCCTCGGGGCCGGCCTGCCCGCGGTCTTTGCGCTCGGATTGGTGGCCTTTTCCACCGGGTCCGGCGGTGCCGACGCCGACGGGACCGCGCACGCGCCGAACCCGGGCTTGAAGTACCTCGGGCTGGCGCTGTTCTTGTTCGTCGCGTGGGTGATCGTGACCGCGATCGCGTGGATCATGCGGGCCACGCTCATCCACCATTTCGGTTTTGACCCGTTCCCGTTCATTCACTCGAAGTGAGGCGACAGCGATGACCGAACAGAACTTCTTCGACAGCGTGCTGGCCTGGCTGCACAAGGGTTACCCGGAAGGGGTGCCGCCCAAGGATTACATCCCGGTGCTCGCGCTGCTGAAGCGCTCGCTGAGCGAGGAGGAGGTCGTGAAAGCCGCGCAGGCCATCCTCAGGCAGGCCGACTCCGACTCCCCGGTGACCGACCTCCAGATCGAGGAGGCCATTCGCAGGGTCACCGAGCAGCAGCCCAACCCCGAGGAGATGCACCAGGTCGCATCCCGGCTCGCGTCGGTCGGCTGGCCGCTGTCGGCGCCTGCGCGCTAGACGTCAGCGGGTGTCGCGGCGCAGCGGATGCTCGGGCGGTACCTGCACGAAGATCAGCATGACGCCGTCGGGGTCGACGACGTGCATCTCGTGCAGTCCCCACGGCTCCTGACGCGCCTCGCGCGCGATCGGCACGCCGCGCTCCGACAGTTCGCGCTGGGTGTGGTAGATGTCGCGGACCTGCAGCCAGATCGCGCCGGGGAACGTGCCGCCGTTGTCTGAACGACCGTGGCCGGCCAGCTCGATCAGTGACTGGCCCGCGAAAAACACTGTGCCGGCGCCGTATTCACGCCATACCGCCAGCCCGATGCCGTCACGGTAGAACGTGAGGGAGCGCTCGTAGTCCGCGGGCCGGATGAGCATCCGGCTGGCGAGAATCTCCATGACTGCGTGTCTATCACGCGGACGTGACGGTCTGCCGTTTCATCAGCGTGGTGAAGAGATCAGGGCTCATGATGTCGAGCGCCTGAGACAACAGCGACATTCGCGGCGCGATGCGCACCGGCCGCCGTTGTGCGGCGGTGATCATCCACTGCGCGGCTTCGCGCGGCGTCATCGCGGGGAGCTCGTCGAACTCCTTTGTCGGCGCGATCATGGCTGTCTTCACCAGCGGGTAGTACAGCGTTGTCGATTGCACGCCGCGGTCCGACCACTCCGTCTCGATCACCCGGCTGACGGTCGACAGCGCGGCCTTCGACGCGTTGTACACCGAGAACAACGGCGAGGCCTCGCTGAACACCCCCCAGGTCGAGACGTTGATGATGTGCCCGTCGCCCTGCTCGAACATGCCGGGGGCGAATCCGCGGATCAGCCGCAGCGGCGAGTAGTAGTTCAGTGTCATCGTCCGCTCGACGTCGTGCCAGCGGTCCAGCGACTCGGCCAGCGGCCTGCGGATGGACCGGCCGGCGTTGTTGACCAGAATGTCGACCCCGCCGATGCGGTCCTCGACGGTTTTCACCAGGTCGTCGACGGCGGCCAGGTCGGACAGGTTGCACGGCAGCGCGAACGCCGAGCCGCCCCGCGCGGTGATGCGCTGCGCCACGGCTTCGAGCAGGTCCTGCCGGCGGGCGACGACGACCACGGTGGCGCCCTCGTCTGCGAACAGCTCGGCGGCCGCTTCGCCGATGCCCGACGACGCGCCGGTGAGCACCACGCGCTTGCCACGCAGGTCGACACTGGTCCCGGTAGGCCGGTGCAGCAACAGTTTTTGAGAGATGGGCGGCCGCATGCTGGCCATGACCACTGACCTGGGAAGCCGCTTCAAAGGATTCACCCGTCGAGTCTATGGACCCGCGCAGCTCAGAAGTAGCGGGGGAACGGCCTGTAGTCCGGGTCACGCTTCTGCAGGAACGCGTCGCGGCCCTCGACGGCCTCGTCGGTCATGTACGCCAGCCGGGTGGCCTCGCCGGCGAACAGCTGCTGCCCCACCAGCCCGTCATCGAGCAGATTGAACGCATACTTCAACATCCGTTGCGCCTGAGGCGATTTGGCGTTGATCGCCGTCGCCCACTCTAGCCCGACGGTCTCCAGTTCCGCGTGGTCGACGACCTCGTTGACGGCACCCATCCGATGCATCTGCTCGGCGGTGTAGGGCCTGCCGAGGAAGAAGATCTCCCTTGCGAACTTCTGGCCGACCTGCTTGGCGAGATACGCGCTGCCGTAACCGCCGTCGAAGCTACCGACGTCCGCGTCGGTCTGTTTGAAGCGGGCGTGCTCGCGGCTGGCCAGCGTGAGGTCGCACACCACGTGCAGGCTGTGCCCGCCGCCGGCGGCCCAGCCGCTGACAAGGCAGATCACCACCTTCGGCATGAACCGGATCAACCGCTGCACCTCCAGGATGTGCAGCCGCCCGGCGCCCGCAGGATCCACCGTGTCCGCGGTCTCGCCTGCCGCGTACTGATAGCCGGTGCGGCCGCGGATGCGTTGGTCGCCGCCGGAACAGAACGCCCAGCCGCCGTCGCGTGGGCTCGGCCCGTTGCCGGTGAGCAGCACCACGCCGACGTCGGACGACATCCGCGCGTGGTCGAGCGCGCGGTACAGCTCGTCGACGGTGTGCGGCCGGAACGCGTTGCGCACCTCGGGGCGGTTGAACGCGACCCGGACCGTGCCGTCGTCGATGTGGCGGTGATACGTGATGTCGGTGAGGTCGCCGAAGCCGTCGACGGGTCGCCAGAGCGATGGGTCAAAAGGCTGCTCGCTCAAGGCTGTTGGACTCCGTCGTGGGTTATCGTCAGGTCGCCGCAGCTGATTGTCTGCGCCTCGGTCACCGCCGGGTCTTGCGCCGACGCCGCCGCGATAGTGTCGGATCGCCCGGGCGTGGCGGTCGCGCCTGCGAAGTCGATCTCGGTGCGGCGCACGGTCCAGCCGGTGGGGCCCAGCGTCGCCTGCAGCCCGGCAAGGTGTGGGCCTGCGCCGAGATCCATGCACCCGACGCCGGTGCCGTTGCCCCGCAGGTTCTGCAGGTCGAACAGGAACGGCGCGCCCTGCGGGTCGATCACGGTGGTGATGTCGCACCCGCTCACCAGGTACACGTGCGCGCCCCGGCCATTGCTGACGATCAGTTGCCGCATTGCGTTCTGCTCGGCGTCGACCAGCAGCGCCTGCAGCGGCAGCGGGCCTGCGTTGTCCACCTGCACCACACCGGTCCCCGCCGGGGTGGTGATCCCGACCGATCCGGTGTGGCTGACCCACAGCATGTCTCCGCGGTCGATCTGCTTGCTGGCCGCGTCCAGCGGCGGCTTGGTCGCGCTGCAGGTGGTGGCCGACGCGGGCGGTGCGGTGACGGTTGCGGTGACGGCGGGCGCGAAAGCCACCGCGAGTGCCATGCCGAGAAGAAGATGCTTCATGGACATACCGGGGACGCTACAGGTCAGCAGCGCGCGCCTCGCGCCTTTTTCAGCAGCACGTCTCGCTCGCGGTCGTTGCCGGTCAACGCCGCGGCCGCCTCGAATTCGCGGGCGGCTTCGTCGTGGCGTCCGAGCCGGGCCAGCAGCTCGCCGCGAACACTTGGCCGCAGGTAGGAGTTGTCCAGTCCGGTCAGGCTGTCGATGATCTGCAACGCCTCGGCGGGTCCGGTGGCCATCGACACGGCGATCGCGCGGTTCAGCTCGACCACGGGGGAGGGCGCGAGCCGGCCCAGGGTGTCGTACAACTGCACGATCTTGTCCCAGTCGGTGTCGTCGGCGGTGGCCGCAGTGGCGTGGCATTCGGCCAGTGCCGCCTGCAACGCGTACGTGCCGCGGCCACGCCCCAGCGCATCGGCCCGGGCTAAAGCTGCGGTGCCCCTGTTGATTTGGGCGCGATCCCAGTTTGTGCGGTCTTGATCGGCCAGCAGGATCGGTGTGCCGTCGCCGGTGGTGCGTGCGCCGAACCGCGATGACTGAAACTCCATCAACGCCACCAGGGCGTGCACCTCGGGTTCGTCGGGAAGCAGCGCGGCCAGGACGCGGCCGAGCCGCAACGCCTCGGTGCACAGCTCATCGCGAATCCAGTTCTGCCCGAACGACGCCGAGTAGCCCTCGTTGTAGATCAGGTAGATCACCGACAGCACCGTCGACAGCCGTTCCGGATACTCCGAGCGATCGGGCACCTCGAACGGCACGCCGGCCGTCGCGAGCGTCTTCTTCGCGCGCACGATGCGCTGTGCCACCGTGGCCGTCGGCACCAGGAATGCGCGGGCGATCTCCTCGGTGGTCAACCCGCCGACGACCCTCAGCGTCAACGCGATCCGGCCCTCCGCCGCCACCACCGGGTGCGCGGCGACGAAGATCAGCCGCAGCACGTCGTCGTCGATGCGGTCCGGATCCCACAGCGAATCAGGCCGGGCGAGTTCGGTTTGCAGCTCACGGGCCATCGCGGCGTACCGCTCATCGAGCCGCTCCTGCCGCCGCCACTGATCGATCGCCTTGCGTTTGGCCACCGTCGTCAGCCATGCGCCCGGGTTGCGCGGCACCGAAGTCGACGGCCACTGCGTCAACGCGTCGACGAGTGCTTCCTGCGCGAGGTCTTCGGCGAGGCCGACGTCGCCGACACTGCGAGTCAGCGTTGCGACGATCCTGGCGGCCTCCATCCGCCACACCGCGTCGACGGTCGCGCGCAGGTCGGTGGACGGCACGCCCGCCACGTTAGCCCGCGACGTTAGCTCGCCACGTTAGTAAGCCGCGCCGCTAGCCGACTGCACGGCCGGCACCCTCCCAGAACTTCGCGCGGACCGCCTTCTTGTCCGGCTTGCCCAGCCCGGTCAGCGGCAGCGACTCCACTATCAGCACCTGCTTCGGCGACTGCACCGATCCCTTGCGGTCCTTGACGGCCGCCTGGATCTCGGCGGTCATCGCGGTGATCGACTCCTGATCGCGGGGCGCGTCCTCGCGCAGCACGACAACGGCGGTGACGGCCTCGCCCCACTTCTCGTCCGGCGTGCCGACCACGCACACCTGCGCGACCGCTCGATGCTCGGCGACCACGTCCTCGACCTCGCGGGGGTACACGTTGAAGCCGCCGGTGACGATCATGTCCTTCACCCGATCGACGATGAACCAGAAGCCGTCCTCGTCTTCGCGGGCCAGGTCGCCGGTGTGCATCCAGCCGTCGCGGAACGTCTCGGCGGTCGCGTCGGGCAGCTTCCAGTAGCCGCCGGACAAAAGCGGCCCGCTGACACAGATTTCGCCGACCTCGCCCGAGGGCACCGGCGTGCCGTCCTCGCCGAGCAGCGCCGTCCTCGCGAACAGCGTCGGCCGCCCGCAGGACGTCAACCGCTTCTCGTCGTGCTCGCCCTTGGCCAGATACGTGATCGCCATCGGCGCCTCGGACTGCCCGTAGTACTGGGCGAAGATCGGGCCGAACCGGTCGATCGCCTCCTTCAGCCGCACCGGGTTGATCGCGGACGCGCCGTAGTACACGGTCTGAAGCGACGACAGGTCGCGGGTGCGCGAATCCGGGTGATCCAGAAGGGCATACAGCATCGACGGCACCACCATCGTGGCGGTGATCCTCTGCTCCTCGATGACGCGCAGCACCTCGGCCGGGTCGAACTTCGAAAGCACGATCATCTCGCCGCCCTTGACGACGGTCGGCATGAAGAACGCGGCGCCGGCGTGCGACAGCGGCGTGATCATCAGGAAGCGCGGGTTCTCCGGCCACTCCCACTCGGACAGCTGGATCGACGTCATCGTGGATGTGGTCTGCACGGTCATCATGACGCCCTTGGGCTTTCCGGTCGTCCCGCCGGTGTAGGTGAGCCCGATGACCTGATCCGGCGGCAACTCCGCGGCGACCAACGGACGCGGCTGGTACTTGGCGGCCTCCGCGTTGAGATCTACCGCAACGTCGGCCAGCGCGTCGGGCACCGGCCCGATCGTCAGGATCTGTTTCAGCGAGTCCACCCGCTCCAACAGCCCCAGCGCCCGTTCGGTGAACATCGGGTTCGGGTCGATGATCAACGAGGTGACCTCGGCGTCGGTCAGCACGTAGGCGTGATCGTCCAGCGAGCCTAGAGGGTGTAGTGCGGTGCGGCGATAGCCCTGGGTCTGGCTTGCGCTGACGATCATCAGCACCTCGGGCCGGTTCAGCGACAGCAGCCCGACCGCGGCGCCCGTTCCGGCGCCGAGCGCGTCGAAGGCCTGGATGTACTGGGTGACGCGGTCGGCGAGCTGGCCACCGGTCAGCGTGGTGTCACCGAGATAGAGCAGCGGTTTGTTCTTGTGGCGCTTCAGCGCGCCCGCCAGCAGGTGGCCGGAATGGAGGGGGTGGCGCAGCAGCTCGTCGGTCATGCTGTTCAGACTAGAACGTGTTACAGAACGAGCTGCCGCGCCTCCCTGAACCGGTCACTTCTTGCGCGCCGCCTCGGCCTCGGCCTTCCACTGGATCTCCTTCTGGATCCACTCGTTGTCCTGCGGGAAGTCGTCGGCCTCGGTGACCCGACGCACCTCGAGCCGCACGCCCGGGCCGAGCGGGGCCTTCTGCGCCCACTGCTTGGCTTCGTCGATCGATGACACCTCGAGGATCCAAAACCCGTTGAACAGCTCCTTGGCCTCGGTGTACGGGCCGTCGGTGACGACCGGCGGGTCGGACGCGAAGTCGACGACGAACCCCTCCTCGGGCCCGGCCAGTCCCTCGCCCGCCAGCAGCACGCCGGCCTTGATCAGCGACTCGTTATAGCGGCCCATCGCGGCGATGACCTCGTTGAAGTCGACGTTGGCCATCGCCTTCTCGGCCTCGGGGGTGGACCGCATGATCAGCATGTAACGCATCGTTGTCTCCTCATCTGGCGGGGCCCGTCCATCGTGCCCTCGTTGACACGTCGAACCGAACCGGCGCAAATCGACACGGCGCGGGAAAAATCTCGGAAGATGTCTTCGTGCCCTCCGCAGACCTTGTCGTCCACGGGACAGTCCTGACCGTCGACCCTGAAACACCCACGGCCGAGGCGCTGGCCGTGACCGACGGCCGGCTCGTCGCCATCGGCACCCGGGCCAGCGTCGAGCCGCTGATCGGATCGGACACGCAGGTGCTGGACATCGGCGATGGCTGCGTGATGCCGGGACTCATCGAGGCGCACGGACATCCGATGATGGAGGCGATCGTGCTGTCCGACCGCATGGTCGACATCCGGCCCGTCACGGTGCGCGACCCCGTCGCCGTCGTGGACGCGATCGGGCGCGAGGTCGCCACCCGCGGCGCCGACGGCGCGTACCTCGTCGGCTGGGACCCGCTGCTGCAGGCCGGCCTGCCTGAGCTGACGCTGGACTGGCTGAACACCACCGCCCCGGATACCCCGTTGGTGATCATCCACAACTCCGGGCACAAGGTGTACTTCAACTCCGCGGCGGCCCAGCGTGCCGGGCTGACCCGCGATACCCCGGACCCGAAGGGCGCCAAATACGGCCGCGATGCCAACGGCGACCTGGACGGCACCGGCGAGGAGACCTCGGCGGTGCTGTCACTGATGAGTGGCGCGGTCCAAGGCAGCGATTATCCGGCGATGCTGCGCGCCGAATGCGCGCGCCTGAACCGGGCCGGTCTGACGACGTGCTCGGAGATGGCGTTCGACCCGCACTTCCGGCCGGTGCTCGAGCAGCTGCGCGACGGGTTGACGGTCCGGCTGCGCACCTACGAGATCTCCAACGCACAGATGACCACCGACGCGACCCTTCTCAACGGCGACGACGTGGTCAAGCAGGTCGGCATCAAGATCTGGGTGGACGGTTCGCCGTGGATCGGCAACATCGACCTGTCGTTTCCGTACCTCGACACCGACGCCACCCGCACGATCGGTGTTGCGCCGGGGTCGTGCGGCCACGCCAACTACAGCCGTGAGCAGCTGACCGAGATTGTCGGCGCGTACTTCCCGCTCGGCTGGCCGATGGCCTGCCACGTGATGGGCGATGCCGGCGTCGACACCATCCTCGACGTGTATGAGGCAGCACTGCAGAAGAATCCGCGGCCCGACCACCGGCTGCGGCTCGAGCACGTCGGTGCGATCCGGCCCGAACAGCTCACGCGCGCCCACGAACTCGGCGTCACCTGCAGCCTGTTCGTCGACCAGATCCACTACTGGGGTGACGTGATCGTCGACGGGCTGTTCGGCGAAGACCGCGGCTCGCACTGGATGCCGGCCGGGACCGCCGCCGCGACCGGTATGCGGATCTCGCTGCACAACGACCCGCCGGTCACCCCGGAGGAGCCGCTGCGCAACATCAGCGTCGCGGCCACCCGGACCGCGCCGAGCGGGCGGGTGCTCGCGCCCGAGGAACGATTGACCGTCGAGCAGGCCATCCGCGCGCAGACCATCGACGCGGCGTGGCAACTGTTCGCCGACGACGTGATCGGGTCGCTGGAGATCGGCAAGTACGCCGACATGGTGGTGCTGTCGGGCGACCCGCGAACCGTGCCGCCGGAGGAGATCGCCGACCTCGAGGTGCGGGCGACCTACCTCGCGGGCCGGCAGGTGTACACGGCGCACGCGGGGTGACACGGCGCGGGCGGGGGGACACGGCGCGGGCGGGGGACACCCTTTTGCCCGCCTCCGAGCGACAACTGGTTGGCGGCGGATACTTTGTCGCTGTGAGGCGGGCAATACTGGTGGCGTGAAGCCCGACCTGGCGGATCTGCTCGACCGGCTCCAGGTGGTCGCGCTGCCGATGCGAGTCCGCTTCCGCGGCATCACAGTTCGCGAGCTGGCGTTGATCGACGGCCCCGCGGGCTGGGGTGAGTTCGGCGCGTTCATCGAGTACGGGCCGCCGGAGGCCGCGCACTGGCTGGCATCGGCGATCGAGGCGGCCTACGAAACACCGCCGGCCAGCAAGCGCGACCGCATCCCGATCAACGCCACCGTCCCGGCCGTCGCGCCCGAGCAGGTCCCCGAGCTGCTGAGCTGGTTCCCCGGCGCGCGGACCGCGAAGGTCAAGGTCGCCGAGCCCGGACAGACGTTGCAGGACGACGTAACGCGCGTCGACGCGGTGCGCGCGCTCGTGCCGACCGTTCGGGTGGACGCGAACGGCGGCTGGAGCGTGGATCAGGCGGTGGCGGCGACCCACGCCTTAACCGCCTCGGGGCCGCTGGAATACATCGAACAGCCCTGCAAGACAGTTGAAGAACTCGCCGAGGTCCGTCGCCGCGTCGATGTTCCGGTGGCGGCGGACGAGAGCATCCGCAAGGCCGACGACCCGCTGCGAGTAGTGCGAGCGAAGGCGGCCGACATCGCCGTGCTCAAGGTCGCCCCGCTGGGCGGCACCTCGGCGCTGCTGAAGATCGCTGAGCAGATCGACATCCCGGTGGTGATCTCCAGCGCGCTGGATTCCGCGGTCGGGATCGCGACCGGCCTGCAGGCCGCCGCCGCGCTTGACACCCTGGAGCACGCGTGCGGCCTGGGCACCGGCCGGCTGTTCGTCGAGGATGTCGCCCAGCCGACGCCGCCGGTCGACGGATATCTGCCCGTTGCGCGGGTTGCTCCGGACGAAGCCCGGCTTGGAAGCCTCGCCGCGACACCCGAGCGTCGCGAGTGGTGGATCCGGCGCATCATCTCCTGCTACCGGCTGCTGTCCTGACTCTTCGGTAGATCGATCCGAGCAGCTGCAGTCCGGTACGAATCGCAGACTCATCGATCGACCCGTAGCCGAGCACCAACGCCGGTGGCGCCGACTGCGGATCGGACCAGTGCCACCCGGCTCCTTCGATCAGCACACCTTCGGTGCGCGCGATCTCGGTGAGGCCCAACTCATCACAGGAGTTCGGGAGCTGGACATAGACATGAAGTCCCGCTGCGACGCCGGTTGGTGTCGCGTCCGGCAGCGACACTGCAAGCGCTTCCAGCGCGGCATTGCGTCGGCGACGATAGATCGGGCGGACGCGACGAAGGTGCTTGGTCAGACCGCCGGTATCGATGAATCGCGCGAGCGCCAGCTGCTCGAGCAGCGTGGTTCCCATGTCGTCGAACAGCTTCTCCCGGACAACATCATCAACAAGCCAGCGCGGCACCATGATCCACCCGAGTCGCAACGCGGGCGTGAGCGTCTTGCTGGCGCAACCGGCATACACAACTCGGTCCGGCGCAAGCCCCTGAAGGGCGCCGACGGGCGCACGGTCGTAGCGAAACTCCGCGTCGTAGTCGTCCTCGATGACCAGCGCGTCGTTGCGCTGGGCCCACTCGACGAGCGCCGCGCGCCGCGCCGGGCTGAGCACTGCCCCGGTCGGATAGGAATGTGCCGGTGCCACCAGCACGGCGCCAACTCGATGGTCGGCGAGCCGCGCCACGTCGAGCCCGTCGCCGTCGACCGGGATCGGCACCGCTCGCAGACCGGCGTTGGAGATGGCCTCGCGGTGAAATCCGAAGCACGGGTCTTCGACCGCGATCGCATCGACTCCCCGGGTCCGCAGCGCGCGACAGAGCAGCACCACCCCCTGCGTCAGGCCGGCGGTGATCATCGCTTGGTCGGGTGTCGCCGCGACGCCCCGCACGCGGGCGACGTAATTGGTCAGCGCATCGCGCAACGGCGCGGCCCCCAGCGGCCCCGGGTAACCGAGCCGCCGGTTCGGGAGGCCGTTGAGGGCCGCGCGGTAATGGCGCAGCCATTCGGCGCGGGGGAAGAACGCGGGATCGGGCAGTCCACCGACGAATCGGACGACGGGTTCGTCGCGTTGGTTCGTCGTCGGTGGCGGGGCAACCGGATGTGCGGTCGGCAACACTCTTGTGCCAGATCCCTGACGACCGTCCAGGTAGCCGTCCGCCGTGAGGTGTTCGTAGGCGTCCACGACCACGCTGCGCGCAACGCCAAGGTCGCGTGCGAGCGTGCGTGACGGCGGAAGCACGGTCCCTGCCGGCAGCCGCCCCTGCTGGATCGCCGACCGCAGGTGTTGCTGCAGCTGCTCGCGCAGGCCGCGTCGTTCGGACCGGTCCAGTGTCAGCAGGATGTCGAGCGGAAAGCCGGGGTCCGGGTCGGCATCGGGGTCGGGGTCGGCATCGGCAAGATTGGTCTGCTCAAATATATCGGAATTGGATCCTGACACGGACCAATCTTAGGACCAGTGTTGATGATATGGAATCGACTACCACCACCTCCACGCCGTTAGGCAACCCGCTTCTGACGCCCTGGATGCCGGGGCCGGTCGACTCACGAGGCGCACCCGTCGTGGTGAGCGTCACCGAGTTTCTGGCACACCGCCGCCGGGAACTCCCGGGCATCGCGTTGAAAGGCCTGAACATGCGGATGGGGTGGTACGCCATGCCGGGCGCCGTCGGCCTGTGGCTGTGGTCGCTGCCGGCAAGCTCGCGTGGCGGATCGATTTCGGTGTGGGCCAACGAAGATGACCTGGCGCGGTTCATCGCGCTGCCGCGTCACGTCGAGATCATGCAGCGCTACGGCGGCCGGGGGACGGTTCGCTCCACGCTATGGAAAGCCGAGACGTTCGAGCCGCATTCCGTCATCGAACGCGCCCGCGCGTGGATCACCGCGGGGTCGATGTGAAACCGGCAGCGGCCTATGGAATCGGCCGACTGGTCTTCGGCATCGCCGCGCTGGCCGTTCCCGGAACGTCCGGAACCGTACTCGCCGGCGAGGGCGGCGGCGCACCGGATGCGCAGGCATTCCTGCGCGGTATAGGCGGCCGGGAAATTGGGCTGGGCTTGGGCCTGCTCGGCGCCATCCGGGCGAGTCATCCGGTGGCGCCGTGGCTGGTCGCCGGCGTGCTCGCGGACTGCAGCGATATCGCGGGGATCGTGGGCGCGTGGTCGGCCATGCCGCCGGCAAAACGGTGGCTCGGGGTGGGAATGGCGGGCGGCACGGCGGCAGTGGGGGCCGCACTACTGGCGAAGAAGTAGTCGCGTCCTAATTTGTGGGGTACATGGCATAGACGCCACGACCCGACGTGGCGAACACTGGACACGTGGCACGCAAGGTCGTGATTCTCGGCTTTCCGGGCGTCCAGGCGCTGGACGTGGTCGGCCCGTTTGACGTGTTCACCGGCGCATCGGTGCTGCTGAACGGCGCCTACGAGGTGTCGTTTGCGTCGGCGGACGGACGGCCGGTCAGCAGCGGCACCGGGCTGGGCTTCGTGACGGTGCCGCTGCCCGATCCGAGTGAGCGCGTCGACACCGTGCTCGTGCCCGGCGGGTTCGGGGTCGACGACGCCCGCGCCAACGCCGACGTGATGACCTGGATCCGCGCCGTCGCACCGAACGCGCGGCGCATCGTCTCCGTGTGCACCGGCGCCTTCCTGCTTGCGGAGGCCGGCCTGCTCGACGGGTGCAGGGCCACCACGCACTGGGCGTTCGCAGGCCTGATGCACACCGAGTTCCCCACCGTCGAGGTCGACCCGGACCCGATCTTCGTGCGCAGTTCGGAAAAGGTCTGGACGGCTGCAGGTGTGGCTGCCGGAATCGATCTGGCGCTGTCGTTGGTGGAGGACGATCACGGCACCGACGTCGCGCAGACGGTGGCGCGCCATTTGGTGATCTACCTGCGAAGGCCAGGCGGTCAAACACAATTCGCCGCTCCGGTCTGGATGCCGCGGGCCCGGCGCACCCCGATTCGCGACGTGCAGGAGGCCATCGAAGCGGCGCCGGGCGGGCTCCACAACGTCGTCGAACTGGCCCGCAGGGCGGCAATGAGCCCACGTCATTTCACCCGCGTCTTCACCGACGAGGTCGGCGAGGCGCCGGGTCAGTACGTCGAACGGATCCGCACCGAGGCTGCGCGACGGCAGCTGGAGGAGACCGACGACACCGTCGTCGCGATCGCCGCGCGTTGCGGCTTCGGCACTGCAGAAACCATGCGCCGCAACTTCGTTCGCCGCATCGGCGTATCACCCGACCAATACCGCAAGACCTTCGCCTGAACACATGAACAAGGGAGAAAACATGCAGATCGCGATCATCCTCTACCCGGGCTTCACCGCGCTGGACTTCATCGGACCGTATGAGGTGCTGCGCTGGCTGCCGGACGCAGAAGTGCGGTTCGTCTGGCACGAGCCGGGACCGATCACCGCCGACTCCGGTGTACTCGTGGTCGGGGCGACGCATTCGTTCGCCGAAACACCCTCTCCCGACCTGATCTTGGTGCCGGGCGGATTCTCGACGATGGAGCACGCCCGCGATGAGAAGTTGCTGGACTGGGTTCGTCAAGCACATCAGACCGCGACGTGGACGGCGTCGGTGTGCTCCGGCTCGATCATTCTCGCCGCGGCCGGGTTGCTCGAAGGCAAGCGCGCCACGTCGCACTGGGCCGCGCTGCCCGCTCTGAAGGTGATGGGCGTCAACGCGGTTGGCGACGAGCGCATCGTGGCGGCGGATGGCGCCGCGAAGAACACGATCGTCACGTGTGCCGGTGTGTCGGCAGGCATCGACCTGGGGCTGTGGCTGGCCGCGAAGATCGGCGGCGACGGCCGTGCGAAGGTCATCCAGCTGGCCATGGAATACGACCCGCAGCCGCCGTTCGACTCCGGCCACATGTCAAAGGCGTCGGCGTCCACCAAGGCCGCCGCCACCGCTCTGATGTCGAAGGATCTGGTGAAGCCCGCACAGCTGAGGGCCATGTCGGGGCTGGTCTGGGACCACGCGATCAAAGCCGCGCGGTCCCGGCGCAGGCGGAAGGTCGTACCGTCGCGCGGGTGACCAAGGCGGCGCGGTTGGCCCTGTGACACCCTTGACGCAATGGTCAACCCCTCAACCGCGCAGGCCCGCGTCGTCGTCGACGAGCTGATTCGTGGCGGCGTGCGCGACGTGGTGCTGTGCCCCGGCTCGCGCAACGCGCCGCTGGCGTTCGCGCTGCGTGACGCCGACGCGGCCGGACGCATCCGGCTGCACGTGCGCATCGACGAGCGAACGGCCGGCTACCTGGCGATCGGCCTGGCCGTGGCCGGTCAGGCGCCGGTGCCGATCGTGATGACGTCGGGCACCGCGGTCGCGAACCTGGGGCCGTCGGTGGCCGAGGCCAACTACGCGCGGGTACCGCTGATCGTGCTGTCGGCCAACCGCCCCTACGAGTTGCTCGGCACCGGCGCCAACCAGACGATGGAGCAGCTCGGGTACTTCGATACGCAGGTTCGCGCCGCGATCAGCCTCGGTCTCGCCGAAGAGGGCACCGAGAAGATGGCCGACCAGAACGCGCGCTGGCGCTCCGCGGTGTGCCGGGTGCTGGTGGCGGCGACGGGCGCACGCAGCGCCAACGCCGGGCCCGTGCAGTTCGACATCCCGCTGCGTGAGCCCCTGGTGCCCGCCCCCGAGCCGGACCTGGGCGCCGTGCCGTTCGGGCGGCCGGACGGGCGGCCGTGGACGTACACGCCGCCAGTCACTTTCGATCAGCCGCTGGACATCGACCTCGGCCCCGACACCGTGGTGATCAGCGGCCACGGCGCCGGCGTGCACCCCAACCTGGCCGCGCTGCCGACGGTTGCGGAGCCCACCGCGCCGTTCGCCGAGAACCCGCTGCATCCGCTGGCGCTACCGCTGATGCGCCCGCAGCAGGTGATCATGCTGGGCAGGCCGACGCTGCACCGCACGGTGTCGTCGCTGCTGGCCGACCCCGCCGTGCCGGTGTTCGCGCTGACCACCGGCCCGCGCTGGCCGGACGTGTCCGGCAACTCGCAGGCCACCGGCACGCGCGCGGTGACGACGGGCACCCCGAGCGAGGCCTGGCTGCGACGCTGCGCCGAGGTGAACCGGCGCGCGGTTGACGCGGTGCGCCGCCAGCTCGAGGCGCACCCGCTGACCACCGGCTTGCACGTGGCTGCGGCGGTGTCCGACGCGCTGCGCGATGGCGACCAGCTGGTGCTCGGCGCGTCCAACCCGGTCCGGGACGCGGCGCTGGTCAGCCTGAACTGCAAGGGCATCGCCGTGCGGTCGAACCGCGGGGTGGCAGGCATCGACGGCACGGTGTCGACGGCCATCGGCGCGGCGCTGGCCCATGAGCGGAACTCGGCCGGCCGCACGGTCGCGCTGATCGGCGATCTGACGTTCGTGCACGACGCGTCCGGGCTGTTGATCGGCCCGACCGAGCCGGTGCCGCAGCACCTGACGATCGTGGTGTCCAACGACAACGGTGGCGGCATCTTCGAGCTGCTCGAGCAGGGCGACCCACGGTTCTCGGACGTGTCGTCGCGAATCTTCGGCACGCCGCACGACATCGACGTCGGCGCGCTGTGCCGCGCGTACCACATCGAGTCGCAGCAGGTCGAGGCCGATGATCTGGTCGGCGCGGTGAACACGCCGTTCACCGGTGTGCGGGTGCTCGAGGTCAAGGCTGACCGGTCGACGCTGCGGCAACTGCACGCGTCGATCAAGGCGGCCATATGATCCGGTTCGCCAACGTGCTGGACCTGTTCCGAAACGGCAGAACCTCAGGCGAACCCGAACCCACCGGTCGAAAGGTGACGCGCCGCATCAAGTTCGGCATCGTCGTCGCGGCGTGTCTGGTGACACTGCAGTCGGTGCTCCTGGTCGCGGGCGCGTGGCGCAACGACCGCGCGATCGACAGCAACATGGGGGTGGCGCAGGCCGAGGTGCTCAACGCGGGCCCGCGCCGTTCGACGATCGAGTTCGTCACACCCGACCGGGTGACATACCGACCGGAGCTCGGCGTGCTGTACCCGTCGGAGCTTGCCGACGGCATGAGGATCTACGTCGAATACGACAAGAAAGATCCGAACCTCGTTCGGGTCCAACACCGCAACGCGGCGTTGGCGATCATCCCGGCGGGTTCGATCGCGGTGGTGGGCTGGCTCGTCGCGGGCACATTACTGCTGGCGGCGACGTTCATCGAAAGGCGATACGTCCACTAGCGGTGGCCGACCAGTCTCTTCAGCCAGTTGTTGCCGGTGGTGTCGACGACCTGGTGGGTGTCGAGGTCATACACCGTGGGGGTCGCCACGATCTGCTGAATGCCGTCGAGGCGCGTCTCGTTTGCGTTGTCCATCGCGACGGTGTCGACCCCGGGATCGCGTGCGCCGATCCGGTCGACCAGCCGCTGTGGCAACCGCGCCGTATCGGCGATGCCTGCGAGGTATTGGTCGTCGCGGGACGGATCGGCCTGCCAGTACAGCTCGTTGATGAAATTCTGCATCTCGGCGGCCGACAGATCGGCGTCGGGCGCGGCCGCCAGGAAGAGGGCATTGCTGACCCGATGGGAGTAGCCGGTGGCCGAGTTGTCGAGGAAGGTCACCGGCCGGTACGTCACCTGCAGGTCGCCGCTGTCGATGTAGTCGGCGATCTCGCCGCCGTGAAACATCATGAACCGGGCGCAGTGCGGGCACTGAGGCTCGACGTAGATCTCGAGCGCGACCTGGGCGGCCGACCGGCCGAGCTGGATGCCGAACCCGTCGTCGGCCAGAGCCACGTTGGCGGTCGGATGGGTGCCCGGCGGTGCGACCGCGACACCGTCGACCGCGTTCGCGCAGCCGGCGCCGACGAGCATGACACCGACCACCGCGGCCACCCTCAACCAGCGCATAGGACCGAGCCTATGCCTGGGGAGCGGCTCGGGTGGCGAGACTTGTTGCCGCCGCGTTACTTCTCGCGCGCGCCCGCGAGCTGACGGAAGGTCTCCAACAATCGAGAATGCCCGTCAATAGCTGGAATTCGGCTCTGAAAGTTTGCAAAGACGGGATCGTTGAACAGTGCTTTCACTTCGGCATTGCGCGATGGATCAATTCCCGTTCGCCGCAGCCATGTGACAAGGTCGGCGAGCACCGGAGCAATGGCGTCGAGGTCGCCCTGTGCCCATCTCTCCCGATATTTTTGTGCCGCCCCTTGCCACTGCATACGTGCTGCGTCGCTGTGGTTGATTCCCAGACGGAGCATGCTCGCGATTGCGGTGGACATTTTGCCGCGCAGTCGAGCCGCGCATTCTGGATCGTCCCAGCCGTTTACCATTCGCCCCCCGGATACGGTTTCTTGCGGCATTGTCGGCCGACGTTACCGGAGATCTCTGTGATCTTCGTAACATTTTAGTAAGCATTTTCGGATTCGCGATTTCGCATGACGTATTCCCGCACGCAACCTTGCGGTCAGTCCGCCGTGTCATCATCGTGTCGTGCGAGTTGCGATTGTCGCGGAGTCGTTCTTGCCCAACGTCAACGGCGTTTCGAACTCGGTGCTCCGTATCCTCGAGCACCTGAACCGCACCGGTCACGACGCGATCGTCATCGCCCCGGACAACCCCCGGCGCGAAGAGCGGGCCGCCACCGAGCACGACGGCGTCCCGGTCTATCGGATGCCGTCGCGGATGTTTCCAAAGATCACATCGCTGCCGCTGGGTGTGCCGCGGCCGCGCATGGTCAGGATACTGCGCGAGTTCGATCCCGACGTCGTGCACCTGGCCTCGCCGGCGCTGCTGGGATACGGCGGGCTGCACGCGGCACGGTTCCTCGGGGTGCCGACGGTCGCGGTGTTCCAGACGGACGTCCCGGGGTTCGCGAAGAGCTACGGCATCCCAATCGCGTACCGCACGGCATGGGTATGGTTCCGGCATCTGCACCGGCACGCCGACCGCACGCTGGCGCCGTCGACCTCGGCAATCGAAACCCTTGCCGCACAGCGTATTCCGCGGGTGCATCTGTGGTCACGCGGTGTCGACATCGCCGGGTTCGCGCCATCTGCGCGCGACGGCGCGTTAAGGCACGCCTGGTCGCCGGACGGCAAGCCGATCGTCGGCTTCGTCGGCAGGCTGGCACCCGAGAAGCACGTCGAGCGGCTGGCGGCGCTGGCGCACAGCCGCGAAGTGCAGCTCGTCATCGTCGGTGACGGCATCGACCGCGAGAAGCTCGAAAGAAAGCTGCCCACAGCGGTTTTCACCGGTGCGCTCTACGGTGGCGAGCTCGCCGCCGCGTACGCCAGCATGGACGTGTTCGTCCACCCTGGCGAGCACGAAACCTTCTGCCAGGCCGTGCAGGAGGCGCTCGCGTCGGGTGTGCCCGTCGTGGCGCCGAACGCCGGCGGCCCGCGAGATCTGGTCGTCCCCGGCCGCACAGGCCTGCTGCTGGGAGTGGCCGAGTTCGAAGCCCAACTGCCCGGCGCGGTCACGCACCTGATCCAGGCGCGGTCGCACTACGCCCCGGCCGCGCGGCGAAGTGTGCTGCAGCGGACATGGCCTGCGATCTGCGACGAACTCCTCGGCCATTACGAGGCCGTGCAAGGAACCAGGCGGGCCAAGGCCGCCTGATAGCTTCGGCCAGGTGGGCCGGGCGACGCTGGACAAGGATCCGCACGAGGTCGCGTCGATGTTCGACTCGGTCGCGCGTCGGTACGACATCACCAACACCGTGCTGTCGCTGGGCCAGGACCGGTTCTGGCGGCGCGCGACTCGCACGGCGCTCGACATCGGGCCCGGCGACCGCGTGCTGGACCTGGCGGCCGGCACCGCGGTGTCCACCGAGGAGCTTGCCCGCTCGGGCGCGTGGTGCGTGGCCGCCGATTTCTCGGTGGGCATGCTGCTCGCCGGCAACGCACGGGCGGTGCCGAAGGTGGCCGCCGATGCCACGCGGCTGCCGTTTGGCGAGGGGACTTTCGACGCGGTGACGATCAGCTTCGGGCTGCGCAATGTCGTCGAGCCCGAGGCGGGGCTGCGGGAGATGGCCCGCGTGACGAAGCCCGGTGGACGGCTCGTGGTGTGCGAGTTCTCGACGCCGACGAACGCGCTGTTCGGCACGGTCTACAAGGAGTACCTGATGCAGGCGTTGCCGCGGGTGGCGCGCGCCGTGGCGTCGAACCCGGAGGCCTACGTCTACCTGGCGGAGTCGATTCGCGGGTGGCCCGACCAGGCCGAGTTGGCCCGGCGCATCAAGGGCGCGGGCTGGTCGGGCGTGCGATGGCGCAACCTGACGGGCGGCATCGTCGCCCTGCACGCGGCCACGCGCCCGCATTAATCCGCGGTGGTCGCCGGTCAGCTGAGTTGGAAGACCCTGCGGAAGGTGCCCACGGCCCGGCTGTCGCCGTCGAATGTCAGTCGCTCGAGCGCGGCCTTGCGCTGTGACGGGGTCGAACCTATGCGCGCGGCGATGAGATCGGCCGCCGCGGTCGTCACGGTCACCGCCGGTGCACCCTGTGGGACGCCGAGCCGACCATCGCGGACCGCGAAGTCGAACCGCCGGCCGTCGATGTCTACGCGATAAGTCGCATCGATGCCGCCGGCGGCCGGGTCGTCGAAACCGAGCAGCACGCCGGCGAGGAAGCCGTTGAGAGGAGTGACCGCGTCTTCGGTCGGCTCCAGGAAGTCCAGGCCGAATGTCGCGATAGCCCTGATCACCGGCAGCACTTTTACCCAGCCCAGCTCGGTGAGGGAGTAGACGGTACGGGCGACGGGCGGCGGCAGCTCGCTGCGCTGCACCAGCCCGGCGGCCTCGAGTTCGCGCAGCCGGTCGGCCAGCAGGTTGGTGGCGATACCGGGCAGGGCGGCGCGCAGGTCGGAGTAACGGCGGGCGCCGCCGATGAGCTCGCGCAGGATCAGCAGCGTCCACCGCTCGCCGAGCACGTCGAGGCCCTTGGCGATCGCACAGTTCTGGTTGTAACCCCTGGCCACACCACTAACTATAGCAGAAAGACAATTAGATCAATCTGATGCTTGAATATATTGTCTATCAGGTTTAGATTCCTGTCATGACTACACACCGTCCGCCCGTGTTTCGCGATCGCCCGAATGCGGCGCTCGTCGTCATCTGTCTGAGCGTCTTCGTCATCAGCGTCGACGCCACCATCGTCAACGTCGCGCTGCCAACGCTGTCTCGTGAACTTGACGCCGACACCGCGCAACTGCAGTGGATCGTCGACGCCTACACGCTCGTCATGGCCGGGCTGATGCTGTCGGCCGGCAGCCTCAGCGACCGCTACGGCAGACGTGGTTGGCTCAGTGCCGGGCTTGCCGCGTTTGCGATTACTTCCGCCATTGCGGCGCAGGTGAATTCGGCTGATGCGCTCATCGCGGCGCGTGCGGCCATGGGCGTCGGCGCGGCAGTGATCTTCCCGACGACGCTCTCGCTGATCACCAATATCTTCGCCGATCCGATAAGGCGGGCCAAGGCAATCGGACTGTGGGCAGCCATGGTGGGAGTCGGCGTTGCCGCCGGCCCCATCACCGGAGGCTGGCTTCTGGAGCACTTCTGGTGGGGCTCGATATTCATGGTCAACGTGCCGGTCGCTGTGGTGGCCATTGTCGGCGGCGGCCTGTTCATTCCGACGTCGCGGGACCCGGCCGCCCCGCGGGTCGACGTCCCCGGCTTGTTCCTGTCGGCCATCGGCATCACCGCGCTGGTCTATACCGTCATCGAGGCGCCGAATTGGGGCTGGGGCAGCGGGCGGACCGCGGCGGGCTTCGCGCTCGCCATCGTGGTTCTCGCCGGGTTCGGGATGTGGGAGTCGCGCAGTTCGCATCCGATGCTCGACGTGTCGGTGTTCGCGAACCGCCGTTTCTCCGGTGGCAGCTTGGCAGTGACGGCGGGCTTCCTGACGCTGTTCGGGTTTATCTTCGTCATCACCCAGTACTTCCAATTCATCAAGTCTTACAGCGCATTTGAGACGGGTGTGCGGTTGTTGCCGGTGGCGGCGTCGATCGTGGTGGGTAGCGTGCTCGGGCCGCGGCTGGTCGAGAAGATCGGGACGACGGCGGTCGTCGCCTCGGGATTGGCCATCTTCGCCGCCGGATTGGCTTGGGCGTCCACTGCCGACGCCGCAACGCCCTACCTGGAGATTGCGGCGCAGATGGTGCTGCTCGGCGGCGGACTCGGGCTGACGACGGCGCCCGCCACCGAATCCATCATGGGATCGCTATCCGCCGACAAGGCCGGTGTCGGCTCCGCCGTCAACGACACCACCCGAGAGCTCGGGGGCACGCTCGGCGTCGCGATCGTGGGCAGCGTGTTCGCGTCGGTGTACACCGGCGGGCTGGTCCGCGAACCGGCGTTGGCGGCGCTGCCTGCCGATGCGCGCGCGGCGATGGGCTCGTCGATGGCCGCGGCGCAGCGCGTCATCGCGCAGCTGCCACCCGCCCGGATTCCCGATATCCGGCAGGCTGTCGAATCGGCATTCCTCGACGGCATGCGGGTGGGGTCGCTGGTCAGCGCCGGGATCGCGGTGGCAGCGGCGGTCGTCGTTGCGTTCTTGCTGCCGGCCCGGGCGCGCCAAACAGCCCCCGCCGCAGCGGAAATCGAGCCGAACGAACATGAGGAGGTCTGCGCATGAGCTACATAGAGACGTGGAGCAGCGGTCACGGTGAGGTCAAGCTCTTCGAACGATCGGACGGTTCGCGGTTGCGCTACTTCACTGGCGGTACCGGCCCATCACTGGTTCTGATGCACACCGTCCGCACGCAGCTGGACTACTTCCAGCGCGTCATCCCACTGCTGTGGGATTCATTCACGGTCTACGCGGTGGATATGCCCGGCATGGGGTGGTCCGACATCGTGCCAGGAGCCCGCTACGAGGAGCCAGACTTGCGCGCGGCCGCGGTCGAGTTCATCACTGGACTGGACCTGCACGACGTCACGCTGGCCGGCGAGTCCATGGGAGGCGCACTCGCGTTGTCCGCGTCGGTCGACCTGAAGGACCGGGTGAGCCGGGTCGTCGCGTTCAACAGCTACGACTATCCGAGCGGTCTTGAGCGGGGCAACTGGTTCGCCCGGTTCATCATCAGCAGCGTGCGCATGCCTGGCTTGGGACCGGTCTTCGCGCGCCTGGAGAGCCAGCCGATGATGAAAAGTGTCATGGGCGGCGGTTTCGTCGACAAGAGCAGGCTGCCCGACGACTTCATCGCCGAGCTTCGCCGCAGCGGGAGTCGTCAAGGCTATGCGAGGGTGGGCAGGGCGATCTATCGGAGCCTCAAGGGATTCACCAAGTCACGAGACCGCTATCGAGATGTGCAGGTCCCGGTGACGCTGGCCTACAGCGAGCAGGACTGGTCGCGCCCGGCCGAGCGGGATCAGGTGGCTCGCCTGCTGACCGATGTCGAACGGGTCACGCTGCCCGACACCGGGCACTTCTCTGCGTTGGAGCGCCCCGCCGAGATGGCCCGGATACTGCTGCGGCAGACGGGGAACGGCTGAACCCGCACACTCGCCGCAGATAGTCAGCTGAATGGCTGGTGCGGCGGGGCAGCGTGGACAACCGCCCGGATCTGGTCCTCCGCAGCGCTGTTGGCCGCGAACAGTAACTCGTCGCGGGCCTGTAGGACGTCCTCGGGCCGCGGGAGCACCACCCGGCCGCCGCGAATCACCAGGATCAGCGCGGTGTTCTCGGGCATCGCCAGGTCACGCACCGCGCGGCCGACCAACGGGTGATCGTCGGGCAGCGTCAGTTTCTCCAGGTTGACCCGGCCCTGCCGAAGCGCCATCAAGCGCACGAGGTGGCCGACGTCGATCGTTCCCTCGGTGGCGGCGACGATGGCAAGCGGGGTGGAGACCGCGACATCGACGCCCCACGCGTCGGTGAACAGCAGTTCGTTCTGAGCCTCGTTGACCCTGGCCACCACCCGCGACACCGCGAACACGGTCTTGGCCAGCAGGGCGGCCGCCAGGTTGACCTTGTCGTCGCCGGTGGCGGCGACCACGACGTCGCAGGTCTGCAGGCCCGCTTCCTCGAGGGAAGCCAGCTCACACGCGTCGGCCATGAACCAGTCCGCGTCGGGCACGGTCTGCGGTTCGTACTTGCTGGGGTCGCGTTCGATCAGAAGCACCTTGTGGCCGTTGTCGAGCAGTTCGCGCGCGACGGACCGACCGACCGCTCCGGCGCCGGCAATCGCGATGCGCATGCCCTTCAATACCACCTCGCGACCATCTCTCGCAGGGGCGTTGGTGCTGATTTACTGGCACAGCCGCGTGTGTGCGCCATGCCGAACGGGGACGACGTTGACCTTGCCGGAGCTGTACCTGGCGCTGCTGGTCGGTGGGCTGGTGCTGATGGGCAGCATCGCGGGCACCTTGCTGGCCAGCCGGGTGGGATTTCCGAGCCTGTTGCTGTTCCTGGCGTTCGGCGTTGTCATCGGTCAGGACGGGCTGGGACTGACGTTCAACGACGCGCAACTGGCCGCCGACCTCGGTACCGCGGCGCTCGCGGTGATCCTCGTCGAGGGCGGGTTGACGACGCGGTTCTCGGATGTGCGCGACGTGCTGGCGCCGGCGGCGGTGCTGGCGACGGTCGGCATTGTGGTGTCCACGCTGGTCACCGCCGCCGGCGCGCATTGGCTGCTCGGCATGAACTGGCAACTCTCTCTGCTGCTCGGGGCGATCGTGTCGTCGACCGATGCGGCCGCGGTGTTTTCGGTGCTGCGTGTGGTGCCGCTGCCGCGCCGGCTGGCAGGGCTGCTGGAGGCCGAGTCCGGCTTCAACGACGCCCCGGCCGTGATCCTGGTCTTGATGTTCAGCGCGACGCCGCTGGTTCTTGCACCGCGGGCCGCCATCGTCGGTGTGCTGTATGAGTTGGGGGCCGGCATCGCGATCGGGCTGGCCTTCGGTGTGCTCGGCATGCTTGTGCTGCGCCGCGTCGCGCTGCCTGCGTCGGGTCTTTACCCACTGGCGACGTTCGGGCTGGGCATGCTGGCCTTCGCTGCGGCGGGCAGCGTCCACGCCAGCGGGTTCATCGCCGCGTACCTTTCGGCGCTGGTGCTGGCCAACTCGGGGCTGCCGCATCGCAAGGCCACCAGATCCTTCGCCGAGGGGCTTGGCTGGTTGGCGCAGATCGGTCTGTTCGTCCTGCTCGGCCTGCTGGTAACGCCCAGCCGGATGCCCGGCGACGTGGTGGCGGGAATAGTGATCGGACTGGTGCTTCTGTTAGCAAGCCGGCCCGTCTCGGTCGTCGTTTCACTCATCTGGTTTCGGGTGCCGTGGCGCGAGCAGGTCTTCTCGTCATGGGCCGGGCTGCGGGGTGCGGTTCCCATCGTGCTGGCGACGTTTCCCATCGTGGCGGGTGTCGCCGGCAGCTACCGGCTGCTCAACATCGTGTTCATTCTCGTGGTGGTCTTCACCCTGGTGCAGGGTCCGAGCCTGCTGCCACTCGCGCGCAGGCTGCAGCTGACCCCCGCCGATCCGACGCGCGAAATCGAGGTCGAAGCCGCACCCCTCGACGTGCTGGGAGCCGAGTTGTTGACCATCACCGTGCGGCCGTCGTCCCGGCTGCGCAACGTGACGATGCTCGAGCTGCGGCTCCCCGACCCCAGCGTGATCACACTGATCATCCGGGGCGGACACGCGTTCGTCCCGCAGCCCGAGACGCGTATCGAAGCCGCTGACGAACTGCTCATCGTCACCACCACGAAGGCGCGCGACGCGGCCGAACGCAGGCTGCGTGCGGTCAGCCGCCGCGGCAAACTGGCCCACTGGTTCGACGAATACGGCGAGCAGGACTGAGAATTCAGCTGAACGGCGTGCGGCGGTCCAGGGCCCGCGAGCCCGTCCCCAGCCGGCGCCACAACCGCGCCACCCGGTCGACGTCCTCGTCGACGACGAGGTTGGCCATCACCCGCACCACCATCTGCATGAACGCCACCGACCGCATCGCGAAGGGGCCGACCGTCGGCAGCAGCCACGGCACCGTCAGCAGCCACGCCAGCCGCCGCGCGATCGAGAACGCCTTCGCGTAGTGCTCCTGCAGCAGCGCCGGCCAGGCCAGCGACAGGTCGCCGCCGCCGAGCATCTCCGCCGCGAACCGGCCCATCTCCAGCCCGTAGTCGATGCCCTCGCCGTTCAGCGGGTTCACGCCCGCCGCCGCGTCGCCGATCAGCATCCAGTTGGGCCCGGCCACCCCGGACACTGCACCGCCCATCGGCAGCAGCGCCGACGACACCGCCCGCGGCGAGCCGTCGAAGTCCCAGTCACCTCGCCGCTGGTCGGCGTAGTGGCCGATCAGTTTCCGCAGCGCCACGTCGGCGGGCCGGTTCTGCGTGGCCAATGCTCCGACGCCGATGTTCACCTCGCCGTTGCCCAGCGGGAAGATCCAGCCGTACCCCGGCAGCAGCTCGCCGCCGCGGGTGCGCAGTTCCAGATTCGTCGACAGCCACGGGTCGTCGGCCCGCGGCGAGGGCAGATACCCGCGCACCGCCACGCCGTACACCGTCTGCTGATGCCACTGCCGGCCCAGCATCCTGCCGACCGGGGACCGGGCTCCGTCGGCGACGACCACCTCCCGGCACGCAACCTCGGAGCCCGAGGCCAGCCGCAGCGACGTCACCCGGCCGCGCGAATCACACTCGGTGCCGACCACTTTCGAGCCCAGCCGCATCCGGCAGCCCGCGTCGACGGCCACCTGCCGGACCCGCTCGTCGAGCTGCGTCCGCGGCACCGCGGTGCCGTACGCCGGGAAAGACGGGCCCGGCCAGTCGATCTCCACCTCGCCGCCGAACCCGGTCAGCCGCAGCCCGCGGTGCTTGATGTGCGCGTCGAGCCAGTCGCCGAGGCCGAGCCGCTGCAACTCGGCGACCGCGCGGGGCGTCAACCCGTCGCCGCACGGCTTGTCGCGCGGGAAGTCGGCGGCGTCGATGACCAGCACGTCGCGGCCTTCCCGAGCCGCCCATGCCGCCGCCGCCGACCCGGCCGGACCGGCGCCGATGACCACCAGGTCCGCGCTGAGCCTGTCCGGCTCCTCGCGTCCACGCAGGCTGTCTCGCTCCTCGCGTCCGCGGGCGTCCATGCTGTTCAGTATGTTGGACAGGTGAAAACGCCAGTGACCGTGGTGGCAGGGGTCGAGCTCGGTGACCCCGCGTTCGCCGCGAGTGTCCGCGACGGCGTGGCCCGCATCGAGACGCTGATCAGCCAGGAGCTTGGCAAAGGCGACGAGATCATTCGCGACGCGGTGATGCACCTTTTCGAGGCCGGTGGCAAACGGTTCCGCCCGCTGTTCACGGTGCTGTCGGCGCAGCTGGGGCCGAACCCCGACGCGTGGCAGGTGACGGTCGCGGGCTCGGTCATCGAGCTGGTGCACCTGGCGACGCTGTACCACGACGACGTGATGGATGAGGCGAAAGTCCGCCGCGGCGCGCCCAGTGCCAACACCCGCTGGAGCAACAACATCGCGATCCTGGCGGGCGATTATCTGTTCGCGACGGCGTCGCGGCTGGTCAGCAGGCTGGGCCCGGACGCCGTGCGGGTGATCGCCGAGACGTTCGCCGAGCTGGTGACCGGCCAGATGCGGGAGACGCGCGGGGCGGCCCAGCATGTCGACTCGGTCGACCACTACATGCGGGTGGTGCACGAGAAGACGGGCTCGCTGATCGCCGCGGCGGGCCAGTTCGGTGCCACGTTCTCGGGCGCGTCAGACGACGAGATCGCGCGGCTGAGCCGGCTGGGCGGGATCGTCGGCACGGCATTCCAGATCTCCGACGACATCATCGACATCGCCAGCGACTCCGAAGAGTCGGGCAAGACGCCGGGCACCGACCTGCGCGAGGGCGTGCACACGCTTCCGGTGCTGTACGCGCTGCGGGAGACCGGGCCGGACGCGGACCGGCTACGCGAGCTGTTGGCAGGCCCGGTGGACGACGACGAGCACGTGGCCGAGGCGTTGGCGCTGCTCCGGGCATCGCCGGGAATGACACAGGCGAAGAACACGGTCGCTCGGTATGCCGCGCAGGCCCGCGAGGAGCTGGCCGGGCTGCCCGAAGGGGCGGGGCGGGGCGCGCTGGCCACGCTCGTCGACTACACCATTTCCCGGCACGGTTGACGGAACCCGCCGCCACCGCTCAGCGTTCTCTTAACGATCGGTATTCCGGGTAAGAGGAGTTGACGATGGGCCACGGATGGGGCAACGGCATCAAGACGGTGTTGCTTCTCGGGCTGATGTCCGCCCTGATCGTGTTCGTCGGGTCGTTGTTCGGAAGGTCGTTTCTGATTCTGTCGATGCTGTTCGCGGTCGGCATGAACGTCTGGGTGTACTTCAACAGCGACAAGCTGGCGCTGCGGGCGATGCATGCGCAGCCGGTGAACGAGTTGGCCGAGCCGGTGATGTACCGGATCGTGCGGGAGCTGGCGACCACGGCGCATCAGCCGATGCCGCGGCTGTACATCAGCGACACCGCCAACCCGAACGCGTTCGCGACCGGGCGCAATCCGCGGAATGCGGCGGTGTGCTGCACGACCGGAATTCTGGCGATTCTCAATGACCGTGAGTTGCGGGCGGTGCTGGGGCACGAGCTGTCGCACGTGTACAACCGCGACATCCTGATCTCTTGTGTCGCAGGCGCGTTGGCCGCGGTGATCTCTGGTCTGGCCAACCTGGCGTTGATCATGACGATGTTCGGCGGCAACCGCGATGGCTCGAATCCGCTTGCGCTGCTGCTGGTTTCGCTGCTGGGTCCGGTCGCGGCGACGGTCGTGCGGCTGGCGGTTTCGCGGTCGCGGGAGTACCAGGCCGACCAGTCGGGCGCCGAGCTGACAGGCGACCCGCTGGCGTTGGCGTCGGCGCTGCGCAAGATCTCGGGCGGTGTGCAGGCGGCGCCGCTGCCGCCGGAGCCGAAGCTGGCCAGCGAGGCGCACCTGATGATCGCGAACCCGTTTCGCGACGGCGAGCGGATGGGGTCGCTGTTTTCCACGCACCCGCCGATCGAGGATCGGATCAGGCGGCTTGAAGAGATGGCCCGCGGGTCGTACTGAGCATCGACCAGAACGGGGCCTAGCCCTAGGCTTAGAAGATGACCGACCACGACCGGGCTGCAGCTCGCCGCGAAATTGCCGATGCCCTGCTCAACGCGCTCGAGCAGCGACACGAGGTGCTCGACGCGATCGTGGCGGCCCACGATCGCGCGGCGGCCGTCGACGCGATCGCCAAACTGCTCGGTACCTCGCGCCTCGGCGGTGAGGCGGTGATGGGTATGTCGTTCGACAGCCTCACCAAGGATTCGCGGAAGAAGATCGCCGATGAGCTCGAGGATCTGAACAAGCGGCTGACGTTCACCTTCGTCGAGCGGCCGGCGAGTTCGGGTGAGGGCCTGACGCTGCGGCCGTTCGCCGCCGGTTCAGACCGCGACATCTTCGCTGCCAGAACCGAGGACATGCGTGCCGCTGGTGACGGTTCGGGCGGGCCCGCGGGCGAGCTCGACGACGAGATTCGTTCCGGGCTAGGACGAATCAACCTCGAAGACGCCGCCTGGCTGGTCGCGGTCGCCGGCGCGGAGAAGGTCGGAATGGTCTTCGGAGACCTGGTCGACGGCGAGGTCAACGTGCGAATTTGGATTCATCCCGACCATCGGAAGAAGGGCTACGGCACCGCAGCGCTGCGCAAGGCACGGTCAGAGATGGCGGGGTACTTTCCCGCGGTGCCGATGGTCGTGCGCGCGCCGGGCGCCGAACCGTCGTAGGGTTTCAATCCGTGCATAACAAATTGCTGACGGGCTTGGCTTCTGTCGCGGGGGCTGCGCTGATCGCGACAACACCCGTCGCCTGGGCCGACACTCCGCCTCCCCCCGTGCTTCCGAACGTCAACGTTTACCCATCGATTTCTCCCGCCGAGTTCTCGGTGCTGGGCGGGACCTGGTTAGCGTTCGGGACGCCGGACGGCCTGACCTGCGTGATCGACAAGGGTCGTAACGGGTTCGGCTGCAGCGGGGCACTCCCGGCCGCGCCGGAGGGCGCCAACCTGGTGAGCGCCATCGGCGCCGAGCAGCCGACGTTCGCCAACGCGACAGGGCCGATGTTCGAGGCGGCGGGCCCGGTGAAGCCGTTGCCGCCGCAGACGCGGCTGGCCTATCGCAATATGGCCTGCGCGATCGACGCGGGCGGGGCGACGGTGTGCGTGAACACCTCCAGCCAGCACGGGTTCGTGCTGAGCCCCGCGGGCAGCTTCGTGGGTTAAACGTTTCACTGCTTAGACGTTCACTGGGGAACGCCGGTATGCGGATCGAGGAACAGTGGTCCGCGGGCAGCCCCGGTGAAGTCGAACATCGTGTCCAACCGTCCGGCCCGCTCGTCGAAGGAGTAGTCGCCGATCCTGCCGAGGTGCCAGTTGTCTTCGATAAAGCGCAGGATCGAGGACTGGTCGGTGAGGTTGTGGTCGACGAAGTTCGGCCTGGCGTAGGGAGAGATCGCCAGCAGCGGTAGCCGCTGCCCGTATCCGCAACGGCCCTGATACACCACCGGCGCGGTGGAATCACCGCAGATGCCCGGACCGTTGAGTCCGTCCTGGGGTGTCGCGGAGGCAGACACGGTCTGCGACGGTTGGTGGTCATACCAACCGTCGGAGTCGTCGTAGGCGATGACGATCGCCATGTCTTTCCAGTCCGGGAGCCGCTGCAGGCGGTTGATCGTCTCGACGAGGAACTGCTGCTCGTCGAGTGGATCGGAGTAGGACGGGTGGGCGTCCTGATACCCCGGCGGTTTCAGGAAACTGACAGCGGGCAGGTGGCCGGCGTCGGCCGCGGCCCAGAAATCCGACACGTCGTATTGGTGGTTGGCCTCATCAGACCTGCCGATCATGTCGACCGAGCCGGGTCGCAGGTGGTGAGGATTGGCGGTCGACGGATAGTACTGAAAGGGCTCGTGGTGGGGGATGTAGTCCGGTTTCGCGCCGAACGGCAGCGCACCGGTCTTGCCCGTTCCGCCCAGGGCGGCGCCGATGTTGTGAACCGCGCCGCACACCGCGGTCCCGTCGGGCTTGGTGGCGGTCGGTGCGAAACCGCCCTCGAAGTAGCCCCACGTGATGCCGTTGGCGTTCATCAGGTCACCGACGTTGCGGTTGGCGGCGCTGAACTGTACCTGGTCGCGGTCGGAGCAGTCATCGCCCAGAGGCTGCGAATCGCCGATCAGGGTGCTCTGCCCGTTGCCGGTGTTGTCGATGACCTCACCGGCCGGGAACGGCTTGCCGGCCGGCATGAATTGCCGTGTGACTCCATGGGTTTGACCGGAGATCAGGTTGACATGGCCCGGGGAAGACGGACCGAACGTGGTGTTGTAGGAGTTGTCGTTGAGCGCGTAGTGCTGGGCGTAGTTCCACAGCGCGGTAACCGTGTTGCCGTCGTAGTAGTCCATGACAAGCCCCGGCGCGCTGAAGGTGGGTGGGGAACACGGTGGGCCCTGCGTGTGCTCGACGAACTGGTCCATCGCGCCGCCGTGGAAGGCCAGTTGCTCTGCCAGGTATTCGTGGTCCTGATCGCAGGTGACCAGCTGGCCCGGGCCGCCGAGGCGGGTTGGCTGGGCCGCGTTCGGGTTGCGTGTCAACAGCTCGGGCGAAAGCCCGTTCACCGCAGGGGTGTTCGGATCCGCAGTGAACGGCTGCCCGTCGACATTGGCGGCGTGAGGGTAGGTGCCGAAGTAGTGGTCGAAGGAGACGTTCTCTTCGAAGATCACCACCAGATGCCGAATCGGTGTGGCGGTGTGGGTTTCTGTCTTCGGCTTCCCGCAACCCGCGAGCAGCCCGGTGATGAGGGCGAGTACGGCAGCAACACAACGCACGCGCCCGGTCACGACCGGAAGTCTATTTCGCGGCGGGGGAAACCTAAAACCCGGCGCCGTAGATTTCGTGGCCGGGCGTCTCGGCGGCCAGGCCCTTGTACGCAACGTCGACGGTGCGGCCGTGGTTGATGACGCCGTCCACCTCGCGTGCGATCGGCATGTGCACGCCGTAGCGCTCGGAGAGCTCCATGACCACGCTCGCGGCCTTGACGCCCTCGGCGACCTGGTCCATCGACGCGAGGATCTCCTCGATCGGCTTGCCTGCGCCGATCTGCTCGCCGACGTGCCGGTTGCGGCTGCGCGCGCTGGTGCACGTGACGATCAAATCTCCCAGACCCGCCAGGCCGGGGAAGGTTTCGGGCTGTCCGCCCATCGCCACGCCGAGCTTGGTCATCTCGCGCAGCGAGCGCGCGATCACCAAGGCCCGAGTGTTCTCGCCGATGCCGAGCGAATAGCCCATGCCAACGGCGATCGCGAAGACGTTCTTCAAGGCGCCGGCCATCTCGACGCCGATCACGTCGTCGGTGGTGTACACCCGGAACCGCTGGGTCTGGAACATCTGCGCCAGCCGGGTCGAGAGGTGCTGATCCGGCATCGACATCACCGCCGCCGCGGCGTATCCCTCTGCGACCTCGCGGGCGATGTTCGGCCCCGCGAGGATGCCTGCGGGGTGTCCGGGCATCACCTCTTCGACGATCTGCGACATCCGCAGGCTGGTGCCCTGCTCCAGCCCCTTGACCAACGAGACGATCGGCACCCACGGCCGCAGGCAGGACCTCAGGTCCATCAACACGTCGCGGAAGCTGTGCGAGGGCACCGCCATCACCACGACGTCGGCGCAGTCGGCGGCTTTTTGGAAGTCGTTGGTGGCCTTCAGGCTCGGCGTCAGCTCGACCTCGTCGCCCAGATAGCGCATGTTGCGGTGACGCTCGTTGATGTCCTCGGCGGTCTCGGCGGAGCGCACCCATTGCAGGGTGTCGGAGCGGCGGGCGGCGATGGACGCGACGGTGGTGCCCCAGGAGCCGCCACCGAGCACAACGACACGGGGTTCGCGACGAGCAGCTGTCATGCCTGCCACCTTATTGGGGAGGCCTGCCTGTTCACTACCAGTTCACGAACTGCAGACTGAAGGCATGCGCACTGGTCTCCAGATACTCGGTGTCCTGCTCGGAATAGTCGGCATTGTCGTCGCGGCTTTCGGCGTGCTGTTCGCGCTCCAGGGGTTTGGGGTGGTGTTGGGCAGCCCGATGAGCAACACGACCACGTGGTCAGTACTCGGTCCGATCATCGCGCTGATCGGCATCGCCCTCGCGTTCGCCGGATGGCGCCTGCGCAAGTCTTAGGTGCTGCGCGTCCGGCCGTTCGATCCGAACACCATCGCCTCGGTGATCCGGTCCAACCGGTAGTCGATCGCGTCGGCGAAGTAGTTCTGCCGCACGTTCCACGGCCGCTTGGTGCCCGACTTCGGCAGCGCGTGCAGATTGCGCAGCACATAACCCGTCTCAATGTCCCACGACAGCTTCTCGGCCATCGGCGCGCCGTGGTGATGCGGGTAGGCCGACGTGTAGCCGCGAGCACTCATGTGCGCGAGCAGCCTGGCCGTCGCGCGAGCCGTCATGTCGGCGCGCAGCGTCCAGGACGCGTTCGTGTAGCCGATGCACCAGAACAGATTCGGGACGTCTTCGAGCATGTGCGCCTTGTAGACGAAGCGGTCCTGAGGCTTGACCTCGGCACCGTCGAGGTTCAGCGTGACCCCGCCCAGCGCCTGCAGATCCATGCCGGTCGCGGTCACGACGATGTCGGCCGCCAGATGGCGACCCGACGCCAACGCGATGCCGCCGGCATCGAAGTGGTCGACCCGGTCGGTCACCATCTCGACCTGCCCGGCGCTGATCGCGTCGAACAGGTCGCCGTCGGCGGCCAGGCAGATCCGCTGGTCCCACGGTTTGTAGGGCGGGCTGAAGTGGGTGTCGATGTCGTAACCCTGCGGCAGCCGCTGGGTTTGCATCCTGCGGAAGAGGTACTTCATCAGGGCCGGGGTCTTGCGCGCGAGGAACCAGCCGATCGCTTCCTGCAACGCGTTGCGGAATCTGATCACGGGGTGAAAAGCACGTCGTGGTAGAACTTTTCGAATGCCCTCGGTGAGCACATCGGTTCTCGGGAAGGTGCCGATGTAGCTCGGCGTGCGCTGCAGCATGACGACCTTGGCTGCCCGATCGGCAAGGGACGGGACGAGCGTGACGGCGGTCGCGCCGCTGCCGATGACCACCATCGTCTTGCCGGTGTAGTCCAGGTCCTCCGGCCAGTGTTGCGGATGAATGACTTCGCCGGCGAACCGCTCGATGCCCGGGAAGTCGGGCGTGTAGCCCTCGTCATAGTTGTAGTAGCCGGTCGCGAAGAAGACGAAGCGGCCGGTGAAGGCCGTGTCCGTGCCGTCGTGGTCGGCGCGCACGGTCCAGGTGTCGGTGTCAGAGTCCCAATCGGCCGAGCGGGCGCGATGGCCGAACCGGATCTGCTGGTAGATCCCGTGCTTGCGGGCGGTGTCGGTGAGGTACTCGCGGATGTGGACGCCGTCGGCGATGCCCTCCTTCCGCCGCCAGGGCTCGTACGGGAAGCTCAGCGTGAAGATGCTGCTGTCGGAGCGGATGCCGGGGTAGCGGAACAGGTCCCAGGTGCCGCCGATGTTGGACCGGCGCTCGAGGATCGCATAGGTGAGGCCGGGGTTGCGCTCGGCGATCCGGTAGGCGGCGCCGATCCCGGAGATGCCCGCGCCGATGATGACGACGTCGAAGGACTGGGCCTGCTGCGTCACCCTGACAGTGTGCCGCAGGTCGCGGCTGGCAAGGTGTCGGTATGGCGATGTCTGAGGCACAAGAGGCCTGGGAGGAGCACTACGGAGAACGCCGGCGCGTGTGGAGCGGACGCGTCAATGCACGGCTCGCCGAGGTCGTCGAGCCGATGACGCCCGGCCGGGCGCTGGACCTCGGCTGCGGTGAGGGCGCCGACGCGCTGTGGCTCGCCGAACACGGCTGGCACGTGACCGCGGTGGACATCTCCCAGACGGCGCTCGACCGGGCAACGGCTGACGCGGTAGCCCGCAACCTGGACGGCAGCATCGACTTTCAACGGCACGACCTCACCGAGAGTCTCCCGGACGGCGTCTTCGACCTGGTGTCGGCGCAGTTCCTGCATTCGACGGTCCCGATGGACCGCGCGCAGCTGCTGCGCCGCGCGGCGGGCGCCGTCGCGAACGGCGGCACGATGCTGATCGTGGATCATGGCGCGGCGCCACCATGGGCGTCGAAACTGGACCACCACCATCACGAGTTTGAAAGCGCCGAGCACGTGGTGTCGTTGCTGAATCTCGATGATGCGCAATGGGATCGGGTCAGAGTCGAAGCGGTCGAGCGCGACGCCGTCGGCCCGGAGGGCCAGCACGCGGTCCTCACCGACAACGTGACGGTGCTGCGCCGGCGGTAAATCGCTAGGCGAACGCCTGCTCGGCGTCCACGCCGACGATGCGCAGCAGGTTCACCACCTTGCGGTCGAGGCCTTCCCCGACCGCGGTGACCTCGGCGATTCCCAGGCTCCCGAACGCGGCGCTGGGCTTGTCCATCGTGAAGACCGCGTTGCCGTCGGCGTCGCTGTACACCAGCATCCGCAGCGGCGCGTACAGCAGTGCCTTCGGGTCGTGGCGGAACATGCTCTCGGCGATCACGTGGTTGCCCACCAGGTACTCGTTCGCCTGGGTGCTATGCCCGGCCGCACGCAGCAGCGGCATCCCGTTGATCTGCGCGTACCGCATCAGTTCGTTCGGGGCGTTCTCGGCCACCGCGGCCCGGACGTCGTCCCAGGTTCCGCCGGTGTCGACGATGTGCTGCATGGGCTCCGGGTCGAACGCCGGAGCCGCGTCCTCGAATGCGGTCACGAACGCGGCGAAAGGCATTCCGGTGTTGATGTCGACCCGCGTCATGGTGTGCGGCTCGGTGCGAAAGTCGGCCATCGTCCAAACGTAACCCGCCGCCCCGGCGGAGCGGCTGCGACCTGGTCGCGTCAGGCGCCGCGCGTCACGGCCTCGACCGACGCCGCGGTGGCGACCCGGCGGATGCCGGTCTGCAGCTGCGAGCGCATGAGGTCGGGGTCGTGGTCGCCCGGTTCGGTCGAGTCGATGAACCGTTCGACTACGTCGACGAAGCGGGCGGGGTGGTCGTGAAACGGCATGTGCCCGGAGTTCTCGAAGATCTCAAGGCGCGAGCCGGGAATCGCCTCGTGGGCGATCCGGGCGTGGCTTACCGGGATCACCAGGTCGTCCTCGCCCCAAATCAATTGCAGGGGTATGGATTGCATGAGATAGCTGCGATCCAGCATGGTGACGAACTGGCCGCGCCCGTCGACCACTGAGCGCAGGGTTCGCGAGAACGCCGACAATGCGCCCGGCTTCTTCACCAACCCGTCGAACAGGCGCAGGCCGTCGGGCAGGTCGCGCCCGAACTTGGTGGATCCCAGTGTCTTTTCGACGACGCGACCGACGAGTTGCAACGCGGGTAGCGCGCCCGGCACCCGCAGCATCGCCAGCGCTTCGCTGCCCATCGGCAGTGCCGCCAACCGCAGCGCCGGGCTGACGTCCTTCGTGACGCCGCCACTGCTCACCAGCACGATGCGCTCGACCAGGTGCGGGTACTGATAGGCGAATTGCATTGCGATGCCGCCGCCAAGCGAATGCCCGACGATGGTGACCCGGTCGATACCGAGCACGGCGAGCAGGTCGCGCATGCCGTTCGCGAAGGCCGCCAACGAGTAGTCGGCGCGTGGTTTGTCGGACTCGCCGTGGCCCAGCAGGTCGGGTGCGATGACGGTGAACCGTTGGGCGAGTTGGGTGTGCACGGTCTCCCATGTGGTGGAGTTGTCGCCCACACCGTGGATCATCAGGATCGCGGGCCCGGACCCGGCGACGCGGAAGGCGCGGCGGTAGCCGTGGATGGTGCGGAATTGCAGCGACGGAGGAGCGACGTCGCGTACCGGGTGCAGGTGGCGCCTCGAGGGTTTCCGCATCGTCTTCTCCTTTCGGTTTGGGTGTGCCTTTTCTCGGACGATCGGGCTGGTGTTCTCGTTGGAGAGAAGCTTCCGGGAGGGCACTTGGCGAATCCTTGGAAAGGTTCGGCTCAACGTGATGTAGCTTCAATCGACACACCGACGCGGGGTTGGCTGATGCCGAGGAGTAAACGGTGGACGCGACACCATTCGGGCACTATCAGCTGCGGGAGCTGCTGGGCCGGGGCGGGATGGGCGAGGTCTACCGGGCCTACGACACCAACACCGACCGCATCGTCGCGATCAAGGTGTTGCCGCCCCAGCTAGCCGGCGACAGCACGTTTCAGCAGCGCTTCCGGCGTGAATCGCAGGCCGCGGCCGGGCTGAACGAACCTCATGTGGTGCCGATCCACGGCTTCGGTGAAATCGATGGCCGGCTCTATCTGGACATGCGGCTGATCGAGGGGCGCGACCTCGGCACGATCCTCAAGGACAGTGACAAGCCGCCCGGGGCGGCGTTTGCGGTGAACGTGGTGGAGCAGGTCGCGGCCGGGCTGGATGCCGCTCACGAAGCGGGCCTGATCCACCGCGACGTCAAGCCGTCGAACATCTTGATCACCGAACACGACTTCGTGTACCTGATCGACTTCGGGCTGGCCCGCACGGCCGGTGAGGAAGGCGTGACCACGGCCGGCAACACGCTGGGCACGATGGCGTACATGGCGCCGGAGCGTTTCGACACCGGATACGCCGATCCGCGTTCCGACGTCTACGCCCTGACCTGCGTGCTGTACGAATGTCTCACCGGTTTGCGGCCGTACCCGGCGGACAGTCTCGAACAGCAGATCTCGGGACACATGGTGTCGCCCCCGCCTCAACCGTCGGCGACGGAGGAGAAGCTGGCGGCGTTCGACGAGGTCATCGCGAAGGGCATGGCCAAGAAGGCGGACAAGCGGTACCAAACGGCCGGCGACCTGGCCGCCGCCGCCCGGCGGGCACTGAATGCGCCGGCGCGCAGGGCCGGCGGCTCGCGACATTCGGCCCAACGCGCGCACACGCCGGCCCGGCGCGTCTCGCGGCGAGCCCTCGCGCTGGCAGGCGCCGCAGTGCTGCTGGTCGCGGGTTGCGCGGTCGGGGCGTGGCTGTGGTGGGGAAAACACGAAGGGGGGAGCTCGCTGCCGCAGGGGGCCGACCCGGCGATCGCAGCGACCGTGCCGAAGGACATCAGGGCGACGGGCCGGCTGGTGATCGGTGTCAATGTCCCCTACGCGCCAAATGAATTCAAGAATTCCGACGGCCAGATCGTCGGCTTCGATGTCGACGTGATGAACGCAATGGCGAAAACCCTTGGGCTGGCCCCGGACTACCGTGAGACCGCGTTCGAGAGCATCATTCCCTCGGTCCAGGGCGGGCAGTTCAACGTCGGGATGTCGTCGCTCACCGACACCGCGGAGCGCCAGTCGACGGTCGACTTCGTCACCTACTTCCGGGCGGGCACGCTGTGGGCGCAACGGCCCGGGAAACCGATCGACCCCGACGCCGCGTGCGGGCGCCGGGTCGGCGTGGTGACAGCTTCGATCCAGGAGACGAAAGAGCTGCCCGCCAAGAGCGATGCGTGTGTGGCGGCGGGCCTCGCACCGATTGACAAGGTGGTCTACCAGCGCCAGGACGACCTCACCCATGCATTGATCGCCGGGGAGGTCGACGCGATGACGGCCGACTCGCCGGTGACGGGGTTTGCGATCAAACTGAGCGCGGGCGAGCTCGAGCCGGCGGGAGCGGTCTTCGATTCCGCGCCGTACGGCTGGCCGGTGGCAAAGGGCTCGCCGCTGGCGCAGTCGTTGCGGAAAGCACTGGAGCATCTGATGCAGACCGGTGAGTACCGGACCATCGCCACCATGTGGGGAGTCGACAAGGGGATGATCGACACGCCGGCGATCAACGGCGCGATCAAATGATCGCTAACCCGCCGGGGTCAACCGGACTGCCGCAATGTGTTCGCGTTCGGTCGCCTCGGTGAACTCCTCGAGTGTGGGTACTCGCTGATCGCGGAATTTCAATCCCATCGTGCGTTGGGCGCGCTTGGCTCCGTATGACTCGGCAACGCGGTGCGAGAGATCGGCGACCACAGCAGGGTCCCGGATCAGTTCGCCGCGCATGGTCGTCGTCTTACCGCCGACGAGGACCTCGGCGGTGGCGCCGTCGCGGAAGTTCATCTTCCACGGCGCGCTGGTGAGGGCGTAGAGATTGTTGTCGATCCGGTGGGCGCTCAACGGAATTGAGTACCGACGGCCCGTCTTGCGTCCGTTGAAGCTCACGACCATCATCTGCTCGCGGGCGGCGCCCAAGAGCGGGGTGCGCAACAGATAGGCCAGGATCGGGTTGACGGCGCGAAGGAACGCGGCCGGTGGATGCGAGAGCGTGACCGCGGGGGATTGTTCTGTCATGCCTTCACTGTATGACCGAGGTCAGGCGGTGGGGGCGGCGCCCAGCACCCGCTGCACGTCGGGTTTCATCGCCTGCAGCTGCTGGCCCCAGTACTCCCAGCTGTGGGTGCCGCTGTCGGGGAAGTTGAACACCGCGTTCTTGCCGCCGGCGGCGAGGTAGGTGTCCTGG
Organism: uncultured Actinomycetota bacterium; assembly: GCA_963828065.1. Taxonomy (GTDB): domain Bacteria; phylum Actinomycetota; class Actinomycetes; order Mycobacteriales; family Mycobacteriaceae; genus Mycobacterium. Next base: position 20,721 of record CAWHDL010000004.1, on the reverse strand, counting down.
AAGGTCTTGTTGGTGCGCAGGGTGAAGCCCTCGAGGAACTTCGCGTTGAAGTTGTCGCCGCCGAGTTCGTTGGGCTTGCCGTTGCCGCAGTACACCCACAGTCGGGTGTTGTTCGCGACGAGCTTGCTGATGTTGACCATCGGGTCGTTGCGCTTCCATGCCGGGTCACTGGACGGGCCCCACATGTCCTCGGCCTTGTAGCCGCCCGCGTCGTTCATCGACATGCCGACGAGCGTCGGCCACCAGCCCTCGGACAGGTTCAGGAACCCGGACAGGGAGGCGGCGTAGATGTACTGCTGCGGGTAGTACATCGCCAGCACCATCGCCGCAGAGCCGGCCATCGAGAGCCCCACCGCGGCGTTACCGTTCGGGTCGACTTCGCGGTTGGCCTGTAGCCACTGCGGTAGCTCCTGGGTGAGGAAGGTCTCCCAGTTGTAGGTGAGGCAGCCGCTCTTACCGCAGGCGGGCTTGTACCAGTTCGTGTAGAAGCTGGACTGCCCACCCACCGGCATCACGATCGACAACCCGGAATTGAGATACCACTCGAAGGCCGGCGTGTTGATGTCCCAACCGTTCCAGTCGTCCGTGGCCCGCAGCCCGTCGAGCAGGTACACCGCGTGCGAGTTGTTTCCGCCGCTCTGGAACTCGATCTTGATGTCGCGGCCCATCGACGGCGACGGCACCTGCAGGTACTCCACCGGCAGCCCCGGCCGGGAGAACGCGTGCGCGCTGGCCGGGCTGCCGACCAGGGCCAGCCCACTCAGCAGCATCGCCGAGACGGCGGCCACCGCCACGCGGCGCAGGCACTTGGCTGTGCCATTGAGTGGGCGACTGAGTGGGCGACGCAACGTTGGCTTCTGACGTCGTGTGCTGTTCCCGAACCCGTTCATCGCCTCCGCTTCCTGCCGTTTGCTGCTGGGGTCAAACGATGTCGAGGCTAATCAGCCTGGCTGAAAACTCTCTGAAGATCCTGAAGATTTGGTGATCAGAGCGCGGCGGGGGACCGACTGTGGTCGGATGAAGCCCTGAACAGCCGATTTCGGGGCTGTGCGAGGGAGAAGGATGAGACCACGGGGGCCGATGCCGGCGCGGGGGTGGCTGGCGCTTGCCTGCGGAGCGGTGCTGGTCAGCGCCGTGATCATCGGCGTCCTGGCCGCGTACGGGTCGCCGACGGCCCCGACCACGTCGATACCGGCCGCGGCCACCAGTGTGCCCGAAATCACGGCCCCACTTCCGGATCTGGGTGGCCCGCATTCGCGTCTGGTCCCCGAGATGTCGCTGCCCGTCGGGGCGCGCCCCTACACGGGGAAACCGACGCCGCCCGGCTTCGAGTTCTGGGAGGTGCCCGGCGGCCGCCACGACCTCGTGGTGCAGATGAGGTCCGAGCTACCCACTTTCGCCGCGCTGAACGGGATGCCGTGGTGCGGCGAGTTGGACGACGCCATCACGTCCTGGGCATGGGGATATGCGGCCGACACGATAGGCGTGTCGGTTATCGACGGTGGCATGATGATCACGCGGTTGCCGCAGCCGCACGGGTGCCGTCCGTAGCGCCCGGACGCCGTTTCCGTTAAATCATGTCGTTGTTCGTCATCCACCGCGTGACCGGCCAGCCGATGAACACCGGCAGCCAGCAGGTGAGAATCCGGTAGAGCAGCACGGCCGGCACGCCGATGGCCGCGGGCACACCGAATGCCGCCAGACCGCCGATCAGCGCCGCTTCGACCGCGCCCACGCCGCCGGGGGTGGGCGCCGCCGAAGCGAGGGTTCCGCCGACCATGGTCACGATGGTGACGGTGACGAACGAGGTGTCGCCGCCGAACGCCCAGACGCTTGCCCACAATGCCAATGCCGTGCCGAGAGTCGTTGCAGCACAGCCGAGAACGATCAGGGCCAGGCGCCTGGGTTCGCGGGCGAGTTCAACGAGATCCGCCCCGACCTCCTTGAGTCGAGGCCGCACCGCCGTGCCGAGCCACTTCCGCAGCCTTGGCACGATCAGGAACGCGCCGACGAGCCCGAGGGCCAGCCCGGCGATCAGGTAAAGAATCGTGGCGGAGGGGACGAAGTGGGACAGGTCGGCCGTCGCGCCCGCGGCGGCACTGAAGATGATCAGCAGCGAAACGTGGCTGATCACCTGCACTGCCTGTTGCATCGCCACTGCCGCGGTGGCACGCACGGCGCTCAGGCCGGCCTTGTGCAGGAATCGCGTACTGAGCGCAAGCCCGCCGACGCCCGCGGGGGTGGTTGTGGCGGCAAAAGTGCTGGCGAACTGGGCGATCACCAGATTCCGATAGCTCACCGCGCCGTCGGCGCAGGCCCACAGCGCGGCCGCCGCGCCGACGTATGTCAGCCCCGAAACCGCCAGCCCCAGAAGTGCCCACCACCAGTTCGCCTTCCCAAGCTCAGAAAAGAACGTAGGCACCGTGCTGATAAACGGGTAGGCGACGTAGACCAGCGCGACGAGCAGCACCATTTGGATGACCTGGTTGCGGCTGAACCGGGTGATGGTCTCGGCCTTGATCTGATCGGCACCGGTTTGGCGTTTCACCTCGTCACGCGCTGCGGAGATGACGGCACCCGCATCGCCGATTGGGTCGCGAATCCGGGATGGCACGGCGGATTTCGTGAGTCGACGGGACGCCGTCAGCACCGCATCTTTGCCGAGGGAGTCGATGGCGGCGCCCACCGCGGACTTCGCGTCATACAGATCGGTGGTCGTCACCAGGAGCTGGGCGACGTCCGACTGAAGCTGATTGTCGGTGGCGCCGTACTCGGATTCGCCGAAGCCCCCGAAGCGCACGGTGCCGTCGTCGACGGTGATCTCCGCGCTGCGCAGGTCACCGTGGGAGATCTGGTGGTTGTGCAAGATGTGCAGCGAATCCCACACTCGGGCAACGGGTATGGCGTCCGTGCACTCATTGATCGGGGTTCCGCGGGCGGGGGTGTGCGCATACAGTGTCCATCCCCGGTCCAGCGCGGCGACCGCGATCGTCGAGGTGTTGGCGAGGTTGAGATCGCCGAGGGCGATGGCCATCAGCGCCTGATGCTCGACGGTACGGCGCATGGAGGTCTGCAGCGGCGCGGTTTCGGTATCGCGGAGTCTCAGCTTCTGCCAGAGCTGGCGCAGCGTGCCGCCGCTGCGTTGGTTCGGGCCGTACATCTCGACGATCGCGACCGAATCCGGTTGTGACGTCATCGCGGACAGCTCGAGCGGTCCGTGCCCGGCCGGCCGCACGACCCTGAGCTCGACCACGAAGAATCCGCGCCTGGCCATCGCCCGGACGGCGCCCTCGAGCGGCACCTCCAACGCGGGCGTCCCGACGACCAGGACGACCAGTGCGCCGACGAACCAGCCCACCGCCAGCCCCAGCAACGAGCGGGCCGGCACCACGGCGCTGACGACGAGATGGATCGGCACGAAGGCCAGCAGCAGCGTCCACCACCATCGACGCCACCGCGCGGGCTGCCAAGGACCCGACACCGTGAGCACCGCGGCGAGCATCGCGATCCACCGCGGGTCGTCGATGAACTGCGACGAGAGAGTGGAGAACCGGTCGGACAGGTCGAAGTGCCATCCCGGCGCAGCGATGCCGTTGCCGCTGATTGACAGGGCGAGAAGCGAGATAAACGCGGCAGCTGCATACGCGCTGAGGAGTTTCCACTGACGGCTGAGAACAAGGCTGATCAGGATCACGAACGGCAACGCCAGAATCGCGACGCCGTAGATCAGATAGACAAGATTTGCCTGCGTGGGGGTGAGAACTCCGACGATTCTGGAGATGGATTTCTCGAGCTCGACCCAGTTGCTGCGGGTGATCACCGAACCTGCGATCACGATGATGAGGAACAGGGCCGCCAGGATGACACGGAGGATGTCGTTGGTGCGTCGGGCGAGCGGTTGCAGCAAGCTGCCGGAAACGGTGATTTCCCGCCCGTCAACTCGCATGTTTCGAACGATCTTTCGGATCGGCGTCAGGGCCGCGCTGGTGAACGGCTCGCCGACACGTTAACCGGTCAGGCGCCGCTGGTAGCTTCGAATTGCCCGCAGCGATACCAGGGGTGAGCATGCAGCTGCAACCGCGGCCCGGTGCCAACGCCGATGAGGTCAATGCATGGTGGAATTCGCTCACCGGAGGCCAGCGGGATCAGCTGATCGCCGAGCATCCGCCGGAGTTGGGCAATCTCAACGGCATTCCCGCCCAGGTGCGCGACCAGATCAACACCGCGGTGCTGGGCGACGATCTGAACCTCGCCGATGACTCGGTGCGCCACCGCAACGCTGTCCAGGTGAAGCAGGGTCTGGACCACGACAGGGGAGCGGACCCCGCCAACCAGCGGCCGGTGATGCTGTGGGCGTACGACCCCTTGGCGTTCGGCGGTAAGGGCCGCGCCGCCATCGCGATCGGCGATCCGGATCACGCGGACGACATCGCGGTGATCGTGCCGGGAGCGGGCAGCAGCGTCGCGAGCGGATGGCTGGCCGGCGGGCACAACGACGCGATCAATGTCTACGACCAGTCGCTGGCCGGGTACCCGGGCGACGATTTGTCGGTGCTCGCGTGGATGGGATACGAGACACCGGATGGTTTCGACGATCCTCGCGTCGCGTCACCGTTGCTGGCACGCGAGGGCGGGTTTCGGCTCGCGCAGGACGTCAACGGGCTGTGGGTGACGCACGCCGGGAGCCCGCCGCATGTCACGGTGCTCGGGCATTCATACGGGGCGACGACGGTGGCCGATGCGTTCGCGGCGAGCGGCGCGGACGCAAACGACGTGATTCTGTTGGGCTCGCCGGGAACGGATTTGGCGCACACCGCGGCGGACTTTCACCCCGACGGGGGCAATGTGTATGTCGGTGCGGCGTCGTCGGATCCGGTGAGCTGGCTGGGTGAATCGGGGGGTGTGCCGAACGGGCTGAACGAGGCGCTGGGGCATCCGTTCGGCAGGTACGCGGGGTTGGGCACCGATCCGGCGGGAGATAGATTCGGCTCCGTCCGGTTCCACGCCGAGCTGCCCGGACACGACGGGTTGAGTTTCGGCGACCATTCGCACTACTTCGATCTGGGCGGCGACGCGCTGCGCAGCATCGCGCACATCGTGACGGGGCACGGCTCGGCGCTGGCGCAGGACGATCTATTGGCGCAGGGTAGACGGCAGCCGCGAATCACCACGCCGAGCGTGATCCATCTCCCGTTGCTGGGCTCAATTCACTTGCCGCACATTGACACTCGTATCCCAGGTATTCCGGCGTACATCGACCCGGAAGCCGGAACGGCCGAGGGAGGTGCCCAGTGACCGAACCGCTGCCGGAACCGCTGTCAGACGAGCAGGCGATGGCGCAGGTGGTCGACGCGGCGCGTCAGATCGTGCGCGGCGCCGGCCTGCGGGAGGTGACCGGCGGGTTCTTGTTCGAGTCGTGCAATGACCAAGGGGCGCCGCCGTATCGGGGGCGCGTGGACATGAGCTTCGCGGTGCCGGCCGGTGCCGAGCCGGAGCAGCACTTCAGCCAGATCGCGGCGGCGATGGTGAGGCAGGGCTGGACGGCCGGCCCGCCGGCGGGGAAGCGGCCGTTCGGAGTGGTGGTGCACACCGAGGCGGTGATGGCGATCATTGGCCGGGCGTGCGGGGATGCCGCGCGGGGCTCCGCGCAGGTGCGCGGGGAGTGCCGCAACATCACCGACCATCGTCATGACGCGAAGACGGTCGGTGTGGAGATCAGCGAGCAGCTCAGCGGTAGTTGACGAACTGGAGGGCGACGTCGAGGTCGGCCTTCTTGAGCATGGCGATGACGGCCTGCAGGTCGTCGCGTTTCTTGCTGCTGACGCGGACCTCCTCGCCCTGGATCTGCGTCTTGACGGTCTTGGGGCCGTCGTCGCGGATGAGCTTGGTGATCTTCTTGGCGTTCTCGCTGGAGATGCCCTGCTTGATGGTGCCCGAGACTTTGTAGGTCTTGCCGGAGGCCTGGGGCTCGCCGGCGTCGAAGGCCTTCATGGAGATGTCGCGGCGGATGAGCTTCTCCTTGAAGACGTCGACGGCGGCCTTGGCGCGTTCTTCGGTGGAGCTGGTGATCTCGATGGCCTCGTCGCCCTTCCAAGCGATCTTGGTCTCGGTGCCGCGGAAGTCGAAGCGGGTGGCCAGCTCCTTAGCGGCTTGGTTCAGCGCGTTGTCGACCTCCTGGTGGTCGACCTTGCTGACGACGTCGAACGATGAATCCGCCATTGGATTCGGTCCTCCTGGGTTTGTGGCTGGGTTTGTGGCTGGGTTTGTGGCTGGGGTACATCCTCGTTGTACCCTGCTAGTCGCACCAAGGCAGGTTGCCCGAGCGGCCAATGGGAGCGGACTGTAAATCCGTCGGCTTACGCCTACAGTGGTTCGAATCCACTACCTGCCACCCAGGTCAGAGGGTATTTTTGCGCCAGCCGCCGTCAGCGTCGATCGCTACTTTGTCGCGGATTGTCACAAGTCGCGGCTAACTATGCGGCGCTATACGCGAACACCGGTTCGACTCAGCTAACAATCGGTAGCCGTGAAACCGCCTGTCGGGACCGCGCGGCTCGTAGGTACGGCTGCTAGGAATTCGTAACGAACGCGGGCCAAATTGCGCGCTGCGTCTGCCAGCGCGGGATCCTGCGAGTGCACATGTCTCTAACTCAGGCAATTTTTGGCCATGGCTCATAGACGTCAATCATGTTGTGCACGAAGCGAATTGAATGCAGTCTGGCCGCGGCGCATGGCCCCGAGCAGCACGCGCACCACCGTTCCGGTCGGCTGCAGCTGGCCCGCCGAGGTCACCTTGACGGGTGGCTTCGCCGGGCGGCCACGCCGCCAGCGTAACCAGTCCACCATCTTGAAGAGGGCCAGCACCCGCGGCTCATCCAGCTTCCAGACCCCGCAGCGCGGCGCACGCGAGCCAGTCGCCTCGAGGATTCCGTTGACTGCCCGTCGCGCCGCCTCGTTGGCACCCTCCATCGTGCCTAAGTCGGTGTAAGTTCGGACGAAGTCGGTCGCGAGGAAAAGGTTGGGAATCTGCGTGACGGCGTCCGGGCGGTTGGCCCACGAGCCCGCAGAGTTGACCAACAGCGGCTCGTCGCTGGTCGCGGTGTTCGGGTTCGTAAACTGAATCGCCGGATCCAGGAACCAGGTAACGACGTCCTTGTCCTCGAGGCAGCCGTCGCGGATGCTGTCGACGATCTGAGCCCATACCGCGGCACGGATCTCCTCCTTCGAGCACTCCTTTGCGCACTTTCCCGACCGCGGCTCGGCCCTCTCCCAGTCGGACACGTCGACCGATAGGATTCCCTGTACGCGTCCGTCGCCGCGCTTGATGAGGTCGATGTTGCGCCAGAACTGCTTTTGCGAGACAGCAGTGAGCGCCCATGGGGAGTCGACGAAGAGGATGTGGCCATTCACCAGCGGCACGTCGTGGTCAAGGTAAAACATCACGCCGTTCATCCAGCGCACCTTAAGCTTGTTAGCCTGCACCGCGATTAGCCGTGGTTCGGCCGCGAGCAACGCAGGCGTTAGCAGGGGCTGCAGCCGCTCGACCGGCAGTGCGGCGACGTAGTGGTCGGCGGCGACTCGCTGCAAGCCGGCGGCGCTGCGCACCCTCACACCGGTAATGCGGTGTCCATCGCATTCGATGTCGGTGACCTCGCAGCCGTCGCGCAGCACCACGCCAGTGCTGCTCAAGTACGCGGTCCACGGATCGATCCACACCTCGCTCGTCGGTCCGTCGAGCACACGGTCGGCGCGCCCGCCGGGGCGCGCCATGTCAAAGATCAGCTGCCACAGGATCGAACCGCCGGTGCGTGCCGACATCTCTTTTGCCCGCGACCAGAACAGGGCGTTGGCCGCCGCGCCGGCGACGTACTTCTGAAAAGCGGGCGACCGATGATCGGCGTCCAAAAAATCCCACCAGCTCGTCTGCTCCCATTGCGCGAACCGGCGCTGCTCGCACGAGATGAGAAACGTCAGCAGCCGCTCCCCGAACTCGCCCAGCTCATGAGCAGGGATGCCGAGCTGGGTGCCGACGGCCCGGATCAACTCGACGGTGATTTTGAGGTCGTCGAGCGATGACGGCGGGCTTTTGCCGACGATTATGTTGTCACCATCTGCCCGCGCGATCATCATCGCGGTGGCAGCGACGAGGTGGTCGAAGACCGTTTGTCGGCCGTGCGGGATCCGCTTCATTGTGTCGGGCAGGTGGCGGTAAAAGCCCGGGAAGAATCGAAACCCATGCTCTGCGGGAAGATCTGCCCGCCCGTCGGTGCCGGAGCCGAGCACCGGCAACGAGCGCGCCTTACCACCGAAGGCCTTGCGACCCTCGTAGACGGTCACATCGAATCCACGCTGGGCGAGCTCGTGCGCGGTGCTGAGGCCGCCGATCCCGCCGCCGAGTACTGCCACGGTCGTCACCGCTCGAACATTAGCGTCGACAAACAACGCCACCAACGGCACGAGCAATGTCCGCACCAGAATCGGCGGGCGTCCTAGACGTCCTCGAGAGCACGCCGCAAGAGATCGGCGATCTGCTAGCGGATGATTTATATTACCTCTGCGTCAGTTTGCCCACATTCGGCACGCTGAGTGTGCACAATTCGCTACATGCGGTCGTGGCGACGTTGTTTGGATACCGCAGGGGTGCGGGGGGGCACCGCGCGTGCCGACTACTCGGCTGCATCGCGGTATCTCCAACGTCGGCAGTTCGTCGGCTGGGGGGCACTGCGGGTCTTGCTTCCGCCGGAGACCCAGCCGCACACAATCGCGGCAACCGCGTTGGGGTACTACACCGACGACGTCTGCGATCGTGGCCCCGTCGCGCGACGGGCACAGCGGTTCGACGAATGGGCCGCCCACATCGGGACGGCGCTGGATACCGGCAGTTCGGGGCACCGGCTCCTACGTGCATATCTGCACTCCGCCGGTCTGCTGAACCTGTCCCGCGGGTGGATCGACTCGTACCTGGTGGGGACGCGCGTCGACCTGGAGTTCCCCGGATTCGCTCAGGAGGCGGACTACCAGCGTTACGTCGATACGGTTGCGCTGCCGGCTTTCATGTTTGCTATCCAGGCTGTGCCGCGTCTCGTGCCGGATCAATGCTTCACATTCTCCGCCCGCTTGGTCGCGGACGGCATGCAGCGGACGGACTTCTTAACCGATTTGTTCGAGGACCTCCGCGACGGGCGGCTGGCCCTGCCGGTCTGCGACCTCGACCGGTACGGCGTGACCCGTGCGGACCTGAGGGACGGACTGGACACCCCTGCAGTGCGGGCGTTGCTGTCGGCCACGGCATGTGCCGCGCGCGCCTCACTCGTGGAGGGTGAACGGATCATCCGTGAAATCCCCCCTGACTACCGCCCGTTTTTTCGTTGTATGGCCGGCCTGATGCACAAACGTCTGGACGACGTCGAGACCCGTGGGGCCGCCGTCATCCGCCGCCGCTATCACGACCGGCCGGTGGCGTGCCTGCGCCTGATGGTCCGTTGCCGTCGTGTCGGTGCGTCAACGAACGCACACCCTGGTCACGCAGGACTGGGCAACCCGGCAGTGAGACTGTCCTGACTTGCCGCTAACCGCGCCCGGCACGATCTGCCGGTAACGGGCGGAAGGAAGCTTGGACGATGACGCGAACCGGCACCGTGTTGCGTATGCGGGATGTGCGTAAGAGCTACCGGCGTCGGCAGGTTCTGCGGGGGGTGACGCTGGATTTGTCGCCCGGTCAGCTGGTCGGGATCGTGGGGGAGAACGGCGCGGGCAAGAGCACGCTGCTACGGATCCTGGTGGGTGACCTCGCCATGGACAGCGGGGTGGTCGAGTGCCGGGGCGTGCTGGGTTACTGTCCCCAGGAGACCGTGCTGCACGACGCGTTCACTGTCGAGCAGCATCTGCGGTTCTTCCAGATCGCCTACGGTCTCGATAGCGTCCACCGGGCCTTCGAACTGCTGGAAATCCTGCGCTGCGCCGAGTATCGCCGGGCACGCCTGGGCACGCTGAGCGGCGGTACACGTCAAAAATTGAACCTCACCCTGGCTTTGATGCACGACCCGCAGGTGCTGCTTCTGGATGAGCCCTACCAGGGCTTCGACTGGGAGACCTACCTGCGGTTCTGGGAGCTTGCCGCCACACTGCGCAACCAGGGCTGCTCGATCCTGGTCGTCTCTCACCTCGCGTACGACACTGCTCGCCTCGATTCCATATACCGGCTCGACGCCGGCACCCTTGCCGAAGCGGAACGCGCCACCGGCGACGCGGCGAACAGCGGAGTCACGCCATGACGCGGTGGTGGTCCTGCTACGCCACGGCGACCCGGTTTGCGCTGATCGAGCAGGCACGCAACCGGCTGGCACTGATCATTTTGCTCTTCTTCATACCGGTATGGACACTGCTGGCGTACCGGTTGACGGCCTCGACCCCGGTACCGTTTTTCGTCCGCCCGGCCGGCCAATCGCTAATGGTGCCGGCAAACACGTTGTCTCAGATCACGGGGGCGTTGCAAGCCATCGCGCTGATCGTGGGTTTCATGATGTTCGTCGCGACGGCCAGGTCGGCGTCCTTCGACCGGCGTCTGGTCCAGGCTGGCTATCCGTGGCTCTGCCTGGCACTGGCGAAGGTCACCTCGCTGGTAGTGATCGCAGCGGCAGTCGCCGGCTACACCACCGCGTGGATGCAGCTGTATTGGCGACCGCAACAACTCGTCCTTCTTGCGGCGAGCATGTTCCTCGGGGCGCTGATCTACGGAGGCATCGGCATCATGCTCGCCGCCGTCCTGCGCACCGAACTTGCCGGCATGTTCCTGCTGATCATGATCAGCTTCATCGATGTCGGCGTGCAGAACCCGATCGCCACGCCGGTCGCCGCAAACCCTGTACTGCGTGGACTGCCGGCCTACGGCGCGATGCAGAGCGCCGCCACCTCCGTTGAGCTGCACCTGGTGCCGTGGAGCTACCTTGCACTTGGACTGTGCTGGGCCGTCGCCACAGCCGCGATCGGCATCATGGCCTTCATGCTGCGCACGCGCTCGCGTCGCACCAACAGCACGATCGATGCGGCCGACCCGGTCGCAGCCGACGACGCCGTGGGAGTTGCGGGGTCAGCGGACCCTGCCTCGACGACACAAGAAAAACGCAACAGCGTGCGAGATTTCCGACGGGCCTGAGCCGATATGCGGCCCCCAGACAGCAACCACCGACTACATGGCGACAACGGTGAAATTTCGCGTCCAGAGTGGTTCGCCACGTTTCTCGGGGTATACGCAAGCCGCCGGAGATCGTTTACGACCTGCCCTTCAAGCCTGACGGTGGCCCCATCGCGATGACGCCGGTCGCGCCGCACCTGCCCTGGGACGTGGTCGCTCACAAGCTCGGAGTCAGTCCGGATGAGTTCCAGCGGTGTGCCGAGAATGGTGAATTTGGGGTGCCGGCGTCAGATAAAGTTTCGTGCCCCGCGAATGCCGCGGGGAGGGCCGTGGTGGCAGGCGGATCATCCCGCGCTCGCAGAGCGTTAGGTCTTGATGCGCGTTAGTCCCCTTGTATGCGCCGAGCATTTGGCGCCCATATCTGTTAGGACCGCGAGGCTGCGTGTGCGAGGCGGTCGACTCTGCGACGACAAGGCGGCAAACGGCTTGGTTGCAGGATCTCGGCTGCTCCCGGCACCGGAAGTTGTCACGACCTTGTCACACGCCGGGTGAGACATTGGAAGACGCACAACGACGACCATGGACGGTCCTCCCAGTTCAGAGCCCACCGCTGCGACAAGGAGCAACACATAGGGACACCTCCACACGGACTGTAAATCCGTCGGCGGTTAACCCCGCTATGCGGTTGACGTTGGATTCGGTGATTCGGTGATTCCACCACTAGTCGTCGGCGATCCCGGGTGCGCTAAGCGCCGCCACGGTGTCTTCGTGATGGACCAACGATCCTGCGGCGACCGCGAATTGAGCGAGCTTGTCGATCACGGTTTGCCCTTCCGGCGTGTGCCCCCAGATGCTGATGCCCTGATGTGTTGTTGGTTTCCAGGTGGATTCGTCGACGACGATGGGGTTCCAGCCGACCTCCCATTCGAACCCGGAGGGGCTTTGCGCGTAGTAGGACAGTTCCTTGTCATTGGTGTGCTGGCCTACCGACAGCGCCATGTCGAATCCCAGTTCGTTGACCCGCTGGTAGGAGGCAACCATGTCGTCGAGCGTCGCCGCTTGGACGTTGACGTGCTGGATTCGGGTGCGGATCGGGTTGATGGGCAGGGCGTTCACCGATGCGATCGCCACGGAATGGTGACGCTCGTTGACGCGCAGGAATCTGATCTTGAGCTTCATGCCGTTGATCGTCTCGTCGATGTAATCGGACAGCCGCGCGTCGAAGACGTGGTTGTAATAACCGCGGACCTCGTGAGGCTTCTTTGTGGTGAGCGCGACGTGACCGAGACCCCCGGCCCCGGTGACGAATCCGGTACCGGGTATGTCCAGGGGAAGTGGAGCGGTGCGGGCGGTGGTGTAGATCTCCTGGGTCAGCCCGTTGGGCCCGGGAAAGCGCAGGAAGCGTTCGACTCCGCGCAGCTTGGCTTCCTCGTCGGCGCCCTCGACGGCGGGTACCCGGTGGTCGGTGACGCGGCGGTTGATCTCGTCGAAGGTCGCGTGGTCGTCGAGGTGCCAACCCAGCGCGACGACGTCCTCGGCCGGTCCCCGCCGCAGCAGGATTCGGCATTCGTTGGCATCCAAGCGGAATCGGATCGTGTCGGGCAGCATGTCGTCGAAGTGCATGCCGATCGCGTCGCGACCGAAGCGCTTCCAGTCATCGAACTTGTTCGTTTCGATCACGACATAGCCCAGGTGGACATTGCCGAATAGATCAGTGGACATCGAATCTCCTTGAAAAGTGTTAGCGCGTGAGGAATGCAGTGGTGACGGGGTTGAAGAAGTCGGCGCGTTCCCACTGCACCCAGTGGCCGGTGTTGGCAGTGATCAGTACGTCGACGTTGGGCATCCGCTGGGCCAGCATCGTTGCGCCGCTTGGCTTGTTGACCTTGTCGTCGCGTCCCCAAATCACCAGTGTCGGCGTCTCGAGGGTGCTGAGCCGGCGGTCGCGGGTGAAATCCATTCGCCACAGCGTGCCCAGCCCCGCCGGGCGTTGCAGGGGCGGGTTGGCGACGACCTCGGGGTCGATCGAGGCCGCGTAACGGGATTCGATCAGCGAGTCCGGGACGGTGTCGCCGTCGAAGACCAGATAGGCGCGGATGAATGTGCGAAGCTTTTCCAAACTCGGCCCGTCACCGCCGTAATAGGCGAGCAGGCTCTTGAGGCCCGCTGTGGGAAGTCCGCGCGTGGTTCCCACCCCGCCGGGACCCATCAAGACGAGCTTGTCGACCCGGTGCGGGTTGTCCAGGGCGAGCCGCAGCGCGCACGATCCGCCATAGGAGTTCCCCACCAGGTGCGCCCGGTCGATACCGAGTTCGTCGAGCATTCCTCGAATGTGGTCAGCGAGATAACCGAACGGATCGCCACGGTCGACACCCTTGGCGGAGCGGCCGTAGCCGGGCATGTCAGGCACGATGACCCGAAAGTGCTGGGCCAGGGCGTCGATGTTGCGCGAGTAGTTCGACACGCCCGATGCGCCGGGGCCGCCGCCGTGCAGGAGAACAAGCGGCGCACCGGCGCCGGCCTCGGCGACGAAGATGTCCTTGCCGTTGACGCGTACGGTGCGTTCGGTCATGGTGTTGCTGGTCATTGCTCTTCCTTTACGCCTTGAATCCGGTTGGGGGCAGCGGCAGCCGCTGACTGTCCGCGGCGCCGGCATAGACGAACCCGTCCGGTCGCACCGCCACCACTGAGGCGCCCTTTTTGTCCAGCCAACTGGTCAGCGATCCGTCGCGGTCGACGATGCTGTCGGCACGCGGAACGCTCCCGGGCGGCGTGATTCGCATGATGGGGACGCCAGTTGCTCGCCAGTCCGGCCAGTCGGATAACGGGCCGGTGTGCAGAACCACCCAGCGGCCGCCGATGATGTCGTCGAGGCGCACAGTCTCGCCCTTTTCGTCAACGACCCACGGCTGTGGGATCTGCCAGCCGGCTGCGCGGTTACCGTTGTGCGCCAAGAGCCCTTCGCGGTAGCGCGCATCGGGCAACCAACGGTGATCGCGGAGCCAGGTGGTGAAGCCCGGCACCTTGCTGGCCGTGCGGAAGGCGTGATTGCGCACCGCGGCGCGATAGCGGTTGCGCTGGATGATGAGTTTGCCGGTCTTGACCGCGCGGCTGGTCACCTCCTTCACGTGCGGTAGTCGCTCGGCCTGGTAGGTGTCGAGCACGGATTCGGGCAGCGACCCTGCCAGCACCGCGCCCAGCTTCCAGCACAGATTCGCCACGTCGCGAACGCCGGCGCACATGCCCTGGCCGATCCACGGCGGCATTGCATGGGCGGCGTCGCCGGCCAAGAAGATGCGGCCTATCCGCCACCGGTCGGCGAACCGGACGTGGTGGCTGTAGCAGGCGAAGCCGAGGATCTTCACGTTTTCCTCGGTGATTCCCTGGTCGCGGAGCACCTTCCAGATCGCGTCCTCGGTGAGCAGATCGCGGTCGTCTTCCTCGTCGTGCACCGGGAACTCCCAGCGGTGATGACCCAGCGGGGTGGGGCAGTCGACGGTGGGGCGGGCGGGATTGCAGTGGAACCGGAGCCGGTCGTGACCGGGCCACTCGTTGAGCACTTTGGTGTCGATGACGATCCAGCGCTCGGCGTAGGTGCGACCGCCGAAGCCGACACCCAGCTGACCGCGGATCGCACTCGACCCGCCGTCGGCGGCGATCACGTACGAGGCCCGGATACGCCGGAACTCGTCAACGGTGAGATCGGCGAGCATCAACTCGACGTGGTCACCGCGCTCGCTGACCCGCAGGCATTCGTGTTCGATTAGCACGGACACGTTGGGGAAGCGATCGACCCCTTCACGCAGCACCTTCTCCAGCGCGGGCTGATAGATGAACTGCTGCGGCGGGTGGCCGTTACCCCTGTCAACGGGCAGCAGCTTCACGAACGGCACGCCGTTGGCGTCGACGAAATTCGCACCGCATCCGGGCTGCATGTCGGCGTTGAGGCGGTCGGCCAGCCCGACCTGCTGCCAGATGCGCACCACCTCCTCGTCGGTGGAGATGGCACGGGCCCGCGCATAGATGTCGGGATCGCGTTCCACCACGACGACGCTCAGGCCCATCTGGCCCAGGAGGTTGGCCGCGGTGACGCCCACCGGTCCGTAGCCGATGATCGCCACGTCATAAGTCGTCTGGTCGGTCATTGCAGATCCTTATCGGTTGTTAATGTAGCGATCCATATAGTATGCTACGAGTTACGTGATCGTCAACACCCGAAAGGAGGCAACGTGGCAGCAAACACCGGAGGCAAGAGTTCGGAGTCCACTTCGGCCAGCCGGCGGCGCACCCGTGCCAATGGCGAGCAGTCGCGTCAGCGAATCCTGGACGCGGCGACCGAGGTGGCCACCGAGCGTGGCTACGAGGGCACCACGATCTCGCTGGTCAGCAAGAAGAGCGGCCTGCCGCCGACGTCGATCTACTGGCATTTCGCCGACAAGGACGATCTGATCGCCGCGGTGATCGAGCGCAGTTTCCAGAGGTGGCTGGCCGCACTGGAGCTGCCGAGCGGGCAGGGGACCCGCGAGCAGGCGATCGAGTTGGGGACGCAGGTGGCCAAGGCGTTGCTCGATGCCCCCGACTTCCTCCGCCTGGGTCTGATGCTGGCACTGGAGCATCGCCCGGTCGAACCACGGGCCAGGGAGATGTACCTGCAGGTCCGCGACAACGCGTTTCACCGGTTTGAGGGGATCGTCCGCGACATCGCGCCCGGGCTCGACGACCAAAGCGTGCGTCTGCTCACCACTTATGCCATCGCCGGCGCCGACGGCTTGTTCATCGCCAAGGAAGTCGGCGGCGACTCGGTGGACTTGATCGAGCTGTTGGACCTACACGCCCGACTTGTCTTCGACGCGGCGGTCAAGCTCTTGGAGACAGGAAAACCGGCGTGACCGCGCATTCCACTCAGCTGACCGACGCCGCTCAGTTGCTCTACGACGCCCAGAGCAGCGGCATCCCGATTCAACCCCTCACTCAGACGTACCCGGATCTGGATGTGCCTCAAGCCTATTCGGTGCAGCGTCTCAACCTTGCCCGCCACATCGACCAGGGTGGCGTGCTGCGCGGTCACAAGATCGGGCTCACCTCCGCGCCGATGCAGGAACTCCTCGGGGTCAGTGAGCCCGACTTCGGCTACATCCTCGACAGCATGGTGCTGCCCACCGGTGCCGAGGTGCCGGTGGCCACCTTCTGCGCTCCCCGCGTCGAACCCGAGGTGGCGTTCCTGATGCGGGCGCCGCTGCAGGGGCCGGGAGTAACTGTCGACGACGTGATGGCGGCCACCGAGGCGGTGGCCCCGGCATTGGAGATCGTCGACAGCCGAATCGCCGACTGGCGCATCACGCTCGCGGACACGATCGCCGACAACGCCAGCTCTGGCGCAGTGGTGCTCGGCGACTGGGTTCCGATCCGGCACGCTCCGCCGCTTCCTCAGACCACCGCCGCGCTCGTCGTGAACGACACGGCGGTCGCCACCGGCGCCGGGACCGCCGTGATGGGCGATCCGGCTGCGGCCGTTGCCTGGCTGGCCAACGCGCTGGCCCGCTACGGCACCGCCATCGAGCCCGGCCAGCTCGTGATGTCCGGCTCCTACACCACGGCGTCGTTCGTCGTGGCAGGCGACCATGCGTCGGCCGTCATCAGCGGGCTCGGCACGGTCACCGTGAGTTTCGAATAGCAGTAGAGGAGCAGTTCATGAGTACCGAACGATTCCCGGTCGCGATCATCGGCTCGGGCAACATCGGCACCGACCTGATGGTCAAGATCCTGCGCAGCGCAGGGCCGTTGAGCGTGGCCGCGATGATCGGCATCGACCCCGAGTCCGACGGCCTGGCCCGGGCGAAACGTCTTGGCGTGCCCACGTCTTCGCAAGGCATCGACGGGCTGCTCGCGATGCCCGACTTCGACGACGTCCGGCTGGCCTTCGACGCCACCTCGGCCGGTGCGCACGCGAGGCACTGGGAGGTGCTGCGCCACACCGGTGTACGCGTTCTCGACCTCACCCCCGCAGCCATCGGACCGTTCTGCGTCCCGGTGGTCAACCTCGAGGACCACATCGACGCGCCGAACCTCAACATGGTCACCTGCGGCGGCCAGGCGACCGTGCCCATCGTCGCCGCTGTCAACCAGTCGGCATTCGTGTCCTACGCCGAGATCGTCTCGTCGATCTCGGCAAAATCGGCCGGCCCCGGCACCAGAGCCAACATCGACGAATTCATCGAGACCACCGCGACTGCGCTGAAAGTTGTTGGCGGCGCTCAGAGAAGCAAAGCGGTCATCATCCTCAACCCGGCCGATCCGCCGCTTCTCATGCGCAACACCGTGTATTGCCTCATCGAGGGCGACTGCGATCACGCGGGCATCGAGGCGTCCATCACCGCCATGGTGAACGAAGTGCAGCGCTACGTGCCCGGATACAAGCTCAAGCAGCCCGTTCAGTTCGAGTCGTTCGACGCCGACAACCCGCTGCACATACCCGAGACCGGGAAATTCATCGGCACCAGGGTCACCGCGATGCTACAGGTGACAGGTGCTGCCCACTACCTGCCGGCATATGCCGGCAACCTCGACATCATGACCTCCGCCGCGCTGGCCACCGCCGAACGAATCGCGGCACATTCGATGAGAAGTGTTGGAGTATCGAAATGACCGAGCCGCTCTACATCAGCGATGTCACACTGCGTGACGGAATGCACGCGGTGCGCCACCAATACAGCCTGCAACAGGTGACCCAGATCGCCGCAGCGCTGGACGCGGCCGGGGTGGACTCGATCGAGGTTGCCCACGGCGATGGGCTGTCGGGGTCAAGCTGCATCTACGGATTCGGCGCCCACACCGATGTCGAGTGGATCGAGGCGGTGGCCGGCGTCGTCAAGAATGCACGAGTGGCAACGCTTGTGCTGCCGGGCATAGGAACCGTGCGCGAGCTCACCGCCGCGCACCGCGCCGGCGCCAGCGTGGTGCGCGTCGCGACCCACTGCACCGAGGCAGACATCTCCGCACACCACATCGCCGCCGCTCGTGAGCTCGGCATGGACACCGTCGGATTCCTCATGATGAGCCACATGGCGCCACCGCAGCAGCTGGCCGAGCAGGCCCGGCTGATGGAGGGATACGGAGCCGGATGCGTGTATGTCGTCGACTCCGGTGGGGCGATGACGATGCGTGACGTCGCCGAACGGGTCGACGCGGTTCGCCAAATCCTCGACTGTGCAACCGAAGTCGGCATCCACGCCCACCACAACCTGTCGCTGGGTGTGGCTAACTCGATGGTCGCCGTCGAGCACGGCTGCCACCGGGTCGACGCGTCCTTGGCCGGTATGGGGGCCGGCGCCGGGAATGCGCCGTTGGAGGTGTTCATCGCAGCCGCGACCCGCATGGGCTGGCAGCACGGCTGTGATCTCAACGCGCTGGAAGACGCCGCGGATGACCTCGTTCGCCCGCTGCAAGAACGCCCGGTCCGCGTCGATCGTGAGACGCTCACCCTGGGCTACGCCGGCGTGTACTCAAGCTTCCTTCGCCACGCCGAGACGGTCTCTGACCGCTTCGATGTCGACGCGCGCACGCTCCTCGAAGAAGCCGGACGGCGCGGTCTGGTCGGCGGCCAAGAAGACATGCTGGCCGACATCGCCCTCGACCTCACCCGCGACCGAGCAACTGTTTAAACGAAAGGAGAAGCGACATAGCACATGACCGGATCCGGCAATCCTTCGTTCGACGCACCAACGCCGTGTAGCTGTTCGGCGGTGTGGGCCGCACGCAAGATTTTCCGGTTGAGCGCACGCCATGTCGCGGGCCTTGCTCGCGTGAAACGCATTCACACCAAACCCGAATGGAAGGAGAAACAATGTCCGGCAGGGAGACACCAAAAGCGGACGAAATCGCTATACCGCTCGACCTCCTCTTGACCACTTCGGCGACGGGCGTGGCACGAAGAATGATGCCCGACACGTCGTGGAGCAGGTTCGCATTGAACCTGGCGCGTCGGCCCGCCACAGTCGCCGACCGGGTGGGATCGTTGGGGCAAGAAGTTACCTCGATTGTGCGCGGTACGTCGGATCGGGCTCCGGCCAAGACCGACAAGCGTTTCAGCGATCCGGCGTGGCAGGGCAACCCGCTCATGAAGCGCTCGATGCAAGCCTATTTGGCCGCCAATGAGACCGCGGACAAGCTCTTTGCCGACGCGGAACTCGACTGGCGCGACGCCGAACAGATCCGCTTTGTGCTCGACGTCGTCATGGAAGGACTATCCCCCAGCAACAATCCGTTGATCAGTCCACTGGGCTGGAAGGCCATTATCGACACCGGAGGTCTTAGCCTGCTTCGCGGTGCGCGCCGTTTCCTCGGCGACATGGCGTCCCCGCCCCGGATCCCGTCGATGGTCGAGCCGGACGCGTTCACCGTTGGAGAAACCGTTGCCGTGAGCGCGGGGGCGGTCGTCTACCGCAGCGAGGTGTTCGAGCTGATCCAGTACACGCCCCAGTCGGAGAACGTGTACACGGTCCCGCTACTCGTGGTGCCACCGGTGATAAACAAGTACTACATCACGGATATCGCGCCGGGCCGCAGCATGATCGAGTACTTCGTGCACCAGGGCCACCAGGTCTTCGCGATCTCCTGGCGCAATCCCACCGCGGAGCACCGGTCATGGGGCTGCGACACCTATGGTGCCGCGATCCTCGACGCGCTCGACGCCGTCGAGAAGATCTCTGGGTCCGACTGCGTCCATGTCCAGGCGTCATGCTCGGGCGGGATCCTCGCGGCGATGACGGCCGCGCATCTGAGTGCCATCGGGGAGGCCGAGCGCCTCGCCAGCCTGACGTTGATGGTTACTGTGCTGGACCAGCAGAAGGCCGGCGTGGCCGCCGCGCTCGACGAGGAGGCGGCCGAGTTCGCGGTCGCCCTGTCAGGACGCAAGGGCTACCTCGACGGTCGAGCCCTAGCCGAGGTCTTTGCGTGGCTGCGTCCAACCGACCTGGTGTGGCGCTACTGGGTCAACAATTATGTGCAGGGCCGCTCGCCGGCGCCGTTTGACGTGCTGTTCTGGAACGCCGACACCACCCGCATGCCCGCAGCGCTGCACCGCGAAATGGTGCAGTTGGGCGTTCGCAACGCGCTGACAGAGCCTGGCGGGGTCACCATGCTCGGCACCCCGGTGGACCTCGGGACAATCACGACCGACACGTACGTCGTCGCCGGTGTCGCCGACCACATTTCGCCCTGGCAAGCCTGCTATCGCAGCGCGCGGCTGCTGGGGAGCAAGGAGCTGCGGTTCGTCCTGTCTACGAGCGGACACATAGCTGCCCTGGTCAACCCCCCGGGGAATTCGAAGGCCTCCTACCGGGTGGGCAGCACGGATGAAAGCAACCCCGATCAGTGGGCCACGGCGGCAGAAGTACACCGCGATTCGTGGTGGCCGGACTTCTCAGCGTGGCTGGCCGAGCGTGGCGGTGATCAGAAGACGGCACCAAAGAAGCTTGGCACCCGCGGGTTGCCGCCGCTGGGACCGGCACCGGGTACCTATGTCCATGACCGCTGAGCCAACCGGCGTACAGCTGAGCGGGCGTGCCGCATCGCGAATGCCGTTATTT
>CAWHDL010000003.1:0-69937 GCA_963828065.1 uncultured Actinomycetota bacterium | reverse complement strand
CCCGGCCTTGTCGGGCGTCCCCTGCCCGGAGTCAGCGGTCATGTCCGGTTGCCCTCCTATGCGATCCGGGCCTTCAGCTCCTCGATCGCCGCGATCGGCGCTTGGTCGATGCCGTTCGCAATCGCGAGATAGACGGACGCGTAGTCGATCAGGGTAACAAGGCTGGCAAGCCGCTCCAGCGGCTGGTCGCCGGACGCGGCCAGTTCGGTCACCTCGATACCGCGGTCGGCCGCGATCCGCGCGGACTCCTCCCGCCGCCTGGCCACCTGCGGATGCTCCTGGGTGTCCCGCAGCAGGATCAGCCGAAGCGGCACCGGCGGCGCCTCGGCCCCGGACGGGCCGGAACGGCCAGGTCCAGGGCCGCCGCGTGCGGCCCGGCAGCGAAGGGCCCGTCGAAGGTGACCACCTGGTTGTGGTTGGCCTCGGGCAGCACGCCCGCGTATCGCCGGGTACTTGCCGTTCTCGTGCAGCTGGCAGGCGAACCGGGCAGCGGCCACACCGGTCAGCTGGAAGTACCCCAGATCATGGGCAGTGTGCCGGACAGCTCGAGCGCGAGCGTCTTCGCCGGGTTGACGAAGGCCTCGCTGTCCGGCCGGCACAGGTGCGCCACCCGCTCCAGTTCCGCGGCGGCCGACTCGTAGGCATCCTCGGGCATGTCCAGTACGCCAAGCCGGGCGGCGGCCACGACCAGCGGCACCGACAGGCCCCACAACAT
The DNA here is from genome assembly GCA_963828065.1 of uncultured Actinomycetota bacterium. Lineage (GTDB taxonomy): Bacteria > Actinomycetota > Actinomycetes > Mycobacteriales > Mycobacteriaceae > Mycobacterium. The sequence continues at coordinate 69,222 of CAWHDL010000003.1, read as the reverse complement.
GGACCGCGGCATGCCCGACCGCTTTGACCCCGATGAACGGGGCGTTGGCCTGCTCGGCCACGCCAGCCAGCGGCGAGGCCGGCTGCCGACGCCGACAGCGGCAACCGCGGCGTACCCCTTCCTCCGCGGCGGACAGCGTCTCCTCCGTGGCTCCGGAGCAGGAGACGGCGATCACGAGTCGCCGGCGCCCACCCAGCCGGGCAGCCGGTAGCCGTGCACCGTCACCTGGACCGGGCGGCCGTGGCCGCGACCGCCGCGAGCACATCGCCGGCGACCGGATCCGCCCATGCCGGACACCACGATCGCGCGCGGGCGGCCCCCCGCGACCAGCCCGCCGAAGCCGGCTTGCGTCGCCGAAGCGCCTCGCGCACCTGGGCCGCCGACGAGGCGACCTGCCTGAGGATCCTGCACGGATCGGCCGTCTCGAGGAGCGCCGCGTCGTCAAGCCGCTCGGCTGCCGCCAGGGTCACCCCGCATCCTCCCCGACTCCCCCGGCCTTCGGCTGGCCGGGTCGGCGCGCCTCGTCGACCAGCAGGACGGGGATGTCGTCGCGCACCGGGTAGGCGAGGGCGCAGTCGGGGTCGGTGCATACCAGTTCGCTGGCCGCCTCGTCCTCGCGCACCGGCGAGTGGCAGGCCGGGCAGGCCAGGATCTCGAGCAGCCAGTCATCTATCTTCACGGCGTCTCCTCCGGATGCGCGGCGCAGGTCGCCGCCACGCAGATACGCAGGACCTCGTCACGCGTGGCGGCGAGGGTCGTTGGTCGGATGCTTCGACGTTGAGCCGCAGCAGCGGCTCGGTGTTCGACGGGCGGACGTTGAACCACCAGTCCCGGCGCGTCACGGTCAGCCCGTCCATGTCGTCCATCTGACACCAGGGCGGCCGGCGAAGGCCCGCCGGACCGCCGCGGTCGCGCGCGCTGGTCACCGACCTCGCTGTTGATCTCGCCCGAGGCGACGTACCGGCCGTAGCCGGCCAGCAACTGCGACAGCGGCGCGTCTGCGCCGCCGAGCGCGGCGAGCACGTGCAGGGCGGCGAGCATGCCCGAGTCGGCGAACCAGAAGTCGCGGAAGTAGAAGTGCCCGGAGTGCTCGCCGCCGAACACCGCGCCGGTCTCGGCCATTCGCGCCTTGATGAACGAGTGGCCCACCCGGGTGCGCACCGGCTTGCCGCCGTGCTCGGCGATGATCTCCGGCACCGCCCGGGAGGTGATCAGGTTGTGGATGATCGTCGCCCCGGGCTCGCGGGCCAGTTCCCGGGCCGCGATCAGCGCAGTGATCGCGGACGGCGAGACGATCTGGGCCCGTCGTCCACGACGAAGCAGCGGTCGGCGTCGCCGTCGAAGGCCAGCCCCGCGTCCGCGCCGTGCTCCAGCGACCGCCCGCTGCAGGTCGGCGAGGTTCGCCGGGTCGATCGGGTTGGCCTCGTGATTGGGGAACGTGCCGTCCAGTTCGAAGTACAGCGGTACCACCGTGACCGGCAGCCCGGCGAAGACCTCGGGAACGGTGTGCCCGGCCATGCCGTTGCCCGCGTCGGCCACGATCTTCAGCGGCCGCATGCCGGACAGGTCGACCAGCGACTTGAGGAAGGCCGCGTACCCCGGCAGCAGGTCGCGGCTGGCGATGGTGCCGGGCGGCCCTGGTGTGCGGGCACCCCGCGCTCGGCCGCATCCCGCAGTTCGGCGAGCCCGGTGTCCTCCCGACCGGTTTCGCCCCGCGCGGCACAGCTTGATCCCGTTGTACTTGGGCGGGTTGTGGCTCGCCGTGATCATCGCCCCCGGGATGCCGAGGCTGCCGCTGGCATAGTAGAGCATGTCGGTGGAGCCGAGCCCGCCCGCGACCACGTCCGCCCCTGGCCGGCCGCACCCGCGGCCGAACGCCTCCGCCAGCACGGCGAGGACGTGCGCATGTCGTGCATGATCGCGACGGACGGCGCCCCGGTCAGCCGGGCGAAGGCGGCGCCGACCGCTTCGGCGACGCTTTCGTCCAGTTGGTCGGGGACGATTCCCGGATGTCGTAAGCCTTGAAGATCTTCGAATACTGGGCCACGTGGCCCTTGCCTCCCGTGTCAGCCCGAGGGCACGTCATCGCGCTGGCACGCCACGGCAAGCACCCGCGATGCACGAGAACCGAGCCTACCGGTCGGGCCTGCCGCAAGGCCCGGTTCGGCTCAGCGCCTGCCCGGCTCGTCTCGGGGACGACCGGAGGACGCGCAGGTGCCCGCGGCGGCCCACCTCGACGCCCTGCCCGACCGGCTCGGCGGCGGTGCCGCCTGGCGCGGCCTCCCTGACCGCGTTGGCGAGCGCCTCCAGGTCGTCGGCCTGGGCGGCGGCTCCGCCGCGTGCACAGGAGCCGGACCACATCCCAGCCGAGGGGGGCGGTCAGCCGGCCCGCATGGGCGCGCACAGGTCGTAGCAGTGCGGCTCCATGTAGGCGGCCAGCGGGCCGAGCACCGCGGTGGAGTCGCGGTAGACGTAGGTCAGCGTGTAGAGCGTCCTGCTTGCATCCGGCCTGGAACAGCGACGCGCGATCAGCGCGCCCGCCTCACTCGCGGAACCCGGCAGCGCGGCGCAGCGCTCGCCGGGCAGGACCGCGCGCATCGCTCACAAGGGCAGACCGTACCGACACGCGCCGGCTAACGCCACCACCACGGCGCCACTCGGCGCGATCGTGTCTCGCGCTCCCGTGGCTGGCGGCGGGCGGCGGCGGTGCATGGAAATGCTGACTGGCACAGCGCGATACGCACGACCGTCCAGGCCGGATACGCTCGGGGACTGTGCAAGCCGGCGACCGGGCCGCCCGCAGCGCCCCGCCGGATCAGGCGGCGGGACCGGCACGGGCGTGGACTGCGCGGCTGCTGACACCGCCGGACGTACCGCTGCACCGCACCCGCGGCGGAGCGGTTCGACGACCTGGTGCTGCAGGCCGTGGCCCGGCTGGAGCCCCAGCTGGGAGGCGCACCTGTCCGGCATCGAATTCGCGGTCGAGGAGATCCGCCGCCAGCCCCGGCCACCGGGCCGGGGCCGGTGCCGCTGTCCCGGCTGGAGCCGGTACGCCCCCGGCCAGGCGGCGGTGAAAGCGAGGACCGGACGCGCCAGGCACACCGGGGACGGCGGACGAGGAGGCCGGGGAGATCCGCCGCGCATCGTGGTGTACCGGCGGCCGCTGATGGCCCGGGCGGACGGCGAAGAGGAACTCGGCGAACTGGTCTTCGACGTGGTGGTGGAGGAGTTCGCGCGGATGCTCGGCATCGACCCCGCGGACGTCGACCCGGGCTACGCGGGCGGCGAGCGGCTGCCCGGGCGCAGGGCCTGGCGGCGGCCTATCCTCCGGGGGTGATGAGCTCGTCCGCCGCACGCCGGGGAGCGGCACCACGGTCAGCGCGCTGGACACCGGCAGGACCGACTGCAGCGCCCCGCCCTTTCCGTTGCCCATGAGGACGCGCGCGGCGTAAAGCGGGCCGGACCCGGCAGCGGCGTGACGATCACGCGAAAGGCGACCCGCGCGCGTCCCTGCGGGCGCGGCGAGCTGCTGCAGCAGGCTGTGGTGGGCCTGGACGAGGATGACCTTGCCTGGCGCCGCCGAACCCTGGCCGCTGCCCGCGCCGACCTCCGTGACCCGCACCCGGGCGGCACGCCATGGCGCCGACAGCACCAGGGACGACACGGCTCCGCCCCCGTTCACGTTCGCGGCGACCACGCCCTGCTCCTGCAGCGGGGGTGTGGCGCCGGTGAATGCGCCAGGGTTCCCTTCTGGCCGCCGGGCGCCAGCAGCGACGCGGTGACCGGCACGTTGGACGAGATCTGGAGCGCGCCGTAGACCGCCGACAGCGAAGACAGCGAGAGCTGGGCCACCGAGCCGCCGGGGATGTCCAGGCCGCCGCCGCCCGTGGGGTGGTAGGAGCCCTTGCTGGTGACGGCGCTCAGGGTGATGTGCGCGTCCTGGGTGCCTGGCACGGTCACGAACAGCTGCCGGGTGCCCGCGGTGGGAGGCATGCCGGGGATGACTACCCGGGTCCCCGGCGCCCCGACGCGGCAGCCAGGCCCCGCTGTGTCCGGCGCCCGTGGTCTCCTCAACCGCCGCGACGACCTGCCCGACGCTGGTCCGGACGTTCAGGGCGACCATCCTGGTCCCGTGCAGCATCTTGTCCAGGGACTGGGTGACCATGGCGTGCGGCGCGACGGGCACGCCCGTGTCGGTGCTGCCCTGCAGTGGCCCGGCATCGGTGTAGGCCTGAACGTCCACGTCCGCGGGCTGGCTGCCCACGTTCATGAGGAAAAGCTGGATGTGGGGGACGGAGAAGGCACCAGGGCCGACGAACCAGAAGTCGGTGCCCGGGCCGCCGCAGCGCGCGGAGACCTTTCCACCGGGCAGGACCTGCTCGGCCTCAAGGCCCCGGGCCATCGCCCCGCTCGCCTGGATCACCACGCCCCCGGACGCGGGAACGGTGGCCACGGGCTGGCTGGTCGGTGCCGGGGATGGTGTGCTCGCGGGGGATGGCGTCTTGCTGTGCGCGGTCTTGCCACGGGTGGGCCACCTGGACCGCATGCACACCGGTCACCGTGAGGGCCCCGGGCTGGGTGACGCTGGCCAGGGGCGCGCTGGTGCCTGCGCCGATCCTGGTCACCACCGCGCGGCCGGGCCCGTGGTGCCCGGGCCCGCGATGAGCGCGACCTGAGATTCTGGCGCCCCGGCCAGGCCCGGAGCCGGGCAGGCGCGGAGAACGGTGTTGACCGGTGCGCTGCGTGGCTGTGGCTGCGGCGCGGCCGCGGCGAACGTCACGGTGTGCTTCCATACGGCCAGTCCCGCAGCTGCGCCGACGGCCACGAGCAGCACCGCGAGCGCAATGGCCCGTTCGCTATCCGCTCCTCACCAGTCCAGCTCTCCCTGGTCGTCGCTTGGCCCGTGGTCCTGGCCCGCATCCGGGTCGTCCCGCTGGCTGCGCCTTGGCACGCGGGCGGCAGCGCTGGCAGCGGCGAGAGCAGCGCGTCGTCGTCCGCCGGGCCGCCTCGTCCCGGCTGCTGGGCTGGCCCGGCAGGCCCCGCGCCGCCTGGCTTGGCGGCCCCAGGTCGCCAGGCCCGTGCATGGCCCGGCGACCGGCCACGGCGGCCCTTGTCGCGGTCTGGCGCCTGGCCGGCCTCGCTGCTTCCGTGGCCGCCCCCGTAGCTGCCACTGTCGTAGCTGCCACTGTCGTAGCCGCCGCTGTTGTAGCCGCTCCCCTGGGACCCGCTTCCCTGGGACCCGGTTCCCTGATAGGAGCCGGTGGGATAGGGGCCGCTGGAAAGCCCCCCGCCGGCACCGCCGCCCGCGGGCCCGCTGCCCTGGTAGGAACCGCTGGGGTACGGGCCGCTCGGATGCGAAGCGTCGTCGTAGCTGCCACCGGCGCCGCGGCCGGCGGCCGCCTGATAGAGGCCGGTGGGCAACGGACCGCTCGGATGCGAAGCGTCGTCGTAACCCCCGCCGGGACCCCCGGCCGGGGCCGCCCGCCCTTCGCAGGAACCGCTCGGGTAAGGGCCGCTGGAAGGACCCCCGCCCGCGCTGCCGCCCGCTGGCCGCCCGCCTTCGTAAGAGCCGGTGGGGTACGGGCCGCTCGGGTGCGCCGCCGCGTCATAACTCGCGCCAGGACCGCCGCCCGCCGGGCGCCCGCCCTCGTAGGAACCGGCTGGATAGGGGCCGCTGGAATGACCCCCGCTGGCACTGCCGTCCGCCGACGGGCCGCCCTGATAGAGCCGCTCGGGTACGGGCCGCTCGAATGCGCAGCGTCGTCGTAACGCGCGCCGGGACCTCCGCCGCCGCCCGCCCGCCCTGGCCGGAGCCGGTGGGGCACGGGCCGCTCGGATGCGCCGCCTCGTCATATCCCCCGCTAGCACCCCTGGCCGGGGCCGCCGGCGCTGCAGCCGCGCCCGAAACGGCCGAACCGGCCGGCCCGGTCCGCGCCGGCGGCACCGCGCCGGATGGGCAGGGAGAAGCGCTCCCGCGTCTCGTGGTCGGCTTGCGGCTCGTCGCCGGGCCCGCCACCCGGGCTGGCCTCCGGAGCACGCGGCCGCCGGAAGTGCGGCGCCGCCCGGGGTAGTCACCTTGGCCGCCTGGGGGCCCGTAGTCCCGCCGGGCGCGGCGCCCGATGCCGCGTCCGCGCGCGGCGCCCTGGTCCCCGCGGGGTGGCAGCCCGGTGTGGTAGCCCGGTCCGGCATCGCGGCCAGGGCCAGCAGCGGGCGCCCCGTAGTCCTGCTGCGGCCCGCCCGGCTCCGTCGCGGGACCGCGCCCGGCCTGGTCGGGCCCGGCGCGATGGCTGTGCCGCCCGGTGGTGTTGCCGCCGGGCGCGCGATAGGCAACGATTTCGCTGGTCAGGTCCGCAGACGCGCGGCGCCCCCGGCCTGCGTGGGCGGGCTGCTCCGGCACCGGCGAGCCCGGGTAGCCCGCACCACCGGGTCTGGAGTCCTCACCGGGGAAAGAGTCGCTGCCGGGATAGGACGGGCCATCAGGCCGCCCCCGTCGCCAGAATAGGGGTCCTCCGCACCAGGCGGCCCACCCCTGCGGGGCCAGCCTGCCCGGACGCCGGCGGGCACGGCAGCAGCGCGCGGGGCCACGGCCGGGATGGCGGGGCGGGGCACCTCCGTGCCGGGCGGCAGCGCTGGCTCGTCCTGGCCGCGGCGCGGCGTGCGCCGGCGCCTGGACCGTTCCTCTGGCTCCTTGCCATGGCCGGCGCGGTGGCGGCTGGGCTCCTGCGCGTCGGGCGCGTCGTCATCCTGGGCCGCTTCCGCCTGCTCAGGCTCCGGCGGCCGTCCGGGAGCCGGGCAGCCCGAGGCCGATCACCGCGAGCACGGCCAGCCCTTCCAGCAGCACCAGTGCCGTACGGCCGACATCGCTGTGGCTGACCGACACCGAACCACCGCCCGCCGGCAGCCGGAACCCCTGCGCCCAGCCGTTCACCGGCGCCGCGAGGGGGGTGAGCGGATGGCCGTTCAAGGTCGCGCTCCAGCCCCCGGCCAGGCTCGGCGAGCATCGAGCGTCCCGCCAGCGGACGGGACCCTCGCACCGGCGACGCTCACCGCGCCCGAGGACACGGGGACCACGGTGCCGCCGGCTCTCGGTCACGGTGACCTGCGCCGTGGTGTCCACGACCCGCCAGAGCTCGAAGTCCGCGGTGGCGCTCACCGGACGCAGGCCGGTACATCGTCGAGCAGCCGGGCCAGGCGGCGTTGACCGGAGCGGGCAGCAGCACGTAGCCGATGCCGAACCCCGCCAGGGCGCGCCCCTGGTCGGTGCGGCGCTGCCAGACGGCGCGGTCAGGGTCGCCACGCACTGGCTGAGGGCTTGCTGTCGCTGTGGGCAGGGCGAGTTCCTGGGAGCCGATCAGCGGGTCGGCTGTCGCGGAGGACCAGGTAGGTCACGCCACCTGCCGGTGCCGTCCGCAGCACCAAGCGTGCGCAGCCGCAAACCGGTGTCCGAGGACACCGCGACGAACTCGGGCAGCACGTCCCGGCCGCCGGGCGCACCGGGCCCGTCACCCCTGAGGAGACCCAGTAGCGGCCGCGAGCACGGGCGGCGGAACAGGCCACGGCACCCAGCCCGATCACCGCCAGCCCGGCCAGGCTCCGCCACCGGCCCGCGCGCAGTGAGCCGGGAACCTGCTCGCTGGCGGCCACCACCGCCAGCAGCAGGCCCGCACCGGCGACGGCGAGCGCCGGGCCCGGCCAGGCACGGACCACAGCGGTGCTGCCCGCCTGGCTGATCGTATCTGGCTCACCGCCGCGGCGGTGATCAGCCCGGTCACGGCGACGGCCCAGCCGGCCAGCACCAGGGCGCCGGCGACCGCTGGCTAGCGACGGCGACGGTCGCCGCGAGGACCAGGCCCGCGGTCACCCAGAACGGCGGCAGCCCAGGCCCGCCGGCGACAGCAGCAGCAGGGAGCGTGCGGCCAGGCCGGGGCTGGCCAGCCCGGGCCGGGCCAGCCCGGCCTCAAGGAAGATCCTGGCCGGGTGCCCGGCAATATCGAGGCTCCACGGCAGCAGCAGCACCAGCGGGACGACTGCCACGATCCCTGCGTTCAGCGCCCGGTTACGGCGGCGCCGAGCGCGAGCACCCCCGACGGCCATGACCACGGCGGTAATCAGCCAGAACAGCGGCACGAACGCTGCCACGACGGCGACGAGCAGCGCCGCGCCCAGGCGGCCCGCCGGGCCCTGCGGCGCGGGGCGGTGAAGACCCGCCCGGCCAGCACGGCGACCAGCGGCAGGAGCACGAGCAGGACGGCCGTGCCGAGCCGGCCCGCCGCGACCGCGCCGATGCCCACCGGCAGCAGCGCGTAGGCCAGCGCCCCGATGACCGGGCCGGCACGAACCAGGTCACCCGCCGGGTGGCCAGATAGGCCGAGATCCCCGCGAGCGGGACGCAGCCGAGCAGGATCACGTCCACCGCCAGCCACGGCTTGCCGCCCAGCAGCGGTCGCCAGCAGGGCGATCACCGCAACGTAGGGCGGAGTGTTCGCGCCGGTCCCGATGCTCACCGGGTGGAACCCCTGCAGGTACTCCTGCCACAGGCCGGAGGCGCCGCCCCAGGCGGGGACCAGCGCGCCGCCGCCCAGCGGGGTGGCGCCGAGCAGCGACCGCTCGGCGACCAGGGCGACCACGGTGAGCGCCAGGAACAGCAGCACCCCGGGGCTGGTGAGCAGCCGCTGCACCAGGCCGGTGTCGACCAGCAGCGAGTCGTCGTCGGAGGGGTCTTCGGTCGCGTGGTGGCTGCCCACGGTCTCGGCGGGCTGCGACTTGGACAGGGTGCTGATCGCATACTCGGCGAGCATCCGGAACGACCGGCCGGGCGGGATGCGCGCCAAGCGGCGAAGGCCTGCTGGCGGCCGCGGACCGGCCGCCGGCGGCAGCAGCCGCAGTCGGTGGCCGGCCACCGAGGTGTAGGCGGCGAGTTGATCGAGGCGCTGCGGCGTAGCTCGGAGAAGCTGCGGCTCAGCTTCTCGCGCACCGCCGGCAGCGCCGCCACGCGCTCTGGTGAGCGCAGCCATGTGAACAACTGGTCGGCGGTTCGAAAGCGCAGGACCGACTTCCACTCGCCGGAGGAATCCGGCGGGAACCACACGGTGCCTTCGTTTCCCGAGAATTGTCTGGTGAGGCTGGCGAGATGGTTTTGGATGGCGGCGAATTCGGCCTCCTTGCCGGGAGCGACACTGTGCGTGAAGATCGCCACGCCTTCTGGCAGATGGTTGGCCGTCAACACAAGGTCAGCAGCGCGCCGCCAGTGGCCGATCGCTTCGCCCCCCCGCAGCAGCGCCCTGCGCGCCGACCCGTCGAGCCATTCGTCGAGCTGGTCGGCGGTGCGGAACGTGACCTCCACACCGCTGTCAAAGATTTCACGGTGCACCGACACCCGAGAACCGGTGAATCCCTCGGATTGACGGGCACATGCGACGTAATCGTTCGCCCAGGCGTCGAACTGTTCCGGGTCGGCCGCGCGGTGGAAGATCGTGATCGCGGCGGCGGCGTCGCTCACGGCCAGCCTTCGCCGGCAATGTGAAAGTTATGCCCGAGGTGAACCAGGCCCGCCATCTAATTCTCCTTTTAAATAGTTTCCTACCGGGTCTGCCGACTATTCGAGGGCGCTCACCCTAGCATCACGAATGCGATTGCTCCGCAACCGATATAAAGCCAACCGAGGGGTGCCTGCGAGTTGTCAGGCAGGACGCCGACGATGACCATCGCCCGCTGATGAAGTAGCTACCCGCGCTGGCGATACCGCCGATGAGGCCGAGATTTCGGGTGAACAATCCAAGCGCCAGACCGTACTTCGGCGGGCACAGCACACCGCATCCGGCTAGGGCCAGACATGCTCCGACGGCGCTCGGCTCGTGAGCTGTTCGAGCCGTGCAGGGCCGTCTCGATCGCATGGCGCTCGCGGCCGGTGTCGCCGGGTGGTGCGATCAATACCTTGAGAACGTGCGCGTCGAACCCCATGTCGGTCTCCGATCGGTTGATCCCGCGTCGTGCTTTTACTCGACAGCCTGGCAGACGCCGGCGAGGAGATTCCGAGAGTGATCGTTTGATCCCGCAGATTGAGGCGGGAATCATCGTTGCCTGCCAGCGACCTGCGGACCCCGGTGACTGGTCTTCTGGCCTTTCGCCTGGCGAATAAGCGGAGGAAACTGGGTCGTTATGGCTGCGGGAAGCCAGTCGTTTGACGACGAGTCGGTGGGGCTGTTCCAGCTTTCGCAGGATGCGTTTTGCATCGTGGGGTTCGACGGGCACCTGAAACGCGCCAATCCGGCTTTCCCGCTCAGCCTGGGGTACAGCGTTGAGGAGCTGCTGGCTCCATCCGGCGATCCTGTCGAGAGCCGCCGCCGACCCGGCGCTGCTGTGATTCGCGACGACGGAATCGGCGGAGCTGCCCGCGGTAAGGGCTCAGGGCTGACTGGTCTGGTCGACCGCGTCGAGGCGCTCGGCGGCACGATGACGATCCAAAGTCAGCCCGGCAGCGGAACCTTACTGCTCGTCGACATCCCCATTGAATCCGATTAACCATCGCCGTATTCGGGCCCTCACAAGGTGTCGAGGATGGCTTGCCCGTGGTGTCGCAGGTGCCTGAAAATCAACGCGCGAGCTCGGATTTTTCGACGTTTTCGAGCGACCGACGACGCCGTCGTGGCATGAATTCCAGTGGCAACAGCACGAATATTGCCGGCAGCACGTGGCGCATCGACACCAGCGCGTAGCGACGGTCACCAAGCGAGTGGAATTTGCGCATGTAACGGGACAGCGATTCCAGCGCGATGAGCGGATCCAGAAGATGGACCAAGGTGTAGAAGACGCTTTGAACACGCCCGCGGTCGCCGTCGGTGAACAGCTCGGGAAACGCCGCGAACGCCAGTGAAAGACGCTGTGCACCACAGGCTCTCGCCTCAGAGATCATGTCAACTGACAGCCGCTCGTCGATCCCGTTCGGCGCTCCCGGCCGCCGCCACGGCACGTCGAGGGACACGTCGCTGCCACCGCCGGCCACGGCGTACCGATGAAATCCCTGCACCTGGCCCCAGCGGTCGCGCGCGACGATCAGCTGGATGCCCGGATAACGGCCCTCGAGCGCGCCGTCGAGGATCATCGAAAAGCCGCGCTCGAAGCGGGCCCCGCGGCCCGACAGATTCATCACCTCGGCCAGTTCGGCCAGCAGCTTGTCATCGATTCCCTGTTCGTCGACGACCTCGGTGGTGACGCCGCAGTTACGCGTGCGCTGCACCGCCTGGCGCAAGTTGCGGTATTTGCGTCCGACCATGTCGAACCCGGCCACATCGACAACCACGTCACGGCCGATCGGCACCGGGCGCAAAGAATGGCCGATCATCGCAGGGTCACTCCAAAGCTCACGCCGCCGCTCGCTGCAGCCCAGCACCATGATCCGCCAGCCCCTGCTGCGGCACATCGCGGCAAAATCGGCGACAAGTTCTCCAAACCGGCTCTCGTCGCCGATCGGATCACCGCTGACTGCGGCGAACCCCATGCGGGTGCGGTAGGCGATCGCGGCGGTCCCGTCGGCGTTGAAGTGATAGCTCTTTAGCGCCTGCATCGCGAACGGCGCAAGCGGATCGTTGCTCGTCGCGTTGATAAGTTCGCAAACGCGCGGCAGGGCCTCAGGCTGAGGCCGTGACGCCGTCGGCCACATCAGCACCAGGCCCGTCCCAGCAATCAGCAGATTGCCAACCAGATCCAAAGACAACAAGTGGGCGCCCAGCCCGGCAAGCAACACCGCTCCAGCGGCGCTGGCGTGCGCGGCGGTCACCGGCCTGCCCAGAACGATGCCGCGAGCGATCAGCGCGACGGCGGCGAGGATCGTCCATAACCAAGCCAGCCGGCCCGCGGCCTGCAAGCTGTGATGGTGGTCCCGGGCCAGCAGCAGGACCAGCCAGCAGAACATGCTGAGCACCGCCAGCGCGCCGATCCACCGCGCCGCCAGCGAGTCGACGTGGACCGCGCGCCGGTAGCCGCGGACGGTGTGGGATCGCAGCGACGACGGCACGACTTTCCGTACCGCCCGCGAGTCGGGCATTCGCGAGTCGGGCATTCGCGAGTCGGGCATTGAGGCGATCCGCATCGTTCTTCTCCCTTGGGTTGCTCGTGCTTTCTCGGGCCACCGAGGCGGTGGTGGACGTTGAGGAGAACCCTTTCCGGGAGCACTTGGCAAAACCTTGGAAGATGCTTAACGCGTGGCGAGGGTGCCACCCAGGGGGATGACGAGGCCATGTCGGCGACTCATGGCTGGATGTGGGGCAACGACCCGCCTCTGGATCATTCCGTTCGGGCAGCGTGTGGGTGGCCGGGGCCATCCATTCGCCTGTGGTGGATCGCACGAAATCGGGGACCGCGGAAATGAATTGAGGCTCTTTCCCGTTGTAATCGGTTGGGTCGGGGAAGGGAGTTTCATAATGAATCTAAAGAGAATTGTCGCCGGAGCTGCGATGGCGGGCGCTCTGGGTTTCACCGCGCTTGGACTGGGCGCGGGCATCGCGAACGCCGAACCATCGGCACCGGTCGTTTCGGGGATAGCGTGGCAGCAAGACCGCGATGGCCATTGGGGCCATGGCGGCGATGGCGGCAACTGGGGCAACGGTGGGTATTGGGGCAACCGGGGATACTGGGGTCCAGGGCCCGAGTGGAATCCATGCGTGACCGGTCCGCTCGGGTTCGTCACCTTCTGCCCGTAAGCGGAGTACGCGGCCGCCAACGTCAAAGCGTGCCGGTAAACGGCTATCTGTGCAGGCCCTCGGAGACACTTCTCCGAGGGCCTGTTTCATGCAGCTTGGGAACGGATTTGTGAACGTCAGAGCCGTATAGCTCACCGACACCAACCGCTGACCTTTGTCAGGGCCCCGACCCGGTGGCCGCACGGGTGAGTCTTGCCTCGAGCCCTTCCAGGACGCTCAGCATTGTCTGCTGCTCACCCTCGCTGACGCCGCCGACTGCGATCTGTTCGAGCTGAGACCAGATCTGCTCGACTTGGGGGCGGAGGGCTCGACTGGCAGCGGTGGGTTCGATGAGGAATGCGCGCTTGTCACCGGCGACGGGGGAGCGCCGCACGAACCCGGCCTGCTCGAGGCGCCGGATCGTTCTGGTCATGGTGGCCGCGTCGGAGTCGACCAGGCGGATGAGGTCGGTCTGGCGCTGCGGACCGAGCTCCCACAGGTACATCATCACCAGTTCCTGACCCGGGTGCAGACCGACGCCACGCAGCAGATTGCCGGCCATCATCTTGTGCAGACGCGCGACCCGGAAGATCGCGTGACTGATCGGCCCACCAACGGCGGCCGCCGGTACGGGAATGCTCACGGGTCCGCTCTGATCCTTCGGCGTGCTGTGGTTGGCCATTTGCGTCCTCACTCACCATGATCCTGTTCGGCCAGCTTTATAGCAAGTACCAGCTCATCGACGGCTTTAGAATATTACGCGGCTCGATACCTGTTCGAACATGTATCGAGCCACTGTGGTGAAGGAGCCGAACATGAGCAGTGCTTGCGGACCCCAAAAGACCTTCACATCACTGGCGGCGACCATGAAGCAGACCGCCGCTCGAGCGTTGATGGCGGGCCTTCTCATCGCCGCCCTGATGACTGCGGCGATCAGCTTCGCCGCGCTGGCAGCCGCCAAGGGCCAGGAGGGCGGAATAGTCTGCACCGGCACCCAGATGACCTCCGGCACCTGCCAGCCCACGGCCTTGCAAGCCACCCCGATCGCAGCAATTCCGCTGGGATGCAAACCCAGCAGCGATGACACCGTCGCCTGCGGACGACTCGGCTCCCACGAGGCCGCTGCGGCGCCAGCTCAGTCAGCGGGGCCGGCTGCAAATGGTCCAACACAGGCGCTTGCCACGCCGCCCGGCAAGCATTCGGACGTCACGCCCGGCGCCCAGCCCCAGGCGAGCCGCCACGCAGCGCGCTAAGCAAGAGCAGACCGGCTGTCACGCGAAGGGGCTGAGCAGCGTTGTGCATAGCTCCGGCAGGCTCGCGATGGGAGAGAAGGAGGCCAACACGCGGCACCCGCTCGACGCCCACCCCATGGGGCCGCCACAGACCGGCCAGGCTCCCAGTCCCTGTGTGCGCAAAACATTCCGCGCCACCGCGATCTGCTCGTCACGACTCGCGGCGGCCGGCGATCCGACGCCGCCGTTGGCCGCCCAGGTACCCGGGCTGAACTGCAGGCCGCCATAGTGGCCGTTACCGGTGTCGGCGGACCAGTTCCCGCCCGATTCGCATTGGGCCATCGCGTCCCAGTTGGGGTCGGCGCTGGCAGACGGAGCGGACAGGATCACTTGGGTCGCGACGATCGGACCAGTAATCGCGATCACGCCGAGTACGTTGCGCACACTCATGTCGATCCTTTCGCGGAGCGCACACCAAACACGGCCACGGGTGAGGGCCTTCCCGAGCTCGGCCGTGATACGAACATTACAGAAGGGGTGGGAGTTAATCAGCGTTGCTAAAGAGTTAAGACCAGTTCTCTGAGATTATTTAATGTTCGTGAGCTTTTTGGGGCCTGTGAGTCGATCCAAATATTCACGAGGCTATTGCGTTTCTCCAGGTCAATGGCGATTTACATGCCGTTTCCGGTATCTTTGAGGTTGTTGATGTTTATGGGATTTATGGTGTAAAAAATCACTTGTGAGATTATTGAGGTTTTTGGGGTCTGTGGGTCTTTTGGTGCTGACAGCAATTTATGGTGTTCGAGTTAATATTGAGATCTACGGGGCTGCTGCGGTTATTGGTGTCAATGTGACTAGTGGTGTTGACCACACGGCGCCCTTAGCGGGTGTTGGTCTCCAGCAGCGGTGTGATCGGGCAGAGATCGGGCAGAGATGTAACGCGGGCATCGCATCGCCTGTGTGTCGCTCGTACGCGGCGACCGACCCCTGCTGGCAGACGCTATTCAGGTTGGGCCCTACGGTCCCCTCTATGACGGATACGCGCGCGGCCACGACTAGGCAGATGGCAGCGGGGTGAAGCCGTCGACGACGGCCGGCATGCAATGGTTGCATGGCGCAATTAACCCCGCGCATGATCCAACTATGAGTCCTGCGCCGCGACGCTCGGCAACCACGCGGGTCCCGGCCGCGCAAATCGATGCGGTGATGCGAGCCTCGCGCGCGCTTGTCGGTATCGCCGCCGGGTCGATTGCCGAGGTTGACGACGCGGTCACGCTGCCGCAACTTCGTGTCCTGGTGATGGTGTCAACCCGGGGCCCGTTGAATCTCGCCGCCGTCGCGGCCGGTCTGGAGGTCAGTGCGTCGAATGCCAGTCGGATCTGCGACCGGCTGATGAAGGCGGGACTGCTTGACCGCCGCGAGGATCCCACCGATCGACGCAATGTCACGCTGACCGTCACGGACCGAGGGCAAGCGATATTCGACACGGTCACCCGGCATCGACGCGGGGCGATCGAATGCGTCCTGCGCAACATGGATGCACATCAGCGCGAACGACTCGCCGAGGCGTTGGACACACTCGCCACGGCCGCCGGGGAACCCGTTGACGACGAGAACCTCGCTCTGATCTGGCCGCGGAGGCTTTAGGCCGGCACTCCGACTCTCTCCGAGCTGCAGTTTCTCGCCCCTACAAACCTGTATGCTTTGCCGGCGCGGCAACGGCGCCGCCTCGATCGGAGCGGTCATGGCACAACAGACACAACGCGGTCGCATCGCCAGATCCGGGAACGGGATTGCTGAGTTGCCCGCCGGCCGCCCGCTCATGGTGCGCGCGAGCGACGGCACCCGGCTGCACACCGAAATCTTCGGCCCCGACGACGGCTATCCGATCGTGTTGAGCCACGGCATCACGTGCGCGCTGCGCGTCTGGTTCAACCAGATCGCCGACCTGGCCGTCGACCACCGGGTGATCGCGTTCGACCACCGCGGTCATGGCCGCAGCGAGGTTCCCGGTCGGCACGGCTACACCCTGGACCACCTGGCGGGCGACCTGAACGCGGTGCTCGATGCGACACTGCGACCCGGCGAACGCGCCGTCATCGCCGGGCATTCGATGGGCGGCATCGCCATCAGCGCGTGGTCGGACGGATATCGCGACACTGTCCCGCACCGCGCCGACGCCGTCGCCCTGATCAACACCACCACCGGCGACCTGCTGCGGGAGCTCCGACTTGTCAACGTGCCGGGCGCGCTCGCGGCCACTCGGGTTCGCATTGCAGAGCAGGTGATTCGGGCCATTGGCTCCCTCAAGGTTCCGAGCGGCGCGAAGTGGACCAGTCGCAGATTCGTCGCGGCGATGGCCGTCGGTGCCGACGCCGATCCCGCGATCGCCGACTTCGTCTACGAGTTGTTCATGGGAACCCCACCGGCAGCGCGCGGCGGCAGCGCGCGGATGCTCGCCGACGCCCTTGGGCCGCAATACCTTCCACTGGACGGGCTGACCGTGCCCGCGCTGGTGATCGGCAGCAAGCGAGACCGTCTGCTGCCGATCGCTCAGTCCCGTAAGATCGCCGACGCCGTGCCGAATCTTTGGGGCTTCGATGAGCTGTCCGGCGGCCACTGCGCCATCCTCGAAAGGCCGAACCAGGTCAACCACCTACTGCGTGAGTTGGTGCACTCCGTCGCGCAAGACCGCAGGGCGACCTCCTAACCCGCCAGTCGGTCAGCAACTTCTGCGGCCGCACGGCGGCCCGAGCGGACCGCGCCGTCCATGAAGCCGGTCCATTCGTCTGCGGTCTCCGTGCCTGCCCAGAAAATAGGGCCCACGGGCTGACGCAACCACCGCCCGAAGCGGGTCCACGACCCGGGCGGTACCGCAGCGGTCGGCCCGCCGGGCGCGAACGGTTCCAGGCTCCAGCAGTGGTCCAGATAGTCGACCGGATCAAGCGCCGCGTCGCCGAAGATGTCGGCGAAGCAGCCGAGCGCCGCCTCGCGTCGACGCGGCTCGGGCAGCGGGTCGAACGTGCGAGAGTCGGTGAAGCCCAACAGAACTCCGGGCCCCGATTCGGACGGGCTGACGTCGAACGTGATGAACACCGGCCCCTCATCCGAAAGCGCTTGACCTGATTGTCCTTTCGCGCGCCAGAACGGTGTGTGGTAGGCGGCGTAGGCCTTGCTGAGGTTTCCTTGGGGCCAATTCCCGACGAGTTCGCGGTGCTGCTGCGGTAGCTCGGGCGCGAACTCGATCGCCGCGCGATGCTCGGGAGGAACGGCGACGATCGCGCAGCTGGCCTTGACCTCGCCACCGTCGAACGTCGCGGTGACGCCCTCGTCGTCGCGCCATTCCATCCGACGGACCGGCGCGTTCAGCAGCAGCCGAGAGCCAAGCTCGTCGGCGATCCGGATCGCGATCTGCTGCGTCCCGCCCGGAAACCGGTCCTGCTGGGCGCCACCGCTGGTGTCAAGCATCCGGTCCATCCCGCCCGCGGCCTTGAGGTAGTGCACGGCATGCAGCATCGACACCTTGTCGGGTTCACATCCCCACGTCACACGGCTGGCGATAGCCATGAGCCCGCGGGCCGTCGCCGAGGCGCGAATCGACCTCAGCCACTCCTCGAGCGACAGGGCGTCCAGCGACGGGTCCGCCGTCCACGGCTCCTGAAGCGACACCCGACGACTCAGCCGCGCGAGGTGCCAGCGGATGCGCGCGACGTCGAGCAGCTCGCGGATAGAGAGCCGCGGAATCGTGCCCCGATACGAGCGAACGCGGCCCCGCCACCTGATCAGGTTCTCGCCGTCGTCATACGTCGGGACGGTCTGGCAGCCCAAGTCCGCCGCCAGCTTGAGCACCTCGTCCTGGGTGGGACCGACGAAGGTGGCGCCGAGGTCCACGGGCACCCCGGCGATGCTGGTCGTGCACGACCGGCCGCCGACACGATCCCTGCCCTCGAGGACCAGCACGTCGTGGCCGAACTGGACCAACTCTCGTGCCGCCGCCAAACCGGCAAATCCAGCCCCGACGATCACCGCGTCCGTCTTCGTCTCAGTCACGCCTGTAGTCAACTCCTGTTCCGTCCGGGGTTGCATGCCTATCGTGTGAGACATGACCGCTTCCGACGAGGGCTCGCGCGAAGCGCATGGGCCCGGTGCCGAGTACTTCGACGTGTTGATCATCGGCGCTGGGATCTCGGGCATCGACGCCGCGTACCGTATCAACGAGCAGAACCCGCACCTGCGGTACGCGATGCTGGAACGGCGGGGCCGTCTGGGCGGGACGTGGGATCTGTTCCGCTACCCGGGTGTTCGCTCCGACAGCGACATCTTCACGCTGAGCTTCCCGTTCGAGCCGTGGTCCCACGAGCATGCCATCGCCGGCGGTGAGCAAATCTGGCAGTACCTGGTGGACACCGCCGACAAGCACCACATCGCCGAACATATCCGGTTCAACACCCACGTCCGGTCCGCCGACTGGGACTCGGCCACCGACACCTGGACGGTCCGCGCTGAACAGGACGGGGCGGACCAAACCTACCGGTGCAGGTTCTTGTACTGCGCAACCGGCTACTACAACTACGACCACCCGTACACGCCTGACTTCCGCGGGATCGAGGACTTCTCCGGGCAGGTGGTGCATCCACAGCACTGGCCGGAGTCGCTCGACTATGCGGGGAAGCGGGTTGTGGTGATCGGCAGCGGCGCGACCGCGATCAGCCTCATCCCGGCGCTTGCGGAGAAGGCCGGCCATGTCACGATGCTGCAGCGGTCACCGAGCTATCTGTTCTCATCGCCACAAGTGGATCCGCTGGCCACGGTGTTGCGAAAGTTGTTGCCGACCAAGCTCGCCCACTGGCTGATCCGTTGGCGCTTCGCGTTGTTCTACGTGCTGACATATCAGTTCGCCAAGAAGGCGCCGACCCTGATGAAGCGGGTCCTGCGGCGCACCGCGGAGGACAACCTGCCCGAGGGTTACGACATCGACACCCACTTCAAGCCGCACTACAACCCGTGGGACCAACGGCTGTGCCTGATCCTCGACGCAGACCTCTACAAGACCATCGCCGGCGGCCGCGCGGAGGTCGTCACCGACCACATCGACCACTTCGACGCTGGCGGGATCGTGCTGGCGTCCGGCCGGCACGTGGACGCCGACATCGTCGTGACCGCGACCGGTCTGCAGCTGCAGGCGCTGGGCGGCATCACGGTCAGCATCGACGGGGAGAAAGTCAACGCGCATGACCGCTTCGTGTTCAAGGGCTACATGCTCGACGATGTGCCGAACCTGGCCTGGTGCATCGGTTACACCAATGCATCGTGGACCCTGCGGGCGGACATGAACGCTGAGGCGGTGGCGAAGCTGTTGTCGTACATGCAATCTCACGGCTACACGCAGGCGTACCCGCACCTTCGTGACAAGGAACTGCCGGAGAAGCCGACGTTCGACCTGCAGTCCGGATACGTGATGCGCGCGCTGAATGTGCTGCCGAAATCGAGCATCCACCGGCCGTGGAACGTCCGCCACAACTACCTCCTGGACTCGATCGATCACCGCTTCGACCGGATCGAGGAGTCGATGGTGTTCGGCCGCGCGCCCGAAGAGGGCGCGCAATCCGCTTAACCGCCGAGCGGGTTCGGTAGTTTCGGCATTGTGCCCGACCTGACGAACCGCCAGATCCTGCTGCGTCGACGCCCGACCGGGCTGGTCGAGCCCGGCGACACCGAGCTGGTCACATCGCCGGCGCCCGAGCCCGCCGAGGGTGAGGCGCTGCTGCGCAACACCTACCTGGGGATCGACGCCGCGGTCCGCACCTGGCTCGACGGCCAGCCCGGTTACCTTCCGCCGCTGCAGCTGGGCGAGGTCATCCGGGCCGCGGGGGTCGGCGAGGTGGTGGCGTCGCGCTGCGGCGCCTACGCGGTCGGCGACGTGGTCACCACCCTGTCGGGTTTCCAGGAATACGTGATCGTCCGCGACGATGTGTTCTCCACGGTCATCCCCGGCGTGGTCGACCAGCTGGCGATGATGTCGGTGTACGGCTCGACCGGCGCCACCGCCTACTTCGGGATGATGGACATCGGCCGGCCGCAGCCGGGGGAGACGGTGGTGGTGTCGGCCGCGGCGGGCGCCACCGGGTCGCTCGCCGGGCAGATGGCCAAGATCGCCGGCGCCCGGGTGGTGGGCATCGCGGGCGGGCCGGAGAAGTGCCGGGTGGTGGTCGAGGACTTCGGGTTCGACGCGTGCATCGACTACCGGGCGGGCGATCTCGCGGCGGCGCTCAAGGAGCATTGCCGCCGGGGCGTCGATGTGTACTTCGACAGCGTCGGAGGGCCGATCCTCGACGCGGTGCTGGGCCGGCTGGCCCACAAGGCGCGCGTCGTACTCTGCGGCGTCATCTCCAGCTACATGACCGGCGAACACCCGGGCCCGGCCAACTACGTGAACCTGCTGGCCAAGAGCGCGCTGATGCAGGGATTCAACACGCTCGATCAGTGGGGCCGATTCGACGAGGCATTCGCCGCGATCCGTCAGTGGGTGGCCGACGGCCGGCTCGTGCACCGCTCGCACGTCTTCGAGGGCGTCGAGTCGTGCGTGGACGCCCTCAACGGGCTGTTCACCGGGGCCAACATCGGCAAGACGGTGGTCAAGGTCGGCGAACCCAGCTACGGCGCGACGGAAAGCCAGTCGGAGAATCCGGAAGGATCGTGACGGCCCAGCGCGCCGTGCTCGAACAGCCCCCAGCCCTGAACAGGGTCGCCGTCACCGTCGCGACACAGCGCCCGGCCGACATGGTCGATCACGCCGAACCCCGAACGGCCGATGATCGCCGGGTCGGTCATGTCGTACGTAAGCCGCTCGGTGAACTTCTCGCCCTTCCACAATCCGTGCAGCCAGTCGGAGTCGCCGCCGTAGCCGCCGCCGACGTGAATCGGCACCGGCAGCTTTGACTCCACGTCGAATCGCACCGGCGTGCCGTCGGCGGATGTCGCGTCGATCGTCGCTCCGGTCGGGATCCGCGTGCCGGAGCGGTAGTGGATCTTCACCCGGGGCCAGCCGAGTTGTTCGACGCGGCCGTCGCGCCAGATGCGGGTGCAATCGTTCAGGCTCCGGAATCCATTGGCTTCTTCCTGAATGATCAGCACGATCCCGAAGTCGTCGAATGCCATCGGCACGTAGAGCCACCACATGCCCTCGAACGGGGGATCAGCCGGTCGTCCGGCCGGCTCGGGCTCGCCGATCGGGCGGATGCCCCACGACCGGTCGCGGGAGCCGATCCAGGTCGACGGGTCGACGGGAATCTCCTGGCCGTCGATGACGATGCGGCCGCTCCACGAACCCAGCTGGGCGAATCGCTGGGCGTCCAACGTGATTCGATTTCCGCTGCGCAGCATGTGCCGCTGTTCCTGCACCACGTCGAACAATCCGTCCCAGGTGAGGTCGACGGCGATGCCTTCGGTCTCCGCCATGACGACGCGCAACGTGTGCAGCGGTTCGACAACCTCGACCCGATAACCATTGACGTGCTGGTGCAGCCTGTCCTGATCGATCGCATCGCACAGATGCACAGCGGTCTGCACGTCGCCACGCCGGACGAGGACGAACGCATCCTTCACGCCGAGGTTCGGGTAGTAGCCGATTCCACTGATCAGGAAGATGTTTCCGGTGCGGTCGTGTGCGTTGAAATATGAACGGTCGTAGAAGTTGCGGTCACTGGAACCGGCCCATGCGATGGGTTGCGGCACCTGGTGTACGGGGTATTCGTCGGCGGGTCCGAGCATCATTCACCCTCTCCGATAAGCCGTTTCATCAATCCGCCGTGATAGAACAGCGACTCGACGTCATCGGGCTTCTCGATCTCCCCGAAATGCACCCGCCGGGCGCCGGTCCGCATGAACACGCACGCCCACATCACACCGGAGTAGGCATAGAACCATCGCAGGTCGCCGAGTTCAACGCCGGTCAGTCGACGGTAGGTCTCGCGGACGTCGTCCTCGCGCAACACGTCGGGGAGTCCGGGCAGTGTGGCCAGCCCGGCGAGTTCCTGAAACACCAGGTGCGCGAAGATCAGCCAGGCGACATCCAGCTCCCGCGGCCCGAGTGCGGTCATCTCCCAGTCGAGCACCGCCACCGGAAGGAAATCCGAATACAACACGTTGCCCACGCGCGCATCACCCCACAGCAACACCGGCTCGGTGGCGGCAACGTCGGCTGGCCAATTCTCCTGCAGCCATTCGAATGTGCGTTCCAGCAGAGGCGACCGACCGATATCCGGCACCGCAAACTCGTACCAGGATCGCACCCACGCGAAGTGGCGCTCCAACGCGTTCCCGGCTCCGGTTTCCGATGTCGCCGGCCCGGCGGCTCCGGAAAGGAATCCGAACGTCGACGTTGCGTCCGGTATGGCGTGCAGCTTCGCGAGCACCTCGATGGTCGAATCCTGAAGGCGGCGTTGTAACTGCGGTGCAGCGTCGTAAAACCAGTTGCCGCCGAACGTGTACGGCATCACGTCGGGCGGCACGATGCCGTCGACATAATCCATCAGGAAGAACGGAGCGCCCAACACCTCACCCGTCGGCTCGAGCCAGCGCACCCGGGGGACCGGCACGTCGGTCAGTTCGGCGACCAGGCGGATCACGTCGAACTGGTGATCAAGCCGGTAGGACGGAAACACCGGGACGTCGGCCGCGGTGGGCGCGACGCGCGTGACGAACCGCTGCTCGGTCGGCTTGCCGTCCTGGGTCCAGCGCGCGGTGAGGATGATCGTTTCCGACGACATCCCGTTGGTGTCGACGCCGCTTTCCACCGCGACCACGGGCGTGACGTCGTCGGGGAGCACGGTCGACAGCCATCGGGCCATGACCTGGGGCAATGTGCTGGTGTCCCGACTCGAGTGCTGTAACCGGCTCACCTCGCCGAGAGTCGGTTCTCGTGCCACTATTCGCCCCTTTCTCTCGCCCTTTTCGTCATAATTACGATACCGTTGGTAGCGATATGAAAGCAAACTCGCCCACCGTTGACAAGCCCCCCGCGGCCGGGCGTCCACGCGACCCCCGCATCGACGCGTCGATCCTGCGTGCCGCGGCCGAACTACTCGTCGAGATCGGCTATTCGAATGTGACGATGGCCGCGGTTGCGGAGCGCGCGGGCACCACCAAGACAGCGCTGTATCGCCGGTGGTCGAGCAAGGCGGAGCTCGTCCACGAGGCGGCGTTTCCGGCGACGCCGACGGCGCTTGTCGCTGGATCGAGCAGCTTCGCCGACGATGTGCGCGCGATGGTTGACGCCACGCGCGACGTGTTCACCACGCCGGTGGTCCGGGCGGCCCTGCCGGGTCTGGTCGCCGACATGGCCAGCGATCGGGAGCTGAACGCCCGTGTGATGCAACGCTTTGCGGGCTTGTTCGCCGCGGTCCGCGATCGCGTGACGCGAGCTGTCGATAGCGGAGAGGCTCGGCCGACCGTGGATCCGGACCGACTCGTCGAGGTGATCGGCGGCGCGACGATGCTGCGCCTGCTGCTGCGGCCAGGGGAGGACCTCAGCGACGAGTGGGTGGAACAGACGACCGGCATCGTCGTCGATGGGGTGGTGACATAGCGGCGTGCTGCCGGCCGCGGGTGGCCGAGGCGCCGTGTTTGTGTTTGCCCGACTGAACGCTCGTCGACCGTGCGTTTTGTTACGCCCCGACGGCGTGTCGCGTACAAAACCGCACAGTCGCTGCCACCGCCCCGGCCGCTGCCCCGTCAGCGCACGAACTGAGCTGCGCTGTCACACAGGTCGAGCAGCGGCTGCGGGAAAATGCCGAGCACGATGGTCGCTGCGGCCGTGACTGCGATCGCGAACTTGCTCAACGCGCCCGGCACCACCACGTGGGGCGGGTCGGCGGCCCGGTCCGTGAAGAACATCAGCACGATCACCCGCACGTAGAAGTAGGCCGCGACGGCGCTGGCCACCACGCCGACGATCACCAGTGGGACCGCGCCACCCTGTTCGGCGGCCTTGAACACCGCGAACTTCGCGACGAAGCCACTCGTTAACGGAATGCCGGCGAATGCGAGCAGATACCCCGAGAACATCGCACCGACCAGCGGCTGCTCGCGGCCCAGGCCGGCCCAGCGTGACAAGTCGGTGTCCTCGTCACCGTCCGCGTTGCGCACCAGCGACACAACGGCGAATGCGCCCAGCGTGCTGAACCCGTACGCCACCAGATAGAACATCGTCGAGGACAACCCGGCCTGGTTTCCGGCAATCACGCCGATGAGGATGAACCCGGCGTGCGCAATCGACGAATACGCCAGCATCCGCTTCACGTCGGACTGGGTGACAGCGCTGATCGTCCCGACGGCCAACGTCAGGATCGCGATCGCCCACATCACCGGGCGCCATTGGTGTTGGAAACCCGGGAGTGCGACGTAGAAGATCCGCAATGTCGCGCCGAACGCCGCAATCTTGGTGGCGGAGGCCATGAAGCCGGTGATCGGCGTTGGCGCACCCTGGTACACGTCAGGGATCCATGAGTGGAACGGTACAGCGCCAACCTTGAACAGCAGCCCGACCGTCAGCAGCGCAACACCGACGAGCGCCAGGGACTTGTCGCCGCCCGGTGCGCTGATCGCGGCACTGATGCCCGACAGCGTCAGGCTGCCAGCGTACCCGTAGAGAAGCGCGACGCCGAACAGAAAGAAAGCCGACGAAAACGCCCCCAGCAGAAAGTATTTGAGCGCCGCCTCTTGAGAGAGCAGCCGGCGGCGTCGTGCGAGCCCGCAGAGCAGATAGAGCGGCAGCGACAGCACTTCCAGCGCGACGAACAACGTGAGCAGATCATTGGAGGCCGGGAACAGCAGCATGCCCGCAAGCGCGAACATCGTCAGCGGGAACACTTCCGTCTGACTGACGCCCGCGCGTTCGGCGGCACGTTCGCCCGCACTTCCCGGGATTGCCGCCGCCTGGGGCGTGAACGTATCGAAGGCGCCGGCATAAGCATGCGAAAGGGCAGCGGCCGCAACCTTTTCAGTGCCCAGCCGGCGCTCGGCAATCAACATCAGCGCAAGGATTCCGACGACCAGCAGAGTGCCCTGCAGCAGCAGTGTCGGACCGTCGATCGCGACGGCACCCGACACGGTGAGCTGGCCGGGCAGTCTCAGATGACGGGCGATGACGACGACCGCGATCAGCGCGGCGACCGACGCGCCGAGGCTCAGCACGAGCTGCAGCCGATAGCGCATCCGGCGCGGCACGAACGCCTCGACGAGCACGCCGGCCACGGCGGCGCCGAACACGATCAGCATGGGCGACAGCTGGGCGTATTCGACGCTTGGTGCGGGAACGCTCATTTGTGCTGTCCCTCCGCGGTTCTCGACGGCGTTATCGACGGAGGCGGGTCGTGCTGGCCGATGGTGGTGAGGGTATGGCTCACGGCGGGATTGATCACATCCAGCGCAATTTTCGGATAGATGCCCAACACCAGCAACAGTGCAATCAGCGGCGCGACGACCACGACCTCGCGGGGCACCAGATCCCGCAGCCGCTCGATGCCGTCGGTGACCGGCCCGGTCATCATCCGCTGATACATCCACAGGATGTAGACCGCCGACAGCACCAGCGCGCTCGCCGCGACGACCGCAGCCGCCTGGTACCGGGTGAACGTGCCAAGCAGAACCAGGAATTCGCTGATGAACGGCGCCAAGCCGGGCAGTGACAGGGTGGCCAACCCGGCGATCAGGAATGTGCCGGCCAGCACCGGAGCAACCTTCTGCACTCCGCCGAAGGACTTGATCGCGCGGCTGCCGCGCCGCGACGTCAGGAAACCGGCGATCAGGAACAGCGCCGCGGTCGAGATGCCGTGGTTGACCATGTACAGCGTCGACCCGGCCTGGCCCTGGCTCGTCATCGCGAAGATGCCCAGGATGATGAAACCGAAGTGGCTGATCGACGTGTACGCGATCAGCCGCATCACGTCGGTCTGTCCGATCGCCAGGATCGCGCCGTACACGACCCCGACCACGGCGAGCGTGATGATCAGCGGCGCAAACGTTTTGGACGCATCCGGGAACAGCTGCAGGCAGTAGCGCAGCATGCCGAAGGTGCCGACCTTGTCGACGACGGCCATCATCAGCACCGCGGTGGCCGGCGTGGACTGGACGGCTGCATCGGGCAGCCAGGCATGGAACGGCCACAGCGGCGCCTTGACCGCGAACGCGAACATGAAGCCCAGGAACAGGGCATTGAGCAGCGCAGGGTCGACGCCGAGCCGGCCGGCCGATGCCATCTCGACGATTTCACGAACGTCGAAGGTGCCCGCACCGTTGCGTGCGGTCACGATGTACAACCCGATGACCGCGGCCAGCATGATCAGCCCGCCGAACAGGTTGTACAGCAAGAACTTCATCGCGGCTTTCGATCGCTGCTCGCCGCCGAAGCCGCCGATCAGGAAGTACATCGGGATCAGCATGGCCTCGAAGAACACGTAGAACAGCAGCACGTCCAGCGCGACAAGCGAAATCAGCACCATCGCCTCGACGGCCAGTATCAGCGCGACGTACGTGTGGACCGCCCGCCGGCGGTGGCCAGCGTCATTCCACCCCGCCACCAACAGCAGCGGCAGCAGCACCGCGGTCAGCAGCACGAGCACCAGCGCGATACCGTCCAGCCCGAGCGTGTAGCCGGTGCCGAAAGCCGGTATCCACCGGCGTGACTCGACGAACTGGTACCGCGCACCGCCGGTGTCGAAGCTCACCGCCAGCACCACCGCTACGCCCAGCACCGCGAGCGACACGACCAGTCCGACCCATTTCGCCAGGGCCCGCTGAGCCGGGGGCAGCAGCATGATCAGCACCACTCCGGCGACCGGCAGCAACCACAGAATGCTCAGCCACGGGACGTTGTTCACCACAGCCTCACCGCCAGGATCATCGCGGCGACGACCAGAGCGGCGCCTGCGAGCATCGACAACGCATAGGAGCGGGCATACCCGGTCTCGGTGAGGCGCAGCGCGCCAGACAGTCGGCCTATCGCGCGTGCCAGCCCTGTGACCGAGCCGTCGATGCCCTTATCGTCAACTTCCACCAGATCGCGGGTGAGCAACGCGCCGGGCCGCATGAAGACTCCCTCGTTGAACGCATCGCCGTAAAGATCCTTTCGCGCAGCCACTGTCAGGGCCGACCCGGCGGGGGCTTCGGCCGGCACCGGACGGGTGCCATACATCCGGTAGGCGACGGCGATGCCCACGGCGACCACCGCCAAGGTGACTGCGGTGACCGGGCCGAACTCCACACCGCCGATGGTCACCCACGCCGGGATCGCGTTCGCTGCCTCCTCGTGGGCGCCGACCACCGGCTCCAGCCAGTGCTGCAGCATGCCACCGAAGGCGAGCAGGCCGCCGCAAAACACCGAACCGACAGCGAGCACGATCATCGGCCAGGTCATCACCCATGGCGCCTCGTGCGGATGCAGGTCTGGGGCCCAACGCTTTTGGCCGAAGAAGGTCATCAGCATCACCCGGGTCATGTAGAACGCGGTGATACCGGCGCCCAGTAGCGCCGCGCCGCCGAGGATGAAGCCTTTGAATCCGCCTGCGGCGAGCGCGGTTTCGATGATCGGGTCCTTGGAGAAGAAACCGGACAGCGGCGGCACCCCGATGATCGCCAGATAGCCCAACCCGAACGTCACGTACGTGATGGGCAGCACGGTGCGCAGCCCGCCATACCGGCGCATGTTCACCTCGTCGCCCATGGCGTGCATCACCGACCCTGCACCCAAGAAGAGGCCGGCCTTGAAGAAGCCGTGGGTGAGCAGGTGCAGGATCGCGAACGCGTAGCCGGCGGGCCCGAGCCCGGCCGCCAGCACCATGTAGCCGATCTGGCTCATCGTCGACGCCGCCAGCGCCTTTTTGATGTCGTCCTTGGCGCAGCCGACGATCGCGCCGAACAGCAGCGTGACCGCGCCGACGGCCACGACACCGGCCTGCGCGCCGGGCGCCAGGTTGTAGATCGGGTTTGACCGCACGATCAGGTACACACCGGCGGTGACCATCGTGGCGGCGTGGATCAGCGCCGACACCGGAGTGGGGCCTTCCATCGCGTCGCCGAGCCAGGACTGCAGCGGTACCTGTGCGGACTTGCCGCACGCCGCCAGCAACAGCAGCAGTCCGATCGCGGTGAGCACGCCCTCGCTCGCGGCCGGCGACGCGGCGAATACACCGGTGAACGAGATCGATCCGAACGTCGCGAACATCACGAACATGGCCAGCGCCAGCCCGGCGTCGCCCACGCGGTTGACCACGAACGCCTTTTTGGCCGCTGTTGCCGCCGACGGTTTGTGGTACCAGAAGCCGATCAGCAGATACGACGCCAGGCCGACGCCTTCCCAGCCGACGTAGAGCCCGAGGTAGTTGTCGGCCAGCACCAGCAGCAGCATCGCGGCCACGAACAGGTTCAGGTAGCCGAAAAACCTTCGCCGGTCCGAGTCTTCGGCCATATACCCCACGGAGTAGATGTGAATGAGCGAGCCGACGCCAGTGATCAACAGCACGAAGCACATCGACAACGGGTCCAGCAGCGCCCCGAAGTTCACCTGCAGACCGCCCACCGGCACCCAGGAGAACCCGGCTACGTGCAGTCCGCGCTGCTCGCTGTGGCGGCTCAACATGTCGGTGAACAGCACCACACCGACCGCGAACGCGCCGAGCACGGTGGCGCACCCGAACAGATGCCCCCAGCGGTCGCTGCGCCGCCCGGCCAACAGCAGCACCGCGGCACCAAACAGCGGCAGGGCCAGCAGCAGCCACACCAGTTGTGCCATCAGTGCTTCAGCAGACTGGCGTCGTCGACCGAGGCCGACCGGCGGGCACGGAAGATTGTCATGATGATCGCCAGGCCGACCACGACCTCGCATGCGGCGACCACCATCGTGAAGAAGGCCACCACCTGACCGTCGAGCTGACCGTGCATCCGGGCGAACGTGACGAACGCCAGATTCGCGGCATTGAGCATCAGCTCGACACACATGAACATCACGAGCGCGTTGCGCCGCAACAGGACACCGGCGGCACCGATCGTGAACAACAATGCGGAAAGGTACAGGTAGTTCAGCGGATTCACCGGCCGTTCCCTTCAGGTGCCGGGGTGTTTGCCAGGTCGACCGTGCGGGGCGTGAGCGTCGGGGACACCGACGCCTCGGCGTACGAGCCGTCGGGCAGCAGTGCCGGAATGTCGACCGCGTTGTGCCGCGCGTACACCCCGGGACCCGGCAGCGGGGTGGCCCGGCCGCCGGGTGCGAACCGCTCATGGGCCTGCTCTCGCTGAGTCTTGCGGCGTTCGAAGCGTTCCCGGTGCGCGAGCACCATCGCGCCGATCGCGGCGGTGATCAGCAGTGCGCTGGTGACCTCGAATGCCCACAGGTAGCGGGTGAAGATCAGCAGCGCCAAACCCTGAACGTTGCCGCCCGCGTTCGCCTGCCCCAACCCGACGAACGAGGTCGACGCGGTGCCGATGCCGGCGATCAACAGCACGCCGAACCCGAGGCCGGCCAGCACTGCGGCAAAGCGTTGTCCGTGCAGAGTTTCCACCAGCGACTCAGAGGTGTCCACACCGATGAGCATCACGACGAACAAGAAGAGCATCATCACCGCGCCGGTGTAGACGACGACCTGTACCACGCCAAGGAACAATGCGTCCTGGGCGATGTAGAACACCGCCAGCACGATCATCGTCATCGCCAAGAAGATCGCCGAGTACACAGCTTTGGACGCCGTCACCATCCCCAGCGCGCCGATCACCGCGACCACGCCGAGAATCCAGAACAGCACCGCCTCCCCGGTGGAGGTGTGGGTCATCGCGTCGGCCAGCAGCGTTGTCATGTCGGCTGGCCTGTATTGATGTCGCCGCGGTAGTAGTCCTCGTCGGTGGCTCCCGGCGCCATCGGATGCGGCGGCGCGATCATCCCGGGTTCGAAGGGTGCCAGCAGCTTGTCCTTGCCGTAGATCAAGTCGGCGCGGTTGTCGTCGGCCATCTCGTAGTCGTTGGTCATCGTCAATGCCCGCGTCGGGCACGCCTCGATGCAGAGCCCGCAGCCGATACAGCGCAGATAGTTGATTTGGTACACCCGTCCGTAGCGCTCGCCGGGCGAAAAGCGTTGCTCCTCGGTGTTATCGGCCCCCTCGACGTAGATTGCGTCGGCCGGGCACGCCCAGGCGCACAACTCGCAGCCGATGCACTTCTCCAGACCGTCGGGATAGCGGTTGAGCTGGTGACGGCCGTGGTAGCGCGGCGCCACCGGGCCCGGCTCTTCGGGATATTGTTCTGTTATTGGCCTTTTGAACATCGTCTTCAGCGTCACGCCGAATCCGGCGATCGACTCGAGGAACTTAGGCATCGGCGCCCTCCTTCTGGTCGGGCAGCGGCGGGACGGGGAATTCGCTGTACGTCGCGGGTTCGGCCTCGACGGGACTGATCCTGGCCCGCACCAGGTTCCGGAACAGCAACAGCAATGCGAAACCGCCCACTGTGCTCGCGCCGATCAGCGCCACCGCCCACGAGTGGTAACCCACGGCGCGCAACGTACGGACGGTCGCGACGATCATCACCCACACCAGCGAGACCGGGATCAAGATCTTCCAGCCCAGCGCCATGAACTGGTCGTAACGAAGCCGCGGCAGGGTGGCGCGCAGCCAGAAGTATATGAACAGGAAGCCCCACAACTTGCCGACGAACCAGATCAACGGCCACCACCCGCTGTTGGCGCCCGCGATCATGTTGAATGGCCACGGCGCGTGCCAGCCGCCGAGGAACATCGTGATCGCCAGCGCCGAAACCGTTGTCATGTTGACGTATTCGGCCAGCATGAACATCGCGAACTTCAACGACGAGTACTCGGTATGGAACCCGCCGACCAGCTCACCCTCGGCCTCAGGCAGATCAAACGGGGCGCGGTTGGTTTCGCCGACCATCGAGGTGACATAGATCAGGAACGACGGCAGCAGCAAAAACACGTACCAGACGCGGTTCTGGGCAGCCACGATGCCCGACGTCGACATCGTACCCGCGTAGAGGAACACCGCCGCAAACGTGAGCGACATCGCGATCTCATAGGAGATCACTTGTGCCGACGACCGCAGACCGCCGAGCAGGGGATAGGTCGAGCCCGACGCCCAGCCGGCCAACACGATGCCGTACACGCCGACCGACGTCACGGCCAACACGTACAGGACGGCGACAGGTAAGTCGGTGAGCTGCAGCGGGGTTCGGTGGCCGAAGATCGACACTTCCGGTCCTAAGGGGATCACCGCGAACGCCGTGATCGCCGGGACCACCGAAATGATCGGCGCCAGAAGATATATCGGTTTGTCGACGCCGGCGGGAATGAGGCCTTCCTTGAGCCCCAGCTTGACGCCGTCGACGAGGCTCTGCAGCATGCCGAAGGGGCCGACACGGTTCGGACCGAACCGCATCTGCATGCGGCCCAGCAGCTTTCGCTCGACCAGGATGGCCACCAGCACGGTGAGGAGCAGGAACACGAAGATCGCGACCGCCTTGATCACGACCAGCCACCAGGGATCGTGCCCGAATGCGTTCATCTGGTGGCCTCGATTGTGACGGTGGCGCCCTGGGTGGTTCGTAGTTGTTGGTGGATGGCGGAGCCGGGTGAGTTCATGGGTAGCCAGACGACGCGATCGGGCATGTCGGTGATCTGTAGGGGCAGGGTGATCGACCCGTGCTCGGTGCTGATGGTGACGGGGTGGTCGTGGGTGGCGCCGATTTCGGTGGCGGTGGCCGGTGATAGCCGGGCGACGGGTCGGCGAGCGGTGCCGGCCAGGTGGGGTTCGCCGTCTTGGAGGCGGCCGGCGTCGAGCAGCATGCGCCAGCTGGCCAGGATCGCCTGGCCGGAGGCGGGTTGGGGTGCGCTGCGGGGGGTTTGGGTGGCGGGTTGGGGGCGTGGGCCGTCCCAGACGCCCAGGCGGGTGAGCTCGTCGCGGGCGGCGGTGGGGTGGGGCAGGCCGAATTCCACGCCCATTTCGTCGGCGATCATGTGCAGCACCCGCATATCGGGGACGGCGGCGGTGCTGGGCAGGGCGGGTTCGAATGGGCGGGGTCGGCCTTCCCAGTTCACATAGGTGCCGGCCTTTTCGACGACCGGGGCGACCGGGAACACCACGTCGGCGCGGTCGGTGACCGCGCTGCGCCGGATTTCCAGGCTGACCACGAACGGGGCGGCGTCGAGGGCGGCGGCCGCGGCGGCCGGGTCGGGCAGGTCCGCCAGTTCCACCCCGCCGATCAGCAGCGCCCCGATGTGGTCGGCGCCGGCGAGGATCTGGTCGGTGCCGCGACCTTCTGCGGTGGGCAGTGCGGTGATATTCCATGCCGCGCACAGTTGTGCGCGCGCGGTGGGGTCGGTGGCGGGTCGCCCGCCGGGCAGCAGGTTGTACAGGGCGCCGGCGTCCGCCGCGCCGCGTTCCCCGGCGCGCCGCGGCACCCACGCCAGTTTCGCGCCCGAGGCGTCGGCCAACCGGGCGGCCGCCGACAGCGCCCCGGGGCTGGTGGCCAGCCGTTCGCCGACCATGATGACCGCGCCGGGCTGGTGCAGCTGTTCGCCGATCGCGCCGGTGGCCAGTTCGTCGAGGCGGGTCGCCTCGGCGCCGGGCGGCGTTGGCAGCAGGGTGCCGGCCATGTTGGTCAGCCCGCGGGTGGCGAACGGGGCCAGCGCGTAGATCCGAGTGTGGTGCGTGCGGGCGGCCTTGCGCAGCCGCAGGTAGATGATCGGGGATTCCTCTTCGGGCTCCAGCCCCGCCAGCAGCACCACCGGCGCGGTCTGCAGATCCGCATACGTGACGGTCATCTGCTGTCCGGCCACGATGGCGGCCAGGAAGTCGGCCTCCTCCTCCGAGTGCGCGCGGGCGCGGAAGTCGATGTCGTTGGAGCCCAGCACGACCCGTGCGAACTTGGCGTAGGCGTAGGCGTCCTCGACGGTGGCGCGCCCACCGACGAGCACCCCGGCGTTGCCGTAGGCCGCCGACAGCCCCTTGGCTGCTACGGTCAGCGCCTCGGACCACGATGCCGGCGCCAGCTCACCGTCCTCGCCTCGAATCAGCGGAGTGGTGATCCGGTCGCCTTGGGTGGCGTATGTGAACGCCCAGCGGCCCTTGTCGCAGTTCCACTCCTCGTTCACGTCGGGGTCATCACCGGCCAGCCGGCGCAGCACCACTCCGCGGCGGTGGTCGGTGCGCTGCGCACACCCGCTCGCGCAGTGCTCACACACGCTGGGGCTGGACACCAGGTCAAACGGGCGCGCCCGGAACCGGTACGCCGCCCCGGTCAGCGCCCCGACCGGGCAGATCTGGACGGTGTTGCCCGAAAAATAGGAGTCGAACGGCTCCTTGGTGTAGATACCGACCTGCTGCAGCGCGCCGCGCTCCAACAATTCGATGAACGGGTCCCCGGCGATCTGGTTGGAAAACCGGGTGCAACGTGCGCACAACACACAACGCTCACGGTCCAGCAACACCTGCGAGCTGATGTGGATCGGCTTGGGGAAGGTGCGCTTGACATCCTCGAACCGCGAATCGACGCGCCCGTTGGACATCGCCTGGTTCTGCAGCGGGCACTCCCCACCCTTGTCGCACACCGGACAGTCCAGCGGATGATTGATCAACAACAACTCCATCACGCCGTGCTGCGCCTTGTCGGCGGCCGCCGAGGTGAGTTGGGTGCGCACCACCATCGCCTCGGTGGCCACGATCGTGCACGACGCCATCGGCTTGCGCTGACCCTCCACTTCCACCAGACACTGCCGACACGCCCCGACCGGATCCAACAACGGATGATCACAAAACCGCGGAATCTGAACACCGATCAACTCCGCCGCCCGAATCACCAACGTGCCCTTGGGCACCGACAGTTCGACGTCGTCGATCGTCAGCGTCACCATCTCGGTGTCCGAGAGGGCCTTGTCGGCCTGCGCCGTCATACCGTTGCCCCCTCCGGAGCCACGAGCATGGAGTCGCGCGGGTCGAACGGGCAGCCCTGCTGGGTGACATGGGCGACGTACTCGTCGCGGAAGTGCTGGATCGAGGAGATGATCGGGCTGGCCGCGCCGTCACCCAACGCGCAGAACGACTTTCCGTTGATGGTGTCGGAGATATCGAGCAGCTTGTCGATGTCGGCCGCGGTGCCCTCGCCGTTCTCCAGGCGCTCATAGATCTGCGCCAGCCAGAAGGTGCCCTCCCGGCACGGGGTGCACTTGCCGCACGACTCGTGCTCATAGAACTGCGTCCAGCGGCGCACCGCGCGCACCACGCAGGTGGTCTCGTCGAAGATCTGCAACGCCTTGGTGCCCAGCATCGACCCGACCGCGCCCACCCCCTCGTAATCCAGCGGCACATCCAGATGCTGCTCGGTCAGAATCGGCGTGGAGGACCCACCCGGGGTCCAGAACTTCAACCGGTGCCCGGCGCGCACCCCGCCGGCATAATCGAGCAACTCGCCCAACGTGATGCCCAGCGGCGCCTCGTACTGACCCGGCCGGGTCACATGCCCCGACAACGAATACAACGTGAAACCCGGCGACTTATCACTGCCCATCGACCGGAACCAGTCGACGCCGTTGACGAGGATCGGCGGCACGCTGGCGATCGATTCGACGTTGTTCACCACGGTCGGGCAGGCGTACAGCCCCGACACCGCCGGGAACGGCGGCCGCAGCCTCGGCTGGCCGCGGCGGCCCTCCAGCGAGTCGAGCAGCGCGGTCTCCTCACCGCAGATGTAGGCGCCGGCACCGGCGTGCACGATGATCTCCAGGTCGAATCCCGAGCCCTGGATGTCGCGGCCGACATACCCGGCCGCATACGCCTCGGCGACCGCGGCGCGCAGTCGGCGCAACACCGGAACCACCTCGCCGCGAACATAAATGAACGCATGCGACGCCCGAATCGCATACGCCGCGATGATCGCACCCTCCACGAGGAAGTGCGGCGTCATGAACACCAGCGGGATGTCCTTACACGTCCCCGGCTCCGACTCGTCGGCGTTGACGACGAGATAGTGCGGCTTGGCGGCGGCCCCGCCCGGATCCTGGGGAATGAAGCCCCATTTCATCCCGGTGCCGAAACCCGCGCCGCCCCGGCCTCGCAGCCCGGAGTCCTTGACGGTCTGCAGCACCTCGTCGGGGCCCATGGCCAGCGCGGCGGCGAGCCCCCGGTAACCGTCGTGCTTGCGGTAGGTGTCGAGGGTCCACGACTTCGGGTCATCCCAGAATCGGGTCAGGACGGGTGTCAGCGGTGTACGGCCGGCCATCTCAGTCGTTCTCCGTTGCTGGGGCAGGGGGCGCCTGGGTGCCACTGGATTCCGCGGCGCGCAGGCCGGCCAGGGTGGCCGCGCCGGGCCCGCCCTGGCCGTCGTCGGGGCGGTCATCGGCGAAACCGGCCAGGATCCGCGACGTTTCGCTAAACGTGCACAACGGCAGCCCACGGGACGGGGCGACCGGCTGGCCGTCGAGCAGCTTGTCGACCAGTTCGATCGTGGACTGCGGGGTCTGGTTGTCGAAGAACTCCCAATTGACCATCACCACCGGCGCATAGTCACACGCGGCATTGCACTCCACGTGCTGCAGCGTGACCCGCCCGTCGGCGGTGGTCTCATCGTGGCCCACGCCCAGATGCTCGGTGAGCGCATCAAAGATCGCGTCGCCGCCCATGATCGCGCACAACGTGTTGGTGCACACCCCGACCAGATACTCACCGGTGCGATCACGCCGGTACATCGAGTAAAACGTCACCACCGCCGTCACCTCGGCACCGGTCAACCCCAGCACCGCCGCGCAGAACTCCACCCCCGCCGGGGTCACACACCCGTCCTCGGCCTGCACCAAATGCAGCAGCGGCAACAACGCCGACCGCGACTGCGGATAACGAGCGACGATCTCCTTGGCGTCGGCTTCGAGCCGCGCCCGTAGATCCGCCGGGTAGGTTTCGCGGCCGCGAAGACGGACGGGCTCACCAGGTTTGGGCCCAAGCGAGACGAACACCGCACTCCGCTTATCGTCGGCGCCGAGCGCCGTCATGGCTGTTCCTTCTTCGCGCGAGCGCTCATCAGCGGTCAACTCCACCCATGACAGGGTCAATGGATGCGACCGCCGAGATCGCGTCGGCCACCATTCCGCCCTCGCACATCGCGGCGACGGCCTGCAGATTGGTGAACGACGGGTCGCGGTAGTGCACCCGGTAGGGGCGGGTGCCGCCGTCGCTGACCATGTGCACCCCGAGCTCACCGCGCGGGGATTCGACTGCGACGTAGACCTGTCCGGCGGGAACGCGGATGCCTTCGGTGACGATCTTGAAGTGGTGGATCAACGCCTCCATCGAGCTGCCCATGATCTTGGAGATGTGTTCGGGCGAATTGCCGAGACCATCGGGACCGAGCATGAGGTCCGCCGGCCACGCCAGCTTCTTGTCGCTGATCATCACCGGGCCGGGCCCAAGCTTGTCGAGTTTGTCCACGCACTGTTCGGCGATCCTGATCGACTCGGTCATCTCCTTGACGCGGATGAGGAATCGCCCGTAGGCGTCGCATCCGTCATCGGTGATGACGTCGAATTCGTAATTCTCGTAACCGCAATACGGCTGGGCGCGCCGTAGATCGTGCGGCAACCCGGTGCTGCGCAATATGGGCCCGGTGATCCCGAGTGCCATGCATCCGGTCAGATCCAGGTAGCCGATGCCCTGAGTGCGGGCCTTCCAGATGTAGTTCTCTTTGAGCAGGTTCTCCATGTCGCGCAAGCGTTTCGGCAACAGCTTGAGCAGATCACGCAGCCGCGATATCCCATCGTCGGGCAGGCCGGCGGCCAGACCGCCGGGCCGGATGTAGGCGTGGTTCATCCGCAGCCCGGTGATGGCCTCGAAGACGTTCAGCACGAGTTCGCGTTCCCGGAACCCGAAGAACATCGCCGACATCGCACCCAACTCCATGCCGCCGGTAGCCAGGGCGACCAGGTGGCTGGAGATCCGGTTGAGCTCCATCAGCAGCACGCGGATCACGCTGGCGCGCTCGGGAATGTCATCGGTGATGCCGAGCAGCTTCTCGACTCCGAGGCAGTAGGCGGTTTCGTTGAAGAACGGCGCCAGGTAATCCATCCGGGTCACGAACGTCACACCCTGGGTCCAGTTGCGGTACTCAAGGTTCTTCTCGATCCCGGTGTGCAGATACCCGATGCTGCAGCGGGCCTCGGTGACGGTCTCGCCCTCGATCTCCAGGATGAGACGCAGGACGCCGTGCGTCGACGGGTGTTGCGGGCCCATGTTGACCACGATGCGTTCGCCCGCGGCCGCTTCTCTTGCGGCGGCGACGACCTCGTTCCAGTCCTGGCCGCCGACCATCACCACGGTGTCGGTCGGGCCGTCCGGTGTGCTCATCAGTTGTAGGCCCTCCGCTCGTCGGGCGGCGGGATCTCGGCGCCCATGTACTCGACCGGAACGCCGCCCAAAGGATAGTCCTTGCGCTGCGGGTGCCCCATCCAGTCGTCGGGCATCTCGATGCGGGTCAGCGCCGGGTGCCCGTCGAAGATGATGCCGAAGAAGTCGTAGGTCTCACGCTCATGCCAGTCCGTCGTCGGGTACACCGAAAACAGCGACGGCACATGCGGATCCGCGTCGGGCGCGGCCACCTCCAACCGGATGCGACGGTTGTGGGTGATCGACATCAGAGGGTAGACGGCGTGCAGTTCGCTGCCGGTCTCGTGCGGGTAGTGCACGCCGGAAACACCGAGGCACAGTTCGAATCGCAGCGCGGGATCGTCGCGCAGTGTCTTGGCGACGGCGACCAGTTGCTCGCGCCGCACTTCGAGGGTGAGCTCGTCGCGAAACACCACGACACGTTCGATGAACGCGACGAACGTCTCTTTGCCGAGCGCGTCGATCAACCTGTCGACTACGTCGTCGAAATAGCTCCCATAGGGCCGCGGCGAACTGCCGGGCAGCGTGACTTCCCGTAACAGCCTGCCGTATCCCGACGTGTCGCCGCTGCCCGTGACGCCGAACATGCCGCGGCGCACGCCGATCACTTCGCTGTCGGGAGGCGTGGGCGGCTGGGCGGTTTCGCTCATCGTCTCAACCCGCCGATCTGCAGCGTGGTGGCCGTCGGCGAGGCGGCGGCCAGTGCTGCGCGCTCGGCTTCCTGAACGGCTTCCTCGCGGTTCACGCCCAGCGGCATTTCCTGAATCTTGGCGTGCAGCTTCAGGATTGCGTGCAGCAGCATCTCGGGGCGCGGCGGGCAGCCGGGAAGATAGATGTCCACCGGGACCACGTGGTCGACGCCCTGCAGGATCGCGTAGTTGTTGAACATTCCGCCCGACGACGCGCAGACTCCCATGGCCAGTACCCATTTCGGTTCCGCCATCTGGTCGTACACCTGCCGCAGCACCGGCGCCATCTTCTGGCTGACGCGGCCGGCCACGATCATCAGATCCGCCTGGCGCGGTGTCGCGGAGAACCGCTCCATCCCGAAACGGGCGATGTCGAAGCGGGGTCCGGCCGTCGCCATCATCTCGATGGCACAACATGCCAACCCGAACGTCGCGGGCCACAATGACCCCGCGCGGACATAGCCCGCGACCTTCTCGACCGTGGACAGCAGAATGCCGCCCGGGAGCTTTTCCTCGATACCCATTGCGTCAGTCCCAGCTCAGGCCGCCGCGCCGCCACACGTATCCGTAGGCGACGAACACGGTTGCCATGAACAGCAGCATCTCCACCAGTGCGAACAAGCCCAGCGCGTCGAAGGTGACCGCCCACGGGTACAGGAAGACGATCTCGATGTCGAAGATGATGAACAGCATCGCGGTCAGGTAGTACTTGATGGGGAACCGCTGACCCTGCGCCGCATACGGACCGCTCACGTTCACCTGCGTGGGCTCATTCCCGCACTCGTAGGCCTCCAGCTTGGCCCGGTTGTAGCGGCGTGGTCCGGCAAGCAACGCGACGCCCACGGAAAACACCGCAAACGCGGCGGCAATCGCAGCCAGGACCAGAATCGGGAAGTAGACGTTCAACTCGCTCCCTGCTGCATCGCGGGCCTGTGACGGACCGGGGCTGTGGGCCCGTCCGGTGACTTCCCCCACAGCCTAAACATGAGTGCGGGGTGCCGCCGACTAGGGGTAACCGGACTATCGGCGCAGTATCCGCACCACGGCGTCGGCCAGCTCGATCGGATCGATCGGGAGAGGGACCGCAGCCTCTGCGCGCGACCACTTAGCCAGCCAGGCGTCGTCGCGACGCCCGGTCAGCACCACGATGGGTGGGCACCCGGCGATCTCGTCCTTCAGCTCTTTGGCAATGCCCATGCCGCCGGTCGGCGTGGCCTCGCCGTCGAGGATCGCCAGATCAATGTCGTCCTTCTCGATGTGGCGGGTCACCATCGGGCCGGTCGCCACGTCGACATATGTCAACTCCGGCAGTTCGGGGTGGATCCGCTTGCCCAGCGCAAGCCTGACCTGTTCGCGCACGTTCGCGTCATCGCTGTAGACCAAGAT
The DNA here is from genome assembly GCA_963828065.1 of uncultured Actinomycetota bacterium. GTDB lineage: Bacteria > Actinomycetota > Actinomycetes > Mycobacteriales > Mycobacteriaceae > Mycobacterium. Next base: position 29,812 of record CAWHDL010000003.1, on the reverse strand, counting down.
GCGGGGCACGCAGCGATGCTAGACCGCCCTATTGTCCGGCGCGACGGAACACCGTGTCCGCCGACAGCGTGGTGGTCTTGCCGACCATGCCCGCCATGTTGCCGCTGACGCCGAGCTGTGCGCGCTCGACGGTGGTGGACGCGGTGAGGCGCACCGCGCCGTCGTCCAGGACCTCCGCCCGCACCTTTATCGGCAGCGCCGCGGTGTTGCCGCGGATGGACAGGTCTGCGCGCACGTTGAACTCGTCGCCACCGGCAGGATCGACGCCGTTGACGGTGACGGTGATGTCGGGGTAGTGCTCGGCGTCAAAGAAATCGGCCGAGCGCAGGTGGTTGTCGCGCTGCTTGATGCCCGTCGTCACGCTTGCGGCCTTGACGTGCAGGTGGCCCGACACCGCTCCGCCGGCGTCGACACGGCCATCGCCATCGAACTCCGTGAAACGGCCGTTCACGTTCGACAGTCCCCACATCGTCTTGTTCTTGAACGAAAACGACGACCGGTCCTCATCCAGCGTCCACGCGCCGACCGCTTCGGGGCTGTTCAAAAGATCAGTGACGGTGGACAATTCGTGTCTCCCTTACTGGTTATTTATTGGTTAGGTGGTTAGGTGGTTAGGGCGCCTGGTTGAGCAGCGGCGCAAGATCCGCTGGGTCGAGGTATTCGTCGATACGGGTGATCAGGCCGTCGCGGCCGACCAGGATGATGATGCCGACGCGCAGAGAGTACGGCGTTCCGTCGCGCGCTGTCCCGTGCAGGACGTGCTGCTGAGCGAAGCCGCCGTCGAAGACTCGCCGGTCGAGCACGTCGTAGTGGCGATCGGCGGTCGCGGACACGAACCACTCGATCACCCGCATTGCTCGCGCCTTCTCGGACGGACGCTTGTCACCGGCGTGCCAGACGGTCACGTCGTCGGACCACATCGCCGCGACCGCGTCGACGTCGCCTGCTTCGATCGCGGAGAACAGCCGGTCCGCCACCGACGTCACGGCGTACCCCGGGTGGGCTACCGCGAGCCGGTCGTACACCAAGGTGCGCAGCGCGGTCATCACCTCTTCGTCTCGCCCGTCGAACCCGCCGTCCCGGATCGCGGCGACCAGCCCGCGCTCGTCGGCGGCGGCCGTCGATTCGGCGGTGAGTTCTCGTTCGACGATGCGCAGTACGTTGGCCGCGACGCGGGCGTGGAAGTTCACCTGGCCCTCGGTGGCGCCGCGCACGTCGGATTCGAGGAATTCGGTCACCGCGGCCACCAGTTCTGCGGCCGTCGGCCGGCCATGCGTCGTCGTCATGCCGTCGCCTCCAGCAGGTCGAGGAGATCCCACTCGGTCTCACACACCCGCCTGCCGATCGCGGCAAGCTCGACGGATCGGGTCTGTCCGGACAGATGCCGCTCGGCCTGATAGCGGCAGATGATCCCCCAGCACAGCGTGGCCCGGATCAGCCACCACCGCATGCCCACCCGGTCGACGGTAGACCCGCCGGCCCGCTCGTATGCCGACAGAAAGCGTTCGATGCTGCCCAGCCCGCCGGCCCCGCGGCTCTCGGGCTCTCCGAACCGCCACGCCCGGATGCAGAACCAGGCGAGGTCCTCGTAGATCTCGCCGACGTGCACCAGCTCCCAGTCGAGCACCGAGGCGAGTTCACCGCCGCGGACGATGAGGTTCCCCATCCGGAAGTCGCCGTGCACCATCACCGGGGCCGACGGGGCCGGCCGGTTGGCGGCCAGCCAGCGCAGCGTCCACTCGAACGTGGCGGTGGTGTCGTGAGTCCGATCAAGTTCATCGCGCCAGATCGCCATCTGCTCGTGGCGGGGCAGGTCCACGCCGGCGGGGTCGACACGGTGGATCGCGGCGAGCGCCTGAGCGCACTGCTCGAGCAGCCGCTCGCGGACCGCCGGTCGGTCGCCGAGCTCGCGAAAGATCTTGCGGGCGATCGTCTCTCCGTCAATGAAGTCGCACACCAGAAATGGCAGCCCGAGCGCGGCGGTCGAGTTGTCGGCGACGAGCACGTGGGGCACCGGTGCACCCGCTGCCGCGGCCATCGCCTGCGCTCGTGCCTCGGTTTCCATCCCGGCGTGCACGTCGTCGGGCGGCCCGGTGCGCAGGATCAGCCTGCGCCTGGTGTCGGTGACCGCCTCGAACGCCCATGTCGACCGGCTCGCCCCGCCGGTCAGCGCGTGCAGGTTCTCGACGGCGACCGGTTCGCCGAGCACCGGCACGAGCACCCCGGAGAGCTTGTCGCGGAGCGCGTGTGCGGTCTGCGCGGGAGGCGGTGTCATTGGGCCGACCGGCCGAACTTGAACAGTCGCTGCGCCACCCGGCGGATCTGAATCTCCTCCGAGCCCTCGGTGATTCGGTACCGGCGGTGATGCCGGTAGATGTGTTCGAAAGGCTCGTGGCGGGTGTATCCGACACCGCCGAACACCTGCATCGCACGGTCGGCGGCGTCACACACCAGGCGATTGGCGCGGTAGTTGGCCATCGACACCTTGTCGGATACCTCGAGGTGGTGGTTGCGGTCGAGATGCCAGGCGGCATACCGGACCAGCAGGCGCACCATCTGCGCCTCGGTCTGCAGCTCGACCAGCGGCCACTGGATCGCCTGGTTGACGGACAGCGGCTTGCCGAACACGACGCGATCGCCGGCATAGGCGACGGCGCGGTCGATGCAGTACTGCGCGGCGCCGAGGCTGCTGGCGGCTTGGCGAATCCTGTTCTCGTGCAGGAATGTCTGCGCGACCTCCAGCCCGCGGTCGACCTCACCGAGCACCGCGTCGTCGGGCACCGTCACATCGTGCAGTTCGACCTCGCCGTGGTCGGACGGCATGTTGAAGGTCCACCAGTAGTACGGCACTGTGAAGCCGGGTGCGTCGGTGGGCACCAGGAACGCGGTGATACCCAGTGCCTGGCCGGGCTCGCCGGAGGTGCGGGCGAAGACGAGGTCGTGGGTGGCGCGGTGCACGCCGGTGTTGAACCGCTTGGCGCCGTTGATCACCCAGCCGTCACCGCCGCGTTCGGCGTGCGTCTCCATCCAGGTGGCGTCCGACCCGTGGGCGGGCTCGGTGAGCCCGAACGCGAAGCCGCGCTCGCCTCGGAGCATCGCCTCCGACCACTGGGTGCGCTGCGTCTCGGTGCCGAAGCGCTCCATCATGATCACCTGCGGGAAGTTGCCGACGATCGACGACTCGTCCTGCAGATCGTTGTGCAGGCCGAGTCCCTTGGCGGCCAAATGCTCGCGGATGACGGCCATGTCGATGTTGGTGCCGTCGCGACCGCCCAATTCGGAGGGCAGGCCGTAGCGCAGCCAGCCGGCCTTGTCGGCACGCCTGCGCATCTCGCCGAGCAGGTCTTCCCATGCCCGCGCCGGGATTCCGCCGTTGTCCCAGTCGGTGCGCGCGTATTCGCGGCGCTGGTCGAAGTACTGCATGTTCTCGCGTTCCAGCGGCTTGATCTCGCTTTCGATGAACGCGTCGATCTCGTCGAGCAGCCCCGGAAGATGCTCCGGCAGAGCGAAATCCACAGTGCGCCCCTTCCTTTAAGGCTCCCTATCTCAGAAGCCGTACAGCGTCTTCTTCCAGATCGTCGACAGTGTCGCAATCGCATCCGCATCGCTTATCCGGCCCAGGCCGGACGACGACACGAAAACCGTCGTGAAGTTCTCGAACAGCAGCGCTATCGCCGCAGCGACATGTTCGGGGTTCAGGTCTTCCCCGTAGCCCTGTTGCTGAGCGTGCCGGACGGAGGCCGCGACGATGTCCATTCCGAAGCGCCGAAACTCGTTCTGCACGTGGGCGAATCGCTGCTGGGTGCCGGCCAGCTGGGCAACCGCGATCATGATCCCGATGTTCTGCTTGAACATGTTCCAGTAGCCGGTCACCACCGCGGTGAAGAACTCGGTGTCGTCGGGTGAGTCCGGCAGCGAGACGCTCAGCCCGGACGGCTCGACGATGTCATGCAGAAACGACTCGGCCAGCGCGGCGAGCAGATCTTCCTTGTCGTCGAAATAGCGGTAGAACACCGCGGAGGATTTCCCTGCCGCCGATGTGATGTCAGCCAGGGTGGTGCCGTGGAAGCCACGCTCCGCGAACAGCTTTCGAGCGGCTTGCTCGATCGCATCGCGGGTCTGTCTGCCCTTGGAGCTCAGCGTCTGCACGGGCATGCTCACGGGCCGAGCAGCCGGTCACCGGCGCGTAGCAGCGCACCCGGCAGCTGGTGGCCGATGACGCGCTGCGCCACGCGCGCCGCGGCGATTGCGGCGTCGAGGTCGACGTCCACCGCTATCCCACTGTCGCGAAGCAGGTAGACGAGGTCCTCGGTGGCGATGTTGCCGGTCGCGCCCGGCGCGAACGGACATCCGCCCAGTCCGCCCACCGACGCGTCGAGCCGGGTGACACCGGCAGTCACCGCGGCATACGCGCTGGCCAAGCCGGCGCCGCGGGTGTTGTGGAAATGCGCTCCGAGGGGGATGCCGTCGGATACCGCCTGCACATCGGCGAACAGGTCGGCGGTGCGTCGCGGGGTGGTGGTGCCGATGGTGTCGGCCAGCGCGAGCCGGTCGGCGCCGTGATCGCGCGCGTGCTCGACGATGTCGAGCGTGCGCTTCGGCGGGGTGGGTCCGTCGAACGGACAGTCCCACGCGCACGCGATGATGACCTCCACCGACGCGCCGCTGTCGTGCGCGATCGTGACGATCTCGTCGATTTGCGCGGTCGCTTCGGCACTGGACCGCCCGACGTTGGCATGGCTGAGTCCGTCCGAGGCCGACACCACGTACTCGATGGATCGAAGACCGGCGGCCAGGGCGCGCTTGGCGCCGTTCGGGCTGGCCACCAATGCCGAGAAGTCGATGCCGTGAAATGAGGCGAGTGCCTCTGCAAATTCTGGGGCGTCGGCCAGCGCCGGCACCTTGGACGGCGACACGAACGCGGTGGCCTCCACCTCCCGCACGCCGGTGGCCACGACCGCCTCAAGTAGTTCGACCTTGGCGTGCAACGAGATTGGCTGCTCAATCTGCAGCCCGTCGCGCAGGGACACCTCGCGGATGTCGACATGCGTTGGCAGTTCGCTCATATCACTTCCTCCGCTCGCAGCGCGTCCAGCTCGGCGGCGGTCTTGCCGAGCAGGCCGATATAGACGTGGTCGTTGTGCTGGCCGGGCCGCGCGGGCCCGGCGTTGCGAATCGTGCCCGGAGTCTCCGACAGCACCGGTACGACGCCGGGGCCTTTGACGTTGCGTTCGACCCTCTCGTCCCAGTGATCGGCGATCATGCCGCGGGCCCGCAGCTGTGGGTCCTCGACCACTTCGGCGACGGTGTTGATCGGGCCGCTGATCACCCCGGCCTCGGACAGCGTCGAGATGATGTCCCCGGGTTGGCGCTGCGACGCCCAGTCGCCGATGATCTTGTCCAGTTCGTCCTGGCTGCGGCCGCGGGCAACGTGATTGGCGAACCGGTCGTCGGTGGCCAGCTCTGCGCGCCCCATCGCGGTACACAGCCGGCGAAACACGGTGTCCTGGTTGGCGGCGATCACCACCCAGCTGCCGTCGGCCGTGCGGTAGATGTTGGACGGGGCGATGCCCTCCAGTCGGGTGCCCGACGGTCCCCGCACCACACCGCCGACATCGTAGTCGGGGATCGTGGATTCCTGGATGGCCAAACAGGATTCGGTCAGCGCCGCGTCGACCACCTGCCCCTCGCCGGTGATCGTGCGGCGGTAGAGCGCGGCCAGCGCGCCCTGCACGGCGAACATGCCTGCAAGGCTGTCGCCGAGCGACAGGGCCAGCCGGGGCGGCGGTCCGCCCGGGAACCCGTTCAGGTGCCGCAGTCCGCTGGCGGCCTCGGCGACCGACGCGTAGCCCGCCTTGCCGGCCTCGGGGCCGGTCTGTCCGTAACCCGATACCCGCACCAGGATGATGCCCCGATTGCGTTCGCGCAGGACGTCGTAACCCAGGCCCCACTTCTCCAGCGTGCCGGGCCGGAAGTTCTCGACGATGATGTCGGATTGCTCCACGAGGTCGAGGAACAGCTCGCGGCCCTTTGCACCGCGCAGGTTCAGCGTCGCCGCTTTCTTGTTGCGCGCGTGCACGGTCCAGAAGAAGTGGTGTCCGTCGAGCTCGGCTTGGCCCCAGGTCCGCAGCGGGTCGGGCTGGCCCGGCGGTTCGATCTTGATCACCTCGGCACCCAGGTCGCCGAGCAGCCGACCCGCGAACGGCCCGGAGATCAGCGTGCCGACCTCGATCACGCGAATGCCGTCCAGTGGGCCGGTAGGGGTCATACCGTGGTGTCCTCCGGGGTTGCGAAGCCGTGGCGGGTCAGCCAGTCGGTGCAGATGTCGACCGCCTCTCGCAGCGTCTCACGTTGGCCTGGACCGGAGTAGTAGTGGTTGGCGCCGGCGATCTCGTGCACCTCCTTGTCGGGATGCCCGATCGCGTCGAACAGTCGACGGGTGTGGCTCGGGGTGCACGCGTCGTCGGCGAGGTTGCCGATCACCAGCGTGGGCACGGCGATGTCGGGGCCGCACGCGACGGCGTCGCCGTTGGCGTCGTCGTAGCTCCACTGCGACAGCCAGCTGCGCAGCGTGCAGAACCGGGCCAGGCCGATCGGACCCATGTTCACCACCCGGGGATCGCCCAGGTAGCAGGTTCCGGGCGTGCGATCGTTCGGGTCGACGGCGGGGTCGAGCCAACGCGGGTCGGCCATCGTGCCGTGCACGACGAACGCGAACTCGTCGTCGGGTCGCCCGGCGGCCGTCAGCTCGGCCAGTTTCGCCTTGACCCACGTGGTGATCCGCCGGTTGCGATCGATCTGCGCCTGCCGGTAGCGGGCCAGGAACTCCTCGCTGTAGGGCGGCTGGTTCGGACTGTCCGGGTTGTAGAGGTCGAGTTCGGGATCGCGTCTGGTGGGGTCGGATTCGTCGAGGATGGACGCGTCGAGCCATTCCGTGAGCGTGCCGTGGCGGCTGATGTGGGCGGCCAGCAGCATGATGCCGTCGGCGGGGATCAGCCCGAGCTTGGTCAGGTCGGGGCCGTCGCCGGACGGGCTCGCCGTCACCGTCGGGTGCTGAGCCTGCTGCTGGTAGAACACCGACAGCGAGCCACCGCCGCTCCAGCCGGCCAGCACCACGTTGTGGTAGCCCAGGCGGTTCTTGGCGTCCTTGATGCACTCGCCGAGGTCTTCGACGACCTTCTCCATCAGCAGCGCCGAGTCGGTGCCGCGGAACCGGCTGTTGCAGTAAATGACATGGTGTCCCGCCCGGGCCAGGGCGTTCATCATCGGCAGATACGCACCGCCGCCGATCGGGTGCATGAACACGAGCACAGTGCCGGACGGCTTGTCCTTCGGTTTCAGCAGGTAACTTTCCAGCACCACCAGCTCGGCGATGCCGCCGTAAACGTCGCGGACGCCTGAATTATTCTGGTAAACAACCAGATACGGGATGCGGTCGTAGTCATGTTTCACAGTGTCGCTCGGAGATCGCCGGCCAGCACCTCGGCCGACGGGGTGAGCCGACGGCGCGTGTCGATCGCGATGACCTGCCAGTCGACGTGGGAATGCTCGTCGAACTTGCGTCGGGCCCGCTCTCTTGCTTTCTCGGGTGCACCGTGGTGAACACCTTGCGGCGCATGCGAAATCAGCCCGGGAGGCATCGGGATGCCGTACAGCGCGCCGCCATGGAAGAACGCGATCTCGTCGTAGTCGACGTTGCGGTGATACCACGGTGTGCGCTCGGTACCCGGCACGCTCTCGGCGGGCTTGGGCAGGAAGTTCATCACATAGACGCCGGTGGCTTGCATGAACAGGTGCACGGTCGGTGGCAGATGGACGCTGTCGGAGGTCACCACGTTGTAGTCGGCGATGTTGAACGTGAACGGGAAGTTGTCGCCGCGCCATCCTGCGACGTCGAGCGGATTATGTTGGTAGAAAAGCGAAGTCGGGCCGCCCTCGTGTATCAGCCGGACCTCGTACTCGTCGCGGCCGTCGTCGGCCATCGGCGCCGGATCGGGGATGATGACCTGTGACGGGTCGAACGGGAAGTGGCGCCCGAGCTGGCCGGGCGGCGGCACCCGGAACTCATCGGCGGCCTCGATCATCAGCAGCGTGGTTTCCACGGCGGGCAGCTGGCGCCACGTCGTCGCCTTCGGCAGATAGATCCAGTCGCCGTCGGTGTAGCGCATCGGCCCGAACTCCGTCTCGAGAAGACCCGAGCCTTGGTGCACGAAGCACAGCAGGTCGCCGTCGACGTGGCGGACGTAGAACGGCATCGGCTCGCGGCGCCGGGAGAGCAGGACCCGGCAGTCCGGATTGGAGAACAGCAGCAGCGGCGCGCCTGCGGCGTCGGTGGAGTCGCTGGGTTTCAGCTCACTGGACAGCACGTCGAGCGGCCGCAACGGACCCACGGCGCGGTATGCCGTCGGGTCGTGGCGGCGGTACATGTTCGCGGTCCGCCCGGTGAAGCCGCCGCGGCCGAGCTCGTCGTCCTTCAGCCCGTCGAGGTCGGCGTGCAGGCGCTTGGGGGTCGTGCCTTTACGCAGGTGAACGAAGGATTCCATCGCAGCTCCAGTGGTCGACCGAAAACTAAAAGTGATGTTACTTTTTGTTCTGAAGGGGTTCAAGAGCTGGCGTACGTTGGTTGCACTGTCGGCGCGGAGTGTTTCCCATCCCGGGTAAACGAATCGTGGGAAGGTTGTCATCGACATGAACACCTTGGACTACATCAGCTACGAAGAGTTCGGCCGCAAGTTCTTCGAGGCAGCGGTGACCGAGAAGCGCGTCGCCGACGCGTTCGCCACGATTTCCGGCGAGGAGCTGCAGATGGGTCCGATGGGTCAGGGACCGGGCGGGATCGCCAAGGTCACCGCAAACGTGGCGATCGGGCAACCCCAGGCCACCCGCACACTCGGGGACGAGATCACATTCGCGGTACGGATTCCGCTTGCCATCGACCTGCTGCTGGATCTGCGACTGGACAAGCAGCGGTTCAAGGTCTCCGGCGAGATCGCGCTGCGCGCCACCGCGCGCGCGGCTGTGCCGCTGCTGCTGGTGATCGACGTCCCCAAGCCCCGCGCGCGCGACATCAGCGTCGACGTGGCGTCGCAGTCGATCCGCGGTGAGGTGCTGCGCATCATCGCGGGCGTGGACGGCGAGATCAAGCGGTTCATCGCCCGCCATGTCGGTCAGCAGATCGACGATCCGCGCGCGCAGGCCGCGCAGGTCATCGACATCGCGGACCAGGTTGCCAACGCCTGGACCGGCGTCTAGCCCGGTTACTTCAGCTCGGAGGACGACAACCCGAGCAGCCGCCGGGCCACCACCAGCTGCTGGATCTGCTGCGTGCCCTCGAAGATGTCAAGAATCTTGGAATCGCGGGCCCACTTCTCCAGCAGGGTCTGTTCGGAATAGCCGATGGCGCCCGCCATTTCGACAGCCTTCAGCGTGATGTCGGTGGCCACCCGGGCCGCCTTGGCCTTGCCCATCGACGCTTCCTTGGAATTGGGGATGTCGTTGTCGGCCTGCCAGGCGGAGCGCACCGTCAAGAGGTAGCCAGCCTCCCAGTCGGCTTCCATCCGCAAAAACTCTGCGGCGGGCGCACTTTGGGCGTGTGAGGGCTTGTCGTAGGAGATCTCGATGCCGGCCTCGGTGAGGATTTTGCGCAGTTCCTCCAGCGCGGCGCGCGCGATACCGACCGCCATGGCCGACACGATCGGGCGGGTGTTGTCGAACGTCTCCATGACACCCGCAAAACCCTTGTCCACGTGGATCTCCGGGCTGCCCAGCAGGTTGTCCTTCGGGATGCGGGCGTTGTCGAAGCGGATCACCGCGGTGTCGGACGCCTTGATGCCGAGCTTGTGCTCGAGCCGCTCGACCGTCACCCCGGGATGTTCACGCGGCACGATGAATGACTTGATCGCCGCGCGGCCCAACGACTTGTCCAGCGTCGCCCACACCACGATGTGGCTGGCCCTCGATCCCGCAGTGACGAAGATCTTCTCGCCATTGATGACGTACTCGTCCCCGTCGAGACGAGCGGTGGTCGACACGGCGGCGGAGTCAGACCCGAAGCCCGGCTCGGTGATCGCCATCGCGGCCCACACCTTGCCCAGCCGGTGCAGCTGCTCGTCGGTGGCCACGCCGGAAATAGCGGCGTTGCCCAGCCCCTGATACGGCACCGACAGCAGCAGCGCGACGTCGCCCCAACCGATCTCCACTGCGTTCACCAACGCAGACATGTTGGCGCCGTTTTGGTTTTCGTCGTTGCCTTCGCCGTCGCGGAAGGCCTCGGCGCCGGCGAACGCGAAAGCGTTTGCCTCGGTGATGCCCTCAAAGAGGTTCGCCAGGGTATCGAGCTCGATGGGGTAGGAGTGCTCGGCCAGGTCGTATTTGCGCGAGATCGGCCGCAGCATCTCGGCCGCACCCTGGTGTGCCTTGTCGATGACCGCCTGCAGCTTGCGCGGCATCTCCAAATTGATTGCCATGATTAGTCTCTCAGGTCGGTTAGATAACGACTCGGTTAGATAACGACGACACCCTCGGCGACGCCGATTGCGCGAAGATCGCGGTACCAGCGTTCGACTGGGTGTTCCTTGGTGTAGCCGTGGCCACCCAGCAGTTGCACGCCGTCGAGCCCGATCTGCATGCCCTTGTCGGTGCCGAGCCGCTTGGCCAGCGCCGCCTCTCGCGCGAACGGCAGGCCCTGCTCTGCGCGTGAGGCGCCGCGCCAGGCGATCAGCCGCAGCCCGTCCAGTTCGATCGCGATGTTGGCGCACATGAACGCCACCGATTGGCGATGGGCGATCGGCTCGCCGAACGCCTGCCGCTCCTTGACGTACGGCACGACGTAGTCGAGCACCGCGTGTGACGTGCCGACGGCCAACGCGGCCCAGCCGAGGCGGGACAGCGCAACGGCTTCGGAGTAGTCGGCCTGGGTGGCCTCGTCCTCGCCGAGGCGCGCGCTCAGCGGCACGGTGACGTTGTCGAGTTTGACCTGTCCCAGCGCCGCCGCCCGGATGCCCATGCTCGGGTCGGCCTTCACGGTCAGCCCCTGCGACGACGACTCCACGATGAAAAGAGCCGGTTTGCCGTTCAATTGGGCACCGACGATGAACAGCTCGGCGTCAGCTGCGGCCGGCACGAGGGACTTCACACCGTGCAGGCGGTAGCCACTCGGGGTGCGCACCGCGGTGGTCTTCAGCGCCGTTGGGTCGAACAGCGCCTGCGGCTCTGCAATCGCGACGCACGCCTGCGGCACGTTCTCGCCGGCGAAGTCCTTCAGGTAGGTGGCCTGCTGCCCGGCGCTGCCCCAGTTGGTGAGCGCGGTCGCCACGCCGCCCGGAGCGAGGATCGGCAACGCCAACCCCATATCGCCGTAGGCCAGTGCCTCGGCCACCAGCGCGTTGGTGACGGTGGAGCGGTGAGCCGCGATCCCGTCGAAATCCTCGGGGATGTTGATCGCCGTGACGCCCAGCTCGGCGGCCTTGGTGATCAGGCCGGCCGGGTACGTCGCGGTGTCGTCGGCGTCCCGGGCGGCGGGCCGCAACACCTCCTCGGCGAATTCGCTGACCGTCTCAATGATCAGCTTCTGGTCCTCGTCGGGGGTCAAGTCGAAGTAGCCCTTGCCGCCGGTCTTCAGGCGGGTTGGACCGCTGCGCAGACCCTGCACCCGCTTGAACTGGCGGGTGCTCGCACCCGAAACGGAGAACGCTTGCTTGATGCCGTAGCGCAGCGCCCGATTCAGCGGATCCCGCAGGTGATACCGGTCCAGGAATTCTTGTCCGACTATCGGCGTGATCAGCGCAAGTCCGACGTCGGTGGGTGTGCGCCTGTGCCGTCGCAGGCCCACGGCGCTCTCCCGCCCATTCGGCTTGCCGGTGCGCTTCTTGCGGCGCGACGTATCGCTCTTGTCCGGAATTGTGTTGGTCATGTCAGCAGCCTCGTCGTCGGTGGCAGTGCCGGTAACCGTATCTTACTCCTGAGTAAGGTAGGCCGATTCTGTTACCAAGTTCACAGCGGTAACGGGCTGGTCAGACGGTTGCTCGGTACTCGTCAGACAGTCGGGTGAGCACCGCGTCGTGCAGCCGGCCGTTGGTCGCAACAGCGCTTCCGCCGTGCGGGCCCGCAACGCCGTCAAGGCTGGTGAAGGTTCCGCCGGCCTCGCGGACCAGGATGTCCAACGGCGCCAGATCCCACACGGACACTTCGGGTTCGGCCGCGATGTCGACGGCGCCCTCGGCTAGCAGGCAGTACGAGAAAAAGTCGCCGTAGCCGCGGACCCGCCACACCGTGTCGGTGAGTTCCACAAACTTGTCGCGCAATCCGAGGGCTGCCCATCCCGACAGGCTGGAGAACGACAGGCTGGCCGCCGGCAGGTCGTCGACCGCAGACACCGCTATGCGCCTGGGCGGCGCACCGCTGACCCCGACATGCGCGCCGTGGCCCGCCGCCGCCCACCACCGCCGCTGAATCGCGGGCGCGCTGACCACGCCTACCACCGGCACGCCGTCGTCGAGCAGGGCGATCAGCGTCGCCCACACCGGCACGCCCCGTACGAAGTTCTTGGTGCCGTCGATCGGATCGATCACCCACTGACGGCCGACGAATTCGGTTGTTCCGCCGTATTCTTCACCGACCACCGCATCGTGGGGGCGCGCATCCGACAGGGCGCGGCGCAGATCCGCTTCGACCGATCGGTCCGCGTCGGTGACCGGCGTGAGATCCGGTTTGGTGTCGACGTGCAGGTCGACGGCGCCGAACCGCGGCATTGTCAGCGCGTCCGATCGGTCGGCCAACGCCAGCGCCAGCGCCAAGTCGTCCGGCGGTTCGCCCATGGCAGCAGTCCTACCATGAGGGGGTGTGGGAAATCGTGTGGATTGTGGTGGCGATCGGGGCGATCGTCGTGCTGGCGGCACCGTGGCTGATGCGACGCAGGCCGCCGCCGGCCGATTCACTGCACGGCACGCTGCTGATCACGGGCGTCAGCCCGCGGCCCGACGTGACGGGTGAGCAGTTCGTCACGGTGACGGGCGTGATCAACGGCCCGAGCGTCGACGAGCACGTGGTGTATCAACGGTATGCGGTCGACGTCGAGAACTGGCCGCGCGCCGGCGCGCTGATCCCCGTCGTCTACTCGCCGAAGAACCCGGACAACTGGCGCCCCGCACCGCCAGACGCCCCGGTGTAGGGGCGGATCTCCGCGAAAGCCGTCAACTTCCGGGCCGCCAGCGTCAGGGAATCATCAAGAGCTGCCAGGGTTGCGCTGCGCGGCGCAGGGTGGACCGGTGACGCTTTTTGAACTTTTGCCATCGCTGCAGCGCGCTTTCACTCCGCGGCTGGACCGTGCCATCTGGCCGCTGACCACCCACGTCGACGACGTGGGGCGACTTTGCATCGGCGGGGTGGCCTCGACGGAAATCGCCGACGAGTTCCGCACTCCCACCTACGTGCTGGATGAAGAGGACTTCCGCCACCGCATTCGGGCTTACCGCGCCGCGCTGCCCGGGGCCGAGGTCGTCTACGCCGGGAAGTCGCTGATGACCGTAGCGGTCGCCCAGTGGGTGGCCGACGAGGGGATCGGCGTGGACGTGTGCTCAGGCGGCGAGCTGTCAATCGCGTTGGCCGGCGGGATCGATCCGTCCCGGATCATCATGCACGGCAACGCGAAAACGCCCGACGAACTGCTGGACGCTGCGATGGTCGGAATCGGGCGGATTGTGGTGGATTCCCCGACTGAAATCGCATTCCTTGCCGGGCATGTGCGCAGCCGCCAGCGGGTTTTGGTACGCGTGATTCCGGATATCGACATCCATGGTCACCGCGCACTGACGACCGGGGTACTCGATCAAAAGTTCGGGTTCCCCCTGGCGGGTGGCCAGGCAGCCGGCGCGGTAAGGCGGATACTCGATCAACCGTCGTTGGACCTCGTCGGGCTGCACTGCCATCTCGGATCGCAGATCGCCGACCCGCACTACTACGACGAGGCAATCCGCCGCATGGTCACAGCGATGGCCGACGTCCGGGACAACCACGGCGTCGTTCTGAGGGAGCTCAATATCGGTGGCGGCCACGGTGTTCGCTATGTTTCAGGTGATCCGGCGCTCGGCCTGGGCGAGTTCGCCGACGTCATTGACAGTGCTCTGGTATCGGCGTGTGCGGACTTGCAATTCCCCCGTCCGACGATCGTGATCGAGCCCGGCCGCGCGATCAGTGCCCGTGCGGGCGTCACGCTGTACCGGGTGCTCGCCGTCAAGTGCCAGCCAGGTGGGCGCACGTTCGTCGCTGTTGACGGCGGCATGAGCGACAACCCCCGGGTGGCGCTCTACGGCGCGAAGTACACGGTGGCCCTGGCAAATCGCCATCCGATTGGCCCGACGAAACCGGTCACCGTCGTCGGTAGGCACTGCGAGGCCGGCGATGAGATCGCGCGCGACGTCGACCTTCCGACAGACATACACCCCGGGGACTTGCTCGCGGTGGCCTGTACCGGGGCCTACCACCACAGCATGGCGTCCAACTACAACATGGTTGGGCGTCCGCCGTTGGTCGCGGTTGCCGACGGCCGTGTCCGCGAACTCATACGCCGCGAAACCATATCCGACCTGCTGTCCCGCGACAGTGGGTGGGACAGCAGGTGGGTGAGCGAGCAGACGCCGCCGCGCAGCAGCCTCGCGTAGGGCGCATTCTGCTACTGGTAGGGCCCGTTCGGGTAAGCCCCGCCCGGGTAGGGCGCATACGGGTAGGGCGCTTGCGAAGGCGTTGGCTGCGCGGGCACCTGGATCGGAATCGGGACGGGCAGGAACGGCACATTCAGATACGACGTCGTCATCGTGGGCGTTGGTGACGTGGTCGTGGTTGTGGTTGTGGTTGTGGTCGTTGTGGTGGGGGGCGTTGTTGTCGTGGTCGTGGGGGGCGTTGTTGTCGTTGTTCGTGTCGTCGTCGGCTGTGTCGTGGTCTCGGGCGCCGGTACGACTGTAGTGACAGTGTGCGTGGGGGGTGGCGGTGGCGGTGGGGCAGCGCTCGTGGTGAGGATCGTGCTTGGAGCGACGAAGTTCGGCGACGGTCCGGGCGGGGCACTGTGTGTGGGCGGCGGCACCGGAGCGGTCGTCTGTCGGGTGTCCGGGGCGTTCTGGGTGTCGGTTTGGCTTCCGGTCAGCGCGTACGCGAATGCGCCGACCGCGACCAACGGCACCAGAGCCGCGAGTCCGACGGCGGCCATCGGGCGGCGATACCACCGCGGCGTGCGGTCGACCGGGGGGGCGGTTCGCGGTACGAACTGCACCCGCGGTCGGGCGGCGCCGGTGTCCGGGTAGGACGAGTAGGACGGGTAGGAGTAGTCCTCACCGGTGTAGGGCACAGGCTCGTCGTCGACCCGATCGTCTTCCGACCACGCCAACGCGCGGAACGTCGACGACGCGGGTTCGCCGGGTGGTGGCGCAAACGGCATGGTTCCCGTCTCAGTCGGGACGCTTTCCCTCGCAGTCGGCGCGTCGGGGTTCGGCCCGCGCGCACTGAGCAGTGCGGCGCCGGCGGCCGCGTTGAGCTCCGGTCGCGGTGTCGTCACAACCGGCAAGCGCAATTCTTCGGAGAGACGTTGTGTGATCAAAGGGATGCTTGCCACCCCACCTACGGTCGCCACCGCGGCAAGATCTGCCGGCCCAATGCGGTTGCGCTGCAACAACTCCTGGAATGCCGTGATCACTCCGGTGAGCGGATCGGCGATCTGGCCATCGAGCTCGGAGCGCGTCAGCCGAATTCGGCTGCGGTGCATCGGAAGTTCAACGTCCACCTCGGTTGCCGACTCTGACGACAACCGTTCCTTCGCGTTGCGGCAGTCGTCGCGCAGCCTGCCGAGTGATTCAACGGCAGCGGTGGCTGCCGTATCGACTCCCTGCGCGCCGGCAAGCCCGTCCAGGACGTACGTGAGCAGCAGTTGATCTATCTGGTCGCCCGAGAATTCGAGATAGCGCACCGTCTCGTCGACCGGCGCGAACCCCGATCCGGCATCGGCCAGGGTGAGGCTCGTCCCGCTGGCGCCGAAATCGATGAGCCCGACGACGCCGTCGGCAGGCAGGCCTGGGTCGACGGCCAACGCGGTCAGTGCGGTCGTCGCATCGGCGACGACCGGCACCAGCACGCCGTTGGGCGTGAACGTCGGCACCGTCAGTAATGCCTCCCGCAACGCCGACAACGCCGCTGAACCCCAATGCGCGGGTATGGCGATCGTGATGTCCGACGTCGGGGCGCCGCTGTCGTCCACCATCGCGGCCAGCGCCTCGACCAGGAGCCGGTCAGAGCGATGCTGGGACCCGTCGGTGGCGACGAGCGGGATCGGGTCACCGACCCGTTCCACGAACCCCGTGATCGTGATCGCGTGTGCGTAGCCGCCGTACAGCGTCAGAACGGCGCGACGTGTCAGCGGTGGGCTTCCGACGCGCGCCGCGACCAAATTGGTCGTTCCGATCGACAACCCCAGCGGGTCGGTCATTGTGCACCTTGGATCGACGGCAGTCTGTGGGCGTTGCCCACCATAGCCGCGATCGGCCGCCCGACGCCTGCGACACCCCCTGCGAAACGTTAGGCGCTGATGGCAATTTCCTGTGTGCCTCAGGCAACCGGCAGCCGCGCGGCGAATTGACCGCAATAGGTCTGCACGGCCGCGGCGACGAAACCGGTGGTCTGCGTGGCCGTCAAGTGCGTTCGGTGACCGAAGTGCTGAATGGCGGAGGCGGGCGTCTCGCCGTCGCCCAATGCTTGGCAGATGCTGTGGCCCGCGTTGATGACGGTCTGACGGGAGGTGAACCCGATGCCCATGTCGCTCACCCGGTCGACGAACGCGTTGTCGGTGCGCTCTGTGGCCGCGGCCTCGGTGGCCGACATCGCCGCCACCGGGACGGCGACGGCAGCGAACGCGGTGAGCGCCACGATCTTGAAGCGGCGTTGAATAAGCATGGAGCAACGATCCGCCGGACGTCTTGGCGGATTCTCAAAGGATTCTTGGTTGTCAGCCGTGCCCGATGCGCAGCAGGTCGGCGACGCTGGCCAACTTGACCCGGGGGCGGCCGTGCGGCTCGCCGGTGGAGCGCTCGTGCCGATCGATGAGTTGCCAGTGCTCGTCGGTGACCAGTCGCGGCTGCCGGGATAGCAGCCACTTCGTCAGTTCGTCGGAGTGGTCGTCCGCGAATTCGGGATGGGAGGCATCGGCCAGATCGGCGACCAGGGTGTTGACGGTGTGCTGCGAGTCGCTCTTGTTGCTGCCGATCACGCCCGATGGACCCCGCTTGATCCAGCCAACGACGTACTCGTTGCGACTGCCCTCGATGCGTCCGTCGGTGTGCGGGATGGTGCAGGTCCGCTCATCGAACGGCAGACCCGGCGTCGGCACCCCCTGGTAGCCGACCGCACGTACGACGAGTTGTGCCGGTAGCACCTCACGGGTACCGGTGTCCTTGGCGACGACGCGCCCGTTCTCGTCGGCGACCAATTCGTTGCGGCCGAGCACCACTTGCTCGACGCGCCCGTCGCCTCGGATCTCGATCGGTGATGTGTGGAACTTGAACACGATCCGCCGGTTGCCGGGGGTGGGCTGGTTACCCGTGTACCCGCGCAGCACCTTGAGGTTGTTACGAACGGTCTTGCCGGCCGCCTCGGCGTCCTCGTCAGAGATGTCGGACACGTCCGCAGGGTCGACGATCACGTCGACACCCTCGAGGCCCTTGAGGTCGCCCAACTCGCGCAGCTCAAGAGTCGTGAAGGTGGCCTGCAACGGGCCCCGGCGGCCGATGATGACCACCTCCTCGACCCCGCGCGGATCGAGGAGCTCCAACGCGTGGTCGGCGATGTCCGTCGTGCGCAACTCCTCGGGATCGGTGACCAGGATGCGGGCCACGTCCAGCGCCACATTGCCGTTGCCGACCACGATGGCCCGCTCGCCGGTCAGATCCGGCGACATCTGCTCGAAATGCGGATGCGCGTTGTACCAACCGACCAGCTCAACCGCCGCGACGCTGCCCGTCAGGTCCTCGCCCGGAATCCGCAGCGGCTTGTCGGACTGGGCGCCGACCGCGTAAATCACCGCGTCGTAACGCTCGGCGAGCTCGCCGGCCTGCACGTGCTCGCCGACCACCAGGTTGCCGAAGAACCGGAACCGCGGGTGCGACGCGGTTTTCTCGAACTGTCCACTGATCGACTTGATCTTCGGGTGATCGGGCGCGACACCGGAACGCACCAGGCCCCACGGCGTCGGCAGCATCTCGAGCATGTCGACGTGGACGTCGAGCGGCTCCGGCGCGTCGGCCAGCTTCAACAGTGACGCGGCCGCGAAATAGCCGGACGGCCCTGAGCCGACAATCGCCACATAGTAAGGACGCATGTTCGAGCCTCCCCGACAGGTACGGCCTCGATGCTAGACCGGGGGCTACCCTTGGCAGCCGTGGATCCCGACCGTCAAGCCGACATCGCGGCACTCGACTCGACGCTGACCAGCGTGGAGCAGGTGCTCGACCTCGACGGTTTGCGGGCCCGCATCGAGAAGCTGGGGCACGAGGCCGCCGATCCCAATTTGTGGGACGACCAGACCCGGGCCCAGCAGGTGACGAGTGAGTTGTCACACACACAGGGCGAGCTGCGCCGGGTGGAGGACCTGCGACGCCGACTTGACGACCTGCCGGTGATGTACGAGCTGGCGGAGGAGGAAGGCGGCAGCGAGGATGTCGCCGAGGCCGACGCCGAGCTGACGTCGCTACGTGAGGACATCGAGGCGATGGAGGTCCGCACCCTGCTGTCCGGTGAGTACGACGAGCGCGAGGCGCTGGTCACGATCCGGTCCGGCGCGGGAGGGGTCGACGCTGCCGACTGGGCGGAGATGCTGATGCGGATGTACGTCCGCTGGGCGGAGAACCACAAGTATTCGGTCGAGGTTTTCGACACGTCCTACGCCGAGGAGGCGGGCATCAAGAGCGCGACGTTCGCGGTGCACGCCCCGTTCGCGTACGGAACGCTGTCGGTGGAGCAAGGCACGCACCGGCTGGTCCGGATCAGCCCGTTCGACAACCAGAGTCGACGGCAGACGTCATTCGCCGAAGTCGAGGTGTTGCCTGTGGTGTCGACCACAGATCACATCGACATCCCGGAAAGCGATGTGCGTGTCGATGTGTACCGATCCAGCGGACCTGGTGGTCAGTCGGTGAACACCACCGACTCGGCGGTTCGACTTACGCACATCCCGACCGGTATCGTGGTCACCTGCCAGAACGAGAAGTCGCAGTTGCAGAACAAAGTTTCGGCGATGCGCGTACTTCAGGCAAAGTTGCTGGAACGCAAACGTTTAGAAGAACGTGCCGAGCTGGATGCGCTGAAAGGCGACGGCGGCAGTTCGTGGGGAAACCAGATGCGGTCCTACGTTCTGCAGCCGTACCAGATGGTCAAGGACTTGCGCACCGACTACGAGGTTGGCAATCCGACCGCGGTACTCGACGGAGACATTGACGGGTTCCTCGAGGCGGGAATCCGATGGCGCAATAGAAAAGATGACGAATAACACTTATCTGGCTCTGTCGCTAGCCGATCAGTGGCACGGCTTCTGGCGCGGCCCGATCGGTGAATGGATCATCACCCGGGGCCTGCGAATCGTGATGTGGCTGATCTCGTCACTACTGCTGGCGCGGTTCTTCACCTGGACGGCCCAGCGGATCACCCGGCGGCTCGACCAGGGCTTCGAGGAAAGCGACGCGCTGGTGCGCTCGGAGGCCACCAAGCACCGCCAGGCGGTCGCGTCGGTGATCTCCTGGGTGTCGATCGCGCTCCTATACGTGGTGGTGGCGGTCGAAATCATCGACATCCTCCAGGTGCCGATCGCATCGCTGGTGGCGCCCGCGGCGGTGCTTGGTGCGGCGCTGGGTTTCGGCGCGCAGCGGGTCGTGCAGGACCTGCTCAGCGGGTTCTTCATCATCACCGAGAGGCAGTACGGGTTCGGCGACCTGGTGGCCCTGACCGTCACCGGCGTGAACAAAGAGGCGACCGGCGCTGTCGAGGACGTGACGCTGCGCGTGACCAAGTTGCGCTCCAGCGATGGCGAGGTGTTCACAATCCCGAATGGTCAGATCGTGAAGTCGGTCAACCTGTCCAAGGACTGGGCCCGCGCGGTCGTCGACATTCCGGTGCCGGTCACCGCCGACTTGAACAAGGTGAACGAGCTGCTTCACGAGGTGTGCCACATGGCGGTCGACGACGGCCAGCTGAAGGACTTGTTGCTCGATGAGCCGTCGCTGATGGGTGTGGAGAGCATCGAGCCGGAGAACGTCATCCTGCGGATGGTCGCGCGCACCTTGCCCGGCAAGCAGTTCGAGGTTGGGCGACGGCTGCGGGTGCTCGTGGTGCGCGCGCTGAGCCGCGCCGGCATCGTCAGCACCGGCGAGTCGTCGCCGACGGTCGGCGCGATCGTCCACCCGGCGACGGCGAGCGGCGCGGAGCAGGAGACCCAGGGACCGGAAGGTTCGGGGTGACCCGATGACCAAGGAAGACCGTAAGTGGCCCGGCTACCTGTTGGGTGGCCACGTCCGTACCTCCACAGTCGTGCTGCTCGTGGCGTTCTGCCTGGTGTGGTGGCTGTATCAGGAGTACAAGCCGGCGCCGCAGCCGGTGCAGACCCCGGCCACCGACGTCGTTCCGCCCGGCTTCGTGCCTGATCCGGCCTACACCTGGGTGCCGCGCACGAACGTGGAGGAGCCGCGAAGGACGACAACGACCACCACTCCCACGACGACCGAGACCACGAGCCCGACGTCGACGACGTCGTCGACGGACACTACGACGACCGGCACTTCGACGACCGGCACTTCGACGACTGGCAGTTCGACGACTGGCAGTTCGACGACTTCCCCGACTACCGCCGCGCCGCCTGCGCCTGCGCCCGGCACTGGAACGTCGTCGCCGACATCGGCGGTGCCAGGACCCGGGCCGTCGCCGAGCCCATCGCGCTGACAGGAACCGCCCTTGACCACGGCTACACTGGCGTGCCGTGATGATCACCCTGGACAACGTCAGCAAGCAGTACAAGTCGTCGGCGCGGCCGGCGCTCGACAACATCAGCGTGAAGGTCGAAAAGGGTGAGTTCGTCTTCCTCATCGGCTCGTCCGGCTCCGGCAAGTCGACGTTCATGCGGCTGCTGCTGGCCGAGGAAAAACCCACCGAGGGCGACATCCAGGTCTCGAAGTTTCACGTCAACGCGCTGCACGGCCGGAATGTCCCGCACTTGCGGCAGGTGATCGGCTGCGTGTTCCAGGACTTCCGGCTGCTGCAGCAGAAGACGGTGTACGAGAACGTCGCGTTTGCGCTCGAGGTGATCGGCAAGCGGTCGGACGTGATCAAGCGCGTGGTGCCAGATGTGCTCGAGATGGTGGGGCTGTCGGGCAAGGCGAACCGGCTGCCGCACGAGTTGTCGGGTGGCGAACAGCAACGGGTGGCAATGGCTCGGGCGTTCGTGAATCGCCCGCTGGTGCTGCTGGCCGACGAACCGACCGGGAACCTGGACCCGGATACGAGCCGGGACATCGTGGACCTACTTGAACGGATCAACCGCACCGGGACCACCGTGGTGATGGCCACCCACGACCATCACATCGTCGACTCGATGCGGCAGCGGGTGGTGGAACTCGACATGGGCAGGCTGGTGCGTGACGAGAAGCGCGGCGTCTATGGGATGGATCGCTAAGTGCGCTTTCGATTCCTGATCAACGAGATCTGGACCGGTCTTCGTCGCAACGTGACCATGACGGTCGCCATGATCTTGACGACCGCGATCTCGATCGGCCTGTTCGGCGGCGCGCTGTTGGTGTGGCGGCTGGCCGTACAGTCCAGCAACATCTACCTGAGCCGGGTGGAATCGCAGGTCTTCCTGACGCCCGACGTCTCGGCCGACGACCCGAACTGCGAGGCGAACCCCTGCAAGGCGTTGCGCGATCTTTTGGAGAACCGCAAGGACGTCGAATCGGTGCGTTACCTCAACCGGGACGAGGCCTATCAAGACGCGATCCGCAGGATCCCGCAGTTCAAAGACGTTGCAAGCAAAGAGGCATTCCCGGCGTCGTTCATCGTGAAGCTGACGAATCCCGATGACGACAAGGAATTCCGTGCGGCGATGGTCGCGCAGCCGGGTGTTCGCGAAGTGCTGAACCAGAAGAACTTGATCGACCGGCTGTTCGCGGTGCTGTACGGCCTGCGTGACGCAGCGTTCGCGGTAGCCGTGGTACAGGCGTTCGGCGCGATCTTGTTGATAGCCAACATGGTTCAAGTGTCGGCATTCACCCGACGAACCGAGATCGGGATCATGCGGCTGGTGGGCGCCAGTAGGTGGTACACCCAGCTGCCGTTCTTGCTCGAGGCGATGCTGGCCGCGTTAATCGGCGTGATCCTCGCGATTATCGGGTTGATATTCGTGCGGGCATTCTTCCTGGAAGACGCGCTCAAGCAGTTTTATCAAGCCAATCCGCCGCTGATAGCGCGCGTCGACTACCTCGACATCGTTTACATCACGCCATATCTGGTGCTTGTCGGCGTGGTGCTGGCCGGTGTGACGGCCTACGTGACGTTGCGACTCTACGTGCGGCGCTAGCCGTGAGCAAGAAGAACGCGCAGAAGGACGGCCCGCCGCGCCAGATCGTTGCGTCCAATCGCAAAGCACGGCACGACTATTCGATTCTCGAGGTGTTCGAGGCCGGCGTCGTGTTGGCGGGCACCGAGGTGAAGAGCCTGAGAGAAGGCAAGGCGTCGTTGGTCGATGCATTCGCCACCGTCGACGACGGGGAAGTGTGGCTGCGCAATGTGCACATCCCCGAATACCACCACGGCAGCTGGACCAACCATCCGCCGCGGCGTAACCGCAAGCTGCTGCTGCACCGCCGGGAAATCGACACGCTGATCGGCAAGATCCGCGACGGGAATCTGACGCTCGTGCCGCTGTCGCTGTACTTCACCGGGGGCAAGGTCAAGGTGGAGATCGCGCTGGCCCGCGGTAAGCAGGCGCGGGACAAGCGTCAGGACATGGCGCGCCGGGACGCGCAGCGCGAGGTGGCCCGGGAGTTGGGCCGCCGCGCCAAGGGCATGACCTGAGTTGGCTAGCGCACGCGCCTTCAGGATCGTTGCCGAATTCCCACCTCCGAGTAGCCCTGTGTCAAGCCGCAGTTTGTTGGTGCTGTTTGAGTAGGGCCTGGAGTGTGCGGTGGTGGCCGGGATCGTAGGAGCTGTTGGTCTGCCAGCAGTGCCAGATGACGTAGAGCCAGGCGCGAGCCAGGATGCGTACCGCGTGGGGGTGATCGTGTCCGCGGGCGCGTGCGCGGTCGTATAGGTCTGCAGCCCAGGGGTTGGCGTGGCGGGAGTCGTTGGCGAAGTCGCAGACGGCGTCGCGCAGTTGTTTGTCGCAGGCCCACCGGAAACCGACCGTGCGCATTTTTCCGGATTGGCGGGTGGACGGGGCCACGCCGGCCAGACAGGCTAGTGCTTGCGGGGTGGGGAATCGCGCGCGACAGTCACCGATTTCAGCCAACAGCCTTGCCGCGCGGATAGTGCCAGAACGCGGCAGGCTGGTGAAGATGTGCGCGTCGGCGTGGGCGGCCAGCTGCTCACCGATCTGTTTGGACAGGACCGCGATCTGCTCGATCAGGTTGGTGAGGGTGGCCACCAGGGCGCGGGTGATGCACACGTGGGCGGTGCTTTGCTCGGCGGTGACCCCGCGCGGGGAGGCGGTCAGCCGGGCGTGCAGAGTGGCGGGTTCGGTGCGGCCGGTGTAGCCCACCGACTTCAGCCAGGTCCCCAAACGCTTGGGGGTCAGCCAGTCGGCGCGGTCCTGGCAATCAAACCGGATCAGAAACTTCAAACTGATCGCCGAATCCAAATCTTCGAACAGCCCCAGCGCGCCGGGAAATACCCGCTTGAGGTGCTCGCGGAGCTGGTTGGCCACCGCCACCCGGTGCATGACCAGGTCTTTGCGGGCGCGGCAGGTCGCACGCAGCGCCGCCGTAGCGGGACTATTTGGCACCAGCGGACGCAGTCGGGCCCGGTCGGTGCGCAACGTATCAGCGAGCACAAAGGCGTCGAACCGGTCGTCTTTGTTGCCCGCGGAGCCGTAGCGGCCACGCAGGTTTTTCAGCTGATTAGGGCTGATCACCACCACGGTCACACCCGCATCCAGCAGCGCATCCACCACTGGGCCGTCGGGGCGTTCGATGGCAACCTCAGCGGCTCCGACGTGCGCCAGCACCGCGACCAGCTCGCGTAGCCCCGCCGAGCTGTGCTCAACGGTGCTTCGGTGTATCTGGCGACCCTGCCCGTCCACGATTGCCACCGCGTGATCATCACGGGCCCAATCGATTCCGCACGTCAGCCCATTAGCCGGTTGGGCCGCCAACATAGGTGGGGCATACTGCATAACAGCCTCCTCGCTGCTTATCCCAGTGGGGAGGCACCCTCATCGGTGCGGGGTGTGACTGCCAGTTCGCTCACTGTTCGGCGCTCAACGGCGCTCAGCCCTGTCGACGGTCACCACACCCCGGGAACCGCCGAGCCCCGCAACACTCGGAGTGGACATCCACCTGTCCAGCGACAACGGCGGTGACTCGACGGCACCTCGGGTGCATCGGCGACCCATCCAAGACCACCGACACACACATCGTGCACAGCGGACCATCCAAAATCACCGACCGACACAGGGTGCACCAGTGAGCGACAACAGCATCTGCGCAGGCCAGGGCCACAACGACGATCCGGCGATCAGCGACAACATCAGGCTTGCAACGCAGGTCAGCGAGTTGTCGCTGGGAGGCGGGCAGTAAGGGCATTCCTTCGCTCATGTGATGTGGGAGCCCGCGGGCGCGCTCGCGGCGGGGCTAGCATCGGCTGGTGATTCAGCTCGATAAGCGCGAGGTGCTCGACGGACTGTTTGGCTGTTGGGACGAGATCGACGAACTGCTCGCGGGGTTGTCCGACGAACAGTGGGATGCGCAGACGGATCTGCCAGGCTGGCGAGCGCACGACGTCGTCTCGCACATCATCGGCACGGAGTCGTTCTTGGCGGGTGTGCCTGCACCGACCCCGGATTGCGATGTGTCACAGTTGCCGCACGTGCACAACGAGATCGGGGTGTTGAACGAATGCTGGGTGCGGCATCTGCACGATGAGCCGCCCAGCGCGATGCTCGAGAAGTTCCGGTCCGTCACGGGGGAGCGGCGCAGCGCACTGGCGGCGATCGACGACGACGTGTGGAACCAAAAGACCATGACGCCGGTGGGTCCGGACACCTACGGCCGATTCATGCGGGTCCGTACCTTCGACTGCTGGATGCACGAGCACGACATCCGTGACGCCGTCGGTGTCTGGGCGTCCGATGAGGTGCTGGCGGGCGCGCCTGCCCAGGACGCGCTCGCCGAGATCACGGCGACCCTCGGCTACATCGTCGGGAAGCTCGGTGGGGCGCCCGACGGCAGCCGGGTTGCGTTTGAATTGACCGGGCCGCTGGGGCGCACGCTGCGGGTGGGGGTCGACGGCCGAGCCCGGGTGGTCGACGAATTCGACGACGATCCGACGACGACGATCCGGCTGGACGCGGTGTTGTTCACCCGGGTGGCCGGCGGGCGCACGACGGCAGCCGAGAACATGAAAGCCATCGAGATCAACGGTGATGTCGATCTGGGACGTCAAATCGTGGAACGGCTGAGGTTCGTGACCTGAGTGGTCAGCGCGCGGCGCGGGATGTTTATTCGCTGGACGCACGTTGTTCGGGGCGTAAACTGAACTGTCCTGCCGAACGTCGGCAGGGATGCGAGGGGCTGAACGGTTTCGACTTCGCGCATCGAATCAAGGGAAGCGTGCCGGTGCAGGCAAGAGACCACCGTAAGCGTCGATGCAACCAATTAAGCGCCGATTCAAATCAGCGCGACTTCGCTCTCGCTGCCTAAGCGACAGCAAGTCCGTCAGACCGGGAACGCCCTCGGCCCGGACCCTGACGTCAGCTAGAGGGATCCACCGGTGAGTCCGGTCGCGGGACTCACCGGAACACCTAACAGCGACTGGGATCGTCATCCCGGCGAGTCCGTGAGACCGGGAGATCCGAGAAAGGCGTAGCGGACTGCGCACGGAGAAGCCTTGAGGACATGCCGTAGGACCCGGGTTCGATTCCCGGCAGCTCCACCAGAGAATATGCAGCTCAAAGGCTGTTTTTACCCACAGATTCGGCCCTCGCGGGCACATTTTGGGCACACTTTGCGGGTGGGCCGACTAACTCGTCCATCTTGTCGGCCACATCATCGAGGTCATCGGGAAACAGATGCCCGTACTGATCAAGCGTCATCGTCGCCGTCTTGTGGCCAAGCTGGCTTTGCACCGTCTTGACGTTGGCACCGCTCGCGATCATCAGCGACGCCGCCGTGTGCCTCAGCTCGTGGACCGTGACCCGTGGGAACTTCGTATCGGCGGCCTGGCACCTCTTGACCGCCGCGCCGAACCAGTGTGTCGTCGTCGGGGGCCGTAACGGCTGCCCATCTGGGCGGCACCACAACAGGTCATCGGGGAGATCAGGTTCGTTGCGCCCGCCGCCAGGTGTGTCGGCGTCGTCTGAAAACTGACCCCGTGTCGACGGGCGGGTTCTAAGCCTCCTCGCAACACTCCTGCTATTTGAAGGGGTGTGGAGATGACTCGACGGGGCCGCGGACGGCGGCTGGTGTTGGAGGACGAGTACTGGAAGCTGATCCTCGACGGGATGCCGACGGTCGAGGCATGTCGGCAAATCGGCATCGGCCGCAAGACCGGGTATCGGTGGCGCGCCGAAGCGGGCGGGTTGCCGCCGGGCACGGGTCGCCGAGGAGACCTTGTCGTCGCGCTACCTGTCATTGTTGGAGCGCCAGCGCATCGCGACATTGCGCGAGCGTGGGCACGGTGTGCGTGAGATCGCACGGCGCCTCGGCCGGACTGGCCGACCGGTCCTCGCCCCCCCAGATACGTAACAACTGCGGTGCTGCGTCGATCGTGAACGGTCGACTGTCGCAGTTCGGTCGACGTTAGTGTGCAGATATGGACGCGCTAGAGCCGGCCCACGGCGCGGACGTGGGAAGGGGTATTGCTGCGTCTCTGCTGGCGAATGTGTCCAGCCTGGCTGACGACATGCTGAGGTATTTAGTCGAGCGGATACCGGAGGTCGGCGGGGATGCCGAGCTTCGCGGCCTGACCCTGGGGTCCTGCTCGTCGAATCTCGAAGCGGCACTTTCGATGTTCCGTCATGGGATCGACGTTGCGGCTGCGGAGGCGCCGGTAACGGCGCTCGAACACGCGCGAGCAATGGCATCACGAGGGCACAGCGTCGATGTGATGCTGCGGTTCTATCGGTTGGGCCATGAGTACTTCACCGAGAAGCTCTCCGACTCGCTCACTGACTGGATCGACGACCCCACTGTCGCGCTGAGAACGTTTATCGATCTCGAGCGGTTCGGGTTTCGATACATCGACCGCATCTCCAGTCTGGTGGCTGCCGAGTACGTCGCTGAGCTCGACCGACGCCAGAACCAGGCAAGAGCCGAGCGCGACGATGTCGTGCGGGCACTGCTCGCTGGGGAACGTGTCGACATCGCTCGGGCCGAACGTGTGCTCAGCCACCGGCTCACCGGTCGGCAGATCGGTTTCGTGTGCTGGGTCGAGGACCGCGGCGTCGACCTTGAGGGATTCGCTAGGCGGGTTGGTCGGTTTCTCGGGGCGAGTCACTCACTCGTCGTGGCGGACGGCCCACTCGCGGTGTGGGGATGGGCATCGATCACGGGGGACGTGAGGACTTCGCTCACGGGCATGGCGACGGAGTTTCCCGGCGAATGCGAAAACGTTCACATCGCGGTGGGCTCGCCCCATCCGGGGGCTGCGGGCTTTCGCACCTCCCACCTCGAGGCTCTACGCACTCGCCGGGTCATCGAACTGTCTGGGCGCGCGGCGCCATCGATCACCGAGTTCAGCGAATGTTGCGTTGGTGGATGCCATCTCGCGCGACCTGGATGCGGCGAGGGCCTTCGTTGCCGCTCAGCTCGGCGATCTCGCACGAGACGACGCGAAAGAGCGCGACGAGCGCGCGACACTCCTGGCTGTTCTCGACGCGCAAGGGAGTCTGACGACCGCAGCACGCACCTTGGGAATCCACAAGAACACGGTCCTGCAAAGGGTGCGTCGTGCCGAAGAGCGCAGGGGCCGGCCCGCAACGATCAAGGTCGCCGAACTGCACGCGGCCCTACTCGTGTGCGACGTGCTGGGGGCCTCGGTGTTGCCCGAGTCATAGCCTCGCTGACAGGAGCCCGAGCGCGCTGGATGTGCTCGCAGCACACCGAGGAGGGCTGAGAGGGCCTTGTTGACCGACACCGGCCGTACGTAGGTTTGGCCATCTCATCCCGAAGCGCGAAGGACTCCGATGTTGACTGCGACTCAACACTCCCAACTCCCAGCAGCGGCCTCGCAGCACGCCTTGCCTGATCCGGGCGAGCACGTTCCTACGCTGTCCTGGCCGATAGTCGGCATCTTCATGTTCGCGCTCGCGCTCTTCGGCGCATCAACCTGGGCTGCCCTCACCGACACTTTGCCTGCGATCGCCACCATCGCCGCAAGCGCCGCAGCAATCTTCGTCCTGTTCACCGTGTTGCACGACGCGTCGCATTACTCGATCAGCTCACATCGCTGGGTCAACGTCGCCTTCGGTCGCGTGGCAATGTTCTTCGTCTCGCCTCTGATCTCATTCAAGTCGTTCGCGTTCATCCATATTGAGCACCACCGCAACACCAACGACGGTGAGTCCGATCCCGATCACTTCGTCAGCGCCGCGCCCTGGTGGCAGCTGCCCATCCGCTTCCCGGCGATGGACCTGCCCTATATCGGTCTTTTGGTGCGTAACCTGCGCCGGCGCCCACGCGCCGAGATTCTCGAAACGGCGGCCTTGATGACCCTCTCGGTGACGGTGATCGTGTCGGCCGCCTTCACCGGACATCTGTGGACGCTCGCGCTGATCTACCTGATTCCCGAGCGGGTGGCGATGTTCGTGCTGGCTTGGTGGTTCGACTGGCTACCCCACCACGACCTGGAAGACACACAACGCGAGAACCGCTACCGCGCGACCCGCGACCGAGTGGGCATGGAGTGGCTCCTCACCCCGCTGATGCTGTCGCAGAACTACCACTTGGTCCACCACCTGCACCCGTCCGTGCCGTTCTACCGGTATGTGAAGACGTGGCGGCGCAACGAGGACGCCTACCTCGAGCGCAACGCCGCGATCTCCACGGTCTTCGGTCAACGGCTGAACCCCGACGAGTTCCGGGAGTGGAAGGAGCTCAATCGCAAGCTAGGACGGGTGCTGCCGGTCCGGATGCCCGCTCGGTCGAGCGCTACGCACGCGGAGTTGCACCGCATCCCGGTGGCCTCGGTCGACCCCATCACCGCCGACAGCACGTTGGTGACGTTCGCAGTGCCCGAGGCACTGGGTGACGAATTCCGGTTCGAGCCAGGACAACACGTCACGGTAAAGACCGACCTCGGTGGCGAGGGCGTGCGTCGCAACTACTCGATCTGCGCACCGGCGACCCGTGCACAGCTGCGCATCGCGGTCAAGCACATCCCCGGCGGCGCGTTCTCGTCGTTCGTGGCCAACGAACTCAAGGCCGGCGACGTACTGGAGCTGATGACCCCAACCGGTAGATTCGGCACCCCGCTGGACCAGCTGGCGCAAAAGCACTATGTGGGCCTGGCGGCCGGCAGCGGAATCACGCCGGTGCTATCGATTCTCGAGACAGTGATGGAGATCGAAACCGAGAGCCGCTTCACC
>CAWHDL010000002.1:0-30791 GCA_963828065.1 uncultured Actinomycetota bacterium | reverse complement strand
GTTCAATCCTGACAGGAGGCTCAACAGCGGCTGGCTCACATCTTCAGTCGCGGCCGTTGTCGATGACATCGACATCCCGTGACTCAATCGACCTTATCTTTGAGTGCAGTTGCAACACCCTTACCAGCATCGGTGAGTTACAGCCAGACTGAAAACACCCACGCGCTGGGATCGTCGTATTGATCGACGTACCGCTCAGTTACACGTGCCATCGCCTCGTCGAGCGGTACGTCCTCCCACCCATAGAACTGCGTCGGCAGTTGTCTTGGTTAGTTCGAGACGATTGATCACCGTTTCGACCTCCGCCAGTGGAACCTCTTCGGAGAGCCCACTCGTCAGCAGTTCAGCGCGCAGCGTCTCGCGTGCCGTCATCACAGACTCCTGGCGTCGAGAGTCGTCGTTTGTCATTATTCTTCGTCCTCCCACGGATCGCCGTGTCCACGTTGCCGGTTCGAGTCCTGCGGCCCGCACTACCAGGGAGGGTAGACCCATCCGTATAACGTCCACGAGCCAAGGTTCGGGCTGGGCAGAATCTGCACGTTGTGGCCGTTCCCGTAACCGGGCCAAAGTCCTTGCACGCCACCGGAAACATACGTGCCGTCGCCGCGAGAGATGTCGACATGGTCGCCATCGGGCCCTGTGGAGAACACGAGTGCGCCGCGGGGGACGGGCATTTCGTGATGCGCCAGCCCACGGTCGGCCAGCGACCGGTAAAAGGTTAGTGCTCCGTCGTGACCTATCCCAGTGGCGGTGGTGCGGCCATAAACGGCGTCAACGAAGTCTTCGCAGTCATAGGGGCCGAACGCGTCGGTGCCCACCATGCTCTCGGCGATCGTCACGGGATTACCGACCGCGCTAGCGGTGTCGAAGTTGCCGGGTTCGAAGCCGGACACATCACCCGGGTTGGCAGTACTCGTGTTGCCGATCGCGATGGCACCGTCGAAGGAGCCCTGGCCCGACGCCGACGAGTTGCCGTCGAGCCCCACCGCGAAGCTGGTCGGCGTGCTGGTGCAGTCCGCGCCGGCGCCGTCGATGGACGCGCAAGTCGCGCCGGCAACGCCGGCCGAACTCAGCGCTGCCATGGCCATCGCGCCGCAGGCCAGTACACCGTGCAGTAACCTGCGCGCCGCGCCCGATGTCGATCTGGGCGTGCCCACCGCGACCGCCTCGAATTGCCCCATCACGTCCGCCTTTCACGATTCCCCCGCCGCGCCAGGTAACCGCTTCCGGCACAACTCATATCTAGGTCTGAGTCATATCTAGGTCTGAGCCGATGACAATACGTATAGCTACACGATGCGCGAGTGTTTTGCACGCTGAGCAGGTAATTGCGCGCTGGGAAGCCCCGGTGGGGCGATCTGTTCCTACGGATCAGAAGGTTGGGGGTGTCGCGTGGAGGTGATTGGTGACACCGGCTCAGGTGTTCACGAGATCGGTACGGGCAGGACGGTTCCGGTTTCGATTTGGTTGGCGTCTCTGGCAACGGCGGTTTGAACCTTCTCGGTGGGCATGGCCACTGCGAGGGCCCAGTAATAGATGGCCAGGCTGAATGCCGCGGCGATGATCAGATCTGACCACTCGCCGAAGAACAAACCGTTGAACTCGGGGTGGGTTCCGGCCGTTGCTCTCGGACATGAACTTGGCACCGGCCAGATTCATCGCGGTAAACGCGATCATCAAGATGGTGGCGACGACGAGGCCCTTGGCGTTCAGAAGCCCGGTGTCGCTGTTAAGCATGTCGAAATGGCGGTTCACCCACGCCACGCTGTTCACATAGGTGATCGCCCCGAGAATCTCGATCGGAGCGACCGCGACCGCTGGTAGCCACGACGACCACGCCGCGACGAACCCGGCGAACGGGCCGTGCGAATAGAACGGGAACCGCCCGGAACCGCCGGCCACCGGATACGTTCCCCCCAACTCGGCGAAGACCAGGGCCAGCACAGCACAATCAGCATCGCCGCCGCCAGGACCCAGGACAGAATCGCCGCCGGCCCCGCCGCCTCCGTCGCGCTCAACGCGCTCAGTAGCCAGCCGGAACCGAGGATCGACCCCAGGGACACGAACATCAGCCCCCAGAAGCCAACCGATCGTTGCAGCCCAGTCCCAGCGTTCGGGGTGTTCGCCTGGACCGCCATCGTCGTCCCTCCTCGTGAACACATGACGGTACGCAGGAACCGTTGCGCGCAGTTCATCAACGCATGACCCAGGTGTGGACCCTTGACACATCCGATCGTCAGCGCGGGTCTCATCGTCAGCCCGCCAGAGGTAGAAGACCTGGCCAGTCGCCTGCTCCAACGTATTTCACTCGATCTTCGAACGGCGTCGCAGTCCCTTGCTCCCACAATCGTGGAGGATGGACACGTGTTAGGAGCGGCGTCGTTCAGTCTCACGACGGTGATCAACTTTCAGGCGGTCGGCGCCGGTAGTGCGGCGATCAACGGTGACTTCATCCTGACCGCCCCTGAGGTACAGAAGGTCATTCTGGCGCTGCGCGCCGGCAACATCCAGATTGTCGAGTTATGCGCGTCTTGACTTCGACCCGATACCGGATGCTGCGGCTGATGCTGGCGGGCGCGCTGATCGCCACTGCTTGCACGAGCCGGCCAGCGCAGCAACGGAACTCCGACCCTCCGTTACCGCTGCGGTCGGTCGGCGATGTTCCGTTGCCCGGCGATGATTCACGGTTCGACTACGCCAGCCTTGATGAACAACGCGGCTTGTTGTTCATCGCCCACTTGGGTGCCAGCGAGGTCGTCGAGGTCGACATTCACGCCGATAAGGTGGTTCGCACCATCCCGAATATCTCGCAGGTGCACGGGGTTCTCGTTGTCGAATCACTGAATCGGGTGTATGCCACCGCTACTGGTGCCAATCAGGTGGTCGCCATTGACGAGACGACGGGTGCCGAGATCGACCGGGCACCGACCGGGCAATATCCGGACGGGTTGGCCTATGACCCGCGCCGCAACACGATCTGGGCGACCAATGAAAGCGGCGGAACAGAGACGGTAGTCGACGCTGCCACGTTGCAGCCGAAGGGGACCGTGGCGCTCGGCGGGGAGGTCGGCAACGTCGGCTACGACCAGGACAGTGACCGGATGCTCGTCGCTGTGCAGGGTCGCAACGATCTCGCGGTGATCGACCCGGCTGCACTCACCGTGGCTCAGCGGGTCGCGCTGCCGGGCTGCCAACACCCCCACGGCCTCACCGTCGACAGTCCCGACAGGTTGGTGTTCGTGGCGTGCGACGAGAACGCCACCCTGCTCACCATCGACCAGACCAACTGGACCGTCACCGCGACCAACCCGGTCGGTGAGGACCCCGACGTGCTGGCGTACGACCCCTCCGCGCACCGGCTATATGTGGCCGCCGAAAGCGGCAGGCTCACCACGCTCGATCTTCGCGATCACACCCTGGCGGTCACCGGGTCTGGTCAGCTGGCCGACGGTGCGCACGTGGTGGCAGTGGATGCGGGCACCCACCGCAGCTATTACCCCATCCCGGCCGGGAGCAACGGGCGCCCCGCGCTGCTGGTACGCGAACCTAGCTGACCCCAAGGACATTCGATGTTGTCGTGGGGAGTCATCGATTACGGTGCCGCCCTGTCGGCGGTGGCGGCCACGGTCCTCGTCGGCGCATTATTGGCTGTCTTGACGGGCGTGGGGCGCTGCTCGTCGACATCTACCTGAATTAGGACCGATGCTTTCCTCACAACCAGTCCTCAGTCCGGCGTTGATCGTCGTATGCGTGGTCATGGTGATCGCTGCTGCCTTGATCTATCGGTTGACCGCGCTCGGCTCACCGTGGACGGTCCCGCGGGCAGGGATTCGCGCGGCGGTGCAGTTGGCCGCCGTCGCCGGTGTGCTGGCCGCTGCACTGACCCGGTTGTGGTCGTCGATGCTCGTCCTGGCGGTCATGTTCGTCGTGGCCAGCGTGACCGCTGCTCGGCGCAGCCAGGCCAGCCGTGGGTCCGCGTTGCTGACGGTGTCACTCGCGCTCGGCTTGGTCGCCGTGCTGCCTCCGCTGTTGATTTCCGGCGTCGTACCGCTGAAGGGCGTGGCAGTCGTGCCGATAGTCGCGATCGTGCTCGGCAACACCATGACCGCTGTTGCGGTGGCCGCCCGGTTGGCGCTGGACACCCTGAAATTGCGCGCGGGCGAGATCGAAGCGGCGCTCAGCCTCGGTATGAGCGAACGCGATTCGCGCATGGAGATCATCGGGGAGTCGGCGACCAATGCACTACTGCCCAACCTCGATTCCACGAGGACCGTGGGCCTCGTCACGCTGCCGGGAGCCTTCGTCGGCGTGCTGCTCAGCACCGGATCCGCCACCCAGGCAGGTGCCGTACAGATCCTCGTCCTGATAGCACTGCTGCTCTCTCAGACCTGCGGTGTCGCCGCAACCATCGAGCTGGTCGCACGCGGCATGATCACACGTGACCCGACGCCGCTCAGCAGTAGCCACATGAGAGCAAGGGCCGGATGGATCCGTGACCGGGTCCGCTTCGGGCGCACGCGCTGATGGTTGACAGTTAGTTCGGCTGATCCTTGACGCGCTCGTCAGCGCGCGATGTATCCCCGGTGTTGTTAAACCGACGCAGCGACGGCCCAGACAGCTTCGCGGTCGGCAGAGTCCGACCGGTCCAGCGGGCTGAGCACCACATCGGTTGCACCGGCGTCGAGATAAGTCTTCAGCCGCCGCGCCACACGGTCGGAACTCCCGACGGCCGCGAGCTCAGCGACGTTGTCCACGCCCTCCCGTGCGATCACCCTCCGGTAGGACGGGATGGTCTCGTAGAAGCTCAGTTGCCGGGCGGCGAGGTCTCGACCGGCGTCGATGTCGTTCTGGCTGTCTTCGGTCACCAGCACCGGCACCGACGCGATGATTCGAGGCTTCGGCCTGCCCGCGTCGGCGGCTGCTTTTGCGATGGTCGGCTCGATGAACTCCGCGATGGTCCTCGGCCCCGCGAGATACGGCAGCGTGCCATCGGCGAGTTCGGCGGTGACCCGCAGCGCCTTGGGTCCCATCGCAGCTACATACACGGGAAGCGGTGCCCCGCCGGGAACCGCGACCGGCCACCCGGGGCTCGCCGTGAACTCATCGCCGTGGAAGTCGACGGCCCCCTCGGTGAAAATGGACCGCAGTACGGTCAGGTGTTCACGCAGCCGCGCGATGGTGTTCGGCCACGACGCTCCGAACGCCTGCCGTTCCGGCTGGTGGGCGCCGAGACCGAGCCCGAGGCTGAAGTTGCCGTGGGAGGCCGCCTGGGCGGTCTGCGCCAGCGACGCCATGATCAGCGGATGCCGCGGATTGATCGGCACCACCGAGGTGCCCACCCCGAGCCCGGGCACGGCCGCCCCGACCAGTGCGGCCAGCGTGATCGCCTCATAGTCGAACTGCTGGGCCAGCCAGACCTGGCGGACCCCGATTTCATGGGCGCGCCGCGCCTGCGAGACGACGTCATCGACGACATTGGCAGCGTTGGGGTCCGCGTGGAGGATGATTCCAGCCGGCATACCGCGACCAACCCGTTCTGCACGTCGCCTATTCCGCACAATGGCGATCGACACAATGGCGATCTACACAATGGCGATCTACACAATGGCGATCTACGTCGAGACGCCAGAAGGCCCCGGTGTACTTCTGGCAACATAGCGGCGTATTCAGCGGGAGTGCAGATGATTGATAGCAACGTTCAACGTTACGTGCCCGGGTCGGCTCGGTGAACGTCTTCGCTACCGGCGAGTTACACCGTGGCCGCAGCCGACTTCGCGCTGACCAGCTGGCCCAGGCCCCCGGTGTGGTGGACCCGGTGATCGTTGGAATATTGGGCGCCGCAGTAAGTCTGGTCGGCGCCGGTCGCCCGTCTTTCTGGTACGACGAGGCGGCGACCATTTCGGCCTCATACAGTCGTGGTCTCGGTCAGTTGTGGCAGATGTTGGGCAACGTCGATGCCGTCCACGGGCTGTACTACCTGTTCATGCACGGCTGGTTCCAAATTTTCCCGCCCACGGAGTTCTGGTCGCGCGCGCCGAGTGGGTTGGCTGTTGGCGGCGCCGCGGCCGGAGTAGTGGTGCTGGGCAAGCAGTTCTCGTCTCGCACCGTCGCGGTGACCTCCGGGCTTCTCTGCGCGATTTTGCCTCGAGCGACGTGGGCAGGCATCGAAGCTCGCCCGTACGCCCTTTCGATGATGGCCGGCGTGTGGCTGACAGTGCTGCTCGTTCATGCCGCGCGCCGTGACAACGCTTGGGTCTGGCTGTATTACGGAATCGTCCTGGCCACGTCGATTCTGCTCGATGTGTACCTCGTGCTGTTGTTCCTGGCGCATATCGCTTTCATCTGTCTCTTCCGGCGCAGGCGAACAATCCTGGTGCGGTTCGCCATCACGTCGGTTGTGACTATTTGCGCTGTCACGCCGTTTGTGGTCACGGCCATCGGTCAAGCGCATCAGATCAGTTGGATCGCACCGATCGGGCGCCGGACGATCGAAGATGTAGCGGTTCAACAGTATTTCGAAAGAAGCACCCCGTTCACGATTCTCTCGGCGCTCGTCGTAGCGACGGCTATTGCCCTGTGGCTCTGCACTTCTGCGCAGCTAGCGGAGGGCGATCGGCAACTGCTGACCCTTGCGATCTTATGGTCGGTGGTACCGACGGCCCTGGTCGTCATTTGGTCGGCGTTGGTTCACCCGATCTACACGCCCCGCTATTTATGCTTCACCGCACCGGCGATGGCGTTGATCCTGGGCCTCTGCATCGCCACATTGGCCGTCAAACCATGGATAGCCGCTGCTCTCATCGGTCTCTTCGCTCTCGCCGCAGCGCCGAACTATATTCTGACGCAACGAAATCCGTACGCCAAGTACGGAATGGACTACAGCCAAGTGGCCGATCTGATCACCGCGAGGGCGGCGCCAGGTGATTGCCTACTGATAAACGACACGGTGACGTTCCAACCCGCCCCGATGCGGCCATTGATGGCGGCGCGCCCTGACGCATACCGGAAGCTGATCGACCTCAGCCTGTGGCAGCGAGCGACCGATCGCAAGGATATCTTCGACACCAACCTCATACCGGAGGCCACCGCCGGGCCGTTAAGCGACTGCCGAGTCGTGTGGATCATCACCGAAGCCGACACGTCGAGGCCCGCTCACGAGCAGGCCGCAGCCCTACCCCCAGGCCCACGTTTCGAAGTCACCCCCGCGTTCTCGGTTCCGAACGAGCTGGGGTTCCGGCTTCTCGAGCGCTGGCAATTCAACCTGGTTCAGGTGATCAAGGCGGCGCGATAAGAGCCGGGCGGTTACCAGACGCGTATCCAATCGACGAGCATGGCCGCCGGAAAGTTACCCAGCGCGGGATCGCCGCCGCCGGGCCCACCGACCGCGAGGGTGAACATCGGGGTCATAAAGTAGCCGGGATTGTTGAACGGCCACCGCATGTCGCCGGGTCTGCCGTGGACCTGTATCGGCTTCGGCGGCACACTGAAGTACGGTTTCGCACCGTCAACGTAGTCCCGCCAGAACTTGAAACCGTCCTCGTCCCACAGCATTCGCCAGTTGTGCCACCCGCCGTCGACCAATCCGGAGATCGATCTCCCTTCCCAGGTTTTCCCGTTGGATGCCGCGTGGACCGTGGTTCCGGGAGGCCAACTCCCGTTGCCGTACCACTCGAAAATGTCCACTTCGCCGTCAGGGGTAGGATCCTCGTTCACCGTCCAGAACGAGGGCCAGGCACCGGTGGTCAGGCAGTCCAGCTTTATCCGGGCTTCCCAGGTGTGGCCAATGAGGCCCCGCCAGTTGCCTCGCAGTTTGCCGCTGAAGTAGTCGCCGTTTTCTTGGGTGGCAAGGAGGACGAGGTTGGAGTTGCCGTCGAGGAAGACGTTTCGCCGATCGTCGCGGTATTGCCCCGCGACCGGCGGCCAGACGTCGTCCTGCCAGCTCTGCACTGTCCACTTCGCCGGATCAGGACCTGAACCTGACGGGCCATCGAACTCGTCCTGGAAAATGTAGTTCACGCCAGAGGCACCCGGCGGCGGCGCGGTGGGCAATGGCACCCGCTCCGCTGGTGCGTCCGGTCGGGACGGGTAAGCCCCGGCCTCGGGGAGCGGGATCGCGGCTGCCGCCGCGACCATCCCCGCCATCAACATCATGCTGCGACGATCCATCTCAGGCACAACCAACCAATCGTTAAAGGCCGACACGTCCCCCCGGCGCAATCGCTGGAGGCGACCGTCGCCATCGGTGCTCGAATGAAACCACATGACGGCAGGGGCGCGCAGCAGAGTCCGACGTTGGGCCGCGACACGGAGACTCCGGAGGTCGGCACTATCCTAGTTTGTGCAGGTAGACACACTTTTCGCCGCGCACGGTTGTGCGTTTCAGAGCCTCGTGGTGTCATGCCCGGGACCCACTGACCCGCCATCGACCGACCGCGGAGGTGCCATGTCATTGATCGCGCTTGAGGAGCATTACGCCTGGGATCCGGCCAGCGCCGACAACGTCGTGGCCACGTGGCTGCGGTCCAACAATGAGGTCGCCTATCAGCGGTTGTACGACCGGGGCCCGCTCCGTCTCGAGCAGATGGACGCGGCCGGCATCGATTTCCAGATCCTGTCGCTGTTCGACCCGGGCGTCCAGGCCGAGACCGATACCGCGCGCGCCATCGATGTGGCCCGCCGTGCCAACGATGACCTGGCCGAGACGGTGCGCGGAAATCCCCACCGATTCGGCGGTTTCGCGACACTGGCGACACAAGACCCGGACGCCGCGGCGGCCGAACTGGAGCGTGCTGTTACCGAACTGGGCCTGGTCGGTGGACTGATCAACGGGCATTGCCAGGGGCGCTATCTCGACGATCCCGCGTATGAGGGGCTATTCGAGCGCGCCCAGGGGATGGGTGCGCCGATCTACCTGCACCCCACGGCACCGCATCCCGCGGTGATGGAGGCTTGGTTCGCCCCGTATGTCGGCGACGGTCTGCACCTCGCATCGTGGGGGTTCGCCGCGGAGACCGGAACGCATGTGTTGCGGCTGATCTACTCGGGACTGTTCGACCGGTTTCCGCGGCTGCAGATGATCATCGGGCACCTCGGCGAGATGCTGCCGTTCGCCGCCTTCCGGATTGACCGCTACTACGGGCTCGGCGGCGACGGCTCAGGCCACCGGCTGCAACGCCTGCCCTCGGAGTATTTGCGCAGCAATTTCTACGTCACGACCAGCGGTAACTTCAGCCCGCCCGCTTTCGCCTGCACGCTCGAGGTGATCGGCGCCGACCGGGTGATGTTCTCGGTCGACTACCCGATGGACGACAACCGGGCCGGCGCGGAGTTCGTGGCCGCCTACCCGATGGACGACGCCGTGCGTCGAAAGGTGAGCTCCGAGAACGTGATACGGCTCTTTGGCGCGCGAATCCCCCAGCTTTCGGGCGGCTAGCGCGGATCAGAGGGCGAAGACCTGGCCGTCGCGGGCGACGGTGACCTTGCCCGAGTAGTGCTTGCCGATCGCGTCGGTCCATTCGGAGTCAGGCAGGTCAGTCGGCGAATAGTGGCTCAACACCACGTGCTTGGCATTGGCCGCCGCCGCGACCTCACCGACCTGCTCTGCCGAGGTGTGCGAGTTCTGCAGGTAATTCGGAGGGAACCTGTTGTGATAGTAAGCGTCGTCGAGGCTGAACTGCGCCTCGTGCACCAGGACGTCAGTGCCGTGGGCGAGGGTGATCAGGTTTTCGGACTTGGTGGTGTCACCCGAGAAGGTCACGGACACACCGGATTTCGTTAGATCGAAACGGAAGCCAAAGGCTGGGTAGACGTCGTAGTGGGAGACCAGCGTCGCGGTGACCACTACGTTGTCGTCGGTAACCACGGGGAACGGGGCTGTTTTCGGCGACCTGTTGCGGTGGTCCGACCCCGGTGGTACCGCGATCTCGGTGACCTTGACCAGGTCCTGGATGTCGTCGGTACCCATGTCGCGGATGAAGATGTTGCTGGTGTAGGCGAACGCCTGGAGCAGAGCTTCGGTGGTGGCGGTGAGCCCGGGCGTTGGGTTCGTGGAATCGACTGTGGCCGGATCCGGGTTGCCGACTTGGCTCGGCGGCAAGCCGCCGGCTGGACCTGGACCGTAAACCGTCACCGGCGCTTTGCCCTTGGCGGCCGTAAAGCCACCGGAGAGGAAGAAGCTGAAGTAGTCGACGATGTGGTCGGTATGCAGGTGGGTGATGAACATGCTTTTCAGGCCGTCGAATCGCAGGCCCGCGTTGGTGAAGGCATTCAATGAACCCAGGCCGCAATCGATCTGATAGATGTCGCTGGCGATCTTCAGCGCCGAGGATATTCCGGTCTTGTTGGGGACCGGCGGCGGTCCGGCTTGGACTCCGAGGGTGATCAGCGCATTCTGCGGCATCGCCGCGGGCGGGGCCTTCGGCGGTGTTGCCGAACTGCAGGCCGACGCGCTGAAAACGGCTCCACCGATAACGGCCGACATCGAGGCCGCGAGCGCGGCGCGCCTCGACATCGCGCCCACTGCATGTTCGTCATCGCGCTGATCGGCGCCTTCCACGCGCATCAGACTAGAGGGGCCGGTCCCGCGGGACAGCAGATCTCGTCACAAACCCGGTTAACGGTCGCGGGGGCGGCCGACGCGTCGAACGAGTTCACCGGCCATCATCGCGATATCCTGTGCGGATAGTCCGAGAAGGAATAGCCCGACGTGTCACGTAAACAGCGCCGAAAGGCCGCTCAAGAACCTTGGCTGTCAACAGCCGAGCTGCAAGCCTGGCGCGCGTTCATGAGCGTGCAGATGCGGATGAATTATGAGATGAATCGGCAGCTTCAAAGCGACAGTGATTTGTCGCTTGCCGATTACCACGTGCTGAATGCGTTAACCGACGCACCTGGCGGGCGCCTGCAAGTCTCCGACCTGGCGGCGCTGATCGGCTGGGAACGCAGCCGCGCGTCGCATCAGCTGCGCCGGTTATGCGAGCGCGGCCTCGCGGAGCGTGTTCCATCAGAGGACGACGGCAGGGCAACCGACGCGATTCTGACAAAGGCGGGTCGCGAAGCCATCGAGGCGGCAGCTCCCGATCACGTGGCGTTAGTCCGGCGGCTGTTCTTCGACCCGCTGCCCGACGAGCTCCTCGCGCCCCTTACTGCGGCGCTGGAACACGTCCAGGTCAACATCAACTTCAATAGCTCCTTGCCCCCGGTTCCGTGGTGAGCAGGGCACCAGCCGTTGCAATAAACGTGATTTATCATTTATTGTGGTGGACACGCCGGACCTAGAGGCGAGGGAGGGATCCCCAATGGGTGCCACAACACGTCCGTACACCCGTAACGTCTTCGCGACGACCGACGCGATGGATGCCGCGGCGGTAGCCTCGCTTTTCGCCGAGGACGGGCGAGTCGTTCTCGGCAACGGCGCGCCGTTGGTCGGTATCGACGAGATCCGCACGGGCACAACAGCGTTCTTTGACACGATCGCGGGTCTGCATCACGAGATCGTGAAGGAATGGAACGTGGGCGACGACACCATCGTCGAGTTGAAAGTCACCTACGACCGTTTCGAGCACCTCGTCCCACGCGTTTAAAGCGCTGGAGAACACGGACTCTGGCGACGATGCCTACCATGGTCGTACGGGCCCGGTCGTCATGTCACCGCCAAGGGGTGAACGACCCGTTTAGTACGGGTATTCCCGATTCCGGTGCGTTGTGAACGGCGGCGGGGGCACTCCCGGAGGCGGGGTGAACACGCCGGTCTGGGGCGGACTGGGCATGTTTGCCGTGGGCGTCACCGACGGTGAGGTCGACGACGGTCCGGCCGTCGTAGTCGCCGGGGAGCTCGACGTGCTGGTCGTGGTCGTGGTCGTCGTCGAGGGCTTGTTGTTGGCGTTGTTACCACACGCCGCCGTCAACGCACCCGCGGCGATGATCGCGACCGCGCCGG
Organism: uncultured Actinomycetota bacterium; assembly: GCA_963828065.1. Taxonomy (GTDB): domain Bacteria; phylum Actinomycetota; class Actinomycetes; order Mycobacteriales; family Mycobacteriaceae; genus Mycobacterium. The sequence goes on along the minus strand of CAWHDL010000002.1, from coordinate 18,853 downwards.
CGGCAGCAGCCACGCGACCGGCCGTCAATCCAGATGTCATTTCAGTTCGTCCTATCGTTCGCCGACAGTCGTTGGACACGCTCCGTCAGTAGTTGCTCACGGTCTGTGCTGGTTGAGCCGGCGCCGTACCGATGGCCTCGACGCAGCCTGCCGAGGCGAACGCCGGATCGGCCTCCTGCCGGTTCCGGCTGTGAGCCGGAGTCGGAATTTGTCGGCCTGATCCTCGTTCAGTTCGAACTCCCCGCCCTCTATCGTCTCGTCGCCGTCGGGTCCGTAAGCGCAATCACGTTAGCAACCACACCGCGGCGAGGGCGTAGTTTCGGCTACGTCGGTGAGTTGGTGGCGTCCAGATCGCGATGGATTGATGAGCAGGCCGTCGGATGCGTTGCCGGATTGCTTCTACGATTTCCTGATAATTTGATTGATATTGCAATTATCAGTGTCCTACTAGTTAGGGCAGTCACAGATCCGAAATTAATCGCGACGCCAATAATCTGTAGACAGACTATTTTGCTGAAGTCTCCCTAACGCCCCAGGTCTCGGGCTACCGTTTAATCATCCATCATTAACCCCGGTTAAGGGGACAACACCGGTGGGTCGGCACAGGGTCCTCAAACACCGTCAACTCTCAGGAAGCGCCATGAAAATCGTGCCCACCCGCGTCGAGCAATATGTCAACCGCGTCGATCGCAAAACGAGCCTGATCGTCGGAATCTTGTGCGCCGTCGGCGCGCTCTTTTGCGTCTTCCGTCTGGTGCTGGCGCTTTTCGCGGTAACGATGCTGTCCAGCGTCGGCTGGTCCTCCCCCGTGTCGCTGGTTTTCAGGTTCGTGTGGTGGGCCGTGATCGCTGCTATCACGGCGATTATGGCGGTCGCCTACCTGACCCGTTACGCGAAGGGACCTGAATAGCCCCGCGGCCGTTGAAGGTCCGGCAGCTTTTCCCGCGCTGTCAGCCAGGAGCGGTCGGCGTGTGCACCCGCTGCGCGATCCACGGCAGGGCGTCGGAGAAAGCGCGGGCCCCGAACTGCCAGGTGTGATAGCCGGTGTACACCCGCAGTGTGCACTCGATGTCCACCGCCACTGCGGCCGCGCACAAGTCCGGCAACGCGCCCTTCTCCCGGAACTCTTTCTCGTCGCCGTTCCCGCCGAACCCGACGGGTGCCAGGCGGTCCTGATGGCGGTCCGGCACGTTCTTTGATTTGTCATCGGGAGGCTCCTGGGAGTCATCGAAGTATCCCGCGACACCGCTGTACGGGCCATGCCTGGCCATGACCGTTCGGGGGTCGTAGGCGTCCCACGCCGCGGCGTCACCACCGTAGAGGCGGTCGATCGTCTGTTGTCTGGTACCGGAATTGGGCCCGCGATCGCCCCCGATGTCCTCGAACGTGGTGAACAGTTCGGGATGCGTGACGGCGAGGTCGATCGCACATGTCCCGCCCGACGACCACCCGACGACGGCCCACTGGGCGGGGTCCGACGAAGTGCCGAATTGTGAAATGACGTAGGGGCGAACCTCTTTCGTCAGGTGGTCGGCGGCGTTACCACGTAGCCCGTTCACACATTCGGTGTCGTTGTTGAAGCTTCCGCTGGAGTCAACGAAGACAAACACCGGAGCTGCGCCGCCGTGTCCCCTGGCGTAGTCGTCGATCACCTGAATCGCGTTGCCGGTGCGTATCCAGTTGGTTGGGTTACTGAATTCACCGGCGATCATCATCACCGCGGGCAGTTTGGGCGGAGCCTCCCCGGTAAACCAGATCGGCGGCAAATAGACGAATTCCGGTCGGTGCTTGAATCCGCTGCCGCCGTCAGGGATATCGACCGGCACCAGCTTGCCCGTGTTGGGATGCGTGTTCCTCAGTCCCGCAAGATCTTTGGCGTCAATCTGATCTGGGAGCGGGCCTGAAGTCACGTCTCCCCAGGCTCTCTGAAGCGAGGGGTAGTAGCCCACCCACTGGTTCAGCGCCATCAGGGCGCACACCAGGGTGAGAGGAATCGCCAACACGGACAGACCACGTCGCCACCAGCGAGCGTCCCGAAATCCGAGCACCGCTAAGGCAACCGAAGCGGCGCACACCGCGGTCCATACCCAGAGCTCAAGCGGCGCCGGGTCGGACGCCAGCCCCTCGGAGTTCATGTAGGTGCGGGCGGCAAGAGCCGCGACCACGCCGATCGCCGCGCTCAGCGGTACCCACAGCAGCCGCCAGCGCCCGGTTCGCCAGCCGATCGCGACGATCAGGACGACGATCGTGAGAATCTCGACGCTGGTCGGAAACCACCCGCCGAGCAACGAGATGCCGTGGCCAAACTTGTTGAAGTCCGGATCGGGCAACCGTGGCATCAGCGTCGGCGAGGGAACCGGTGGTGCGGTGGTCGTCGGGCCGGTCGGCGGCGGCACCCGCTCAGTCTGAGAGCAATTCCTAGGAAAACCCTGTGAGTGGGCGGTCGCGGCGCTGAGGACGGCGCACGCGCACACCTGACGCGGGAAGCTGTCCACCCGAATCGCCGGCGACCCGAATCGCCGGCGACCGCCAACGATCGTACGATCCGCGGGTGGACCAAAGCCCGGACCCGCAGACACCACAGTGGTTCGAGACCCCATCCGCCCGAGCCGCGATCGCAGCGGTCAGCCTCGCCGTGCTCGCGATCATCGTTGCCACGGTGATGCTGTTGGTCCGGAACGCACGCGAATCGCAACGAGATACGCCAGCCACGGGTTCGGCGACCCCCACCGCTACCGCACCGGCCGCGACCCCGTCGGCTCCGTCGAGCGTCCCGGCGGCACCCGCCACGCCGTCGAACACCACCCCGCCGAGGACGTCAAGCGCTCCGATCTACACCCCGACGTACGCCCCGACCCATGCGCCGGGTTCGGCGGCACCGCCCACGAGCCCGGCCGCGCCGTCTCCCGCTCCATCAACCCGGTCGGGGCCGCACCTCAACTGAATCCGCAGCCCGAATGTCGGGTCGCCGAGTCGGTGACCCAGCGGGTACGGTCACCTCGAGAGGAGGGCGAAGGCATTGCTGGGCCGTGAAGGTGAATTGGCCGCGACAATCGAAATGCCTGACGTCGGCGCACTTCCGTTGGCGCCGAAAAATCCGCTGCCGTATCGGCAGTTGCTGAAAGCGGTACGAGCACTCGACACCGGGCAAGAACTGCTGCGCGACGCCGGCGGGCCGGTAACCCGATTGGTGTTGGGGCCAAAGTGGATGGTCCAGCCCATTGTTCTGGTCACGTCGCCCAACGGGATCCGCGACGTGTTGGGACGCGTGGACGAATTCTCCGAGCGATGTGACGTCCACGAGCAGGTGCGGCAGTTGGCGGGCGACAGCCTGTGGGTCCTCCCCAACAAACCTTGGGTTCCGCGCAGACGTGCACTGCAACCGGTGTTCACCAATGACAACGTGCGCGGGTTCGGCGGACAGATGTCCGGCGCGGCGCACATGATCGCCGAGAAGTGGCGCGCGGGCGATGAAGTCGACCTCGACACCGAGTGCCGCCGGCTGACCATGCGGTCGCTGGGCCGCTCAGTTCTCGGTCTCGACATCAACGAACGCGCGGATGCGATCGCGAAACACATGCACGTGGCGTCCTCCTACGCCGCGGATCGCGCACTACGGCCCGTGCGTGCCCCGCGATGGTTACCGACCCCGGCGCGTGCCCGCGCCCGCGCGGCGGTCGCGACGATGCGCCACGTCACCAACGACATGCTGCAGGCGTGCCGCGCGGACCCGACTCGTGATGCACCGCTGGTTCAGGCGCTGATCGCGGCCACCGACCCGGCCACCGGGCAATCGCTGTCCGACGATGACATCTGCGACGACCTGCTGATCTTCATGCTCGCCGGCCACGATACGACCGCAACGGCGCTCACCTACGCGTTGTGGGCGCTGGGGCACCATCCCGACGCGCAGGACCGAGTCGCCGCCGAGGCCGCCGAGATCGGCGATCGGGAGCTGGCACCCAACGATGTGCCCCGCCTCAAATACACCACGCAGGTGCTGCACGAAGCACTGCGGCTGCAGCCGCCGGCCGCGGGCGTCGGCCGGCTGGCGGGGCACGACCTCGCGGTCGACGGCTACCGGATCGAGGCGGGCACCTTTATGGCCGTCGGGATTACTGCCCTGCACCGCAATCCGGCGTTCTGGGAGCGCCCGCGGGTCTTCGACCCCGACCGGTTCAGCCCGGAAAATTCGAAGGACCGCGGCCGCTGGCAATTCATCCCGTTCGCCGGCGGGCCACGCTCGTGTATCGGTGAACACTTCGCGACGCTGGAGACGACCCTCGCGCTGGCCACCATTGTCCGGTCCACCCGAATCCGTTCGGTGGACAACGATTTTCCCGTCGAGGTGCCGCTCACCACGGTCGCCAAGGGGCCCATCCGGGCCCGCGTCGACGCGCGCGGGTGAACTCAGCCGCGCGGCGTCCTGCGGATGCCGCGTGCGAAACCGAAGATCTCGGCGGCCAAGAACGGCACCGGGGCCAGCGTGGCGATCAACGCGCTCCTGCTGCCAACAAGAGGCTTGCTGCGAAGCCCGGTGACGAGGTCGGCGCCATCGCTGAGCAGACCCATCGAGGCCCACCGCCGAAGCTCCCCTTCGCCACCACTCGCCCAGGCAACACATGCGCCCGAGCCGAGAACGAGATCGCGGACCCCGATGGTGCGCATCAGAAGCGCCTCGGTGCCCGATCCCTCCCGGTTGAACCGGAAGGGATCGACGACCATGACGACGCCCACGCCGACGCGGGCCACCGCGACGAGTGCCAGCATCGCCGTCGATGCCCGTGAACTGTCCCGCGCCACACGCCAACGATAGCCACCACGACCTATTGCGCGAGCCATTCCGGCCGAGCCAACGCGTCGACGGTGTGGCCAAGAGCTTCACGCCGCGGCGCGCGCAGGTTCGTGTCTGTGAGCCGCGGACTCACGCCCATTTAGAAAGTTCCAAGCCCTGAACCCCAGACTCGCATCATCGAACGTGAGAAGCAGGAAACCACCCGAGCCGGAAAGGAGACAGCGCAGCCATGACGAACCTGAAGACGTTGACATTGCATGGCGACCGCGTCGCGTACCGCGACGAGGGTGCCGGCGAGGTCCTGCTGCTGATCCACGGCATGGGCGGGGACTCGTCCAGCTGGCGTGCGTTAGTGCCGATACTTTCGAAGAAATACCGCGTCATCGCACCAGACCTGCTCGGTCATGGTCAATCCGACAAGCCGCGCGGTGACTACTCGCTGGGCGCCTTCGCGGTCGGTCTGCGCGATCTACTGGACGCGCTGGGCATCTCCAAGGCCACCGTGATTGGTCACTCTCTCGGCGGCGGGGTCGCCATGCAGTTCTCCCATCAGCACCGCGACTACTGCCGACGGCTGGTTCTGATCAGCAGCGGTGGGCTCGGCGCCGATGTCGGCCGGCTGTTGCGACTGCTGTCGCTGCCCGGCGCCGAACTCGTGCTGTCGCTGATTGCGTCACGGCCGGCGATCCACGTCGGCAACGCGCTGCGGGCGTCGCGCTCCCCTGACGAGAAGGTGACCCGGTTCAGCGAAACATGGCGAGCGCACGCGGCGCTTTCGAACCGACCCAACAGGCAGGCATTCCTGCGTACGCTGCGTTCCGTCGTCGACCACCGGGGCCAGGCAGTCTGCGCGCTGAATCGCCTGCACTTCAATGCGGATCTGCCATCACTGATCATCTGCGGCGAGCAGGACCGGGTCATCCCGGTTGCACACGCATACGCCGCACACGCCGCATTGCCGAACAGCAGACTGCACGTCATTCCCGATGTCTGGCACCACCCCCAGGTGGAATGCCCCGAAACGGTGGCACGTCTCATCGACGAGCTCATCGGGGGATCTGCCGCGCCCCCACATCGCACCCACTACCGCCGCACGGGGCAGCCACCGCTGGCGCCCCGCACCCGGGCCACGCACCGTCTGCCGTCCCCGCCCGCAAAGCGGCCCAGAATCGCAGTTCCGTGGAAGAAAGCCGCATAAACTAAGCGAGTCGGATTCAGCGGATGGATTCCTGGAAAGACTCACGCGATGGAGAAGTTTCTTCGCCGTCTGAGCGCCGCGCTCGCGGTGGCGCTGGCGACGACTGTGCTCGTGACGATCGCGGCGCCGGCGGTGAGCTCGGCGGAATGCGAAGGCGGCCGGACATGGGATCCGGTGGCCAAACTGTGCGATCCCCCGCCGGCGGTGCCTGCGTGGTATCAACCGGCACCGGACTATGCACAGGCGTGGGCACCGCCGTGGGCGCCACCCCCGCCGCCGCCTCCGGGGTGGGCACAGCAGCTGCAGCTCACACCGGTTTGGGATCCGCGCTTAGCGACGTGGACGTGGACCTACGTTCGGTGATCCGGCACCACGGTGACCGGCCGTCGGCTACTGCGCGATCAACCTTCGCATCTGCTGATCGAACCCTGGAAGTCATTAGGTTGGCAACCGCAGTACGAACACCGCGCCTGCGCCCGGTGCGGTGGGCTCGCAGGTGACGTCGCCGCCGTGGGCACGGGCGATGCCGCGTGCGATCGGCAGGCCCAGACCGGCCCCGGCGCCATTGCGGTTGCCCTCGAGGCGGACGAGCCGGCCGAAGATGTGCTCGCGCGCCCCGGGTGCCACGCCGGGCCCGCTGTCGCACACCGACACGTGGGCGTCACCGTCCGACCGCGACACAGCGACACGCACCGCAGCGCCGGTCGGGGTCGCCTGGCAGGCGTTGTTCAGGAGGTTGGCCACGATCTGACCGATGCGTGCCGGATCGGCATCGACCGTGACCGCAGGCCCGTCCACCCGGATCGCCAGGTCCGGGTGCAGCAACCGGGCGCGCTCGACTTGGGCGTCGACCAGCTGCCGCAGATCCGTCGGTTCCGGGTGAAGGCTCAGGCCCGAGTCGATATGCGCAAGGTCGAGTAGGTCGTCGACGATCCGACCCGCGCGCTGAGCCTCGCGTCCCAGCACCATCAACAGTCGTTGCCGCGTGTCCGGATCGCCGTCGTCGGGTGACTGCAACACCGCCTCGGCGGCCGCGCTGATCCCTGCGAGGGGCGTGCGCAACTCGTGGGCGGCGTCGGCGACGAATCGCCGCATGCCTTCCTCCGACGCCAATGCCCGGCGCTCTGCGCCTTCCAGTGCATCGAGCATGTCGTCGAATGCTGAAGCAGTACGGCCTAATTCCGTGTTGCTCGGATGGGCGGACAGCCGGCGACCGCGCCGCCCGGCGGATACGTCGCGCGCCAGCCGCGTCATGGTGTCCAACGGCGACAATCCAAAGCGCACCGCCAGTGGGACGACGACGGCGACGATCCCCAACGCCGCCAATGCGGTCAGCAGAAGGACCCGCAAAAGCCGGGTGTGGGCTCCCGCGAGCAGCCGCCAGTCGACCTCGAGCGTCAGGTGAGCGCCCGCGAGGGGACCCGACCTGTTGGCCAGCCGCAACTGCCGGGTCTTCGCGCCCGCATCCGGGGCGGGCACCGCCCTCAGGTTGCCGAGTACCTGACCGTTGGCGAGTTCAAGACGTGCACGCACGGAACGGTTTTCGAGACGTTCGACCAGAACTGCCGGTGGAGTGTTCTCGCGCGCCAGTTGCTGAGCAAGCTGCACGTGGTCGTTGAGGGCCGCGGTCACCGACCGGTTGAGGATCACCCCGAACGCCGCGTTCACCACGACGATCACAGCGGCCAGCACCGCAGCGAACACCAGCACTGTGGCGACGGTGACCCGGCGCCGCAGCGACACGGTAGCCAGCCCGGTACGCGCCGACATCACGACTGCCCGTCGCGGAGAACATAGCCAAGGCCGCGCAGCGTGTGCAGCAGCCGCGGACCGTGCTGCTCGAGCTTGCGGCGCAGTGCGCTGATGTGCACCTCAACGAGGTTCGCGTCATAGACGTCGAAACCCCAAACCGCCGAAAGGATCTGAGTCTTGGTCACCACCTTGCCGCGGTGCTCGGCGAGATAGCACAACAACTTGAATTCTGTCGCCGTCAAGACGATTTCCGACGCCCCGCGACGGACCCTGCCCGCGTCCGGATCGACCATCAGATCGGCGACGGTGATCGTCGACTGCACCCGGCCGAGCCGTCGCAGCAGCGCCCCGACCCGCGCCACGAGTTCGGCGAGCACAAACGGCTTCACGACGTAGTCATCGGCGCCGGTGTCAAACCCGCGCAGCCGGTCGTCGATCCCGTCCCGGGCCGTCAGCATGACCACACCTGCATCCGAATGCGACCGGACCACACGGAGCAGCGCGAACCCGTCACGACCGGGCAGCATCACATCGAGTACCACCAGGTCGGGCCGAAATTCAGCCAAAACACGTTCGAGATCGCGGCCGTCGGGACGGGCCACCACGTCATGGCCGGCGCCGACGAGCCCGGACTCCACGGCCACCCGGATCGCATCGGCGTCCTCAACCACCAGCACCCGCGCATCGCCGCGCGTCTTCGGCTTCGCGTCGGCCACACTTCACGGTAACGCTGCTCGGCGACCTGTACGTCGAGCGCCATCGCCCGAAATCAAGCGAATTCGGGCCGGCGCTTCTGCAGGAACGCGTCGATGCCCTCGTTTCCGTCTGCGGAGTCGGCGCACTCGGCGATGAGCCGGCCCTCGATCTCCATCTGTTCTTCGAGCCCGTTCGTGAAAGACATCAGCACCAGCTTCTTGACGGCCGACGCCGATTGTCTTGCGCCAGAAGCAATCTGCTGCGCGACGGCGTCCACCTGGGCAGCCAACTCCGCGTCGTCGACCACTTCGGTCAAAAGTCCCCACTGCAATGCCTCGCCGGCCGACAGCCTGCGATTGGTCAACATCAACTCCTGCGTCCTGCGGACGCCGATGAGTCGGGGCAGGTAGTACGACGAACTGCCATCGGGGCTCAAACCCGCTGCGGTGTAAGCCATCGTGAAGGTCGCCGACTGCGCCGCGAGCACCAGATCACCGGTCACCGCCAAGCTGAAGCCCGCTCCGGCCGCAACTCCGTTCACAGCGGTGATCAACACCGCGTCCATCCGGGCGAAGGTGGAGATCGCGCGGTGCAGGTCGTCGGCGATGGTCTTGACGTACTGGCCGGTCGTGCTCGATGACGACGCCATCGCCCTGAGGTCACCGCCCGCGCTGAAGAATCGCCCCGCACCGGTGAGGACGACGACCTTGGCCGCACTGTGATCGCAGCGCCGTGCCGCGTCGGCGAGCTCGCGGGTCATCGTGTCATTCATCGCATTGGCCGCATCCGCACGGTTCAAGGTGATGCGGGCGATCGGCCCTGACTGCTCTAAGGCGATGGTCTGGTAGTCGGTCACTCGGCAACCCTAACGAGGGCCGCACGCCGGCCCCAGATGCCTGGCCACCTCACCGACAACGCCAGTCACACCCGTAACTCGAAGCGCTGCAACCCCACCCGTGGCCGCGGAGTTGTGCTTGAAAACGAAACTACTAAGATTGGGTTTGCTCCTGAGCGTGGGGGGAATCGACCCGATTCGGGCCGCCTGAAACGGTTCGGAGCAGATGTCGCGAAAACGACAAGGTGCATAAAGGGCATAAAGGGGTTGCATGATGAATCTGAAAGCAGTCGCGGCAAGGGTAACTATCGCCAGCATGCTTGGGTTCGCCGCCCTCGGACTGGGGTCGGGTGTGGCGAACGCCGCACCGACTTTGCCGAGCGCGCCGCAGATACCGTGGCAACAAGATGGCCATGGCCACGGACACTGGGGCGGAGGCGGAGGCGACTGGGGCGGAGACGGAGACGGCGGAAACTGGGGCGGAGGCGACTGGGGTGGGCCTGGCTGGGGCGGCGTGCCCGGGCCATTCGGTTGCATCAACGTGGGTGTGGTCACCGGCTGCATTTAGCCAGCCAGGGTGGTGAAATCTCCGCGTCTGACAGGCGTCAGCCTCGTCACGGACTCCGGAAGCACGGTCGTCAGGAACCGATCCTCATCGGGAACGAATCCGATCCCGCGTCGCCACCCGGGATGATCGGCAACACAATGCTGGACGGATTGGCGGCATCGTGGCTGATCGTCTGCGTCGCCGGTTGCGTGTCGGCGCTTTGCCCAAACGGCCGGCCCGTATTCGGGTTCGGCGCGAACTGGGGGTAGTCGCTGCTCGATATCTCCAGGCGGATCAAATCACCCGCGCGCAGCAGATAGCTGGTCGGCCAGACGGATATCTGGTATTCGTGCGGCCGGCCGGGATCGGCGGGCTGCGGCGAGGACGGCGAGTCCCGAAACGCGGTTCGCACGATGCCGTTGTTGAGGTTGATGACCTCGCCGTCCGGTTTGACCACGTTCAGCTTCGCGGTGAAATCGGTGTCCGGCGCCGACGACGACGCCCACAGGTCGACCGTGACCGGACCGGTGATCTCCGTGTCGGCCTTCAGCGGCTCGCTGCTGTACAGAAGAACGTCCGAGCGCTGTTCGACCGGTGTCTGGTCGTAGGGCCCCTGCGGCCCGCTCTGTGCGCCGCAACATGAATGACCACCCAGGCTCGGCGCCGGATCGGCCGGGTCGTATGTGTAGACGTCCCGTGCAGGCCCCACTGCCCCAGGCGAAGTCGACAGCACGCCGCTTCGATCGGCCAGCCCACCGCTGCCACTCAGGTAATAGCGGGTCCACACCGTTTGCGGCAGTGGCCAACTCGTCGCCGACTTCCACTTGTTCGCACCCATCAAGAAGTAATCCACCCGAGGCTGGCCCGAAACGCCGTCGGCACGCCCCTTGAGGAAATGATCGAACCACGCCAACATCAGCTCATTGATCGGGCTATTGCCCACGGCGCCGATATCTTTCAGCATCGGTGCGGGTGCCGAGGTGTCCCTGCCCCAGTTGACGTGGTCCCACGGACCGATCACGAGGCGCTGATTCGTGCGGGCCTGTGCGGTGGCGCCGTGCGCCGCGACGCCGACGAAGTTCTCGATCCCGCCGGCCAGAAAGGAGTCATACCAGCCCTCGACGTCGAGCACCGGCACGTTCACCGCGGGGTAGCGGTCCCGAATGCTCCACTGCTTCCAGAAATCGTCACGCGTGGCGTGCCGAATCCAGTCGAAGTAATACGGCGCGACCGTCGGGCTGCCCGGCCGCAGCGGCGGCAGATCCTTATACGGTGTGAAGTTGAGCCAGCGCGTCAGGTCGGTGGCGGCGGCCGCCAGCTCCGCTACGGTCGCGTCGTCGTGCCGGTTCTCGGCCGCACCCGTGGCGATCGCGGTAATCGTCCACGGCAGCACGAATGCGAGCCGGAACTCCCCGCCCTCATACGTCCATCCGTCGTAATAGTCCGACGCGGTGTTGGCCGGCACGATGGTGACCAGGTGCGGTGGTGCGGTAACCGCGGCGAGCCATTGGGTGGCACCGACGTACGACGACCCGTACATCCCGACCTTGCCGTTCGAGCCCGGCAGGGCGGCTGCCCACTCCACCGAGTCGTACCCGTCGTTCTGGTCGTGGGTGAACTCACTGAACGTGCCGCCCGACTCGCCCTGCCCCCGGATATCCTGCACCACAACGAGATAGCAATATGACGCGAACCAGTCGGGCGATTTGTACCGGGACGGGTCTACCTGGGCGCCGTCCTTTCCGTACTGCGTTCTCATCAGGATGACCGGCACCGCCTCAGACGTCTGGGGCCGATACACGTCCGCACGCAGGATCGTTCCGTCGCGCATGGTTGCGGGTACCGAGGCCTGTTTGGCGACGGCACAGGTTCCGCGGCCGGCCGACGAAGGAGCGCGGGGACCGGTGGTGCACGAGGTCACCGCAACGCAGGCCACCACCGCGAAGGCGACCAGGCGGGCCGCGAACGGTCGGCGGCCAGCCACGCCTTGCGTCACTCGACTTCACCGAGTGTGTGGGTTGTTTTGACGTCCTCCCGGCCATGAATGACCGGGATCCCACCGCGTGTGCCAGCTGTCTCGTTGCTCATGTGGGCAGCGCCGTGGGCCGGTTGGTAGTGGAAGTTCGCGCCGATCGGCTCTGTCGCTTCAACGTCTTGCCTTTGCGCCGGGCGTTGATGCGCGCGATTGACCTCCGCGATGGCGGATGTCTGTGACCTCGCCGGTTGGATACTGCTGCGGCTGGGCCTCGGCACCCGTCGATGTCATGACGGTGCAGCCAGCCCGTGTTGGCTGCCTGCAGGTCCAGCAGGTCGAGACCATCCACGCCGGCTCGGACGTGCAGCCCGAGGTAAGCGGAGAACAGATCTCGATGTTCTTTGATGCCGCACCCGCAGCGGTGGACCCGTTGGGAGAGCGGCTTTTTCTTGCGGTTCCCGCACAGACAGGTTTGGGACAGGGCCGTGGTTTTCGGGTTGAACTCGTAGAGACGATCACCGCCGGCGCTTGCAGCCTTGCGGCGCATCATCTCCACCAGCAACCCTGGTGCCCGATCCCGCACACTGCGCGGGAAGTTCTTCTGCCATGCGACGTAATCGAGCTTCTCGCACGCGATGTCAGCCCCATGGGAGAACAATTGGTTGGCCAGCGCACCGTGCAACGTCTTGCGGTGCTCAGCCAGCCGGCGGTGCAGCTCGCCGACACGGGTGGCGGTCTGCTGGGCGGTGGCGGACCGGTCCCACTGGCAGCGCCCCGACTGGTGGGTGCCGTCGTCGTTGAAGCAACTCGGGGAGCCGGCGCGGTGTTGGCGGTCCAGGTGCCGCTGGGCACGGCGCAGCCGGGCGGTGTCCAAACCGATCCGATCCGCCAAAGGTTGCACCCACCCCGCCCACGTGCCATCACTGCGCTCGACAGCCACCGCGATTTCACTGGGACCCAGGTCGAAAGACACCCGCCCATCGCCTACCTGGCGCCGCCGGGCCGGGTGACCGTCCACCACGAGCTGCATGCGGTAGGTGTCGCGCCCGTTGATCACCGTGCGCACAATCCGCGTAGACAACACCTTGCCCGCGGCGATCAACGCCTCGATCTCGGCCAGCTCGGCCTGCTGCTCCTTTCCGCGCCGCCCCGACTGAGCAGCCGGCGCGATCGGGATCACGAACCCCGCACCCCACTGCAGCCCCACCAACCGGCCCGATTCATTGGTCTTCGGACGTAGCGCACCGTGGCCGTCCTTAGCCGAAAGCGAATGCAGCCCACGGGAAACGGGCTTGAACCTCGGTTTGCCTTTGCGGCCCAGCTGCCACTGTCTGACCGCGTCGAACGCGCGTACACCCAGATTCTGGGTCTCCTGCGCCGGTAGGTGGTCACGCACCCACGACCGGCGCAAACCCGATGCGAACGACTGCGCCGCATCCACAGTGAACCCGTGTGCCTGCTCCACACCCCGGAACGCCGCGGTGCGGGACTTGCGCTCAGCCGCGCTGCGGCGCGGCAACGCCCGCGCGGCCTCCCGGGCCGGATCAGACTTCACCGCGCGGCAGCGCGCTAGGAATTCACTCAGCACCGCGTTGTACACGCGGGTGCCGGTGAAGAACCGGGTCCGAATATGGCGGCACTGCGCGGGATTCGGCCGCAGCGGCCACGACCGCACATGGGTGGGTGCGTCCTTCGGACGCTTACGCGCCCGCGGCTTACGCACCGCCGACTGCTGGCCGGCGGCAGTGTCGGTTCGATGCGGTAGTAACGCATCCACACCCTCACCGTAAGGCCGACCACCGACATGAAGACCACCTATCGCCGCGCCCGCCACAGCGTGTCGGCGCTGCACGCGCACCTGGTGCTCGTGACCAAATACCGGCGGCCGATTTTCGCCGACGCGATCCTCACCTTGTGCGAACACACCATGCGCGCTGTCTGCGCCGAACTCGACGCCGAGCTGGTCGAGTTCAACGGCGAGCCCGACCACGTACACCTCCTCGTGCACTGCCCGCCCAATCTGGCGATCTCCACCCTGGTGCAGCGGCTCAAGGGCCGTACGGCCCACGCCGTAGCTCGCGAATACACCGGCCGCTGCGTCCGCGCTCGCATGCGAGGACACCTCTGGTCCCCGTCCTATTTCGCAGTCTCCTGCGGAGGCGCACCGTAGTCGATCATCGAGCACTACATCGACGGACGAGCACGCCCCCTCTAAAATTGCCGGGCTCCGCCCGCCGAACAACGGGATGGGCTAACTCCGGGCTAAAGCCCGAACCTTGCGCCCAAGAACTTGTAGGTCCACAAGGTGCGAGTAAACACGTCAACAACCCACACAGTCGATTGGGTGCCGAGAGAAGGGAACGGGCAGTGACGTCGATCAGCCAGGACGCGATCCGCGCAGAGACGGTGACGATCAACGGGCACGGCGGTGACGAAGTCGAGGCCTACCGGGCCATTCCGCTGTCTTCAGGCTCACGAGGTGCCGTCGTCTGGATCCACCACATGCCGGGATACGACCGGGAAACAAAGGAATTCGTCCGCCGGCTCGCGGTCATGGGTTACAACGCGATCTGCCCGAACCTGTACTCGCGCGAGGCTCCCGGAGCTGATCCGGACGACGCGGCGGCCACCGTGCGCGCCGCGGGCGGCGTGCCCGACGATCGGCTCGTCGGCGACGTCGCCGGCGCGTTCGAGTATCTCCTGCGCCTCGACGGCGCCAACGGAAAGGTCGGGGTGATCGGCCACTGCTCGGGCGGTCGTCAGACCGTCCTCGCGGCCTGCTCCCTGACGATCGACGCGGCGGTTGACTGTTACGGCGCATTCGTCGTCGAGGATCCGCCGGAGGGCATGCCCAAACGCATGAAGCCGATCCTCAACCTGGTAGGAAACCTCAGCTGCCCGCTGCTCGGACTGTTCGGCAAGGAGGACGTCTACCCCTCGCCGGAATCGGTGGCGAAGCTGGACGCCGAACTGACCCGATTCGGCAAGGCGCACGAGTTCTCCTCCTACGACGGCGCCGGCCACTCGTTCTTCTCGGTCGACCGGCCGGCGTACCGGGTGGCGGCCGCGGTGGACGGCTGGCGCCGGATCAGCGACTTCTTCGGCAAGCACCTGGCGGCCTGATCGCATGTGTACGTACCTGACCGAAAAGATCGCCGTGGACGGCAGCGGGAAAGGCGCCACGGGCTGGTTCGCGGCCAGCGAGGCGACGGTGTACATCGACCATCCCGTGCACGCACCGCATGGGCACACCGTCAACATCGACCTGCTCAACCCGGAGTTGGGGGCCTCGGCCCGCGTCGCGCTCGAACTCACCGAAGAGACTGCGCTCGCACTGGCCGACGCGATCCGCCGTGCCATCGCCAGCGCGCCGGCCGGGATCGCGTCGAAGGATCAATAGCCCCGAATCGCGCTCAGCCGGGGTCTGGCAGCTCGACCCACTCTGCCGACACCGAGGACGACCACCGCGGTGTCCGTCGATCGACGAAAGCCGCCACTCCTTCACGGGCGTCGGCGCTGCCCATCACGCGGTGATGCAGCTCGGTCTCCAACCAGGCGACCTTTTGCGGCGTGTAGGAGTTGATAGCGGTGTCCCAGAGGAGTCGCTTACACAACGCGGCCGACATCGGCGCCACGTTCTGGGCTATATCCGTGGCGATCGCGATGGCGTCGCGCAGAACGGCATCCGCGGGCAGTGCGCTCGTCGCGATGCCCAGTCCCGGTGCCTCGGCTCCGCGGAAGGTACGACCGGTAAGCAGCAGGTCAGCGGCGACGGTCAAGCCCGCCAGGTGAGGAATCGTCCAGTGCGCCATACAGTCTGGAATCACCCCGCGGCGCACTTGCACCACGCCGCATTTGGCGTCCTCGGCGAAGATGCGAATGTCTGCCTGAAGCGCCATCGTCAGACCGATTCCGATGGCATGCCCGTTCACGGCCGCGACGACGGGTGTGCGGAGCTCGAACGCCGCCGGTCGAATCGGCGACGCCGTGAAGTCCTCGACACCGCGCGTCGACGCGAAGGCCTCATCGGCAGCGCTGAAGTCGGCACCGACACAGAACGCGGATCCGGCTCCCGTCAGCACGATCGCCCGGACCGCGTCATCAGCGTCGCAGGCCCGGTACGCCTCGCCCAGCAATCGGCCCATCTCGGCGGTGTACGCATTGAGCCGGTCGGGCCGGTTGAGTGTGAGAACCGCGATGCCTCCCGAAACCTCAACCGTCAGATCCGAGTTCATCTCTTACTCACCCCCGGTTGACGACGCCACGGAGCCCGTCCTCGCCGAACACCGGTTCGAGCATGGCGGTGAAGTCCGGGCCCCGCCGTAGCGACTGACCGCCGTCGACGTTGATGATCTGTCCGGTGATCCAGGCCGCAGCATCGCTGAGCAGGAACAGCGCGAGCATTGCCACGTCGGAGACCTCGCCGACACGGGGCAGCGGCGTGTTGATCAGGTAGTCGTCTTTGACGCCGGGTGTCTGCATGATCGGCTCGACCAAGTCTGTGCGGATGAGCCCGGGACGGATGCCGTTCACCCGCACCCATGACGCGCCGAGTTCGTCGGCCGCCACCTTCATCAGATGATCGATCGCGGACTTCGTCGGCCCGTACGCGCCGAACCAGCGATGGGTGTTACTGGCAGCAATCGACGAGATCGCGATGAACGATCCGCCGCCGCCGCGCACCAACTCGCGGGCGGAGTGCTTCAACACGTACATGGTCCCGTTGACGTTCAGGTCGACCGTGCGTCGCCAAGCATCCGAGTCGATCTGCGTGATGGGCCCGATGGTCTCGGAACCGCCCGCGCAGTGCACAACGCCGTGCAGTCGGTCGCTCCACGCGGTGGCGGCGTCGACAGCTCGCGCCGTCTCGTCCTCGTTGGTGATGTCGGTCGGCTCGTAGCGCACGGCCCCACCGCTGTCGCCAGCGTTGCCCCGGATGTCGCTCACGGCGGCGGCGAGCCGGTCCGGGTTGCGGCCAACGATCATCACTCGCGCGCCGGCGGTCACCAGCGCGGCGGCCACGCCCTTGCCGATCCCGCTGCCGCCGCCCGTCACCAGGTAGGTCCGATCCGCCAATGACAGTTGCACGACAACCCCTCAGGCCGAAACTGAAACACGTTCTAGCAATCGAACCATGCCACACCGCCGGGCAGCGGCTTTTAGGACCGCCGTGCAGCGGCGTTAGCATCGCCGGTCAGCGGCGTTAGGGCGTGCACCGTTACAGGGAGCTGATGGGCCGCGACCAGGTCGAATGCCTCGACCTGGTGGCCGTCCCCTACAGTTGTCTCATGCCCGCAAAACCTGACCCCGCCGAAATCGGTGACGTGGAGCCACTGGCCGACAGCACCGCTCGACAGGCTCGTCGGGTGGTCGCCGCCTACGCGACCGATGCTGACGAATGCCGGATCTTCCTATCGATGCTCGGCATTGGACCGGCGAAGAACGAGTCGTAGATGACTCGGTCCGCGGGACAAGCCGGCTCAACGGCCGGCCGCGGAGAAGGCTCGCAGTTCGTCGTCGTCGCCAACCGGCTGCCGGTCGACCTGGAACGGCTGCCCGATGGCACCACCACCTGGAAACGCAGCCCCGGCGGGCTCGTCACCGCCCTGGAACCGCTGCTGCGCCGACGCAGCGGTGCGTGGATCGGCTGGCCGGGCGTCCCCGACACCGACGAGGAGCCCATCTTCGTAGATGGGCTGCACTTGTGTCCGGTCCGGTTGAGCGAGGACGACCTCGCGGAGTATTACGAGGGATTCTCGAATGCGACCCTGTGGCCGCTCTACCACGACGTGATCGTCAAGCCGATCTACCAGCGCGAGTGGTGGGATCGCTACGTGGACGTGAATCGTCGCTTCGCCGAGGCGACATCGCGCGCCGCGGCGCAAAACGCGACGGTGTGGGTGCAGGACTACCAACTTCAGCTGGTGCCCAAGATGCTGCGAGAACTGCGGCCGGACCTGAC
This sequence comes from uncultured Actinomycetota bacterium, assembly GCA_963828065.1. Taxonomy (GTDB): domain Bacteria; phylum Actinomycetota; class Actinomycetes; order Mycobacteriales; family Mycobacteriaceae; genus Mycobacterium. The sequence goes on along the minus strand of CAWHDL010000002.1, from coordinate 1,093 downwards.
CATCGGCTTCTTCCTGCACATTCCGTTCCCGCCGATCGAGCTGTTCATGCAAATGCCCTGGCGCACAGCGATTATCGAGGGCCTGCTCGGCGCCGATCTGGTCGGATTCCAACTGCCGGGCGGGGCGCAGAACTTCCTCATCCTCGCCAGACGTCTCGTCGGCGCCAATACGTCGCGCGGATCCGTCGGCGTCCGTTCCCGGTTGGGCGAGGTTGAATACGGCTCGCGCGTGGTTCGCGTGGGGGCATTCCCGATCTCGATCGACTCTGCTGAACTCGACCGGAAGGGACATCAGCGAAGCATCCGTCAGCGCGCCCGCGAGATACGGTCGGAACTGGGCAACCCCGCAAGATCCTGCTCGGTGTCGACCGGCTGGACTACACCAAGGGCATCGACGTTCGGCTGCAAGCGTTTTCAGAACTGCTGGCCGAGGGTCGTGCCAAGCGCGATGACACCGTCTTCGTACAGTTGGCCACGCCCAGCCGCGAGCGAGTCGAAAGCTACATTGAACTTCGTGAGGACATCGAACAGCGGGTTGGGCGGATCAACGGTGAGTACGGCGAAGTCGGCCATCCCGTGGTGCATTACCTGCACCGTCCCGCGCCTCGCGACGAACTGATCGCGTTCTACGTGGCAAGCGATGTCATGTTCGTCACGCCGCTTCGAGACCGGCATGAACCTGGTGGCGAAGGAGTACGTGGCTTGCCGCAGCGACTTGGGCGGCGCGCTCGTGCTGAGCGAATTCGCCGGCGCGGCAGACGAATTACGTCAAGCTTACCTGGTCAACCCGCACGATCTCGACGGCGTGAAGGATGTGATCGAAGCTGCGATGAACCAGACCCCGGAGGAGGGCCGGCGGCGGATGCGCGCGCTGCGCCGTCAGGTGCTGATCCACGATGTCGACCTGGTGGGCACGGTCATTCCTGGATGCCCTGGTGGAAAAGCCGGACTCTTAAAGCACCTCAATGGAGTTGATAAGCCACCTTCCGTCGAGGCGCTGATAGTCGACCTTGATCCGGCTGCCGTTGTAGAGGGGCTGTCGTGACTTGTCGATCCATGTTTGGTTGATGTAGACCATCACCGAACCCGAGTT
>CAWHDL010000001.1:0-47191 GCA_963828065.1 uncultured Actinomycetota bacterium | reverse complement strand
GGCTGCGGTCGTCGCTGATTTCAGCCGGATCCCCTCGGCGCGCTCCTGTTCCTCCAGATCAAGTTGAATCTTTGCAAGCGCTGAGCGCAAGCTGGGCACCCAGTGCCGGCGCAGGGCCATGGCCCGCAGCCGGGTGGCGTGAAACTCGTGGTCGATCACACGCTCGGCCGCGAGTGCGGCGCCGTGCCGCGCAGCGGCGGCGAGTGCAGCGTGATGCGCGCTCTGGGCGTACACGATGGCGGAGCTGTCGACCACGACGGGCCCGTCCTGGGGCGGCGGCGTGTAGTCGGCGCCCTCGGGGTAGCGGATTCCCATGGTTGTCCTCCAGGTGACGGTGACCGTCGCCGGTTCGTCTGGGGTGGCCTGCTGGATCGAGCGCTGTCCGCCTAGCAAAGTAGCCCGCAGTGTCCAAGTACGGGCATCGAGGCATGCGCGCTCCCAGTCGCGGCCGGTGTCCGCAGTGAGCGCTCGCAGGCGCCGGCGCTCGTCGCCCAAGATGGCGACTTTCTGCTCCAGCAGCGCCATGCCGCGTTCTGCGACGTCGAGCCGGGCACGCAGCCACAGCCGGCCGGCCCGGCCAGGTGGCACCCGCAGCGTAGACATGCCTGTCACCCCGCGTGCGGGTCGGCGAGATTCCGGGTGTCCGGGTGGGCCGCCAACATCGCGGTGGGCAGCATCACGAGTTCGCGTTCCGGAAGCCGCCGGATCACCTGCCAGGCCCGGTCAAGGGTCGAGTTCAGTTCCCGTGCCTCATCCGGGCGCTGGTTGACCAGCTCGCGGGCGAACGCGTCGTCGAAGTCGAGGTAGCGTCGATCGGTCCGGCTCAACGCCTCGGGTCCGATGAGTTCGGCCAGTTCTCGCACTTGCCGGGCCTTGGCCAGCGCGGCCAGCAGCTGCTCGGCCAACGGGAGGTGGTCGTCGCGGGTGCGTCCGGCGCCGGCCCCGTTTCGCATCAGCCGCGACAACGACGACAACGCGTCGACCGGTGGATACACGCCTCGGGCGGACATCTCCGCGGAGAAGATGACCTGGCCTTCGGTGATGTATCCGGTGAGATCGGGCACGGGGTGGGTGATGTCGCCGCCAGGCATGGTCAGCACCGGCACGATGGTGACCGAACCGGGCCGGCCCTTGACCCGACCGCAGCGCTCGTACAACGACGCCAAATCGCTGTAGAGGTAGCCGGGATAGGCGCGGCGGGCCGGAATCTCGCCGCGCGCGGCCGAAACCTCCCGCATCGCATCGGCGTAGCTGGTCATATCAGTCATCACAACGAGCACGTGGCGACCGCCGTCGAACGCGAGATGCTCGGCGATGGTCAACGCCAGCCGCGGCGTGAGCATGCGCTCGATAACCGGATCGTCGGCAGTGTTCAGCAGCAGCACCAATTCGCCGGCCGCGCTGCGTTCGTCGAGAACGTCGCGGGCGTACGCGGCGTCGGCGTGAGTCAGGCCGATACCCGCGAAGACCACGCAGAACGGCTCACCGCTCGCTGTCGCTTGCGCCGCGATCTGACACGCGAGGCTCAGGTGCGGCATTCCCGGCAGCGAGAACACCGGAAGCTTCTGCCCGCGGACCAGAGTGGTGAGGGCGTCGATGACCGATACTCCGGTGAGAACCGGGTCCGCGGGCGGATCGCGCCAGACCGGGTTGAGGGGATCCCCGGCGACCGTCGCGCGGTGGACGCCAGACACCGGCGGGCCGTCGTCGATCGCCTCGCCGCGGCCATTGCACACGCGGCCCAACCAGCCGTCGCCGACCGGTATCCGGAGCGGTTCGCCACTGAACTGCACCCGGGTGCCCGAGGTGCTCATGCCTGCGGTTCCCTCCAACACCTGGATCACCGCCACGTCGCGATCGACCTCCAATACCTGGCCGTGGCGCACTGTGTCGTCAGCGAGCGTGATCGTCACGAATTCATCCCAGCCAACCCCGTTGACGCCGGAAACCACCACGAGCGGTCCGCGCAGCTCACGCGCGGTTGTGTAGTCGATCCAGCCGGCGCCACTCACTTGAGTTCGCTTAGCCGGGCGATGATCTCGTCGCGGCGGTCGCGGGCCACCCCGGTGTCGTGGGGGCCGGAATCCTCCCGGGCACGGATCAACGGCCCGAAGTCCAGTTCCTCGACCAGTGGGGCCGGGACACCTGCGGCGACGGTCGCCTGGGCGCGATCGACCACCGCCAGGACAGCGTCCACCAGCGCGGCCGTCTTCTCCTCTGCGCAGTACGCGTCGGTAGCCGAGAGTGAACTCTGCTGCAGCACCGCCTCCCGCAGCAGCCGCCCACCGAGGACCACCATTCGTTCGCGTCCCGGCAGCGCATCAACGCCGATCAGTTCGGTCAGCGCGGACAGCCGGTCGGATTCGGCGAGTAGCCCAACCACCAGTGCGCGCTGTGCCGACCAGCCGGTGTCGCCGGCTCGCTCGGACGCCATAGCCAGCGCCTCGACGTCGCGGGAGAACGATCCCGACCACGATACCGCCGGGTAATGCCGGGAATAGGCCAGTTCGCGGTCGAGCGTCCACCGGCACCGCACGAACCGTTCGGTCTGCGCGGTGACCGGTTCGGACAGGTCCCCACCCGGAGGCGACACAGCGCCGATCGCGGTGACCGAACCGCGGTGTCCGCCGAGGGTGATCACCGATCCGGCGCGCTCGTAGAAGGCGGCCAGCGCCGAGGCCAAGTTCGCCGGATAGCCCTCCTCGGCGGGTAGCTCGCCGCTGCGAGAAGCGAACTCCCGCAACGCCTCCGCCCATCGCGAGGTGGAGTCCGCAATGACCACCGCGTCGTAGCCCATGTCGCGGAAGAACTCGGCGACCGTCATCCCGGTGTAGATACTTGCCTCCCTGGCCATCATCGGCATGTTCGACGTGTTGGCGATGATCACCGTCCGGTCGGCCAGCCGGCCCCCGGTGCGGGGGTCGGTCAGTGCAAACATCTGCTCGACGATCTCGGCCATCTCGTTGCCGCGCTCGCCGCAACCGACGTACACGATGATGTCGGCGTCACACCATTTCGCCAGTTGTTGCAGGAGAACGGTTTTGCCCGTTCCGAACCCGCCGGGCACACACGCGCTGCCGCCGCGCGCCACGGGGAACAGCAGATCCAGCGCTCGCTGGCCTGTGCGCAGCACCTCGACGTCCGGCTGCCGGTTCCGGTACGGCCGTGGCAACCTGACGGGCCAGCTCACCGACATGGACACCGGTGTACCGGCGACGGTGGCCAGTACGGCCTCGGTAGGGTAACTGCCCGCCGGTGCGATCGACTCGACCCGGCCGGCCGCCCCGGGCGGCACAAGCACGCGGTATTCAACGGGATTCCCGTCGCGGACCACACCCAGGACCGACCCGGCCGACACCACCTCACCATCGGCAGCCGTGGGCTGGAAACTCCAGTTGCGCTCGTCATGCTGCGCGTAGCCGCCGGGGCTAAGCCAGGTCGGCGCCGACAAGAGAGGTCGCAGCAGTCCGTCGAAGACACCTCCGAGCAATCCCGGCCCGAGCTGAGCCGACAATGGGTGTCCCTGCAGCACCGCCGGATCGCCCGGGCGCAGGCCGCCGGTGTACTCGTAGGCCTGCACGGTGAGCAAGCCGTCCCGGATCGCGACGGTCTCGGCGGGGATTACGTCCTCGCCGAGCGTGACCAGGTTATTCATCGCCGCGCCGTCAGCGCCGTCGACTTCGACGAGCGGCCCGACGACCCGGCGTATTCGGGCCGTCGCCGGCGAGGCTGTGGGCACCGTCATGACCACAGTCCATCGATGTCGGCTTCGATCCGTTCGAACGCGCGCGCCGCGAATGCGGTGAGGCTCAGATCGAGCCGACGGCTCGTGGCCTCGGCAACGATGCCGCCGGCGGGGTCCTCGGTGACGACGGCGTCGGTGCCGAGAATCTGGGCTGCGTGTGCCGCCAGCCGCTCGCGCAGCGCGGGGTAACCCGGCTCGTGGCGAAGTCGGTGCACCGCGTCGGTGGCGCGCCGGCGTAATTGTTCGTAGGCATTCCGCTGCACGGCGAGGACGTCGCTTCGGTGCGCGCGGCGCGTGCGCGCATGTTCGGCGGCCTGCGCCATCAGCGCCTCTGCCGCGCCGGCGGCGCGGGCATTGTCGATGACGGCGTGCGCGTCGCTTTCGGCGCGGGCGAGCACATCGCGGGCTTCGGCGTTGGCGTCGGCCAGGATTCGATCCGCCTCGGCGTCGGCCCGGCGCAGCAATTCGGCGTGCAGAGGTGTGAGCGCGTCGCGCACGCGCGCCGTGTCCAGCGCGATCATTCTTCAATGACCGCCGTGAGAGGCCAATCGGCGGCCAGCTCTTCGGCCAGATGAGCCGCCGCGTTCTTGGTGAGGATGACCAGGGCCATCTGGTCATCGAGTGATGCCCACGCTCGGTGGACGGCGTCGGCTCCGTCCGCGGCCAACACGACCGCTCCGGCGAGGGCGTAGCCCCGCACCTGCGCTTGTTCTCCGATCACGGCAACGGTTCCCCCGGTCATGACCGTCCGATCAAGATGATGGCGACGATGAGGCCGTAGATCGCGATGCCCTCGGCGAGTCCGACGATGACCATCGCACGGCCGAAAAGTTCAGGCCGTTCACTGAGCGCGGCGAGTGCGGCCGCACCGGTGTAGGCGACGGCGATGGCGGCGCCGATCGAGGATCCGGCCACCGCGATCGCGGCACCGAGCAGCGCCGCCCAGTTCGACCCGCCAGCAGTCTGCCCGGCCGCGGCAGGTTCGGCGACGGCCGGGCCGGCCGTTGTGACGACGACGACCACGGCAAGCGCGGCGAGCAGCAGCACGGCGTCGAAGGCCAGGAACAGTCGCAGTGCCAGCCGACCTCGACGGCGAAGCAACGCCAACGTCGCAGTGAACCCGCCGATCAGGACGGGCAGGGCAATCAACCAGGTCAACACGGTGCAACCTCCGGGGTGCAGGTAGGAATCCGCCACGGGTGAAAGGGGTTTCCCTCGCCGACGAAGACCCTCGAAAACAACTCATAGAACTCCAGGCGAAGGGCCTGGACCCCCGCGACGAGCGCCTCGAGTGCGAACGTGATCACGTTACCGACCACGAAAACGGTCACCGCCGCGACGGTGCCAAGTGTGCCCAGACCCGTCAACGCGACCGTTGCCTGCCACACCACCCAGCCGAGCGCCGCGTGGGTCATCCCGAACGCGGCGAGGCGGGCGAACGAAACAACATTGGACCCCAGTCGCACCAACAAGTCGAAGGCTCCCACGCCGGTCTGGGCGAATCCGGTTGGCCCGCCGCCGGATTCCGCGAAGAGTCCGACCGTCGCGAGCGCGAGCCCGGCGAACGCGGTCACCGCACCAACGATCACCAGCCACGACATCGCAAGCAAGAATCCGGTGACTGCGATGGCAGTTCCCAGAAACAGTGTGGCGCCGGCGATCCCAGACGGTGCGTAAAGCGCCAGCCCAGCACCGCCCTCTCGCCACCGGTTCGTAATCCCCATCGCGTATGAAACAGCCAGGAACGCGGCACCCACGCCGACAGCAACGGCGAGCAACCGCACCGGATCGTCAAGGGGCGCCAGCCACAGCACTGGCAGCACACCGGTCGGGCCGAAGAACTCCCCGTAGAGCGCACCGAACGCCGTTGCGGCAATTCCCGCACCGGCGACGAACAGCCACAAATGTCCCAGCCGTGCGAACCGACGGATCCCGCCCGAACGCAGCAGCAATGCGATCGCGATCAGCAGCGCCCCATGGCCGGCGTCGCCGAACATCATTCCGAACATCACCACGTAGGCAATGCCCGCTGGGATCGTCGGATCGACGTCCCGGTACGGCACGGTGCCGAAAGTGCGCACCAAGGGTGCGAACGAGCGACCCAGCCGCTCGCCGCCAAGCAGAGTGGGTGGATCAACTCCGGGTGGACGAGGGAGCGGCACGGCGGCTGCGGCCACCGATCCCAGCCCGACGGCCAACGCGTCCAGTTCGAGCACGGGGCACCACCCGGTGAGCGCGGCCACGCCGTCGCGGTGCAAGGCGGCTGCCGCGCGCTCCTCTAATTCCGCCTCGCCTGCCAGTAGGTCTGCGCGACCGGCGTGTTCGAGTTCTTCCAGGTCCGGCGCCACGGTGGACACCATCGGTGTTGGGTGGGTGCTCCCGAGCCGCTGCAACCGCTGTGCAGCCTCGCCTACCACCGAATCGTCCTGCGGCCCAACGTCGTCGAGTTGCACCACCCCGGCGTCCGCCACGAGCACCAGCGCGTCGCGCAGTGTGTCCGACGGCGCAAGCAGCGCTATCCGCTGCATCCGCAGCGGCGCCATCGCCTCAGGCCACGGCATCGTAGACCTCCATAGATCCGCCACCGCCGGCCGCGATCTCTAGCGCGGCGCGGCATCGCCACGCATCCGCGGCGAGCACCGCAGCCGCGCCGATGGTCAGGCCGGGACCGAAGCGGGTACGGCGCACAAGCTCGAATCCGTCCCGCTCGACCCGCGACCACCATCGGAACTCGGCCTGCCAGAGCTCGCCGATATCGACCGCCCCGGCCAAAGCCCAGCGGGCGGACGCGGGTAGTTGGCCGCTGAACTCCTGAAGGTTCTGGGCGGCCGTCGACGCCCGTCCAAGGATTCGCTCCGCGCTTGGCCTGCGCTGGCTGCGCGAGCGGGCGCCCTTCGAGGAGCAGCCGTCGCGCTACCAGCACAGCCGCACCGCCGCACGCCCAGTCGCTAGCCTCGGGTACTCCCGTCGCGACACGGCACGCCCAGGTGAGCGCAACGCCCACCGCGATATCGGACGGCGACTCCCCGCCGGGATCACCCCACAATGATTGCGTGAGCCCGCGCCTCAGTTCGGCAAGCGACGACGTGGTGCGCAGCCGAGACCAGGCTGTACCGAGCGCACCCAGATGGAACGACGGTTCAACCGCGGCACCAGACACCGCGCGGGCATGTCCGATGATATTCGCGATCTCGAACCAGCCCACCAGCAGCCTCAGCGCCCTGGCGCCCGGACGAGGCTGCCAGCCGGCGAGCACCCGCACATGCCACAGCACCGTGGCGGCAAGAGCATGCTCGGCTTCGGCCAGCGTCTGCCCGACGTGCACGCCGTGGCCGTACGGGCTGTCCGCGAGGATCTGCACAGCCTGGGCCAGAGACCCAGTCGCAGCCAGGTCCCGAGCGCGTGCCGGACCGATGCGGCGGTCGAGCATGGCCTTCGCCCGGACGTTTCCGGCCACCCACGCGGTGCTCACCGGGGGCCCGCCGCATCGCGCGGCTCGCCCGACGGTTCGCAGAACCCCTCCAGCAGCGCTCGAGCCGCGGCCACCACGCGGTCGGTGTAGTCGGGCATTCGAGCATCGGCCCGTGCCCGCAGTTCTTCGAGCTCCTGATCCCTCTCGGCTGCCATGCGGGTGTTGTCGGCCGCCGTCAGCGCACGCGATTGCGCTGCTGCCTCCGCGCGCGCTGTTCCCGCTTGCGCCTGGGCCCCGGCGATGATCTCGGCGGCTTTTCGACCGGCATCCTTTCGAATCTCGTCGGCTTGCTCGGCCGCGTGCCGCAGATTGCGGGTTACCTCGGCCTGGACATCGTCGAGCATCAAGAACACAGGCTCCAGCTCACTTGCAGTGTCGGCGGTACGGTCCGCGGGAACGCCGCCTTGAGCCGCGGCACCCGGTGTGCCCGCAGGTCGGAAGCGCTCGCGAAAGTCCCGCCACTGCGGCATGCGGCCTCCTCACTATCGTCGGCACCAATAGTCTGACGCCTAAGGAAGTATTGGGTCACCTCAGAACGATCTCGTCTTCGCCAGTAGGTCCATCGTCGGTGTGAAGCTGGATGCCGGACGACCTGATCCAGGTCGAAGACGACCTCACGGTGACATTTCAGACCGAACAGCAGCTGGCGCCCGAACAACGACCGAGTCGGCGCGCTCGGAGGGCGCTCGTACGCGATTCGAAGGGGCACCCGACCCGGTCCCGACGACGATGGACACCGACCGCGTCGGTTAAGACGCCGAAAGCAGACCAGCGGCGTTCTCTAGTTCCTTTAGCGCCGGCTCGATCGCGTCCGCTAGTTCGTCGATGTCACTGGCGATCTCGGGTGTGGTGACGAAGCCGAAATCCACGAACCCGTTGTAGCTCAAACAGGTGATGTTCAATGCGACCTCGAGCATGACCGGTCCGAGGGGCACGAGCTGTTCCACGACCGCGCCGGCCAGGTAAATGGTGAAGTCGGGACCGGGAACGTTGGAGATCACCATGTTGATAGGAGCGATATGGCCACCGATGTGGCTGGCCGTGTAGGCCCGAGCGGCGAGCGCAAGCAGGCCAGGCGGCGTGGTCTCCGTCAGACCCATGATCTGATGTGCGGTAAGCGCTTTGGCCATTTCCTTGGCGCCTTGGGAGTTGCCAAAGATGGTTTTCATGCGCTCGGCGGGGTCGGCAATATCGGTGGCGAGGCTGACGGTCATCGAGCTGATCTGGTTACCGATTTCTCTGCTCTTTCCATGCGTTGAGATCGGAATCTGAGCGACCAGCGGCCGATCGGGGAGCTCCCCTCGATCTAGCAGGTAACGCCGTATCGCACCGGAAACGAGCGCGAGCACCACGTCGTTGAGCTTCACGCCGAAGGCGCGCTTGACCGCCTTCACACGATCCAGTGGCACTCTGCTGCTGCTGATTCGCCGCTGCGTGGAGATTTCGGCGTTGAAACGTGTTGTCGGAGCCTCGAAGAATCGAGGGGGTTTGTTGGTCAGCCCGCGCACGGCCAGCTGTTGAAACAGCATTTGCTGAGCGATTCGCAAGAGGCGGTATGGCGTCCTAACCGCCACGTTGAATATGCCGCCCAGCGCCCGCAGCTCGAACGGGGGTATCCCGCGCGTCGATGATGGGCCGCCCTCGACGGCGGGTGGACGCGGTTGGGGGCTGACGTCGAGCATGATCTCGCTCAGACTGGTGCCCGACACGCCGTCGACAAGGGCGTGATGCATCTTCGTCAGAATCGCGACACGTCCGTGCTCCAGGCCCTCGATGAACCAGATCTCCCAAAGCGGCCTGTCCCGGTCGAGTGGGTAGGACATGAGACGGCCAGCCAGGTCCTCGAGTTCCCGACGTCCTCCAGGCTCGGGCACCGCGACCTGCCGGATGTGATAGTCGATGTCGAGTTCGCGGTCCTCGACGAACCATGGCCTGTCGAGCCCCAGCGGCGCCCCTGCCACTCGATAGCGCAGCTCCGGCATCTCCGGAAGGCGAGAAGCGATGAGGTCTTTGACCGCACGGAAGCAGAAACCTGGCGCGTCGGACGGGTCGCAGATCGTCAGTCCGGCGCCGTGCATGTGCCAGGCGTGCGTCTCGGCGAACCAGAACGCAGCATCTACGCTAGACAGCCGCCTCATGTCGACAGGGTAGAGCGGGCAGGAGACGCCAACGCGAAAAGCGTGAACTAAGGCGCATCTGCTAGATGTGCGGGCCTAGGCGGTGATGGCCTGTGTATCAGGACCGCGCGGTGGGCCCCGACCGCGACATACATCGTCAACCACCAGTGAGCATCCGCTTGGCTGGATCATGCCTCGGTCATGGCACCGGCCATTCGTGGACTGGGGCACCGGTGCGGGCGTGCTCGGCATACCGCCGAGTCATCTCCCGCAGCGCCGGGATGCGCTGCAGCCCGTGCTCCTCGAGGTAGCGCACCGTCTCGGTCTGCCAGGCAGCGCCTGTGCGGTGGCATCGGACCCGCGCTTCGATGACGCCGAGGTACCGGTCGCGGTCGTCTGCATCCACGCCCCAGGCGTCGAGCCCGGTCGCGGCGGCCGGGAGCAGGATCTCACGGGTGAGTTGGTCGACCGGGTGGTCGACGCCCCGCCAGCAGAGCCGCGCTGCCAGCCCGTCCCGTGCCGCACGGTGCAGGTTCCGCTCGGCCGCAGCGAAGGGCATCTGCGTCCACGGGGCAGGGTCGCTGTCGACGATCGCGCGGACCAGTCCGTAGTAGAAGGCGGCGTTGGCGATCATGTCGACGGCGGTCGGTCCGCTGGGCAGTACCCGGTTCTCGATGCGCAGCTGCGGGCGCCCGGCCTGGACGTCGTAGACCGGTCGGTTCCAGCGCCACACCGTGCCGTTGTGCAGCCGAAGCTCCCGCAGGCCCGGAGCGCACCCGGCATCCAGGGCGGCATCGGGATCCTCGGCCTCTACCGTCGGAAACAGCGGCGGAAACAGCCGCACGAGGTCGTCGAAGAGCTCCACGGGGCCGTTGACCCATCGGTCGCCGAGCCGGACGCGCGCCGGTGCGCCGGCTCGGACCTCGCTGCGGCGGCGGGTGTCGAGCAGTTGCTCTAGCAGCGTGATGCGGGTTTCCTGCCATGCCTGGCGAGCGAGCAGGTACGGCGAGTTCGCGGCCACCGCGACCTGCGCCCCGGCGATCATTTGGGCGGCGTTGTAGTACGCGGCGAACCGGTCCGGCGGCACTCGTAGGTGCAGCTGCAGGCTGGTCGTGGCGGCTTCGGGGGCGACCGAGTCGGTGGTGAACTCTACCGGCTCACACGCGTCGCGGATGTGCACGAGGAACGGCCTGTGGCGAGCGGCGCGCATGCGGCGGTTCAGGAGCGCGTAGCGCGGGTTGGCCGAGATGCGCTCGAGGGTCAGCTGCTCGGCGCTGAGGGTGGGCAGCATGCCGATGGCGACCAGCCGAGCGCCCAGCCCCTCGATGCGCGCCCTGCAGGCGTCGAACACGTCGGCGAGGTCGCGTTCGCTGTCATGCAGTACGCGGCCCTGCAGCCGCCTAGGAGGCAGATTCAGCTCTACGTTGAACTGGCCGAGCTCGTGCTGCATATCCGCTCGGCCCAGGCGTACCAGGACGGCATCGTTGATCAGCCGCGGCCGGCCCAACGGGTCCACGAGATCGAGCTCAACCTCCATACCCACGGTGTCCTCATGGCCGACAAACCAGCCGCCGTCGATCATGCGCTGCAACGCGGCAACGCACCGCTGGAGCCTGCGCTGCACCTCGTCTCCGTGACCTACAACCAGGGCGGACGCGTCGACGCGGTCACCCACGGCGCACCTCCCTCGTGGCACTGCTGGACGTCGACCCACTACAGCACGGGCCCACCTCGCAAAGTAGGCGCATCATGCGGGTTGAGCGACACTTCAGCGTTCGATCATCTCAGCGTTCGATCATCCGAGCCGTTGAGCTTGTACCCAGCTCTATCTCACTAGCAGCCTCCTGCCACGCGGCCGAGCGCTGACGTGGGTTGTCAGCCGGGCTGTGGCGTGTTGACGCCGTCAACACCTCTCGCGTATCCGCAGGTCGTTTTCGCGTTGTTTCGCGTTGTTTTCGCGTAGTCAAGTTCAGCGTTTCCGCAAGTCACAGGACCTTTTGCAACGGGTTCGATTCCCGGCAGCTCCACTAACCATGGAGATTTCATCGCGAATTTTCTCGCTAGCGGGTAGTTGTCGGAGTCGGTGAAACGTACATTTCGTCGATCAGATCTCTCGCGATGAGCGTGGCCGCGGCCCGACCATCGGCGGTGGGGTCCAGGTTGACCCAGATCACGATCGTCACTTTATTTTGGGGGTCGGTGCCGGCGAAGGTGTTGAAGCCTGGAACTTCACCGGTATGCCCATACAGCGCACCGAATTTCGCGATGGCCAGCCCGTACTGCGGCGCATCGGGTTGTGCCGGGTTCGTTGATTGCAGGCTGGCGATCCGCCTGGCTTGCGTGTCGGGATCGAGCAGTTTCCCTTCGGCCAACGCCTCAACCCAGGTCGCCAGGTCCGCCGCGGTGGAGATGCCGGCGCCTGCCGCCCAGGCCCACGACGGGTTCAGCGATGTCTGATCACTAGGCTGCAGCGTGCCGGCCTTTGCTGCCGCCTGCATTTCGGGCGGTACGGCTGCTGGTGAGCCCATAGTCAGCACGTTGTTGCCATACATATATCCCTGGGGATGCGGGTCCGGGATGGCGCTTGAGGTGCGGGGTGGAAACAGCGTGTCCTTGAGCCCCAGTGGGATGAACAACCGATCCTGAAACACCTGCAAAAGGGGTTTCGAGTCAAGCGCCTCGGCGATGAGCCCGAGCAATACCGTGTTGGTGTTCGAGTAGTGGTAGCCCGTTCCGGGCGGGAAGTAGGGCGGATGGCTGTAGGCCAGCGCGAGCAATTCGTCGGGGTTCCACACTTTTTGTGGATTGCTGTCGCCCATCTCGTTTAGTTCGCGCGACTCGCTGTAGTTGTAAAGGCCGCTGCGCATGTTCAATAACTCGGCGATGGTGATGTGGTCACCGCCCGGAACATCGGGGCGGAACTTCGACACCGGGTCGTCGAGGCTGAGCTTGCCCTCGTGGACCTGCTGCAGGATCACGGTGCCGGTCCACGTCTTGGTGATCGATCCAATCCGGACGTGATCCGCCAACGACACCGGAACTCTGCCACCCACTGTGGTGGTGCCGTACGTCGTGCTGATCTCACCGGCGGGTGAGCGCACTAACGCGACCGCCCCAGGAACGAGCATCTCCCGGGCCATCGAGGCGACGCGCACCCGCAGCGTCATCTGATTCATCGGCGTAAACCCAGCGGTCGAGCTGGCCGACGAGGATGGGCTCGGCGACGGCGCCGCGCTGCACGCGCCGACAAGTAAGGCAACGCCAAGAAAGGCGCCGATAGTCTGGATCCGGAGCCATCCGGGCCGCAAGGGTGAAGGCAGCGCAGAAAAGACCACTGTCGCCGTACTCGTCTCAGGAGTGCGATTCGAGGTAGGCGTTTTGCGCGTCGGCACGCGGTTGGACCTCACCCCAGTCACTATCCAGGACGTACCGGCGGGCGTCGAAGAGTGTGCGCGCCTTGGCCACCGCGGCTTCGTTCGGCCAGGTACTTGGCCATGGGGGTTATTGTCCCGCTACGGCGTGTTAAATCCCGGCGATTGGCTCGCGCAGCTCCACAGAGAACCGCAGCTCAGCGGGTCCTTTCGCGTGACGGATCGCTTCTATCGTCCAAGACGGCAGGAACGGTCACCGTGTGAGGAAGTGATCGGTGTGAGCGATCTGGCGCAGCAGAACTTGCGTTGGCAGGTTGCGGCTCACCGACTCTTGGCAGCTTGACCAAACTGCAGGTCAGCGACCTTATCGGTCATTCCTGCCCGGCCCGCAGCCGCCCTTTGCAGGAGCGACCAGTAGCTCCGCTCGCGCTCAGTCAGTTCGTTCGACGTGATCGCACCGAAAGCGGCCGCCTCGCGCGCGAAACGAACAGGTGCCTCGGGCATCGCATCGGGGCCCTCGAGCCGGAAGCAACTCGGTGCGAGGGGACCGAACAGCAGTGCGCGGCGCAGGTCCGGCCAGTTCTCGAGGTGTGGCTCCACCCCGGCGGCTCGCGCGAAGATCAGAGCCATTAGGTTCATCCGCGTTTTCTGGGACATCCCCCGCCTTGAGCGATAAGCATCGATCGACAACCGCTGATCGGTCTCACTTGTCGCCGGGATCGTGCTGCCCCACGTGTAGGCAATCCACCTGGCCTGAAGTTCCAGCGGCACAAAGTATCCGCCCGACTGCTCCCACATACCTACGAAGGCCAGCCCCGGGAGGTCGGGATGGAAGGTGTAGCGGTCGGCGTCCAGGTGCACGGCGTCGAGGTTGAGATTCACCCGGATGTCCTCACTCAGAAACGGCAGGCACAAATCGAACCCGGTGCCCAGCACAATCCCGTCGAACTCCTCGGCATGCCCGTCAGCGAAGGTCACGGTCGAGTCCGCGATGGACTCCATCCACGGACGCACCGTAATCCGGCCCTCGGCCACGAGCGGCAGGTACCCCTGGTTGAGGGTGACCCCGGCGGCGAAGAGCGAAGGGTCAGGCGCCGGTGCGCCGTACTGCTCCGGGCTTCCCCCCGCCTCGACCACGATCTCCTTCAGCTGCCGGTCGATCTCGGCCGCTGGGAGAGTTTCGCTCGCCAGGGTTCCGTATCGCGTGAAGATCCGATGATCGGACGGGACTCCGGCGGCGAACTTCGGCAGGACATATCGCTGTCGCCGCTGGGTCACCACAACACGTGCCGCGCCAAGCTGGGCGAGTTCTGCAGCGATCTCGAGGGCGCTGACGGCGCAGCCTGCCACGAGAACACGCTTGCCGCGATATATAGAAGGCTCCCGATAGTCGTACGTGGAGATCACGCCGGACGACCCGGCGAACCTGTCGAGCCCCGGAACAGCGGGGATGGCGGGCGCATGGAACCTGCCGCTCGCCACCACCACTCGTTCGAAGCTCTCATCCATGCCGGCGTGACCCACGAGCCAACCGGCGCCGCTTCGCCTAAGAAGTTCGACCCGAGTGCCGAACCGGATGCGCGAAGTAAGGCTGAACGTCTCGGCATAGCGATGCAAGTAGTCGAGAATGTCGCGGTTCGACGGGTAGACGAGGTCGCTCTCGTGCTCGAGGTCGCTGAAGGCCGTCATGATGCGACTGGTGTTGGTGTGCATGGTCGGCCACACGCCGCTCCGACCATCCAGGCCCGTCCACTGCCCGCCCAGCATCGATTCCCGCTCGAAGATCGTCGGCTCGAACCCCTGCGACAGCAGCCAACGCGCCGCGATCAGCCCGCCCGGTCCAGCCCCGATCACGGCGACGCTTCTCGTCATCTCCGGAACTGTCGCACATCGCGGTCTGCAGAAGGGCCGGAAACCCGCGTGCGCGAGCGGCCGGCGGCGAAGAGCGTCCAGCGTCCAACGCCTGGCGGATTGTGCGGTGCCGCAGGAATGCCCCACCTATGGTTGGCGTCGTGGACTTGCTTCTCGGAATCGACATGGGGACCGGGAGCACAAAGGGGGTTCTCGTCGACCCCTCCGGTGCAGTCGTGGCCTCGGAGGCAGTGTCGCATTCGATGCAATTGCCCCGCACCGGCTGGGCGGAGATGGACGCCGAGGCGATGTGGTGGCGCGAGGTGTGTGCCATCAGCCGCGTGCTGAGCGCGCAGGTACCGGCAGGATCGGCCGTGGCCGCGCTGTGTGTCAGCGGCGTCGGCCCGTGCCTGGTGCTATGCGACGAGCATCTGCGGCCACTGCGTCCCGCCATCATGTACGGCGTGGACACCCGGGCGTCGGCCGAGATCGAACTGCTGACAAAGGAATTGGGTGCCGATGCGATCCTGGAGCGGGCAGGCACGGTGCTGTCGAGCCAGGCGGTCGGGCCCAAACTCGAATGGGTGCGGCGCCACGAACCCGAGGTCTTCGAACGGGCGACGCGGTGGTACGGATCGAACTCCTATATAGCGGCGAAACTCACCGGCGAGTACGTGATGGATCATCACACCGCCAGCCAGTGCGACCCGCTATACGCCACGCGGGAGTTCGACTGGAATACCGAATGGGCACAACGTATTTGCGAGCATCTTCAGCTTCCCCGACTGGTGTGGCCCAGCGACGTCGTCGGCACCGTCCACGAGACAGCCGCCGTAGCCACCGGGCTGCGCGTGGGCACGCCGGTGGTCGCGGGCACCGTCGACGCCTACGCAGAGGCGTTCTCGGTCGGCGTTCGACAACCTGGCGATCGGATGCTGATGTACGGCTCCACGATGTTTCTGGTGCAGATCATTGACACCTACTTCAGCGATCCCGCGCTATGGACGACGGCGGGGGTGGAGCGCGAAACCCTCGCGCTGGCCGCCGGCACCTCGACCGCGGGCAGCCTCGTGAGGTGGTTGCAGACCGTCACCGGCGGGGCGCCGTTCCAAACCTTGATGGCCGAAGCGCAGGCGGTTCCTCCCGGCAGCGAGGGCCTGGTGGTGCTGCCCTACCTCGCCGGCGAGCGCACACCAGTCTTCGACCCGGATGCGCGCGGGGTGTTTGCCGGACTCACCCTGCGCCATGGCCGCGGTCACCTGTTTCGCGCCGTGTACGAAGGCATCTCGTTTGGGATCAGGCAGATCCTCGAAAGGTTCGACGACGCACACGTCGCAACGCGCACCGTGGCCGTGGGTGGTGGGTTGCGCAGTCCGGTGTGGGCGCAGACCCTGACCGACGTCACGGGTCGTCCGCAGCTGGTCCCGGAGCAGGTTATCGGCGCCAGTTATGGCGACGCACTGCTGGCGGCAATCGGTGTCGGTCTGGTGCCGTCCGGCACCGACTGGGCCAAGATCGCCGCGGAGATCGCACCGGATCCGGCCAACCGTGCGCTCTACGACGACCTCTACCGGACATGGTGTGACTTGTACCCCGCGACGCGGGATTTGGTGCACCGGTTGGCCGCGGTCGACCCGAACTGAGATCGCGAGTCACGCCGAACCCATCGGGATTAAGACGTGCGCGCTTACCATGCGTGAACGATCCGATCTTCTGAATTCCGGCTTCCGAATTCACCTCTCAAGAGAGAATGAATTGAGGATGAAAGAGGAAAGACATGACCGATGACCTCGCTTCGGGATTTCAGAGCGTCGACCGCGCCTCGGATTTCGCGTTGTTCTCGAGTTGTCTGACGCTGATTGACTCGCTCCCGTTTTTCGCCGAGTGCAAGCGCGAGAGTTATGAACTGCTCGGCGCCGTTCCCGGGCGCCGAATACTCGAGGTCGGTTGTGGGCTCGGGGACGACGCCGCGTCGCTTGCGAAGTTCGTCGCGCCCGGCGGTTCGGTCGTAGCCATCGACGGGAGCCAAACGATGATCGAGACGGCCCGTGAGCGTCACGGTGACGTTGCCGGCCTGTCGTTCGACGTCGCCGACGCAGCTCATTTGCCGTTCGACGATGCGAGTTTCGATGCCTGCCGGATCGATCGGGTGCTGCAGCACATCGCCGATCCCGCCTCGGCGATCCTCGAGATGGTCCGGGTAATCCGCCCTGGTGGGGTGCTGGTGGCATACGACAACGATTGGGAGACATTGACGGTCGACTCGACGGATCGCGTCATGACGCGCAGCGTCGTCAACGCTTTTTGCGACCGTTTTCCCGCAGGCTGGATTGGTCGTCGGCTCGTTCCGCTATTCCTCCAGGCCGGTCTCGGCGATCTCGTCATCTACCCGAAGACCCTGGTGTTGCGCGAGCTCGATGTGGCGGATCGGATCTATAGCTTCATTTCGACAGCCGACCAGCTCGCGGAGAATGGGGTTATCAGTCGCAACGACGCTGATCGTTGGTCAGAGGAGTTGCGAACCGCCGATGCGGAAGGGCGATTCTTCACCTCGTACACCGGGTTCCTGGTGTCCGGGACTCGCCCTGAAGGCGTTTGACTGTGATGGTCGCGATTCAGCTGCCCCAGGGTGAGGCTGCCGCTAGATCCCAGTGATGAATTCCGGGTCAGGGACGACGAGGAATACGACTGCGCGGCCGATGTCGTGTTCGGGAACTCCCGGTCGTCCCAAAGGAATGTTGGTCAACACCGTCGCAACGCTGTCGGGATCGTTGGCTTCCCACTCCCGGAAGGCCGACGTGTAGGTTTGGAGCTCGGCTTTGACGGCGTACGCGGCTAACCCGGGTGGCCCTGCGATCGAGAGCGCGCCGGAACTGACTTTGATGATGGCGCCGGCACCCGGGTGTCTTGCGGGTCGAGCAAGATGGCCAGTTCGTGGGCGCACTGTTTGTAGGCGGTGCGGACACCACGGCGCGCGCCCGGGGCCGGCCAAGGTTTTGGAAGGGGTAATCGAGGGCTGCGCATGGTTGCTCCGTAGTTCGCCGCATTCGGAAATCTTCAACCTTCAAGCTGAGTAACTGTCTTCGTCATCAACACTCAGAATCGACGGCTCGGGCAACGACTCACCAATAACTGTAACCCGCAGCGCGACGCGCCGGAAGGGTTTCTGACGATGGTCGGGCGGTAGTTGCAGCGCATCAGGGTTATATAGATCAGCTTAGTTTCGACATGCCGGCGAAACTCTTTCCAAACGCGTCTTGACAACTGGCGTTGTGTTGTGGCGGTCGCTGAAAGCGGCCAACACAGCGTGTAGAAAGTTGCTGTCGTGTAACTATTTGGTTGCTACACGCGCCGGCACACTTGGGGTCTGGATACGACCCCGGGGGATGATCAGGAATCGCCGGCTCAACGTCAACACAGCGACGCCGCCGACGCCGGTATCGCCCACCCTCCGTCTGCAACTTCAGTTGCGACTGCGGCATCACACCATCGACGGTTCGGATGCGCGGTGGGGTAGTGAACGGACCATCGATCTCGATGTCAACAGCGGCACCGTCAAGTTCCTCGGCGGAGTCGCTGCGACCAGCACATTAGGGGTGCGGCCTCGATATGACACGAAGACCATGAGGCCGCCAAGCTGATTGGCCGAGTTGCACCGTAGACGGCCGATCCGGCGATGCAGGCCATCAAGAAGGCCACAACCAAGGACAGCCTCGTGTCGGGAAACCGCCTGCCCGGTGGAGCCTATCCGACCGTGTGGACGATTAGGATGTCTATCTTGGCCCTGCGGGCGACGGTGGCGGGCACCGAGCCCAGTAGACGCCCGGCGACCGTGTCCAGTCCTACGTCGCCGACGACGAGCAGGTCTGCGTTGACCTCCTCGGCCAAGTTCACTAGCACATCGACTGGCGCCCCGGCGACCGCCCGCTGTTCGATGTCCTGGGCGCCGATGGCCTTCGCTCGGTCGCGAGCCTCCTGAAGGATCGCATACGTGGGGGCCCTGCCATGCATCTTGTAGCTGCCCTCCCCCGCGAGGCTGTCGGCGGCGCGGGGGTCAGTCACACGATCGGGCGTGGGTGGTCTTGACCAGCTTCCCTTCTCCTCCGTGGGGAGATGGGCGCTCGCGACGATCAGCGTGGCATTATGTTGCGCCGCGAGCGCGGCTGCGCGGTCGACCGCACGGAACGACGACGCCGAGCCGTCCGTCCCGACAACAATTGTCCGATAGCTCATGTCGCCTCCCAGCAGTCGGTTGCGACGACCTTAACGGCCCGGCTTCCTAATATGAAGCCCATTGGGCTCATCTCGGCGCACGCGCCCCGACAAGAAAACCGCTTTGACGCGCTCGGCGACGCGAGTCCCATCGCTGTACCTGCTATAGACCCGAACAGTTGAAGACATGAACGTTATTTCTCAGCCCGAGCGTTGCCGATCGGCTAGGCGGCAGGCCAGGGCTGCGGTTTGGCTGTGCCTGCCCGTGGAGGGTGAAGGAGTCGAGGACAGCCAGCGAATGGTCGCGCTCCTCGTGACGGACTCCGCTACGGGGCCGCGTCAGCTGCCACTGACTGAATGCTCGTCTACGGCGTGGCGGATAGTCGACCTGGATAGAACGCATTATAGCGGGGGAGACGGCTTGGCCGATGAGGTCGGCGGCGGAGAAGATGTAGGCGGAACACACGCGTGAGCCGGCGACGTCGGCTCCCGCACCGGTAGCGCGGAGGTCGAGACGATGGCGGATGTCGTTCGCAACGACGGAGAAGCATGCGACCGGTGAACCGATCCCGCGTGATGCGTTGCAGCACGACGCTAGTCGTCGCCATGGTCACGTCTACGCTCGTCGCCTGCTCGGAGTCGACCAGATCATCGACCGCATCGACGCCGACCGCGGTGCCCTTTGCAACGTTGACCGCCACGCCGTTTCCGGTAGCGACCACGCTCCCCGCGCAGCCGCCGCTGGCATCGGACCCCGCGCTCCTCGCTGCCGACTTGGGCGCCGACGAGCAGGCGCTGCGCGACCCGTCATCGTCGGAGGCCGTGTTGGTTGCGGCGGCGCACCGCCAGCAAGCGGCCTACCGCGCCCTCGGACGGCACCCCGAGTGGGACCCGATCGTGCGCCCGGGAATCCCGCGCTCTCTCCTCGAAATCTACGATCGCAATGTCGATGCGCGTCGGCAGCTCACCGCGCTGAACGAGGGAGAGGCGAAAGGCACGTTGCCTGCGTGGCGCATCGACCCGCCGACGCCGGCCGACGAGTTGCTCGGTTACTACCGCAGTGCGGAGGCGGCGACGGGTGTCGCCTGGAACTACCTGGCGGCGATCAACCTCGTCGAGACCGGCCTTGGCCGCATCGTCGGAATGAGCCATGCCGGCGCACAAGGTCCCATGCAGTTCCTACCCTCGACGTTCGCCAAATATGGTGACGGTGGCGACATCCTCTCGCCCCACGACAGCATCATGGCGGCCGGTCGCTACCTCGCCGCCAACGGCTTCGCCGATGATCACGACCGCGCCATCTTCGGGTACAACCATTCGAGCCGGTACGTCGGGGCGGTCAACGACTACGCCGCGGTGCTTGCAAGCGATTCGGCTGCCTTCGCCGGCTACTACCGGTGGGATATCTACTACAGCACGACTGCTGGTGACGTGCTCTTGCCCATCGGTTACGTCGCAAGCGAACCGGTCCCCGTCACCGACTATTTGGCAACCCACCCCCAGTGAAAATTTCCCAGGCCGCCACCAGTTGGCCGAAACCGTCGCGGAGCTCATCGGGGGATGCTGACGAACATGTCGTGACCAGGCGGCGTTCGTGAACCGGGCTGCGCAAGACCACGGCCTCGGCGGAGTAACGCGACCGGGGCGACAACGCATACTGCCGCCGATGGACGCGTACTGACGCCGATAAAGTTCCACCTTGGCCGCTTTCACCCACGTCCTGGAGTACGACGGCGGCATCTTCGCGAGGGAAATCGGCCCGAGCGCGGATATCAATGTGTTCGCGGATACGCTGCGTCGATTCGACGGTGTAGCGCCGCGGGCGTTGTCGGTGTGGGCGCCGGCGGTGGGCGGTGTTGCTTGATGCCGGCACTCTGGTGTTCGCCGACACCGACCAACTCCTGCCCGAGTGATTCCGCTGCGCAGGAAGAGCGTGCTCGGCAGCACTCCAAAACGAAGTTTCAGGACTTACACCTGGGCGGGTGTCCCGGTTTCGGCGAGTCCGGCTAGTGCCTGCGGCAGGGGACCCGTGTGCAGGACGCCGAGACGCTGGGTGGCGCGGGTGAGAGCTACGTAAAGCTCGGCGGCGCCGCGTGGGCCATCGGCGAGGATGCGTTCCGGCTCAACCACCAGTACCGCGTCGAACTCGAGGCCCTTCGTCGCCGACGCCAGCACCGTTCCCGGCACACCCGATGGCCCGATCACGACGCTGGTCCCTTCACGGTTAGCCTCGTCCCGAACGAAATCTTCGATAGCAGTGGCCAGTTCGTCCTCGGTCACCCGCCGCGACCATGGCTGTACGCCGTTCGCTCGGACCGACTCCGGCGCCTGGACCTCCGGCGCAAACTCGGCGAGCAGCGCGGCGGCGACGGTCATGATCTCCGCCGGGGTGCGGTAGTTCACTGACAGCGACCGATAGACCCAGCGGCCTGGCACGTACGGCTCCAGCATCGCGTCCCACGATGTCGCGCCGGCCACCGACCGGCGTTGGGCGAGATCGCCGACCACCGTGAAGGATCGGCTCGGGCAGCGCCGCATCAGTACCCGCCAATCCATTTCGGACAGTTCCTGGGCCTCATCGACCACCACATGCCGATAAGTCCAGTCCCGATCCGCGGCGGCCCGTTCGGCGAGTTCACGAGTGTCGCGCTCGACAAAGCGCTCCGCCAGGTCCTCGGCATAGAGCATGTCCTGCGCGAGCAGATGGTCCTCGTCGTCCATCAGGTCCTCGCGGCTGATCATGATGTCCAGCACGCCGGCGGCGTACTCCGCCTCCGCCTGGCGTTCCCGCTCTGCAGACTGATCGGCCCGCCTGTCGGGACCGAGCAGATCGACCAGTTCGTCGAGCAGCGGGACGTCCGAAACCGTCCAGGCATCGCCATCTGCGCGCCACAGCACTTGGTCCGCGGCTGCTGCTCGCAACCGCTCGGAAGACGTGTACAGGGATGCCAACAGAGATTGCGGCGTCAGTCTCGGCCAGAGTTCGTCGAGTGCGGCGGTGAACGTGTCGTTCTCCGCCAATTCCGCCAGCAGGGCCGCTCGCAGCTTCTCCCATGCTTGGCGGTCCTCTCGAGTCAGCCAGCCTCGGCCGATCCGGGCTATCGCCCGTTCGGTGAGCACATACGTGACGATCTCCGTGAATACCGCGCGAGCCTCGTTGTGCGGCCGTCCGCTCGCTCGCGCCTCCTGGATAGCCCATTCCGCAGTCTCGACGTCGATTTGCACCGTGATGTCCGCCAGCTGGATGGGCAGCGGATGGTCTGGCAACCGCTGACGGTCGGCGATCGCCGCCGCGAGCACGTCCAAGATCTTCAGTGAGCCCTTGAGCAGCGCGGCTTCCGGGGCGTCCTCGGCGGTGACGTTCAGACCGGGCACGAGGTCACCGGTGGTCATGAACACCACGTCGGTCTCGCCTAGAGACGGCAGAACCCGGCCGATGTAGGTGAGAAACGCCGGGTTTGGCCCGACCACGAGCACACCATGGTTTTCGATCCGCTTCCGCTGGGTGTAGAGCAGGTACGCGACGCGGTGCAGCGCTACCACGGTCTTGCCGGTGCCCGGGCCGCCCTCGATTACCACCACTCCAGGGTGGTCGAGCCGAATGATCTCGTCCTGTTCGGCCTGGATCGTCGCGACGATGTCGCGCATCCCGTTACCGCGCGGCGCGTTGATCGCCGCGAGCAGAGCGGCGTCGCCTCCGCCTTCTCGTTCTGCATCACTGGGACGGCCGAGGACCTCGTCGGTGAAATCGACCACCTGACGCCCGCGCGTGTGGAACTGGCGGCGCCGACGCATGTTTTCCGGGGTCGCGGCGGTGGCCACGTAGAACGGGCGCGCCGCGGGTGCCCGCCAGTCGATCAACAACGATTCGTACTCGTTCTCCTTATCGAGAATGCCGATCCGGCCGATGTAGGACTGTTCGCCCGAAAGCGCGTCCAATCGACCGAAACACAGGCCGTTGTCCGCCACGTCCAGCCGCCTTAACTCTCTCGCAAGCGCACGCACCTCGGCATCCCGTTCGACGAGCGTCCCGCCGTTTCCCCGTAACGTCGCCTTGTATCGGCCTTTCACGCGCGTGCGCTCGGCATCGACTCGGCTGTAGAGCCCCGCCACGTAGCTCTGCTCGGAGTGCAATTCGTCTTCGTGTCCTCGAGTTGACACATGCCCCATTTCCGCGACTTCTGGCTTCAGTCAGCGATTGTGCGGTACGACCCGGGTCTTGCCGCAAGCCCCCCGGTGCGTTATATGTTAATGGTGGAAGGGAATGGGTCCCTTCCACTTTTGTATCCACCGGCCTGCGTATGCCGAGTCCGCATATGGTCGAGCGGTGACAATCACCTACAACGAGGCGCTCCGGGAACGAGTCCTGTCCCATCTGGCGAGTCACGAGCGCCGGACCGTGACCGACCCGACCAAGCGGCACGCGGCCGTCGCTGTGGTGCTCGTCGACTCCGAAGCCGGTGAGGACCGGGTGGATCCGGCCCCGGTAGACGATCGGATCGCTGGGCGGCCGATGGACGCAGGCCTCGATGGCCGCATGGTAGGCGTGTCGGGCGGAGCCGCCTTTCTCCTGTGCCGCAGGGCATCTCGCCTTTCGTCACATGCCGCGCAGTGGGCGCTGCCCGGTGGCCGCGTGGATCCGGGCGAAACCGCGGTCGACGCGGCGTTACGGGAACTGGACGAAGAAGTCGGCGTCGGGCTGCCCGATTCATCCGTGCTGGGCCTGCTCGACGACTACCCGACGCGGTCCGGCTACGTCATCACGCCGGTGGTGATCTGGGGCGGCGGACGACTCTATCCGCATCCAGCGCCCGACGAGGTGGTGGCGGTCTACCGGGTGGGGCTGCACCAACTCCAACGCGACGATTCGCCACGGTTCATCGCCATTGCGGAAAGCCCTCGCCCAGTCGTCCAGATTCCGTTGGGAAACGACCTCATCCACGCACCGACGGGTGCGGTGCTGTTGCAACTTCGATGGCTGGGCCTGGAAGGCCGCCACGACCCGGTCGATGAGCTCGAGCAACCGGTATTCGCCTGGACGTAGGTGTTCCCGCGCCTTCACGAGAAGGAAGAGAATTGCCTAGATTTGCCAGTCCTGGCCACCGTCGTTTTGGGTGTAGCTGCCAACGGAGTTCGTCACCACGATGGGATCGCCGATGCCGAAGTTGTCGTAGAACCACTTCGCGTTGCCGGGATTGATGTTGATGCAGCCGTGGCTGACGTTGCGCGTGCCCTGGTCGGCCACCGACCACGGTGCGCTGTGTACGTAGTTGCCGCTGTTGTCGAACTGGACCGCCAACTTGACATGAACGTTGTAGCCGTCCGCGGCGTCCTCCGACACTCCATATGTCTCGGAGTCCATGTCGATGTCGGCGAACTTGTCCTGTACGTAGTAGGTGCCGTCGGGGGTGTCATGGCCTGGCTTGCCCATCGATATCGGGAATATCTGCTCTACGTTGCCGTTTCGTGTGATCGTCATCTGGTGGGTGTCGTTGTCAGCCGCGGCGATCAGCGCATCTCCGGTGGTGAAGCTGGACTTGGTGCCCGCGGCGTCGATATTCACAGTGGTGTGTGCGGGCCAGAAGTCGAATGGCCGCCAGCGCACCTGGCGGTCGTTCATCCAATAGAACTTTCCGGGCACGGACGGGTTCGACGAGACACGTATCGCGTCCTCGGCTGTCGGCCGGTCGGTGATCGGTGCGGCGAAGTTGACGATGATCGGTTTGGCGACGCCGACCATCGTTCCGTCCGCAGGGTTAACTGTGGTCACTCTGAACGGGGCCGGCGACGGATCGGTCGGCGGCGAAGCATCCACTTCGGAGTCGGCCAGCATCGGCGGCTTCACCCCTACCATGGCCGCGAGAACCATCAGCGCACCCAGCACAGCGATAGCTCGGAAACCTATCGGACTTCGCATCAACATCCTCGGTGAAATCGGGGCTGCCGCAGCCGGCCGGTCTGCATTGAGGCTAGATGGCGAAGGCATCAGAATAGTTACCGTTCGGTATGCTGTCGGCAGTTACTTGCCAGGGGCACAACGAATTAAAAACGGATTGAACACAGATTTGTCTCCATCGATGTGATTGCTCGTCGGCAAGGCCGAGGCGCAACGCTCCTCATCCCTGGGTACCTGGTTGCTTCCGCATCTTCGGCTCTTCGACGGAACGACTGTCTGCGAGCTCGACATGAGCCCTCACCGCATCGCGTGATCACCCGCCGGCTGCCGTCGATGCGGCGCATCCGGACCACCCGTTTTGCGATGCCGTTACGGTTTAGGTATCGAACGAGGTAGTCACCGACGAAACGAATGGGCGGCAGTTCACACCATGTACGAACAGATCGACACCGCCGCGGCGGATCCTGCCGGCGTCGGCTCACGCATCGACCCGGTTCTCGCCCGGAGTTGGTTATTGGTCAACGGCGCGAATGCCGACCGATTCGAGGCGGCTGCGCGCTCTCGCGCCGACATTGTCGTCCTCGACATCGAGGATGCCGTCGCTCCGAAGGACAAGCCCGCCGCCCGCGACAACGTCCTGGGTTGGCTTGGCGCCGGACACACCGATTGGGTTCGTATCAACGGCTTCGGTACCCCTTGGTGGGTGGACGATTTAGCCATACTGGCCGGCACCTCGATCGGCGGGGTGATGCTGGCGATGGTCGAATCGGTGGACCATGTAACCGAGACTGCGAAGCGACTGCCCAATGTGCCAATCGTGGCGCTCGTCGAAACGGCCCGGGGTCTGGAACGTATCACCGAGATCGCTGCGGCGAAGGGTACGTTCCGGCTCGCCTTTGGTATCGGTGACTTTCGGCGGGACACCGGTTTTGGAGAAGACACGGTCACCCTGGCTTACGCTCGATCACGTTTCACCATCGCCGCCAAGGCGGCTAACCTTCCCAGTGCGATCGACGGGCCGACCATTGGCTCCAACGCGCTGAAGCTCACCGAGGCCACGGCTGTCTCCGTCGAGTTCGGGATGACGGGCAAGATATGCCTTACGCCGGACCAGTGTTCCGTGGTGAACGAGGGACTATCTCCGTCACAGGACGAAATTGCCTGGGCAAAGGAGTTTTTCGCGGAGTTCGAAAGCGACGGGGGAGAGATACGCAACGGGTCTGACCTGCCGCGGATCGCCCGCGCCACCAAGATCCTCGAGCTGGCTCGGGCATACGGCATCAAAGTTTCCGCCTTCGACGACGAATCAGTTCACATGCCTGCCCCGTCGGATACCTATCACTACTGAATCGCGAGCGCGTCAGGCCGGTGCCGGCATAGCTGGCGAACCCGGCCGAGATATTCAGGGTCTCCGAAGGTCAAGGCCTTTTGCAGGTCGGTCAGCGCAGCCATCCGACTTCCCGCAGGAACGGCTGGGTATGGGCGATCCGCCCGGTCATCGTTTTGGGATCACCCGTGCACAGCAGAAAGACCGTCTCCGTGATGAGTTCGATGTCCTCGGTATCGGTCTTCGCGAGGTCCAGTGCGCCGGCGCCGGGCGTGGCCACCGGGTTAGACGGCGCCGCGGCGTTGACGGCGATCCCATCTCCGTACAACTCGGCGGCGAGGCTCTTGGTCAGCCGGTTGAGCGCGGCCTTCACGGTGCCGTACATCCCGAACCCGGCAGACTCATCGAAATCGGCGAATGGCGGCCCGGGCGGTAGGTCGCCCCCGACGGATGTGAGGTTCAGAACCCAGCCGCGACCGCGCTCGCGCATGGCCGGGATCGCCATCTGCGTCAGGTGCAGCGGCGCAACCACGTGCATCTCGACCATCAGCCGCGCCCGCTTCTCCGGGAATTCATCGAGGGGCCGCAGGAACGTGACAGCGGCGTTGTTGACCAGAATGTCGGGCGCACCGATCTTGTCGACCACTTCAGCGAAGAGACGTAGGCGGTCGTCGGTATTGGACAGATCCGCCTGCACAGCCATGGCGGCGCCCCCGGCGTCCTCGATTTCTTCGCACGTCTGCCGAAGTGATCCCTGGTACTTCGGATCGGGATCCATCGTGCGGGCGGTGATCGCCACCATGGCACCTTCAGCGGCGAACCGTTGCGCGATCGCCTTGCCCAACCCCCGGCTGCCGCCGGTCACGAGCGCGACTTTGCCCTGACATGGTCTTGCCACCGGTACCCCTTCGTTCTGCCTGTGGATGTGTCGTGGCGTGTCAAGCGCCACGGTTGCGAGGGATGCCGGCGAGCT
Organism: uncultured Actinomycetota bacterium; assembly: GCA_963828065.1. Lineage (GTDB taxonomy): Bacteria > Actinomycetota > Actinomycetes > Mycobacteriales > Mycobacteriaceae > Mycobacterium. The sequence goes on along the minus strand of CAWHDL010000001.1, from coordinate 20,227 downwards.
TGTCGGCGAACTTCGCTTCCGCCGCCTCTCGCAGCCGCGGCAGGTGCTCCGACGGGAATAGGTCGGGCGCCGGCTTGTACTGCTTGAGGAGCTGGCGAGCGAGCGTCACCTTGTGCACCTCGGTCGGCCCGTCGGCCAGTCCCAGCACAAACGACTCGACCAGATACTGCACGAACGGCATTTCGTGTGTTGTGCCCAGCGAGCCGTGCAATTGCAGCGCGCGGGCGGAGACGTCATGCAGAACCTTCTGCATCATCGCCTTCACCGCCGAGATGTCGGCCCGCACCGCCTGGTAATCGTTGTGCTGGTCGATCTTCCAGGCCGTTTGCATCGTGAGCAGCCGGAAGGCCTCGATCTCCATCCAGGAGTCGGCGATCATTTCCTGGACCATCTGCTTGTTGCCGAGCATGTCGCCCTGCGTGTGTCGCGACACCGCCCGCTCGCAGACCATGTCGAAGATGCGCCGCACCAATCCAACGGTGCGCATGGCGTGGTGGATGCGCCCACCGCCCAGCCGCGTCTGCGCCACCACGAACGCGCCGCCGCGGGGGCCGAGCATGTGGTCGGCCGGGACACGCACATCCTCGTAGCTGACGTAACCTTCGCGGCCGCCGCCGAGCGGCTGATAGCCGAGTCCGACGTCACGCAGGACGTTGATACCCGGCGTGCCACCCGGGACGACGAACATCGAGTGCCGCTCGTACGGGGGAGCGTCCGGGTCGGTCACCGCCATCACGATCAGGAACGACGCCATCGATGCGAACGACGAGAACCACTTCTCTCCGTTGATGACCCACTCGCCGCCGTCCTGCACCGCTGACGTGGTGAACACCTTGGGGTCGGCGCCGCCTTGCGTCTCAGTCATCGAGAAGCAGGACACGATCCGGTTGTCGAGCAGCGGCTCGAGGTAGCGTTCCTTGAGCTCGGGAGTGCCGTAGTGGGCGAGGATCTCGCTGTTACCGGAATCCGGTGCATGGGAGCCGAAAACGATAGGTGCGCACTCGGATCGGCCCAGTATCTCGTTGAGCAGCGCCAATTTCACCTGGCCAAAGCCTGGGCCGCCCAGATGGGGACCGAGATGGGTCGCCCACAGCCCCCGATCCTTGACGATCTTCTGGAGAGGCGGAATCAGGGCTTGCCGGACGGGATCGTTCAGGTCGTGAGACTCCTTGACGATCAGATCGATCGGCTCGCACTCCGCGCGCACGAACTCCTCCACCCAGACCAGTTGCTCGGCCCATTCCGGGTCGGTCGAGAAGTCCCACGCCATGGCGGTGTCCCTTCGGTCGTCAGGTGGCAGCGGTCAGCTCACGTCGACCACTTCAGCCGGCGTCGTGCCGCTTCGTCGGTGGCGTGGCTGAGCACTTGGTTGCGGTTCTCGAGTTCCATCGCCGACGACAGCCCGGGGGCATCGGTGTTCACCTGCAACGCGCGCTTGGTCAGCTGAACACCGAGCGGCGCGAGACCCGCGATCAGGGCGCCCAATTCGAGGGCGCGGTCGAGGAGGCGCTCGGGTTCGACGGTTTCGCTGACCAGCCCACGGCGGTCGGCCTCGCTTGCCGACACGGTGCGACCCGTCAGCATCCAGTCCGCGGCTACGCTGGTGCCGACGATGCGCGGTAGGTGATAGCTCATCCCCATCTCGGCGCCCGAAAGGCCAAGCAGGATGGCTGCATTCCCGAATGACGCCGCCGTCGAGCAGATGCGGATGTCGGCGGCGAGGCATAGCGCCAGTCCGGCGCCGACGCAGGGACCATTCACCGCCGCGATGACCGGCTGGGGCATGGCCCGGATCGCCTGCGGCAGAGCGGCCATGGCCTCTTGGAAGCGCAGCCGGTCGATCGCCGGGTCGCTGGCTTCGAGCATTCCGGGCCCGAAGTCGCGCATGTCGATCCCGGAACAGAATCCGCGGCCCGAGCCAGTCAGCACGACGACATTGACGGCCGGGTCGGCCCCCAGCTCGGCGCAGGTCGACGCGAGTTCGGCCACCATGACCTCGTTGATCGCGTTCAGCCGATCGGGACGGTTGAGGCGCAGGACGGCGACGCGGACACTCGGCGTCTCGAGGGCAAGCGTCTGGAGCCGTCTGTAGCCCTGCGTCATGAACGCATCATATGACGTTTGCGAGAATCGCATTCTCCCTACCGTGCACGTCGCAATCGTCGATGCGTGCGATGCGCGGGGCCTCTGCACTGTCGTACGGCTCATCGAGTTCTTCGAGCGTCGTCGCTCGGCCACTGTCGATGATGTCAACCAAGGCGGGTGTCTTGCCGGTTAGTGGGGGCGGCGCAGCGATCGCAACTAAGGAAGGGTTCACGTTTGTGGCCACAGGTCGTGTGGGGAAGATGGGATGTCTGCTCGGCACGCTTGCCGCCCGAGTCGTACGCTCAGTACACGTCCCGCATGTAGCGTTTGTCGGCGATCAACTGCTCTTTGAGCGCGACCGCGGCATCTTCATCGAGCTTGCCGTGGACGGCGAAGATCTGTATCAGAGCGGCGTCGACATCCTTCGCCATTTGGCCTGCGTCTCCGCAGACGTAGAAGTAAGCGCCATCGCGAATCCAGCGCCACAGTTCCGCGCCATGCTCAATCATCCGGTGGTGGACGTAGACGCGGTCGCGTTGATCGCGTGAGAACGCCAGGTCGAGTCTGGTGAGGAAGCCATCGGCGAACATTTCCTCGAGTTCACTGCGGTAGTAGAAGTTCGAGTCGACGTGGTGATCACCGAAAAACAGCCAGTTACGACCGCTGCACCCGAGTTCGCGGCGCTGGTGCAGGAAAGCCCGGAAAGGTGCGATGCCTGTGCCGGGGCCCACCATGATGATCGGTGCCTCAGGGTCGACCGGCAGGCGGAAATGCGGTGACCGTTGGAGGAAAATCGGAACTTGTTGTTCGTGCGCACGGTCGGCGAGAAGAGTCGAGCACACACCCCCGCGCTCGTCGCCGCCGTCGGTGCGATACCGCAAGATTGAGACGGTCAGTTGCACCTGCGACGGGCTCGACAGCGGACTCGATGAGATGGAGTAACAGCGGGGCTGAAGGTTTTTCAGCACTCGCCGCCATTCGACGATGTCGACGCGAACGGGGAAGGCGCTCAGCACGTCCACTGCCTGGCGGTTCCACAACCACTGCTGTAGCTCGGTCTTGTTGTCACGACGCAGCAGCTTCGCCAGCAGCGGGTCACGATTGTGTTCAGCGACAAACCTGAGAAGAGCCGGAGTCACGGTGGTGATGTCGTATTTCGTGCGCAGCAGCGTCGCGAGGTCGATGCCACCATCCATCGGATGGGCGCCGTCAAGCCCGGTGGCATCCAGCCAGTTACTCACTGCCGCAGCAGAATTCTGCGGCACGATACCGAGCGCATCGCCAGCTTCGTAACTGGCCCTCGGGTCGGTGACTGCGAGCCCGAACAGGCGCACTTCTTTCTGTGAATCACGTCCGCTAAGCAGGGTGTTCGTCACCAGCGGCGCATGCAAGGGATTGGCTTTCGTGAACGCGGGAGCCTCGCCGCTGATTGGCAGGTCGGTGAGCGCCGGTTCTGGGTCACGCGGTGTCGCAGTTGTTCCGCCAGCAGGCACCAGCACCGGGGTCTTGACCAATGCCAGCACCTCCCGCAGCCAGCGCTCGGCGGGTTCATCGTCGCCTGCCTCGCATTCGACACGCTCGATGAGGCGGGTGGCGCCCAGCGTCGCGAATCGTTCATCGAGCGCGCGGCCGTGCCCACAGAAATCTTCATACGAAGAATCGCCCAGAGCGAGCACGGCGTAGCGGAGATCGGTCAGCGGTGGTGCGTCGTCTGCGGCGAGCTTCGTCCAGAACGCCGCCCCATTGTCGGGGGGACCGCCGGTGCCGAACGTGCTAGTCACCACGAGGGCAGTCCGTACGGCGGCGAGTTCGTCGAGCGCGAAGCGGTCCATCTCGTGGAACCTGCTGGAAATTCCTTGCGCGGCGAGACGATCCGAACAACGGAGCGCCAGGTCCTCGGCGTTTCCCGTCTGCGATGCCCACAGCACCACAACCGGCGGCGAGTCGTCGACTCCGGCTGGTGTCGAAGCGGTGGTGCGGTGCCGCGAATATGCCCCCGCCAGCAGTCCGTCCACCCATAGCCGAGTCGCATCACCGACCGGTGCATCGATGGGAAGCACCGGAACGCCTTCGACCGGGGCAATTTCAAGGCCGGTCAGGAACCCGCCAAGGTACATGCGTTCGTCGGCGGTGAGGATGGGAACTGTCGCTGAACCGATAGCTAATGACGACGCGATCGAACCGATGATCGAACTCGAGTTCTGTTGTTGCAGGGGCTCGTCGAGCATCGGTTCTGCTGCAATACCACTCAGCCGCACAGCGCATGCCTTGAACTCGGGCTGAAGTGACGTGTCGTCGACAGCATCGTTGGTGACGGCGTTGATCGTCAGATACTCACCGTGCTCGTCGTTCCAGTGGAAAGGCGCGAAGCAATTCCCCGGCCGCACACGGTCCGTAATCGAAACTGGCAGGACCGCGCGACCGCGACGCGAGCCGACCTCGACCTTGTGCCCGGGCGTCAAGCCAAGCGCCTCGGCGTCTGCCGGATTGACTTCGATGAAAGGTCCGGGGTTGAGCTTATTCAGCTTCGCGAGCTTGCCCGTTTTCGTCAAGGTGTGCCATTGATGTTGCAGGCGGCCGGTGTTGAGGATCCATGGGAAGTCGTCGTCGGGCATCTCGTCGGGTTCCATGTGTGGACGCGCGAAAAACATCGCCTTGCCACTCGGTGTCGCGAAGCGCAACCCGTCTTCGTCCAGATAGCGAATCGGGTTGCGGGCATTCCCGCCCGGAGGGCATGGCCACTGCATGGGTGTCGTGCGCAAGCCCGCATAACTTATGCCGCGAATGTCGTAACCGGTGGCCTTGTTGGCGAAGTGGCGTATCTCATCGAAGATCTGCTCGCTCGATTCGTACGTGAAGTGATCGGCGAAACCGAGCGCGCACGCAACCTGGGCGATCAACTCCCAGTCTGGGCGTGCCTGACCGACCGGCTGCACAGCACGCTGATTGAGGGTGAGCGTGCGTTCGGAATTCACCATCACACCCTCGGATTCAACCCACTGGGCCGCAGGCAGCACGATGTCGGCGTAGGCGTTTGTCACCGTGTCGGCGTAAACGTCTTGAGTGATCACGACCTCTGCGCATTCCAAGCCGGTGATCACAGTCTTGCGGTTCGCCACAGACGCCACGGGATTAGTGCAAATGATCCAGCACGCCTTGATGTCGCCAGCCGCAATCTTCGAGAACATCTCGATTGTTCCTGCACCAACGTCGCTGCGGATCGAACCTGGCTCGATACCCCACACTTGCTCAACGAAAGTCCGGTCTTCCGCCGACAGGACCGAACGCTGGCCTGGCAAGCCAGGTCCCATGTAGCCCATCTCTCGGCCGCCCATGGCGTTCGGCTGACCCGTCAGTGACATCGGGCCGCTGCCGGTGCGGCAGATCGCCCCCGTCGCCAGGTGAAGGTTACAGATCGCGTTGGTGTTCCACGTGCCGTGCGTGCTCTGATTCAAACCCATCGTCCAACAGGACATCCACTCGCCTGCACGGCCGATCCACTCCGCAGCGGTGCGGATATCGGACTCAGCCAAGCCAGTGAGCTCAGCGACTCGGGCCGGCGAATAGTCCGCAAGAAACCCGGGCATCACCTCCCACCCTTCGGTATACGCCTCAATGAATTCGTCATCGACGGCGCCGTTTTCGACGAGCAGGTGGAGGATTCCGTTCAGCAGTGCGAGGTCGGTTCCCGGCGCAATCTGCAGGAACAGATCAGCCCTCTCGGCGGTCGCGGTGCGGCGTGGATCGACGACGATCAGTTTCGCACCAGCCTTCAGCCGATCCGCCATGCGCAGGAACAGAATTGGATGACAGTCGGCCATGTTCGCACCGATGATGAAGAACAGATCAGCAGCGTCGAAATCGTCGTAGCTGCCCGGTGGACCGTCGGATCCCAGCGACTGTTTGTACCCGCTGCCTGCGCTGGCCATGCACAGCCGCGAATTCGACTCCATGTGCACGGTGCGAAGGAAACCCTTCGCCAGCTTATTGGCCAGATATTGGGCCTCGATGGTGAGTTGCCCCGAGACATACAGCGCCACAGCGTCGGGTCCGTGCTCGTCAGCAATCGTCTTCAACCGCCGTGCGGCCTCCCCGATTGCCACGTCGATATCCACGGGCTCGAGCCGATGCTCGCGTGTCGGGCGGATACGCGCCGTCTTGAGCCTGCCCTCGGCGCGCATTAACTCGCCGTGCGTCACTCCCTTGGTACACAGCCGGCCAGCATTCGCCGGGTGCAACTTGTCGCCAGCCACCTTCGTGACAACTGAACCTGATGCTTCGACCGTGATGCCGCAGCCGACTCCGCAGTACGAGCACTGCGCTCGCACGGTTTCGGGACGGGCGACGGCCATATACTCGATCATCCGGACATGACGTCAGATCGAGTTTCGCCTTTGTTACGCAGGCGCTAAAGGTGCTTCACTCAGCCGGATCGCGGTGGTGAGGCCGCAGCCAGCCACAGACCACCGCCCGCTTTCCCGGAACAGCCATATTCGCAGACAGGGGCGGCCTTCTGATCCGCGCTGGTCCGCGCGGACCTTGACCGCACCGCGGCGCGGTGCTAAGCAGGTGCTCAGCATCAGGTGCGCATCGAGCGCCGACGCGATGAGGAAGGGATCCATGTGACTTCGCAGACGGTTTTGGACGAGATCCGTGAACGACCCGGTACCGGCGAGGTGATTCCGGTTTTCGATCCCTCCACCGAAGAGCAGATCACGGAGTTCAAAGATTGCGGCCCGGAAGCCGTCAACGACGCGGTTGCGCGTGCGAGGGCGTCTTTCGAGTCCGGTGTCTGGCGGGACTTACCCGGTAGCGAGCGGGCCAAGGTGCTGTGGCGTGTCGCCGAATCTGATTGATCAGAACGCGGCGGTTCTGGCCGAGCTTGAATCGCTTAACGCCGGCATGACCCCGCTGCAAGCGCAGGGAACCGTGGCCGTCAGTTCCGAGTTCTTCCGGTACTACGCCGGTTGGTGCACCAAGATCGAGGGAATCGCGGCCGACGTGCACACCGGCGGTCTCACGGGCATCGACGCGCGTATGCACGCCTACACCCTGAAGGAACCCTACGGTGTGGTCGGGCTGATTTTCCCCTGGAACGGACCGATCTTCAATTTCTGTTGCAAGCTCGCGCCGTCGCTCGCCGCGGGCTGCAGTAGCGTCGTCAAGCCTGCCGAGGAAACCCCACTCTCGGCGCTGGTTCTCGACGGAATCCTCGCCGAGGCGGGGGTGCCCGACGGCGTCGCAAACTTGTTGATCGGCTACGGCCACACGGCGGGCGCGGCGATCACTGCGCACCCCGACGTCGAGAAGGTCGCCTTCACCGGATCGACAGAAGTCGGTAGGGAAATCGTGCATGCGGCCGGAGCAAGCAACCTCAAGAAAGTCACGCTGGAATTGGGCGGGAAGTCGCCGGTGCTGATTTTCGATGACGCCAACTTGAAGGCCGCCATCCCCATGGCGGCGTTCGGTACGTTCGTGCACTCAGGGCAGGCATGCGTGTGCGGATCGCGCATCTTCGCGCAGCGTGGTGTCTACGAGCAGGTCGTCGAGGGGATCGCGAACATCGCGAACACCCTGCAGCTGGGTGGCCCCAAGGAAGAGGGCACCATGATCGGTCCGCTGATCAGCCAGAAGCAGCTCACGCGGGTCTTGGGGTACCTCGACCAGGGCAAGTCGGATGGCGTCGATGTCGTCACCGGCGGGCACCGACTCGACCGGAAGGGCTATTTCGTCCACCCCACCGTGCTCGCCAACGTCGATCCCGCCACGAGCAGGCTGTACCAGGAGGAGATCTTCGGGCCCGTGGTCACGATCCTGCCCTTCGACGACGACGACGAAGCTGTGGCCATGGCCAACGACACAACGTACGGACTGGCTGCCACCGCCTGGACTAAAGACCTTGGCCGCGCACACCGGCTGGCCAAGCGGCTGAAGGCCGGAACCGTCGGGCTGAACTGTCAGATGCAGTTCGACCACTCCATGCCCTTCGGCGGCTACAAGCAATCTGGTTGGGGCCACGAGTCGGGCAAGGCCGGCCTCGAGACCTACCTGCAGACGAAGGTCGTCTGGGCGCACATGTAGGCCCAGTTGGGGTGGCCCAAGCCTTTCACTTTCGATGGCCGCAGCCTTAAACGCCGTGCTACGCCGGGTCAATTAGCTGGCGGAACCGCTTCGCCGGGTAGACGGTTGCCCCTGCGGCGCGGACCCGATCGGCCAGCGTGCTATCCGACGTCACGACCAGGATTTCCCGCGGCTCGGCGTCGGCCTGCACCAGCCTCGCGATCTCATCGTCCCCCGAATTCGGGGCTGCCGCGGGCGCATGCGCGACCATAATCGACGATGAACCGATTGGCGGCGACGGCGGCCGCTCGAACACCACTGTGACGTCATCTCCCTCGGCCGCCCAGCGCTCGAGCCGGTCGACCAGCGCAACCATCGCCCCCCGGCGGTCTTTCCACCAACCGTCCGGGCGGCTCCCGATCACGTTCATGCCGTCAACGATCCAGCGCACAAGTGCACGGTAATGGCCACGGATTCGTCAATTGTCCGCCGCCCTCAGGCGGTTCGGGGTGATCCGTCGGGTTGGGTGAGGGCTGCGGTCAGGCCGGACAGCAGGAGATCGAGGCCGCGGTCGAGTTCGGCGGCGCCGTCGTAGGAGGCCAGGGCTGGCGCCAGGGCACGCAATTGGGGGAATTCGGTGATCGCGAGCCGGTGCAGACCGAGGCGGAGTACGTGATCGGTTTCCTCGGGTCGCTCGATGATCTCCTGCAACTCGTTGAGGATGTGGCCATTCAAGTACGCGAAAAGCACCCGGTAGATGTGCAGGGCGTCGTCGCCGGTGAATCCGACGGATGTGAGCAGCGTGAGGACGTCTTCTAGGGGTCGCAGCATTCCCGGTGGACGCTGCCCGAGCGGGGTGGCCAGCGGTCGAGTGACCAGCAGCGGCACCACGTTGGGGTGCGCCAGGGCCAATTGGCGAAACTCATGTGCGACGATGCGCAGTTGGCCGGCCCAGTCCGGGTCCGTGGTGTCCACCGCTAGTTGCGCGAGGACGATCTCGGCGACGCCGTCAAGCAGTGCGGCCTTATTGGGTAGGTGCCGGTACAGCATCACCGGATCTCGGCCCACTGCGTCGCTGAGACGGCGCATCGACAATCCGTCCACACCGTCGCGGTCGATGATCGCCAGCGCAGCTTGCAGGATCATCGACCGGCTGAGCTGAATGTTGTTCCGGCGGGCGGCAGCCACGGACAACTCACCCTCGTCGGGCCTGGTCGGCTGTCTTGTCATTGCAGCAGCACCTCCTGTTGCCTTCTGCTTCGTCCATCGAAGCACTCAGCAAATCGTAGGTCAACATCGTCGTTCAACAATATATGTCCACGGTGTGTTTACAGCGTTGACAATATCCGCATATGGGGCGTGTACTGGAGTTCTAGCACCAGGATCAGAGGCGTCGACATGATCGTCATCGTTGGATTAGTTGTTCTGCTCGTCGCCGTGATCGTCGGGTTAACCGGTGTATTGACCAATGCCGGGCCCACTCACCCGTTGACCGAGAACTTCTCCGTATTCGGCTATCACGTCACCGGGTCGACCGGCACGCTATTCCTGTTCGGGATCGTGATCGGCGCGGTGGCGATGCTGGGGTTGAGCGTGTTGCTGGCCGGCGCGCGGCGTACCGCGGGCCGCGGGCGCGACGCCCGACACGAACTCGAAAATTCCCAACGCGAAACGGAGTTCTTGAACCGAGACCGCGACCAACGGCTCGAACACCAGCCGGTTGGCGCAGCCACCGGCTCACCGGTGAACCCGCAGGCGGCCACGACCCGCCGCAACAGGGTTCCCCTGCTCGGTCGCTGGTCACGCGGTCGACAACCAACAGCCAGCGCGCACGTCGACAGCCCCCGCCTAGGCACCCAACCCCGAGCACCGAAAACGAAGGAATCCGCCAATGAGCATCGGTAAGAAAATCGCCCACAAGGCCGAAGCCGCCAAGGGCAGCGTCAAGAAGATTATCGGCCGCGCCACCGGCAACACCCGGCTGCGCACCGAGGGACGCGTCGATCAGATCAAGGGCAACACCAAACAGGCAGGGGACAAGCTAAAAGACGCCTTCAAACACTGACCCTGACCCATTACATCTGCAATACATCTGCACCGAAACTAGGAAAACCTCATGATCATCCTCGGAATCGTCCTCTTGCTTATCGGACTGTTCGTTCACAGCACTATCAGCAGCCTCCTTACGACGGGCGGCGTCATCCTGATCGTCGTCGGCTTGGTACTGATGGTCGCGGGAAGAAGGGGACACGCCATCGGCGGCCGCCGCCACTACTACTAACCAGCCACGTATTACACGGCTCGACGGCACATGACCCGCACGCGGGTGTCAACCCCAAAGTGACAAACCGACAAGACTCCCGAGACGCTGCTCGACCTCGACGGATATGGTTGCAGAACCTGTTCCGTGGAGGCCGACGAGCGACTGCTCGACGTGCTCATGGGCAAGAACGCGACAGAGGAGTGCCGGTGAGCGTCCAGGACCACGAGCCGACCGGAACTGTGCGCCGAGAACCCGTTCGTGGCGCGTTGGCCGCGTGTGTCACGGGGGGCTACCGGGTGATGTTCCCGGAGGACGACCAGGTGATGGTCCTTTCCCACGCGGATGCCCAGAATCCCGGTGTGTGTGACTGGCCGATTATCTGGTGCCCAAACGCCAGCTATCACGAGCAGGACAACATCCGCCGCGCGCAGGGGGAGGAGTCGCACCAGTTATGACCGCGCCGCCCGAACCCAGCCTCACCGAGGCACGGGCGGCACGTTCGATGAGTGGCCGGCCGAAGGAAGTGTTTTCAGTGGGTCAGAACAGCGGTATCCAGACACCGAAGTACCAATAACCCCAACCGCCGAACATCCAGTTGAAGACCGGAACGACCATGAAGGTGTTATAGCTGAACGGGCCGAAATCGACCTGCGAGACGAAGACGTCGCGCGGTGGCCCGTCCCAACGGCGGTTCCAGCCGCCGGGAGGCGGCGGACCGTCCCAGCTCCCCCCAGGTGGCGGACCGTACCAGTTGGGTGGCGGGCCGCCCGGTGGCGGGCCGTCATTCCAACCGAACCCTCGCTCCCGCGGCGGAGGCGGCGCGCCGTGGCCCACGATGCTGAAGCCGACAGACGCATCCACGGGACCGCCAATTTCCGCAGTACCCCGAACGAAATCTCCGCGCGGAACGAAGGGCGGGTGAGGGGGTTGGGTGCTCGGCGCAACCAACGGCTTGTTTTGTGTGCTGGACGCGGTCGTGCTTCCTGTGCTGGACGCGGTGGTGCTTCCTGTGCTGGACGCGGTGGTGCTTCCTGTGCTGGACCCCGTAGTGCTCGGTGTGCTGGACGCGGTGGTGCTTTCTGTGCTGGACGCGGTGGTGCTCGGTGCGCTGGACGCGGTGGTGCTTTGTGTGCTGGGCGCCGCAGTGCTCTGCGTAGTCTGCGTTTCGGTGCTTTGTGTGCTGGGCGCCGCGCTGCTTTGTGTGCTGGGCGCCGCGCTGCTTTGTGTGCTGGGCGGTTCGCTCCGTGGTTCGGTGCGTTCCGTGTTCGGCGCCACGGTGGTGGTGGCCGGCTCTTGCGGCCCGCCTCCGGGACCGCTATTGCAGTTCGGACACGGTGGGTCCATCGGGACGGCGTAGGCGAACCCTGCGTTTTGCGTCATTGCTGTTAGGCCGACACTTGCGGCGACCGCCGCGGCGCCGACGACGCGTTTCATAGACATACCTATTCGTACCCTCCTGGGCTTCGGTCCCGACAACGGCTGGCTACCCTCGCGGCCGGGCGGCGAAACGACGCCTCCCCGGTCACGAGGCTGTCGCGGGGGTGTGGGGTGACCTGCGCTATGGGCAGGTCACGTCCATCTCGAATGACTTGGTCACCTGCTTCGGCTGCTGCGGGTCGCTCATGTCGCTACCCGTTGCCGTGCCCTTGATTGCGTACGACTTGCCGCTCTGTGCGGCTCCGGCGTTGCCGCCTTGATTCGGTGCGGCGTCGGAAAAACCCAACGTGACGCCGTTGACGCTGCCTAGTCCGACCGCATGGACGATGGGTGGATTTGCATTGCTGACCACCGCGCCGACTCCGTTTGCCGCATCACCGATGCCGATGTTGGTGTTGTCGCCGTTCGCGGTGCAAGTGACCGCACCAGTGATGGCCTGATTCTGACCGTCGATGACGACCTGCGGCCCAGCCGGGGATGAGGCCGAGCTCGATGAGCTCGCATTCGTACTGGATTTGTTGCTCGAACAGCCGGCCAAACCGGCGACCACCATGACTAGGCCGGCTACGCCGACCACGATCCCACGCTTCACCAATGCTCTCCTTTATGTCGCTGGCGTCTATGTCGCTGGCGTCGCTCTCCGTCGCGTCGTGGCCCGGTCAAAACTAGCGGACCGTTTACTGGCCGCGATCGGGGACCCACGTTCATGACCCCGTTCGGGGCGGATACCCAGTGCCGGGGGTTGCAAACGGTGGGTCGCGCGTAGCCCCGTGTGTTGATCGCCGGCGGCTGGTCATCGCTCGATATCCTCGCTTACGTCCGGCGCTCCCGATAAGGCGATCGGGGGCCCTCTGTCAGTTGCGCGCTCGAGACATGCTGTCCACCAACTGATTACAGTGGGCTGACGCGGTGAACGGCGCAGTTTGCTAGGGGCCACCTTGTGCCACCCAACTGAGCATAGGGACCGAAGGTGCGCCGGCCGCCTGTATGTGGATCTTCACAGGAGACCCCAAGGAACGTGTCGAGTGCCGGGTCGCAGGTGTGTGCGATAGGACCCGTGGGAGCGGTGTCAGACTGAGAGCCTGGTGTATGGCCCCTGCCGCAGTTCACCGTCGACCCTGAATCCCTCGAGCCGCTACGGTTCACGCGTGGGGAACTCCCTCGACCCGCTGGGGCTGTTCGGACTGGCGTCCGGCGTGGCGCGGTTCTGGCTGCGCGCGACAATCCGGACCCAGGAGCAGCTGGTGACGTTGCTCGGCGGTCAGGTCGACGATCCGCCTCCGCCAGTCCGCGCGCTCACCGTCGCACCCGAAGCGCAGGCCACCGACTCGCTGGGCTCAAAGATGCGCGGATTACTCGACCGTGCCCTGGACCAGAGCACGAGCAGCAGCCAGGTGGAGCTTTTCCATCACATCCTCGACCAGCTGGTCGCGGACGAGGCACGGATCATCGGCGCGCTCTCCGACGGCTCCGCGTCGCCGCTGGTCAATGTGTACGACTGGGTACGTCTCCGCGTCCCGGGCCGGGCCGTGCTCGAACACGCCTCGCTGATCGGCCGCACTGCGAACGTGGCATTGCCGGCAATGGTGCCGACGTATGTCAGCCACCTGCTATCCCTGGGTTTGGTGGAAATCGGCCCAGAGGATCCGGCCCTTAAGGACGACTATGAGGTTCTGATGGCCGAGACTTCGGTACTGCGAGCCATCAAGAACGCCTCCCGCGGCCCGCTGACCGCGAAGGTCGACAAGTTCACCCTGACCTTGTCCGGCCTGGGCCAGGCCCTCTGGGCGGCGACGATGCAGCAGGACAATGCGTGAACAACCTTGTGGTCGGCATGCAGACCTGGGGGGAGATCAAGAGCGACTTCGGGGCTAACTGGCTGATCTACCTGTCGATGCCGTTTGTGGCCGCCTTCGTGGGGTGGAGCACGAAAATCGTCGCGCTGGAGATGCTTTACCGGCCACTCGAGTTCAGGGGCATCGGGCCGTTCGGCTGGCAGGGCATCGTGCCTCGGCGGGCCGGCAAGGTGGGGTCAAAAACGATCGAGTTGCTGACCGCGAACCTGCTCAAACCCGAAGAGCTGCTGGACCGGATCGACGCCGCGGAGGCGGTCGAGGCACTGCGTGCCCCGCTGGTCCAAGCGGTCGACGAGATCTCGCGGGACCTCGCCGAACAGATCCGCCCGGGATTGTGGGACGCGCTTCCCGAGGCCGGCCGGCAAGCGGTCCGGGCGCGGATCCAGGCCCAAGCGCCGCGGATCACAGAGAACATGCTCAACGAGATGAAGGCGGACTTGGGCCGGTACGTCGACCTGCAGTTTCTCGCCGTCACCACACTGGTGCGCAACAAGGAGAAGCTGGTCAAGCTGATGCGCGCGGTGAGCGACGACGCGATGGCGTTCGTACGGCGCAGCGGAATCTACTTCGGCCTGGGTATCGGACTCGTGCAGATGGCGGCCTGGGCGCTGTTCAAGAACCCGTGGATCATGCCGGCGTTTGGCTTCGCTGTCGGCTTCATCAGCGACTACATCGCGCTCAACATGTTGTTCCGGCCGGTGCACCCGACGAAGTATCTCGGCTTCATCCCCTTCCAAGGGCTGCTGCACGCACAGCGCGACAAGATCACCCGCGACTACGCCAAGATCCTGGCCGACGACCTTTTCTCACCGGAGATCCTGTTTGACGCCGTGATCAAAGGCCCCGGCTCAGACAAGCTGTTCGCGCTCGCCGCCAAAGAAATCGACGCGGCGATCGACGCGCAGACCGGCATCGCCGGCCCAGTCGTCGTGCTCGCCGTCGGCACGCAGCGCTACCGCGCACTCAAGGACAGAGTCGTGAAGATGGTCCTGGAGCGGCTGCCGTCGACACTGCTCGAGGCACAGGATTACGCCACGAGTGTGATCGACCTGGAGACCACGATCGTGGAGAAGATGAACCAGCTCACCAACGAGGAATACGAATCGATTCTCCGGCCGGTGTTCAAAGACGACGAGCCGCTGATGATCGCCGTCGGCGCCATCCTCGGCGGCCTCGTCGGCGAGATCCAGGTTCAGATCATCGAGCACTTAGGGCACTGACCTGGCTCGCGGCCGAGGTCGGGGTCGGGGTCGGGGTCGGGGTCGGCGACGGGCTATGGGCTTGTCTTATCATCAAAAGTCTTCTTTTAGCAGGTCCGCAGGCCTAGTGTGAGGGATGCGAATCCACGCGAAGTACAGGCAGGTGGGCAGTGTGATGCCTTCCGCCGGGAGGAGGCGTGGGATGCGTTTTACCGGGTACCAACCAGGCGTTGTTCATGGCCGCCGCAGGATTTGCACCAAATCCTTTGCGGCAGCTAGCCGTTCTTTGTGCTGAACAACGCCCCTCGGCAGTTCCAGTCCTACCGCCCACCCGGTCACCCGCCTAGCCTCGACCGGCTGATCGTGATCGGGCCCGATGCGGGGCTCACGGTGGCACGGCGATGACACTGGACCGCGCTGCCGAGCGCCAACAGAAAGCGCACACTCCCTCCCGGGAAGCGTTGATTTCGGCAGCGTGGCGCTATGAGTCGTCGGCGGAAGCGCACGAGCAGGCGGCAGAGGCACACGAGGAGGCCGCCCGGGCACACGATCGGGCCGCACGCGCACACAATCGGGCCGCGAAACAAGAAGGCGGCGAAAGCGCCGCGCATGAGTCGGCCGCGGCGTGGCACCGCGCTGCCTGGGGCAACGACCATCGCGCAGCCGAGCAGGCACTATTAGACGCAGGTGAGTAAGGATCTGGTTGACCGACGGGACCCACGTCGTCGTTGACAGGTGGGTTCCATCAGCCGCTACTCGTGAATGGCGTTGCTCAGCGGATCTTCTCAGGTATCGAGTTGAGCGCGTGTAGTACGT
This sequence comes from uncultured Actinomycetota bacterium, assembly GCA_963828065.1. Lineage (GTDB taxonomy): Bacteria > Actinomycetota > Actinomycetes > Mycobacteriales > Mycobacteriaceae > Mycobacterium. Next base: position 4,511 of record CAWHDL010000001.1, on the reverse strand, counting down.
GAATCGCGAGTTTGCCCGCGGTGTCGTCATCCAGCACGGAGTTCATCGTCATAGTGTCCTGAACGAGTTTCAGGCGATTTTCGTAAGGCGTGGGCAGTGTTGTTCCGGGAATCATGATGTTCTTTCCTAGTCTGTCGAGCGCGGTCGCGGAAACGAAGGGGCCTCGACACCCCAACGCTACGCTATTTCAGGCGACACACTTGCACGCCTGAATACCCCTCGCATCCAAACGAATTCGGTGATTAGCAGCTATCTCGTCATTACCGGCGGCAGATCCCACACCGTAGACGGTCAGCGTGTGTCAACAAGGTTGATATTAGCACATCCATGAGGGGATGGGACCGGTCACCGCGGAGCGGTTCGGGGCGTAACCTGACGGGTCCACGATCCTTCATAACCGCTGCCGCGATACCCTGCCCTATCCGCAACGGCTCGCCATCGACACGGGAGACGTCCTGAACGACCTCGAATCGGTGACAAGTCCAACGTGATCGTCGAACAAGCCAACCCAACGACGCCACCTGTCGCGAGTAATCGTGCGGCCAGGAGCGCCGATGATGACTTGCCCCAAGTCTTGGCCGACACCGTCACCAACGTGCTCGGCAAGCCCCGCGCACGCGGTTGGATTCACCTCTGCTCGGCGGCCATCGCCATCGTCGCCGGGGCGACGCTGGTGTCGGTGGCCTGGATTGCCGCATCACCGAAGGCCGGTTGGGCCACTCTGATTTACACCGCCGCCATCGTCGCCATGTTCAGCGTCAGCGCCACCTACCACCGAGTGCACTGGCGCTCACCGACGGCCGAAATGTGGATGAAGCGTGCCGACCACTCGCTGATTTTCCTATTCATCGCCGGCAGCTACACCCCCATCGCGCTATTGGCGATGCCACCGCGCACCGGGACACAGGTCCTGACTGTGGTGTGGATCGGCGCGGCAGCAGGTGTTGCCCTCAAGATGTTGTGGCCGTCTGCGCCTCGGCGGTTCGGCGTGCTCCTGTACCTACTGCTCGGCTGGGTGGCGATTTGGTTCACCGGAACGCTGTTGGACAGCGCGGGTGTCGCCGTCGTCGCACTACTGGTCGCCGAAGGCGTGCTTTACAACATCGGCGCGGTCTTTTACGGCCTTCGCTGGCCCAACCCGTGGCCACAGACCTTCGGCTATCACGAGTTCTTTCATGCGTTCACCGCGGCGGCGGCGATCTGCCACTACATCGCCGTCTGGGTCGTAGTCTTGCACGGACCGGCGGCTGCGATCGTCTGATCTCCTGTCACGCCGGCCGGTATGTGGCGATCTCGATCAGGTTGCCGTCGGGGTCACGGCAATAGTGCGACGTCATCGGCCCGAGCGCTCCGGTCTTGCTTACCGGGCCGGTCGTGATCGTCACGCCGCAACTTCTCAGATGCGCGCCGATCTCCTCGGCGGTGGCCTCGGCGATGAAGCACAGGTCCTGCGAGCCGGGCGCATCCACTGCACTCGTTTCCCAATTCGGCGCACCACTGGGCCGGAGGTTGATCTTTTGGTTACCGAACAGAAGCGCGAGTCGCCCGCCACCGAAGATCTCCCGCCGCATGCCCAGCACCCTCTCGTACCAGTCGGCGATGACGCCGATGTCACGGCAATTCAGCACGACGTGGTCGATGCGGTCGATCAGCAACGGCATACCTCAACGCTACTGGGCAAGTCGAGGTAGCGCGGGGCCGCCGGGAGCTCTGCGCTGTAGACCAGTCCCTGAATAGTGGCTGTACATTGCTGCGAAATATAAACGTGCACGGCAGGTTTCGTAACGGGAGCTGCATGAGTTTGCAGCTGTCGCCCGCGGTCCGCGCGGCTGCTGGTTTCGCGTCCCACGGCTATGGGCTGAAGTCAACAAATGGCTCCATCAACGCGGCCATCGGCCTAGTCTGGACTTCTCGGGCCAAGGCGATCACTAGGGCGCACCGCAAGCCGACGGTAATACCTTCGGATGAGAGAAGGCGCGAGATGAATCGCGGCTAGGCCGCTCCGGCGAGCGTCGCACGACTTGTGTCGGCACTCCGGTAATCCCAGGTCTCTAGGAGAGGATCATCATGGCAAATCTGTCAATTGAGCCGAATGGCCACAAGCCCGATGGCGAGACCGGCGCACCCGCGGCGCCAGCGCAGGACGCGGTGCGCCGCGACATCTTGCCCATTCCCGACGTCAAGCATGTTGGCTTGACGACCTATGACGCCAAGGATCGCGACACCACCTATCCGCCGATCGTTCCGCTGCGCCCGCCGGCGGGCGCGCCCAATGTGCTGATCGTGCTGCTCGACGACGTCGGGTTTGGTGCGTCGTCGGCTTTCGGGGGTCCGTGCAATACGCCGACGGCCGAGCGGCTGGCCGCCGGCGGACTCAAGCTCAGTCGCTTTCACACGACGGCGCTGTGTTCGCCGACGCGTCAGGCAATGCTGACCGGTCGCAACCACCACTCCGTGGGGATGGGTGGCATCACCGAGATCGCGACATCGGCACCGGGTAACAGCAGTGTCCGGCCAAAGGACAAGGCGCCCGTCGCCGAGACCCTTATGCTCAACGGCTATTCGACGGCGCAATTCGGCAAGTGCCACGAAGTGCCCGTCTGGGAGGTTTCCCCGGTCGGCCCGTTTCATCAGTGGCCCACCGGCTCGGGCTTTGAGTACTTCTACGGTTTTATCGGCGGCGAGGCCAACCAGTACTACCCCGGCCTGTATGAGGGCACCGCACCGGTGGAGCCCGAAAAGACACCGGAGGAGGGCTACACCCTCACCGAGGATCTGGCCGATCGCGCCGTCACCTGGGTGCGCCAGCAGAAGGCGCTGATGCCCGACAAACCGTTCTTCATGTACTGGGCGCCCGGCGCCGCGCACGCCCCGCATCACGTGCCCAAGGAGTGGTCGGATAAGTACCGGGGCAAGTTCGATGGCGGCTGGGACGTGGCGCGCGAGCAGATCCTGGTGCGGCAGAAGGAACTCGGTGTGGTGCCCGCAGACGCGGAGCTGACCCGACGGCACGACGAGATCCCGGCCTGGGACGACATGCCCGCCGAGCTCAAGCCGGTGCTGGCGCGCGAGATGGAGATCTACGCCGGATTCCTCGAGCAGACCGACCACGAGCTTGGCCGCATCGTCGACACCCTGGAGGACCTGGGCGTCCTCGACGACACGCTGATCTACTACATCATCGGCGACAACGGCGCCTCAGCAGAAGGCACCCTGCAGGGCTCCTTCAATGAAATGGCCATGCTCAACGGGATGCCTGGCGTCGAGACGACGGAGTTCCTGCTGTCGAAGATCGACGACTTCGGCACACCGAAGGCCTACAACCACTACGCGGTGGGGTGGGCGCACGCGATGAACACGCCATATCAGTGGACCAAGCAGGTGGCCTCCCACTGGGGTGGCACCCGCAACGGCACCATCGTGCACTGGCCCAACGGCTTCGCCGACAAGGGCAAGACCCGCAACCAGTTCCATCACGTGATCGATGTCGCCCCGACCATCCTGGAGGCGGCCGGACTGCCCGCGCCGATCTCAGTGAACGGTATCCAGCAGGCGCCGCTGGAGGGTGTCAGCATGCTGCCCACCCTGCGCGACGGCGAGGCTCCCGAGACACACGAGGTCCAGTACTTCGAGATGTTCGGCAACCGCGGCATCTACCACAAGGGCTGGACGGCGGTGACCAGACACAGCACCCCTGGAACGTGAACGCCGCCCTGCCGCCATTCGACGACGACACCTGGGAGCTCTATGGCCCAGACGACTGGACCCAGGCCCACAACCTGGCTGCGGAGAATCCCCAGAAGCTCGCCGACATGCAGCGGCTGTGGCTCATCGAGGCCGTCAAATACAACGTGGTGCCGCTGGACGATCGCAGAGTCGAGCGCCTCAATCCCGATCTCGCCGGGCGGCCCGCAGCTGATCCGCGGAAACAGCCAGCTGCTGTTCCCGGGCATGCGGATCAGCGAAGACTGCGTGGTCAACCTGAAGAACAAGTCACACACCGTCACCGCCGACATCACCGTGCCGGAGTCCGGCGCCGCCGGGCGTCATCGTCACCCAGGGCGGCAGCGTGGGCGGCTGGACGCTGTATGCCCACGAGGGCACGCTCAAGTACTGCTACAACTTCTTTGGCATCAAGCACTACATGATCACCGCCGAGGAGCCCATCCCCGCCGGAAAGCATCAGGTGCGCATGGAATTCGCCTACGACGGCGGCGGACTGGCCAAGGGCGGCGACATCACCCTGTACTACGACGGCAAACCCGTCGGCGCCGGGCGCGTGGAGCAGACCCAGCCCATGGTGTTACTCCGCCGACGAGGCCTGCGACGTCGGCTCCGACACCGGCTCGCCAGTCTCACCGGACTACGGCCCCACCGGCAACAAGTTCAACGGCGAGATCGAATGGGTGCAAATCGACCTCGGTGACGACAGCCAAGACCACCTCATCAAACCGGAGGACAGGCTCACGGTCGCAATGTCCCGGCAATAGCCTCAGACTCGAGCCGCGGTC